>CAXSAZ010000129.1:0-2060 GCA_964235485.1 uncultured Acetobacteraceae bacterium | reverse complement strand
GATGAACATCCACGAATACCAGGCGAAGGAGTTGCTGCGGGGCTACGGTGTTTCGGTTTTGCCGGGCTTTGTGGCGTGGACGCCGGAGGAGGCTGGGCTTGCGGCGGAGAAGCTGCCGGGTCCTGTGTATGTGGTGAAGTCGCAGATCCATGCGGGTGGGCGTGGGGCTGGGCACTTTGCGCACGAGCCTGCGGGCAAGGGCGGCGTGCGCCTGGCCCGGTCGGCTGAGGAGGCGACAGAGGCGGCGGCGGCGATGATCGGCCACACGCTGGTGACCAAGCAGACCGGCGCGGCTGGGCGGCGGGTCAGCCGGGTGTATGTGGAAGCCGGCTGCGACATCAAGCGCGAGCTGTATCTGTCCTTGTTGGTGGACCGGGAAACCTCGCGCATCACGGTGGTCGCGTCCACGGAAGGCGGCATGGAGATCGAGCAGGTGGCGGAAACGCAGCCGGAGAAGATCCAGCGCGTGGCCGTGGACCCGGCTTCCGGCATGTTCCCGCACCATGCCCGCCGGCTCGCCTTTGGCCTGGGGCTGGACGGCAAGCAGGTCGCAGCCTTCACCCGGTTCGTGCTGGCGATGTATCGCGCCTTCACCGAGCTCGATTGCGCGGTCGTCGAGGTGAACCCCTTGGTGGTGACGGGCGGGGGCGAGGTGGTGGCGCTCGATGCCAAGGTGAGCTTTGACGACAACGCGCTGTATCGGCAGCCGGCGCTGGAGAAGCTGCGCGACGAGGCGGAGGAGGACCCCAAGGAGCTGGAAGCGGCCAAGCACAGCCTGAACTACATCGCGCTCGACGGCACCATCGGCTGCATGGTCAACGGCGCAGGCCTGGCGATGGCGACCATGGACATCATCCAGTTGTATGGCGGGCGTCCCGCCAACTTCCTGGACGTGGGGGGCGGGGCCACCAAGGAGCGGGTGACGGCGGCGTTCAAGATCATCCTGTCCGACCCGCACGTGGAAGGCATCCTGGTCAACATCTTCGGCGGCATCATGCGCTGCGACGTGATCGCGGAAGGGGTGGTGGCCGCCGCCCGCGAGGTGAGCCTGGGCGTGCCCTTGGTGGTGCGATTGGAGGGCACCAACGTCGATCTCGGCAAGGAGATCCTGGCGAAGTCCGGCCTGCCGATCGTCAGCGCCGACAACCTGGCCGACGCCGCCGAGAAGGTGGTGCGCGCCGTGAAGGAGGCCGCATAATGGCCGTGCTCGTTGATGCCGACACCCGGGTCATCACCCAAGGCTTCACCGGGGCGCAGGGAACGTTCCATTCCGAGCAGGCCATCGCGTATGGCACAAAGGTCGTGGGCGGTGTCACGCCGGGCAAGGGGGGCAGCCAGCACCTGGGCCTGCCGGTGTTCGACACGGTGGCGGAAGCGCGGCACGTGACGGGGGCCACGGCGTCGGCGATCTACGTGCCGCCGCCGTTTGCCGCGGACGCCATCTTGGAGGCGATCGACGCGGAGGTGCCGTTGATCATCTGCATCACGGAAGGCATCCCGGTCTTGGACATGGTTCGGGTGAAGCGGGCGCTGGCGGGCAGCGGGTCGCGGCTGATCGGCCCCAACTGCCCTGGGGTGATCACGCCGGAAGCGTGCAAGATCGGCATCATGCCGGGGCACATCCACCGGCGCGGCACGGTGGGCATCGTGAGCCGCTCGGGCACGCTGACCTACGAGGCGGTGAGCCAGACCACGGCGGCGGGCTTGGGTCAGAGCACGTGCGTGGGCATTGGCGGGGACCCGGTGAAGGGGACGGACTTCATCGAGGTTTTGGAGCTGTTCCTGGCGGACCCGGAAACGCAGAGCATCATCATGATCGGCGAGATCGGGGGGCAAAGCGAGATCGACGCGGCGGAGTTCGTGGCGCGCAGCGGCACGGCCAAGCCGGTGGTGGGGTTCATTGCCGGGGCGACGGCGCCGCCGGGCCGGCGCATGGGGCACGCGGGCGCTGTGATCAGCGGCGGCAAGGACACGGCGGAAGCGAAGTTCGAGGCGATGCGCCAAGCCGGCATCCACGTCGCCGAAAGCCCAGCCGCACTGGGAAGCACAATGGTGCGGGC
>CAXSAZ010000128.1:0-2169 GCA_964235485.1 uncultured Acetobacteraceae bacterium | reverse complement strand
CCAAAGCACGGTCCATCGTTGAAGCCGCCAAGGAGGTCTCACAACCAGACAGCTAGCCTGCGCCACGACCTCGCCGCCGTGCAGGCCGCCCTCGACCTACCCTGGACCACAAGCCCGGCCGAGGGCCAGATCAACCGGCTGAAAATGCTGAAGCGGACCATGTATGGCCGGGCCGGCTTCCCGCTCCTGCGCGCCCGCGTCCTCCACGCCGCATGACTGCGGGACAGCAGCACGGCAAATGCGGGAGATCCGATTTCCCTCTTCTTCTGGTCGCCACTGGATGAAAGATGGGGGCCAGGTCAGCTCCAACTCGCAAAGCGCGATCTCACCCTTGCTGCGCGCGGTCACGTCCGCCTCGGGGATGCCCGCCCGGGCGCAACGCCCTGCGTCGGTCGCCCACTCGTCGGGCCGGCACAAGCGCAAGGCCACCGGCACGGGACCTTCGCCCTGCGCCAAGGTCAGCAACACCAGCGACTGGCAGTTCGCCCGCTTGCCCAACTGCCCGCAGCATTGCCGGGCCACGCCGACCAACAGCGTGCCCTTTTTGGGCAACGCCGTGTCGTCGATCACGAGGTGCGCGCTGGAACCGCCCACCAGCCGGTCGGCTTCCTGCGCCAGCACCGTCCACAGCGGCCCGTCGTTCCAGGCTGTGCTTGCGACGAAGTGCTGCAACTGGTCGTGCCCCGCCAAGCCCAGTCTTGCTACCATCGGCTGCAGGCTCTTGCGCTCGCCGGGGCCGAGCAACCCTTGCAGATACAAGGGTGCCCAGGTCCGGCGCGTTTTGCGGCCCATCACGTCCAAGAGCGGGGCCAACTATCCGTCCAGATCACGCAATCCACCAACCACGTCCGTCCCCGCCGCCTTCCACTCAGGTCAGCCGGATGCAGCGCCTCCATGTCAGCCCGAAAGTGCCCAGGTAGTGATAGCTGCCACTGGCCCCGGAAACAGGCTTTATACAGGTTTTATGTACGTGATGCTGCCAACCGGGCCGCTGGATGCACGGTAGGCATCCGAGGCATGCGCGCCCGTGACCGTCAGGGCATCCACCACCTCCAGGCCATTCAGAATCAGCAAGGCACCGGAGTCCGGCGTGATCTGCGCGAAGAAGGCTCCGGTCGCCTGCGTGTTTGCGAGGGTGATGCTTGCACCCGCATCACTGAATCCATCGATGATGCCATGGAAGGCGGATGGATCATCGATGCGCAGGAATGCGCTTGGGGAGAACGAGATGTGTTGATCGGAGGATACTCCTCCTCCGAGTTCGACGTCGCCGGCAATGAAGTTGATGGTCCCGGAGCCAATCACATCGGCGGAGATGATGGCTCGGCCACCCCTTATGTTGATGTCGCCGTCGTTGTTCAGCGTTGCCGGTGCGTCGCTGCTCCGGGTTATCTGCAGCGCTTGGCGTGATGTCCCGACGTTGATCGTTCCTTCCTGGTTGAGCTGGCTGTACGGGGCAATCGCGATTGTCGCAGTTTCCGAGAAGTTGGTGTCCGAGACGTCGATGGTGCCGTAGTTGGTGTCGTAGCCCTGGATCGTGAGGGTCGAGTAGCCGTCTCCGGTGAACGCTGTCGGGACCAGGATGAGTTGCGCGCTCGGTCCAATGGCAGCGTTGTCCAGCACAAGGTTCGGCTGGGTCTCGGCGCTCAGGCCCGCCAAGGTTACGGTGACGTTGTTTGGTGCAGTGTTGCTCAAAATGACCGTTCCGCTTTCGATCAATGCGGAGTCGCTGCTCCCGTAAAGCGGGATCCCCTCCGGGGTCCACTGGGTTGCGTCCGTGTAGGATCCGTTGTTTCCATTCCACGAGTATTGCATCGCGCCTATCTACTCCTGAATACGTGGGTGTCCGCCAGGAAAGCTCCCAGCACCGGCATATTGAATGCGCGCTGTCGAACGAACGGCGGTGCCGGTCCGCGCAGCACGACGTTCAAATTAGCTCAACGGCGCGGCCGGGAAACCACTGAATGGCTCAGGGTGTGACAAAGGTCACAGGCTGAGGATCACGAGTGAGTCCGCCGCAACAGGTGTCTCAGGTAGCTGAGGCGCAGCGGATCGCTGCCCGCCGCTGGGTCGTCTGCACCGCTGGTGCAATTGTGCATAAACCCCTTATGTCTGGTGCCATCGCGGATGTGGTGGAAGTAGGTTAGCGGCGTAGTCTCTGGCTTGTTC
>CAXSAZ010000127.1:0-2255 GCA_964235485.1 uncultured Acetobacteraceae bacterium | reverse complement strand
TCCAGCGCCAGTTGACCCAAAGCTGCGCGCGAAAGGTCGGATCTTGGCTGAGCCGCCGGTTGCCGGGAAAATACTCGGTGTTGTCACCATAGAACTGCGTGTCGAAGCCGAGGTCGAAGGCCAGCTTGTCAGTGATGCCTTGGGACACGCCGAGCTGGAGGTTTCCGCGCCAGCGGTTGTCGCCGAGGTTGATGAGCGACCGCTTGTCGTAGGTGCCGGTCGGCGGGTAAAGCCAGCCCGTGACGTTGAGGTTGGTCTTGGTCGCCGTGTTGACATAAGGAAAGATGAACGCCGAAAGACCGATGTTCTGCGCGCCGAACGCGCTGCCGAACCTTTGACCGTCGATATGGGCGCCTGACGCCGAGCCGAAACTTTGGACGATCTGGAAGCCGGCCGGGTACCCCGCAATTTCAGTGAAATGGACGTAGCGGCCGATGCCGACATTGAACTCGACACCAGAGCCTTTGATCGTCGAACCCCGGGCGATGTTGAAGTCGGTCTGATGGCCGTAAACGTAGTAGCCGATGGCCAGGTTGGTTCCGGCCGGCAACGGCGTGAAATCGTAGGGTTGGATCTCCTGCGCCCCTGCCCTTCTCGCAGTGCCCATGGCCAACAGCAGATAAGCCAGACTGCCCAACCCAAGCCGCAGGAGTGGCCGAGCCAAGGCAAACCCTCTGGTGCGCACCTGTCTTACTCCCCCCTTTGATTACACCGTTTTCGGCTTTGTCTAATATTTGCTATCGATGCAAATTTTTGCACTGTGCGGTGCTCCGGATTGGATGCGTGAGTCTTATATCCCTCTTACAATGTTTGCCATGGAAAGTCTGAGCGCAGGTAAGCTTGCTGCAAACGCCATAGTCGGTGGCCGTCGCTTCGTGGGCTGGATGATGCGATATGGCCACAGCCGGCGGCGGGCCGGGTTTGGCCAGCGCGCCGCTTATGTGGTTTGGCCGGCCTCGAAGCTCATTTGCGGCACAAGGGTAAGCACCCTTGCCTGTCCCGTGGTGTGACCAAACGCCCGTGAACGCCATAGCTCTCGGCTTGGTGCTGCTGTGGCGGCGTCAGCCTGCCAGCCAGCGTGTCCGCGGGCACGCCCGGCCACATCGGCCTGCGGAGCGAAGCGGCAATCCAACGTCCAGAGATGCCGACGGCCAGGCCAGCGAGTTGCGATGCGTCTGGCCTCGTGGCGGCCAAGGCTCCCCACACGCTATGCAACGAGGTGGGCCAGATCGCCTTGGGGCCATGCTCGACCCAACCGGGTTGCGGGTAAACCCGCTCGAACTCGCCCTGCGCGCTGGCAACCACTTCCAGTTCCGGCCCGAACACCAACGAACCGGTGAAGGTGGTGCCTCTGTTGATGACCAGCACTGCCCGGGGAACGGCTGCCTGCCGGTCTCGTGTCGGGGCGCATCGGTCGGCCCGCTTCAGTATGAACGCCGCCGAGGGCAAGGGTGGCCATCAAATCGTTTCCTGCCACGACGGGACGTGAGCGCCGCACCGGCACACCCGTGACGTCCCTTCCGTCCAGCAGCAACCGGTCGGACGTCGGCTTGGTTCCACCTCTCTCAAGTCGGCGTCGCCCAGCAGGTTCTGGACGCAAATGCCGTGGGTGCGAGGCCGCCGCGTCCGCTTGGCCATAAATAGGTAATGGTTGCACGACGCTCCAAGCGCCGCGTCGAACCCGTTCACCAGGAGGCTGCACCGCACAAGGGCGGCGCTCCGGTTCATCCGGCAGGCTAGGCAGTGGCCGGCAGTAGAGGTTAGTCTTGCCAAAGATGGCGAGCTGTACCGTCTGCCTATCCGGTCCATCGAGCGTGAGCACGTACGCATGGAAAGCCGTTTGCGTCTTTGACGCGCTGCTGTCACACAGTAGGCGAACGCCCGAGTAGATCCCTGCTACCTGGTCCGGCCTCACCGAGCGTGCAAAGTGCTCGCTGATGCCACGGCATAGACACTTAACCTCTTTGCCGGGCACATGGCCCCGCACGGACTACCCTTGCAATCAGGGTCGGTGATGCCGCGTAGAGCCGCGGCATCAGGCTGTAGCTGCCCTACGTTCACCTGCAGCACGGACTGCGACACCTGGAGCCGTCACGGCGTGGAATAGGGCGACATGGGTTCCAGGCCAGCGTTTCATCGAGGTGGGCACCATAGCCCTCAAGAAAGCAGTTCTCTGTGCCGCCACACGATCGCGCAAAAGCTAGTAGCCTGTCATCTCTCAACTGACGGGTAGAGTTTCCGCAGTTTGATGCGAG
>CAXSAZ010000126.1:0-2256 GCA_964235485.1 uncultured Acetobacteraceae bacterium | reverse complement strand
CAGCCCGCCGGAAACACGCCGCGCAAGCTACTTCCACACATCTCGCGACGGCACCCAGTTGCAGCCTTTGAACCTGCTTCCAGGGCAGCAACTCGTCGAGACGCTGGTTCGGGTGTCCGTCCACCATCCTGGTCAGCACGTCGCGCAGCCACGCATACGGCTCGACTCCGTTCAGCTTGGCAGTCTCAACCAAGGACCCGACCACCGCCCAGCGTCGGGCACCGCCGTCGCTACCGGCGAACAAGGAATTCTTTCTGCCTAAAGCCACAGGTCTGATCGACCGCTCCACCGGGTTGGTGTCGAGGTCCGCCCGACCATCGTCCAGGAACCGGCTCAGCTCCGGCCACCGGTTGAGCGCGTAGCGGATCGCCTCGGCCAAGCGGCTGCGGCCAGGCAGGTGCGCCAGCTTCAGTTCCAGCCAGACCTTTAGCGCCTCGACCAGTGGCCGCGATTGCCGTGACTGTACCCGCTGCCGCTCAGCCGGTGGCTGTCCGCGGATGCCAGCCTCAATTGCGTAAAGGGCCGCGATCCGCTGCAGCGCCTCGCCCGCAACCGGCGAGCCGGCCTGGTGCAACTCATAGAATTTCCGACGCACATGCGCCCAACAGGCAGCGAGGGTGACGGCACCCTCGGCCGCGAGCTGCTCGAACCCGGCGTAGCCGTCCACCTGCAGGATGCCGCGGAAGCCCCGGAGATGCTCGGCCGGGCGTGCCGCCGTGCGGTCGGGCGCGTAGTGGAACACCACGGCCGGATAGCCTGGCCCGCCCCAGGACCGGTCGTCACGGGTGTAGGCCCACAGCCGCCCGGTCTTGGTCTTGCCTCGTCCGGGATCGAGCACCGGCAAGGTCGTGTCGTCGGCGAACACCCGCTCGCCCGCCATGACGTGGGCGACCACGCGGTCGTGCAGCGCTTCCAGCCACCAGCAGGCCGCGCCTACCCAGTCCGACAAGGTGGAGCGGCTGATGGCAAGCCCGTGCCGCTCGAAGATCTGGCTCTGCCGATATAACGGCAGGTGGTCGGCATAGCGGCTGACCAGCACGTGCGCGATCAGGCCAGGGGTGGCGAGGCCGCCGGCCAGCACCCGCTCCGGCGCGGGCGCCTGCAGCAGCGTGCCGCAAGCCCGGCAGCTGCATTTGGGCCGGGTGACCCGCACCACCCGGAGCTGGGCAGGTATCCAGTCCAGCATCTCGCTGCTGGTCGCTCCCGCGTCGGTCAGGGCACCGCCGCAGTCCGGGCAGGCGTCATGCGGCACCGGCAACACGCTCTCCGCACGCGGCAAGTGCGGCGGCAGCGCCGCCCGGTGCGGCAGCTTCTTGGGCTTGAGTTGCTTGGCCGATGCCGGGCACGGCTTGCGGGCCTCTGCCCGGGCCAGGTCGGCTTCCAAGTCCTCCAGCCCGAACGCCATCTGGTCGGGATCGAGTTGCTCGGAGCGCCGGCCGAAGCGGGCGCGCTGGAACTGCCGGATGATCAGCCGCAGCCGCTCGGCCTCGATCTCGCCCTCGTCGAGGGCGCTTGCCATGTCGCGCACCAATTGGTGCAGCACGCTGACGTCGGTCGGCAAGTTGTCGAGCGCGATCCTCACACAAAGACTATATCAGTCCGCGCCTCGCCGTACAACCGCAAACGCCCCGCTCATCCGGCGAGCATGGGCTGCCGCGACCGGACCAAGGTACGCCATTCCAAGCCTTCAAGCAGCATCGAGAGCTGGGCCGGGGTCAGCGTGACCGAGGCCGTGCCGTCAGGCGTCGGCTGCGTGGACGGCCAGGTGAACCGGCCCTGGTCCAGGCGCTTGTAGAACAAGCACATGCCATTCTGATCGTAGAACAGAATTTTGATTTTGTCCGCACGGCGGCCACGAAAGATGAAGATGTGCCCGCTGAATGGGTCCTGTTTCAGGGTCTCCTGCACCAGCAGTGCCAGGCCATCAAAGCTGCGACGCATGTCGGTCGCACCCAGCGCCAGGTGGATGCGCACGCCGGCGGGGACGGCGATCACGCCCCGGCTTCCAGCACCGCGAGCACGCGGCGCAGCGCGTCGGCATCCACGTCGGGGCCGACCCGGATGCGGCGCCCGCCACCCAGCACGATCTCGATGGCATCGGGGGCGGCGCGGTTCTCCGCCACCGGGGTTGCAGGAAACGCGGCGGTCCGGGCTGGCTGAGGGGCGGGCGCGATCCGCACGTCAGCGAAGGCGGGCGGGTCCCGCAGGGCTGTTCAACGCTGTCGTCTCGCCGTCACTGAGTCCGCCCTGCAACAC
>CAXSAZ010000125.1:0-2261 GCA_964235485.1 uncultured Acetobacteraceae bacterium | reverse complement strand
TCGCATCAAACTGCGGAAACTCTACCCGTCAGTTGAGAGATGACAGGCTACTAGGGCACTACCGGCAATCTGCGGGCGGTGCAGATCCTGCTCGGCCACACCAAACTTGAGAGCACGGTGCGCTACCTGGGGGTAGATGCTGAAGACGCGCTGACGCTGTCTGAAAGAACCGAAGTGTGAAGCGTCGGCCTCACTCCCCAACCCAATGATCGCCGCCAGGCCGGGCATTGAGTTTGGGCTTGCCGCTCGGCCTGGCTCTACCTATTCGACTGCTGTGGTCACACAGAGAATGAGCCTGATGGACGAGAGCCAGCTACGTGACGCCAAGGCCACGCTGTCGTCGGCATTCGATCAGCACGTACCCAAGGGCGATGTCCTGTGAAACCGGATGGACAAAGTCTTCTACGGCTGATTGGCCAGGCTGCTTTGGCAGCCGGGTGCCGATGAGGGCTCCCGCTACTTCTACACCGACCGGCTACGCCGGCTGGCTCGCCGAACTGAAGACCCGCATACGCGAGACCCGTGTGCGCGCTGCGCTTGCCGTCAACAGCGAGCTGATCGGCCTCTACTGGCGCATCGGTCGTGACATCCTCGAGCGGCAAGCGCAGGATGGTTGGGGCAGCAAGGTGGTTGATCGGCTCGCCGCCGACCTGCGTGCCGAGTTCCCCGATGCACGGGGCTTCTCCTCGGCCAACCTGCGTTACATGCGCGCCTTCACCGAGGCTTGGCCCGACCCAGAAATTCTCCAACGGGTCGTTGGCAAATTGCCTTGGGGCCAGAACATCGAGCTGCTCGGGGTCAAGGATGCCGCCCACCGGCTTTGGTACGCCGAGGCGGCACTCGCGCACGGATGGAGCCGTCCCGTCCTTGCAATGCAGATCGACACGAATCTGCACGACCGCCAAGGTCGCGCCGTGACCAACTTCGAGCGGGTCCTGCCCCCCGATACCTCTGACCTTGCGCAGCAGGTGCTCAAGGACCCCTACCAGTTCGACTTCCTTACCTTGCAGGCGGCCGCCCGGGAGCGCGACATCGAGCGTGCCCTCGTCGCCCGCGTCAAGGATCTGTTGCTGGAACTGGGGAAAGGATTCTCGTTCATTGGCAGCCAGCACCGTCTCGAAATTGGCGGTCAAGAGTTCTACGTTGACCTGCTGTTTTACCAGCGACGGCTGCGCTGCCTTGTCGCAGTCGACTTGAAAACGGGCCCGTTCCAGCCCGAGCACGCTGGCAAGATGAACTTCTACCTCGCGGCTCTGGACGACCGAGATCGTGAACCGGGCGACAATCCTAGCATCGGGCTGATCCTCTGCCGCGAACACAACCGGGTCGTGGTCGAGTATGCGTTGCGCGGTGTCGACGCGCCGATCGGGGTTGCCCGCTACCGCCTGCTCGGGGCCGGTGCACTGCCGGCGACGCTGATGGACGCCCTTCCCACCCCTGAGGAGCTGGAACCCGGCATTCTGCCTGGCAAGGAAGCTTGTGACGAGTAGCCGGGTTTGCAGGAATGGCGCCTGTCCGCGACGCGCCCAACCCGGGCGCCAGGGCCATTCAGTTCTGCCGTTGCAGCCTGGGCGTGAGCGGCGCCGGGGTGACGTGACGGCTGTATGGAGGCGACCTTCCTGCTTTGTGAGGTCGCCTCGTGCCATTCGCCGCCCTGTTTGCCGCCCTCGCCGAGGTGCCCGACCCGCGCCGTGCCCAAGGCCAGCGCTACAGCATGCGGCATCTGCTGCTGTTCTCGGTCCTCGCCACGCTTGCGGGCGCGACCTCTTACCAAAAGATCGTCGCCTTCATGGCCCTGCAGCGCGAGCGCCTGAACGCCGTCTTCGGTGCCTGCTTCCGGCGCGCTCCGGCGGTGAACACGCTGCGCCACCTGTTCCTGGCGCTCGGCGGCGATGATCTCGAAGCGGCCTTCCGCCGCCATGCCCGTGACTTGAGCACGCGTAGCGCCCCAGAAACGCTGCGCACGGTCGCGCTTGATGGCAAGACGCTGCGCGGCAGCTTCGACCACCTGACCGACCGCAAGGCGGTTCACGTGCTCAGCGCCTTCGCCAGCGACGCCGCCCTGGTCCTCGCCCATCAGGAGCTGGCCGGGGCGCCGGACGAGGTCGCGGCCGTGCCGAGGCTGATGGCCGAGCTTGGCCTCACGGGCGTGCTATTCACCGCCGACGCGCTGCATTGCCAAAGGGAAAGCTTCGCGCAAGCTGCTGCGACCGGCAACGCCATGGTGGTCCGCGTCAAGGACAACCAGCCCACCCTGCACG
>CAXSAZ010000124.1:0-2273 GCA_964235485.1 uncultured Acetobacteraceae bacterium | reverse complement strand
TCAACCGTGAAAGGCGGCACCAAATGTGTCACAATCAACGGATTGCTGCTTAGTGATCTCGCCGCCCCTCACCTAAGATGCCGACGATGGCGATGCGGCCTCCCGCTCGCGCACATAGGACCGCGCCTTGGCCAAGCAGTTTCCGAGCATTGGTGATGACCACCGCGCCTTCATCCTGCGCCAGCACATCTTCTTCGTGGCCTCGGCGGCGTCGGGAACACGCGTGAACGTGTCTCCGAGAAGCACGGACTCGCTGCGCCTGCTTGGGCCGAACGAGGTTGCCTATCTTGATCGCACCGGCAGCGGCAACGAGACCGCGGCCCACATACGCGCTGGGGGCCGCGTCACCATCATGTTCTGCGCCTTCGAGGGAGCGCCCTCGATCATGCGGCTCTATGGCCGCGGAGCGGTTCACCACCGGCGAGGGCGGGAGTTCGCCCGCCTCTTGGGTGAGCAGTTCGGAAGCGACGAGCCACTCGGAACGCGGCAGATCGTGACGCTTGCGGTTGAGCTTGTACAGACCTCATGCGGCTTCGGCGTGCCGTTCTTCGAGCACCAGGGTGAACGCACGGCCATGGACAAATGGGCGAACGCCAGGGGAGCTGCGGGCATTGACGCTTACTGGCGCGAGAAGAACGTGCGGAGCATTGATGGCCTCCCGACCGGCCTGTTCGAAGACGAGGAAGCGGCAGTGTAGGTCAGTGACCGCCAAGCTGTGCTTGGCCATCTGACGCCCTAGCGCCTTGGTTGCCGGCCAGGGCTTAGCCCGTCCGGCAAACCAACCCTGACGGACACTGCGCCGGGCGTGGGCTCTCCCTGTTGACCGCTGTGGAGGAGTGCTTCTAAGCTCACCGCATGGGTGTTTTGTGCCTCACCACCGCGAACCGACGCCGACGCCGCTCCTCAGCGGCGGCCTTCGCGGCTGCGTGCAGATCGGACCCTCCCTAGTGGTGCTTGCTTCCTCGTAGCCCCACCAGTCAGAGCGGTCCCTGGCCCACACTCTCGAACCCCCGCAGCCTCCGGCTCCGGGGGTTTTTCTTTGTCCACTCGCCAGGAGGACCCCGTGCAGACCATCTCTCCATTTACACCCGCAGACGGACCGGGCCTCGTTGCCCTGTTCCGGGAGATGCAGGCCCACTACCGTGTCCCCTGCCACCTGACGATACGATCCTCGCAGACCTGCAAAGCCTGCCCGCAGGCGTGACGCTCCTGCTCGCTCGCGCTCCGGGCGTCGTCGGCGTGGCAACCCTTGGGACGATCTACCCCGGCCCTGGGCTGCGACGCGGCCTGTTCTTGAAAGACCTTTTCGTCACCGCCTCTCGCCGCGGTGAGGGCATTGGCGCTGCCCTCATGCGGGCCGCCGCACGTCATGGCATCGCAACCGGGGCAAGCCGGCTGGATTGGACGGCTGACCAGGACGACGCGCCGCTGCTGGCCTTCTACCGCGGCCTTGGGGCGACGGGGCTGCCGGGAAAGCTGTTCTTCCGCCTGTCGCGCGACATGATGCACACGCTCGCGCAAGGTGAAAAACTAGCTTCGCCCTAACAGCCGCGAAGCTGTGCAGATTGGCCATTTGACGCCTCGGCGCCTCGTGTCGAAGCTCAGGGCGTCCGCAAAACGAATTCTGGCGGACACGCCGGAGCAGAGTGGACTGAACCCCTTGGGTGAGACAGTGAATTACGGACAGCTCGGCTGCGTTGTGGCCCTGGGCTGCTGCGCAGCAGCCCAGGGCTCGTTGGATTCGAACTCCATCGGCGACAAGTAGGCAAGAGCCGAGTGGAGCCTTTGGCGGTTGTAGGCGGTCTCGATGAACCCTCCGATGGCGGCCCTGGCGTGGGCGAGATCACGATAGGCGCTGGCGTCGATTTCCTCGTGCTTGAGCGTTTTCATGAAGCTCTCGGCCATGGCGTTGTCGTAGGGACAGCCGGCCCGGCTCATGCTGGGCTGGATCCCGGCGGCTTCCAGGCGGCCGATGTAGTCGCCGCAAGCGTACTGCACGCCGCGGTCGGCATGGTGAACCAGGCCACCGGCAATCACCTCCCGGCTGGCCAACGCCATCTCAAGCGCGTCCAAGGCCAGGCTTGCCCTCAAGTGGTCGGCCATCGCCCAGCCGACGACCTCAGACTGACGCTCCGCGTCTGGCTTGCGGCTGAACGCATCCAGCACGACGGCCAAGTAGATGAAGGCCTCGGCCAGTCGCACATAGGTTAGGTCTGCCACCCACAGCTGGTTCGTGGCCATGGGCTGGAGGTGGCGCGCCAGGTTCGGCCACA
>CAXSAZ010000123.1:0-2420 GCA_964235485.1 uncultured Acetobacteraceae bacterium | reverse complement strand
CATCCTCGCTAGCGTTCACCGCTTCTGCCAAAGAACTTCTAACTCAGACCACTAGGCGCGTCCGAGCGTCGGGCGTTCGAGCCGCCGCCCATCAGGCATTCGGCTTGACATAGGCTGATCGCCTGGCGATCCATAGTTCTCTCTGCCCTGAACGAAGCGGATGATCCCGTCTTTGGCGTCCAAAATTCCGTTAAGCACCAGAATTGCGATGGCCACTTGAACGTCATGCTCTGGTGATTGCTTGGTCGTGCATCTCTCAGCGAGCACAGACCGCTCAATCTGAGCGTTAGCACGACCTTTCTGGCGCACTTCCAGCCGCATTTCCTCGAACACCCGGTGGAACGCTGCTGGGTTGCGATAATCAGGTTCTTCTGGAAAACCGAAAAAGGTCAGTCCTACCAGATCATTCTGGCTTGGCAAAATCTTGAGATCCCCACCCCAATAAAGCGTTGCCACCTGCGGGATTGCGTCGTGTATTTCACCTTCAAAGAAATCTGCATCTTTAGCAGCCTGTAGCAATTCATCATATTCTAGGCCAGGACTAAGTGGGCAGATGTAAATGCTGCACTCTAAAGCTGACTTCAAAAAGCTGATGATTTTCTGATCTGTAAGCATTTTTTGGCTCGTTTAATCTTTGCCTACACTCGTCATGCAGACAACCTCGAAATCGTCGCCTTGCTGACGTTGTAGCTGCCCGCCAACTCCTTGAGGGTTGCCCCGTCTTGTCGTCTCTGGCGGGCTTCTGCGGCCTGCTGGGCGGTTAGGGCAGGTGGTCGGCCCATGTGCTGCCCTCGCGCCGTGGCGCGGCCTCTGCCCTCTGCCGTGCGCGTCCTGATAAGGTCGCGTTCTACGTCTGCTAGTCCGCCCAACACCGCCAGCATCAAGCGCCCGGTGCTGGTCGAACTGTCGGCCCATGGCTCCGCCAGTGACCGGAACTGACCGCCTGCTTCAGCAATGCCCCTGACGATGGCAAACAGGTCGAAGGTCGAGCGGGCCAGGCGGTCGATGCGGGTCACTGTCACCACGTCGCCGGGAGCTATGGCCTTCAACATGCGTTGCAGCTCGCGCCGTTCCACCTGTGCGCCGGTCGCCTTCTCTCGGTAAACCTTGGCGCAGCCTGCCGCTTTCAACTGCTCAAGCTGCGCGTCGAGCGTCTGCCCGTAAGTGCTGACGCGGGCATATCCGATTATGCGATTTTGGGGATGCGATTCGGTCATATCTTCTGTAAAGCTTAACCCATTGGCGGCGTTGGATCTAGCCATATTTGCAGAAGTCTTGAGTTCTGCAATGGCCGGCTCTGCTCCATAGTACGTGGTATACTGGATTATCACGTGCTGATCGGCCTTCGGCACAGGCGGCGCGGAACAGCCCCGTTGGAACGGCGCGGGCGCGTGTGACAGGGTGCTGCGCAACGGGAAGGACCAGCATGGCAAGCGAATCGGACACGGACGTTCTGAGGCTGACGGCGAAGATCGTCTCAGCCCATACCCGCAAGTACCAGGTCGCGGCCGAAGCACTGCCGGAGCTGATCCAGTCCGTCTGGCGCTCATTGGCGACGCCCGGCACAGCCGAACCAGCACCAGCACCGACGCCACTGACGCCAGCCGTGCCGATCCGCAAATCGGTGTTCCCCGACCACATCGTCTGCCTGGAGGACGGAAAGAAGCTGAAGATGCTCAAGCGGCACCTGCAAACCAGCTACGGAATGACCCCGCGGCAATACCGGGAGAAGTGGGGGTTGCCGGCCGACTACCCCATGGTGGCGCCGAACTACGCCAACCACCGTTCGAGCCTCGCGAAGCAAATCGGCCTCGGCCGAAAGCCAGGAAGCGCGGTGCCGGAACAGGTGAGCCTGACGGGGGAGAGTGAGAAGCCGGACCTGCCGGCCGAGCCCCCGGTGACACAGGGCCGAGCACGACATGCGCGCGGGTCCAAGGGCTAAACCCTCGACCGACTTTCGGTCATGGCTTCAAAGGTAGCGTAACGATCTGGGCACAGCAAAGTGCAGTGCTGTGCGGCCTCTCACATCTGTGTCCGGCAGATTGGCGAACTCAGCCAGCCGCACTCACGATATGTTAGGCTCACGTGGGAAGGACCGGATGGCCACGGCACGGGTGCTTCTGGTCGAGGACGAGACCCTCATCCGGCTGATGGCGGCGGAGCTGCTGCGGGGTGAAGGGTTCGAGGTCGTCGAAGCCTGGGACGGCGACGCAGCCCGCGGGCTGCTCGATGGTTCCGACGGCTTCGACGTGCTGTTCACCGATGTGCAAATGCCTGGGACGTTCGACGGCATAGATGTGGCCATACACGCCCGAAGGCGGCACCCGGCCATCCCCATACTGGTCGTGTCCGGTTATGCCGCCCACCAGGGCTGTTCAACGCTGTGAAACAGCGAGCATTCTGAGCAGGTTCTTGAGGCC
>CAXSAZ010000122.1:0-2448 GCA_964235485.1 uncultured Acetobacteraceae bacterium | reverse complement strand
GTCACCGCGCCGCCGTTCACGCCCAGGCTGCTACGGCAGAACTGAAGGGCCCTGGGTCGGCGGCACCGGCACCGGCAAGACCCACCTCGCCATCGCGATCGCCCGGGCCTGCCTCCGCGGCGGCGCGCGCGGCCGCTACTTCAATGTCGTCGACCTGGTGAACCGCTTGGAAGCGCAAGGGCGCGCGGGCCGCCAGGGCCGGATGGCGGAGCATCTGTGCCGCATGGACTTCGTGGTGCTCGACGAGCTGGGCTACCTGCCGTTTGCCCAGTCCGGCGGCCAGTTGCTGTTCCACCTGATCAGTCGTCTTTACGAGCAGACTTCGGTGATCGTCACCACCAACTTGGCGTTCGGCGAATGGCCCAGCGTGTTCGCGGGCGACGCCAAGATGACCACGGCGCTGCTCGACCGCCTGACCCACCACTGCGACATCGTCGAAACCGGCAACGAGAGCTGGCGCTTCAAGAACCGCCTCTGACCAAAGGGGGATGCGCGCTGCGGCCTGCCCCGGAGCCGACGGCTCCGGGGCAGGCCGCAGCGCAGGCTGATCTATGCCAGAAGGGGGTTCCTTTTGGGCTCATCCGCAGCCTCGGTGCAGCATGTGGCGGCGGCGGGTGCCCAGAGGCACATAGCATGAACATCTCGGAGGCCATGCTGTCCCGTGTCCAAACGTCTGTTGCCCCTCGTGCCGTCCGACCTTGTGGTCGATGAAGTCCTACCCACCCCTGACTGCCTCACCGTCATGTGCCGGTCTCGCGTAGCCGCGCCTGTCTGCCCTAGCTGCGGTCATCCGTCATCGCGGCTGCACAGCAGCTACCCTCGCCGGCTGACAGACCTGCCCTGGCAAGGCCGCCGCGTGCAGATCGAGGTTCAGGTGCGCCGGCTGCGCTGCGGGCGACCCGGTTGCGCGCACCGCATCTTTGCCGAGCGCCTGCCTGCTGTTGCCAGGCCGTATGCGCAACGGACAGCGCGCCTGGGCAGCCTGCAACACCATATCGGCCTCGTGCTGGGCGGCAGGGCCGGCGCGCGCCTGGCCGAGCGGATCGGCACGCCCGTGAGCGGCGCCACCCTGCTCGTCGTGACGCGCCTGCGACGCCCGCTACGGCGCCGCGCGTGCTCGGGGTGGACGACTGGGCCTGGAAGCGCGGCCAGCGTTACGGCACGGTCCTCGTTGACCTGGAATGCCGTGCCGTCGTTGACCTGCTGCCTGACCGTGAGGCGGACAGCTTCGCAGCCTGGCTGCAAGCCCACCCCGGTGTTGAAGTGATCGCCCGTGACCGAGGCGCAAGCTACGCTGACGGTGGTCGCCGCGGTGCGCCCGATGCCGTCCATGTCGCCGACCGGTGGCATCTGCTGGAGAACTGCAGCGCCGCAGTCCTTGAAGCAGTGAAGCGGAACATGCCCGCACTCCGGGCTGCGGCCCAGCCCATCTCCAGCGATCCTCCAGCCGCAGCGGTCATCGTGCCGCCCGCGGCCGACCCGGACGCCCTGCCGCCGATGACGAGCGCGCAGCGGCTGCAATGGCAGGGCTGGCGACGGCGTGTGCAGGTCCATGGCGAGGCGATGCGGCTGCACCGGCAAGGCATTCCCGTCCGCCACATCGCCCGCGACTTGGCGCTGTCGCGCAACACGGTGCGGCGCTGGGTGCGGGGCGAGCAGCCCGAGTTGCACCGGCCACGGCTGCACTCGCTTGATCTCTGGCGGCCAATGCTGGAGCAGCGCTGGGCCGAGGGCTGCCGCAACGGCGCCCAGCTCTGGCGGGAGCTGCGCGATGCCGGGTTCAAAGGCGGGATGCGCGTCGTCACGGAATGGGCCAGCCGGCAGCGACTGGCGGCGTCGGAAGGACAGCCCGGACCAGCAGCAGTCCCGGTAGTGCAACCTCCTCCCCGGCCTGCGGCATACCCGGCCTGGCGGGTCGCACGGATGCTCACGGCTGACCTGACGGTGCTTGCGGCGCCGGACCGCGGCTATGTCGAGCGGCTGGTCGCGTTGTCGCCGATGCTGGCCACAGTGCGCGACCTCGCCCAGCGCTTTGGTGTTCTTGTACGTGCCCCCGCCGCGGATGCCCTCACCCCCTGGCTGGCCGATGCCGAAAACAGCGAGTTGCGCGGCTTCGCCGCCGGCCTGCGTCAGGACGAGCAGGCCGTGCGTGCAGCCCTGATGCTGCCCTGGAGCAGCGGCCAGGTTGAGGGACAGGTCAACCGCCTCAAGTTGGTCAAACGCCAGGGCTACGGGCGAGCAAAGCTCGACCTGCTCAGGGCGCGCCTTGTCCATGCCGCATGACACCGATCTGCACCGAGGTTGCGGATGAACCACCAGTTGCCGATCCAGAGCGCAACTACAGCGATTAGAGCCGCCAACCCGATGAAGGTGCGCACGACCACTACACCTCACCGCCAGGGCTGTTCAACGCTGTGAAACAGCGAGCATTCTGAGCAGGTTCTTGAG
>CAXSAZ010000121.1:0-2465 GCA_964235485.1 uncultured Acetobacteraceae bacterium | reverse complement strand
CACCGGCGACGGCGCCTACGACCAGGAGGGCGTTACGTCCAGCGTCACCGCCCGCCATCCCGAAGCGGCGATCATCGTGCCGCCACGCGCGAACGCCGTGCCGAGTGACGCGGCCGAGACCGCACCGACACAGCGCGACCGTCATCTCCAGCACACCGCAGAGCACGGCCGCATGGCCTGGCAAAAGGCATCCGGCTACACCAAGCGTGCCCGAGCCGAGACGGGCATGTCGCGCTTCAAGCAGGTGATTGGTGACGGCCTGCGCTCACATGCCGACGAACGCCAGGCGACCGAGGTGGACGTCGCCGTCCACGTCCTCAACCGCATGTTGGAACTGGGACGCCCGAAGTCCGTCCGCATCGCCTGAACGCAGACGGGGGTTGGGGTGGACACATCCACCCCGCCGATCAGTGCAACAACGCCTCATGCGCTTCAACTCCCCCGTGCCGTCACCGGGCGCAATGAGAGCGCAGCATCCCACGGCCACCCCGTCCATGCGCGCGACAAGGAAGTGGACATCGGGCGCGCTCAGTGTTGCGACACTGGGCGGCTTGCGGCCCTCGACGGGACACAGCGATGCCGAATAGGCGTCCGATTGCCGGAGGAGGCCGAACACCTCGGCCTGCTGCGGCGTTTCAACGCTGACCGTCAGCGCGCTCATGCTCTAAACCGGATGCGGCATCGCCAGGCGAGCATGATGCTGCGGCTACGCCGCCTGCGTGACGGGCACGCCGCCGTCCATTACCAACCCTGGCACCTCGCCCGTGTCGTAAGGAAAGCCCTCGTCGGCCCAGCCCGTCATGCCCCCGAGCATCAGCTTCACCGGACGGCCCAGCCCGGCCAGGCGCAATGCCGCACGGTCGGCACCGTTGCAGTGCGGCCCGGCGCAGTACACCACGAACAAGGTGCCCTCCGGCCAGCTCGCCACCCGCTCGGCCGTCATCTGGCGATGCGGCAGGTTCAGCGCCCCAGGCACATGGGAGCGCGCATAGGCAACCGGCCCGCGCACGTCCAGCAGCACGAAATCAGGCGGCGGCCCGCTGGCGTGCGTCATGGCCTCATGCACGTCGGCACAGTCCGTTTCCAGGGACAGGCGGTGGGCGAAGTGGGCGTACGCCTCGGATGGCGGGGCGGCCGGCACTTGGGCGACGGGGCTGGGTGACATGGCACTTTCCTTGTTCTGGTCCGCCCTACTCTGCACCGTCCGCTGGAGAGCTGGTCAGCGGCACGGATGCCGCTTAGCGTCAAGATCATGCCAAACCCTGCCAGCAGCCGGTTTCCGACCCCTCCCGCGAACCCGCTCGTCGTCGCGGTCGCCTATGACGGGCTATGCACCTTTGAGTTCGGCTGCGCCGTCGAGGTGTTCGCCCTGCCACGGCCCGAAATGGGACCGGACTGGTACCGCTTCGCCGTGGCTGCTGCGGAACCGGGGCCGCTTCGTGCGGCGGGTGGCATCACCGTTGGGGTGGACGGCGGCCTGGACCTGCTTGCCGATGCCGGCACGGTCATCGTGCCGGGCTGGCGCGGGGTGGACGATCCAGTGCCAGCGCCGTTGTGCAACGCCCTGCGTGCGGCTCACGCTGCGGGAGCGCGGGTGCTGTCCCTGTGTTCCGGCGCATTCGTGCTGGCGGCGGCTGGGTTGCTGGACGGCAAGCGCGCCACCACGCACTGGCACTACTTCGACGCGCTCGCTGCGCGCCACCCTGGCCTGACGCTAGTGCCCGACGTGCTCTACATGGACGAGGGCAGCGTGCTGACCGCGGCCGGGAGCGCGGCGGGCCTGGACCTGTGCCTGCACTTGATCCGCCGCGATTGGGGGCCGCGCACCGCCAACCAAATCGCCCGCCGGCTCGTCGTGCCGCCGCACCGTGACGGCGGGCAGGCGCAGTACGTGGACCGCCCCGTGCCGCGTGAGCGGGCAGCGGGATCACGGCTGGCCGGCTTGCTGGACCAGGTGCGGGCGGCGCTGGACCAGGACTGGCCTATTGAGCGGCTGGCGGCCGAGGCTGCCGTCAGCCCCCGCGCCCTGCACCGACGCTTCCAGGAAGCGAGCGGCCTTAGCCCTGGAGCCTGGCTGCTTGGCGAGCGCGTGGCGCGGGCACGCGAGCTGTTGGAGGAGGCTGCGTTGCCGGTGGATGACGTGGCAGCCGCGTGCGGCTTCGGCACGGCCGCGACCATGCGGCACCACTTCCGCGCCATCCTGGGCATCAGCCCTGCCGCTTACCGGGATCGGTTCAAGGCGCCAGCGTGACAGGGCCGGCTGCCTGCAATGTAGTTGAAACCGGCTCGTGCAAGAAGCAATGTCCGCCATCCTTGGTTTGGCGGACCGGGCCGGGCGCATGGTCGGCCCGGACAAACTGCCTTACCTCATGGTATGGCAAAGAACATGAGACCTGTCCCATGACCGGGCAATCGTAACTGCTCAACGCCCCCTACGAGCTGGCGTGTGCGAAGCGGTGCGTGAT
>CAXSAZ010000120.1:0-3311 GCA_964235485.1 uncultured Acetobacteraceae bacterium | reverse complement strand
ACCATGTCCGCCGCTCAGCTCGCGGAATAAACCTCAGCGCGCTGAATAGGATGGGCTAAAGGATCATCCGCTCTCGCTGACACAGAAGCAGGCTGAGGATTTGAGCAACATCTTCCTCCAGAAGTCTGCCAATGAGGTTGCGGATCGGTTCAACTCAGATAGCAAAGTTGGCAGGTTCTCTGATCTTCCCGGCAATACCAAAACCATGCTTGCTGATATCTATCATCAGTATGGCAATCAGCTCTATGATACGAACTTCTGGAAGCAGGTGACGGACGGCGACTGGCAAGGCGTCTACAAAAATCTGATGAACTTCGGTGATAAATACCGAACCAGGCGGCAGCTTGAGGCTGGGTTGTTGCACCAAGACATACAGGCCAATAGCCTCCCAAAGCCAGCGGAGCATCACTAGGCGTCGGCCAGAAAAGACATGAAGCGCGCTTTCCTCCCCTTCGCCATCGCCACCGTGGCGATGGTGCTTGCGCCGCCGGCCTGCGGGTCGGCGGCGCCCACGCCATCGCAGGTCGCCAAGGACCTCGATGTCATGTCATTCCCCAACTCCATCCGCCCTCAGTCGAGACCGGGCGCAAGGACCTTCGCACAGTATGGGTTCACGCAGATCGTCCCGACAGAGGGCGAAGCGGGCAGCGTGGACGTGTATCCACCTGATCACGCATGGCTGTTCAAGATCACGGTGCTTGGGAGCAAGGGCGACGATGTGACCGTCTGCGTCCTCGACGAGGCACTGAACGGCGGCACGTACCTGACCCAGACGCCGTTGGAGCTGCAGCGGCGCGGCGACGGCCTGCTGCACGCCACCGACCGGGCGGTCAGCGACCCACGCTGCGGCCAGTATGAGCGGTGATGCAGGAAATCGAGAACGCCGGGCGCACCGCCGCGCGCCCGGCCCTTCACCTGCCATTTCGGGTCAGCCAATGACGGCCATGCGGGAACGGTGCCAGGGCGCTCTTGGCTGAACTGCTCATTACGGTGAAACACGAGGGCTGACGAGCGGCCAGTTTCGCCAGTTCCTGCTTGGGTGCCCATCCGCAGAACTGCCCAGAACAGCTATTTCGGGCAGTTCCTGCCGGTGTAGGCTCGCCCTATGCCGCGGCCGCGCACCGAGACGATCCGCTTCCTGACCCTGGACGAGCTCGGCCGGCTGCTCGCCGCCACGCGCGGGAGCGTTCGCGACCGGGCGCTGTTCCTGCTCGCCTACCGCCATGGGCTGCGCGCGAGCGAGGTGGGCCTGCTGCGCGGGGACGACCTCGACCTCCGGACGCTGCGCCTGACCGTGCATCGGCTCAAAGGCAGCCTCTCCGGCACGCACCCCTTGCAGCCCGACGAGGCCAAGGCGGTCCGGGCCTGGCTGCGTGAGCGCGAGCAACCGCCCTTGCCCATCCTGTTCCCCAGCAACCGCGGCGACCCGATCGCCCGGTGCACCCTGGACTGGCTGATGAAAAAGTATGGCGAGGAGGCCGATCTGCCGCCCTCCAAGCGGCACTTCCACTGCCTCAAGCACTCCATCGCCACCCACCTGCTCGACGCCGGCGCCGACCTACGCTTTGTTCAAGACTGGCTCGGGCACAGCAACATCCAGAACACGGTCATCTATACGTACCTGACCACGCACGGGCGCGAGAGCGCGGCCCGACGTGCCTTTCTCAACCTGCCCCGCTACTGACCGACTGATCGACGACCGACGGAGGGCGTGCCCGGCATGAGTGCGACGACGTTCGACGACGCCTGGGATTTGACCCCGGCGGACCGCCTCGTCATCGAGGCCAAGCGCTGGGGCGGCCGACTGCGCTTCGCGATCATGCTCCTGTTCTACCGCGCCCGGGGCCGCTTTCCCCGCGCCGCGGCCGAGGTGAACAACGGCGCGGTGGCCGATCTCGCGCGTACGCTGGGCGTGCCAGCGCCCCTGCCCGGAGCACTGCTGCTGCCCGAGGCCGCCGACCGCACGGCCGAACGGCAGCGGGCCGAGATCCGCGCATTGCTCGGGTTCCGGGAGGCGACGGTCGCCGACGCCGAAAACCTCGGCGCCTGGCTGCGCGACAACGTTGTCGCCCGCACCCGCGACGTGGGCGAGCTCACCGCGGAGGCCGAAGCGAGGTGCCGTGCGCTCCGCATCGAGCCGCCCAGCCCCGACCGCGTTGCCCGCGTCGTCCGCACCGCCCTGCGCGCCCATGACGAGCGGCGTCATGCTGCGGTCCACGCCCGGCTTTCGCCGGAAACGCGGGCCCGGCTCGACGCACTGGTGCAACAGCCGTCCGGCACCGGGGAGAGGGCAGACACTGCGGGCGAGACCGATGCGGAAGCGCAGGCGGCGCCGCTGATCCACCTCCGCAGCGGCCCCGGCCGGGCGAGCGTCGCCAGCCTGCGCGACGAGCTGGCCCGGCTGGACACGGTGCGCCGGCTCGGCCTGACCGATGGCTTGTTCGCCGACTGGAGCCCGGCCGAGCTGGAAGCCTGCCGCCAGCGCGTGGCCGTGGAGGCGCCCTTCGAACTGCGCCGCCATCCCGAAGCTACCCGCCTGGCCTGGCTCGCCGCCTACGCCCACCTGCGCGGCCGGGCCGTCACCGACGCGCTTGTCGACCTGTTAATCGAGGTGGTCCACCACATCGGCGCCCGCGCGGAGAACCGGGTCGAAAAGGAACTGCTCGACGATCTCAAGCGCGTCACCGGCAAGCAGGCCTTGCTGTACCGGATCGCCGACGCTTCCGTTGAGCGCCCGGACGGCACCGTGCGCGAGGTGCTCTACCCTGTCGTGGGCGAGCAGACGTTCAAGGACCTGGTGCGCGAGGCCAAGGCGACCGGCCCAACATACCGGACCACCTTGCGCGCCACCATCCGCAGTTCCTAGCGTGGCCACTATCGCCGGGCGGTGCTGGACCTGCTCGCGGCATTGGACTTCCGCTCCAACAACGAGGCGCACCGGCCAGTGATCCGAGCGCTGGACCTCGTGCGGCGCTACGCCGGCACCAAGCTGCGCACCTACCCGGCGGACGAGGACGTGCCGATGGAGGGCATCGTGCGCCCGCTCTGGCGCGACGCCGTGGTGGACACGGACCCGCGTGGGCGGGAGCGGGTGAACCGCATCACCTACGAGATCTGCGCCCTGGAGGCGCTCCGCGACCAGCTCCGCTGCAAGGAGGTGTGGGTGGCCAGCGCCGACCACTACAGGAACCCCGACGACGACGTGCCGGCCGACTTCGCGGCCCGGCGCGACGAGCACTACGCCGCCTTGGAACTCGGGGTTCCGGTAGATGCCGTAATGGGCCTGCATCGGGGCTGCTTCCCGGGTCGGC
>CAXSAZ010000119.1:0-3540 GCA_964235485.1 uncultured Acetobacteraceae bacterium | reverse complement strand
GTCAGCATCAGCGACGCCCACAGGGCGTCGTCCAGGCTGGTCCTGGTCATGGCCGTGCAACTCCGGGAACCGGATCAGAAGAAATCTGGATACCCGGAAACTTCGGTCACAGAGCCTAGGGGCCGCGGGAAGCATCAGGGCCTGGCGGCCAAGAGACGGGCGCGGCGGGTCCGTCGCCGTGACCGTTGGGCGGCCGCGGGCTGGTCCGAGGCGATGCCAGGCAGGCGCTTGAAGCCTTGTCCGGTCAGTGCACGGTCGGCTTGCGCGGCGCAGGAGGCTCCTCGCGGAAATCCTGCTCGGGATCATCGCCGGACATGATCGACGGCACCCGTCCACCCGGTATCAGCCGCGGCTCGGGAGCGCCCGGCGGCAGCGGCGCGACGAAGTGCAGGACGGCCCGGATGCCCGAAGACTGAAAGCAAGGGTGCCCATGGCGGTCGAGCACGACGAAGCCGCCCTCGCTCGGGCTGGGAAGAATCTGCCAAAGGTCGCCGGGCTGCAACTGCGGGGGCGCAACGCCGACCCACTCCGTGCCGTCGTCGCAAGTGCCCAGCACGGCATCGTAGCCGCGGCGCGCCGCAACGGCGAGCCATCCCGCCATCACGGCCATGTCCCGGGGATCGAACCGCCAGGGACGGAAAAGTTCTGAACGGTCACGAACCACTGTTGAAGCTCCCTGCTTGAAAATGTCGGGGGACCTCGTTGGCTCGCAAGATGTCAAGCGTGTCCACACGGCTTCGTGAGATGATCCCGCCGCAACAAGCCCCGGCCTCCGTCCACGCCGCATCGGCGAGGCTGCAAGCGGTCCTCACCCCTACCTCACGATTTCTACCATTTCGTATCGCCAAAACCGTAAGCCAGTGAAGCATCCTCTCCATTGCAGGCCCAGTTGTTGCCGCCGCGGCGCACGGGACGGCACGCCGCGTCAAGATTTTGCTTCGCACTTGCTTTGGAGAACGGCTGAGAACAAGCCCGCGCGACGCCACCCCGCGCCCGGAGGCTTTGGTGGAAATGGATGTGGCCTTGTCCATTGCGATCTCATATCGTTACGTTATCAGCATACCAGCGCCCGATGAGTGATTCCCCCCATGCCGAAGCGGCACAAAGCCTATGCAGGCGCCGGCTGACGCATACGTATCACCGGCTGCCCTCAATCGGCCTTGAAGACAGTTTCGCCCTGCGCCCGACCGCACCACGTGCCCAGCCCTGACCCAATGACCTGAAGCCGAGGCTCCGCCCATGAACGTAGTCGCAAGCCACGCCGTCGAGTCCGGCACCGAAACTCCCGAACCCTTTTCCGTTTCAGCCGCCGTTTCGCTGCAGGAACGGCGCTACCGCACCATCAAGAACGGGGATGCGTTCGCCGTGTTCGACCATGGCGGCGACATCCTGTCCGTGCCGGGCGGCACCGATGGGCTGTACTACCGGGACACCCGGCACCTTTCGCGCTTTGAACTCACGCTGGGCGGGGTGCAGCCCTTGCTGCTCAGTTCCACGCTGGCGGCCGACAACGTGATGCTCACCTCCGACCTGTCCAACGCTTCCATGTCGGACCTCGGCGTGGCGGCGCTGGAACAGGGGGTGATCCACGTGCAGCGGTCGCTGTTCCTGGGCGACGCCGCCTGCCACGGGCGGATCGCCGTGCGCAACTTCGGCTTCACGCGCCACCGGGTGCGGCTCGAACTGCGCTTCGAGGCGGATTTCGCCGACCTGTTCGAGGTGCGCGGCATGAACCGCGAGCGCCGGGGCGACCGGCTGCCGGCCCTGCTGACGCGCGACGGCGTTACCCTGTCCTACCGCGGGCTGGACGCGGTGGTGCGCGCGACGCGCCTCGCCTTTGACCCCGCGCCCCAGGCCGTCACGGGCGGCGGCGCGGTGTTCGACCTTGATCTGGAGCCGGGCGGGCGGGCCACGATCTTCCTGGAGGTCGCCTGCGGGCGGCCCGGAGCCGCGGCGCGCGGCCCGCGTGCGGCGTTCCTCGCCGCCTATGTGCGGGCAAAGCGGCGCCTGCGCGCCAGCACCGCCCGTGCCGCCCAGGTATGTTCGCCCCATGAAGCGTTCGAGCAGGCCATGCGCCGCTCGGCCGGCGACCTGCGCATGTTGGTGACCGACAAGCCGACCGGCCCCTACCCCTACGCCGGCATCCCCTGGTTCAGCACCGCCTTCGGTCGGGACGCCCTGATCACCGCCCTGCTGACGCTGGCGTTCGACCCGGCGCTCGCCTTGGGCGTGCTCCGCTTCCTGGCGCAGGAGCAGGCGACCACCTTCGACCCGGCGTCGGAAGCCGAGCCTGGCAAGATCCTGCACGAGATGCGGGGCGGCGAGATGGCGGCGCTGCGGGAGGTGCCGTTCCGCCGCTACTACGGCAGCGTCGATTCCACGCCGTTGTTCGTCATGCTGGCCGGCGCCTACCTCCACCGCACCGGCGACGTGTCCAGCCTGCAGGCGCTTTGGCCGCACCTCGACCTGGCGCTCGGCTGGATGGACCGCCGGGCGGATGCGGAGGGCTTCGTCCGCTACCAGCGCAGCACGGAGGACGGCCTGGCCAACCAGGGCTGGAAGGACAGCTACGACTCGATCTCCCATTCCGACGGCAGCCTGGCGCGCGGGGCCATCGCGCTGTGCGAGGTGCAGGCCTACGTTTACGCGGCGCGCCGGGCCGGGGCGGACATCGCCCGGCGGCTGGATCTGCAGGCCCAGGCGGCGGCGCTGGACGCCGGGGCGGAGCGCCTGCGCCAAGCGTTCGAGGCCCGGTTCTGGTGCGAACGGCTCGGCACCTATGCCCTGGCGCTGGACGGCGATGGGCAGCAGTGCCAGGTGCGGTCCTCCAACGCCGGGCACGTCCTGATGACCGGCATCGCCGCGCCTGAGCGGGCGTGCCGGGTGGCGCGCGGCCTGTTGCACGCCCGCATGTTCAGCGGCTGGGGCATCCGTACGCTGGCGGCCGACGAGGCGCGCTACAACCCGATGTCGTATCACAACGGCTCCATCTGGCCGCACGACAACGCGCTGATCGCGCTCGGCATGGCCCGGCTCGGCCTGCGCGCGGAGACCGCGCGGCTGTTCGAGGGCATGGAGGCCAGCGCCGACGCCATGGACCTGCGGCGCCTGCCGGAGCTGTTCTGCGGCTTCCCCCGCCGGCCGGGCCAGGGTCCCACGTCCTACCCGGTCGCGTGTTCGCCGCAAGCCTGGGCGGCCGCGACGCTTCCGGCATTCGTGCAGGCCAGCCTGGGCCTCAGCTTCGACCCGGACGCCCGCGCCGTGCGCCTCGACCGTCCGGACCTGCCGGGCTTTCTGGACGGCCTCACCCTGCGCAACCTGTCATTGGGCGGCGCGCGGGTGAGCCTGGCGATCAGCCGCACGCCCGGCGAGGTGTCGGTGAGCGTGATCGAGCGCGACGGCGACATCCACGTCGTGACCACCACCTGACCGCCGGCGCGCCTGGCAACGGGCGCGCGGGTCAACACGCAAGCCGGCCGCCCGAAGGGTATCTGCTCAACCCAGGTAGGTGACGGCCTGCCCGCGTAGGGTTTGCTGGAT
>CAXSAZ010000118.1:0-3550 GCA_964235485.1 uncultured Acetobacteraceae bacterium | reverse complement strand
TCAACCGTGAAAGGCGGCACCAAATGTGTCACAATCAACGGATTGCTGCTTAGTGGCGCTGACCAGCGGGGGGGCGACTCTGTATCACAGCACTTCCAGTTCCAGGACCGTTCCGCCGTCTTGCTTCAGCCGGGTGAGATAGGCGACGGCATCGAGCAACTGGTACGGGAAGTAGAGGCCGGCCGGGGTTGGCGGATCGCCGTCGAGTCCAAGCAGCCGTTCGAGGATCATCGCGGCCCCGATCCCGGTCAGCGGCGCCGCCCCTCTCGAATGGAATACGGCATGACGGGTGCGGAGCGGCCGGCCCGCATGGTCCTCCCCGGCGAGTTCGATGATGATCTCGGTCGACATCGGCTCGCCGCGACGGCGCGTGGAGCTGACTCCGCTCGCCAAATTAAATTGGACGTTCGGCGCGCCGGTCGCCGCCGCCAGGCCGACGACGTCGATCGACGAGAAGCCGGCCGCCTTTATCTTTACGCCGTCGACGGCGTGAAAGGTCGCTTCGGCGTCGCCGCCATCGCGCCAGATATAGGCATTGCCACGACGCGTAAGCGCGGCGGGCATCATCTTGGTCAGGTGCTCGAAATCGACGGCGACCGTTGGACCGCCGCCATCCTGCTCGTCGACCAGCGCGCCGATGACGATATCGTCGACCCGGCCGAACGCCTTGGCGAGTTCGAGCGTGGGGACCGTCGTGGCGCCCACGAGCCATTCATAGCCGAGGACGACCGGCGCGGCGTCGGGCCTGTGCATGTAAGTCGCGATTTCGGGGGCGATCTCGAAAACGCCCGAGGAGATGCTGAGGTGCGGGACGCCGCGCATCTGGGCAAAACGGAGTGAGGCGACCGCATGGTCCATGTAGAAGATGGCGACGGCGCTGATCGGTCGTTTGCCGAGGCCGAAATTGTCGGCGCTCGGATCGAGCACCACGCCTTGTGCATTACCGATTTCTGCGGCGGCTTCCTCGGCCCGGGCGAGATCGCGGCCGCCGATCAGGAGCGGCGCATCGGGGTGGGCAGCGCGTAGCGACCGTGCCGTCAAGCGACCGATGGCGCCGGAGCCGCCCATGAGCAGAATGGGAGCCGATGACATTGCCAAACCTCCTTGCAAAATCTACCTTCAGTAGGCAGACCTGACTTGGCTACCTATGGTAGGTTTCGCAAGGGTGCGCGATGAAATGAGCAGCGTTGTGCAAGGCGCGGCTGGGCGCGCGACTTCGCGCAGGCTTTCCGGGGCGGAGCGGCGGCGTCAGCTGCTCGACACGGCGCTCCTGATCGTCCGGGAGGAGGGTGCGGATCGGCTGACCCTGGGGCATCTGGCCGCGCGCGCCGGTGTCTCCAAACCGGTTGCCTATGATCACTTCGGCACGCGGTCGGGTCTGCTGATCGAGCTGTACAGATGGATCGACATGGAGCGGGTGAATGCGTTCCAGGACGCGATGACCACCGGTGAGCGGAGCCTCGAAGAATGCGCCGGAGTCCTCGCAACCGCCTATATCCATTGTGCTGCCGACAGGACCGACGAATTCCATGCGGTGGGCGCTGCGTTGGCGGGCAGCGAGGAAAAGGCCGCGGTGTTCCAGGAACTGCTCGACAACTCCGTCCAGATGTTCGTGTCGGTGTTGAAGCCTCACAACACCTTGCCGGCGGCCGAGTTGGAGCGGCGCTGCATCGGCTTGGTCGGCGCGGGCGAGGCGCTCTCGGCCGCGCTGGTGCGCGGCAATCTCAGCGAGGCCGAAGCTGCCGGGGTGTTTGCGTCGTTGATCAAGGGTGGATTGCGCGCGCCTCCGAGATGATGTGGTCGTTGCGCCGAGCGGACGTCAACTTCCGGCCTCATCTGGTTCCAAGCTGCGCGTCCATGAATGGGCGCAAAGCTGCAGTTGGGGCAGCAACTCCTAAACGGCCGCCTCAAAGATTTGCGGCCCTGCTCGGGCTTCGTTAAAGGATTGAGTGTGACTATGTCGTCCATGACAGCTGAAAGCCTGCCACGATGCTGCCCACACTTGGCGCGACTGGTCTACCTGTCAGCTGAGCCTTGATCCACAGCTGAGAGGTTGTGGATCAACATCACCGAAACGAAAAGCTGTTTGTTCAGTTACTTCAATGCGTTGCTAAATTGTGTAAAGCGCAAGTCATTGAAACAAAACGCTTTCCAGATCGGCACTTTTGGCAGCGAGGTTACGACAAAGCCAGCCTGGGCAAGCCAAACCCCATAGCCGGCCTGAGCGACGACGAGCGGATGCTTCTCGGCGAGGCGCTACGCGCGTTGCGGCGCGAGCGCGGGGCAGCCTGGAAGAGGGCATAGCGTCGGCTGTTATGCAGACAACGCTAGACCAGAACCAAAGCGAACGTCGTCCATTTCGTTCGGCCGTCCCGCAACCGTCCGCTCTCTGGACGGCTCCGGTGCTCGCCATTCAGGGGCGATTTTCCCGTCCACAGAATGCATCCCGCAAACTTCCAGCGTCCCATAACTGCTGACCACGTTTCGGGGACGCCGTTGTTCCTGGGGTGTTCACGCATCTCGTTGTCTGCATGACACTCGACGCTATGCCCTCAAGGGTCGATTGTGTCGGTCGCCCTCATGAGTTTTGCCAAGCGGCGCGGTTCTCTGCCGCAAATGCCTCGAAGCTGATCGGAGGCTGTCCGGCCGCCATCTCGACGTCAGGGCTGATCCGGTCGTAGCTTGAGGGACCGCCCTGGCGCACGTTGCGCTCTCCGTCGATGGAAGTTCCATGAGTTCTGAACCGAACCGGCCCCTGCGCCAACGCACCGTCGGCGTGCTCGGTGGCATGAGCAATCAAGCCACGGGTGAATACTACCGCCTGCTCAACGAGGGCCTGAATGCGCGGCACGGCGGCTGGGACAACGGCGAGATCGTCGTGGTCTCGGTCAACTTCGGCAACATCGAGCACTTCGTGCGCCACGGTCTTTGGGACGAGGCCAAGACCTACCTTGCCGAGAAGGTGGACCGCCTGGAGCGGGCCGGGGCCGAGGTGGTCGTGTGCGTGTCAAACACGATGCACCCGGTCGTCGAACCGATCATGGCCGAGCGCGCGACACCCTTCATCCACATCGCCGATCCGACAGGCGAGGCGATCCGCAAAGCAGGCCTCACCCGCGTCGCGCTTCTCGGCACCATGCCGGTGATGCGCTCGGCCGAACTCGCGAAGCGCTACGCCGAGCGGTTCGGCGTCGAGGTCATGGTCCCGAGCGACCCGGACAAGGTCGTCGTTGACCGGATCATCTTCGACGAACTCGTGCGGCGAGACCTACGGGCAGAGTCGAAGGCCGAGTACCTTCGGATCACCGACATTCTGCGCCAGGCCGGGGCACAAGGGGTCATCCTGGGCTGCACGGAGATCTTCCTCCTCATCGGCCAAGCCGACCTGCCAAGCTTCCCTGTGTTCGACACGACAGTCCTGCACGTCGGCGCCGCAGTTGCCTTCGCACTTGCGCCGCCAGCCCTCGACGGCTCAGGCGCTAACGGGGCCTAGCTGCAGGGCTGTTCAACGCTGTGAAACAGCGAGCATTCTGAGCAGGTTCTTGAGGCC
>CAXSAZ010000117.1:0-3605 GCA_964235485.1 uncultured Acetobacteraceae bacterium | reverse complement strand
TGCACAACAGGTCGGCTCCAAAAGCGTCAGATCAAGGCTGACAGAGCACTAGGGCACTACCAGATTGCCTGTTCGCTTGTAGATCAATGCCACCTTGGTCCGGCGCAGGCTGTGTGTGCCGTAGGCCGAGCGACCCAGCCCGATGCCTTCAACCCAGTCGCCCACCAGCCGGGCATACTGCCGCGTGCTGATGTGCTCGTCGCTGTCTACACGGCTGGGGAACACCTAGTCCTGCAGCCCGCCCTCGCGGTGGGTCAACCAGGCGATCAGGCTTTCTCGCGTCTGCTCGGTGAGTTCGAACTGCACCGGCTTGTGCGTCTTCTGCTGGACGATGGTTGCTCGGTGCCGGGCGGCGGCGTTCACGACCACTTGGCCGATGCGCAGCCGCACGAGGTCGCAGCCCCGGAGCTTGCTGTCGATGGCGAGGTCGAACAGCGCCAGGTCTCGGGTGCGACCTTCGCGTTGCAGGTTGAGGCGGATGGACCAGACCTGCTTGGGTTTGAGCGGCGGCTTGGGTCCGACGAAGGCGCCCTTGTTCCAGGGCACCACGGGCCGGGTGGTCGGTGACGCAGTTTTTGGCTTTGAGCGCTTCATAACGATCTCCTGAGCCGCGAGATGGCGGCAGGAGATTGGACATTGATTGTCATAGCCGCGGGCCGATCCTACCTCTACAAACCGTTGTAGTCACGTCCGCTTCCGGGACATCAGGATAACCTCCCGAACGTCCGGCATGAGGCGCGAGGCGGCCGGCAACGCTTGCGAAGCCGAGAGCGGAGGACACCCCGACCTCACGCCGCCGCCAGAGCTGGTCTGCCTTCGATTAAAGACTTTATGAGTTTCTGATCAGCCGGTGAAGCCGGATTGTAAACAATCAAGCTGAGGTCCGGCCGACCGTCGACTGCAAAAGCAGAATATTCCAACGCGACCAATCCTAGCTTGGGATGGCGCAGGTGCTTCACTCCGTCGCCATGCGTCTGCACGTCGTTGTCTCGCCACAGGGATGCGAATTCGGGGCTCGACCGGCACAATTCGTCGACGAGCGGTGCAACTTCGGCATCGGCGCCTGCGCGTGCGGCATCGATCCGGAAGGCGCCCACGACGAAGCGGGCCACGGCCTGCCATTCGGGCTGCGCAGCGCGGACGCCGGCATCGCAGAAGATCATGCGCAGGATATTGCGCTGGTTAGGCGGAAGGGTGCCGTAATCGGTGAGCACGGCGGCGGCCGCATGGTTCCAGGCGACGACGTCCCATGTCGCCGTCCTAACGATTGCAGGGCTGTATGTTAGCGTATCGAGTAGGCGCTGCAGTCGCGGCGTGATCGCGTCGGTGCCACGATAGCGGACTTCGGGCTGCCGTCCGAGGCCGAGCAGGAACAGGTGCTCGCGCTCCACCTCGGTCAACGTCAGCGCCCGGGCGATACGGTCGAGCACGTCCGCCGACGCGCTTCCGCCGCGGCCCTGTTCCAGCCAGGTGTACCAGGTCGCGCTGATGTTGGCGCGATGCGCCACCTCTTCGCGGCGCAGCCCCAGGGTTCGCCGCCGGCCAACGGGGATGCCGAACGACGCGGGGTCCAGCTTCGTGCGCCTGTTGCGAAGATAGGCACCGAGCGAGTTGCCGTCTGGCATCGTGCAATCCTGTTAGAATCTATACCGGGATAATGTCTCTACTTTAACAGGGTGAGCAGCGTGCCGACAATGGGCGGATACATCATGGAGGCTTAGCAGATGCGGGTATTCGTAACCGGCGCCAGCGGATGGGTCGGCTCCGCAGTGGTCGAGCAACTGGTTGATGCCGGCCATCAGGTGACGGGCCTCATCCGTTCCGATGATAAAGCGGCCACACTCAAGGCAAGCGGCGCGGAGGCTCTCCGCGGCACGCTCGACGACCTCGACGTGTTGGCAAAAGCTGCGTCGGCGGCAGACGCCGTCATCCACACGGCGTTCAACCACGACTTTTCCAGATTTGCCGAGAATTGCGAGCAGGACAGGCGCGCGATCGAGGCGCTGGGACATGCGCTGGAAGGCTCGGATCGGCCGCTCCTCGTCACCGGGGGCGTCGTTCTGTCGTCGCCGGGCAAAGTCACGACGGAAGCGGACGTGCCCTCTACCGACCCGTCCTATCCGCGCCGGTCGGAAGCGGCCGCCGCCGCACTGGCAGAGCGTGGCGTACGGGCCGCCACCATCCGGCTGCCCCCGTCCGTCCATGGTCTCGGGGATCATGGTTTCATGACCATCCTGATCGATGTGGCGCGAGAGAAGGGCGTGTCGGCCTATATCGGCGAGGGCCTGAACCGCTGGCCGGCCGTCCACCGGCTGGATGCTGCGCGCGTCTACCGGCTCGCGCTGGAACACGGCGTGACCGAGCGTGCCTATTATGCCGTCGGGGAAGAGGGTGTGGCCTTCAAAAATATCGCCGAGGTGATCGGCCGCCGCCTCGGCCTGCCGGTCGAGTCGCGGGCGCCGGAGCATTTTGGCTGGTTCGCAGCCTTCGCGGGCGCGGACGTCCCGGCTTCGAGCGCGCATACCCGGGCGCTGCTCGGCTGGGAGCCGACAGGCCCCGGGCTGCTCGCCGACATCGATCAGCCTGGCTATTACAACCGGTGATGACGCGGCACCCACGCGCACAAAGCGGCGGTGGCCTTGAAGGAGAACGAGCGTGACTGACTCACCCCTGTCGCTCGACGGCAAGCGCGTCGTGGTCATTGGCGGAGGCTCGGGCATCGGCTTCGCGGTTGCCGAGTTGGCGCGCGCGTTGGGCGCCGAGGTCGTCATCGCCTCCACCCGCGTGGCAACTGTCGAAGCAGCCGTAGGGCGAGTACCCGGTGCGACAGGCCGGAACGTCGATTTGCGCGATGAGGCCAGTGTCGCCGAGTTCTTCAAGAACCTCGGCGCGTTTGATCACCTGGCGGTCACGGCGGGCGATTGGGGTGGTGCAATGTTCACGCCTACCTCAGACATCGACCTCGATCTGGCGCGCGACGGCTTCGCCGTCCGTTTCTGGGGCGCTCTTGCGACAGCCAAACATAGCTGCCGCACGATCGCCCATGACGGCTCGATCACGTTGACAAGCGGCATGCTCGCCCACCGGCCGATCAAAGGCGCACCGATCGTGACCGCCGTGGGCGGAGCGGTCGAGCACCTGACCCGCGGCCTTGCGATCGATCTGGCTCCTGTGCGGGTCAACGCCGTTTGTCCGGGCATCATCCTGACCGGCCACGTAAAGACGCAGATGCCGGAGGCGAGCCTACGGTCGTTCGTAGCGCCCTTGCCTGTGCCCCGCGGAGGGTCGCCGGGAGAGGCCGCACAGGCGTACGTCTACCTCATGCTCAACGGCTACGCGACTGGACAAATCCTGCCCGTCGATGGAGGCGGCTTGGTGGTCTGAAGTTTAACGAACGTCGGCGGATATCCAGTCCTCCTCGGCATCGAGAGTACCTGCTGGTTCGTCCAGCGAGCGGCTCAAGGTAACGGGTAATCTGAACGTATAATCCACCGGTCGATGGCTTGGGAACGACCGCAGTCGGGCAATGCGGCGAAACAGCATAATGTCTCGAGGCTCTTGTCGGGTTCCGGGGTGGTGATCCGGGTGGTGCTGTTGGCGGGTAT
>CAXSAZ010000116.1:0-3690 GCA_964235485.1 uncultured Acetobacteraceae bacterium | reverse complement strand
ACCGCGTTCAGCCCCGCAGTGCCGAGCCGCGCCACCAGCGTTTCCACCTGCGCCTCGCTCGCCGGCGCGGGGATCGGCACGTCGTTGATGGCCGACACGCAATACGCCAGCATGGCGTAGCCCACGTAATGGTCGTTGGCCGACAAGCCCGGCCCCAGCGCCTTGAACAAGCGCAGCCGGTCCAGCGCCCCGGGCCTGCGGAACTCGATCCGCCGCCCTTGCGCGTCCGTGACGCTCAAAGGCGCCCAAGCCTCCGCCACGATCCGCGCCGTCGGCGTCTCGCCCTCCCCGCCCATCAGATGCGCTTCCGCCGGCTGGCATAGAAGTCCAGCCGCTGCCGAACCGCCGCGTCCCCTTTCCACTGCCCCGCACTCGTCAGCTTGAACACCGCGTTCTCAAACTGATACGTGCTGACACTCCCGTCCGTCTCCGTCACATACTGGAACAGCGTGCTCCCCTGCAGCTCCCCCGCCACGTGCCACGCCTGCTCCAAAGCGTTGATGAAGTCGTCCGCCGCCGAGTTGCCCCGTTCCAGCTCGAAGTGCCCTTCCCACCCCTTGGGCAGCTCGGCTGCCAGGTGCCGCCCGTCCATCCGGTCGATCCGGATCGCGTGCGTCATCTGCCGGCTCTCGAACGAGGTCACGTGGCTCAAGTCCACCCGCCCCCCCTGACCCCCGGCCCCCTTCGGCGCAATCACCACCAACTGGCAATCACGCCCCGTCGAAAATGCGCGTAATTGCTAAGCGTCCTAAGTTTCCAGCCGCTCCAAAAGTCTGCCTCAATCGGCTGGCGATCCCCCTGCTTTAAGAAACGCCAGCGCCTCGGAACCTGATCGTGGCGGCCCTGCAGCATCCTCATCGACGTACACGTCTCGCACATCAATCCGGGCCAAAGGACGAAGGCGGAAGCGGCGCGCATTGTACAACTTCGTTCCCGACAATCGTGCACCGTCAAGGTTCACATCCTCCAACGAGGCGTGCCGAAGGTCGGCGTCGGTGAGCCAGGACCAACCCAGATCGCTTCCGTCGAGGATGGCACCCCGCAGGTTCGCCTGGCTGAAATCCACCCGCGTCATGTCACACCGCAAGAAACTGGCCTCGGCGCAGTCGGCCGCGTTCATCTCCGCCTTCCGGAACTCGCATTCCAGGAACTTGCAACCATGGAAAGTGCCATCGAACAGGCGCGCAGCGGAAAAGTCGCAGCGGACGAATGAGCTGCCGGAAAGGTCGCATCGGGCCAACACGGCGGAGCTAAAGGTCGCATCAAAAATTTCGACCGGACCAATGCGCGCATCGAGTATGACGAGCCGCCCCTCTTGATCCCGGCGGTCCTCTGACCCGCCCGCTGCCACCCATGCACGATGCCGCTCCATCTGGCGCGCTATCTCCTCAGACGTTACAGCAATCCGCATCGTCTAGCCTCATTCAATTGCGTTGATCAGGGTAACTCTGCTCCTACTGACCTCCATCTGCCTCAAGCTGGCCCTCCTCTCCTTCGTAACGGTATGCTGCCGCAGGCTTTCCATGTTCCCAGAAGACCCACAAACGTCCACACTTAGGACATTTCAATGCACGCAGCATTTTCGAGTACAAACTGTCACTATCGACCAGCCCTTGGAAGCTTTGATCAAAAACTTCATCGTTGATAATTAACCATTCATTTACATTAGGGATCGCAGTGCGATCAATAACTTCCTTGCATCGGCAAATGAATTTAGGCATTATTTTGGCAGTATGATGATTTCTTGAATGTTTGTAGCACCTGCACCTCTCACTCGAACAAGGATATCAATAAGCTGATCGGCAGTTACGCTGGTCTGGCTGAGATCTAGCACAATCGATTGAGCTTGGGAATTTTTGGACGCGATAGCCGAAACAATACGATCCACGCTGCTTGTTTTCGGGGTGTATACGTCACCTCTTCGACCATTCACTAGTAAATCCGAAGTGCCACCTGTAGCTCTTGTCCCCTTGGGTTGGCGTAAAAGAACATCGTTCCCCTGATCAGCACGATACTGGGCAGCTCGAAGCTCGCTTTCTGTGTATGAACCCTCCTCCACTGTTAGTATTCCGCCGTTTTTTGCCTCCGTTCTGTAACCTTGCACTCGAACGCGGTTGTTTGTTAGTTGAGGGCTTTCCTGTCTAGCTAGGTCCTGCTGTGAAGGCTGAGTTGGGTCTCCATCCGGATCTTCTGGCCCGGTCGGTGTGGTAGCCTCGCCAGAAGGACTGATTTTCGGGTTGGGCTTTGGTGGCTCATCCGTCTTTTGCGCATGAAGCGCCTTATCGATCGCCTTTAGGGCGTCCTCAAGGCGCTGAGCAGCCGACCTGCCGAGGTCCTCGACCGATTTGACGAAGTTCTCGTTTTCAATCGTTCCTGGAATGGCAATCGGAGGCAAGGGCACCGGCAGTACCCGCCCAGGAGCAAATTGGATGTTCTGAACCAGCCCTTCACCGGAAGCCTGGCCGCGCTGTATATCCATCACGTCCGAGCCGCCGGTTTGCGACGTTGGCGGCGGAGCCGCCTCCCCCTCCGCCCGTTGCGCGTCCCACCGCGCCCCGCCCGTCCACCCCCGCAACGGCCGCATCCACCACACCCGGTCGTCGTAGTCCTGCGGCTCCGGCGCGGCCGGGAAGCTGATGCGCAGCCGGATGGTGTCCACGCCATATGGCATCGGGTCGTCTTGGGGGTCGCGCGTCACGTCGTCCACCGCATCGCCCCCCAATCCCACTGCTTGCCGTTCAGTTCGCCCAACACCACGATCCACGCCGTGCGCTCGCCCTGGTCCAGCGAGAACGCCACGTCGAACGGGACGCCGTTGCGGACCAGCCACAGGCTATCCACCAGGTCGGCGCTCTCCGTCATCGCCCGTAGCGCAGCCGGGCCAGCCTCCGCCGGCCCGGCCGCAGTCAAGGGTTTGCCGCGGCAGCCGCCATGCCCTCCCCCACCGCTTCCAGCCCGGCACTGCCCAGCCGGTTCACCAGACCCTCCAACTGCATCTCATTCGCCGGCTGCGGCTGCGGCACCCCATCGATGGCAGTGACGCAAAAGGCCAGCATGGCGTAGCCGATGTAGCGGTCGTTAGCCGACAAGCCCGGACCCAGCGCCTTGAACAAGCGCAGCCGGTCCAGCGCCCCGGGCCTGCGGAACTCGATCCGCCGCCCTTGCGCGTCCGTGACGCTCAAAGGCGCCCAAGCCTCCGCCACGATCCGCGCCGTCGGCGTCTCGCCCTCCCCGCCCATCAGATGCGCTTCCGCCGGCTGGCATAGAAGTCCAGCCGCTGCCGAACCGCCGCGTCCCCTTTCCACTGCCCGGCACTCGTCAGCTTGAACACCGCACCCTCAAACTGATACGTGCTGACGCTCCCATCCGTCTCCGTCACATACTGGAACAGCGTGCTCCCTTGCAGCTCCCCCGCCGTGTGCCACGCCTGCTCCAGCGCGTTGATGAAGTCGTCTGCCGCCGAGTTGCCCCGTTCCAGCTCGAAGTGACCTTCCCACCCCTTGGGCAGCTCCGCCGCCAGGTGCCGCCCGTCCATCCGGTCGATCCGGATCGCGTGCGTCATCTGCCGGCTCTCGAACGAGGTCACGTGGCTCAGGTCCACACGACCCCCCTGACCCCCGGCCCCCTTCGGCGCGATCACCACCAACTGGCAATCACGCCCCGTCGAAAACGTGTTCGCAGGCATCCCCG
>CAXSAZ010000115.1:0-3961 GCA_964235485.1 uncultured Acetobacteraceae bacterium | reverse complement strand
GCCTCAAGAACCTGCTCAGAATGCTCGCTGTTTCACAGCGTTGAACAGCCCTGGGCGGGTCCCGTGCCGCGTCGGACGGCGCCGGCAGGTCCACAAGCAGGGCGTAGGTGTTGCGCCAGCGAAAAAGCATGCTCGGCTGCAGCCCGCACATGCGGGCGAACCGGCCCAAACCCATGCCCGAGCGCAGGCCTTCATAGACCAGCCGGCGCTTCTCGTCGTCGCTCCAACGGCGGCGCACCAGAGGTCCCCCGAGCACCTCCGCGGCCGCCTTGGGCACGTCCATAGCCGGCCCAGCCGCCTCCCCACCGGGCAAGCACCGTTGCTTGCCCCGTGGCCTGCCTCGCCTGTCCAGGCATCGTCCTCCCTGGGCGCTGGACGGACCGGCCCGTGCAGCCGGGTGCGCCAGGACCGCAGCGACCGGGGCGCCAGGCCGTGGCGCGTGCAATAAGCGCGCTGTGTCAGCCCCGACGTGCGGCAGGCTTCAATGTGCCCTGCCCAGAAACGCTTGTGCTCGTCCAATCCCAAGCTCTCCGCTGAACCACCTGGAACCGCAGGACAGATCAGGAACGAGGGGCACTGTCAGCGCGCCATCACCGGACGAATACCGCAATATCATCGGTCCAGGGGTTGAACACGGCAGCACCGCTGTGCTGGACATCACGGACGTTGCGCGTGGCCAGGTACAGGTCGTGCTCCAGCGCGGTGGCGGCGAGCATCGTGTCAATCACCGGCGGCGTCTGTCCCGTCGCGCGCTTGACGGCGCCGCTGATCGCTCCCCAGCGCCGCACTGCGGCATCGCGGACCGGCAGCAGCCGATCCGCGAACCGGGCCTCCAGTGCCGCAAGCGCCGCCTCGATCCGGAGCCGGATGGCGCTGTCTTCGGGAAGGTTGTGCAGCCCCTTCTCGTATTCGCCGAGGGTCAGGATGCTGAGATAGACGCGCCGCTCATCCTGGGCGGCAGCCCAGGCGTGCACGCGCGCCGCGCCATGCGGGTTGGCCAGCTCCGCCACCACGTTGGTGTCCAGCAGCCAGCCGATCACAAGGCGATGTCGCGGCCGAGGTCAGGCTCGCGTTCGACGCTCATGTTTTCAAGGCCCAACTCTTGCAGGAACGCGACCAGCGGCTGCTGAGGCGCCATGGGCGGCAGCAAGCGCGCCAGCTCCTCGACGGCGATCACCACGACGGCGTCCTGGCCACGCACCGTCACGCGCTGGGGACCGTCGGTGCGGGCGCGCCGCACGACCTCGCTGAACCGGGCCTTGGCCTCTTCCAGCCGCCACGTGGCACCGCTCGGCGCGGATGATCCTTTCGGCTGCTTTGCGGGATGCGACATGACCTGCCTTCTACCTGACTATCTGACCAGATAGTAGATGATTGGCTTGCTTGCCAGCAATCCACGTCCGCGGCCGCCTTGAACGGAAAGCCAGCCTTCGCTCGGCCAAGCAGACGATGGAGGACGTCAAGCGCCTCAAGAGGTTGCCGACGCTGCTCCGGCCCGGGCCAGCACTGCCCCGACCTGCGTTGCGGCCCACCGCCCGCCCCGGGCCGTCCGCACGCCGCGGGTGTTCAGGACCGCGGCCACGCCTCGCAAACTGGCGACGCCGCTGCCTTGGATCCGGTATTATGTAGCAACCACACCAAGAGCCCGCCCCCGCTAACACATTGATTAGACTACAATGATTGCCCTCCACAGACAAGGGCGATCCGATGACCGACTACGTGCTTTCGGGCCTGACGAAACGCCGTGCCGAGCTGGCCGGCGAGGCTGAAACCCTCCGTGCCCGGCTGACGCAGATCGCGACCGACACGGGCCACCTCGACGCTGTGATCCGGCAGTTCGACCCGGATTACGACCTGGGCAGCATCCGTCCCAAGCGCCCCCGCGTGCAGGATGCGGCGGGGCGTGGCGACATGAGCCGCTTCATCATGAAGGTGCTGCGGGACGCAACCGAGCCGGTCGCGACGCATGAGGTGGTGCGGCGGCTGATGACGGAGCGCGGGCAGGATGTGGAGGACCGGCGCCTTGTGAAGAACACGATGAAGCGCATGGGCATGGCGTTCAGCCGGCAGAAGGCCAACGGGACGGTGCGGGCGATCCAGGGGGCGGGGCCGGTGACGTTGTGGGAGATGGCGGGATAGTTGCCTGGCGAATTGCATAGTTCCATTGTGCGACTTTCTAGCTTTAGAGAGGCGCCTGCCAGTTGGTTGATTTACCTGCCAAGATTTTAGCAATTAAAGATGAAAATAGTCTCTGGAGCGCTCTTGAACTGGCCCTCTCCTCTGACGGGGACGATGCACCGTTTGAAGTGGATTTTTCTAACTCCAACTGGGCAAAAATTCATTTGGTCTACAAAGGAGATCGCTTTCACGCTTCCCTCACGCCCTCAGCGATGAAGGGCATTGTTGAACTTCAAGCAAGCCTTTACAAATCAGCAGCAGCCATTCTTAGGGATGACGCTGATGTCAGGCGCTTGACGGATTTACAACGGGACGATCTTGAACTCACATTCACCCTTAAAGGTGGCAGCGCAGACGCTGAGAGCGACGGAAAAGGATTTTTGGCTAAGTTGGCTGAAGGAGTGTCCACCATGTCGAGCAGGCACAAGCTGATTGCGCTTCTCGTGCTTGGTGGACTGTATTTTAGCGCACAAAGCTTTAAGGCATATATTGACGACAAGAGTTCACATGCCGAAAAGTTAAAGCTTGTGGAGCTGAATAAAACTCTTATGGCTCATGATGAGCGTGCGCAAGAGTTACTTGCTAAAAGCGTTCAACAATCTGTCGAGGCTTCAAAGGTTCAGCAGCAATCATCTGCCGGTTTCGACTCCGTTGTCCGCAATGCGGGCAATGCGACATCTATAGAAGTGCAAGGTATTACTCTAGAAAAAGAACACATTGACGAAGCAAGGGCGACAACCCGTCGCTCATCCCGAGGCGTCACCATTCGAGAGCAATTCACCATTCTCTCTGTAGACGCAACAGCCGAGGGCGGTTTTGTGGTCCATGTGCGATCTTCCGTAACCGGGCGAGCTTTTAAAGCCGCGCTTTATGACAGCCTTGCATCTGATGCTACAAGACGAACGATCCAGCGGGCCGAATGGAAAAAGCAGAAAGTGGTATTGCATATCACTGGTCGGCAATTAGGCAATGAAATCGTGGATGCCAGAGTCATCCAAGCAAAACCTGTGAATGCGCAACCGTTAAGCACTGCTGGCAGCTTTAGGAAAGCTTAACGCTGCCAATACCCCTTCCACTGCCGGCTGACCGGATGCGCCAGCGCCGCCGCCGTGGCGGCCTGGTGCAGCGCCCCGTTCGGCATCCGCCGTCCATCCTCGCGCCAGGCCATCTCGACGGCATAGGCCAGCAGGTACTTGCCCGAGATGTGGTGGTGCTGGCCCAGCTCGGCCCGGCGCAGGCGGGAAAAGTAGCTCTCGGCCTGGTTGGTGCAGGCACCATCCTTGGAGAACGCCACCGAGTGGTTGATCCGCATCACGTCGTAGTAGGCGTGCAGGCGGTCCCAGCCGCTGGCCTCGTCAGCATGGACGATGCTGCCCACGGCGACGGCCTGCCGGATCAGGGCCACGGCGTCGGCCTCCTTGGCGACCACGAACGGCAGCGTCTTGCCCTGGCGCTCACGGGCCACGACGACGGACTGCCGCTTGCCCGTCTGCTCTGACGCAAGGCGTCGGTCCCTACGGTCGGCCTTCTGGTTCTCCTGCTTGATGTGCCCGCCGAAGTAGGCGCCATCGACCTCCACCACGCCCGATAGCTGCGCCTCGCTCTGCTCCTTGGCGATTGCCTCCCGCAGCTTGTGCGCCAGCACGAACGCCGTCTTGTATTGCACGTCGAGATCACGCCCGAGCTGCAAGGCCGAGATGCCCTTGACGGCGTTCACGAAGATGGCGGTCGCGGCGAGGTAGTCGCGGATCGCGAGCTTGCGGCTGGCGAAGATGGTCCCGCT
>CAXSAZ010000114.1:0-4001 GCA_964235485.1 uncultured Acetobacteraceae bacterium | reverse complement strand
CCACGCCCACCTGAACGCCTACCAAACGTGGCACAGTCAAGAGAACCCTGCTTAGTTGTTGTAGATGTCGCGTGCGCGGTTGGTGAACGCGCGCAAACCGCTCTGCGGTTTCGCTGGGATGCCGTTGTCCGTCAGCACCGTGTGGATCGTGTAGGGCACGGCCTCGACCAAGTCGCGCAGGAACTGAGCTGCTTCCATCTTGCCTGCGCTTTCGACCAGGCGGGCAAAGGCGAACTTGCTGGTGCGATCGATGGCCACGAACAAGCGCAACTTGCCCTGCTCGGTGCTGACCTCGGCGATGTCGATGTGGAAGTAGCCGATTGGGTAGGCCTTGAAACGCTTCTTGTCCGGTTTGGGGCAGGCGGGAGATGCCATGGCGTTGCAGGCAGCGGTGCAGGCTGGACCGCGTCAGCGCTGGGACAGTGGGCCGGAGGGCATACAAGCAGTCGTCAAGCGGCAACAGCGTGTGCCGTCGGAAGGCGACGATGGCCGCTTCCTGCTCGGGGGTAAGCACGGGTGAGCAGGGCTGCTTGGGTCCCATGGCCGCGTCGGCGGCGGTTTGGCGCTTGCGCCACTTTTGGACGGTTGTGGGGCTGATGCCGTGGCGCTGGGCCAGCCCCTTACGCTTCCTTGGCTCCGCTGTATCGCGCGACGGATTGCCTCAGTCGTTGTGGCGCTGCCGTGGAGAACCTGGCCCATAGCTCGTCCCTTGCTGCCTGTCGGCTCAGTGTGTCACCTCATCCCGGGACCATGCACCTCTCATGTTCGCCACTTCAAGCTGCAGGCATGGAAATACCCTGACCGTTTTGCGATCTGTCCAGCGTAGCCGCCACTGAGCAGGGCAGGAGACACGATCATGAAACGACGGTTGATCATGCTCTGATGCGCGGGTTGGTTGACCCCGGACCGGTGATGCGTCGCGGAGCTTTCTCTGTCTAGCAACCAGCGTCGGGGAAGACCCGGCTGTAGGTGTTTTCGAGGGTTCTCCTGGCCGTAACCGTGCCTCCAGCCTTGCTCAGCTTTGGAAACTTGGTGCGTATAAACCTCCTTGCGTGATCCTGGATCAGATCAAACAGGCTATGCCCGAGCCGGCTGAACCAGTTTGCAGATTGCCCAAACAAAGCCGGCCAGCTCGCGGGCGATCGCAGCCGTCACGACGTTCGCTGGCTTGCCCAGGCGAGAAAGCTTGCGATACCGCCCGCACAGCCGGGTTTGGACTTTCCATGCCGTCTCGCAGACCGGCCGTGCCAAACCCTCTTGCCGCAGCAGCAGATCCCGGCTGATCCGGGCGGGAAAGCGGTAGGTCCATGCGGCTTCGATCAGCATCCGTCGTGCCGCACCGTTTCCGGCCTTGGTGATGCCGCCCTGGCAGCGCTTGCTGCCGCTGGAGTGCTCGGACGGCACCAGGCCCAGATACGCCATGAGTTGGCGTGGATTGGCAAAACGCGTGACGTCGCCAAGCTCGGCCACCACCGTCGCGGCCGCCACCAGGGCCATGCCGTGCAGCGCCTGCAAGGCGCGCACCACCGGGCCGAGCGACCAGTTCGCCAGCGCGGCTTTGATAGGGGCTTCCAGACGGTCACGCCTTGCCGTTGCCGCTTCGATAACCGCGATGCAGTCCTCCAGGACAAGGTAGTGCGCGGGTTGCTCGAACCGGAGGTCCGCCAGCCAGCGCCGGTGCAGCAGCGTCCAGGCTGGCCGACCCGCCATTAGGTAGCAAGCACACCTCACGGCGCCGTGACACCTAATCTCACTCAGCCGGGGACGATCTGTGACAGTCTGACTTTCCACCCCGGCAGATTCCACGCTTCGTTCACCTGAGCGCCGCGAGCAACGGCCTCTTCCCTGGAACATACGCGCTCCAGCCAATCCATCGTGCCTGGCTCTTCCATCTCAATCTCGAGCCGGCGCTCAGCCCATTCGGCAAGTTTGGCCTCGCTCAACTCAGTTGTTCGGGCGATCTCGCGAGCCAAAAGAGTGAAATCGCGATAGAGCTTGTCATGCGCCCGCGCAGCATTGCCAAATCCTATGATGATGTCGAATGCAGTCAGCGACGCGACAAAAAGGGCACAAACCTTGGCCCACCAGGTTTCTTGACTGGACGCAAGAAGGAGGAACGTCGCGCCGCCGGTCCCGATGGACGCGATCTTTACGGCCTTGTCCAGCTTGTCGAAAAAACTCCGCCTATAGGCATGATAGCGCATGGATTTCGCCACATCGAAACTGATACCGTATTGCTGGTTCTCGAGATTAGATGTGGACTCCGACATGCTCATTTTCCCGGCTTCGGTTTGGGTTTGGGCTTATCTGGTGCAGGTGCGGAATTTCTTGTTGCCCGCCGGGAGATATGGTCCTCGTTGAGGTTCTTTGGAAGATTGTGATCCTGCGTAGGCACCCTTTCGGACGGCTGCTTTGGACTTTCTGGTTCTGGTTTTTTCGCCATGCTTGCGGCACCTCTTAATCAGCCATACAGGTGACGCTGAAATCCCACAAATGCGCTTCGGACGTTGGCAACGCCGCCAAGTTCTGCTGCCCCATCGCTGACGGCTCGGTATTTCAGTTCCAGCAGGTGCGGCAGCTTAGCCTGATCCAGCTCGCCAACGCCTTCCTTGACGTATTGCGAGAGGACGAAATCCAGGAAGGCCTGAAGCTTCGCATCATACTCCGAGGCGATAAATGGCCTGCTGGCATCGGCCCGTTCCTGCCGGGTAATGGGTGATAGGGCGAATGCGATATAGGCCAGCACGTCATAGAGGTCACTTTTCTCAGCATCGATCAGGCGCTCGATCTCGTGTAGCTGCTCGAGACCGTAACCCTTCTCGGCCAAGCTATCCAGCAGCGCCTTGCGTGTGTCCGGCTGGCTCCACAAAGTGCGTAGCTCGTCCTCATCCTTGAATAATGCTGGCAACTCGCCAAACAGGCGTGTGACAAACTCGGCGGCCGACATGGGCCTGCCATCGACGCTCCAGAACGTCGTCGCCGTCATGTGCTGAATGCTGCGCTCCTTGCCGTCGGCAAGCTTGATCTTCACCTTCTGCGGGCGCGGCGGATCATCCTCGCCGCCCTCCAGATCATCCTCGTCGCCGCCTCCCGGTTCCGGTTCACCGCCGCCCTTTGGCGGAGCGGGCGGGACAGGATCGGCCGGCTCACCATCCCATTCTGGGTCGCTGAAATGCTCGTAGGCCTTCACGAAGTCATAGATCGTGAAATAATCCTTGCCGTCGAACAGACGCGTTCCCCGGCCGATGATCTGCTTGAACTCGATCATCGAATTGACCGGGCGCATCAGCACGATGTTCCGCACATTGCGCGCGTCAACACCGGTTGAAAGCTTCTGCGATGTGGTCAGGATCGTCGGGATCGTCTTCTCGTTGTCCTGGAAGGTGCGCAGGAACTGGTCGCCGAGCGCGCCGTCCCTGGCTGCCACGCGGACGCAGTAATTCGTCTCCTTGCTCGTCTTCGTCTGGTTTACCAGGTCGCGGACGGCGAGCGCGTGATCCTGGGTCGCGCAGAACACAAGGGTCCTCTGGCTCTGGTCGATGGCGTCCATGAACAGCTTCACGCGGTATCGCTCGCGCGCCGTGATCTCTATGACGCGGTTGAAATCACTCTCGGTGTAGCGCCGGCCTTGCTCGACCTCCCCCTCAATCAGCTCGTCATCGCTCGTGTACACGTAATCGTCGAGCGTCGTGGCGATCTGTTTGACCTTGAAGGGCGTGAGGAAGCCGTCATTGATCCCGTCTTTCAGGGAGTAGGTGTAAACCGGTTCACCGAAATAGGCATAGGTATCGACGTTGGCCTTGCGCTTGGGCGTAGCCGTCAGGCCGAGCTACACGGCCGGTGCAAAGTAGTTCAGGATGGCGCGCCAGTTACCTTCGTCGTTCGCGCCGCCGCGATGGCATTCATCAATGATAATGAGGTCGAAGAAGTCGGGCGGATAATCGCCGAGGCTCTTATTGGGTTCTGGGGTGGTGAGGTCGGGACCGTGGCGCGGGGGGAGG
>CAXSAZ010000113.1:0-4003 GCA_964235485.1 uncultured Acetobacteraceae bacterium | reverse complement strand
TCCGCAACCGGGCCAATCTCATGCCACTCGATTCGGATATTCCCGGATGGGCCCTTAGTGGCAGCTTTTGTGTGTCAAGGCGGAAGTGTTGGCTGGAGCCGTCATGCAGCCCCGGGCGTCTGTTCCACCAAGCGGCCGAGCCCTTCAGCCGCCAGCGCCGCTGCCGCCCCATAAACCAGGTGGGCGAGGAAACCTCGGGCGCGGGTGAAAGCCGGGTAGTCCCGGTTGGGGGCGCTCAGGCCGAGGGCCAGCACCACTCCTTCGTCCAGGATCAGCGACATGGCGGCCCCGCTGGCCAGGGCCGCGCCGAACGGCCCCAAACCACCGTGCCGCCGCAGGAGACCATAGACCGGTCCCCACGCCATGCCGATGCCGAAGTGGACCGCCTTGCCCAGCAACCCCACCTCTTGTTGGCTGGGGGAGTAATCCAGGCGCCGGGCGACCTTTCTGGCCGCAACCAGGGACGAGGATGCGCCAGGGCGGACCCGCCTTTCCTGCCGCCTGACGCTGTTGGTGCGTCGTTTGCTGTTCCAGACGGTCCACGACGTGATGCTGATGCTCAACCACGAGCAGGCGGGCCGTAAGGCAAGTCCCACGGCGGGCATGGTGGACAGCCAAGCCGTCAAGGCGCCGCACGCGCCCGGTGGCGGCGGCTATGACGCCGCCAAAAGGTTGCGTGGCCGCAAGCGCCACGTGGCCGTGGACACAGCAAAATCGCGATGCGATTTGCGCGGTGTACCGCCCGCGGTTGTTGAAACACCTGGTTGAACCCTAAGCGGCCAGAGCCGTGGTTGGAAGCTGCTCGGCGCGGATTGCGGCGGGCGGCCGGAAGTCGTGCCGCTCAATGAGCCATGCCGCGTTGTAGTTGTCCTGGAACTCGATCAGCGCCTGGCGGAGCTGCTCGACGGTATCGAAGGTCCGGGCCCAGAGCAGGTTCTCTTTCAGCGTGCGGATGAAGCGCTCCGCGCAGCCGTTGCCCTCGGGCGCGCGGACAAAGGCGGGCGAGCTTTCGATGCTGAGAAAGGCAAGCTCCTTTTGGAATGCGTCGGACATGTACTGGCTCCCGTGATCGTGGCAGACGGCAAGGCCCTGAGCGATCCCTTTCCCAAACGCTCCGAAGCAGCGGCGCACGCCCTGGCGGATCGGCTCCAGCGCCTCGAAGCGGGTGGCCCGATGCGCGGCGTGGATATCGCATCCACCCGGTCGGGGATGATGGTTCCGTCTCGGCGCGAAACATCGTTTCCGCCGTGGTTGCGCGGACCTTTGGCCGAGCCGACGCGCGACGGGGCGAGCAGGCCATGTTCGCCCATGAGGCGCAGCACCCGGCGCTTGGAGGTGCGCACCCCACCCATGCGCAGCCTTGCGCAAACGCTTCGCGTTTCGCTGCGCCCGAACCTTGCGGTGACCCTCGCCGTGGAAGGGGCAACCGGAAAGGATGGCACAGCGAAACGCGAAGCGTTTGCGCGGGATCGCGTCCGCAAGCGCCGCATCCGGCATCGGCCCCATTGGGCCTCGCCGCCGCGGCGCTTGCGCGCGCCTTGGCACCCGGTGCCGGTGGACCGTGGCCCGCGACATGCGCCACACCCGGCACACACGGGCCAGACCGTAAGGCTTGCCGCTGCGGGGCGAGACAGCCCGGCTCACCGCCTCGATCTCCGCAGCCCCAAAGGGTGGCCCGCTTCCAGCGCCGCGACCTTATGTTCCAGCAGTTCGCGCTCCAGCAACATCTCGCCCAGGCGCGCTTTCAGCCGCTCGCTTTCCAGCGCCTCGCCGTCCATCGGCCGAGTGGCCAAGCCTGCCTCGCCTGCTACCAGAAAGGCGTCATGCCAGCCCGAAAGCGTCGCTGCCGTCACGCCGAGGCTGCGCGACACCAGCTCCAGGTCCTCGCCCCGCAGCAAGCGCAGCACCGCGTCGCGCTTGCGCTGCCGCGACATGCGCCCGCCCCGGCCAAGACCCCTCGCAGCTGCATCCGTCGTCGTCCGTGTTGTCACGTTCATCACCCCTGTCCGCGGATACCGTCCGCTTGCGGGATGTCTCAATCAACCGTGGAGCGGGGGAGCGAGGATGGGCGGCTGTTGATGGTCAACCTGACGGAGGCCGACGTGCAGGACGCCGCTGGGGCCGAGGAGATCATCAAGGGCGTGCGCCGCCGCTGGCCATGGCTGAGGCACCTGTTCGCCGACGGCGCCTACGACCGGGGCAGGCTCGCCAGCCTGGCCGCCTACAAGGACTTCACGCTGGAAGTCGTGCGCAAGCTGCCGGACCAGAAAGGTTTCCACGTGCTGCCGCGGCGCTGGGTGGTGGAACGCACGTTTGGCTGGATGACACGCTGGCGCAGGCTGGTGCGCGACTACGAGAGGCTTATCGATGTCTCCAACGCCATGGTCCACATCAGCATGGGCGCGATCCTGCTGCGCCGCGTCGCCCACCCCAGCACGTAGCCATTCTCAAACAGGGTCTAAGCATTGTCAGAATTGGTGGTATTCGTCGATATCGGTTTGCGCACATACAGATGCGGAGTGCCAAATTCCATAGTTAGAAAGCTATCATAGCCGCGTCGAACGTTCCAAACAAATTGGTTTGTTAAACAAACAAACAGCACACTTATATTTAATGTAATTACCTGCAAGAGATCTGCTATGTCTAATTGTTAGACATATCTTATTTAATTTTTAGGATTTTTTGAAAGCTGTAGTTTTCTCCAGTTATCTCGCCACGAAGCTGTCTAGCCTGGCTTTTACTTAAACTAAGGATCCTGACAACATTCTTGAATTGTTTGTTCTGAGTCTGGTTGTTGCCGGGCGTTCCATCACCTGCTGTAAGGTGTAGTAGAGCGATGCAATCGGCGTGTCTGGCCCAGTGAACAGATTGGGCGCGGGGCGGTCGGGCAAAATGCCGTTCGTAGCAGAGCGCGGGCCGACCGTCCCGGTCGCATTCGCATTGTTGGTGAAGGTGGGAGCGTCAGTGCCCGCACCACTCCGGTTCGCGGGATCGTTGCCGCCCAGGCCATCCCCGCTCAAGCCAGCATCCGTGGCATTAGCGTTCGGGCTATCGCCCCGCAACGCGGCCGCTACCGCGGCCCCCACCGCCCGAGCCACCTCCTCACCCATGGCTGCCGCCGCCGGCATGAGAAATGGGCGGGCCGGCATATGCGCCGTGCCCAACTCCTGCGGCACCGCGGCCGGATCACTGCTACCGACTGCGGCTTGCAACCCGTCTGCCTCAGCCGCAAACGCTTCGCGTTTCGGCGACGCGCCCACACTGTTCCGCAACGCGCCGCTTTGCAGCTATGGCTCGTCGTGCCCGGCGGCACCCGGCGGCTCCGACAAGCCCTTCCGCACCTGTGCCGCCATACGTTGCGCCTGCTCGGCCAACGCCCGCGCTATCACCTCCTCGGGCCTTGCGTTCCAAACGCTCCCGAAGCTCATTCAGTCCTGAAACCTTTATGCCCATCCGCCGCTCGCCTCCTCGTCGGCAAACGTTTTTTACTTGTTCCAAAAAGAACGAAATCGAAAGGAAAGCGTTTTCGCCAACCCCTCAAACTCCCACGTTGAACGCCGTCTTCAAAGGGCCGTGACCCGCCCCCCGCAAGCTGTCCAGCGGCACGGGCGCGGCATGGGGCCGGGTTTCCAACATGGCGTCGATCAGCGCCAGCGCCTCCACCCGGCCGCTGTTGGCCGCCTGCTCGAACGGGGTCCAGGTTTGCACGAAGTCGAGCGCCGCGAACACGTCCCGGTAGCGGCGCAGCTCGCCCGGCGTGAGCGGGATGCCGCGGACGAACGCCTTGTGGGCGGAGATGGTCAGCGCCCGGCGCGCATCCGCCGGGTCCAGCTCGAACTTCAGCGCGTCGCCGCAGAACAGGATGCGCCGATTGCTGTCATGCAGCACCGCGTGCCCGGCGAAGTGCCCGGCCGTCAAATGTAGCGACAAGCCCGGCAGTGGCTCCAGGGTGTCATCGAACGGCCAGCTCACCTGCAAGGCGCCGGACCATTCGAGGTCGCCG
>CAXSAZ010000112.1:0-4053 GCA_964235485.1 uncultured Acetobacteraceae bacterium | reverse complement strand
GCGGCGGCTCGCACCATTGGGGCGTCAACTTGCAGCACCTGGCCACATGGTGCGGTTGATCCCGCCGCAATACGTCGAGCCATTCGTCCGGCGTGGCAACAACGACGCCGAGGCGATTTGCGAGGCCGCGTCGCGACCTGGGATGCCGGGCGTGCCGGTGAAGTGACTTTGTTGTGGTCTCCTCGTGCTGCAGGATGAGCTGCGTGTTCCGGGCGACCCGGGCGGAGAACTCGGTCGGCAGCGCGATGGCCTCGTCGAACGAATTGGTATGCGGGGACTGCGTGCCGCCCAGCACCGCCGACATCGCCTCAAAAGCGGTGCGGATGATGTTGTTGTAGGGATCCTGTTCCTGCAGCGACACGCCAGAGGTTTGGCAATGGGTGCGGAGCATCAGCGAGCCGGCCTTCTTCGGCTGGAACTCGCGCATGATCCGCGTCCAAAGCAGCCGCGCGGCACGCAGCTTGGCCGCTTCCATGAAGAAGTTCATGCCGATTACGAAGAAGAACGAGAGCCGGGGCGCGAACTCGTCCACATTGAGGCCATTGGCAATCGCCGCCCGGACGTATTCGCGCCCGTCGGCAAGCGTGAAGGCGAGCTCCTGAACCAGCGTCGCGCCCGCTTCCTGCATACGGTAGCCGGAGATGGAGATCGAGTTGAAGCGCGGCATCTCGCGGGCGGTGTAAGCGATGATGTCCGAGACGATCCGCATGGAGGGTTCCGGCGGGTAGATGTAGGTGTTCCGGACCATGAACTTCTTGAGGATGTCGTTCTGGATCGTGCCGGACAGCGCGGCACGCGGCACGCCCTGCTCCTCGCCGGCGACGATGAAGTTCGCCAGGATCGGGATCACTGCGCCGTTCATGGTCATCGACACCGAAATCCCGCCGAGCGGGATCCCGTCGAACAGCGTCTTGACGTCCTCGACGCTGTCGATCGCCACGCCGGCTTTGCCGACATCGCCGGTGACGCGGGGGTGGTCGGAGTCGTAGCCCCGGTGGGTGGCGAGGTCGAACGCCACGGAAACGCCCTGCTGCCCGGCTGCCAGCGCTTTGCGATGGAATGCGTTCGATGTTTCCGCGATTGAAAATCCGGCATATTGCCGGATGGTCCAGGGCCGTCCGGCATACATGGTCGCACGCGGGCCGCGGACAAAGGGATCAAGACCGGGGAGCGAGCCGAGATGGCCTACGCCTTCGAGATCGGCCTCCGTGTAGAGCGGCTTGACGGCGATGCCCTCGGGCGTGTTCCAGACGAGGGTGTCAAGAGACGCTTTCAGCTCTCGTGCGGCAAGCCCATCCCAGTCCTGCGGTGGACGAGTCATATCCCTCACCTCGACTGCTGCACGGCGTCCCTGATCGGGTTTGACAGCGTTCCGATGCTGCCAATCGTGACGTCGCAGACGTCGCCGGGCTTGAGGAACAGCGGTGTTGTGTTCGACATCAACCGCGGCAATATGGGGTAGCGAGCGAGGCATGACGCACCTACCCGTTCGGGCAAGCCGCCCGATTTCCGGCCTCCTTTGGACGGTTGTAAAGCTCGTGGACCACCGGCAGGAAGCTGCCGAGCAGGCTCATCTCCTTGCAGCAGTGCTTGAGAAGCCCCACGGCCAGCTTGTCGGGCGCCATCTCGCGGCGCAACGCCGGCGTCACCGGCTGGTCGATGCCCTCCACGTCGCCCAGCCAGAACCGGCTGCGCATCACGCAACCGTCCGGCGTGTCCTGGACGAAGTGGAGCAGGCAGCCGGGCATCTGGGTCCGGACGGCGATGAAGGCCTGCCCGTCGTCCAAGCGTGTCCAGCCCGTTTCCAAGGGCAAGTACTCGTTCTCGATCAGCAGGTTCGCGTCTTTCAGCAGCATGTTGTCCCACTCCGGAACTTGAGGTGTGTATAGTCCTGAGGTGAGATGGTGCGGGCTGACTTTGAAGGCTGCGGGTCGGTTTTCCAGGCGTTGCAGATGGCCTGGAGCGGCGTTCGCCATCGGAGCGCTTTGAAGTGTTTGGCGGAGTTGTAGGCTGCAGTGAACGCCAAAACATGGGCGCATAAGGCTTGGTGGCTTCGTAGTGAAACGCCTTGGTGGTGGCACCCTTGACGGTTCGGTTCATGCGCTCGGCCTGGCCGTTGGTCCAGGGATGGCAGGGCTTGTGGGTTTGGTAGGGAAACGCTGCGACGACGCCCCGCATGAAGGCGCCGCCCGGCGGCCATTTCGGTCGTTGCGTGGAACTCGACACAGGTGAACCCGGCGCAAACCAAGCGGTTTCGCCTGGAACACGCGGCTGATGGCCAGGAACATGTGCGTCTTGCCCTCGGCCGATCTGAAGCGGCAGCAAGGTGCGGCGCCTGAACTCGACGATGACAGCCTCCTCGGCTTTGGTCAGCACGGTGCTGCGGGCCTTGGGTCCCGCCGGGGCATCGACGGTGACGGAGCGCTTACGCCAGTTCAGCACGGTTTGGGGTCGAGGCCGTGTTGGGCGGCGAGGGCGCGGGACGGCGCTTGCGCTGCTTGGAGCGCGGCTCAAACGCGCGGCGTTGTTCGGGCGCTGTCGTGAAGACCTGCTGCCATGGTGCATCCTCCTCCTGACGGGTCAGAAGCGAGTTTGCACCATCATGCGCCGGGACTGAACACTTAGCCGCCCGGCGAGAACAGTCGCGACAGCGCCCCATGGGCCGAACCCGGCGCGGCGTTCGGCCCGACTGTAACCGTCGCCGTCATTCCCGCAGCCAAATGTGCCGTGTCGGGCACCTGGTCGATGTGGATGCGCTGCGCCAAGCGCACCCAGGTGAACACCGGGTTCACCGTGGCCAGCCCCAGCTCGCCCGGCACGGTGTTCGGCGTGTTGATGCCCCCGGGCAATGCTTTCCACATGCCCGCGCACCGGGTCCGCATACCCCATCAGCGCCGCCACCGCCGGGTCGCCCACGCGGATGCTGCGAAGCTTGGTTTCCTCGAAATAGCCCACGATCCAGAAGCTGTCGCTGTCCATCACGGCAATGTTGCGGCTGCCCGTGGTGGCGTAGTCGCCTTCCCGCAGCAGCAGGTTGGTGACGTAGCCGTTCACCGGCGACACGACATGGGTGCGCTTCAGGTTGACGCGGGCCTGCGTGGCCTGCGCCATCGCGCTGGCATAGGCCGCGGCAGCAATCTCGGAGGCGCCATGGGGCGTCGCCGAACCGGGGCGGCCGGCCCGGACGGCAACCGCTACGGCGACGCGCCCGGCCACACCTGTATCGCCGTCAGCGGCCCCATCGAGCGCAGCGCCACGGTTGAGACCGGGCACGGCGACCGCGTTGCCAACATGCGCGCCTTCGCGCTCGCGCTGCTGGCGGAGGGCTTGGAAGCGCAAGCCGGTGGAATCCGCTGACGCCGGGCCTGCTCACTCCAACCACATCGGGATGACCGACGCGGCGAGCAGCACGCCCAGCAGGGCGTTGAGCAGCCGCCATTGCCGCTCGGTCCGCAGCAGCCGGGCGAGCAGCAGCCCGGCCACGCACCACAGCGACAGCGACACGGCCGCCGCGAGGCCGAAAGCCGAACCGAGCAGCACGGCAAGCTGAAACGGCCCGCTCGCCAGCATCGCGAACGAGGCCGCAGCGCCCAGCGCCATGGCCCACCCCTTCGGGTTCAGCCAAAGCAGGCACGCCCCGCCCAGGAAGCTCGTCGGCACCCCCGCCTCGGCGCCCAGCTTCGGCGGCCCGCTCCGCGCGATCTGCCAAGCGAGCCACAGCAGGTAGGCCGACCCGGCCAGCCGCATAACCGTTTGCAGCGACGGCACCGCCAGCAGGAGGCCGGCCAGCCCGGCCCCGGCCGCGGCGGCCAGCGTGGCCAGGCCGACGGCGATGCCCGCCATCAACGGCACCGAACGCCGGAAGCCGAACTGCGCCCCCGAGGCCGTGGCCAAGGTCGTGGCGCCGCCGGGCGTGACCGTCGCGACGAGCACGAACAAGGCGAGTGGCAGGATCGTGTCGGGCGCCATGACGCCGCTCCTTTCCAATGAAAAGGGCACTAGTGCTCTGTCAGCCTTGATCTGACGCTTTTGGAGCCGACCTGTTGTGCAGAA
>CAXSAZ010000111.1:0-4107 GCA_964235485.1 uncultured Acetobacteraceae bacterium | reverse complement strand
CCACGCCCACCTGAACGCCTACCAAACGTGGCACAGTCAAGAGAACCCTGCTTAGCCTGCGCCACGACCTCGCCGCCGTGCAGGCCGCCCTCGACCTGCCCTGGACCACAAGCCCGGCCGAGGGCCAGATCAACCGGCTGAAAATGCTGAAGCGGACCATGTATGGCCGGGCCGGCTTCCCGCTCCTGCGCGCCCGCGTCCTCCACGCCGCATGACTGCGGGACAGCAGCACGGCAAATGCGGGAGATCCACAGTTCAGTCGGCGTTGACAGCGATCACCAGGTTCAGCCCAGACGCGCGGAACTGCTGCGGTTCCTGGCCGCGGTCGGCGATGCGGCCCTGCTTGAACGTGCAGATCACCTGGGCCAGCGCGTGCCGCTGCTCACTCTTGTTCAGGCCGGCCTAGCAGCGCTGGCGCAAGCCGGGCGACTCAAGCCAGTCCAGCATTATGTGGAATATGGCTGACAAGGGGAAGGCGAGAATCGCTGAGCGATTTCGCGTGGCGTCGGCCCTGCCGGTGTGGGCGTATTTGCCAGGGCATCAAGCAGCTTGCCCAGAGCCTGCTGGTCCTGCTCGACCGCGGCACGCTCGCCGTCGGTGAGCGGGATGACCGCCAGCCTGCGGTCGATGTCTGCCTTGGCCTCCAGCAGCTGCGCCTTGACGCTGGGTTTGGGGATGTAGAAGTCGCAGCGCGCGCAGGCCATCCGGTGCGGGCACTGCTCGAAGAAGGTGTAGCTGCAATAGCCATGGCCGAGGTCGTAGTGCTGCCAGGGGACGCCCGCGGCCGCCGAGCCGTCGAGCACCGCGCCGCGGTCGATCAGCACCTCGATGGTCCGCACGTTGCGGGCGAAGTAGCCGGCATCGGTATAGGCCTTGGTCAGCGTATTGGGCGTGATCTGGGCGTAGTGCTGGGTCGTCTCGGGCGAGCGGTGGCCGAGCCAGGCCTGCAGTTCGAACAGGGTCATCGGTTCTTTGGCGTTGTAGAGCTGGCTGGCGATGGTGGCCCGCGCGCGGTGGCTGGTGATACGGCCGCGGACGTCGCCCTGCTCGACGCCCGCCTTGCGGCAGAGCATTGGGATCAGGGCCTTGTTGATATACGTGTTGGCCACTGGAACGCCGCGGCAGGCGAACAGCAAGTCCACGGCCTCGCCGGTTTTGCGGTCGGCCATGGGCGGCTGCGCCGGGCGCACCGCCTCCCAGGCCTCGACGGCGCGGCCGAGCACGGGATCGACCGGCTTGGTGAACGCGCTGCCCGTCTTATGGACGGGGACGTCGAGCAGGCAGACGAGCTCCGTTGCGGGATCGCTGCCATTGCCTGGCTGCCAGCGGATGCAGCCGACGCGCAGGCGCACGATCTCGTCGCTGCGCTGACCGGCGAACAGCGGTCGAGCGCTTCAATCGCCGCATCAGCAGTGAGGTGCTCGGCATCAACATCTACTCCCACCGCGCATGGAGCAGGTGCTGCGCGGCTTCAACACCGCCTACAACGCCCGGCGACAGCGCGTGCTGGACGGCAAAACACGCAACCAAGTCGTCGCCGAACGTCTCACTGCCGAACCCAAACTTGCCAACCCTGCGCCGCACGGACGCGCCGCCCCCTGTGACACGACTAAGGCGCGCCTCATTGTCGATCGCGCCAAGGAGGTCTCACAACCAAACAATTAGGGCGGAGGTGGTTCAGCGCTTCAGGGCGAGCGACACTCCCGCGCTCACCAGCACGCTACCGCCGGCGCGGTTGAACCCGCGGCGCACGGAGGGGCGCCGCACCAGCGAGGACACGCGCCCAGCCAGCGCCGCCCAGAGCAGTGCGCTCGCCGAGGCCATAACGACGAAGCTCACGACCAGGATCGCCGCCTGCGGCAGGAACGGTGCGGACGGCACCATGAACTGCGGCACAAAGGCGACGAAGAACGCGATGCTTTTGGGGTTCAGCGCCGTCACCACGTAAGCCTGGCGGAAGGCAGCTGCCGCCCCGAGTGGCGGCGCGGCGTCCGCGGACACCGGGGCGCGCCAAAGCATCACGCCGAGATAGACCAGGTAAGCCGCGCCGATCCACTTGAGCAGCGTGAAGGCTGCGGCCGAGGCGGCCAGCAGCGCGCCCAGCCCGGCCAGGGACAGGGTCATGGCGGTGAAATCCCCGAGCGCCACGCCCGCGACCAGCGGCAGCGCGTGCCGGCGTCCTGCACCCAAGGATTGGCCGATCACCATGAGGTCGGTCGGCCCCGGGATGGTGAGCAGCACGGCGGTGGCGAGGACGAAAGTCAGCCAGGCATGGAATGTCATGCTGGCTACGCTAGAACCTGGACGGCCTGGGTGTCACCAGAAACCACAGCAGCCTCCCATGGTGCGAGCCGCCGGGCGACAACGCCCGGATCGCGGCACTATGAGCGCTCAACGCTCCTAACATTACAGTTGCTTTATCTTCGTGGTTGAAGGCCAGAAAAGTTTCTTGCGCTAATCACCGAAGTTAAACGGCGTCGATGAGAGTAGTGATGTCAACTTAAAGTTGATATGTCGCTGAGATACAAACTTATCAGGAACACGCAACTGTAGTGCTAACTGTAGCCGCTTGCAATCATCGGCGTTCGTGCTCGCAAACAGAGCGGGTTCCTGCTCGGATTAGCCGACAATGGAGCGGCGGGCCTGCTCACATTATCTGCCACCATGCTCGCCATCATCGCGTCATGCTCGCCAACAGCGGCTTGTGCTCACAATTGCTGCCAATGAACGAGAAGAAGGCTGTCCGGCTCATACGGGGACGCCTGCGACGCGCAGTTGCTCCGTGAACTCGCGGGTGCCGTCGCTGGCGAGCATGCCGGCGAGGACCCGCCGTCTTCAGGGCCGGATCACGGTCATCCGGAACGGCCCGGCATGGGCTGCCGCGTGCGCAACGGCCTCGTTCGCATCGTCCAGGGCAAACTCGGTGACCTCGAACTGGCCGAGGTCCAGCAGCCCGGCCCGGACCAGCGCGATCATCCCAAGAACAGCGCTGGGCTCGAACATCCATTGGCCGCGGATGCCGACGCAGTTCCGCATGATCCAGGGATAGGGCAGCGACAGGTCATCGCCGCCCAGCATCCCCACGCCGCCCATCAGCACGGCCCGGCCGTATGGGCGCACCGCCATCACAGCGGCCCGCACCACCGTCGCGCTGACGGACGGCGGCAGGATGTCCAGCACGCAGTCGATCGGGCCTGGTGCGGCGGCCTGCATCCGCGCGCGGTCCGCATCCTCGTTGCCGGCGAGGGTCACGGGCCGCACGCGCGAACCGAAGCGGCGCACCAGGTCGGCAAGCACTCGTTCGTTGCGGCCGGGCGCCACGACGCAGCCTGCACCCATCGCCAGCGCGGTCGCCACGGCGGCGCTGCCGTAGTTGCCGGTGGCGCCGCTGACCAGGAGCGTTTCCCCGGCTTGCAGCCCCGCCGCGAGAAGGCCGCCGTACGGCACGAGCGCCACGCCCGCCGCGCACCATCGTCCGGCGTCCGCCTCGTCGATGACGCCAAGCGGGATGGCGTTCTCGGTCGGCACCATCATGCGTTCGGCAAACGGGCCGTTGTGGAAGTGCTTCTGCAGCCGCAGGCCCCCTTCGCCGCGGGAGCTCCAGCCCTGCAGCGTGATGTCAGGGGCGAGGCCGCCATCGCGCGACCGCACGGTAGGGTCACAGAACACCCAGTCGCCGGGCGAAAGGCGCGTTGCATCCGGCCCGGCGGTGCGCACGCGGCCGACCGCCCCGCAGCCTGGCACCACGGGCAGCTCCAGCGGGTATTTGCGCGCGCCACTGAACACATCCGCCGCGTAGGGCAGGATGCCGGTTGCCACGACATCGACGATGACCTCGCCGGTCCCCGGAACCGGGTCGGGCACGGCGCCGATGGACAGGGGGGAACCGAATGCGAGCAGGGTGGCAGCTTTCATGGCGAGGACAGTCCCGTGGTGAAGGACCTCAAGTAGGCGAGCTTCGCCTGCGCATGAAGGACTGGTATCATCCTAGGATCAGTCACACCCCCTTTAGGCGGCACGCATGACGGACACGGCGCGCAACGCATTCGGCGATGGCTCTTGTCGGGTTCCGGGGTGGTGGCGGACACATCATGCGACCAGGGCTGC
>CAXSAZ010000110.1:0-4186 GCA_964235485.1 uncultured Acetobacteraceae bacterium | reverse complement strand
TGGCGTCGGGCCGCACGCCGACCTGCTGACCCGCCTCGTCCATGGCTGGCCGCAGGCGCGCATTGATGCGCTGATGCCTTGGCACTGGACCCAGTCGGCCGCCAGCTCACCGGCAAGCTCAGGGTCGCGGAGCACCGCTTGCAACCTTCCGTTTCTGCCCATCGCATCAGTTGAATGTTGACCACGCAATGTGCCAAGTGCTTTCTGCGCAGCATGGCCATCCAGCGCACGAGCCTCAACGTTTCCCTCACGCCTGAGCTGGAGCGGTTCATCACCGCCCGCGTCGCCTCGGGCCGTTATCAGACCGCGAGCGAGGTCGTCCGGGCAGCGCTGCGCCTGCTGGAGCAGAGCGAGCTGCGGGAAGGCGAGGCAACGCCGCAGCCCGGCGCCGCCGTGCCCCGCCGCCAGGCGAGCGCGTAGGTGGACCAGCAGGCCGGGCCGGGCTTCCTCGCCGGCGGGGGCGAGCTGGGCGCGCTGATGCGCGCGCACGACTGGCCGCTCACGCCGCTCGGCATGATTTCGGCTTGGCCGTTGGCGTTGCGGACGCTGGTGGCCGTCATGCTGGGCTCCAAGCAGCCCATGTTCGTCGCGTGGGGCGCCGAACGCACGCTGCTCTACAACGACGGCTATGCCGAGATCCTCGCGCGGAAACACCCGCACGCCCTCGGACGGCCGCTCATGGACGTATGGTCGGAGATCCGCGACGACCTTGCGCCGATCGTCGGGCAAGCCTTTGCCGGCGAAGCCGTCCACATGGACGACATCACGCTCGTGATGGAACGGCGCGGCTACCCGGAGGAAACGCATTTCGCCTTCTCCTACACGCCCGTGCGCGACGAAAGCGGCCAGGTCGCCGGCATCTTCTGTGCGTGCCGGGAAACGACGGGACAGGTGCTCGCGGAGCGCCGCAACCTCGCCGAGCGCGAAAGGTTCGAGCAGCTCTTCGCGCAGGCGCCCAGCTTCATGGCGATGCTGCACGGGCCGGAGCACGTCATCGAACTCGCCAACCCCGCCTACATGCAGCTCGTCGGGCACCGCGACGTGTTGGGCAAGCCGATCCGTCAGGCGCTGCCCGAGGTCGAGGGGCAAGGCTACTTCGAGTTGCTGGACGCCGTTTACGCGAAAGGCGAGGCCTTCAAGGGCACGGGCATGAAGGCCGGCTTGCAGCGCAGGCCGGGCGATGCCGCCGAGGAGCGCGTCCTCGACTTCGTGTTCCAGCCGGTCACCGACGGCGAGGGCCGGATCACCGGCATCTTCGTCGAGGGTTCCGACGTGACCGAGCGCGTGCAGGCCGAGGAACGCCTGCGCGAGAGCGAGGCGCGCCTCGGCTTCCTCGACCGGCTCGGCGCCGAGACGGCGCCGCTGGCCGACGCCGACGCGGTGCTCGCGACCACGACGCGCTTGTTGGGCGAGCACCTGAACCTCTCGATCTGCGCCTACGCGGACATGGATGGGGACCAGGACGGCTTCACCATCCGCGGCAACTGGGCGGCACAGGGATCGAAGAGCATCGTCGGGCACTACAGCCTCGCCGACTTCGGCAAGCTGGCGGTGAGGAACCTGGGCGCCGGCCTGCCGCTCGTCGTGAACGACAACCTGAGCGAACTGCCGCCCGAGGACGCCGCAGCGTTCCAGGGTATTGGGATTGCCGCCACGATATGCATGCCGCTCGTGAAGGAGGGTCGTCTCGCCGCGTTGATGGCCATCCACGACCGCGCGCCCCGGATCTGGACCGAGGCGGAGCTGGGCCTGCTGCGCGAGGTGACCGCGCGCTCCTGGGCACACGTCGAGCGCGTCGCCGCCACGGCGGAGCTGCGCGCAAGCGAGGCGCGGTTCCGCCTGATGGCGGACGCGGTGCCGCAGGTCGTGTGGATCACCGACGCCGAGGGCCGTGTCGAATTCTTCAACAAGCAGTGGAGCGACTACACCGGCGTCCCTTACCAGCCGACCACGGCCGCGGAGGTGGCGGCGGCCCACGTCCACCCGGATGACGAAGCGTCGACCGTGGCGGCGTTCAACGAGGCGCGCCGCACCGGACGGACATACCTCGTCGAGCACCGCATCCGCTCTGCGGCGGGCGATTACCGCTGGTTCCTCGTCCGAGGCGAACCCCACCGGGATCCCTCCACGGGCGAGGTCGTCCGCTGGTTCGGCGCTTCGGTCGATATCCACGACCGCCGCCAAGCCGAGGCGCGCTTGCGCAGGAGCGAGGCGGCGCTGCGCGAGCTGAACGAAACGCTCGAAAGCCGCGTCGCCGAGCTGGCGGCCGAGCGCGACCAGATCTGGCGGCTGTCGCGCGCCCCGTTCGTGGTGTGCGACGCTGAGGGCCGCTGGCTCAGCGCCAGCCCGGCCTGGACCGACATCCTCGGATGGACGCAAGCCGAGCTCATCGGACGAACGTCCGAATGGATGGAGCACCCCGACGACCGGATCAAGACCCGCGGCAAGGTCGTCGATGCGGCGGCGGACGAGGTCATGCTGAACATGATCAACCGCTTTCGCGACCGCGACGGGCACTACCACTCGTTCTCCTGGACAGCGGTGGCGGAGGGCGACCGTCTCTTCTGCGTCGCACGCGACGTGACCGGGGAGGTGGAGCGCGCGGCGGCGCTCCGGCTTTACGCGAACATCGTCCAATCCGACCCGTCGCCGGTCTGCGCCTTCGACATGAACTACCGGTTGATCGCCTTTAATCAGGCGCACAACGATGAGTTCCACCGCGTCAACGGTTTCTACACGCAGGTGGGTGACGTCTTCCCCGACCTGTTCATCCCCGAGCAGCGCCCCGTCATGCGCGCGCTGATGTCTCGCGCGCTTTCAGGGGAACTGTTCACGATTGTTGAGGAGTTCGGCCGGCCCGAACTCGGCCGGCCCTACTGGGAGATCAGCTACACGCCCCTGCGCGACGAGATGGGCCAGATCACTGGCGCCTTTCATCATGCCCGCGACATTTCAAGCCGCCTGCACGCCGAGGCCGAGCTCGCAGCGGCGCAGGAGGCGCTGCGTCAATCGCAGAAGATGGAGGCGGTGGGCCAGCTCACGGGCGGCATCGCGCACGACTTCAACAACCTGCTGGCCGGCATCTCCGGCAGCCTGGAGCTGCTGCAGGCGCGCATGGCGCAGGGACGGACGAACGAGCTGGGCCGCTACATCCAAGCGGCCCAGGGGGCAGCCAAGCGGGCGGCAGCCCTCACGCACCGTTTGCTCGCCTTCACGCGCCGGCAGACGCTCGACCCCAAGCCCACCGACATGAACCGCCTGGTAGCCGGCATGGAGGAGCTGGTCCGCCGCACGGTGGGACCGGCGGTCGCGGTCGAGGTGGTGGGCGCTGCCGGGCTGTGGACCACGCTGGTGGACCCGAACCAGCTTGAGAACGCGCTGCTGAACCTGTGCGTCAACGCCCGCGACGCCATGCCCGACGGTGGGCGGCTTACCGTGGAGACCGGCAACCGCTGGCTGGACGAGCGCGCCGCGCGCGAGCGCGGCTTGCAACCCGGGCACTATGTCTCGCTGAGCGTCAGCGACACCGGCACCGGCATGACGCCCGAGGTCATCCGGCGCGCCTTCGACCCGTTCTTCACCACCAAGCCGATTGGCATGGGCACGGGCCTGGGCCTGTCCATGGTCTACGGCTTCGTGCAGCAGTCGGGTGGGCAGGTGCGCATCACCTCCGAGCCGGGCCAGGGCGCGATGGTGTGCCTGTATTTGCCGCGACACGACGGCCAAGCCGAGAGCGGGGTCGAGCCGACCGAGCAGGCGGCAGCGCCGCGCGCCGAAGCCGGCGAGACGGTGCTGGTGATCGATGACGAGCCGACCGTGCGCATGCTCGTGACCGAGGTGCTGGAGGACTTGGGCTACACGGCCATCGAAGCGGGCGACGGCGCGGCCGGGCTGAGCGTGCTGCAGTCGGACGTGCGCCTCGACCTTCTGATCACCGACGTGGGCCTGCCCGGCGGCATGAACGGGCGGCAGGTGGCCGATGCGGGACGTGCGGTGCGGCCGGACCTGAAGGTGCTGTTCATCACCGGCTACGCGGAGAACGCCGTACTCAGCCACGGGCACCTCGACCCCGGTATGTACGTGATGACCAAGCCGTTCGCGATAGACGTGCTGGCCAGCCGGATCAGGGAGCTGATCGTCGGACCAGGAGGGCAGGTCGAGAAGCAGGAAATAGGTTCCCACTGAC
>CAXSAZ010000109.1:0-4289 GCA_964235485.1 uncultured Acetobacteraceae bacterium | reverse complement strand
TCGCGGCGAGGTAGTCGCGGATCGCGAGCTTGCGGCTGGCGAAGATGGTCCCGCTCGTAACCGAGAACTGATGGCAGCACGCCTTGCACTTCCAGATGCGCCGGGCTGCATAGGCGTAGACCGCCGTGCATTGGCAACGCGGGCAGAACGCAGCCCCGCCGTTGTCGGCGAAACGGATGGCCGTGAACGTCTCGTGCGCCTCGTCGTCGCTCATGCGGAAGATGGCCTTGAGGCTCAGCGTGCGGGCGGCGGCGGTGAGGAGGAAGTGCTGGGCCATCTGTCGCATCCATTAGCTTACATACATATGTGTAAGCTTCCGAACGCCGCCTTGCAAGAGCAAATCGGACACATATGTTAGGTTTCACTCTGATCAGTGAGGAACCTAATGGCAGGCACAAGCGATGAATGGGCGAACCACGCCAAGCGACAGCTTAAAGCCGAGCTAAAACGGGCCGATGTGGGTTATGTCGAGTTGGCCCGCCGACTTACAGAAATTGGGTTGCCTGAAACTGAGGGATCAGTGACGGTGAAGATCAATCGGGGGGCTTTTCCAGCGTGGTTTCTGTTCGCTGTGCTCAAGGTAATTGGTGCGCGGGTCTTGCACTTGGAGGACTGATTGCAGCTCTTCTACTAAATGGCGAAGTGTTAGCTGCTAATCCGCAAAATCGTGACCACGGCCGCGCACCAGCAAAGAACGCCGCTCAGCAGCCACCACCACCCGCCCCGCCGGCCAGCACCCAAGCACCAGAACCCTACGTTTACCCCTATTCCTGTGAGCGTCCCAAGAGCGCCGCAGAGGACAACCTGTGTATTGCGCGACAAGCCGCTGATGCTGCCAAAGAACAAGCTTTGTGGGCTTACAACACTTTCTTGGTGGGAGTCTTTAGCATACCTCTCATTATACTCACCTTCGCCGCAACAGCCGGCGCGACCTGGGCTTCTAAGCGGAGCGCTGATGCTGCTGTTAAACAGGCCGACATAGCCAAACAAACTCTCTCCGTTTCTCAACGGCCATGGCTGTTTGTGGAAGTCGGCGAGACTGACCCAATGCAGATTGTCAGCACCGTCGGCTTTTTCCTTGACTTCCGGTTGAAGATAACAAACATCGGAGCTAGTCCTGCGCTTGATGTTGTATCCAGATTCAAGTTTATCCCTGATAACGCCGACATCCAGGCTGAGCAAAAGGCATTCTCCAGTGCCGTCAGAGCATCTATAGAGAAAAGTGGAAAGCGCTTCGGACCATCTGTTTTTCCAAAGGAAGTCGCTTTTATTAACAGCCAAGTTGGTCACAACACCGGAATTCCTGAACCCAGCACATACAGAATACAGGACCATATTACTGGATATGCGATTGGATGTGTAGATTACGAATTTGCGCTGGGTGGTAGGGGCCAGACCAGAGGTTGTTGGATAATATCTCAGACCAACCCAAGCGGCCTTAGCTTCGGTAAAAGTGGTTACGGCGTTCCAAATGTTCCCGGTCAAGCACTGAATATCAAATTGGTTAAGTCTTGGCCCGGAAGTGAAGCAGAGTGAGGCCGCAAGCAGGGAGGCGCCCCAAGAAGCAGGCATCTGGGTTACACCTCACTGCCCTCCCATCTGAGATGCAGCGCGGTCGCCTGCGCCATGCTGGCTAGATCGGGGCCGCTCGCGAGCAGCAACCACATCCCCGTCCACAGTGCTGTCATCCCGGCCAGAACTAGGGTGATCCCGACCACGTTGTGGTAGAGCGGCCTGCCATCCCTTATGAGCACCACGCCATGCCAGACGCCACGCCAGACCAGCCCAAGAACAACCAGCATCCAAGTCGCGACGGCTACGATAAGGCGAACACACTCATTCTCGCTTGCACGCTGATAGCCGCCGGATTGGCGGCGGGCTTCACTGGCTGGCAGGCTTCGATTGCTCAGGACCAAGAACGCCGCACGTTGCGGGCCTATGTCGTCGTAAAGACGGAGCTGAAAGCTGGAAGCGATGGAAGGCCGCCGCATGTCAAGCTCATCGCCGAGAACATGGGGCAGACTCCGGCCTACGATCTGTTTTTTTCCACCGAGGTTTTCGTCGAAAGCCGGTTCGGGCCGGAGTACCTGAGTTACACCCCCATTGATTGCAGGGAGGGTGCCGCTCGCCAACGGGAGTTGAAGGAGGGACAAACCTTCAGCAGAGAAGCATCTGCTACAAGCGGCATTTCGTCCCTTGCGCACACCATCAGAACCATGGACGACGCGTTCGGGAACTCGCAAAAAGTCGTGGCATACGGTCGAGTTTGCTACCGCGACATCTTCCACGAAATTCATAGCGTGCGACTGTGCTACGAGTGGACCTCTCCCGATTACGGCCCCGACAAGTGCCGCAGTGAACAGGCCGATCAGGACTATTAACGTCTGGGCGCCCCTTACAGCCCGTCTTCCAGGCTCGCAATCCCGTGAGGTGTGCTTGCTACCTAATGGCGCTTGGATCTGCTTGATGACGGGAGCGACGTTCTCCGCGAACCGTTGGGCGCCCTCGGCGGTGAGCCCATCACAAAACGTGGGCAAGCGGTGCTGTGCTGGCGGGTGACGGCGGTAAGGCAAAGGAGCCGTTTCCTGCCTCGCCCGGTTCGGCCTTGGACGGCAGCTGGAACCCCGGCCATCGGCGCCGGAAGGCGTCCTCCAGCTCACCGTTGAGCACGCGCGTTCGGGCTTGCAAAGCCAGGTGTGCGCCAGCTTGGGTCCAGCGCATCGACTGCCTCTTCGAGAACCGCTTGGAGATCACCTGATTGACCGCGCTCTCGACGAAGCCGGTCGAGATGCGCTCGCCAGCTCGGTGCCGCTCACCATAGTTGATGATCTGCCCCGCGTTACGCCGCAGGTAGGTCGCGAACTCCTCGGCTGTGGTGTGCAGCCGCTTCAGCTTGCCCCTGGCCTCCGCCGTTTCCGTTCTTTCCTCCTTCGCGTCCTCCTCCCGACCCCAGGCGTCGTCGACCAGCTCCTGGGCGGCATCAACGGCCTGCCGGGCGTGGCCGTGCCAGAGCAGCCACTTCAGGCGTTCCAGGTCACGCAGCCGCTGTTCCGTCCAGCCAGCATCGGCCCGGCACGCGCCCTTGGTCATCTGCCGCAGCACCGTCAGCCGCATGGTGACATGGAACCAGTCCAGCACGTGCTCGGTTTCGGGGGCGACCCGCGCCACGAGCCGGCGCACGCTCTCGCCCCCGTCCGACATGAGCACGAGCTTCTGGTTCGGCGTGTAGCCCTGGGCAGCAAGCACGTCCAGCAGGCGCCGGCGCGGGCGGTCGTCGTGGGCCTGGACAAAGGCGAAGCACTTGGCCGGGCGCGGCGGCTCGTCCTCGGGGGCGGTCCGGCGAAAGCCGGGCACCGACTTGCCGGCGACCACCTCGAACCAGGATCCCGCGCGGTCGCGCACGAAGCCACCATCCACGCCGACATAGGCCGGCCCGTCCGGGGACGGCATCTCGTCCAAGTCGCGCTGGCAGTCCGACCACGCCCAGGTTGCTCCATCTGGCTCCTCGCCCATTGCGGCCTCCTCGCCTGCGGCAACGGCGTGTAGGTGCCGGCGCACCCGCTCAGGCGCAACCGGCCGATCCATCGGCAGCACGTCGCCCAGCATGCGGGCGGCCAAGCCGTAGGAGGCCAGCGCGCCCCAGCGCGTCTCAAGGTAGAGCAACTCCGGCGTGGTGCGCCCAGGCAGGAGGTCGGCAAGCGGGCTGAACGAGGCGCGGTCACCGGCGACGCAGTCGGCACCGCATCGGCAGCGGCGCAGCCGCGTAGCCGTGAGAGGGAGCGTGCCGAAGGCAGTGCGGCAGGTGATCGGGTGGTGGCCCTTGATGCCCCGATCCGTCCCACGAGCCAGGCAGCGCCGGGCTGCGGTCTCATGGGCCGCAACCTGTTCGGCCACAACCGCGGCCTGCAGCTCGGTCAGGATCGCCTTACCCTCTGCCAGCGTCAGCCCAAGCGTTTCCGCGGTCAGCGAAGCTCGCTCAATGGCGGCGGTAATGGCGCGAGTGGTTGAGCGGCCGTCTGCCGCGGCTCCTTCAACGGCCAGGGTCAGGGTAAACTGGATCGTCATGGCTCGCCTCCGCGGTTGGTGTCCCAAGCTGCGCCAGCGCCCTGTTCGCACGCCGCCGGTCAAAGCCGGCCAGCAGCACCTCGCGCCGCCGCTGCCGGGCAAGCGCCAGCCGCAACTCGTCCTCGCCCACCGCGTCCAGCGCATCGCGCACCGTGCCGTCGCGCGCGTTGGGGTTCCGGTAGATGCCGTAATGGGCCTGCATCGGGGCTGCTTCCCGGGTCGGC
>CAXSAZ010000108.1:0-4349 GCA_964235485.1 uncultured Acetobacteraceae bacterium | reverse complement strand
CCGGCAGCCGACAGGCCGGTGACGCCGATCACGGCGGTGTCGGCGCTGATCTGCGCCGTGGACGGGAAGCCGATCGCGCCGATGGTGACTTGCGGGCTGCTCCAGTAGGTGCCGCCCAGCACGTAGATGGCGCGCATGGCGCCGTCCGGCAGCGCCGGGGGGATGCGCAGGTTGTTGGTGACGACCATCAGCTCCCGCCGGTCCTTCACCTCCGCCGCGAAGTAGGTGGTGGTGGAGCCGCCGTTGACGATCAGGGTTTCGCCGTCGCGGATCAGCGTGGCGGCGGCGCGGCCGATGCGTATTTTCGCGCCGACATGCGCGTCCATGCGCTGGGTCAAGGAGACCTCGCGCATCACCAGGTCGTCGCTCGGGATCGCGCCGCCGTGGGTGCGGACCAGAAGCCCGCGTTGCTCCAGCACATGCAGGTCCCGCCGGATCGTGTCGCGCGACACGCCGAACTGCCGGACCAACTCCGCCACCGTCATCTGCCCACGCTCCCGCACCAGGGCGGCCAGCCGGCTTTGCCGCAATGCCGGCAGGGCATCGGCATCGTTGGCCGGCTCGGGTCGGGTCAGCGCCATGCCGCGTTATAGCAGCCTGCTTGGGATGCACCACCCCGGGAGTTGCGCTTTCATGCGTTTTTCTGCGGCTTTACGCTTGACGCGGCGTATGGGGGCGTTAACGTCCCGACCATGCAAGAATGCCAGTGGCACAGCGGCTACGCGAACCTGATCGCAAACCTCGGCGCGTATGCCTTGCACGGGCGCTGGACGTTTTGCGGCCTCGGCGTTTGCGTGGACGCGGTGCTGTCGGTGCACGACGCGGTTGGCGTGCTGCTTGCCTCCCCCGAGCCTCCGGCGCGGGCGCTGGGCCAGATGCTGGCGCAGCGCGCGGCGGCGGGCATCGGCGGGGAGATCCGCGTGGATTGGGACGCCGGGCCGGCCTGGCTGGACGCCGCCTTGCCGCCGCGCCGGGTTTTGGGCGGCACCGGCGCGCACGCCGCCCGGGTTCTGACGCTGCTCGGCGCGCCGGCCTTGCTGGCCCTGGGCCACCGCGACGCCGAGCAGATAGCGTGCCTCGACGGCGGCATCTGCCTGGCGGAAGGGGGCCGGCCGGTGCCGGCGCGGGAGGTCGCGCCGCGCGGCGTGCCGCGGCCCAAGATCTACATCTTCGAGTTCACGGCCGGACGGCCGGTGGGGAACGCCGTGGCGCCGCGGTCGTCCCGCATCATCGTCCGCTTCACCGATCCGGGGCTGGAGGATGACCCGGAATTCGAGGCGCTCAGCACGGCGCTGGCGCCGGAGGCCGGAGCGGGCGTGCTGTCGGGCTTCAGCGCGGTCGGCGGGGGCGACCTGGACGGGGCCGTCGCGCGGGCGCGGTCCCTGGGGCTGCGCTGGCGCGCGGCCGGCGTGCCCGTCGTGCACCTGGAAATGGCCGGGTTCGACACGCCCGAATTGCGCGACCGCACGGTGGCCGGGCTGCGCGGCACGTTCAGCTCAATCGGGTTCAGCCAATCCGAGTACCGGGCCTTCATGCCCGGCGACGCCCCTGAATCCAGCATCGTGGCGACGGCCGAGCGGTTGGGCGTCGAGCGGCTGTGCATCCACGCGGACGCTTGGGCCATCGCCGCCACCCGCGGCGATCCGGCCCAGGAGCGGGCGGCGCTGATGATGGGCTGCCTGCTCGCAAGCGCCCGCGCGGCCCGGGGCCAGCCGACGCGGCCCGTGGCGCTCGATCCCGCCGTCCGGTTCGAGACGCCGCCGGAGGAGGCGCAGACGGGGCCGTGGAGCATCGTCGCGTGCGCCGCGCCCTACCTGCCGCAGCCCGTGACGACGCTCGGGCTTGGCGACACGTTCATGGCCGGGTGCCTGCTGGCGCTCGGCCAGCCGCATCGTCCCGGCGCTGCATAAGCCGTGCCGGCAAACAACAAAGGAGGGAACAAATGTTTCAAGCAGGACGGTTCAAGTGGGCGCTGGCGGCGGCGTTGGCCAGCGCCGCCGCCGGCGCGCAGGCGGACACCACCGTGACGGTTGCGACCGTGAACAACAATGACATGATCGTCATGCAGCGGCTGTCGTCCGAGTTCGAGCGGGACAACCCCGGCGTCCATGTGCGCTGGGTGACGCTGGAGGAGAACATGCTGCGCCAGCGCCTGACCGTCGATATCTCCACGAACTCGGGCCAGTTCGACGTGATGACCATCGGGCTGTTCGAGGCGCCGATGTGGGGCCAAAGCGGCTGGCTCGTGCCGTTCAATGACCCGCCGCCCGGCTATGACATGGAGGACGTGCTGAAATCGGTGCGGGACGGCCTGTCCTATGGCGGCCAGCAATACGCCCTGCCGTTCTACGCCGAAAGCCAGATCACGTTCTACCGCAAGGACCTGTTCGACAAGGCCGGGCTGTCCATGCCGGACCAGCCCACCTGGGCGCAGATGGCCGAGTTCGCGAAGACGCTGCACGACCCGGAGCGCGGCATCTACGGCATGTGCCTGCGCGGCAAGCCCGGGTGGGGGGAGAACACGGGCCAGGTCAGCCCGGTGGTGAACTCCTACGGCGGGCGCTGGTTCGACATGGATTGGAAGCCGCAGCTCCTGACGGAGCCGTGGAAGAAGGGGGTCGGCCTATACGTCGATCTGCTGCGCCAATACGGCCCGCCTGGCGCGTCGTCGAACGGCTACAACGAAACGCTGGCGCTGTTCGCCAACGGCAACTGCGCGATGTGGGTCGATGCGACGGTCGCGGCCGGCTCGCTCAGCGACCCCAAGCAGAGCAAGGCGGCGGGCAAGCTCGCCTATGCCCATGCGCCTTACGGGACCGTGAACAAGGGCAACCACTTCCTTTGGTCCTGGGCGCTCGCGGTGCCGAAGTCGTCCAAGATGCAGGAGGACGCCAAGAAGTTCGTGTATTGGGCCACGTCGAAGCAATACATCGACCTCGTTACTAAGACCGAAGGCGTGGCCGCCGTGCCGCCGGGCACGCGGATTTCGACCTACCAGAACCCCGAGTACCTGCGCGCGGCGCCCTTCGCCAAGCTGACGCTGGACGCCATCCAGACCGCGGATATGGACCATCCCACCGTGGAGCCGGCGCCCTACCGCGGCATCTCCTTCGTGGCGATCCCGGAGTTCCAGGGGATCGGGACCCGGGTGGGCCAGGAGGTCGCAGCCGCGATCTCCGGACAGAAGACCGTCGATGCCGCCCTCGCCTCGGCGCAGACGGGCGTCGAGCAGGCCATGCGCAAGGGCGGCACCCCGAAAAATTGAGAAACGGCCGGGGGCGGGCTGTCCGTCCCCGCACCTCGGCTGGAGCACGACATGTATTCCGAGAAATTCCGGCTGGACGGCAAGACGGCGTTCATCACCGGCGGCGGGCGCGGCATCGGGCTGTGCGCCGCGCAGGCGCTGGCCGAGGCCGGGGCGCGCGTCGTCATCTCCGACGTGCAGCCGGACGTGCTGGAAGCGGGGCGGGCCGCGCTGGCCGGGCTGGGCCATGCGGTCGAGGCGGTGGCGCTGGACGTGACCCGCCCGGACAACGTGACGCGGGTGGCGGACGATCTCAATGCCCGGTACGGCGCCATCGACGTGCTGGTCGCCAACGCCGGCATCGCCTGGCCGGACACCGGGGGCGAGGAGATGTCGGACTCGGCGTGGCTCCGGGTCGTCGATGTCGATCTGAACGGCGTGTTCTGGTGCTGCCGCGGCTTCGGCCGGGCCATGCTGGAGCGCGGGCACGGCGCGATTGTGACGGTCGGCTCGATGTCGGGCCTGATCTCCAACCGGCCGCAGCGCCAGGCGCACTACAACGCGGCCAAGGCGGGCGTGCACCACCTCACCCGGTCGCTCGCCGGCGAATGGGCGGCGCGCGGCGTGCGGGTGAACGCCGTGGCGCCGGGCTACATCGACACGGCGATGTCCGGCCCCGGGCTGCGGCAAGAGATCGGCCAAGGGTGGCTGCACGACACGCCCATGGGGCGCGGTGGGCGTCCGGAGGAGGTCGCGTCGGTGATCCTGTTCCTGGCGAGCGAGGCGTCGAGCCTGCTGACCGGCTCCGTCGTCGTGGCCGACGCCGGCTTCACCATCTGGTGACCCCCACCGCATCCATCCAAGACAGAACAGGAAAGCAAGCCATGAGGCGCCTCGACGAGAAGCTGAAACGCATCCGTGCCGGCCATTACGCGAAACCCGACTTCATCATCGCCGACGCGAAGGACGGCGACATGGGATCGGGCTGCACCACCCCGGCGCCGCTGCGCGGGGAGGACGGCGCTCCCCTGCCCGGCCCGCGCCGCCTGCGCACCTACCTCGACCAGATCGCCGCCGTCGTGCGGCAGGACATCGTGGACATCAT
>CAXSAZ010000107.1:0-4467 GCA_964235485.1 uncultured Acetobacteraceae bacterium | reverse complement strand
GTCGCTCTGCTGGTTCCGCCGGCGGATGGCGGCGCCCAGGATGTCGCCCAGCGACGCGCCGGAGTCGGCGGTGCCGAAGTCCTGGATGGCCTGCTTGTCTTCCTCCATCTCCCGGCCCTTGATGGTCAGGCTCAGCTTGCGGGCGGCGCGGTCGATGGCCGTCACCTTGGCATCGACCTTCTCGCCCACGGCGAAGCGGTCCGGACGCTGGTCGGACTTGTCCCGCGCCAGCTCCGCCCGGCGGATGAAGCCGGTCAGCACCTCGTCCACCTTGACCTCGATGCCGTTCGCCTGCACGGCGGTGACGATGCAGGTCACGACGTCGTTCTTGTGCACGCGGCTCAGCACGTCGGCGGCGGGATCGTCATGCAACTGCTTGACGCCCAGGCTGATGCGTTCCTTCTCGGCGTCCACGTCCAACACCTTGGCCTGGACGACCTGGCCCTTCTCGAACTTGGCGATGGCCAACTCGCCCGGCTCGTCCCAGGACAGGTCGGACATGTGCACCATGCCGTCGATGTCGGCGCTGATGCCGATGAACAGGCCGAACTCGGTGATGTTGCGGATCTCGCCCTCGACGGTGCTGCCCACGGGGTGCTCGTCCTGGAACTGCTCCCACGGGTTGCGCTGCACCTGCTTGAGGCCGAGGCTGATGCGCCGCTTGCTGCTGTCCACGTCCAGCACCATCACATCGACCTCTTGGCTGGTCGCGACGATCTTGCCGGGGTGGACGTTCTTCTTGGTCCAGCTCATCTCGGACACGTGCACCAGGCCCTCGACGCCCGGCTCCAGTTCCACAAAGGCGCCGTAGTCCGTGATGTTGGTGACGCGGCCGGAGTACTTGGCGCCCGGCGGATACTTCGCTGCCACGCCTTCCCACGGATCGGCCTCCAACTGCTTCATGCCGAGGCTGATGCGCTGGGTTTCGCTGTTGAAGCGGATCACCTGCACGCGGACGGGCTGGCCGATCTGCAGCGCCTCGCTCGGGTGGTTGATTCGGCGCCAGGCGATGTCGGTGACGTGCAGCAGGCCATCGACGCCGCCCAGGTCCACGAACGCGCCGTAATCGGTGATGTTCTTCACAACGCCGTCGAGGATCATGCCTTCCTTGAGGCCTTGGATCAGCTCGCTGCGCTGCTCGGCGCGGGTTTCCTCCAAGACGGCGCGGCGGCTCACGACGATGTTGCCGCGGGCGCGGTCCATCTTGAGGATCTGGAACGGCTGCGGCGTGCCCATCAGCGGGCCGACATCGCGCACCGGGCGGATATCCACCTGGCTGCCCGGCAGGAACGCGACGGCGCCGCCAAGGTCCACGGTGAAGCCGCCCTTGACCCGGCCGTAGATCGTGCCGTTCACGCGCTGCTGCGCCTCGAACGACTTCTCAAGGTTGGTCCAGGCTTCCTCGCGCCGCGCCTTTTCGCGCGACAGCACGATGGCGCCGTCCCGGTCCTCGTAGCGTTCGACATACAGCTCGATGTTGTCGCCGGGCTTCACCTCGGGCTTTTGGCCCGGCTGCGCGAACTCCTTGAGCGCAACGCGCCCTTCGCTTTTCAGCCCGACATCGACGATGGCGTACTCGTCGGTCAGGCGGACAACGCGGCCGGTGACGACCGAGCCTTCAAAGCCGGCCTCGCGGCCCATCGTTTCGTCGAGCAGCGAGGCGAAATCTTCGCTCATGTCGCCGTGGGACGGGCGGTCGAGAAGGGCAGTGGCGGATGATGCCATGTGTTGAATAGGTTCCTGTGCATGAAGCCGGCCGGGCCGGGATCACTTGAACTGCGCGCTCCGTCCCGGTGGGATCGGGGAACGTCTGGCCCGCGGTGCGGGCTAGGTTGAAAACAGCAAGAGGCCCATGCCAAATGGCTGGACCCTGTCAACTTCGGGTAGCACCGGCAGACATACGGGCCGCATAGCAGGAGTCAAGTAAAACCAAGCCGGCTCCGAACAATTTCCAGCGCCCGCGCGAATGCGGCGTCCGCGTCAAGCTCCGTCGTGTCCAACACCACGGCATCCGCCGCAACTTTCAGCGGCGCGGCCTCCCGCGCCGCGTCCTGCCTATCCCGGGCTTGCAGCTCGGCCTCGACGGTTGCCAACGGGGCCGTGATGCCGCGGCCTTGCAGTTCCAGCCAGCGCCGGCGCGCCCGCGCGGCGGGGGATGCGGTGACGAACAGCTTCACGGCGGCGTCGGGCGCCACGACGGTGCCGATGTCGCGGCCGTCCAGCACCGCACCTTGGGCGGCGAAGCGGCGCTGGAACGCGAGCAGCGCCGCGCGGACGCCAGGCATCTTGGCGACGAGGCTCGACGCCCGGTCCGCTTCGGGGCCGCGCAGGTCGGTGCGCGCGAGGTCGGACGCCGCCAAGCCGCGGGCGGCGGCCTCGGCCGCGGCCGGGTCGTCCGGCGCTTCCCCGGCATCGAGCACCCGCCGCCCAACCGCCCGATACAGCAGGCCGGTGTCCAGGTGGGCGAGGCCGAGCGCCGCCGCGAGCCGCCGGGCCAGGGTGCCCTTGCCCGCTGCAGCCGGCCCGTCGATGGCGATGACGGGCTTCACGCGAGCGGAGCGCCGATCTGGCGCAGCAGCGCCAGGATGCCCGGAAAGTCCTCCTCGATCCCCGCGGCGTCCACCCGCGCCGGCGGCGCCGCTGCAAGGCTCAGCACCAGGCCGCACAAGGCGACGTAGGAAGCCGCGCCGGCCTCCACTCGGGTGCCGCCCGCCGGTGCGGCGCCGGTGCCATGCACCACAACGCCGTTGCTCGCGTCTTGCACCCGGACCCCGTTGAGCCGCAGCATCGCGAGCGTGGCGGACAACAGGCTGCCATCCGCCTCCAGCGCCGCGCGTCCCTCCATCCGCGTCGGGCCGGCGGCGCAAGCAGCCGCGACGGCCAGGATGGGATCGTCGGCCATGCCCCCGGCCTGCGCCGGCGGTATGTCTGCGCCGCGGAGTCCGGTGTAGGTCGCCGCCACGTCGGCCACAGGCCCGCCGCCTTCCAAGCGTTCCCGGGTAATCTCCAGTTGCGCGCCCATGTCCCGCAACGCGGCGAACAGCCCGGCGCGCCGCGGGTCCATGGCCACGCCGCGGACCGTCACGGCCGAACCCGGCACGGTCAGCGCCGCCACCAGCAGAATGGCGGCCAAAGATGGGTCGCCCGGAACCGTCAAACCCGTCGCCCGCAGCTCCGGCTGGCCCATCACGCTCGTCACGCAGCCATTGCCATACGGTTCAACGGTGACGCTTGCGCCGAAGTGGCGCAGCAATCTCGCGGCGCGGTCGCAGGCCGGCACCGCCTCGGTGATGCGGGTCCAGCCCGGCGCGTTCAGGCCAGCCAGCAGCAGGGCCGACTTTGCCGGCGCGGTCTGCGCGGACAGGCGGCATTCAATCGGCACGGCGTTGCAGGCGCCTTGCACGGCGAGCGGCAGCCAGGCACCCGCCGGGCACTGAAAGCGCGCGCCGCACTCCTGCAGCATGTCCGTCATCCAACGCATGGGCCGGCGGCGCAGGCTGGCGTTCCCCGTCACGGTTGCGAACAGGTCATGGTTCGCAAGGGCGCCGCAGATCAGCCGGGCGGCGGCGGCGGAGTTGCCCATGTCCAGAACGCTTTCCGGCTCCCGCAGGCCGCCAAGGCCGCGGCCGGCCACGCGCCACGTGCCCGGCGCGTCCCGGATGACCTCCGCGCCGAGGGCGCGCAACGCGGACGCCATGCGCTGTACGTCGCCGTGTTCCGGCAGTCCTGTGATCTGGCTTTCGCCAACTGCAAGGGCTGCAAGCAGCAGCGCGTGATGGCCAGTGGCCTTGTCGCCGGGCACGCGAACGTTGCCCATAAGCGGCTGTGCCGGGCGGTTGGAGGCCAAGGAAGGGTGGGCGAGGCTCATGCAGGAGTCTTCGGGAACGATCCACAGCGGGTTAGCATGGCGCAGCAACGTTTGACAGCGGGGCGCTGCGATGGCATGGCCCGCGCCCTTCGCCGTTCACGTGCGGCGAATGGAATTGAGGGACTTGATGGCGAAGCCAGAACTCGGCACGAAGCGCGTCTGCGTCGCCTGCGCCACGCGCTTCTACGACCTGACCCGGACCCCGGCAGTCTGCCCGAAATGCGGCACCGAGCAACCGACCGAGCAGCCGCGCGCGCGTCGGACAGGGGGCAATGTGGCCGATGAGAAGCGTTTGAGGAAGCCTCCAGCCCCGGGGTTGGAGGACTCGGATGTTGAGATCGAAACCGCGGAGGAGGAGGCTGAGGAGGACGTGCTGGAGGACGCCTCGGACTTGGAGGACGACGCGGACGCGATCAGCGGCGACATCGAGGTCGAGCCGGAAGCCGACGAGAAGGAGTAGGCTGCGCGTCCACGCCGGAAGCCTTTTTGCGGGCGCGGCTTGGTGTGTGGGTGCGTACGGGCGTTGTGGGTGATTTTCCGTGTGTTTCCTGCTTGACGTATCTCTATTGGTCTCTTATCTCGTGTTGGCCGGTGCGGAT
>CAXSAZ010000106.1:0-4529 GCA_964235485.1 uncultured Acetobacteraceae bacterium | reverse complement strand
CCATCCAGCAAACCCTACGCGGGCAGGCCGTCACCTACCTGGGTTGAGCAGATACACATCTTCCGTGGCACGGAAGTACCTGCCTGTCGGCCTCCTTACACCTGGTTCGATCATTACCGAGGCGTTTGGATTGCTGAACGCTCCCCTCTGGAACCTCGCCCTCATCGCCTCCCGCCTCCACCTCGTGTGGATCGCCACCGTCTGCGGCAGGTTCAAGACCGACTACCGCTACTCCAACACCCTTGGCTGGAACACATTTCCCGTCCCCGCCCTCACCGACAAGAACAAGGCCGACCTTACACGCTGCGCCGCAGATATCCTCCTCGCGCGCGAGGCGCACTTCCCCGCCACCATCGCCAACCTCTACGACCCCGATGCCATGCCGCCCGACTTACGCGACGCGCACGAGCGCAACGACGAGGTGCTGGAACGCATCTACATCGGTCGCTGCTTCCGCAATGACACCGAGCGGCTAGAAAAGCTGTTCGAGTTCTACACGGCGATGACCGCCACGCAACTTGCCACCCCGAAGCGCAAAAGGAGGGCACACGCATGACGGAAGTGAAGCCGGTCCCGTCCGTCTCCGTCGCCTATGCGCGCACCGGCCGCTCCACCAAGGCCAACGCCCTCGGCATGAGGCCGATGCAGGAGCAGGCCTATGAACACCGGGGCGAGCAGTATCTCCTTATCAAGTCGCCGCCCGCTTCGGGCAAGAGCCGTGCCCTCATGTTCATTGCCCTCGACAAGCTAGGCAATCAGGGGCTGCGCCAGGCCATCATCGTGGTGCCCGAACGCTCCATCGGCGCCAGCTTCCACGACGAACTCCTCAGCCGGCACGGCTTCTGGGCGGATTGGCGCGTGGGGCCTCGCTGGAACCTGTGCGACGCTCCCGGTTCGGACAATGGCGGCAAGGTCGGCGCGGTTGAAGCTTTCCTCCAAAATCCCGACCAGGTGCTGGTCTGCACCCACGCCACCTTCCGCTTCGCCGTGGACCGGCTCGGAGTGGACGCCTTCGACGACCGGCTGATCGCCGTGGACGAGTTCCACCATGTCAGCGCCAACCCCGACAACAAGCTCGGCCTGCACCTCGGCCAGTTCATCGCCCGCGGCCGCACGCATATCGTGGCGATGACCGGCTCCTACTTCCGGGGTGACGCCGAGGCGGTGCTCGCCCCGCATGAGGAGGCGAAGTTCGATACCGTCACCTACACCTACTACGAGCAACTCAACGGGTATGAGCACCTGAAGCAGCTCGACATCGGCTACTTCTTCTATGCCGGCTCCTACGCCGACGACATCTTGAAGGTGCTGGACCCAGCCGAGAAGACGATCATTCATATCCCCAGCGTCAACTCGCGCGAAAGCACGAAGGACAAGATACGGGAAGTCGAGCACGTCATCGAGGCGCTGGGCACTTGGCAGGGAACTGACCCGGCGACAGGGTTCCAACTGGTCCAAACCCCGGACCGCCGGACGCTGCGCATCGCGGATTTGGTGGACGACGACCCGGCCAAGCGCGAGCGTGTGTCGGCCGCGCTGAAAGACCCGGTGCAGAGGGCCAACCGCGACCACGTGGACATCATCATCGCCCTCGGCATGGCCAAGGAGGGTTTCGACTGGGTGTGGTGCGAGCACGCGCTGACAGTAGGCTACCGCTCCAGCCTGACGGAGATCGTGCAGATTATCGGCCGTGCCACCCGCGACGCGCCGGGCAAGGCGCGGGCGCGCTTCAGCAACCTGATCGCCGAGCCGGACGCCTCCGACGAGGCCGTGACGGAGGCGGTCAACGACACGCTGAAGGCAATCGCAGCGAGCCTGCTTATGGAGCAGGTCCTGGCGCCCCGGTTCGAGTTCAAGCCCAAGGCCCCGACCAGCGGCCCGACGCCCGGCTTCGACTACGGTTCGGGCGGCTACGACCCAAACGGGTGCAACGTCGGCTTCAGCGACGAGCGGGGTGGGTTCGAGATCGAGATCAAGGGCCTTGCTGCTCCCAAGAGTCAGGAAGCGCAGCGCATTTGCCAGCAGGACCTGAACGAGGTCGTCGCTACCTTCGTCCAGGATAAGGGCACGGTTGAGCGCGGGCTGTTCGACCCCGAGCTGGTCGCGGAGGAGCTGACCCAGCTCCGCATGGGCAAGATCGTCAGGGACAAGTATCCTGAACTGGATGACATCGACCAGGAGGCCGTCCGCCAGCACGCCATCGCTGCTCTCAGCCTTACGCAGAAAGCTAAGGAGAGCGCCTTGGGCAATACGGCGGGCGCGGACGAGGCTAGGCCGAATACCACCTTCATTGACGGCGTCCGCCGGTTCGCCATGCACGTGGGCGAGTTGGACATCGACTTGATCGACCGTATCAACCCGTTTGGTGCGGCATACGCCATCCTGGCCAAAGCCATGACGGAGGAGAGCCTGAAACAGGTCGCCGCCGTCATCGCAGCCAGGCGCATCAACCTGACCGTCGAGGAAGCGCGGGACCTCGCCCGGCGCGCGCTCAAGTTCAAGCAGGAGCGGGGTCGCCTGCCCTCGATCACCTCCCCGGACGCTTGGGAGAAGCGCATGGCCGAAGGCGTGGCTTATCTCGCCCTCATGAAGGCGGAGGCCGCCCGTGTCTAGGTTCACCGACGAGGACGATGCGCTTCTGGAAGAGCTCGGCGTCGGGGTCGAGCCAGAAGCCGGGTCGAGCCGAACGGCCCGCGACGAGCGGATCATCGCCGGCTTTGAGGACATCCAGCGCTTCGTCGAGCAGCACGGATGCGCGCCCCAGCACGGGGAAGATCGTGACATCTTCGAGCGCCTGTATGCCGTGCGCCTTGACCGCCTCCGCGGCTTGGATGAGTGCCGCGCCTTGCTCGAACCCTTGGATCGCCAGAGCCTTCTGGCACGGGAACAGACGCCTGCGGCCAGCGGCTCCGACAACCTCGACGACGACGAGCTTCTGACGCAACTCGGCGTGGAAGCGCCTGGCCCGGCGGGCATCACCGAGCTGCGGCACGTCCGGTCAGCGGCTGAGAAGCGGGCGGCCGAAGAAATCGCAAACCGGCAGAAGTGCGAGGACTTCGACCGTTTCAAACCCTTGTTCGAGCAGGTGCAGCGCGAACTCGGCGCCGGCATCCGGCAGACGAGGCGGTTCGAGCGCAAGTCTGAGATCGCGCAGGGACGGTTCTATGTCCTCGGCGGCCAGAAAGCCTACGTCGCGGCGATGGAGGCGCCTTTCAGCAACGAGCAGGCCAAGACCGACGCCCGGCTCCGGGTGGTCTTCGACAACGGCACCGAGAGCAACCTGCTCATGCGTTCCCTGCAAAAGGCGCTACAGCAGGATGCCACTGGACGGCGGATCGTCGAACCTGACGCCGGCCCGCTGTTCGCAGATCAAGACGGGGAGGGAAGCGAGGCGAGCGGCATCGTCTATGTGCTGCGGAGCAAGTCCGACCACCCGACCGTCGCGGCCCGCCGCGACATCCTGCACAAGATCGGCGTCACCGGAAGCGACGTCGCGCGCCGGGTCGCCAATGCCCGCCTCGACCCGACGTTCCTCATGGCGGACGTAGAGATCGTCGCGACTTACGACCTGTACAACGTCAACCGCGCCAAGTTTGAGAACCTGATCCACCGCGTGTTCGGCGCAGCCCGTCTCGACGTTGAGATCAAGGACCGTTTCGGCCAGCCCGTCATCCCGCGGGAATGGTTCCTCGTGCCGCTTTTCGTCATCGACGAAGCCATAAAGCGGATCAAAGACGGAACAATCACGAGCTATGCTTACAACCCCAAAGCTGCCGCGCTCGCTCGAATGCCTGGTTAGGCTCCAGCGTGTTCCCCCCCTTTCCCTTATTTCCGCTCCATCGCAAGCTCGGATGAATTCGTCAGCCGCGGGCCGGGCAGCGCATGGACGCTCACCGCCCTCCTTGTCGCATTTCAGGTGTGCCCATGAAGATCGCCGACGTCCTGAGTTCCATCGACATGGGCGTGATCGCCCTTCCGGAATTCCAGCGCGGCTATGTTTGGAGCCGCGATCAGGTCAGGAACCTCATGCGCTCGCTCTACCAGGGGCACCCGGTCGGCAGCCTGCTGATCTGGGTTACAGCCAAGGGGGCCCTGAAGGAGCGGGGTAAAGGGCTGGCCGGCTTGGGGACGGTCAAGCTCCTGCTCGACGGGCAGCAGCGGGTGACGAGCCTTTACGGGGTGATCCGGGGCAAGGCGCCGTCTTTCTTCCAGGGCGACGAGCGCGCGTTCCTGGACCTTTGGTTCAACGTCGAAACCGAGGAGTTCCAGTTCTACGCCCCTTTGCGCATGGCCACCGACCCTTGCTGGGTCAGCGTGACCCGCGTCATGCAGGACGGGCCGATCGCCACTGGGATGCCCCTTCTGGGACAATCTGGCGGTGTGCTCCTCCTGCAGCGCCTGAACAGCTTGGCGGGGATCAAGGACCGCGAGGTGCACGCGGAGGAGATCACCGGCACCGACAAAACCGTCGGGTTCTTATTGGGTTCTGGGGTGGTGAGGTCGGGACCGTGGCGCGGGGGGAGGACGTG
>CAXSAZ010000105.1:0-4548 GCA_964235485.1 uncultured Acetobacteraceae bacterium | reverse complement strand
TGAGCGTGTCCGCCATCGCGCGGCGCACCGGCCTCGACCGCAAGACGGTGCGCAAATACATCGAGAGCGGCCTGGAGCCGCCAGTCTATGGGCCACGCCAGCCGCGCCCGACCAAGGTCCGCCCGTTCGAGCCCTACCTGCGCGAGCGCGTGGCGGTCTTTCTCGACCTGACCGACAGGGCGTTGGTGCACGGAGGCAAGTGCGGACGGCACAGTCCCTGACCCACAGCGGTTCAGCGGCGGACGGAAACGGGCTTGGCTTCGCGGATCATGCGGTTGAGCACCTGGACAGCGAGGGCGACCTCACCGTGCTGGGCAGATCGGTTGCGGGCACGGAGCTTGGGCCTGATCAGATGCTTGTAGGGGCCCATTGTCGTTTCGGTATGGTTGTGGCGTCCATGTCCGGTGGCGCGTTGCCAGCCGATGCGGCCGCGGTCGGCCATGAGCTGGACGTGGCGGTCGCGCGGGGTTTGTTGGTCCGGATCAGCTGTGCCCAGCACGGCATCGGCCCGGGGTGGGATAACCACCTCGGGCGGTGACCCGGGCTGTCGGGCAGCGGCGGCCTGGTAGACGGGATCGCGATTGTAGGCGCCGTCCGCGATGACGCTGGCCAGGGTGCCCTCGCACTGGCGCAGCAGAGCGGGCGCTTGCGCCGCGTCGTCCGCGTCGCCGTCCGTCAGCACGCGCGCGTCGATCTCGCCGGTGCTGGCGTCGACACCCAGGTGCAGCTTGAGCCAGCGCCTGCGCCGCCGGCCGTGCTTGGCCGCGCACCACTCGCCTTGTCCGAACAGCTCAAGCCCCGTGCTGTCCAGCACCAGGTGCACCGGCCCGGCGCCAGCCTGCACACGCGCTTGGCGCCGTGAAGGCGCGACCCCGCCGGCTGAGGGTGCTGTGGTCCGGCACCGGCAGCGCCATGCCGAGCAGCTGGAATACGCTGCGGGCGAACCCTTCCACTTGCCGCAGGGCCAAGTGGAACACGAGACGCAGCGTCAGCACCAGCTCGATCGCCAGCTCCGAGTAGTGCTGCTGCCCACCCGGCGTGCTCCGGCGTGGTGCTTGCCACCCCGCCAGCGCCGCCTCGTCCACCCAAAACGTTAGGTCACCGCGCCGGCGCAGTCCCGCCTCGTAAGCCGGCCAGTTCGTGATCCGGTAACGTGCCCGCGGAATATGGTGGAGGCGCGCAGCGTTGTGCTTGAATGGTATGACAGGAACATACCTCTCCCACCAAGGTCAGGCTACCCGGTCATCCGTGCACCAACGCCGACCGGCACCGGACTTCGCTGGCGTGGAGGGCGGGACGGGTAGCCTCACCGACCGATATAGGCGGCCAGCTCGTCCGGCGTCCCATTGGGAAACGCCCGTTCCAGGTGATCGAGGAAGGCGGAGACGCGCGCGCTAAGCAGTCGGCGGGACGGATACAGCGTCCACAGCGTGATGTCCGGTGCATCCACGTCGCCCCAATGAGCCAGCGCGCCGTCAGCGAGATCGTGGCTCACCAGCGATACCGGCAGTCGCGCCGCACCGATGCCTGCCCGCACCGCGTCTCGGACCATGATGAGCGATGACAGCCTCAGCACCGGCTCGGTCGCGATGGTGTCCCGACCGGCCGGCGTTTTCACCAGCCATGCCGAGTGATCGCCGTTCCCGCGCACGACGGCCGGAACGGCCATGCCGTCGGCAGGCTTCGCAAGGCCTGGGCGGGCGACGACCACCAGCCGGTCGTGCAGAAAGGCGCGGCCGACCAGACTCTCGTCGGGATCGGGGTTCACCCGGATCACGAGGTCGAACCCTTCCTCGATCATATCGACCGCTCGGTCTTCCGTCGTGACCTCGAGCCGAACTTCCGGGTATCGAAGCGCGAAGTCGGCCGCGAGCTTCCCCATCGCGGTCTGGCAGAACAGCAGCGGCGCGCTGATCCGCAGGCGGCCCCGCGGCCGTTCGCCACCCGAGGCGATCGCTGCGGCCGTTTCCTCCAGCTCGGTGAGGAGCAGCCCGGCGCGCTCGAACAGCGCCCGCCCCTCTTCCGTCAGCTTCAGGTCACGCCGCCCCCGCTCGAACAAGCGCAGGTCCAAGCTGGCCTCAAGCTCCGCCACTCGCCGCGAGAGCGTCGCTTTGGGACGTCCGGCCGCGCGTGCAGCCTTACCGAATCCGCCGTGGCGGGCGACCAAGTTGAAGTCGGCAAGGGCAAGCAGGTCCATGCGTTCCACCAGCGAGACGGTGCATCCAGATATAGCGTCTATTTGCGCGTTCGTGGATCACTAATCTTCGGGTTGCCAACCGGCTCAACCTGAGGAGTGACCCCCATGACCATTCTTGTGACCGGCGCGAGCGGCAATGTCGGCCGCAACGTTGTCGATCAGCTCGTGCGCCGCGGCGCCAGCGTGCGCGTCCTCGTCCGCGACCCTTCCAAGGCCAGCTTCTCCGCCGGCGTGGAACTCGCGCAGGGCGACCTGCTCGACGTGGACTCCCTGCGCGCAGCGATGTCCGGGATCTCCACGCTTTTCCTGCTCAATGGGGTCGTGGCGGACGAGTTCACCCAGGCGCTGATCGCGCTCAACGTCGCCCGCGAGGCCGGGATCGAGCGGATCGTCTATCTGTCGGTGATCCACAGCGACGTTTACGTGAACGTGCCGCATTTCGCCGGCAAGTTCGGTGTCGAGCGCATGATCGAGGCGATGGGCATGAACGCCACCGTCCTGCGCCCAGCCTATTACATGGATAACGAGATCACCATCAAGGACGTGGTGACGGGCTACGGCATCTACCCGATGCCGATCGGCGACAAGGGCCTGGCCATGATTGACGCGCGCGATGTCGGCGAGGTCGCCGCCATTGAGCTCGTCCGCCGCGAGCGCTCGTCGACACCGCTGCCGCTGACCCGCATCAACCTCGTCGGGCCCGACACACTGACCGGCGCCGATGCCGCTGCTATCTGGTCCGACGTGCTGGGCCGCACGATCGCCTTCCCAGGCAACGATACCGCGGGCTTCGAGCGGAACCTGCGCCAGTTCATGCCGAGCTGGATGGCCTACGACATGCGCCAGATGGCCGAACGCTTCCAGACCGACGGCATGATCCCCGACGAGGGCGACGTCGACTGGCTGACCGAACTGCTGGGCCGGCCGCTCCGCTCCTACCACGCCTACGTCGCGCAGATCGCCGGCTGATCACCCCCGGCTCACCCGAACAGGACCACCGTCATGATTTACTCGACCGCCACCGTTCCGGTGAACCCGGAAGGCGAAATCAGGCTGACCCGCGAGCAGGCCTGGAAAGGTCTGGAACTTAAGGCGCGTGACGCTCGGCTTTTTCTGCCGCCGGGCTTCTGCACGCGCTGCGACGTTACCGAGGGGAGCACTACCCACTTCGTGCGCGAAGCGACGATCGCGGGCGCCGACCTGCGCGAAATCATCACGTTGGAGCAAGGACGCAAGGTCACCTTCTTCCAGGCGACCGGCCCGCGCGAGGGCGCGATCATCAACGAATTGTTCGAGGACGAGGCGGGCGAGCTTCAGCTCCGCTTCTACTGCTACCTCGGCCTGCGCGACCAGGAGCCGAACGGCCCGGAGGAGCGGGCCGAGCAGGCGCAGTTCGACAGCGACAACGGGTACAAGGCCGCGCTGCTGTCGACGCTGAAGCGCACGCGGGAGCTGGTCGGCGAGGGAAGGATCTGAACACGGACAGCGGGAGCGGCCTGCCGCTCCCGCTGGCCTCATGTTCCCGCCTGCGCGCGCGTAGAGGCTGTCCCTTCACCTCAACCGCGCAGCCCGCACCAACTTGCTGCACGCGCTCCGCCCGTCCATGGCGGTCATCACGCGGATGCGCAAAGATGCGCGCCTGTTCGACCCACCGTCGCACGACGAGGACAAGCCCGGCTGTCCCGCCCGCAAAGGCGCGCGCCAACCTCTGCTGTCCGCGCGCATCGCCGACCCGGCCACACGCTGGCTGCGGGTCGTGCAATCCAGCCGGACCCCCTGGCGCAGCGCGGGCTGGATCGAATACACCTCCAGCACGGCGCTGTGGCATCACGGGGGCAAGCCGATCGTGCCAATCCTGTGGGTGCTGGTCCGCTACCCCGACGGCCGGCGTGAGCCGGAAGCTTTTCTGTGCACGGATACCAGCGCCGCTCCGCGCGATGTGCTGGACTGCTTCAACCGGCGCTGCGCCGTCGAGACCACCTACGAAGAAGCTCGCGCGCATCTCGGGATGGAAACGCAGCGCCAGTGGTCCGACCCCGCAATTTTCCGAACCACGCCGGTGCTGCTCGGGCTTTACAGCGTGGTCACGCTGTATGTGCACCAGAATGCCGAACGGCTGGCGCTCTCGCCACACCGGGCTGCCTGGTATCCCAAGCCAGCTCCGACCTTTGCCGATGCAATCGCGCGCTTGCGCCAGCACCTCTGGTTCGAGCGTATCGTCATGTCGACCGGAAATGCCGACATGACGGAACCGATCAGCCCTGCCGTTCAGGGTGTCATCGAAGTCGCCTGCTACGCCAGGGCTGTTCAACGCTGTCGTCTCGCCGTCACTGAGTCCGCCCTGCAACACT
>CAXSAZ010000104.1:0-5241 GCA_964235485.1 uncultured Acetobacteraceae bacterium | reverse complement strand
CCAGAGACTACGCCGCTAACCTACTTCCACCACATCCGCGATGGCACCTGGGTGGTCGAGGCAGGAGTTCGCGTGCTCGATCAGCCGTTCTACGCTGACGGCAACGTTGCGACTGCCGGTGGCTGCCTCGCCTCACAGTACCTCGCGGCCTGGGTCCTGATGCGTGCTGGTTTGCGGGAGGACGCCGAAGCGGCGATGCACTACGTCGCCCCGGTCGACCAGAAGGAGGAGTACGTCAAGCGGGCGGTCGAGGCCGTCGCGCCCTACCTGCCCAGCCCGGCAGCCGCGCAGGCGGCTTGATGCGGCCGGGCACGTAGTCTTGAGGAACAAAGGAGCACACCTGCGCCGGCAGCCCTGACCGGACTACACTGTTGCAAGTTGGTGTCCTGGTTGCGGACGTGTGCAGCTCCATCGGGCACTACCCTACATCCGCAGCCCTCGCCACTGCCCTTGTCGTTCGCTTTCCGCTTCTCGCTGGGCAGCCGCCGCACCGGCCCGCTTCCCTGCCTTCAAGGCTGCAGTCAGCCCGGCCACCCGGTCCAGCGCCAGCCGTTGCTCGGCCGCGATGGACGACACCGTAACGGCCCCCGACCGGCCCTCGGCGCGCAGCATGGCGCGCACGCCTTCCTCGCCAAACCGCTGCTCGACGGCGGCGCCAAACGCCCGCAGCTCGCCCGTGACTGGCTTGTTCCCTTGCACAGCCCGCCACGCCTCGCTTCTGGCGCGATCGTCCTTCGCCACCGTCACGACGCCGACCGCCGCCTCGGCCGCGGCGGACAGGCGCGGGATGCCAACTGCGTCCGCCGCGCGCTGCGCCTCCACGCCAGTGCGATAGCCCCGCTCCGCCCGGGCCTCCGCCGCGCCGATCCGCTCCAGGCTCGGCCCGATGGCGCCGGCCGTGCGCTGGGCCGCGTCCCGCTCCGCACGGGCCTTCGCGCCCGCGAAGAACCCCTCCTTGCCCCGCAACTCGCCGAACTGCTCAGGCTCGCGCGCAACCCGGGCCGTGGCACTCGTCCAGCCCTGCCGCTTGACCAGATCGTCCAGTGCCGCGCGGGCCGCGTGCGGGTCGCGGTAGGCCCCTTGCAGGTCGCTCCAGCGTGCCTCCCGCTCGTGCTGCGCCGCCTTGTCGGCCGCCACCGCCGCTGCGACCTCGCCGGAGCTGGCGCCCCGCCCCAGGCTGTCCCGCCCGTGCCCTGACAGATCCACATAGACAGGTCCCATGGATGCGGGTTTCAGGAGGCGTGGTCCGCGAGCGGCGACCACCGCGGGTCACTGGTGACTACATCTGATCGCCGACCGTTGACTCGCCTGTGTGAACGTGCGGACCGAATCCTTGCCATGGTCCTGTATGCCCCGGCTTCGCACGCCTTGGCTTCGCACGCACAGGGCGTGGCGCCCCATTCATGGTCATGTCCATTTTCATCTTGGCTCCATCCACTGGACTTCTAAGATTTGACGCCGGCCCTTGGGAGGGCTTCCGTCCCGCGCCAAGTGCGGCGCTTCGGCATAGCGGCTCCGGCTAGGCGGGCCTCAATGGCCAGTTTTGAAACTGGTTAGTTTACCTTATGGCCGCAAATTGAAACTCTGTAGAACTGGTGTCAACAACAGTCTTCCTTTTGATTTTCTCTCTATACCAACATCGCGGCGTTGCTGCCGGTCTGATGCCGGAACGCGCTGGCAGCGCGGCGCTGCTTGTCGGGCAGGCAGCGCCAAAGTATGATGCCCTATACGGTGTATTTTACCGTTGACAGCGCCGCCCCGTTCCGTGACCCTGCAGGCAACAGGCCGAGAAGGCCGGCAAGGCTCAAGCCTGGATGCCTGCAGGAGGACCGTCGATGCGCAAGATCTTATCTCCGTCCACAACCGGTGCGGCTCCGCGCTTGGCCGCGGGCGCAAAGGGCGGCCTCATGGCACGGGGCGGGGCCACCGTGGCCGCGTCCATGGTCGCGCTTGCGCTGGGGCCGAGCGTGATCCTGCTGATGTCGTTCGGCATCTTCCTGCCCGCGCTCCACCAGGAGTTCGGTTGGTCGGTTGCGTCCATCTCGCTCGGCGCGTCGATCATCTCCCTCATGATCATGCTGGTCTCGCCCGTGCAGGGCTACCTCGCGGACCGGATCGGCGCCCGCGCCCTGGTGCTCGCGTCCTTGCCCGCCTTCGGGGCGGGCCTGACGCTCATGTATTTCCTGCCTTCCAGCATCGGGATGTTCTACCTGGCCTGCGTCCTGCTGCCCGTGCTGGGCCTTGGGCTGTGGCCGTTGTCCTACATGAAGGCCGTGACGACCTGGTTCGACGGGCATCTCGGCTTGGCGCTCGGCATCACCAACGTCGGCCTCGGCATCGGATCGACGCTGCTGCCGTTCCTGCTCGGCGCCGTGTTCCTGCACTTCGGCTGGCGCGTGGCCTATGTCCTGCTCGGCTTGGCGGTTGTGCTCCTGGTCTGGCCGGTGGCGGCCTTGTGGCTGCGGGAAAGCGGGCGCGGCGTGGCCCGGCCCGGCGCCGCCCCGCCTGCCGCGGCGGGGCTGACGTTCCGCGAAGCGGCGGCAACGCGCGCCTTTGCCGTCATGGCCGGCAACTTCGCCATCCTCGGCGCCATCAGCACGGGGATGCTCGTGCACCAGGTGAACATCCTGGGCGAGGCCGGCATCGGCGTCGGCTACGCCATCTACGTGCAGTCGGCGGTTGGGATCGGCTCCATCGTGGGCCGGGTCGGGACGGGCTGGCTGCTTGACCGCATGAGCGCGTCCAAGGTCGGCGCCGGCATTTTCCTCGTGGCGGCGCTGGCCTGCCTGGCCCTGGCCAGCCCCATGGCGGCAACCTTGGGCATCCTGGCCGCGGCCAGCGTCGGGTTCGTGATCGGCGCCGAGTTCGACCTGCTGGGCGTGCTCATCCGCCGCTACCAGGGCCTTCTGTCGTTCGGGCGCATCTACGGGATGGTGTTCTCGTCCTTCCAGCTCGGCGGGGCGCTCGGCGCGGCAGGGCTGGCTTGGAGCCGGTCGGCCCTGCACTCGTATCACCCGGCGCTCCTGGCGCTGTGCGGCCTGAGCCTGGTGGGCGGCGCGCTGTTCGCCTTGATGGGGCCGTACCGGTTCGGCGCCCCGCAGGCGAGCCGCGGGTTGCCGGACGCCGGGCCGCCGATCCTTGCCGCCGACTGAACCCTGCCGTGCAACATCAAAAAGAACTTGGAGGACCGATGCGGGACGTTGGATTTGTGGGCCTGGGCAACGTAGGCCTTCCGGCCGCCCTGAACCTCGTGCGCGGCGGCTTTGCCGTGACGGGCTATGACGTCCGGCCAAGCGAGGCCTTGCAGGCCGCAGGCGGCGTCGTCGCGGCGTCGCTGGCCGGGCTGGCCGGTTGCGGCGTGATCGTCCAAAGCCTGCCAAACGCCGCCGCCCTGGAGCAGACGGTTGATGGGCTGCTGCCATGGCTGCGCCAGGGCCAGGTGATCGCGGACATCAGCAGCTACCCCCTCGATGCGAAGCGCGCCCAGGCGGCGCGGGTGGCGGAAACGGGCGCCGTCATGCTGGATTGCGAGGTGAGCGGCCTGCCGCAGCACGTCGCCGACCGGAGCGCCGTGCTGTTCACCGCCGGCGACGAGGCCGCGGTCGGGCGGTGCGACGCGGTGCTCGACGCGATGTTCGCGCGGCGCTTCCACCTCGGCCCGTTCGGGGCCGCGACCAACATGAAGCTGATCGCGAACTTCATGGTCTGCGCCCACAACCTGATCGCGGCGGAGGCGTTGAACCTCGGCCGCGCTTCGGGGCTTGATCCCGAGCAGATGCTGCAGGTGCTGAAGCCGAGCGCCGCCGGGTCGGCGACGTTTGCCAACAAGGCGCCGTTGATGCTGTCGCGGGATTGGGCGGCGGGGCGCGGCCCGTTCCGCCACATGTTCGGCTACCTGGACCGCGCCCTGGAGCTGGCGGAAGTGCATGGGGCGGGCGCCCAGGTCCCGGTGCTGGAGCAGGTGCGGGCGGTGTATGCGATTGCCCGCGCGCAGGACCGGCACGACCAGGACATCGCCGCCATTATCGAAATCGTGGAAGGGCTGGGCGAAAGGATGGCAGCAGCATGAGCGGCGCGTCGGACGTGCAAGCCGAGGTTGACCGCCTCCGGGGACCGATGATCAAGCGGGACTTCTACGTGATGTTCCGCCGCGTGGTCGATCCGGAACGGCTGAAGGCGGCGATGCTGCCGCACTACCGCTGGATCATCGGGCTGGAAAAGCAGGGCGTCGTGTTCGCGTCCGGCCCCTTGTTCAAGCAGGAGGGCGGCCCAGGGGTCGGCATGACCGTGTTCCGCGCCGCCGACTTCGCCGCCGCCGAGGCCCTGGCCGCCGGCGACCCGTTCTGCCAGGGCGGCGGCGCCACCTTCCACATCGAGCGATGGCAGATCAACGAGGGCCGGGTCACGGTCGCGGCCGACTTCTCCGACCAGACCTACCGGTTCGAGTAGGGGGCGGCGATGCGGCTCGTGACGATTGACGACGGCCCGCGCGGCTCGCCGGGCGTGATCCTGGCTTCGGGGGAGATCCTCCACCTCGGCCGCGCCGCGGCGCCCGGCACGGTGGAAGCGTGGCTGCCCGGCAGCTTGCTGGGCATCCTGGAAGGCGGTCCGGACGGCCTGGCCGTCGTGCGGGGCCTGGCCGGCCGCGTCGCCGGCGACGCCGGGGCGCACGGGGGGCTGCGGGCCGCCGGCGCGCTGCTGCCGGCGGCGGCGCGGCTGCTGCCCCCGATCCCGCGGCCCGGCATGATCGTGGCGGCCGGGCTGGCCTACAACTCCCACCTGAACGAGATGGCCGGCACGCCGCGTCCGCCCCACCCGACCGCCTTCATGAAAAGCCCGGCCTCCGTGTCCGGCCCGGGCGCGGTCGTGACGCTGCCGCCCCAGGCCCCCGACGCCGTGGACTACGAGGGCGAGCTTGCGGTGGTGTTCGGCCGCCGCTGCTACCAGGTGGACGCCGCAAACGCGCTGGCCCACGTCGCCGGCTACACCGCCGCCAACGACCTGTCCGCCCGCGACTGGGTGCGGGCGGTGTGGCAGGCGGAAGCGCCATGGGAAGCCCGGCTGACCTGGGAGGTGAACATCATGGGCAAGCAGTTGCCCGGCTTCACCGCGCTCGGCCCGGCCATCGCGACAGTGGACGAGATCCCCGACCCCGCCGCCCTGAACCTCGTCACCCTGGTGAACGGGGCGGTGATGCAGCGGGCGCAGGTGAGCGACCTGATTTTCCCGGTTGCCGACGTG
>CAXSAZ010000103.1:0-5384 GCA_964235485.1 uncultured Acetobacteraceae bacterium | reverse complement strand
CGTCAGACCCCGGTTAAGCGCAGCGTGACAGCATAGGCCGTGCCCTGGTCGCGCAGCGGGTCGAACCCCGCCATCGTGATCAACGCCGGCGCCGCCCGCGACAGGTCCGCCCAGATCGGCGACAGACGCGGATCCGCGCTCTCGTTGGCGATGCTGTCCCGCAGCGCATCGGGATTGTCGCCGAGGCAAAGGGCACCGCGCATGGGCCGGGGCGTCCTGTGTTGCTCCATGCTTTTCACGCCCTGACCCCGCCGGCAACATCGTGGGCCGGTGGCGCGTGCAGCGCCGGGCCTCGCCCGCGCGCGCCACCACCCCCTGGGTCCCCGTCCGGCCCCCGCCTGTGACCCAGGTCACACCCCGCGGGCGCCTTGTGCCGTATAACGCAACGGTTCATGCAGGATGAACAAAGCGCCACCGCTTCGCACCGGCGCAAGGGAGCACACATGGCCATCGACATTACAAACGATTTCGCCGCCACAGCCCTCGGCGACGCCGCGTCCGGCCCGGACCTCGACGCCGCCGCCATCGACACCTCCGTCCTCACGGCGTCGCCCGCCTTTCTCGCGCCCGACGGCAGCGCCCGCTTTCCGTGGGGCGGCCCCGGCGACGGCGGGACCGTGCGGGCCAGCACAAGCAGCACGGGCGGCCAGGCGAACAGCAACAGCTACGATCCCGCCCTGTCCGCCAACGGCCGTTTCGTGGCGTTCGAGAGTTTCGCCGCCAACCTGGTACCGAACGACGCCAACGGAACCGGCGACGTGTTCGTCAAGGACCTGCGCACCGGCCGGTTGACGCTGGCCAGCGCCGATGCCGCGGGGAACGGAGGCAACGGCGCAAGCAGCCTCTCGTCCATCTCGGCCGACGGCCGCTTCGTCGGGTTCGAAAGCTCTGCCTCCAACCTGGTGCCGAACGACGCCAACGGGTCCTTTGACGCTTTCGTCAAAGACCTGCGCACCGGGACGGTGACGCTGGCCAGCAGCAACGCGCAGGGGGATGGAGGCAACGGCCCGAGCTTCTCTGCCACCATTTCCGGCGATGGCCGCTTCGTCGCGTTCGCCAGCGATGCTACCAACCTGGTGCCGGGCGGCACCGTCGAGAGCGGCAGCCTGTTCGTCAAGGACCTGCGCACCGGGAGTGTGACGCTCGCCAGCGCCGACGCCGACGGAACGGAGGGCAATGCCTTCAACTTCAGCCCGTCGCTTTCCATGGACGGCCGCTTCGTCGCGTTTGAGAGCTCCGCGACCAACCTGGTGCCGGACAACGCCGACGGAACCGGCGACGTGTTCGTCAAGGACCTGCGTACCGGCCAGTTGACGCTCGCCAGCACCAACGCCGACGGAACGGGAGGCAACAGCCTCAGTCTAGACCCGTCGCTTTCGGCCAACGGCCGCTTCGTCGCATTCGCGAGCTTCGCCACCAACCTTCTGCCGGGCGGCACGGAAGGCGAGCAGATCTTCGTCAAGGACCTGCGCACCGGGGAGGTGACGCTGGCCAGCGCCGACGCGGGCGGGCAGGCAGGCGACGGCAGAAGCCTCAACCCTGCCATCTCTCCCAACGGCCGCTACGTGTCCTTCAGCAGCGAAGCCTCCAACCTGGTGCCGGACGACGCCAACAACACGGAGGACGTGTTCCGGAAGGACCTGTGGACCGGCGGGATCGACCGGCTCACGAACAACGTCCCGGCCGACAACCCGTATGGCCCCGGCTCGGAAGCATCCTCCGTCGCCAACACGGGCGCCGTCGCGTTCAACAGTCTGGCGGGCAACCTCGTGCCCAACGACACCAACGGCGCCTACGACATCTTCCTTTCGACCTGACCGCCCGGCGGGGGCGGCCCTCGCGCGCCGCCCCTATCTGGAGACCATCAGGATGTCTGGGGTGTTCACGCCACGACAGCTTGAGCCGCCTCGTTTCCATTGTCGTTGGTCAGCCCCGGATACCAGCGCTCGAACAGCGGCCGGAGCGTGCCATCGAGTGTCCGGGTTCGGGTTTGCAGCAGCAGATGCGCGCCGCGCTTGGTCCATTGCATCTGCTGCCGTTTGGCAAAGCGCTTGCTGATGACGGCATTCACCGTGCTCTCGGCCAGGCATGAGGAAATGCGCTCGCCCGAGCGGAACCGCTCGCCGTAGTTGATCAGGCTGCCGGCGTTGCTGGCGATGTAGACGGCGAACTCATGCGCGGCTCGTGCGAGCTTGCTCAGGTTTGCATAATCCATCGCCAGCCCGTCCACGTCGTCCTCGAAGAACGCGATCTCCTCACAGGCCCGATGCGGGTTGCCATGCCAGAGCAGCCACTTGATGCTGTCGAGTGAGGCGAGCAAGCGGGCGCTTTCAGCCGCGTCGTGATGCGCAACGCCACGGGCATACTGGCTCAGAACCGTCAGGCGCATGGTGATGTGAAACCAGTCCAGAACGTGCTCGGCTTCCGGGGTGACCAGCTCCGTCAAGGCGCATACCTCCTCGCCGCCGTCGGTCAAGAACGTCACGTCCTGGTTGGCTTGCAGCCCCTGGCTCTTCAGCATCTCGAACAACCGGCGCTTGGGTTTCTGATCGTAGCCGTGCACCAGGCCGAGGTAGCGCGGCGCGCGGTCTTCCGGCACCGAGCGGCCGACGATCAGCTCGAAATTGCTTTTCCGGTCGTCCCAGTTGCGGACGTAGCCGCCGTCGAGAGCCGCCACGATGCGACCTTCCGGGATGGGCAGCTCGGCCACTCGGCTTGGCAGCCGTCGATGAAGCAGGGCCGTTCGTCCCCGAGTTCGGCTTCCACCCGCTCCGCCACCCGCAGGGCGTGCTCGCGCACGGTGGTCCGGTTCGCGCCGGACGCGATCGGCAGCACGTCGGCCAGCAGCCCGGCGGCCGCGGCGTAGGGCGCGAGCGACGACCAGCGCGCCTCCAGGTAGAGACGCTCGGGGGCGACTTGGCCAGGGATCAGGGCGCGCAGCGGCAACAGGGTGGCGGGACCGTCCGCATCCTGACACGGGCAGCGGTGCAGCCGCGGGCTGGCGAGCGGCACGTCGCCGTAAAGGGAGCGGAACACGACGGGCGAGCTGCCTTTGCTGCGCCGGCGGGCACCGCATGCCTCGCAGCAGCGAGGCCGCTCCGCCCACGACGCGGCCTGGGCCTTGACGATCCGGCGTTGGACGGCGGCCGCCAAAGCTTTGCCCTCGGCGAGCGACAGCCCGAGGTCCTCCGGCCGCTCCGCCTGCTTCTCGAATGCCGTGATCTCCTCAGTCGCGCTGGCAATGCCGTCATCGTCGGTGATCTGGAGCAGGATGCTGACGCGCATGGACGGCCTCCGATGCCGGGTGGAATGGGCGAGCTTTCCACAAGGGCCGGAGTGGAAAGCTGAGGACCGGTTCGGCACTCCGGCTTGGGCCTATTCTGGTCCATACGGGGCATCAAGCGCCATCGGCTTGCACTCCGGACGCGATCAAGCAAACTGGAGCATGGCCTCCGTCAAGCGTGCCGCCGCCGCCGTTGCCGCCGTCCTCGTCCGCGAGGGCATCGACTACGCGCAGAGCAAGGCGGTGTTCAAAGCGGCCCGGGAAAGGGCCGGCCTGCGCGCCTCGCCCGAACGCCGCAGCGGCGTGGACCGGCTCACGGTGGAGGAGGAGCTGCGTTTCCTCGACCAGGCCTACGCCCGGGACGGCAGGACCGGGCTGATGCTGCAAACCCTGCTGGAAACCGGCGCCCGGGCATCCGAGCTGGTGCAGCTCAGGATCGAGGACGTCAGCCTCGCCGGGCCGCTGTTCGCCAGTCGGCAGCAGGGTTCCGGCCCGACGCCCCACGTGCTGACCCGCCAGCGTGTCGGCCAGGTCGTCCGGGGTGTGGCCGGTGCAGCCGGGATCACCAAGCGCGTCTACCCCCATCTGCTCCGGCACACGGTGGCCACCCGCCTACTCGCACTCGGCATGGACATCACTGACCTCCAACGCTTTCTGGGCCACGAGAGCATCACTACCACCCGCCACTATGCCGAGACGACGGCCGCCACGCTGCAACGCCGGTTCGACCAACTGACCGACCCGGCCGCCCACACGCTCGTCGCCAGCATTTGCCAGCAGCGCGGGGACGATGCCGCCCTGATCGCCGCCGACCTGCTGGCCCGGCGCCGGGCCGAGCGCGTCAGCACTGCTGGTGCATGAGGTCGCGGTGCTCGCCTTTGCGGAACCGGGCGTTGACCGTTCGGCGCGAGAAGGCTTGCCCTTGCGCCCGCTCACGCGCCGTGCTGCGTTCGACGGCATCCTCCAGCCGCCATCGGGTGTCCTCGTCGTCCAGCAGTTCCGTCCGGCGCTCCAAGACGACCTGGCCAATGACCTCGGCTATGGTGCCGAGGTCATCCATCGCGTCCAGCGACAGCATGGCATTGCGTCCGGCCGGCCCGCCGCAGTCCTCGGGCGGGCAGGCGCCGTTGCCGCCGATGCAGCGCGGGGAAGCCTTGCCCGGCTCGGCCGGCAGGTGGTCTTCGATCCTGACCTCATGCCGCCACGGAATGTTCAGGTCGTACTCGTAGGCGAACCGGGTGCCCCTGCGCAGCTTCAGCGCCGCCAGCGTCACCTCAGACGAGGATGCCGACACCTCCCGCAACCCGTAGTGGCGGGAGCGGAGGCAGAACTAGTACAGGTGAATGCCCTCCCACCCCATCGCGACCTGGATCACGCCGTGCAACTCATGCAGCGTGCAGGTGCTCGGCACCAGCACGCGCCGCCACACCATCGGGCTGATCCCGAGCAGCCAGACCTTGATCTGCACAATCCCGGCCCCGTCGGCGTCAGCCGCCGACGGAGCAGTTCCAACGACCGATCTGGTTGGCTTCGGCGCTCGCCTCACCCGGCCAGCTTAACGATGATCGCCCTCGCTGGCATGAACACCCCAGACATCCTGATGGTCTCCGACCAGATCCAGGAACTCCGGGTAGGCGCTGTCGAGGCCATGAAAGGGTGCGGCCTTGTCCGCCATGCGGTTGAAGGTGAAAAGGACATCGTCGGCGTTGAACTCACGGCTGGGCTTGAACGCCGCGTTGGACTGCCACTTCACCCCGCGGCGCAGCTTGAACGTGTAGGTCAGTCCGTCCTCGGAAACCGACCACGACTCCGCAAGCGCCGGCACCAGGCCGGAACTGCCGACCTCCATGCCGATCAGGCGGTCGGAGGTTTGCTCGGTCACGTCGAAGCTGGTGTTGGCCGTGCTCAGCGCGGCGTTCAGGAAGTCCGGACTGCCTTCCGTGCAGACGACCAGCGTGTCTGCCCGTGCCTGGACCGCGGTGACCAGTGCGGCTGCGAAGACCAGTCCTGATATCGCACCGACATCTTGGCCGCCTTCACCTTGGGAAACGGGCAGTATTGGACCGCGCGGTTTAGGGGTCAATGACCCTGGGCGCAGTGC
>CAXSAZ010000102.1:0-5552 GCA_964235485.1 uncultured Acetobacteraceae bacterium | reverse complement strand
CGTGTTCCGGTTCACAATGCCCGCACCCGGCACCGTGCCAGTGGTGCCGGTGCCGGTAGCGGTGCCGGGGCTGGTGCTCGTGCCGGGCAGAACCGGGCTGGACGGCGATGCCGGGTTGGATGGCGACGTCGATGTGGTCTGCGCCGCCGCCGCCGTTGCCAGCAAGCCGCCGGCGAGAACAAGCGTAAGTGTCTTCATGGAAAAACCTCCCTGATGAAAAAGCATAAACCGAAACAGCATTCCCTGAGGCACGCAGTGCCGTCAGAGCCTGCTGCGGAACCGCGCGTCCGCCTGCCGGCAGGATGCGCGGCGTGGCTGCGGGCCTGCACGCCGGGGCATGGTGCTCCGGGTGCCGGCACGGCCAAACCGAATGCCGCCATGACGCCCGCCTCCATTGTAAGAATCTCTTACATTCAGCCCAGCGCAGATCGTCCCGGCAGCCGCAGATTTCAACCCCGGCTGTCCCGTTATCGACGCCGACGACGCCGGTTTGGGCTGCGCCGCACGGCATGGACGCCGCACGGTCCTTCACGGAAAGCTGATCGTTTCGTCAAAGCTTGGGGCCACGCGGGTTGATCGAGCCATGCCAACGGCTGTCTGCATGGATCGTTCCCTCATGGCGGAACGCATTGCGACGCGGCGCCTCAGCCACGCAAGCGCGGTTTCCGCGCAGCTAACGCAGGCGGAGCAGCAGCGACAAAAGCGCCCGTTGTTCGTCCGGCGCCAACGGGGCCAGCGTTTCGGCGGTGATCGCGTGGGCATGGGGCGCCAAGCGCCGCACCCGCTCGGCACCCTCCGCGGTGAGCGCCACCAGCAGCCGCCGCCCGTCCGCGGCGTCCGGCTCGGCAGTGAGCAGGCCCCGCCGGGCCAGCCGGTCCACCACGCCCTTGATCGTCGCGGCGTCCATTGCCGTGTGCCGCCCCAGCCGGTTCTGCGACAGCGGCCCGGCCTCGTGCAGCTTGGCCAGCGCCGCCCATTGGGTGGGCGTGAGGCCGCAGCCGATGCCGGACGCGAAGATCGCCGCGTGCCGCTGGGTTGCTTGGCGCAGGATGAAGCCGATTTGATCGTCCAGCCGGTACGGCCGCACCGTCAGCGCAGCCCGTCCTCGCCCTTCGCCTCGTGCGCCTCCAGGCCGCCGACGCGCGGCAGCGGGCGTCCGGAGTCGGTCACGGCCACCGCCACCACGATCTCGCGCGCCCGCGGCGCGTCGGCGATGCGGACCTCCATGCCGTCGAAATGGCTGCGCACAAAGGCGGCGTCCTTGTGGCCGAGCGGGATGTCGAACGGAACGCCCGGCCCCCCGCGCTTCTTGGAGGACGGGATCAGCGCCGCCCCACCGCCCAGCGCCGCCCGCACGGGGGCGCCGAGCCGGGGATGCAGGATCGCCGCCGCATGCTCCAACTCGCCATCCTCGCCCACCGCCGCGGCCTTGCCGTAGCTTTGCACCGCCGTCCCCTCAATGCCGAGCGCCGCCACGGCGCGCTCCGTGAGCAGCCGGCCCAACTCCTCGCCGACCGCGTAAAGCGGCGACAGGTCCTCGACGTAGCGCCCGGCGAACGGGTTCTCGATCACCGCGAGCGCGGCGGCCCGGCGGGTGGGCGACGCGACCGGGCGGCCCGCTTCCTCCAGCGTTTCTTCCAGCACGACCACGATCTTGCGGATGCGGGCAAGCGGTTCAGGCATGGACGGTCTCCCTGGCCAGGACGGGTGCATCGCCGGCGCCGCGGGTGACTCCCCGGCAGTGCATGGCGGCGGCGGCGATCAGCCCTTCCCGGAGCAAGCGCCCGGCCGCCCGCGCCCCGCCGTCCAGCGCGCGACCGATCTCGCCCGGCGTCAATGCCCCCACCCCGGTCGTCACGCGCCGCCCGCGGAGGTCGGAGTCGGGCTGCATCTCCGAGGCCGGCGTGCGGCGGACCGCCGGGTGGCCGGGCAGATCGACCGCGTTGGCGATGACGGTCGCGGCGGCGTCCGCCTCGGCCGCGGTGGCGGCGAGCACCGTCACCGCGTCGGCGATGCCGAAGGAGAAGCTGCGCCCGCGCCAGCCGCTGGTGGCGAGGCCGCGGACCGGCTCACCCGCGCGCACCTCCGCCGCGCCGAACAGGCCGGGCCGGTCCGGACGGTCCACCATCCCGATGCGGAATCGCTCGCCGGGTGCAAGGTGGAGCGCGATGTCGCCGCCGTTGTTGACATAGGCCCGGCGCAGCGGCGCCCCCGCCAGCATCGCCGCCAACGTTTCATCAGCGACTGCGCCCGCCACCGCGGCCATGGGCGTGATGAAGCCCTGTGCCGCGTGCGGCTGCACCGCCGCCGCCATGCGCCGCGCCACCGGGCCGTGCAGCGGGGGCGCATTCGGCCCGGCCTCGGCCCGCAGCCCGGCCAGCTCGGCGCACAGCTCGTCCAGCACCGTGGCGAACCGGGCGGTGGCCGCCCGGAACGCTGCCTCCTTCGCTGCCGGGTCGGCGTCCGCGCCCACGATCAGGTCGATGGGGCCGTGCTGCAAATGCAGCCGGCCGTTTGGCAGCACCCGCGCTTGCGGGGCCTCCCTCACCGCCGGGCCAGCGGCCAGGGGTTGCCGCCGCGCGGCGCTTGGCGCACCCCGTCCTCAGTTCGCAGGCTGGACCAAGGCCGCACATGCTCCATGTGGCCGCCCAGCGCCGCGTAGTCCGACAACGCCAGGGTGAACTCCACCGGCGCCACCAGCGCGGGCGTGGGGACGGAGCCGAACGCGCCGCTTGGCACCCGGCTCACATCCACCATGAAGGTGATGCCGCCGCCGGGCCACACGAACACCGGCGCGCCGCCGCAGGTCACGACCGTGAGCGCGTCCTTGACCGAGCGGGTCAGCCGCACCGGGTTTTCCGTCACGCCGGAACGGAGCGACCCGCCGGCGCCGCCCATGAACAGCACGGTGGCCAGCGCCGGCTCGCAGTTCTCCTGGATCAGCGCGACGGACGCGCGCAGCGCCGGAGGGGCCTCCTGCTCGACCGGGCGCAGCGCCTCGTCCAGCACGAAAAAGGCGTGGTGCTCCCCGGTGGTGGAGGTCATCAGCATCGTCAGGCCCGGCCGCGCCGCCTTGGGGTCGAACGGGCCGAGGATCGCCAACGGGTCGGCGATGTCCGTGCCGCCCCAGCCCGTCCCCGGCTGCGCCACCTGGAAGTAGCGGCCCGGCGTGGAGCGCCGCCCCTTGATGCGGATGCCGGTACCCGGGATGCCCAGGAGCTTGCCCGCCTGGTGCTCCGACAACACGCCGGTGATGTGGTCGTCCACCACCACCACCTCGTCCACCCGGCCTTCCCATTGCTTGGCGAACATGCCGATGGTCGCGGAGCCGCAGCCGACGCGCATCCGTTCCTCCACCTGGCCGTTCACCACTGGCGGCTGCCCGGCCTGCACCACGACGGTCGCGCCGCCATCGACTGCCAGTTCCACCGCGGCCCCGTTGCACAGCGCCAGCATGGCATCGCAGGTCGCGCGCCCTTCTTTCTTGGTGCCGCCGGTCAGGTGGTGTACGCCGCCCAGGGACAGCATCTGCGACCCGTACTCGCCGGTGGACACGTGCCCCACCGGCTCGCCGTCCGCCCGCACCAGGGCGCGCTCCGGCCCGATGTGGCGGTCGGTGTCGATCTTCACCTTGGCGCCGCAATAGCTGAAAATGCCCTCGGTCACGACCGTCACCATGTCCAGGCCATCGACGGTGGAGGACACGATGAACGGCGCGGGCTTGTAGTCGGGGTAGGTGGTGCCGGCGCCGATGGCGGTCACGAACTCGTGCGGCACGCCGACACCCGTCGGCTCGACTACGGCCGTGCCGTCCCACTCCGCCGCGCCGAACCGGACGATCCGGCCGTTGTCGGCAATCGTGCGGCTCAGGATCACGTGCGGGTCCACGCGCACCAGGGTGCCGCCGTGGTTGGCGTAGCGGTCGCAGGCGCCGGCCTGGCCGGGGCGGATGAAGCACATGACCGGGCAGGCATCGCAGCGGATGCGGTCGTCGCGGGGTGCCGCGTCTGCGGGCGGGGTGCCGGTCATGATGAGCTCCCAAGCCGGTCGCGGGGTGGCTGGCTTTGTTTGTGTGCGAATGGATCGTCTGCCTTGCGCGCCGGTGGTGTCAAGCAGGGCCGGACGAGGAGTGTCTCGATTTGAATGCTGACCTTTGACCCAAAGTGGACAATCGGCTCTCGATGAAGCACCGTTCCCGCGTGTCTAGAAAATGTGTGAACCACACCATCACCACAGCTCATCACCGTCTTGTCCAGGAAGACAGTGATGGTTAAGGCCCTGAGGTTAATTCAGGGATTTGAGAAAACAGCTCCGAATGGTAGGCGGTGGGGGTGGCTGGAACGAAAGGGTCAGGGTTTCAAATCCGCCAGCGCAGAGTGCTGCGCGGCATTCACAGTACTCACGTAGCTTAGGATGCCACCCGTCACATGGCCGACCAGATCGGTCAGGATATTTGCCTCGAACGCGGCGAAGCGCTTCGGCGTGAGTTTCATATTGGCCTGGGCAATATTTAGATTGAACACCGTGATCAACGGCCCCGGCCCGCTTGCCTTTTTTGGATTAAATACAAATTCCGCCATCGCTGCGGCCGCTTCGATTGCAGCCTTTGCAACCTCCAGGTCGGCGGCGCAGGCGCCGGACATGAGAATGTCGTCCATGTACACCGAGACTGTTATTCTTCCAGCCGAATGGATGCTCCAAATGGCGGTACCCAAGGAGGACGACGTCAGTGCCAGGGTGGCCAGCATGGGTGATTGAACGAACCCGAACGGCAGGCTGAATGGGGCACCGTGCCCCGATGCAGCTTTGCTTACTGTCGAGTGCTGGGCGGCATCGAAAGCGTGCCGCTGCTTAAACCCGATGCCACGCAGGCTCCGATGAACCTTGGTCCGGGTGACCGTGTCGTAGAAACGCTGGATGTCCATGCGGACGAACAGGTTGTTCGCCAGGTGCGCTTTGGCCGCCGCGATGTGGCCGCCAGGCTGGAGGTGGTAGTAGAAAGCGGGTGGCTGCCAGCGCTTCAGAATACGCTCGATGAGCTTGTCGCCGAACTTTCTCGAAGCCTTCGTGGGAACGAAGATCAGGCGGCCACCATCGTCCTCGAATTTGTGGTCATAATTGTTGAGCATACGTAGTTGATGGCCCCGCTCACCATGGCAGCGATGTTGTGGAAATGCTTAAAAAGCCCCTCCACCGCATTTGCTGCTTGGCAAGCGAGGCCGAGAATCGTAACCAGCATCGCCAGCTTCTTCATCTCTGAGGCCCTCCTCCAAGCTCCCGGCGTCCCTGCGCTTACGCGCGTGCCATCAACCAATCAGAGTGCCATTAGGCAATAGTCTAGATACCCGTTGGCTCAACCTTGCGAATCGTTATGTGACAATTCGCGGGACCTCACGCCGAGGTGGTAAGGACATGGCGTGGAATCCCTTAAGGTTCAATCTCGCGACAACAAGTTTTCACACTCATCGCACCATCACTCGATCCAGAGACTAACCCAAGCTGGCGCCAGAACCTCCGTCTCCCCTTGATGCTCCAGGAGTCTGCTCTCCACC
>CAXSAZ010000101.1:0-5919 GCA_964235485.1 uncultured Acetobacteraceae bacterium | reverse complement strand
CAACGTGCTCGGACATCGTATCAGCCCGAAAACGGCTGAGGTTCATGCGTAATCAGGAAACGCTTTAGGTGCGTCGGATGCTCCTTCGCCCACGCTTCCATGTCCGCAAGCGTCGCAAAAAAGGCGTGGCCGAACGTCCTCTCCGTGGGCGCGCCGTGGTCGTCGATCACCTCCATGAAGCGGCAGGAGCAGCAGCCGATCTCCCGCCCGTGGTCGTGCAGGAACGCCATACCCGCAATCAGCTTGGGCCGCACCTTCTCCATGTAGATCGACCGTTCATGCCCCTCGGTCCGCGACCAGTTCTGTCCCGAGCGGATCATGCACAGGTTCTCCCGCGGGGTGACGTGCACGCGCGCGCCCTCGCGTGACGCGGCCAAGCCTCCTTGCGGCCCGGCAAGGGCGTCCGTCTGCGACGCGGGGATGCGGTCGCGGGCGCTGCCCCAGTACGCGTGCTCGACGACCGGCTACTCCGACAGGTGCGCCTGCAGGTGGCCCACGCCCTCGATCCCGTCCGGCGTGGAATACAGGACTTCCAGCCGCTCGGCCGGCGGCGTCACCGCTTCCACGAACCAATCCACGGGACCGCTTTCCCGCGCGGGGTCGGCCCACCAGGCGATGGCGGCGCGCGTGCCGTATCCCGCTCCGTCGTGGCAGCGGGCGTGCAGCACGTGGCCCGGCGCGGGACCGCGCGCCAGCATGGCATCGACTGGCGCCAGCGCGTCGGGCGGCAGGAGCGAGTGCTGCTGCGCCCCGAAATACGCCATCACGAACGGGCCCGCCTCCTCCGTATAGCGCGCCATCCAGGCGGGATATGGTGTCTCGAACCCGGCCGGCATACGCTTCTCCTGTGCGCGCGGGCATCGCAGGTGGGCGGGGACTGCAGGCTCCATCAATAGGCGTCCAGCGGCGCGGCGTCCGGAGCGGACACGGTTGCGGCCGTGGGCGCGGCCTCGGCGGGATCGTGACCGACCGGCACGACGCGCTGGCGCGGGCGCTTGTCCAACAGCAGGCGGGTCACGTCCAGGCGCGAGTAGTGCCCCGCCGGGTCAGCGGCGGCCTTGGCGAGCGGGATCAGGCCGGTGTCGATCTCCGCGTAAAGCAGCCCCTCCTCGGTTTCGGGCAGCGGCGGCGCCAGGTCCCGCCCGCACGCTGCTCGCGGACCCGGCCCAGCACCAGCGCGCCATCGGCGAGATCGCCCATGCGGCCGGGTTCGCCGACCCAGCGCATTTCAGCCGCTCGTTCCGCGCGGCTTTCGGGCAGAGTCCGCGCGAGGCGCGGGACATGGCGCGCGAGCGCCATCCTCCTCGTCGGGCGTGTTCACCTTTGCCCTGAAGACGGCGGAGAAAGTCTCACCAAAGCTTCAAACTTCCTACCCGGCGTCAAGCGCTGCCGGACCCAGGCGTGACATCGCCACGCTTGCGGCGGCTCGCACGAACCAAGCGCACTCGGACCGTGTTGGGTTCGACTTCCAGCCATGCGGCCTCGACACGTCATGGCGTTGACCGAAGCAGCGTCGCCACCGCGTGCTTCGCCGCCGTGACCGGATCCGCCACGCCCTTCAGGTAAGCCTCAGTGACCGCGCCATCGAGCAGTATGACAACCTGGTCGGCCAACTCCGCGCGGTTCACGCGGCCCTCGTCGAGGGTGTCGAGGACGTGTCCACGTAGGGCGAGCTTGTAGGAATGCGCGATTGCATAGATCGGGCCTGAGGGTTCCGGCGCCTGAAGGCTCGCGTGGATAAAGGGACAGCCGCGATGATCAGTCTCGAAGGCGCTTCTGTCGAAATGGTCGAAGATCGCCAGAATGTTTTGTTCTTCCGACCGCTCGGATGTCCTCGTCTCCTTCAGCGCCCCTAGAACCGTGCTCGCCATTTCCTCGTAGACGGCCACGGTCAGCGCGTCCTTGGACGGAAAGTTATTGTAGAGCGTCATCCGGGCGACGCCGGCCGCATCCGTCACGTCGTTGATCCCGACGTTGGATGCGCCGTGGCGCGTGAACAACCGGCGCGCGGTCGCCAGCAAGCGGTCGCGGCCGCCCGGCCCGCGAGGCCCATCATCTTTCTTCTGCATCTCGTTCCCCGCTTGACGCGCTGATTATGTAGGTATACCGGTCTACCTAATTTGCAAAGGAGGTCCTCCAGTGCCCGAGTTGAGGTTCTGGTATGCACCGGGAGGCTGCTCGCTTGCGCCGCACATCCTGCTCCATGAAATCGGCGCACCTTTCGAGGCCGTCCAAGTGTCGCTCGCGAACGGCGCGCACCTGACGGACGAGTTCGCTCGGATCAACCCGAAGCAAAGGGTGCCAGTGCTTTCCCTGGATGGGGAAGTGATCACGGAAGTTCCGGCGATTGCCACAGCCATCTCGAACCTGTCGCCTGAGCAGACCCTGATGGGGAGGACTCCCCTCGACCGTGCGAGGGTCTACGAGTGGATGAATTGGCTGTCCGGCACCTTGCACGGGCAGGGCTTCGGAGGATTCTGGCGGCCGCAAAGGTTCTCGGATGATCCGAACGTGTTTGAAAGTATCAGGGTTAAAGGCAGGAAAACCATCTCTGAGTGCTTCGACCTGATTGAGACCAGGCTGTCTGGCCAACACTCGACGGGCGATGCTTTTTCGGCAGTTGATCCATTCCTTTTCGTCTTCTACCGCTGGGGAAACGGCATCGGCATCGACATGCCGGAAGTCTACCCGAAGTATACGGCTCTTGCTCAAGCCCTTGTCCAACGGAAGTCGGCGTCGTCCGCGCTCGCTGCGGAGGGCATCAATGACCATCCATTGAGGGATCAAGGGATCCCGGCCGCGACACCGGCCAAAGGAGAACTGCAATGAGGATCGCAATCATCGGCGCGACCGGTTTGGTCGGAACCAAGATAGTGTCGGAAAGCCTCGACCGTGGGCACGAGGTCACGGCGGTCGTCCGCAACCCGGACAGGCTGCCGACGCACCCGAAGCTCAGGGCGGCGAAGGGCGACGCTGCCCAGCCTGCGGAGCTTGCGTCGCTGCTGGCGGGGCATGACGTGGTCATCAGCGCGTTCAATCCGGGAAAGGACGAAAGCGGCACGGGCGCGCGGTCGATCATCGACGCGGCCAAGCGGTCCGAGGTCGGACGCCTGTTGGTCGTGGGGGGCGCAGGCAGCCTCGAGATCGCGCCCGGCAAGCGTTTGGTCGATCAACCCGACTTTCCCGCCCAGTGGAAGGACGGCGCGCTCAAGACTGCGGCTTTCCTTGACGAGCTGCTCGGCGAGACCGAACTCGATTGGGCGTTCGTGAGCCCGGCCGCCATGCTCGCGCCCGGGGAGCGCACCGGCACGTATCGTGTCGGCGGAAACCAGTTCATGACGGACAGCAACGGCGAAAGCCGCATCTCCCTCGAAGACTACGCGGCCGCCATGCTCGATGAGGCCGAGCGCCCGCAGCATCACCGCCAGCGCTTTTCGGTCGCGTATTGAAGCACATGCCGGCGAGTCCAGCCCATGCGAACACGGCGCGACGCCCGCGGTCAGTTCTGACCGCAACCGGTCAACCAGACGAACAAGGAAACCAGCCTTGGGAATGACCTACAAAGTTGCGGCCGTCCAGGCGGCCCCGGCCTTCCTCGACCTTGCCGGAAGCGTCGCCAAAACGTGCAGACTGATCGAGGAGGCTGCCGCCAACGGGGCCAGGATCGTCGCGTTCCCCGAAGCGTGGATCCCCGGATACCCCTGGTGGATCTGGCTTGACTCGCCGGCATGGGGCTTCCAGTTCGTCGAACGCTACCACGCGAACTCGATCGTGGCGGGAAGCGATGAGATGGACGCCATACGCCGCTGCGTCCAGCGGGCGGGGGTCCATGCGGTGATCGGGACGAGCGAACGCGACCACGGCTCGCTTTATCTCGGCCAGACGACCATCGCGCCCGACGGCTCGGTCATTCACGCCAGACGCAAGCTCAAGCCGACCCACGTCGAGCGCAGCGTGTTCGGCGAGGGCGACGGCAGCCACCTCGCGGTCCACGAGACCGATCTCGGGCGGGTCGGCGCGCTTTGCTGCTGGGAGCACGTGCAGCCTTTGACCAAATACGCGATGTACTCGATGCACGAGCAGGTCCACATCGCTTCCTGGCCGAGCTTTTCGCTTTACGCGGGCAAGGCCCACGCGCTCGGACCCGTCGTGAGCACCGCGGTTTCACGGGTTTATGCGGTCGAAGGGCAGTGCTTCGTCATCGCGAGCTGCGCGGTCCTGTCGCAGAAGATGCAGGACATGCTCTGCGACACGCCGACGAAGCGCGAGCTGCTGCCGGTCGGCGGCGCTTATTCGATGATCTACGGACCCGACGGCCGTGAGCTCGCCAAGCACCTTCCCGAGGACGTGGAGGGGATCGTCTATGCGGATATCGACTTGGGCGAGATCGCGCTTGCCAAATCGGCCGGGGACCCAGTCGGCCACTACTCCCGGCGCGACGTGACGCGGCTCATGCTCAACAGGACCGCGCTCAGCCCGACGCACCCCTTCTCGTCGCCCGGCCACCTTGCGGACCAAGTGGAGCAGACGCCGGAAGCCGCTGCCGAGAACGCCGCGTGACCCTGCCCGAAAAGCGGGGTCGGCCCGACAGCGCCTGCGAGGCCGTTCTCGAACCAGCGGCCGGGCGCCTGGCGACCGCGCGGCACGGCATACCGGAAATGCCGGCGGGCAACGATGCTCGGGCAATCAATGAGGTCCGCGCATCCATCCCGATGCTCGCGAAGGCTGCCGTGCCGTCAAAACAGGGCGGCGGTCTCAGCCCCCAAGACGGACCGACATGAACGGCTCGGTTCCTCCCCCGCCCGCCTACCAGCGGCCGCTGCCCCAAGCCTCGATCACGATCAGCTACCTTGGGGTGCAAGCCGAAGACGCAGCCAATCTGGCCCCGCCCCTCGCCGTGCTGGCCGGCACGCTACGGGGGGAGAACGGGCCGGCCGTGGTGGAGCGGGCACGCTTCACCGACGGAGCGGGCTACGAGAATGAGGTCTTCATCACCTACTGGCTCAGCCGCGACGATTTCGACCAATGGTTCTCGCGGCTTCAACCATGGTGGGAGGCTGCGGAGCGCGAGGTCGGAGCGGTCGGGATGTGGAGGGAGGTCGTTTCCGTGCCGACTGCCCGGTTCGAGAACATCTTCTCGTCGCCCGTCTTCGCAGTCGGCGCCGGCCGGCTCGCGCCCGCGGCGGAGGGACCCATCGAGGCGCATGGCTACTGGGGCTCGATGCGCGACCGGCTCGCCGCCTCCGCAAACGATCCGTTGTCCGGTTCGGAGCAGGCGCTCGACATGCCCCGGGACGGAGGGGCGACCCGGGGGCGCCGCGTGGCGGTGGTCCCGCCGCCCAACCTGGCGCTTATCCGATCCGGCCAGGATACGTCGCAGTGCCCCGAGGAGGAGCGTGCCGAGTATGAGCGCCTGATCCTGCCCGTTCTCGGCAAGGGAATGGATTTCTTGAGGGACCATCCCGGCGAGGCCGGGTGCATCTCGTCCCGCTTCCTGCAAGAACTCGATGCGGATGGGCGACCGACGGCGCGGAGCTTCGGCCATGCCATGTTCCTGTCATTGGCCGACCTGGAGCGGTGGTCGGAGACGCATCCGACTCACCTCGTGATCTTTCACCGGTTCTCGGCCTTCGCCCGGCGGCGCGGCCCGGACCTGAAGCTGGATCTCTGGCACGAGGTGGCCGTACCTGAGGCCGAGCACGCTCTCTTTGAATACGTAAACTGCCACGCCGCGACCGGCCTTTTGAGACTGGCGCCGTGATCTCGCGGCCCTTCGCATCGGAGGCGCGTCTGGCCCGCCCCCGCCTGCCCTGACTGGACATGATATACTGACCAGGACAGTTTTATCATAGCTGGGCAGTGGCCGGGCGGCTGCCGTTTCGCGCCGCGCGGCGATGGTTGGCAATCGCCTCTTGAACA
>CAXSAZ010000100.1:0-6127 GCA_964235485.1 uncultured Acetobacteraceae bacterium | reverse complement strand
CCTGCTACTCCGGCCAGGACTCGGGCGCCACCAAGCCGATCCTTGCAACAACGCCACCGCTAACCGCAACCGCACACGGAAGCAAGAAGCAGCAACCCTTTAAAGCATCTTGAACAAGATGCTTTAAAGGGTTGCTGCCTTATCTCTTCCAGCGCCGCCGGTCCTTCACCAAGTCGACCTCATCGAGGCGGAAGCCGGCATTCCCAAGGGCCTGCAGGATCAAATACGTCTTAGTGACGCCCTGCTCGGCCGCTCGCACCGAGAGCTCCCGGTCAAGATAGTCCGGTGCGTCGAACCGGACACTTGTAAGTGGAGCGGGTGGCGGCCCGGACGGCGCGGGTGTGGGAGCGATTTGTGTCGAAGCGCCCCACTTCGCACCAATCTCGCGAGACCTCGCCGCCACGTCGTCATCAGAGAGGTCTTCGCGGGGCTTCAGGTTGAGTGCGATCTTCTTGGCCGGGGGCCGGATGTCATCGCTGATTGATGGCAGCTTGGCGGTCATGCGGCGGCCTCCGCCAGCGTGGCGATATGTGCGAGCAGTTCGGCGGTGAAGGCGGCGACATTCGCGGCGGCAGAACTCTCGGGATCGACTTGCCGCGGCACCTGGCCAGTTATGTGCAGTTCGCGGAAAGCGGCCCGCTCCATGAGCATCGTCCTCAAGGTCTGCACCTGCCCCTCGCTCTCGACGCTCTCGCGTACGTGCCGGGCCGAGCGGCTCTCGAAGCCCGGCAGCACCCGCGTCCAGAAGATCGATCGGGCGATCGGCGTCCGCGCCAGCTCCTGTGCATCGTCGATCTGCGCGACTGTCTTCATCGCGGCGCGGACATCGGGAAGCGATGCCTGGCTCGGCACAAGGACGAAATGCGAGCGGTGCAGCGCCTTTAGGGTCAAGGTGGAAGCGCCGCCGGGCAGGTCGACGACGACCACCTCGTTTTCCGCCTCGGTACTCCGGAGTAGGGCGAGGATGTTGTCCTCCCTAACCCCGCCGATGACGGTCAGCCCTCCGATGTTGGCCTTCTGGCCGAAAGCGACGGCCTGCTGGTTGATGTCGGCGTCGATTAGGCCGACACGGTATCCGTCGAGCGCCAACTCCGAGGCGAAGAGCAGGGCGCTGGTGGTTTTCGACACGCCACCCTTATCGCTGGCGATAGAGACTGTTGCCATGATGCCTTTCTCCAGCAAAGCATGAAAGCAGTATGCGAGAAAAACAGCGGCGCTGCAACGCCTCAAAGCTTCTTGTACAAGATGCCTTTAAACATTGATGCTAAGAAGGAATAAAGCGGCATGGCAATCCGCTACTCACCCGTCCGCAATTTAAGCGGTGCTGCAACGGGTTTGCCTGCCGCGCACAAAGGCGCATAGGGTCCGACGCCAAGGCTGAGCGGCCCGGTTCGACACCATCGCGTAGGGTCTTGTGGAGGAAGGGAGCAGGACAGATATTGCGAGAGACGGGCAGGGAAGGCCGAGCAGTGGCGTCACCGCCCGGCGAGCCGTTGGCCGATCTGCTGACGGCCCAATCCGAACCGGACACGATCCGGACTCAAAAGGTGTCGTGACGCTGCCGGGTGTCGAGTGCGCCTTTTCGGAGCGGCATGGCAAGCGCCTCGCGCGCCGCAGCAGTGGTGGTGCCCGTCACCAAGGCTCGAGGGGTGCCCGTGGCAAATCCTGGCCCGACCTGCTTCCAACTCGTGTGAAAGAACAATGTCTCCCTTGTCCAAACCAACTTCCCCGGATGCCCCCGACACTCTGTCCGTCGAGGAGCGCATGCGCCGGGCACTCGGCCTGACTGGTGACCGCAACGGCCGAAGTAGCCTGCCTCAAACTGAACGACTACAGGCAGGTCCGTCGGGCCGAGTTGCCGGCCGGTCCTCTGCCGACAAGCCGCGCCACCGCTTCGTGCAGGACGGCGCCGTGCCGGTTACGATCGTCAACCGGCACCGCCCTGACGAGGCCGATGGGCTGTCTGCAAGCCACATGGCCATCGAGGCGGCATTGCAGGACGAACGCGCTACACGGGCAAAAACCGAACGGGCGCTGTAGGAGGCGCTCGCGACGGTACGCGACATGCAGACCAAGCTGGGGCACGCCGAACTGGCGCACAGGGAGGCGTTGGGCGCGGCGCGCGCTGAAGTGGATACGCTGCGGGCGGAGCACCAGGAGCGGGAGCTGTGCTGGACCCAGGACCTCGCGGCCGAGCGCACCGCACGCACCACGGACGAAGCTGCCCCGGTCGAGACGGCGAACGCCCGAGGGCAGGGGGCGCAGACCCAACGTCCCGCGTTGGCTGTCGAACCGGCCACGAAGACGTCGAACACCTCGCCCATGCCTGCGGCGAGGGCTGCGGCCAAGCGGACGCGCAAGGCCGTCACCGAACCGGGACGGCACGAGCCGGAGCCCGTGAAATGGTGGCTCAAGTCGGCAAGGAAGCGCTGGCCCTAGACGAGGGTCAGCACGCGGCTGCATGCCGGGAGCCGGCATTGGCCGGCCCCGGCTTTCGCCTGTCATTGAGACTGCTCCCCAATAGCGCGTCCGGCAGACCGCCCGGCATTGCGGCGGGCGATGGCGTGGTTCTCGTCAATCTGCTCGGACGGCTCGCCGCAGGCAGCACGGCGGGCGGCGTGGGGGCCGACCTTGTTCTGCGGCTCCAGCGCGATCCCGCGCTCGGCATAGGAACGGTGGTCGATCCGCGCCGGATGGCCATGCGCGGCGAGGCAGATGTTGGCCATCAGCGCCCAGAGTTGCCGTCAGCGCAGGGCGGCCGCACGGTCGTTCCAGGCCGGCTCCTTCAGCCCGAAGCCCTCGGCAATGATGCGGCGCATGGTGAGCAGGGCCTGGGCGTAGGGCTTGGGCTGCCCATCGGGCCGCAGCGCCCAATGCACGTTCAGGTCCGCCGCCATTCCCTCCGCGACGAACGCCACCTGCGCATAGTCGCGGGCGAGCGCCGCGGCCTGGTACGGCAGCAGCTCGGCCGGGAGCGCGAATTCCACCTCCCGCGCGAGACAGGCGTTGCGCTGGCGCCCGCACGCCTCGACCTCGTTCCATAGCACCTCCCGATCACGCCAGCGCGCCGGCGCGCCGTCCGGCAGCAGCACCTTGGACAAGATGGGCATGGTGCCGCGCTTGGCGGGCAGGGGAGCCTGCATGCGGTCCAGGCGCTGGTCGTGCAGCCGCACGCGGGCGCGGTCCGCGGCAACGGCCACGGCGCTCTGCCCCTTCGCGCGCTGCACCAAGCCGAACCGGAGATGGTAGATCGCCATGGACACTCCTTCTGGATTTCACGCTGGTGGCGGGCGAGCGGGAGGAACTTCCGCAACAGCTCACGCTTCCCGAATTGATGCCCTCGGCATGGTCGTGCCTGCCGGTTCTGCCGAGGGCTTGGCGCCATCACGTGCAGCTTGTCAGCCGCGTGCGTCTCCGGCGGCTCTGGGCGTGTTCGCAACGAGGCGCTGGCCCTGCATCCTGAGCCGCAGCCGCTGCATCCACGACGGCCGGGGACGGTCTGTCGCGTCCGTTCCGTCGTGCCCGGGATCGTCGGGGACCGGTGCCTCGGGTGTGGCCGGCGCCGGGTCGGGGCTGCCGGGCAGAAGCTCCGGGAACAAGCGTCTTGCCTCGTCGGCGCGGGCCAGCATGACCTCGGCCGCGGCGCCCGCGTAGGCCTCGACCTCCTTGGGGAAGCTGCGGCCGTGGTGGAACGCCTCGTGGTGCGCCAGCTCGTGCAGCAGCAGCTCGAAGCCGTGCCGCCCGAACGAGCCGTCCCAGAACGCCTCGTGCGCCAGGCTGAGCGTCAGGGTGCCGCCCAGCGACCAAGTGGCAGCGTAGTTCTCCAGGTGCGCGACCTTGACCGGGACCGCCCGCGGCTCGCCGTAGCGGCATTCGACCACGGCCTCAGCGAACCATTGCGCGAAATCCATGCGGGCGAGCACCGCTTCCCGCCCGAACCGCGCGATGGCCTTGGCCGTGTCCGAAGCGTTCGGTTGATCCGCTGCCAGGTCGAGGGCGGCGACCTCGGCCCGGTCAAGTCCGTCCTCCACCGCCGCTTCGGCCCGGCGCCGCATCGCCTCCTTGGCGACCGCCGCCGCCGTGGGCACCTGCTGTTGCAGCAGCTTGCGGAAGCCGCCGGTCATGTGCGCGCTGTGCACCACGGTGCTGCCCAGCTCCTCCGCATCCGCGTTGTGGTCGAAGCGGCCCGTGGCGGGCACCGCCCGCACCACGCCCGCGCCGAACGCCTTGACCACCACCGCCTTTTGCACCTCATCGCCTGCGGACTGCGCCGCCTCGCCCACCCAGGCGGCCAGGGCGCGCTCCGTCGTCATCTCCGGCAGCAGAGCAGGGAGGCAAGCCCGGTGCAGCCGGGCCGGGTAGCCCGACATCACGGCATCCCGGTTAGGGTTCATCGGACACCGCTGCTGGACGTCGCAGTGGTAGGGCTCGCTCCATTCCACCTCGCAGACCGGGATGCCCATCTCGTAGATCAGCGGCATCTCGCCCTCGCGCACCGCGACCAGGTGGACCCGCGTCGCCAGGAGGGGCTTCTCCCAGCGGCCCTTGGCGAAGCGCTCGGTGGTCAGCCTGGCTTCCACCTCGCGATGCACGGGGCGCGCGGGAACCAGGACACCGTTCACCGAGAGCGTCACTCCGGCAGGCAGCAGGAAGGAGTGAAAGTAGCCGGCGAGGTCGTGCTCCGCCTCGTCGTGCTCGATCTCCATGACGGCCTCGAAGCCATTGTGCCAGTCCAGGCCTTGCCGGTGCACCACGCGCCGCGCGCCGCCATCCCCGGCCGTGAACTGCAGCTCCTGGTCGCGCGAGCGGACCCGGGCGTAGGTCGCGATCGAGAGCATCTCCTTGAAGCCGCGACCCATGCGACCGCGCTGGGTCACGCCGTCCTTCTTGCCGGTGACGAACACGATGTTGAGCTGCTTGAGGTCCTCGGCGCCGGGGCCGTCGTCGGCGCAGCGGACGGTCGCCCGCCGCGGCCCGATCGGGTGGACGTCGAGGTCGATGCGCCCGCTGCCGCCCACGCTGTCCATGGCGTTCTGCACCAGTTCCTTGACCAGGTGCTCCAGCGGGCGGCCGCGCTGCTGCTCGGAGAAGCCCTCCGTCGAGACCGCGAGCCACTCGCCTTCGGAAAGGACGGTCGCGGCGGGCGCATCGTGGGCCTCGGGCAAGCTGGCCTCGCCGGCATGGGTGTCGGGATGCCCTGTGGCGGGGGTGAAAGGGTGCTGCTGATCCATGGCCTTCTCCGTTTGTCCTGTTGCTCGGCAAGGCCACGGTGGCATCGGCGGACGCGAGTGCCGCGCTGCCCGCGGGATCGGGCAAGCCGTGGGCACCGCCACGACGCTGGAGCGGCTCTGCCAAGCAGGCGCACGGGGCGCCCAGCAGCGGGCGGGGCGACTTTGCGGGCCTGCCACGTCGGGCGGTGTCACTGGTTGCCGCCATTGTGGGGAGAGCTGAATGTCGCTCAGCCGCAGGATGCAGGCCGCAACGCATGTGCTTGATCGTACTGCGCTTGCCAAATGATGACGGACCGCGCGCCGAAAACCCCTTTTCACAACCCGTTTGTTCACTATACGTTCCAAGCCGTGCGCCTGGAAAACAAGGAGAAGCATGCCTGATGCAGTTGAACATCGTCGCAGCCCTGCGCGCGCAGGTCGCGGCGCTCGAACGCGGACCCGGCGCCGTGCCGGCGCCCCCATGCCTGCCATTCGGCCTGCCCGAGTTGGACGCGCACTTGCCTGGCCAGGGCCTCGCCCTGGGCGCGGTGCACGAGCTGTTCGCCGGCGGCCCGGCTGTCGAGCATGGCGCCGCCCCGGCGCTGTTCGCCGCATCCGTGCTGGCCCGCCGCCCTGGCCCGGTGCTGTGGATCGCGACGCGATGTGATCTCTACCCGCCGGCTTTGGCCCGCGCCGGCCTCGATCCTGCCCGCCTAGTCCTCGTCACGGCCCGGCACGGCGCGCTGCGGGCCACCGAGGAGGGCCTGCGCCATCCTGGCCTGGCCGGTGTGGTGTGCGAACACGAGGGGCGGCTCAGCCCGGTCGCCTCGCGGCGGCTGCAGCTGGCGGCGGAGGTTACGGCCGTGCTCGGCTTCGTGCTGCGCCGGTCGCCACGGTTCGACGACCCGGCGCTCCGG
>CAXSAZ010000099.1:0-6235 GCA_964235485.1 uncultured Acetobacteraceae bacterium | reverse complement strand
AGATACCCGCCAACAGCACCACCCGGATCACCACCCCGGAACCCGACAAGAGCCACAGGCGTTTGCCCTCCGCCGTTTCCTCCCGTGCCCTGGCGGCAGCAAGCGCCTCGTGTTCGGGTTGCGGCATCACCGACAACACCCGGCCCTGGTACTTTGAGCGCGACCGGGTGCAACGGGCACGGGAGGGACAGACCCGGCAGTCGGCGGCGCGGAACTCCACATGGATGATGCTGGCCTACTGGCAGTATCCGTGCGGATTTTTACGGTAGCGACCGAGCCCAGGTGCCCCAGCCGCCGCGTTCCTCGTCGGGTCAACGGCTTGCGCCGGCACGAAAGTAACCGGGGCAGATTCCCGGGTGAGGCGGTTGCGCTGAGGATGGGGGCGTGATTCACAGCCGGCATGTCGCTGCCTGATGCAGCATCGCTTGAGGCGTTCTCGCTTGCCGAGTTGCGGGACGTGGTGGGCCGCCTTGTCGGCGAGGTGCAGCGGCTGCACTCGGGCAATGTGGCCCTGCAGGCCAGGGTGGACGCGCAGCAGGCGACGATCACGGCGCTGCGTGCTGAGAACCAGGCGCTGCGCGACGAGGTGGTGCGGCTGAAGGGCCTGCCGCCGCGTCCTCCGTCGCGGCCGTCCGGCATGGAGCAGGCGATGCAGCTTGGGATGGCCGACAAGGGCGCGACGCGCCCGAAACTACCGCGCGGCGCCAAGCGCGATGCGCAGGCGATCACCGCCGAGCGGGTGCTCAAGGCGGCGGTGCCGGCCGGCTCGCGGTTCAAGGGCTACGAGGACATCCTGGTGCGCGACCTACGCTTGTCGGCCGAGGTGATCCGCTACCGGCGCGAGCGTTGGCTGCTGCCGTCGGGCGAGACGGTGCTGGCGCCGTTGCCGGCGGGGATCGTCGGCGGGTTCGGGCCGGAGCTGCGGCGCTTCGTGCTGGCCCTGCATGCGCAAGGTCAGGTCACCACGGAACGGCTCACGGCGTTGCTGAACGGGATCGGGATGGAGGCCTCCAAGCGTCAGGTCGTGCGCATGCTGACCGGGTCGCTCGACGATTTCGTGGCCGAGGACCAGGAGGTGCTCCGCGCTGGGCTGGCCACCGCGCGCTGGGTGACGGTGGATGACACGGCCGCCCGGCATGCGCGTCAGGATGGGTTCACCACCCAGATCGGCGATAAGCGTTTTGCCGTGTTCCGGACCGGCGCGTCGAAGTCGCGCGAGGCGTTCCTGTCCGTGCTGCGGGCAGGGCACGCTGACTACGTCGTGAACGCGGCGGCGCTGGACTACATGCGCGGGCACGGCCTGTCAGGCCAGGTGGTCGCCCTGCTGGGCGCGCACCCGGCCAGGCTGTTCGCCGACGCGGCGGTGTGGACGGCGCACCTGGCCCGGCTCGGCATCGACACACTCGCGGTCACGCCCGACCCGGTGCAGATGGCCACCCAGGGCGCGCTGTGGGGCGCGATCTGCCACCATGGCCTGCTGGCCGGGACGGTGATCGTGTCCGACGGCGCCGGGCAGTTCCGGGTGGGCATCCACGCGCTGTGCTGGGCGCATGCCGAGCGCCTGGTGCACAAGCCCGTGCCGGCCACGCCCGAGCAGCGCCGTGCCGTCGAGGTGACGCGCACGCTGATCTGGTGGTTCTACGCCGACCTGAAAGCCTGGGCGTGCGATCCGTGCCCACGGCGCGCTGCGGCGCTGCGGGCGCGCTTCGACCGCATCTTCGGGCGGCGAACCGACTACGCCACCCTGGACCGGCTGCTCGCCCGGTTGCACCGGCGCAAGGCCGAATTGCTGCGTGTGCTGCAGCATCCCGAGATCCCGTTGCACACCAACGGATCAGAGAACGACATCCGGGCCTGCGTGACCAAGCGCAAGATCTCCGGCGGCACGGTGAGCACGGCAGGACGCACAGCACGCGACGTCATGCTCGGCCTGATGAAGACCTGCGGCAAGCTCGGCGTCTCGTTCTTCCACTATCTCGGCGACCGCCTGCATGTCCCGCACGCCTTTACCATCCCGCCGCTTCCAGACCTCATCCGTCAGGCCGCGACCACGGCCTGATTGCCCAGGCATCTGCCCCGGTTACTTTATCTCGGCTCAAGCCCTTAGTTTCATTGTGTAACATGTTGACTTGCCTGCTTCCGCATGGATGATCGTCGGAAGCCATAACGGAGTCATCCATGTCGGTCTCTCGCCTGTTGCTTGCTGCGGCTGCCCTGGCATCCTTGAGCCCAATGCGTGCGTTCGCCCGCGACCCACTTCCAGTGTCGATCCCTGTCAGCATCGATTTCGCGCAGCAGGCTGCACCCGTCACCTGCCCGTCCAGCGCGCCCGCGACGGCGTTCTGCCTTGGCGTCAGCGGCACGGCAAGCCTGGCGGCGCTTGGCGCCGTGTCGTTCGAGCGGGTCGTGGTGGTGCCGGACTTCGGACTATACGACCCCAACCACCCGACCTGCATCCCGGATGAGACCTCCGGGACACTAACGCTGCCGAACGGTACCCTCACGTTCCGTGCGCCCGGGAACGTCTGCTTTGTGGACGGCACTGCGAGCTATGGGCTGATCGTGACGGGAGGAACCGGGGCGTACAAGGGCGTGCTTGGCGGCGGGCAGATCACCGTGCCGCCGCCCGCTGCTACCGCGCCCACCGCCCGCGAGTTGTGGCGCATGGACCTGTTTCCCGCATCAGCTTCGGAGTAGCGGCTGAGCCCCCCAAACGTCCCGGCCGCCAATCCCCGCGGAGAACGCCTGCACCCAGGCCTCCACCGGGAACAGCCACGACAGCGCGAACAGGGCCGCCATCGACGCCATCGGGGCGGCCTAAGCAGGCGTTCGTGGCACAAGCCACGAGCGCCTGCTTAGTGGTGCATCCGCTAAATGAATGTAACATTCGGCGCAGCGGCGAGACCGAGGCGACGCGGGATGCGACGCTGGCGCCTGCGACCCCAGACAAAGGGGTGCTTGTGCGTGTTCCAATACTCGGTGGCGCGCCGCACGGCATGTTCAACCTCGGCCCATGTCTCGAAGCGTCGTCCTTTCAGGGCCAGCGAGCGCAGCACCTTCCACCACGGCTCGATCAGGTTCAGGTAGGCCGCATACTTGGGATGGAACACGAACTCCCAGCGCGGGTGGGCGAGGGCGAACAACAGCACGTCGGTGGCGCTGTGCGTGGCAAGGTTGTCCACCACCGCATAGACCCGCTGCACGGCGGGGTTGATCCAGCCCTCGGCCTTGTCCAGGAAGTCGACCCAGTTCGCGGTGGTGTGTCCGTCGTAGGTGGCGGTGAGTGCCGCGCCCGTAGCCGGGCAGAAGGCGCCAAACACGTACCCTTTGCCTCGACGGCCATAGTCGATCTCCTGACAAGCCCGCTCCGCGCTGGGTGCGGCCGGCCTGACTACGCAGTGGCCCGGGTAGCTCTTGCTGGCAAGCGGTCCCATTTCGTCGAGGCAGACGACGATGCTGCCTTGGGGCGGCGCGGTGTAGAGCTGCTCGATCGCCCCCTTTTGCGCGTAAACTCCGGGTCCACCCGCGCGCCGAACCAGGTTTCCTCCTGGCGCCACTTCAGCCCCTCAGCGAGCAGCACCTCGCTGGTCCGGCTGCGCTTCATGCCGACGCCCTGCTTGCTCAGGTGGGCCACCAGGCGGTCCAGCGTCCAGGACGCGAACGGCAGGTCCAGATCGGATGGCCGGCTCAGGGCGGCGGTGATGACGGCACTGCGTTCCTCGGGCGAGTAGGTCGGAGGACGTCCCGAGCGCATGTCCTCCTCCAGCCCGCTCACGCCGCGCGCGTTGAAGCGCTTGAGCCAGAAGCGGACCGTGGCGCCGCACAGGCCCATCTTGGCCGCAACCTCGGGCGCGCTCAGGCCATCAGCCACAGCGTGCTGCACGATCTGCGCCCGGCGCACCAGCCCCGCGCCGAGTGTGTGCGAGCGCGCCATGTGCGCCAGACCCTGCGCCTCTTCGTCGCTCAACGCGCGCACCTGGATAGTCATTGCCATGCTCCCAAGCAGAACCACTGCTTGGTTCAACGCGCCATGCCAGCAGAAGTCGCAACCAATTTACCGGACGCACCACTAAGTCCTCATGGTTGCGTCCAGTGTCCGGTCGAATTGGGGGCCGCTCCACCTGATCGGCATCTGGCAAAACACATACAACCGCCAACCGCGTCCGGCCGCACTCGTCGCTGGGCTACCGACCGCCCGCGCCCGTCACCTTCCCGGATCTGGACTTCCGGCTATCCATGGCCACCGCCATGCAGTAGCTCCTCACTTGGCCCGGTCCAAAATACCGCTCAGGTCACGGTCGCGCCGGCGCCTATCCCCCGGAACGGGAATTCGGGTTCGGGCTGGGCAGCAAAGCGATGAACAGGAAGGGGTAAGTTCGGGATACGTGTAAAACGCGGTCACAAGGGATCGGCTGCCCAGAAAACCTAATTAGGCCAAAGGTTTGGTGAAGCGCCGCGAGCCGGTCGAGTCCTTTGTACCCTGAAACCTCTGCAAGCGGCCGTCCAAGGCGTCCGGAAAAGGGTTGGCCGCCACTGCCCAGAGAACAGCCTGTTTTCAACGAGATAGCCGGAGCATCCGCGCGTCCGATAAGGTAAGCTTTTCCGGACGGGGGCTTGGGAAGCAGCCCGGATGAGCTTGTGACCAAGTTTTACACGTATCCCGAACCTACCCCAGGAAGCGCAGTGCCGACTCTGCGTCGCCGCCATAGACGCAGCGATATTCCTCATTGACGATGCCTGACCGGTCATCGACGATGGAGAACAGCATCAGCGTCCGTTTGCCGCGCCCTGCTTCCGCGCCGATGACCGCCAGCCGCGAACCATTCCTTTTCACGCGCAGGCCTTCTCACAGTCGCTTCGCAACTGCCGGAGCAGTCATTTGCTCGTAGAGGGGCCGCATGGCCTCCAGCCTTGGCGTCGCGACGCCTTCCCGCCGCGCTTCGCCGGCGATATCGCGCAGGCGATAGGCTTCCGCGAGCAGATCGCGGCAAAAGGCGCGCATCTCCTCGAAACTGCCCACCGCATCCACGATCTTGCGGGTCGGCGGATGAAGTCGGTAGGCTGCCTTCAGCGCAGTGGCACCAATCCAGGAGGGCAGCTCGAACAGCTTCACGTCATTGGGAAAGTCCGCTGGCCTGACCCCACGTGCCGCTAGCACGGCCAACGCCTCGCGGACGTTCAGGACGGCTTGCTTGCCCTGCGCAGTTGAACCCATCATCTGCGCAATCGAGCCGGCTTGCAGCGCCTGTGCGTGCAGCCCCGCGTTCAACGCAAAATGGGCCCACAGCCAGCCTCTGAAATCGGCGTGCTCGGTTATCCCGAATCCGGCCGACCTGAAGGTGTCGCGGACGGCGCGTTCGCGAGCGGTGAGCTGCTTGTTGAAGGTGCCGAACTGCACCGATTTGAGGAAGGCGCCGCGCAGCACGCCCGCGTCGTCGAAACCACCTCCGGCGCCTGGGAAGCCCCAAACGATCTGGGTGTAGGGAAGCGCCGTGGCGGCTGTGACCGGGTCTTCCCAGAAATTGTTGAACACGAGGATCGAAGCGTTGCCTGCGCGCGGGCCCACAAACTCGGCGGCTTCCGCGAACCGAAAATGCGGGACACTAAGGACGATGAGGTCGTGAGAATGGTCGACGGGAATGGTTTCGATGAAGGTGGCCGGCCACTGCTCCCGAACCGGCCGGCCGCGCACCGACTGGCGCGCGTCGAGGATGTCAAGGTCAATACACCGACCATATTGCGCCATCCGACCGGGGCGCACGTAGAAGGTGACAACGTGCCCCGCCCGCTCGAGCGCCCAGCCATATTGCGTTCCGATCACGCCGCGGCCGAAAATCAAGACTCTCAACGGCTCATCCCTTCGTCACGGACATCATGGATGTGGTTAGCGCCGGCCCATGCACCGGGCAGGGCGCTGCTTCAGGCAATTAACCCCGATGTCCGATGGCCCACAATGTCTTCTCGCCTCGTCGGACCGAAAGTGACGACGCGTCGTCGCACATACTTGCGAACACGAGGCGCATCAGCCGGAAGGTGGAACAAAAATTGGAGTTGTGCAGGGACACACCTGCCTCCACCAGCAACCCTCGTAAGCAGAGCTATGCGGCATTATGGAGCAGCCACACCTCACAGGTCCGTGACGGTTTTGCCCGACCCCGAACGATGGGAGGGCGGTGAGGTCAGGGCTGTTCAACGCTGTCGTCTCGCCGTCACTGAGTCCGCCCTGCAACACTTT
>CAXSAZ010000098.1:0-6292 GCA_964235485.1 uncultured Acetobacteraceae bacterium | reverse complement strand
CACGTCGGCAACCGGGAAAATCAGGTCGCTCACCTGCGCCCGCTGCATCACCGCCTTTGCGCCTGCGGCCAAACGCGAAGCTGCTTCGGCTGTGGACGGAGATGGAACCTTGCGCATCGACGGTTCTCCTGCAGGCGCCCAGGCTTGAGCCTTGCCAGCGTCTCGGCTTGTGGGCGGCAAGGTCACGGAACGGGGCGGAGCTGTCAACGGTAAAATACACCGTGTAGGGCATCATACTTAACCTGCTCGGTGCGCCGTTCTGCGGCCAGCCTTTTCGCCGCCTGTCCCCAAGCAGCGCCATGCTGCCAGCGCGTTCCGGCGTCAGTGCGGCAGCAATGCCGTGATGTTTGTATAGAAAGAAACTTAAAGGAAAGACTGCTGTTGACAGCAGTTCTGCAGAGTTTCAACTTGCCGCCATAGGGTAAACCAACAAGTTTTGAAACCTGGCCATTGAGGTCCGACCAGCCGGAGCTGCTGCGCCGTGCCGCCGCATTTGGCGCCCAAAAGCTCTCCCAAAGGACAGCGTTCAGGAGGGCAGGCAAGGCCGGCCTCGGATTTTGAAAGCCCAGCAGATGGAGCCAAGGTGAGGATGGACATGATCATGGAAGTGGCGCCACGTCCGGCGCGTGTGAGGCCAAGGCATACGAAGCCCGGCCTTTTCGCGCTGAGCGCTTGCCTTGCGGTTCTGGCCGCTGCGGCGCCGGCGCGCGCAGCGGACGACATCGTGCTCGGCGCGTCGCTGCCGCTCAGCGGCCCCTTGGCAGGCTTCGGCAGCTTCCAGCAATGGGGCTACAAGCGGGCCGTCGAGGAAGCCAACAAGGCCGGCGGCATCGTGGTGGGCGGCAAGGCGCTGCCGGTGCGCCTGGTGCTGCGGGACGACAAGACCGACCCGAACGCCTCGGCCAGCAACGTCGAAACCCTGATCTCCCGCGACAAGGCGGCGGCCTTGCTGGGATCCTGCACGACGCCGCTGGTGATCGCCGGGGCATTGGTGGCCGAGCGGCACAAGGTGCCCATGGTCACGGCATGCCAGCCGCTGGAAACCTTCCGCGCCGTGCGCCGCTGGACCTACGTCTGGGACCTGTTCTTCGACGAGCCGGATCTGGCCCACGCCCCCTTCGGCGTGCTGGCCGACCTGGAGCTGGCCACCAACAAGAAGGTGGCGATCTTTCACGACAACGGCCCCGACGGCAAGGTCGTCGGCGGTGAGACCTGGCCCGCGATGGCCAAGCAGGCCGGGCTTGAGGTGGTGCAGGTCGCCGCCTTCCCGACCGACAACACCCAGTTCACGTCCATCATCGCGGAGGCCAAGGCCAAGAACGCCGAGATCGCCCTAATCAACGTCGTCACCCCGCAGGCCATCGCCATCCGCAAGCAGATGGCCGCCGCCGGCTACACCCCCAAGTTCATCGACATCGAACGCGGGGCCGAGCCGGCGCAGTTTGCCGCAGCGCTCGGCAAACTGGCCGACGGCGTGCTGGCGGGCGGCTATTGGGACCCGAGCTTTCCTTTCCCCGGCGCAGCGGGCTTGGCCAAGTCGTTCGAGGCGGAAACGGGCCAAAGCAGCTCGCAGCACATCGCCGACAGCTACGCCGTGGCGGTGGTGATGCTGGATGCGATCCGCGCCGCCGCTTCCACCAGCCCGGCGGATATCAACGCCGCCCTGGCCAAAACCGACAAGATGACGGTTGTCGGCCCCATCCGCTTTGACGACACGCACACGGCAAAGCTGCCGATGGTGTCCATGCAGTGGCAGGGCGGCAAAACCGTCGTGGTCTGGCCGGCAGACAAGGCGACGGGACACGTCCTGTTCCCCGTGCCATGACGCGGGCCGGGCGGGTGGGCAGATCATGTCGGTAGAGGTCGTCGCCAGCAGCCTGGCATCCGGCGTCCTCCTGGGCGGCATCCTGGCGCTGACGGCGCTGGGGCTGTCGCTGGTGCTGGGCGTGATGGGCCTGGTGAACCTGGCGCATGGCGAGTTCCTGGTGGGCGGCGGCTACGCGGCGCTGTTCCTGTTGCAATGGACGGGCATTGATCCCTTGGCGGGCCTGCTGCTGGTGGGCGCGTTCCTCGCGGCCGTCACCTTTCCGGTGCAGCGTTTCCTGCTGGCGCCGTTGGCGGGCAAGGGGATGGAAGCGCCGCTGTTGACCATGTTCGCGGTGTCGATGGTCCTGCAGAACCTGTTCGTCGCGGGGTTCAGCGCGGACACCCGCTCCATCGAGCGCGATTACGCGAACGTGCCGGTCCAGCTCGGGCCGGTGACGGTGCCGGAGATCTATGTGATCGGCTTCGCCATTTCGGCGGTGCTGATCGGGCTGGTCCACCTGCTGGTGGCGCACACCGCGTTCGGGCGGGATTTGCGGGCCAGCGCGGTGGACCCGCGGGCGGCGGCGGCACTGGGGGTGAACGTGCGCCGGGTGCATGCGCTGACGTTCGCGCTGGGGGCGGCGTGCGCCGGCATGGGGGGCACGCTGATCGGCATCGCCTTCGCTTTCACACCCAGCAGCGGAGCGACGTACTTGCTCATTGATTTTGCCATCGTGGTGATCGGGGGCTTGGGGAACATCCTGGGCACCCTGCTGGGCGGCATGGCCATCGGGGTGCTGCAAAGCATGGGCGGGGTGATCCTGGGCGACGGCTACCGGGACCTGGTCGCCTTGGCGGCGTTCCTGCTCGTGTTGGCGCTGCGGCCGACCGGGTTGGGCAGGACGCGGGCATGAGGTCGGTCAGTCTTCCGGCGGTCCGCGCCAGCCGGCGTGCGCCGATGTGGCCCGTCGCGGGAGCGGCGCTGGCGCTGCTGGCCTTGGCGGCGCCGCCCTACCTGGGCGACTACGCCTTGCAGGTCGGCTTCCGGCTGCTCCTGCTGATCGCCATTGCCGAGGCTTGGAACCTGCTGGCGGGCTACACCGGGCTGGTGTCCTTGGGGTCGGCGGCCTTTGTCGGCGCCGGCGGCTATCTGGCGGTGGCGGGCATGAACCATTTGGGCCTGCCCTTGGCGGCGGCGGTGGCGTTGGGCGGGCTGGGCGCCGCGGCGTTGGCCTTCGTCGTGTCGTGGGCGGTGTTCCGGATGCGCGGCCTGTACTTCACCGTCGGCACCCTGGCGCTGGCGGAGGCGCTGCGGCTGTTCATGGTCAACGTGCCGACCTTCGGCGGCGCGTCGGGCTTGTTCCTGGAGCAAGACCCCATGCCGGCGGCCGGGCTTTACCTATACGCCGTGGGGCTGCTGGCGGTGACGACGCTTATCATGGCGGCAGCCACCCAAACCCGCGCCTCCGTCATCCTGCGCGCGGTGCGGGACGACGAGGACGCGGCAGCCGGGTTCGGCGTGCGCCCGTTCCGGGTGAAGCTCGCAGCCTTCATGCTGGCCGGGTGCATCATGGGCATGGCCGGCAGCCTGCAAGGCTACAAGCTGGGCGCCGTCGAGCCGTATGGCATGTTCGGGCTGGGCTGGTCGGTGGACGCGCTGTCCGTCGTGCTGATCGGCGGGCTGGGCCTGCGGCTTGGCCCGATCGTGGGCGCGGTGTTCGTCGTGGCGCTGGGCGAGCTGCTGGCGGACTACCCGGAGCTGCACCTCGCGCTGACGGGGGTGATCCTGGTGGTGCTGATCCGCTTCGCGCCCAAGGGCCTGTGCGGCTTGGCCGCAACCCTGCTGGCCCGGGGGCGCGCGGCATGAGCGAACCTCTTCTTGAAGCGCGCGGCCTGGTGAAGCGGTACGGCGGGCTGGTCGCCGCCGACCACCTGGACTTTTCGGTGGCGCTTGGGGAAACCTGCGGCGTCATCGGGCCGAACGGGGCGGGGAAGTCCACGCTGATCGGCCTGCTGGGCGGCGCGTTGCAGCCCAACGAAGGCGCCATCCGGTTCGCGGGCCTGGACGTGACGGGGCTGGCCGCGCCGGAACGCGCCCGTGCCGGCATCGGCCGCACCTACCAGATCCCCCGGCCATTCCTGGACATGAGCGTGGGGGAGAACCTGCAAGTGGCGCAGGTGGCGCTCGGTCCCACCCGGCCCCGGCGCGAGCTGCTTGGGGAGCGCCTGGACATTTTGCGGCAATGCGGCCTGGCCGATTGCGTGGACCTGCCTGCCCGCAGCCTGCCGCTGCTGCGCCGCAAGCGGCTGGAAGTGGCCCGCGCCCTGGCCCTGAAGCCGAAGCTTCTGCTGCTGGACGAGGTCGGGGCCGGGCTGGTCGACTCCGAGGTGACGGAGCTGATCGCGCTGATCCGCTCGGTTTCTGGCCCCGGCCGGTCCATCGTCATCATCGAGCACGTGATCCGCGTGGTGAAGGAGTGCTGCGCCCGGCTGGTGGTGCTGAACTTCGGCAAGCGCATTGCCGAGGGCCCGACGGCCGACGTGCTGGCCGACGACACCGTGGCGTCGGTGTACCTGGGCACCGCGCATAGCGCGGCGGCGGCGCCGGCGCAGGGGGCCGGGCCGTTGGACCGCCTGGTGTCCGCCGCCACGCCCCGGCCCGGCGCGCTGCTGGAACTGCACGGCGTCAGCGCCGGCTACGGCCAGGCGCGGGTGCTGCACAGCCTGGACCTGCAGGTGCAGCCCGGCCAGGTGGTGGCGGTGCTCGGCACCAACGGCGCCGGCAAGACGACGCTGGCCGACACCATTGCCGGCAGCGTGGCGCCGACGGCTGGCCGGCTGGTGTTCGATGGCCAGGACATCACCGCCCTGCCGCCGCACCTGCGGTCCGCCCTGGGCATCGCGCACTGCATGGAAGGCCGGCGCATCTTCGCCAAGCTGTCCGTGGGGGAGAACCTTGCCATCGCCGCGCGCGGCCTGTCGGCGGCGGACCGGACGGCGCGGCTGGCGCAGGCCTACGCCCTGTTCCCGGACCTGCGGGAGCGGCGGCTGGCGGCGGGCACGGCCCTGTCCGGCGGGCAGCAGCAGATGCTGGCCATCGCCCGCGCGCTGATGTCCCGCCCGCGCCTGGTGATTTTCGACGAGATCAGCCTGGGCCTCGCGCCGGTGATGATGGACCGGCTGTACGCCGCGCTGGCCGCGCTGCGCGGGGCCGGGCTGACGATGCTGCTGATCGAGCAGGATGTGGACCGTGCGCTGGCTCTGGCTGACCAGGTGCACGTGTTGGAGCGCGGCGCGTTCGCGCTGTCCGGCGCCGCGGCGGATGTGCGGGCCGACCCGCGGCTGCGGCACCTGTATATCGGCGGCCCGGAGTGACGGCGCCCTCGTTCCCGCACGACGAATTTTCGGCGCTTTGGGACGGATGGGCGGGAAGCCGGGCAATGCAATCACGGGGGAACTGGAGTTGAAGAACGGTTTTGTCATGCTTGGGTTGTGCGTGTGCGCCTCGACGGCCGTGTTCATGCCGGGCGCACACGCGACGGAAGGCGGGAACAGCCAGTATGCCCTGGGCGTCAACAGCGTGCTGCCGGCGCTGCTGCCATCTCCGGGCAGCACGGAGTATTTCAACTACTTGCAATATTACGCTGCCGGCGTGCTGGCGGGGCCGAACGGCGAAAAGATGGTGCCGGGCTTCCACGCGAACATCACGGCGGAGGTTGCCCGGATACTGCATACCTGGTCGGTCCAGCTTGGCCCGTTCAACATCACGTCGGGCATCGTGCAGCCGCTCGTCAACGCCAGTATCCGCCTGCCCTTTACCTCCCAATCTCAGGACCGGCTCGGCTTCGGCAACACGGTGCTCCAGCCGTTGTACTTATCCTATACCAATCCCAGCCACACGTTCTTCTCTTATCTCGGGCCGAACATCTGGGTCCAGGATGGCACGTACAGCGTCAACCATGCCGTCAACATCGCCCTGAACCATTGGAGCTTCGGACCGGAAGCCGGGATCACTTGGTTCCCGACCAAGCGCGTCCAAGTGTCGCTGCAGAGCATTGCGGAGTTCAACACGCAGAACGACGCGACGAAGTACAAAAGCGGCGCGGCGATCAGCTTCGATTACGGCCTGGATTACCAGCCTTTGGTGCAATTCGACCGTTTCCATGTCGGAGTCGGCGGCTACGCCTATCAGCAGGTCACGGACGACAGGGTGAACGGCCGCGTGTACAACAACGGCAACCGCGGGCGCGCTTTCGCGATCGGGCCGCAGATCCGTTACGATTGGAGGCTGGGCGGTATCGTGTTCAAATGGCAGAAGGAGTTTGCCGTTGAGAACCGGACCGCCGGGGACCGGTTCTGGATTCAGTTCGCTGTGCCGCTTTTCTGACGGGACCAAACTCGTAAGCTTACGGTGGGGGTCACGAGGAAGTGTGGGGTGCCCGCAGCGGGCTACTTCGGCGGTGTAAGCTGGCTTGGCGCTCCGCCT
>CAXSAZ010000097.1:0-6292 GCA_964235485.1 uncultured Acetobacteraceae bacterium | reverse complement strand
CAGCGAAGAAGCGCGTGAACAGGCCGAGCATGATGGCTATGCCGCCCACGAACTCGATCAGGATGTCTGCCCAGGCGAAAAACTCGCTGTTCGGCAAACCGAGCTGCGCAAGGCGGCCAGCGTACTTGGCTGGTCCGTCTGGCACTTTGGGCCACCCATGCATGAACAGGTTGAAGCCAATCGCGACGCGGACGATGAGCCAGGATACCGGGTTGGCCCAGCGGTAAAAGCCTGCCAGCCCGGGCAGCAGCAACTTCGTGTTCTCGACTTGGCTTTCCGACATTCACCTCTCTCCTTTGTCCCGCCCCTGTTCCGGTTGGCCAGCGACGTGCAGCCGGCCTCCAGACCGTGCGCCTTATTCCGCCGTTACAGTGTTGGCCAGGATGCCAACACCGCTGACCTCGACCTCGATCGCGTCACCCGGCCGCAGCCAAAGGGGGGGAGTGCGCTTCGAGCCAACCCCGCCCGGCGTTCCCGTGGAGATCACGTCGCCAGTCTGGAGGGTGGTGAAAGTGGAGCAATAATGCACGAGATAGGCGACCGACCAGGCCAGTTGGCTGGTGCTTGCCTGCTGCACCACGTCGCCGTTCAAACGAGTCGTCAACTGGAGATCGTGCGGGTCGGCAACCTCGTCCCGTGTGACGATCCAGGGGCCGAACGAGGATGAGTGGTCGAAGTTCTTCCCCGCCGTGACGCTGTGCTTCTGCCAATCCCGGACGGAGCCGTCCATCAGGATCGAGTAGCCGGCGACGTGCTCCATGGCCTGGCTTTCGGGGATGTGACGGCCGGGCTTGCCGATGATCACGATGAACTCGCCCTCGAAATCATAGGACTCCGACACCGATGGCCGCATGATTGGCTGCCGATGGCCGACGAGGCTTTGTGCGTGCTTAAGGAAGAAAAAGGGGAACGGGTCGGCCTTGTGCCCCGTCTCGTCCTGGTGGGACTTGTAGGCCCAGCCCAGGGCCAGGATCTTGTTGGCCGGGCCGGCGAGCGGTGGCAGAAGCACCACGCTCGACAGCGGCAAGGGCGCCGCGCCGCCGGCAGACGCCGACTGCGTGGTTGGACTGCCCAGCAGCAGGTCCTGAAAGCCGTCCGCGTCAGCCGCACCGAGATCGGTGATCGTGTCGCCGGTCACCGATCCCAAACGTCGGCGTCCCTCGATCTCGAAACAGGCCAGGCGCATCGACTTTCTCCGTTACACTTGCTTCAGATCGACCGACACGCTTCGGCCGGACAGCAACCAAGTCTCTTCCGTTTTGTGCAGCACGTCGTGATAGGTGCCCACGAGCGCCGGCTGAACGAGTGGAACTGGCCTCACCCCCCCGTGGTCGTGCCGGTAGACCGTCACATACGACGTGCACGTGGCGGACTTGGTGCCGGCTGGCGCGACGCGCATGTTGGTTATGACATGGCGGACAAGCAAACCCGGCGGTCTGCCGGCCATCAAGGCGTGAAGCCCATCATGGCCTCGGACCGCTCCTTCTTGGCGCTGCCAAACCCCGTCAGGCGCGAACTCGGCCAACATGCCGTCCAGGTCGGACGCGTCGAAAGCGGCCGTGAAACGCAGGACGACCCGTTCGCAGGCCAGGATGTCCGGCCAGGACAGGTCGGCACTCGCGTTGCCGGCCGGGGGGTGCTGCGTGGTGGGTTCGGTCAAGCTTTCCTCCCGGCGTTCAGCCGACGCGACCGCGGGTTCGCGCGGCCGGAACATCGATGCGCCAATCGCGGCAAGCGGCGCGTTCAAGCGTCACAGGGAGCGCCAAGCCGCCCGAACCGCAGAAGAAGCAGGCAGCCCCCGGCCGGCTGGATTGCGGCCGGGTTCCAGACAGGCTCAGCCCTGCCCCTTGGCCGGGCCTGCCGCCTCGCGGTAAAGCCCGAAGGCGTCAATGATGGGCCGGTCGCTGTAGGAGAACAGCACGGCCTCGCCGCCGTCCGCCTCGTGCTCGTGCGTCACCCAGGACGGGACGGCGAACGTGTCGCCCTCCTCCCACTTGTACTCGGTCCCGCCGATCACGCTGCGGCCGCCGCCCTCGGCCACGTGGTAGATCGTGCTCGACGTGTGGCGGTGGGGTTGCGTGTGCTCGCCTCGGCGAAGCAGTTGCAGGAAAGCCGAGATCGTCGGCAGCGTAGGCCCGCCGGTGACCGGGTTGACGTATTGCAGGATCACCCCGTCGTGCGGGCTGCCCGGCTCGTCCCGCAACTCGTGCAGGGTGGCCCGGCAATCGGCCCAGCGGTAGTTCAGGATCGGCGAAACCGCGGGATTGCGGGGCTTCTGCCATGTCGGCTGCAGGTTCCGCCCCCAACGGTGCGAAGCATTCTCGGGCGCCCGTAGGATGGGCTGCGTATGGCTGCCGCCGACCTCGTAATCTTCAAAAAAGTTGGCATCGAGGATGTTGACGAACGGCAGGTCCAGCCCGTCCAGCCAGATCATCGGCGCATCGGACTCGTTGCCGTGGTCGTGCCAGCACCAAGTCGGCGTCATGACGAAGTCGCCCTTGGACATGTAGGTCCGCTCGCCCTCGACGGCCGTGTAGCCGCCGCTGCCCTCGATGATGAACCGCTGCGCGTTGGGCGTGTGCCGATGGCTGTCGGCGACCTCGCCCGGCATGATCAGTTGGACGCCGCCGAAAATGGTGCCGACGGTCCGGGCCGTCTTCGCTTCAAAAGCCGGGTTGATGAGCATGAGCACCCGGCGCTCAGCCTCCTGCGGCGTCACCAGGTCGCTCGCCCGCATGATCTTGGCGCGCACGTCCTTCCAGCGCCACATGTAGGGGATGCTCTGCACCCGCGGCTCGTGCTGGGTCGCCGTCGCCAGCACGCGCCAGAGCGCTTCCATGCCTTGCCCATGGATTTCCTTGTAGAACGCTTCCCGCTGCTCGACGAGGTCATTCGGCAACGCCGAGATCTGTGCTTGGTGGTTCACTCCGAGCCTCCTTCAGGCGACCGGGACCGTTCGGTCCGGGCGCTGATCCTTGTTGCGCCTTGCCTAGCAGGGCGAGCTTTTCGACCGGACACTGTCCATGCCGCAAGCGCCAGTCAAGCTGAAAAGATTGTGCAGCTTAAAATAGATAACATCCTACCGTCTCTATTCTGCTGCCGCCAGCCAGGAACGCATCGGCGTGCAAAGCAAGGCGTCCCAAGCAGGCCGGCAGCCGTTCCGCCCTGGTCAGGTCTCCAGCCGCGACAGCCCCACGTTCGCGGCCTTTCAGCGCTTGATTTGCAGCGTCCCGTGCCCGGCTGGCCGTTTCCGCTGGGCGCCTGCATGTCGAGGAGAGCGTGCCGGGCCACCGCGTTCACCGCTGCCTTGCGCCTTCGGAGCCGGGTGCGCCCGTATCCTGCCTTTGGCAAGGAGAGCCGGAAGAGCGGCCTGCCGGTCCGGCACCAAGACAAAGCGTTTCCCGGAGCCGGAGCAGCCATGGGCTGTCATAACCGCTGGCCAGCGCATCGTGGAACGCCGCATGCGTGGCGAGCCATGCGCTCCGGGTCGTTCGCATCGCGCTCGGGAGTGCGGGAAAGGTGATGAAATGCAGCGACGATCCGCGCTTCCCAATCCACGTCGGCAACGGTGACGCCTGCCCTGCCTTTGGTATTTTTCGGCCCTGCCAGGGGAGGCAAGCGGACGCCTACCGCGGAGCCAGCCTGCTCACCGGTGCAGCCGCGGCGTCGGCCGGACTGGAAAAGCCGTCCCGCTACGGCAGGACCGCCGGCGGCACGGCGGTCTCGCCCAGCCGGGTGCCGCCGTAGCGGCGGATGCAAAGCACGGCCAGCACGCCGCAGCACAGCGCGCCGGTGCCGAGCGCGGCGGCCGGCGCCAGCAGCAACTCCTGGGTTGACACGTGCCACGCCAGCAGCGTCCCGCCGATCGTGGGCGCCGCGAACGCGCCCAGGCGCCCCGCCGCGTTCGCCCAGCCGACACCTACGGAGCGGACCGGGGTCGGGTAGATCATGCCGACTGCGGCGTTCATGCTGAAATTGATGCCGGTGATGCAGAACCCGGCGCCCGCGATGGCCAGGACGTGCTGCGTGGCCGACAGGTCCGGCATTCCGACCGCGGCAACGAGCGGGGCGCCGGCAAGGAACAGGACCATCATCGGAACCACGCCGAACCGGTCCATGAGCAGCAGCAGCACCGCCCCGCCGGCAAGGCCGCCGAACGAGAACAGGGACGAGTCCACCCCGGCCTGGGCACTACTGGCTCCCATGGACTGCAACAGCGTCGGAAGCCAGGTCAGGACGAAGAAGTTCGCCATCTGGTTGGCCGCGAATGCCACCCAGAGCAGCGGCGTGATGGCGCCAAGCCCGCCGCCGAACAGGCCGCGCAAGGAGCCGCTCGCCACGTGCGGCTCTGCGACGACGAACCGGGTTGACGGGCCGATAGCGAGTTCAGGACGGATCGTGCGGGCGATCCGCCTTACCTCCTCTTCCCGCCCGCCGTGCCCGACGAGGAACTTGATCGATTCGGGCAGGAGAAAGGCGCCGGCCGCCGCGATCACGAGCGGCGGCACGCCCCCCACCAGGAAGAGGGCCGGCCAGCCGAACGGCTGCAGCAGGCCCGCCGCGGCCAGCCCCGACAGTGCGAAACCCGCCGGCATGCCAAAGGACACCAGCACGAGAGTCGCGCCGCGTATCCGCCGCGGCGCGATCTCGGCGGCAAGCGCGATGATGTTGGCGTTCAAGCCGCCAAGCCCGATCCCGGTCAGGAAACGCAAGATGACGAGCTGGGGCAGCGATCGGGCGAGCGCGGAGGCGAGCGTCATGGTGCCGATGGCGCAGAGACTCAGCAGGATCGCCCGCTTGCGGCCGAAACGGTCGCCGACGAAGCCGAGCAGGGGCGCCCCCACGAGCAGGCCGATGATCCCGGCGGAGAACACCGGCACGAGGTCGGGCGGCGCGACGTGCCACGACTTGACCAGTTCCGGGGCGACGTAGCCCATCGCCGAAAGGTCGTAGCCGTCGCTGACCAAGGCAAGGATCGCGACGACAACGAAAACGATTGCCGGCGCGCGCAGCTTCTGGCCATCAAGAAGGCTGTTCAACTCCACCGTTGCAAGTTCGGCCATGCACGTTTCCTTTCCCAGCGCCGCCTGCTGCGAGGCGATCCATTCAGGGCTGCTTGCCGAATTGCATGTTAAGTGGCAATATATATTCCTTGCCGACCAGGAGCGAGACCTTGATCCCTGATCCCGACGCACCGCGGGGCCAAACCAGTGCGGCTCATGCGCGGCTGCGGGAGGACATCCTGGCCGGCCGCCTCCAGCCCGGCGAGCGCCTTAAGATCGCCGAGATCGCCGCCGCGCTCGAGGTGAGCCCCGGAGCGATCCGGGAAGCCCTGTCCCGGCTGATACCCGAGCAGCTCGTGGTTTTCCGCGACCAGAAAGGCTTCGTGGTGGCGCCGCTTTCAATCAAGGACTTGGAGGACCTCACCGATCTCCGCTGCGAGGTCGAAGCCATCGCCCTGCGCCGCTCCCTCCTGCGCGGCGAGGTCAGTTGGGAGGGGTCGGTCCTGGCCGCGGCGCACCGCCTGCGCAGGACAAAGATCCTGACCTCTGCCGACCGGTCACTCAACCACGAGTGGGTCGAGCATCACCGGACGTTCCACGGCGCCCTTGTGAGCGCTTGTGGAAGTCCCCGGCTGCTGGACCTCCATGCCCAGCTTTACGAGCAGTCGGAGCGCTACCGCAATCTCTCCTTTCCAACCCTCCGTGAAACCGAACGGGACAGGCAGGGCGAGCACCAGGCGCTTGCAGACGCCGCCCTTGACCGGGATGCCGACGCGCTGGTCGAGTTGATGGCCAAGCATTTCCGCGAGACGACGGCACGCATTGTCAAGGAGGCCAAAGGCGGGAGCATGGGGGATGCGATGCTCGCCGGCATCCTCCAAAGCAATACAGCCGGGCAAGCGTCCTCCTCCACCCTCCCCGGCAACCGCGCCTCGCCAAAACCTACGTAAGAAAGCGACCAAGCCGGCGTTTCGCGAAGCGAAAGCGCCTGGCTTCACGCTGGTCTCGGCTTGCACCAGCTCCCCCTTTTTAGGCGCCCCCGCTGCTTTCGCGTGCGCCCGGATGTTGGTCCCGTCCAGGAAGGCCAAGCCCACTTCCAGCCCGCCTGCGTGCTCCTGCGCCAACTGTATAGTCCTGAGGTGAGATGGTGCGGGCTGACTTTGAAGGCTGCGGGGTCGGTTTTCCAGGCGTTAAGGTGCGGCGCCTGAACTCGACGATGACGGCCTCCTCGGCTTTGGTCAGCACGGTGCTGCGGGCCTTGGGTCCCGCCGGGGCATCGACGGTGACGG
>CAXSAZ010000096.1:0-6357 GCA_964235485.1 uncultured Acetobacteraceae bacterium | reverse complement strand
TGCACTGAAACTACCGAACCGCACCCGAGCCGGCCAGAGTTTCCACACGGTCTGGGTCGTTCCCTGGACGACTCCATATATGGTCCGAACCGACGCGAAATCCCGTCCACAAACTACGTCCAGAATAGGTGGCCCGTCCAGATATTCCGGGTAGGTTTCCTGGACGCTTCCTCCCGCCCCGGATACCCCATGCCCGCCGCACCCGCCCAGCTCCTCGCGCCGCACGCGCACGCCCTCCTGTTCGATCCGCCTGCCGACCGCGATGAGGCCCTGCGCCGTTGCGCGCTGGCGCCCGAGGACCTGGCCCTCGCGCACCGGCACCGCCGCTCGCACAACCGGCTCGGCTTCGCTGTGCAGCTTGCCCTCGTGCGCGACCTCGCCGAAACGCGAAGCGTTTGCGGCTGGGCCGGCCGCTGCGCCTGGAGGAGAGCCTGCCCGATGCGGTGGTCGAGGCCGTCGCCGACCTCGCGCAAATCGCTTTGCGATTTCGCTGGCTCGGGGTCGAGCCGGCCGTCTTCGAGCTGTATGCCCGGCGCGACGGCACCCGCCGCGAGCATGCCGGCGAGATCGCGGCCCTGCTCGACCTGCGGCCCATGCGCCAGGCCGACTACCGCGCCTCGATCCGGGCGGCCGCGGCCTGCGCCGCCGGCACGGACCGGGGCGAGCCCATTGCGCGTGCGGTCATGGCGGACCTCAAGGAGCGCCGCATCACCATGCCGCTGGCCTTGGTCGAGCGCCTGGCGCTGGCTGGCCGCGCACTGGCCCGGCGGCAGTCGCACCGCGACCTGATCCGCGGCCTCGACGACGAGCAAAGGGCCGCGTTGGAAACGCTGCTCACCGCGCGGGCTGACGACTGTCGCACCCTGCACGGCTGGATTGGCGAGGCCCCGGAAGGGCCTATGCTGAAGAACCTCGCCGGCGTCACGGCAAGGCTGGACGTGCTACGCCGCATCCGCCTGGACGAGGAACGGCGGCGCATGGTCCACGCCGACCGCTACGCCATCCTGGCCCGCATGGTCGGCCCGGAGGCGTGCATCCTGCCTGCGCGCGAACTGCTGCGCTTCGCCCCGGAGCGCCGGCTCGCGATGCTGGCGGCGTTCACCATCGAGCGCCAGGCGGCGCTGACCGACCTTGCCGTAGAGATGTTCGACAAGCTGGCCAGAACGAACGGAACGCCCGTCCAGTACGCATAAGCGGACAGATCAGGAACATCAGGCGGCTTTGGCGAAGGTGTCTGGCGATAGGCGCAACGGCTTCATTCCCTCGATGTTTTCCGACATGTTGTGGTGGGCGGCCCAGATGTAGTCGCCGGTCAGGTTGACGTGCTCCCATCCGAGCGGGGAGAGGTGGGCCAGCAGGTGATTGGGCACCTCCTCAACCTGGCGCAGGGCGGCGACGGCGCATTCGAGGTAGCGGGTGTTCCATAGGATGATCGCGGTGACGAGCAGGTTGAGGCCGGAAGCGCGGTGCTGCTGGTTCTCGTAGGTGCGGTCGCGGATCTCGCCGAGGCGGTGGAGGAACACGGCCCGCGCCAGACTGTTGCGGGTCTCGCCCTTGTTGAGTTCCTGGCCGGTCGCGCGCCGCAGTTTGGGATCGTCGATCCAGTCGAGGGTGAACAGCGTGCGCTCCAGCCGTCCCAACTCGCGCAGCGCCGCGGCCACGCCGTTTTGCCGCGGGTAGGAGGCAAGCTGGCACATGATGAGCGACGCCGTCACCGTGCCGGTGCGGATGGAAGCGATGATGCGCAGGATCTCCGACCAGTGGGCGCGGATCAAGGCCACGTTGATGCCCCCGGCGATCTCGGGCGAACCGCTGGTTCGACCATCGGTTCCAGCGCCGGGTAGGCGGCGGGCTTGGCGAAGCTGTAGAGCCGTCGGTGCTTCAGGTCCGGGATGCGCGGCGCGAACTGGAAGCCCAACAGCGTGCACAGGGCAAAGACGTGGTCGCTTTCGCCCCCGCCGTCGGTGTGGTGCCGATGCGTCGGGACCTCGCTCCGGTGGTAGAGCAGCGCGTCCAGCACGTGCAGCGCCTCGCTGGCGGTCGCCGCGATCAGCTTGGTCCAGAACGGCCCGTAGCGGTCCGACAGGTGGGTGTAGGCTTTGAACCCTGCGAAACGCACAGCGTTTGCGCCGGGCTTGCGCCCGTAATGGGCATTAAGGCGGCTCGCGTCGCGGCCGAAGCCGGCGGCCGGAAAGAACTGGCCGTCGGACGAGGAGGCGGTACCGTCGCCGAAGTGCGCGGCGAACGGCTCCTGCTGCTGCTGGTTCACCAGGCGCCGCAGCGCCAAAGCGTAGGTTTCGTCGTGGATGTGCCAGTCGGATGTCCAGGCGAGCTGGCCGAGGCTCGCGATGCTGGAGGCTTCGGCCATGCGGGTCAGGCCGAGGTTGAGTCCGTCGGCGAGCAGTCCTGCCATCAGGATGCGGGTGTCGGCCGCGGCCTCGCCGGTGCGCAGGTGGGTGAAGCAGTCGGGGAACAGCGTCCAGCGCGCCACCTCGGCCAGCAGGTTGGTGATGCGGATGCGCGGCAGCATGGCATACAGGCGTGCCGCCAGGGCCTCGGCCTCGGGCAGCGTCGATTTCTCGATCGGCGCGATCCTCAGCACGCCGCCGTTGATCGTGACATCCGGCAGCGTGCCCTGCCTGGCGCGGGCGTCAACCGCGGCCAGCCGCTCGTCGAGCAGGGTGCGGCGGCCGGCGATGAACGCCTTGAATCCGCTTCGACGGCGACCGGCAGGGTGCCGGCTTGCTGGAGTTCCTGCAGGGTCTGGGCAGAGATCAGCCGCTCCTCGAAGGAGCGGTATTGCCGGCTGCCTGTCACCCAGACATCGCCGGCTTGCAGCCGGTCGCGCAGCTCCGACAAGGCGCAGAGTTCGTAGTGGCGCCGGTCGATAACGCCTCCCGGCATCACCTGCCCGGTCCAGCGCTGCCGGACGAACCCGACCGGCGCGGATTTCGGCAGGGTGAACCTGCCGGCACGGTTCGCCTCGCGCAGCACCGCGATGGCGCGCATCAGCGAGGCGCACGCCGGCACGCTTTCGAAGAGGAACGCGGGCGACCAGCGCCGGATGCCGGCGTGGTGCTCGCCCACGTTTTGGTAAGCATCGAACTCCTCCGGCCGGGCCAGCGCCTCAGCTTCAGCGACCGTCGTGCAGAACCGTTCCCAAGACACGACCGCGATGATCGCGTCAAAGGCGTCCTGCTTGCCGTCGCGGGCGGCGATCAGGGCCGCGCCGACGCGGGCATACAGGCGGACCTTGTCGTTGATGGCGCGGGCGTCGGCCTGGAAGGCACGGGCCTGCCGTCCCTCGGCTTTGCGGAACATCGCACCGACCAGCCGGTCGAACAGGTCGATGGCCGCATCGGTCAGGCTCGCGGCAGCGTCCAGGCTGATGGCCACCAATGTCGCGTGCCGCCGCTGCCGCTCGTAGCCCGCGACATGCTGGACCGTGGTGCGGCCGGCCTCGCGCGCGAGTTGCGCCAGGCGCGCCTGATGGACGAGATGGCCGCGGCCGGGCGCGATGCCGATCGCGCGCACATGCTCCAGCCGCTCGATCAAGCCCAGCATGGCGGCGGGCTTGGCGGCCTGCGGCATCTGCTGCAGCCAGGTCAGCCAGCTTTGGCCGGTGTCCTCGCGATGCTGCGTCAGCATGTCGAGGCGCTTGCGTTGATCGGCGGACAGTCCGTCGGTCAGCCGACGGTGCACCTCACGCCGGGCTTGATGACGCACCTCGACGCAGAGCCGTTCGAGTGCGGCCGGCCGCGGGAGGACGACCCGACGTTGCCGGCACCTTTCCACGACCAACCGAGCCAAATGCCCAAGCCGCTCGTTCTCGATGGCTTGCGGCAACAGCCATGCCGCCAGCTCTGCCGCCGGACGTGTTCCGAACGGACGAAGCTGCAGCCTGTCCTGCAGTTCAGCCGCGTGGCACCGCCGATTTCGCTCGGCGGCGAGATAGTCGTCGGCCGAAGCCGGGAGGACACCGATCTGCTCGGCAACGAATGCGAGGAGTGGTTCCGGCGGCCGTTCGCCAGCGCGGAGGGGACGGCCTGGATAGCGCAGGTAGCAGAGCATGAGCGCATGGCCGAGGCGGTTGTGATCACCGCGGCAGCGACGGATCGCTGCCAGGTCGGCATCCGTAAGCGTGTAGTGGCGCACCAGCTCGCGTTGATCGCTCGGCGGGTCGAACAGCGCCGCAACCTGGGCTTCGCTCAATTGCTGTCGTCGCGCCACTCATGCCTCCTGGACCTTGGTCCCGGCAGACCAGCCGACCCGGGCGAGAGAGTCGATCAGCGTGCTGCGCTTGATGCCGAGGGTGCGGCAGACCGCGGCCTTGGTAGCGCCGCCGTCGAGCGCCGCGATCACCGCGGAAAGCTTTTCGGCATCGACGGAGATGGGCCGGCCGCCACGGCGCCCGCGACGGCGGGCCGCCGCAAGCCCGGCCTGCACGCGCTCCTGGATCAGCGACCGCTCAAACTGCGCCAGGGCGCCGAAAATGTGGAACAGGAACTCACCTTGCGGCGTGGCGGTGTCCATCTGCTCGGTCAACGAGCGGAAGGCGATGCCGCGGGTTTTGAGCTCGGTTACCGTGGTGAGGAGATGCGGCAGCGACCGGCCGAGGCGATCGAGCTTCCACACGACCAGACAATCGCCGGGCTTGATGAAGGCGAGGGCTTCGGTGAGGCCGGCACGATCACCCCGGCTGCCGCTGGCCTGGTCCGCGAACAGGTGACGCTCATCGACGCCGGCGGACAGGAGCGCGTCGCGCTGCAGGTCGAGCACCTGGCGGTCGCCGTCGGTCGAAACACGCATGTAGCCGACCAGCATGTGCGGAAAACCTCCCTCAGCAGGTTTCCGCATCATGCGCCATTCCGACAGGGTTTGCCGTATGATTTTCAGGTTATAAACAGCGGTGTTTGGGTGCCGCTTAGAGACTGACGTAAATCATGTGATTCCCGTTATCACCGCTCAGCAACACCAAGCCGGCTGAAAAGCCGTAAGGCCTGTTCCATCGACAAAGACCGGCCGATCTGTTCCAGCTTTGTCCGCTTATGCGTACCACGTCTTTATCAACCAAACATAGCGACGGTGCATTGGATGTGGATGCCGCCGCGTGAGGTTCGGCGCAGCTGCCGTCCAACGGCTGACTTGAATACGTTGGCCAGTTGAAGAGCGCGAGGGATGCGGCACCACAGCGGTTTGACAACCTCACGCCCCCGGCGCGTGCGGCGCACCGCGGTTCCGGTGATCACGCGCTGCGACCAGCGAAAGCCGACCTCGTTGAAGTAAAGGTCAGCGTGACGCGCGCTGATGTGGTGGAACACGCCGGAGATGGTCCGGCGCACGCGGTCGTTGAAGCTCTCGGCGGAGTTGGCATGCACGGGACCGCGGGCGTATTCCCGCTGGGAGTGGCGCACCGTGTCATGGGCAGCAAAGGCCTGGCCGATGGACACGAACGCCTTCCACTCGTCGCTTATCAGGTGAGCCGAGGGATCGACGGTGTTGTTCAGCACCCGGTCCGCCTCACGCTCCGACAGGTCGTCAACCACCCGAGCCCCGGCGCTCCCTGACGGCGTGCCGGCCTGTAGGCGCTCCGGCCTTTGAACGACGCCAAGAACCGGCGTTTTCGTCGTCCGCGGCTGTCCTTTGCGGCCGCGGCCCAGCCGGGGGCGGTCCGCATCGCGGCGAGGGCTGCCGCCGGCATAGAACCCGTCGATCTCGACCGTGCCGCCGAGTGGCTGCTCGCGGGTCATCAGCAGCCGCAGGGCATGGCCCATGCGCCAGGCCGTGGGTTGGCTGACACCAACCGCCTCGGCCAAGCGCACGGACAATATGCCCTTGTCGGATTGCAAGATGAGCCACAAGCCAGTCAGCCAGACCCGGAGCGGCAGCTTCGTCGCATGCAGCGGGGTTCGGGTCGTCACCGTGAACTGAAAGCGGCACAGGCCATTCGAGCACTGATACAGGCCTGGACGCGCTTGCCGGCCGACATCGCGCCCGGCCAAGGCCGTCGAGCACCGGTAGCCGCAGACCGGGCAGATGCGGCCACACGGCCAAACGATCGCTTCCAGCACTCGGCGACACTGGCTTTCGTCTTGAAAGGCGCAGGCCATGTCACCCACCGTGGCGACACCAGCCAAGACGTCACGAATGCTGTCAACCACGAGCAATATGGCAAACGCACGCGAGTACAAGGCCCAGGCTGTCTTTGGTTGATAAAGGCGGCGTACCAAAAGCCCGGTCTCGACTTTGCCCATTCGTTATGGGCGGAATTGGGCATAGCCCGGGATCACGGCGCGTAGCAGGCAGGGCTGTTCAACGCTGTGAAACAGCGAGCATTCTGAGCAGGTTCTTGAGGCC
>CAXSAZ010000095.1:0-6434 GCA_964235485.1 uncultured Acetobacteraceae bacterium | reverse complement strand
AGGCCTCAAGAACCTGCTCAGAATGCTCGCTGTTTCACAGCGTTGAACAGCCCTGATATCCCGGTCTTCGACAAGTCAGCCCGCCAAGACGGAACCCTTGCGCGCGAGGATTTCCAGTTCGACCACGAACGCGACCTCTACACCTGTCCGGCTGGCAAGGAACTGCGCGTTCATCGCCGAACGTTTGCCAAGCCGCGCAGTGGCGTGACCAAGGACAACACCATTCTGTATCGCGCCTCAAAGGCCGATTGCGGTGCCTGCTCGCTGAAGTCGAAATGCTGCCCCAACACGCCAATCCGCAAGGTACCGCGCAGCATCCACGAAGGCGCGCGCGACATGGCCCGCGACATCGGCAAAACCGATGCCTACGTCGTTTCGAGACGCCAGCGCAAGAAAGTCGAGATGCTGTTCGCCCATCTCAAGCGCATCATCGGGCTGGACCGGCTGCGATTGCGAGGACCCTGCGGCGCCCGCGACGAGTTCCACTCGGCCGCCACCGCCCAGAACCTGCGAAAGCTCGCCAAGCTGATCCCGATGCCGACCCCCTTACCGGCCACCTGACCCCAGGTGGCCGCATCGGCCGCTCCAATCCTGATGTTCGTTGCCAAGTCGAACCGTGCCGCAGCCGACTTTTTCAACACTATCGACCTCAGTCGGTCGTTGGAATTGCACGACGCACCATTCCGAAAGCGGTCATTCATTATAGGTGCGACTGTCCCCGTAGGTGATCGCTGCCAGCTACGCGAGCAATCGCGGTTGTCGCCCATGGATGGCGCGAGCTTGCCGGCGACCCGGAGCGCGCATACGCCCTGGGCGAGCATCCCATCGCGCGCTTAAAGGCGGTGCTGAACGCGCTTTCCGAGTCATAGCCGAGCGACATGGCGATTGCCGATACCGGCTGGTTGCCGTCAGTCAGGCGCGTGCCTGCCAGCAGCATGCGCCACCTGGTCAGATATTCGATGGGCGATGTCCCCACCGTCGTCCTGAACGCCCGTGCGAAGCTTGACCTCGACATGCCCGCCTTCTCCGCCAGCGCGGGCAAGGTCCAGCGGGTGCCCGGCTCAGCGTGCATGGCGCTGATCGCGGCGGCGAGTTGCGGATTGGCCAGTGCGAAGAGCCAGCCCACATGCCGTCCGGCCAAGCCGGAAAGGTAGAGCCGCAGGGCCTGCACCAGCATCATGTGCGCGAGATGCTGGGCGACCAACACGCCGCCTGGCTGCGCTTCGACCAACTCCCGCCGCATCTGCTCCAATGCCCAACGCAGGTTCATTTTATCCCTGTCCTCGCGCAGGTGCGCGACCGGCGGCATGGCTCCCAACAGCATGTCGGCATGGGCGCCCGCGAAGGCGAAATGACCACCGAGGATCAGCGTGTCGCCTCCGCCGTTCAGCGTCGCGATGCCACCGCGCCACTCGACAGGCTGCTCCCCAAATGGAATGGGCTGAAGCGCGAGGTCATTGGTCAAGCAGAACCGCCTTCCGTTGGGCAGGAGAACGCAGTCGCCCGCCTCCAGCCGCACCGGCTCTGCGAGATCTTCCAAGGCCAACCAACAGGCGCCGGAGAGAAGCGCGTAGCATTTGATCCCGGCATGAGGATCGAACTGGATCGACCAACGATCGCGAAGGTCGAAGCCGCCCGCGACATAAGTATGCGGCTTTAGCAACGAAAGCACGTCGGAAAGGGCATCTACTGGCATATGGGACGATCACGAAGGTAATTGGCACTCCGACACATAGATTATCCCACGCCGATTGCCTACTTGATATCTGACACAATGCAAAGCGGAACTGCCGCAACAGGCTGCGACATCCTGCTGCCTGGGAACCAAAGAGCGACGCATGGTCACGCTTTCAGCGCAGACTGTCACAGGAGAGAGATAAAAATGTTGTCGAGACGAAACCTGGTGAGGACGACGGTTGCAGCTGCCGCCGCCAGCGCGTTTTTTGCTGGGGAGAAAGCAAGCGCCCAGTCTGCCGACATGACCATCGGCCTCAACGCAAGGAGATCAGCATCCATGATTAAGATGATTATTACCATCAAACGCCGCCAGGGAATGACTCACGAGGAGTTTGTCCATTACCAGCGCGAAATCCACAGCCCTCTCCTGATGTCGATCCCCGAGTCAGGTCGCTATATCCGGCGGTTTGTCGTGTCGTACCCGATCCCTGCGCCGAAATACTCTGGTCCGGACTACGACTCGGTCGTCGAGGCGTGGTTCGACAGCATGGAGGATATGAATGCGCTTTACTCCTCGGAGAACTTCCTCAGTAAAGTCGATCCCGATCATGTGAACTTCATGGACCTGTCCTCTTACGGGCGCATTGTCGCCGAAGAGGAGGTTGTCGTCGGGTAGCGGCTGCGTTGTGGTCTGTTTCAGCCTGCCGGCTTCAAGCGCAAGCGACACCGAAGGTCCGCTTTGCGAGGCTCGCTTCCGGAAAGCAGACCGGAAGCTGACCACCAACTGCGGTCGTTGATGAGCATCGAACCAGGCGAAGCCAGGTAGCCTGAGATCCCGCCTTCTGGGTGTCCTTCTGCCGCTTGATCTACAACACGGTATCTCGAATGGCAGATCACGCCACAAACTGTCGTGCGCCTGCTCGACGAGCAGGACATCGAGAACGGCCTTGTCGTAGCCTCCATGCCAAAAGTGCCGATCTGAAAATCGTTCACTTTCAGTAGGTTGCGATAGGCACAACGCGCCATCTTGCTGAATTCATTGAAGGTTCAGCTTCTCATTCCGATACGCGCCCGTTGTTGATGGTGTGGCCAAGGTGGAGCAGGCTCGATGCGTGGTGCGCCAACTCGAATTCGAGGATGCCGCGCATGTTGATATGTTTGTGCCCGGTCGGCGCCAACCGGCTCAGCACCTCGTCGGGATGGCTGGTCGGCGCCTGGTCGATCACGACCTGCATGCGATGGGTGTTCCAGGTCATGATGATGTTCGCAAGCAGCGTGAGCGCCCCCGAGATGGCGGCGAGCTGCTCCGTCGTGCGACCGTGCTTCGCGGTGATCCCCCCGTTGTGGATCGCCCGCTGCAGGCTGTGCACAGCCTCGCCCTGGTTGAGCAAGTCGAGAATGTCCCCGCGGAAGACCGGATTGCTGAGGAAATCGCAGAGGTAGAGGCTGCGAAGCAGCTTGCCCAGTTCGTCGCCGGCTTCGTAGACGGGATCGCCGGCCGCGGCCGAGCCGAAGCGGTCGAGCGCCTCGGTTGCCGGATACCAGCCGTGCTTGACCGACGCGCCAAGCCGCAGCAATCCGTCCCAACCGCGGCTGATCGCGCGGCGGGACACGGTTTCGGCCACGATCGGCTGCAAGACAGGCGGAACGTCCAGGCCCCTCGGCAAATAGAGCCGCCGCCTTTTCAGCCTGGCCAGACGTGGGCACAGATCGAACCCGACGAGCTTGGCGAGCGTCATCGCGAAATGCGAGAAGCCATGCGTGTCGACGGCCACGCGCTCGAGCTGCCCAACTTGGCCCTGGCGCAAGGCACCCTCGATGGCAGCGCCAGCTTGCCGGCGGTTCAGCACGATGGGTTGGTCGTAGAGGATGCCCCACTGGTCGAGCACATGGGCATAGGTCCCGACCGCGTAGGTCCGCCGCCGCGGGTCGAGCCGCGCCGACCAGAGATAGCGCGTCGCTTCCAGGCTCATCATGTCGGCCGAGGCGAACAGGCCACGGCCCCACAGGCTGGCGATGCGGTGCTCGCGCATGAAGCCCAGCACCGCATCGTTGGCGGCGCGGAGCCGACCGTCTACTTCGATCTTGAGCATCATCTGCCCGAGGCTGTCGGCCGCGACCCGCGGCACCATGCGCGTAAGCTCGGCCACGGACAGATTGGACCCCAAGCCCAGCAGGCCGGCGTAGAGCATGACCAACTCCTGTTCCGAGCGGGCAGGACGGCCGAGCAGGATCCAGGAAAACCGGGTCAGGCCGTCGATCTCGATCAGGACGTCCGGGAACTGGGTGTCGCCGATGGCGCGGGCCAGCGCCTGGCGTGCCGGTTCAACGCGCGGGTCCTTTGCGCCGGGCAGCCGGCGGGGCAGCCGAAGCTCGTGGCCGTCGATCGCGACCGTGCCGGCTTCGACGGCCTCGGCCAGGGCGGCAAGTCCGGCAGTCAGACCCGCCTCGAGCGGCTGGAGATAGGCTTCTGCACGGGCCGGCAGATTGAGGTCGCGGATGAAGCGTTTCCGGTCGCGCTGCCAGAGCTTCAGCGGGATCAACCTGTCCTCGGGCGCCCGATAGGAAAGGCTGTGGGCGACCGAGACCGACCGGTTCCGCAGCGCCCGCTTGAGCGCCATCAAGGTCGCTGCGCGAAAGCAGCCGAGCGCCGCTGCCCGGTCCGATTGGCCGATCAGGCCCTGCCACGACGCGCCGAACGGCTGGGGATGCCCGTCCGGCAGGGTGGAGGCGGACGAAGCCGCGAGCGCATCGAGGGCCGCAAAGGCCTCGGTGAGTTGATGGTCGGCCGGAACCGCCAGCGCTGCCGCACGTGCCGTTTTCAGCAGCCGAGCCAAGTCCGGGGACTTGCGCCCAAGTTCCTGGCGAATGGCGCTGACCTGGGTCGCGTCGCGTTCCGGTTCGAAGCGGGCGACCAACGCCTGCAGCTGCGACCGCAGCTCGGCGGCGTCGAGCGCCTCGTCCCTGGCCAGGCCGGCGAGGTCGCCAAGCAACTCGCGGAAGTGCCGCAACCGGCTCTCCCTTGCATCGTCGGCGCGCTCCCGGGCGCCGCGCCACAGGGCCGCAATCCGGTGATCAAGCAGGGTCAGGCTTGCATCCGTCAGCCGCAGCATCTCCAGGCGCAGGAAGCAGGCGATCTCGATCGTCCGGTGCGGGTCCTTGATCCGCGCCAGCGCCGCGGGCTTGCGCGACGTGACCCGCCGCGCGAAATGCTCCAGCCCCGCCAACGGCAAGTCCGGCAGGACAAGCCGGGCGGCGCCCAATTCCTTGAGGAACCCCACCCTCTCGGTCTGCTGCTCCAGGCTTTTGGTGGATTTGCTCGACGGCACGGCGCCCAGCCATTCGAGGTGGGTGATCTCGTCACCCTCGATCAACGCCAGAAGGCGCGGCACCCAGGCGTCCCGCTGAACCGGCACTGCGGCCGCGATGGCTTTGAACAGGGTTTGTTCATGATGCCGCCATGCGGCCGTCACGTGGCGGCGGACGTCGCGCTCGCGGAGCATGAGATAGTGGTGCTCGATCAGCCATAATCGAACAGATTCCATGAGGTCGGCATGGTCGAACACCGCCATGGCTTTGCGGCGCATGTAGGCGACGAGCCCGCGTTCCGCGTGCGGGGTAAGTTCACTGCGTCCGAGCAACCGCAGCGCCGCCGCATGATGCTCGAACAAGGTTCGTCGGCGCCGGCCATAGAAGGCCCGTATGGTGGCGATCCGGGGCGGCTCGCAATCGAGTTGCGGGCCGAGGTGGGCGAGGATCTCCGCAGGGATGCGCTCGACCGAGTTGAGCGTGTTGCCGGTCATCTTGAGAAAGCCGACCTGCAGCGCGAGCGCCATCCGGTTCACCGGGCTTCGGCGTTCCCGGACCTTGGCAAGCTGCTGCTCGTCGAGGGTGAAGAAGTGCTCGATCTCCAGGGATGACAACCCGTCCGGGAAACGCTCGTCGCCGAGATGCCGATGCTCTCACCGACGCAGCGGCGCCTTGTTCACCGCGCCCGCCATCTAGGGCGACGCGCTTCGGCGCTCAGCACGTTGCAGGACACCTCGGCGGTTGCTCCTATGCCGTGTTGACCGAGCGCCACACGACTGACCGTGACACGCCGAACAAGGCCGCGATCTGGGCATAGGTCTTGTCCTCCTTCTCCCGCATCCGCTTCGCTTCCTGTCGCTGATGCAGGGTGAGGCTGTGCCGGCGGCCAAGGCGCCGGCCGCGTTTCTTCGCCGCCGCCAGGCCGGCGTTCGTCCGCTCGATCAGGGTTGCCCGCTCGAACTCCGCGAGTTGGGCCAGCACGCCGAACACCATGCGGCCGGCCGGGGTGGAGCTGTCCACGCCAAGGGTCGTGATGACGATCCGCACACCACGCGCGTCCAGGTCGCGCGCAACCGTCAACGCGGCCAACGCATCACGCCCCAGGCGATCCACCTTCCAGGCGACCAAGCTATCGCCGGTGTCCAGCTTCTTCAGCAGGCCGTCGAAGGCGGGTCACTGCCGGACCCCGGACTCCTTTTCCTGCACGATGTTGGCGGTCGGCACGCCAGCGGCCTCCAGCGCATCGAGCTGGAGGGCGAGCGCCTGATCCTCCCGGCTGACCCTCGCGTAACCCCAAACAGCCGGCATCATAAAACGCCTTCTTACGGAACACCTTTACGGAACGTGTAACCCTTTGATGATGCTTGTTCCAGTTTCTTGTTCCAGAATCGACCCAGACCGTGTGGAAACTCACTCGGGCGGCTGATTGACCAGCCCTCAACGGGCGG
>CAXSAZ010000094.1:0-6460 GCA_964235485.1 uncultured Acetobacteraceae bacterium | reverse complement strand
GCCGCTTGCCAAATTGCACGCCGTGGACAGCCCTGCTAAGACGCGCGCAGCCCGCCGGAGACCCCCATGCGCGCGCCTCGCCTTGCAGCCAAGCCCGGCCGCGCCCCAGCCGAGCGATCAGACCAGGTGCAATCCCTGGTCCGCGCCTTGTCCATCCTGAACCGCCTGGCCGCCGGGCACGAAGGCGCCACCCTGACCGAGGTCGCACAACAGGTCGGCCTGTCCCCCTCCACCGCGCACCGCTTGCTGACCACCTTGGAACAGGAGCGCTACGTCCAGTTCGACGCGGAGCGCAAGCTGTGGTCCATGGGCGTGCAGGCTTTTGTCGCCGGCAGCGGCTTTCTGCGCACCCGCAGCCTGGTCGGCGCCGCCCGCCCCCACATGCGCGCCCTCATGGAAGACGGGGAAGAAACGGTGAACCTCGCCGTCGAGGACCAGGGAGAAGCGGTTTACCTGTCCCAGGTCGAATGCCGCCAGATGATGCGCGCCTTTGCCCGGCCGGGCGGGCGCGTGCCGCTGCACTGCTCCAGCGTCGGCAAGGCCCTGCTGTCCGCCATGACGGATGCCGACCTCGCCCGCGTGCTGCACCGGCACGGCCTGGCGCGGGTGACGGTCAAGACCATCACCACCACCCCGGCGCTGCGCACAGACCTCGCCGCCGCCCGCACCCGCGGCTACGCCCTTGATGACGAGGAGCACGCGGTCGGCCTGCGCTGCATCGCCGCCGTGGTGTTCAACGAAGGCGCAGAGCCGGTCGCTGCCGTGTCCCTGTCCGGTCCCATGGCCCGCATCCCCGACGAACGCATCCCCGTGCTGGGCCACCTCGTCCGACGCAAGGCCGACGCCATCACCGCACAACTCGGCGGCGCCCTGCCGGGGTGGCGGAACGGGGGCCTGCGCTGACGCGCCTAGTAGTCGTCCTCACGGCGCTCCATCCGATACTGGTCCACGCTCCACGCCCCGCCGCCCGCGGCGAACAGGTAAAGGAACACGAAGCAGAACAGGATCGACGCATCGCCGCCGTTGAGCGCCGGGAAGGGGCTGCGCGGCGCGTGCGCGATCCAGTAGGCGAACGCCATCTCGCCCGAAAGCACAAAGGCCACCGGCCGCGTGAACACGCCGAACAGCAGCAGCAGCCCGCCGGCGAACTCCAGGAGCGCGGCATACCAGATCAGCGTGAACGGAGCGGGCATACCGCCGGCCGCCGGGTTCGGGGTGGGGAAGCCGAACAATTTCTGCGTGCCGTGCTCCAGGAGCAGCAGGGCCGTGACGATGCGCAGCACGCTGAGCATCCGCGGCGCCCACTCGGCGATGAAGGCGTCAAAGCCGGACACCCGGCCCCTGGTCATGGTGCGGTCCATGGAAGTGCCTTTCTCAGTTCTTGGTTCGGGTGATCTGCGCCGCCTTGAGCGCCGCCGCAACCTGCGTGACCCGGCGCCCCTGAAACCGCGCCACTTCCAGCTCGTCCGCCGTGGGCGGGTTGTTGGCTTGGCCCGAGACCGTGGACGCGCCATACGGCGTGCCGGCGCGGAACAGCGCCGGGTCCGCGTAGCCGAGCGGCACGATGATGAGGCCCAGATGCGCCATCGGCGTGTAAAGCGAGATGATCGTGCTCTCGTTGCCGCCATGCGTGCCGGAGGTCGAGGTGAAGCCCGCCCCCGCCTTGCCCACCAGCTTGCCCTGGAACCACAGCCCGCCGAGGCCGTCGATAAACGCTTTCAGCTCCGTGGACACGGCGCCGAAGCGGGTGGGCGTGCCGAAGATGATCGCGTCGGCCCATTCCGCGTCGGCCTCGGTCGGCGCCTCGTAGGCCGCGTCCATGCGTGCGGCGTTCTCCGCCCAGCCCGGCGCCTTGGCCATCACCTCCGGGCCAACCAGGTCGCGCGCCCGGCGCAGGCGCACCTCCGCCCCCTCCGCCCGCGCGCCCTCGGCGATGGCCTGGGCCAGCGCCTCCGTCGAGCCGTTGCGGGAATAGAAGGCGATCAAAAGGTTTGTTGCCATGGTCTGCTCCTTATGGATGGTGTGGCGGAGAAGCGGGCTGGCCGCAAGGCTCGGCCGCGCGCAGGGTCAGCACGGTGCCCCAGGGATCATGGAGGCTGCGATCGGCGGTGCCGACGCGCCGGGCGATGCTTGCCCCCGCCGGCCCGTCCGCGATGTCCAGCGTGACTGACAAGAGGCCCGCGCGTGCCGGATCGCGCCGGCCGGCCCCGGCGCTATGCCAGGTGTTGGCGGCGATGTGGTGGTGGTAGCCGCCGCTGGACAGGAACGCCGCCTTGTCCCAGCCCGCCGTGAGGTCCAGGCCGAGCGCGCCGCCGTAGAAACGCACGGCCTCCTCCACGTTGCCAACCCGCAGGTGGACATGGCCCACCCGCGTGCCGGGCGGCGCGCCGGCCCACGGCGTGTCGGCGGCGCGGAGCAGGCCCGGCGTGTCGAGCGGACGATTGGCCATCTCGACCCGGCCCGTTCCCTGCCAGCGCCACGCCGCGCGGGGCCGGTCGGCATACATCTCGATGCCGTTGCCTTCGGGGTCATGGAGGTAAACGGCCTCGCTCACCAGGTGGTCGGCCGCGCCGTCGAGCCGCCCGCCGAGCGCCCCGAAATGCACGAGCCAACGCCCCAGGTCGGCGCGGGACGGCAGCAGGAAAGCGGTGTGGAACAGCCCGGCCACCGCCGGGTCGTCCGGCAGCGCGTCGGGCCGGTGCAGCAGGTCCAGGAACGCGGTGCTGCCTGCGCCCAGGCGGACGGCATCGCCCTCCTGCGCGATGATTTCGAGGCCGATCACGTCGCGGTAGAACGCCGCCACGCGGCCGAGGTCGCGCACGGCCAGCGCCACCCCGCCGATGCGCAGCCACTCGGCTTCTTCGGGCGGATCGGGCGGGTGTTGCTGTGCAGGCGTGTCCATGGGGGCTTGCCTCGGATGCAATGAACTGACCCACAAGGTGGCGCACCGCCCGGCTATGGGGAATGCCGGGCTGCTCCGGGCATTCGATACCTGGTATATCGACTGGGTGGACCGTTTCCTGCAGCTTGCGGCGCTGGTGCGCACCGTGGACCGTGGCAGCCAGGCCGCGGCAGCGCGGGAGCTGGGCGTCACCGCGGCCATGGTCGGGCGCTACATCCAGGCGCTGGAGGATCGGCTGGGCGCCCGGCTGCTCAACCGCACCACCGCCCGGCAAAGCCTGACGGAGGCCGGGGCCGCCTTCTACGCCCGCGCCCAAGGCATCCTGGAGCAAATGGAAGAAGCGGAAACCAGCGCCGCCGACCGTCAGGCGGAGCCGCGCGGCACGCTGCGGGTCAACGCGCCCATGAGCTTCGGCACGCGCCACCTCGCCGCCGCCATCGCCGAGTTCGGCCGGGGCAACCCGCGGCTGCGGGTCGAGCTGGTGCTCAACGACCGCGTGGTGGACCTGGTGGAGGAGGGCTACGACGTGGCGGTGCGGATCGGGCGGCTGGCGGACAGCGGCCTGATTGCCCGGCGCTTGTCGCCGTGCCGCGTCGTGGCGTGCGCGTCGCCGGGCTACCTGGAACGCCGCGGCTGGCCGGTGGCGCCGGCGGACCTGCTGGGGCATGACTGCCTCGTGTACAGCTACGCCAGCCAAGGCGCCGCGTGGCGCTTCGATGGCGAGGGCGGGGAGCAGGAGGTCCGGGTGTCCGGCAGCCTGGTGGCCAACAACGGCGACGCGCTGATGGAAGCGGCCCTGGCCGGCCAGGGCATCATCCTGCAGCCCAGCTTCATCGTGGGCGAGGCGCTGCGGGAAGGCCGGCTGCTGCCGGTGCTGCCGGGTTGGCGGGTGGCGGATTACAGCGTGTATGCCGTCTACCCCTCCGCCCGGCACCTGTCGCCCAAGGTACGCCGCTTCGTCGATTTCCTCGCCGCCCGGTTCCGCGACCCGCCGCCCTGGGACGCCGGCATTGAACGGCTTGGCCCGGCGGGGTAAAACTGCGCGATGCTTCCCCGCTTTGCACCGCCCGGCGATGCTTGAGGTTTCCACCGCCGTCGGCAGCGCGATCCTGCCGCACGTCCCCGCCCTGGCCCGGCTGCGCCGCATCGTGTTCCGCGATTGGCCGTACTTATACGACGGCGACGACGCCTACGAGACCGAGTACCTTTCCACCTACGCGCGCTGCCCACAAGCGGCGTTGGTCATCGCCTGGGACGGGGCGGAGCCGGTGGGCATGTCTTCCTGCCTGCCCTTGCTGGATGAGACCGGCAACGTGGTGGCGCCGTTCCGCGCGGCCGGGCTGGACCCCGCGCGCTGGTTCTACTTCGGGGAAAGCGTGCTGTTGCGGGAGCACCGCGGCGCCGGGGTGGGCGTCGCGTTCTTTGAGCGGCGGGAAGCCCAGGCGCGGTCGCTCGGCTACGGCCACGCCGCGTTCTGCGCCGTGCAGCGCCCGGACGACCACCCGATGCGCCCGGCGGACGCCGTGCCGCTCGACGGGTTCTGGCACCGCCGCGGCTTCGCTCCGCGCCCCGGCCTCCTTTGCACCATGCGCTGGCGCGACCTGGGGCACGAGGGCGAAACGGACCACCCCATGCAGTTCTGGACCAAGGACCTCGCCGGGAGTGCTGCATGACGCCGCTGCGCCTGGGCGTGCTGCAATACCCGGTCACGCGGATCGGCAGCTTGGCCGAGTATGCCGATAAGCTGGACCGGTTGGTTACGGCGGGAGCTGCGGGGGGCGGGCAGCTTCTGGTCATGCCGGAATACGCCTGCATGGAGGTCGCCGCCGCCTTCAACACGGAGCCAAGCCCGGTGGCGGAGCGGGACGCGGTTTGCGGCGTGTCCGGCGAAATCCTCCAAATCATGCGCGATGCCGCGCGGCGTCACGGCGTTTGGCTGCTGCCCGGCACGCTGCCGTGGCGCACCGGGGGGCGGGTCGTGAACCGCGCGCCGCTGATCGCCCCGGACGGCCGCCTCGCGTTCCAGGACAAGCAGGTGATGACCCGGTTCGAGGCGGAGCACTGGGCGGTCGCTGCCGGTGCCGGCAACCACGTGTTCGGGACTCCCTGGGGCCGCATCGGCATTGCCATCTGCTACGACGCGGAGTTCCCCTCCGTCGTCCGCGCCCAGGTCGAGGCCGGCGCCTGGTTGATCCTGGTGCCCACCTGCACCGACACCACCCACGGCTTCAACCGCGTGCGCGTGTCGGCGCGGGCGCGGGCAATCGAGAACCAGTGCTTCGTGGCCGTGTCCCCCACCGTGGGCGACGCGCCGTGGTCCGCCACCCTGGACAGCAACCGCGGCCGGGCCGGCGTGTATGGCCCGGCGGACCGCGGCTTCCCCGAAAATGGCGTGATCGCCGAGGGCGCGGACGCCGAGGGGTGGCTTTGGGCCGACCTCGACCCGGCGCGGCTCGACACGGTGCGGGAGCACGGCGCCGTGCGCAACCACCATGACTGGCCGCCGGGCTGGTCCCGGGCCGAGCCGGCGGCGGTGGCCGAACTGCAGCCCTTCGAGGACACGCGATGACCGAAGCCGAGACGGTGGTGCGCGCCTACTACGCGGCGTTCAACGCCGGGGACTTCCCCGCCATGTTGGCGTTGCTGACCGATGATGTCGAGCACGGCATCAACCAGGGCGGGCGCGAGGTCGGGCGGGACGCCTTTGCCCGCTTCATGGCCGGCATGGACGAGAGCTACAGCGAACGCCTGGCCGACCTGGTGGTGATGACGGAACCCTCCGGCACGCGCGCCGCCGCCGAGTTCGTGGTGCACGGCGCCTACAAGCGCACCGCCCCCGGCCTGCCGGAAGCACAGGGCCAAACCTACGTCCTGCCGGCGGGCGCGTTCTTCACGCTGCGCGGCGGCAAGGTCGCGCGGATCGACAATTTCTACAACCTGCAGGACTGGCTGCGCCAAGTGCAGAAGGCCTGAGCGGACGCCGCTACGTCGCCACCTCGTCGTCACCCGGCTGGCGGGGTGCCAAGGGCGTGAAGGCGCAGCGGTCCGGCTTGAGGTCGATCAGCGGCGTGCCGTCCAGGCAATCGAGGCCGCGGACCAAGAGGCTGTTCCCCTCGATGCCGAGCAGGCGCACCAGGCTGGTGCCGATCGGGTTGGGCCGCACGGGGGAGCGAAGCGAGAAGGCGCCACGGACGGAGCCGTCGTTGGCCGGGCTTTGCCGCAGCAGGTCGCGCCGGGACAGGTGCAGCCAGTAGAGCACTTCCAAATGCTCGTATTGCCCCACCCCCTCCAGCCCGGCCGGCCCCCAGGGCGCGAACAGCTCGATCCGGCAGGTCGGGCCGTCGAGCCGGCCCTGGCGCGGGCAAAGGAGGCGGTCGGTCCAGGGCGTGTGGATGCGCCCGATGAAGAACACCCCGGCATCCGGAGCCACCGGCAGCGCCGCGGCGGTCTCGCCCGGCCTGATCTCGTTCAATCGCACCATGCCCGGACGGGTCAGCCGGCGTCGCTGGCGCCCTGGCCGACCGCCTCCGCCGGCGCGGTGGCGCGGGCGACCGGGCT
>CAXSAZ010000093.1:0-6544 GCA_964235485.1 uncultured Acetobacteraceae bacterium | reverse complement strand
AATGAGTGATCACCATCGGCTGGACCAGCCGATTACAATCACCGGAATGCGCACACATGCCCCTGTGCCCTGCCCCTTGTCGGCCGGCGATCCCCTGTGGAGGCGCAGGCGCAATCCCGGGCCGCCGGGAAAGCCTCGATGTCGCCCTTGCGGCAGCACCTGCCATGAAGCACGCAAGCCTCGAAACCGCCGGTGGCTCCCGGATCGTGCGTGCCGACGGCACCGAGCCGCAGCCGTGGGACACTGCCAGCCCCGTGCTGCACCTGCTGCCCCAGCTCCATGTCAGCCGCGACGTCATTGCGGTCTGTCCGTCGCCGCGCATCCGCTGCACGGCCACCCTCCTGTCCCCGGCCACCCGCTGGCCGATGCCGCACGAGCTGGTGGTCCGCCAGCCTTTGCCGAACCGGTGCTTCACGGTCGCCGGCACTCCCGACAGCCGCTACGGGTTCCTGGTGCCGTTGCCGCCGGAGCTGCCGGACACCGTCGTGGTCCGCTTCGAGTGGCGCTTCACCGACGCCGGGCAGATTGACGCCCTGCGCCGCTTGGGCGGCATCGCCACCGCTGTGAACCACACGCTCCGGCTCCGCCTCCGGCCCGGCGGGCACGGCCAGGTCTTCTCCACCGACACCGCCGCCTGGCCAGTGGAAGACGACGCCGAGCCGCCCTTTCGGCGGCAGCCCTTCGCCGTGCTGAGCGCGGACAGGCTGCCGGCCGCCCGGGAAGGCAACGCCTCCGTGCGGATGGATGCGCGAAGCGGTGTCCTGGCCTTGGACGAGCAGGTTGACGTGCCCGGCATCCCGCTGAGCGACATCTGGGGGTTTGCCGAGTTCGAGGCCGAGTGCCTCCATGAGGTCAGGCAGACAACCGTGTTCGATCCCGCCTCGCCCGGCACGCTCGCGCACCAGACCAACGCCTGCGTCGAGATGCCGGCCGCGGTCCTGGTGCGGGCCGTCCGTTTCGCACGGGACGTTCCTTATGGGCCGAACACTCCCTATGACGGGAGCATGGCCGCTTGCGAGCGGCATCCCGCCCTGCTGGCGCTGTGCGGCTGGTGGAACAGCAACGCGCCTAACCCCCGGCACCGCCGAGCCGGCCTGTGCTCGGTCGAGCTGCGCGTGCGCGACGACGGGGAATACTGGAACGCCCACCATGAAACGCCGAACATGCGGGTGGACATCCCGGTGAAGACCCCGGAGATCGCCGCCCGGGTCGGCGACGTCGTGCTGGTTGCGTTCCACCAAGGTCAGCACGCCGCCACGTTTCCCGAGGCGGGCGGCTGCGCCCTGCACGACGTTGCCGGCAATCCGTGGCAGACGGTCGGCGTTACCAAGGCCGAGGTGCGGTGCGGAGAAGTCGACGAGGGCTGGCATGTGCTGTCCGGCCTGGCCGCGCTGCCAGACCGCTTCCCGGCAGCTTGGGACTGGCTCACCGGCAATGCCCTGCAAGGCCACGAGCAGCTTGCGGATGGTCCGTCCGTGGAGTGCCGCGCCACACCCCTGTCCCCTGGCCGGCGCCCAAGGCGAGACCCGGTCGCGCGTGCCGGCCTGAGCAGGATGCTGGCGCGGCTGAAAGCTCGCATGACCAGGACCCGCGGGTAGCCGAGCGGCGGCCTCGCCGTTCGCGCCGTGCCGGGTGAGGGTTGCCGCTGCAACCCAGGAGCATCCCGTGACCCGCAAACGCTTGGTCGCCAGCCTCGTCGCATCGGTCGCTGCCGCACCCTTGCTGCCCTCAACTGCTGCATGGGCGACCCCGCCAGTCGTTCCAAAGCCGATGGCGGTGTGGGGCCATCCACCCGAGGCCGTCCGCAACGCGCAAGCCGCGTTGCGCGACGCTTGCGCGGCCTGGCCGAAAGTGGTCCCGCTCACGTCGGAACCGTCCGTTCCGCTGGTGGCCGAAGAGGACCAGCAATACGCCTCAAGCTGCCGTCTCGCCCTCGATCTTGCAGGCTTCAACCAAGGCTTGCTGTTGCAGGGCATCTGGCTCGGCGCGATAGCCGCCGGCATCGCCGCGGTCGTGTTCAAGGTCGCCAAGCTTCTGCTGTTCGGGCTGGGTGAAGCGGCCAGCCGCGGCCTGAACGCCTTGTGGGACCGGCGCCGGCGTCGCCTCGACGGCTGGCCGGAGTAGGCGGGATGGTGCCAGACGGTTCCGCCCCTCCAGCCCTTGGGCCGGCGTCGGCGCAACTGCGTGCCACGGACGGGTTGACCCCAGCCCAGGCCAAGGCGGCGACGCATGACGGCCCTATCCTGGTGCTGGCCGGCGCGGGCAGCGGCAAGACCAAGACGCTGACGGCGGCGCTGGGCTGGCGCATCGCCGGCCTGGGCATGCCGGCGTCCCGCATCCTGGCTGTCACGTTCACCAACCGGGCCGCCGGCGAGATGCGCGAGCGCATCCAAGCCATGCTCGGCGGCGGTGCCAGCCCGTACTGGCTCGGCACCTTCCACGGTCTGGGTGCCCGCCAGCTCCGCCACGAGCCGGAGGTCGCCGGCCTGCGGCACGGCTTCGGCATCCTCGACACCGAGGACAGCAAGCGCCTGGTCAAGCGCAGCATGGCCGCCCTCGGCCTCGATCCCCGGCCCGGGACGGACGACGCCGGCTACTCGCCCAAGTCCCTGTGCAAGGCGATCGGCCACATGAAGGACGCGCTGGTTCTGCCCGAGCAGGCCATGGCGCACGTCGAGGCGCTGATCGCCGAAGGCGCCCGCAGCGGCATGCCGGTCGATCCCGTTGGCGCCCGGGTCGCGGCGCAGGTGTATGGGGAGTACCAGCGTCGGCTCCGGGAGGCTAACCTGGCCGACTTCGGCGACCTGCTGCTCCACCCCACGGTCGCCATGCAGCGCGACGAAGCTTACCGGCTGCGCTGGGCCGGGCGCTTTGACAGCATCGCCTGCGACGAGTACCAGGACGTGAACCATGGGCAATACACCTGGCTCATGCTGCTCGGCCAGGACCACCGGCGTATCTTCGTCGTGGGCGACGATGATCAGAGCGTGTGCTCGTTCCGGGGCAGCGACATACGCTTCATCCGCAGCTTCACCCGCGACTTCCCGGAAGCCATGCAGGTCCGCTTGGAGGAGAACTTCCGCTCGACGGGGCACATCCTCGCCGCCGCCAACGCGGTGATCGCCTGCGACATGCAGCGCCTGGGCAAGACGCTGTTCACCAGCAAGGGCCTGGGCGAGCGCGTCGAGGTCGTGGGCTTTCGCGGGCCGCAGGAGGAGGCGGGCGGGATCGCGGCCGAGATGGTCCACCGCCATGCGGGAGGCGTGCCGTGGGACGGCATGGCCCTGCTGTTCCGCGGCAACGCCCTGGCCCGCGGCTACGAGGAGGCGCTGCTGCGGGCGCAGGTGCCCTACCAGCTCCTGGGCGACACAAGCTTTTACCAGCACGTCGAGATCAAGGACGCCCTGGCCCTGCTGCGCCTCGCGGCCCATCCCGAGGACCCGCAGTCCGACGACGCCTTCCGGCGCGTGGCCAACGTGCCGACGCGCGGGCTCGGCGCCAAGGTCATGCAGGCGATCGAGGCGGAGGCGCAGGCCAAGGGCTGCTCGCTGCTGATCGCCGCTCGCACCGCGGACCTCTCCCCGAAAGCGCACGAGGCGGCGCTGGGCTTCGTGGACGTCGTGCTGGACGCCAGCGCCGACTTCACCCTGAGCCTGGCCGACCAGCTCTCCCTGCTGCTGGACCGCACGGGCTACCGGGCGATGCTGCGCGGCAGCCGGGCGGACGGGGCCGAGGGGCGGACGGAGAACCTGCAGGAGCTGCTGCGCCTGGCTGGCACGTTCCATGACGCCGAGGCGCTGCTGGAGCACGGGGCGCTGTCCGGGCAAGGATCGGAGCGGGAGGGCACCGGCGATGGGCGGGTCAAGCTGATGACGCTGCACAAGGGCAAGGGGCTGGAGTTCGACCACGTGTTCCTGCCGGCCTGGGAGTCTGGCCTGTTCCCGGCCGATTACTCCGACATGGGCGAGGAGCGGCGGCTCGCTTACGTGGCGCTGACCCGGGGGCGGCTGCGCGTGACGGTCAGCTACTGCGCCTTCCGCCGCGGCTTCACCAAGCCTTCGATGTTCATCGAGGACCTGCCGGTGGAAAACGTCGTGCACGGGTGGCTGCACACACCGCAAGGCAACTCTGAAATTGCGGGAGTGGCTGGAAACCGACCCGGACGTCAACCAGGTCGGCGCTCTTGACTTGTCGGAAAACCCGTTCTTGAGCGGTCTGCCCAATGGTCAAGTTTGACGTGGAGCAACCAGACGACGCTCTCAGCGGAGACGGCTGCTCTGCGCCCCATTTTCGCCGTTCTGGAGCGACGCCGGTTTTCCTGAAAGCAGTCCTTCATGTGGTTGTGATGGACCCCTCTCAGCCGGCTGGCTCTACCAAGCTTATATGCAACGCGTTATCCGGTATGCGCTCAGGGTTGGTCGATCGAGAACACGGCACTTCCGAGCTCGCGGTGGTGTCGTCCGCCATCTCCGGTGCACCCAGCACGAACCCACCATCATGCGAATGCAGGATCGTTGGCAAATCCTCTTCGGCCGCGGTTGGCCGGTCGCTAACGACCTGCACCGCCGGCGCTCCGGACGGACCCGGAATTGTGTGTGTGTCCCGACGAGATCGCGTCCGCTGCCGGGCCGGGCGCGCGGAAGATGGTCGCCGCGCGGTCGGCACCCAACTTCGGCAAGGTCCCGTCCGGCAGATCGGGTGCGGGAGACGCCAGCACCAGCGGGTTCAGCTCGGGGTCGAGTATGGCGCCACCTTTCGTCAGCTGGTTGCCTTCTCCTGGCCGAAGAGCATCTCGTAGGCCGTGCACGGGCCGAGCGGGATGATCTCCAGGCTGACCACGCCGTTGACGACGAAGGGCAGGGCCTTGCACCGCGCCTCGGCCTCGCCTTGATCGGCGCATTCGAGCAAGGCCACTGTGCCGACAGGGCCTTCGGCGCCGGGGATATACCAGAGCGAGCGCATGGCGTCGGCCTTGGTCATGGCCCAGGCGTCCAGCGTCTCCTGCTTCGCGAGCGGGGCCATCTTCTCGCGCGGGGTGCCGGGCTTGCCCTTCATGATGGCAAGGAACTGCATGGGTTGGCTCTCCTTGTCTGCGCTGCTTCCAGGACTTTGAGTTAGGGTTGCGGCGTGAAAGCGGGATGTGGTGCGAGCTGGAACACCTTCGCATCGGCATACTCGGCCTTCATCAACGGGAAGGTGTTGATGACCTGCTGCAGATCTTCCGGCGATCGTGCCTCGAAGAGGGCTGCCGCGCCGCGTCCCTTGGGTTCGAGGGCCCAGACCTGCCGCAGGCTCCCGTCGCCGTACAGCACCCGGGTTTGCGCCTGCTCTTGCCGTTCCAGATCCGGGAAGTCCGCGGGCATGCCCTGCGTTTCGAAGGTCTGCTTGGGCGTGAAGACGACGAAGAACTGCATGGTTGCTCCTTAACAAGCGTCGCCGTCGGTTCCGGCGCGAGAGAGATGTCCGTTCCACCTTTCGGGCGCCAGCCGCTAAGCTTGGGACAGTCTGTCCCAACTTTGGATCAATGCCGTGGACCTCGCTGCTCTCAAAGCGTTCAACCGCGTGGCCACCCATGGCGGCTTCGGCCAGGCCAGCCGTGCGACCGGTCAGCCGAAGGCAACGCTGTCCCGCCATGTCAGGGAACTCGAGGAAAGCCTCGGGGTGCGGCTGTTGGAGCGCGGACCACGGGCGCTCCGTCTCACGGAGGAGGGAGCCGCCCTGCATGCCCGGACGGATAACCTGATCACCGAGATCGAGGAGGCCGGCCAGGCAATCGGCAGCGGATTGGCGCGCCCGCGCGGGCGGCTGCGCGTCAGCACGACCATCGCCTTCGCCCACGTGGCCATGGGCCGGATCGCCGCCGGTTTTGCCAGGCAGTATCCCGAGATCCGGCTGGAGGTTGTGGCCGAGGACCGCTTCGTCGACCTCGTCGCTGAGAGCTTCGACGCCGTGATCCGCATTGATCCCCGCCCGGAGCATGACCTGGTCGGGCGTTGCTTCCTTCGCGACCAGATGCTGGTCGTGGCACCGGCCTCGTTCGCCTGCCCGCCGCCCGACAGCGATGGCGCGGCAGGGCCCGTTTCGGCCGTCGTGCTGACGGGAGGGCCTGACAAACCAGTCTGGCATGCCGGGCTCGACGGGCGCGCCATCACGATCCGAGCCGACCCGGTCTTGCGCCTCTCGTCGCCGCTCATGGTTCGTGACGCGGTTCGGGCCGGCGCGGGGGCGGCACTCCTGCCACGTTCCATGGTGGTGGAGGATCTTACGACCGGTCACCTGGTCGAGTGGGGCGCAGCGGCAGACCAGGCAGTGGAGATTTGGGTCCTGCATACCTCTCGCCGGTTGGTCAGCCCGAAGGTTGAGGCCTTCGTGCGCTTTCTCAGCGCAGCGTTCCCGAACGGCGCGCTCTGACGCGGTGCTTCGATCCCGCTGCAGAGCTTCAGGCGGACGGCACAGGTCCGCGCTTTCTGCTTCGCGCCCAATCGAGACAGGCTCTTGTCGGGTTCCGGGGTGGTGGCGGACACATCATGCGACCAGGGCTGCA
>CAXSAZ010000092.1:0-6571 GCA_964235485.1 uncultured Acetobacteraceae bacterium | reverse complement strand
AGCCCGCCGGAAACACGCCGCGCAAGCTACTTCCACACATCTCGCGACGGCACCTCAGAGCCCCCCAGGCGGCTCCTGCAACTGCGTGAACCAGCCGTCAAGCCGTTCGATTGTCCTGTTGAGAACGTCGGTCAGCACGGCGCGTGGCACCCGGCATTCCCGCGGCAGCTCTCTCATTCTCGCATACAGCAGGCGGCTGGTGGCGTCGTCCTCGACACAGTAGATCCGGTAGTCTTCAAGGCCATCGACGTCCAGGATCTCGAACGAGCTTGCGGGGGATACGGGAACGGGCTTGAACTCTGGCGGGACTTTGTCCGCCAGGTGCTCCAACCCATACTCTGCGTCCTCGATGCTCAGGAACGCCGTCACGGGATCAGCGGTCATCAGGGCCAGGTCGCACCGCTGTCCAATGGCTTCCTTCCACCCGTCCAGCGTGGCGAGAATGCTGTTCAGGGTCGCTTGGTTGAAAGGCGACCCAAGCCGTTCGCCGCCGATGAACACGCAGAACACGCCATACATCCAAGGCTTGTAGGTGGGCCTGCGATCCCATTCGAGCTGGACCGCGAAGACCTCGGGATTGCCGATCATCTCCATTCACTTACGACTCCGGCGAATTGTGATTGGAACCTTTTCTTTTGGAACCGTGCCGACATAGTGAGCGCCTCCCACTCCGTCTTCACGATACTGATACCATTCGCCTTTTGCGTTCTTGCTGTACCATGCCCGCCTTTCAGCTTTCGGATTGCGCTGTGCATCCTTGTACACCTCCTCAGAGTCCGGGGGTTCAGGGTCTTTGTTCGGATTGTAATCTCCGCTCCTCGAGTTGTGAGCGTCATCGGGCTTGAAGGCCGGCTTGACAGGATCGGCTCCCTCCTCCGGTGAACCGTTTTCGCTCCCGTCGGGAGACGGCTGGTTCATGAGAGGCGGGACATGGGCCGTGCAGGTTGGGGCTGGAGGGCTGGCCTCCGAGAGCCCAGCCGAGAGCAACGGCGAGAAGCGCCAATAGCGAGAGCCCAGTGTCCGTCGATGTCGAGCTCACCTGGATGGCGTCCAGGGGTCGCTCATTCGCGGCACCGGCACCTGGGTTGTCGCCCCGCAATGCCGCCGCCATCCTGGCACCAACCGCTCGGGCCACGTCCTCGCCCCAGCCGCAAACGCTTCGCGTTTCGGCAAGCCCGCCGCCACTGGCGCCAGGAACGGGCGCGGCGGCGTGTGGGCCGTGCCCAACTCCTGCGGCACGGCCGCCGGGTCGCTGCTGCCAACTACGGCATGTAGCCCGTCCGCCTCAGCCGCAAACGGCTTTGCCGTTTCGGCGACGCGCCCACGCTGTCGCGCAACGCCCCGCTTTGGAGCCAGGGCTCGTCGTGCCCGGCAGCGCCCGGCGGCTCCGACAAGCCCTCCTGCACCCTTGCCGCCATGCGGTTCGCTTGCTCGGCCAGGGCTTGCGCCATTATCTCTTCGGGGCGCAAGCGTTCGAGGCGTTCACGTAACTCGTCCAGTCCTGAGATTTTCAAACCCATCCGCTGCTCGCCCCCTTGCGGCATGTTCTCTATTTGTTCGAAACAACATGCAAGCGGAAGGGGAACGTTTTTCGGGTCAGCCCTTCAAAGATCCGGTAAAGGTTGCCTGCCTCTGTCAGTTTCAGAAGACCACTGCACTGGTAAGCGGCCAGGATCAACGCGCTGCTGGGATCTTCTGAACACCTGTCTGACCAGAAGACATCTTCAGCAAGTTGACGCTTCACCAGAACCCGCCTGCGGTGACAGGCTGTCCGACCAGGAAACCTCTGCAGTGGGCGGCACGGCATGGAGCGGCTTGCACCTGGCGACGGCGAGATTGGTCACGGCCGGGAGGATGCCCGCCGCGTGTTCGAGCGCGGCACGCTCAGCCTGCCGGATGCGGCATGGACGGAGGCGCAGCGCCGGGCGGCGGTGGTTGGGCCATTGGCAGCGCAAGATACCGTCTCTGCTGTGGCCGCCTGCAACGCCGGCCAGACGCTCGGCCTGTCGAAGCGAACCATCTACGCCCTGCTGCGGCGCTGGCGGCAGTTGGGCGGATTGGCCGCGTCGCTCGCGCCCCGGCCCTCGCCGGGCGGCCGCGGCAAGGGGCGTCTCCCGGCGACAGTCGAGAGGATTGTGGCCGAGGCGATCCGCGACGAGTACCTGACCAAGCAGAGAAAGCGCGCGGAGGCCGTGGTGCGCGCGGTGCGCGACCGCTGCCGCCTGGACGGGACCAAGACGCCCGCGGCCAACACGGTGCGTGCCCGGGTGCACCGGGTGCGGGCCGACCTGGCCGCCCGTGCCCGCGAGGGAGCAGACAGTGCCGCCGCGCGACGCCTCGCGCCCGCCGCGGGCCAAACGCCGCCGACCGGGCGGCCCATGGCGGTGCTGCAGGTAGACCACACGCCGGTGGACCTGATCGTGGTGGACGAGACCTGGCGCAAGCCGGTCGGCCGGCCCTGGCTCACGCTGGCGATCGACGTTCACAGCCGTTGCATCGCCGGCCTGCACCTTTCCTTCGAGGCGCCGTCCGCGACCGTCGCCGGGCTGTGCCTGGCGCACGCGGCGCTGGACAAGGCGGCCTATCTGCGCGGGATCGGCGTCGAGGCGGACTGGCCTTGCCAGGGGCGGCCGGGCGAGGTGTTCGTGGACAACGGCCCGGAGTTCCATTCCGACGCTTTCGAGCGCGGATGCGGGCAGCACGGCATCGCCCTGCGCCACCGGCCCCCGGGTGCCCCGCACTGGGGCGGCATCATTGAGCGCGTGATCGGCACCGCGATGGCCATGATGCACGAACTACCCGGGACCACGTTCTCCAACCCTGCCGAGCGGGGCGAGTACGACAGCGACAAGACGGCTTGCCTGACCCTGGCCGAGCTGGAGCGTTGGCTCGTGCTGGCCGTCACCGGCCCCTACCACAACGCGATGCACGCTGGCCTGGGGGAGCCGCCGCTTGCGCGCTGGCGGCGCGGCGTCGCCGAGCATGGGCCGCCGCCGGTCGTCACGAACCCGCAATCGTTCGTGGTGGACTTCTTGCCGGTGCTGCGGCGCCGGGTCAGGCGCGAGGGGATCATGTGCGACCACATCGCCTACTACAGCGACGCGCTGCGCCCGCTGGTGGCCCGCCGTGACCGGCTCGGCCCGGTGCTGGTACGGCGCGACCCGCGCGACCTGTCGCGGGTGTGGGTGCTCGACGCCGAGGGCGACGCCTATGTCGAGGTGCCGTGCAGCCGGCAGGAACGGCCCGCCATCTCGCTGCACGAGCACCGCCTGGCAGTGGCGCACCTGCGTGCGCAAGGCCGGGCGCAGGTGGACGAGGACGCCATCTTCCGCGCCGTCCAGCAGCAGCGCAAGATTGTCCAAGGGGCGGCGCAGCAGACCCGCTCCGCCCGCAAGCAAATCGCGCGCACGGCGGACATGGCCCGAGGGGCGCCGGCACGGGCAAGCCCAGCCGTCTCGGCCCGGTCCAATGCCGTAGCAGAGGCAGCCGGCGACGCAGGGGCCACCTTGGACCTTGAACCCTATCCGGCGGAGCGGTGGTGATGGCAGCCGACTTCGGCCTTGCCCACCTCGTGACCGCGGCGCAGGCGGCAGCCCTGCTGCCGGACGCGGAGCGGATCGCGTTGCTGCGCACGGAACGGTGGTGGATCGCCCATGACCGGGCAGAGACGGCGCTGGCGCGGTTAGAGGTTCTGCTACGCGACGGACCGGGCCAGATCCGGCCGCCCTACCTTTTGCTGGCCGGCCCATCCAACAACGGCAAGTCCTGGACCGTGGAGCGGTTCGTGCGCGCACACGAGCTGCCCGGCGGCGAGGATGCCGAGCGCCGGCCCGTGGTCGCCATGCAGATGCCGACCGAGCCGACGGTGGCGCGGTTCTACGCCACGCTGCTGACCCATCTCGGGGCGCCGGTGGCCCGCGCGGGTCCAGGCATTCGCAAGCACGAGCTGGAGCAGCTCTCCCTGCGCGTGCTGCGCGGCGTGGGTGCCCGGATGCTGGTCATCGACGAGCTGAATAACATGCTCGGCGGCACCCGCACGACACGGGGCGAGTTCCTGAACCTGTTGCGCTGGCTGGGCAACGAGCTGCGCATCCCCATCGTCGGCGCGGGCACCCGGGACGCTTGGCTTGCGATCCGCACCGATCCGCAACTGGAGAACCGGTTCGAGCCGTTCGTGCTGCCGGCCTGGCGGCCCGGCCCGGAGACGGCTCGGCTGCTGCAAGGCTTCGCCACCCTGCTGCCGCTGCGCCGGCCGTCCGACCTGCGGGGCGCCGGGCTTGTGGGCAGCGTCGTCGCGCGCACCGGCGGCATCATCGGCGAGGTCGCGGCGTTGCTGCGCGCGGCGGCCGAAGCCGCCATTGCGGGCGGCGAGGAGCGCATCACCCCGGACGTGCTTGCCCGTGCCGCCTACCGCGGCCCCGCGGAGCGCCGGCAGGCGGTGGAACGGGAGCTGGCGTGATCCAGGACGGCAGGCCGCGCGGACGCCTGCCGCTGCATCCACGGCCGCTGCCGCATGAGGCGCTGTCATCCTGGTTGGGGCGGCTGGCCGCATGTTACCGGCTGCACCGCTGGGAGTTTCTTCGGCTTGCCCTTGGCGCCGACCCAGCCCCCAGCGGCGGCGAGCTGGACGCCGCCGACTTGCCCGATCTGGCCGATGCGCTTGCCGAGCGGACCGGGGTTCCGCCTGGGCGCATCCGCGGCATGACGCTGGCCGGCTACGTCCCGGACCTGATCGCGGCTTCCAAGCCGCGACCCGGCCTGTTCACCGCCTATGCCGGCCAGTTCGGCTGGTTCATGTCGCCGCGGCGCCTCAGCGCCCCGCGTCCAGAGCCGCCTGGGCCTTGGCTGCCCTGGCGTGCCGCAGACCTTGTGTCTCACACGCCTCGATGCTGCCCCCGGTGCCTGTTGGCGGACGCCATCCCCTATGTTCGCCTGCACTGGCGCTTGACCTGGATGGCAAGCTGCCCACGGCACCGCGAGGCGCTCGTGCCGGTGGCGATGCCTTTGACGCACCCGTTGCTGGTCCACTTTCTCGGGGACTACGAGCCGGAACGCGCCGCGCCCGATCTGCTCGCCCTCGACCGCATCACGCTCGGCGCCGTGACCATGGGAACGACCCTGCTGCCCGGCGATGGCGATCCGGTAGCGGGCGGTGCCTGGCTGCGCGCGCTACGCATGCTGATCGACGAACTGGTGCGCCCGATGGCTTGGTTCGGCAACGAGGGACGCGGCGAGTTGGCGAGAGCGTGGCTGCGCGCGGGTGGGATGCTCAACGCACGGCACGGCTTCCAAGGCGACACCTTCGAGCACTTGCCGGCGGAGCGAAGAGGCGTGCTGCTCCAGGTGGCCGGCGCCGTAGTCCGGCACCAGGCTGTCCGGCCTGCACACCGTGGGCCGGGCACAATGCTGCGCGCCTATGTCACGCAATGGAACTCCAACCAGCTTTGCAAGACATAGACAATGTGACTATTTAGGTGACAACTTAAGTGAATTGAGGGACTTCTCGTTCCGTCGTCACATATTCGGCCGAATAGGTGACAATAATCCAGCGTATACCTGCCGCTCGACCCGGCTCTGCCTTTGGTGTAGGTCTGTGCCATCCAGCAAGGACGTGCCATGGAGCATTATCGGGTCCAGATCGCAGCGAATGGCAGGATGGTTCTGCCGGCCGGCTTGCGCCAGCAGCTCCGCGTCGAGGGCGGCGGGCTGTTGATCATTCGTGAGGACGAGGGCCGCCTCGTGCTAGAAAGCGTGGACGATGCCGTCCGCCGCGCCCAGGCGCTCGTGCGGCGGTATGCCCCAGGCGCTCAGGGCGTCACGGATGAGCTGCTGGCCGAGCGCCAGGCCGATGCCGCGCGTGAGTAGCCCTGCCACCGGCAGCCCCGTCGTGCTCGACGCCTCGGCCGTGCTCGCGCTCTTGTTCGAGGAACCCGGCGCCGAAATGGTGCGCGCGCACCTGCGCGCCGGCGTGATCGGGGCGGCCAACCTGGCCGAGGTGCTCGCCAAGCTTTCAGACCATGGATTGCCCGCGCCCGAGGCGGCCCAAGCCGTTGCTATCCTCGGCCTGGAGGTCGCGCCCATGACCGAGGCTCAAGCCCAGCGCTCGGCCGAGCTGCGGCCCGCCACGCGCGCGGCCGGATTGTCGCTCGGCGACCGCGCTTGCCTTGCCCTTGCGGCAGAACTCGGCGCGTCGGCCCTTACCGCCGACCGCGGCTGGGCAGGGATAGCCGAGGCAACGGGTGTCAGCGTCCAGGTGATCCGGTGAGGGCCGGCCCATGCTGATCGGCTACATGCGCGTTAGCAAGGCGGATGGCAGCCAAGTGCTCGACCTGCAAAGGGATGCCCTGCTCGCGGCCGGCGTGGACGCGCAGCATCTTTACGAGGATCACGCCTCGGGCAAGCGCGACGACCGGCCTGGGCTGGAAGTTTGCCTCAAAGCCGTGCGGTCCGGTGACATCCTGGTTGCGTGGAAGCTCGACCGGCTCGGGCGCGACCTGCGCCACCTGGTCAACCTCGTGGGCGACCTCACCCAGCGCGGCGCGGGCCTGCGCGTGCTCGCCGGCGAGGGTGC
>CAXSAZ010000091.1:0-7100 GCA_964235485.1 uncultured Acetobacteraceae bacterium | reverse complement strand
GGGTCGGGATCGCAGCCGAGTCCGGGGCCGCCGGGCACGGCGAGCTTGCCGTTCGCCGGGCGCACCCAGGGGTCGAACGGGTTGGCCTCCATGTCGAGCCACAGCACCTCAACCAGCGGACGCTCGATCAGGGCGGCGGTCACGTGCAGGGTGGCGATGAAGCCGGGTCCGAAATACGGGCTGTGCGGCGCCACCGCGATGCCGTGCGCTTGGCAAAGCTGGATGATCCGCACCATTTCGGTGATGCCACCGATCTTGGTGACGCTCGGCTGCGCCACGTCGAGGGCGCCGGCGTCCAGCAAAGCCTTGAAGCCATAAAGCCCGGCCACGTTCTCGCCCGCCGAGACCGGCACCCCGGCACAGCGCACGCTGGCCAGGCCGTGCACGTCCTCCGGCGGCCAGACCGGCTCTTCCAGCCAGGCCAGGCCGTCGCCTGCGAGCGAGGCGGCCATCTCGCGCGCCACCGGGGGCGACCAGGCGCAGTTCACGTCGAGCATGATGGCGGCATCCCCGGCGCCAGGCGCCCCCCGCGCCGCAAGCACGGCGGCGCGGGTCGTCTCGTGCAGCTTGACCGAGCGGTAGCCAGCGGCGCAGGCCGCCGCGGTGTTGGCGGCAACCAGGTCGAGATCGGCGTAGTTGAGCAGGCTGGCATAGGCGTCCATCGGCGACGGCTCCGCCCCGCCCAGCAGGCGCCAGACCGGCAGCCCCGTGCGCTTGCCCAGCAGGTCCCACAACGCGATCTCGATGCCGGCATAGGCATACACGAACGGCCCGTTGCGGCCGAGCAGGTGCAGGGCGTGCAGCATCTCCCGCTGCAGCGCGTTGATGTCTGCCGTGTTGCGCCCGAGGACCAACGGGGCGACGACTGTATCGAGCGCCGCCTTGGTTGCAGGGATCGCGGCGTGGCCGAACGACTCGCCCCAGCCGACAAGCCCGTCCTCGGTCTCGACCTTCACCAGCAGGATTTCCATCCGGTCCCACCGGCGCCCGGCAAACAGCGGGTGCGGACCGCCCATGGTGAACGGGAGGGACACAACCGAAGTCTCGACCGCGGCGATACGCATGAACCGGACTCTACAGCCGGCATCGGGCAGGCTCAAATGAACAAGACGCCCTGCCGTTCAAGCACGCCGCCGCGCACATGGGCGAACACAACCGGGAACTCGCCGCGGCCCGCCCGTTTTCTCCCCTGGCAACGTAGAAGGGGCAAAGTGTCTGTAAGCACATATGCGGGCGAGACCTGACGATGCCGGCCCCACCCGGGCGCGGCAGCCCCGCAAGCATCGGCCGGAAGCGTCAGGAAGCCATCTACATCGCCGGGTTCGCCGGGCGCTCACAACCCGTTCCGGTCTCGCCGGACCGCCTGGAAGCTGCCGCATTACGAAAACTCGGCCGCGACGCCGGCGCGTACTTCGCGGGCGGCGCCGGCCTTGAGCGCACGGTGGCGGCCAACCGGGCGGCGTTCGAGGGCTGCCGCATCGTGCAGCGCGCCATGCGCAACGTTGCGACCCGGGACCTCACGCTTGAGCTGTTCGGCCGCACCCTGCCGCTGCCGATCCTGCTCGGCCCCATCGGCGTGCTGGAGATGGCGCACCGGGACGCCGACCTCCCGGCGGCGCGCGCGGCCTCGGCCGCCGGCATCCCGTTCGTAACGTCCAGCCAAGCCTCGCGCCCCATGGAGCAGATCGCGGCGGCCATGGGGAACGGCCCGCGCTGGTTCCAGCTTTACTGGTCGTCGCGCAACGAGCTGACCGCAAGCTTCGTCGAGCGGGCCGAGAAGGCCGGCTACGAGGCTATCGTCGTCACGATCGACACCACCCTGCTCGGCTGGCGGGTCCGGGACCTCGACCGCGGCTACCTGCCCTTCATGCGGGGGCGGGGCATCGCCAACTACACCTCTGACCCGGTGTTCCCGCACTTGCCGCTGGAGGGCGGCGCGCTGCCGAAGCCGCCCCGGCCCGGCCCCGGCGTGCTGAAGTCCGTGCTTGAGCTGCTCCGCTCCTTTCCGGGCGGCCCCGCCCGGGCCGTGTCATCGGGCGAGACGCTTGCCGCGGTGCGCCGCTTCCTCGCCATCTATTCGCGTCCGGACCTCACCTGGGAGGACCTGCCCTTCCTGCGCGAGCGCACGCGGCTGCCGATCCTGCTGAAGGGCATCGTCCACCCCGGCGACGCCGCCCGCGCCGTGGAGGCCGGCGTGGACGGGGTGATCGTCTCGAACCACGGCGGGCGGCAGGTGGACGGGGCCGTCGCCGCCCTCCATGCGCTGCCCGGCGTGGTGGACGCCGTGGCCGGGCGCATCCCGGTGCTGTTCGACAGCGGCGTGCGGACCGGCGCCGACATCTTCAAGGCGCTCTGCCTCGGGGCCAAGGCGGTCCTGATCGGACGGCCCTATGTTTACGGCCTGGCGCTGGCGGGCGAGCGGGGCGTGGGGGACGTGATCGCCAACCTTTCGGCCGAACTCGACCTCACGCTCGGCCTCGCGGGCCGGCGCAGCCTGGGCGAGCTTGACCGCTCAGCCGTCGTCTTCGACGGGCACGGCGCCATTTTGGCACCGTGATGGTCTTGTGGGCGAGCACCGTCAGGTCCGGTCGGGACACGCGGGCCGGCCACGCTTCATGGGGGTTCAACCAGCGTGGCCGTCACAGCACCCCTGCGTCGCGCAGTGCCGCCACCCGGTCCGGCGCGTAGCCCAGCAGGTCCCGCAGCACGGTGTCGTTGTCGGCGCCGACCGCCGGGCCGGGGGTGCGCGGAACCGGGGACGCGCCGTCGATGCGCGGCACCACGCCCGGGTGCAGCACCGGGCCGAGCAGGGGGTCCGCCACGTCCTGCACCATGCCGCGGGCGCGGAACTGCGGGTCGGCGGCGATGTCCGCCACCGTGAACACCTTGGTATGCGGGATGTCTGCCCCGTCCAGCGCCGCGTCGAGCGCCGCGGCGTCGAGGCCGCCGGTCCAAGCGCCGATCAGCCGGTCCAGCTCCCCGACGTTCGCCACGCGGGCCTGGTTGCCGGCGAAGCGTTCGTCCGTTGCCAGCGCGGGCCGCCCCATCAGCGCCGCGAGCTTGCGGAACAGCGGGTCGGAGTTGGCGGCGATCAGCACCCAGACGCCGTCGCGCGAGCGGTAGGCGTTGGACGGCGCCGCCGTGGCGATGCCGCCGCCGGCGGGCTGCCGCACCGTGCCGAGCGTGCCGTATTCCGGCAGCGCGCCTTCCAACAGGCTGAACACCGCCTCCGTCAGCGCCACGTCCACCTCGCCGCCCTGCCCCGTCCGCTCCCGCCGCAAGAGCGCCGACACCACGCCGAATGCCGCGTAGATGCCGGCCACCGAGTCGCCGATGCTGACGCCCACCCGCACCGGCGGCAGGCCGCTGGTGCCGGGCGCGTGGTCCGTCAGGTGGCGTAAGCCCCCGACCGCCTCCCCGATCACGCCGAACGCCGCCTTGTCGCGGTCCGGCCCGTCCTGGCCGTAGCCGGAGATGCGGGCGATCACCAGGTCCGGCCGCGCCGCGCGCAACTCCCCCTCGCCCAGGCCCATGCGGGCGAGCTGGCCGGGGCGGAAGTTCTCCACCAAGGCGTCGCAGCGGCGCACGAGATCGAGCACGACCGCGCGCCCGTCCGGCTTCTTGAGGTCGAGGCTGATGCAGCGCTTGTTGCGGCCATGGACGCTCCACCAGGGGGCGGAGCCTTTGAAGCGCGCGCCCCAATGCCGCACCGGGTCGCCGCCGGGCGGCTCCACCTTGATCACCTCGGCGCCGAGGTCGGCCAGCAGCCGGGTGGCGAAGGGGGCCGCGATGTAGTGGCCGAGTTCGAGGACCCGGACGCCGGCGAGCGGCGCGGGCAGGACGGGGGCGTTTGCGGCAGTTGGCGCGTCCATGGCCTCCATTCCCTCCCTGACGCCCTTTGCCGAGGCAGCGATGGAGCGGCGGATCGGCCACCCTGTCAACCGGCCGGGCATGGAGCGCCCGCCGCCCTACCGGTGCGGCGCCTGCGGGAACGGCAGCATCGCCGACAGGTGCCGCCGCCGGACACCCCGGCGTTGGCGTGGATCACATCGAGGCCCCCAAAGACGTCCACGGCGCGCTGCACATAGGCTGCCGCCTGCGCTTCCTCGCCCACGTCGGCGGCCATGGCCTCGGCGCATCCCCCCGGGGCCGATGCCGCTGCCCGCCCCGGTGACGACCGCACGCCGCCCCGCCAACACGCCCATCCTTGCCCTCCGCGTGACACACCCAACGGATGGGCATTATCTCAGAAACCACGGGCCGGACATCCGCCGAACATCATCGAATGCCGCAACACGGCCCAGGACCGCGCAGGCAGTCAGGGCACAAGCCGAGGGCGCCCGGCGACAGCGCCGCCGGGTCAGGAGACGGGAATGCCGAGAGACCTCGACGAGGCCAAAGCAAGCGCGGCGCCGCCGCTATGGCTGCTGGCGCTGATCACGCTCAGCGGCACGCTGGCCATGCACATGTTCGTGCCCGCCCTGCCGCGGGCGGCGCGCGATCTGGGCGCCAGCCCTGGCACGATGCAGGATACCATCAGTCTTTACATCCTCGGATTGGCAGTGGGGCAGCTCGCCTACGGGCCGTTGTCCGACCGCCACGGGCGGCGGCCGCTGCTGGTCGCGGGGCTTGCGCTTTACACGGTGGCCGGGCTGGCCGCCGCCTTGGCGCCGGGGGTCGGCACGCTGCTCGCGGCCCGGCTGGTGCAGGCCCTGGGCGGATGCGCCGGGCTGGCGCTGGGCCGCGCCATGGTGCGCGACACGGCGGCGCCCGCCGACGCGGCCCGGCGGCTCGCGCTGCTGAACCTGATGGTGACGCTGGGACCCGGGCTTGCGCCGCTCATTGGGGGCGCGCTGTCCGAGGCCTACGGGTGGCGCTCGATTTTCGTCGCCCTGTGCGCGCTGGGGGGCGCCAACATCTGGCTGACGGTGCGGCGGCTGCCGGAAACCGGGCAGCGCCGGGCCGGCGTCAGCGCGGCGTCGTTGGCGCTGGAGTATGGGCGGCTGCTGCGTTCGCCGGCGTTCCTGGGCTACGCGATCGGGGGCGGCTGCTCCACCACCGCCATGTACGCCTTTTTCGCAGTCGCGCCCTTCGTGTTCGTGGACGAGCTACACCGGTCGCCCCGCGAGGTCGGGCTTTACCTGGCGCTGCTGGTCGCAGGCGTCTCGCTGGGCAGCATCCTCGCCAGCCGGCTGGTCGCGCGCCTTCCCATCGAACGGCTGCTGGCCTGGGCCAGCGGCGGCGCCGTGCTTGCGGCCTTCGCCTTGCTGGGCATCGTGGCGGGCGGCGCGCTCAGCGTACCGCTGATCCTCGGGCCGATGTTCGTCTTCACGGTGGGCGTCGGCGTGGCAAGCCCCATGGCCCTGACCAAGGCCGTAAGCGTGAACCCCAAGGTCATCGGGTCGGCGGCGGGCCTATACGGGTCCGCCCAAATGGCGGTCGGGGCGCTGTGCACCACGCTGGCCGGGCTGGGACCTGACCCGGCGCTCGCGGCGGCATCCGTCCTGGCGGCGGCGGGCGTGATCGGGCAGGCCGCGTTCTGGATAGCCGGACGGGCGGAGGCCAACGCGCGCAGGGCTTCCGGGGGCCGGGACGGCTGAGCAGCAGGCGGGCGGGCCGGAACTTCCCGCCCGTCGCGGCCTTTACGGCTGCGCAGGCCGGCTGTTCGCGCTTGCAGCACCGTGAGGACCTCGCATGGCATCATTGACCATCACCGGCACGCGCGGCGACACCAGGACCGTGGAAGGGGCCGCCGGGCTGTCGGTCATGGAGGTGATCCGCAAGGCCGGCTTCGACGACCTGCAGGCATTGTGCGGCGGCAGTTGCGCTTGCGCGACCTGCCACGTCCATGTCCATCCCGACGACTTCGCGCGGGTCGGCCCGCCCGGCGAGGACGAGGACGACCTGCTGGACAGTTCCAGCGAGCGCACGCCCACCTCGCGCTTGTCCTGCCAAATCCCGTTCGGCCCGGCCCTGGACGGGCTGCGCGTGACCGTCGCCAAGGAGGGCTGACCCGCCTGCCCGGCGGTCGTCACCGGAACGCCTTTATCCAGGGCAGGACGGCACCGGCAACCGCGGCGGGCTGCTCTTTGCGGAGGGCCGCAAGCCGTTCCACCCCGGGCCGCGACGGGTCGCCCGCGATGAGGGGCGTTTCGTTGATGTCCGGAGGGAACCTTGCCGGCCGAAGCCGCTGCGAGCACGACGGCGCTCACCAGCCGACCGTGATCCGTGGCAAGGACGCGCGCGACCTGGTTGCCGAAGGCGTGGCCGAGCACCACGGCCCGGCCGAACCGCCGATGCCGCGGGGCTGGGGCCGCAGCACCATCCATCCCGCCCCGGCGACGCGCTCGACGAACGCATCGTAGTCTTCGGTGCTGTCCTGGCCGTAGGACGGCAGGATGGCAAGGGCCGGCCCGTTGCCGTCAACCAGGGTTTCGATTCGGATGCCGTGCCCGCCGGCGCCCCGGACGTAGGATTCTCAAGGCGCGGGGCTTGGAGGCATGGCTCAGCCCTGGGCGTTGCGGGCCATGAAGCCAGTTGCGCCGCCATCCGCCGGGTCGATGAACGTGACGTCGTCCGGCCTGCGCCGCGGCGTGTCGAGGGCCAGGAACAGCACGGGATGCTCGTGGAGTTGAGGAATGGAGTGGACGGTGTTCCGGTCGAAGACGATGAGTTGCCCCGGCGCAAACGGCGCCTCGGCCGACGGGTCGCCCATCCAGAAGGTGCCGCGGCCCGACAGCACATACAGGTACTCGTCGCATTCGCGGTGGAAGTGCGCCGGAACCGGCCGGTAAGCGCGGAACACTCGCGCGCTGCCCGTGGGCCGGTCCGTCATGTAATGGTCGGCCAGCATGGTATCGGCGGTTCCAGGCAGCGCAGCCGCCAGGGCCAGCACGTCGAAGCGGCCAGCCGAATGATCCTCAGTCATGCCAATCCTTTCTTGATGACGCGGGTTGCGCCCCGCGCGGGCAGGTACTCAACGCTTCAGCCCCGTCGCGTTCGATGGCACGTCGTAGGCGCGCAGCGTCAGCGAGATGGCGGTGAAGTAGCCGATCAGCACCGCAAGATCGACCAGGCCCGCATCCCCGAGCAGGGACACG
>CAXSAZ010000090.1:0-7184 GCA_964235485.1 uncultured Acetobacteraceae bacterium | reverse complement strand
TCTAGACCCACTCACGTTACCGTCTCGGAAGGCTGAGAACAACCCATGCGAGACGTGGAAAGTGTCTCGTGGCGATGCCTTGCTGGGCTTAACCCGAACGGAGCGGTGACGGTCTTTTATGAGCAGTGAACGTTCAAGCCTGGCGCGTTCGTCGTGGTTGAGAAAACGCGTACGTGCGGAGCGTAAACGACTACTTTCGTACACTGTCGCATAGTTTATTCAACTTAGGGCTTCTCATGCATAGCCCCTGGGGCTTGATCCCAGCCCGCAATGCGTCAAGCAAACTTCTCTCGCCGGGATATGACCAGGTAGTAGCTGCAAGGGGAACTGGTCCTGTTGTCGAACGAGTGTTCGACCTCCGCCTCGAAGAACAGCGCGTCTCCTGTCTCAAGATGCGCGTCAGTCCCCTTGATTGCGACGACGAGTTCTCCGTCTGTGACAACGACGTGCTTCTCCGTTCCGGCTGGATACGGCGGCAACATGCCCGTCGAGATGCCGGCGGGCAGATGGTGGAACAGGAGTTCGACCCCGCCTCCCGCAATCGGGGGCGACAGGAGATGCCGCTCGAAGCCGGTCTCTCCGTCCCTGAAAACGTGGCGTTGATGTTTCCGAACGATTGCCACGGCCCGGCGCTCCTCCTGCCCGCCGGCCAGGAACGACAAGGACGTGTTCAGCGCCTGGGAAATCCGCTTCGCCACGCCGATGGTCGGGCTTTTCTCGCCTCGTTCAACCTTGGACAGCATGGCGCGGCTCACGCCGGATAGCCGGGACAATTGCTCCAGCGTAAGTTCCGCCCGCTCCCGGAGGCCGCGGACACGGTCGCCTAACTCGCGGCTGGCCTTGTCGGGCTGGTCCGACGGGGGCAATCCGTCGTCTCGGGTATCGGCTTCCATCGTATCGGCTCTGTCCACCGACCACCAAAGGCCGTCAACTGTTCTCTGATTGGCCAAAGGATGCCGCTTGCCCCGTGCAAGGGCACCATGCTATTTCTGTCTCCTATAGAAGACAAAATCTTCCGATGGAGCAGGAAACGCAGGCGCGCCATGACCAGCATATGCGAACCCACACGCCTGTAATGCCGGAGACGCGACGGCCGCCACGCCGAATGGGCCTGATCGCCCGCAGCGCTCGAACCGGCAACCTTGACCCAGCCGGATGCAGCAAGCCGGGCATCGGCTGCGGCGCCGCCGCGAGCCCACAGGGCAGCGTGCGGGTCGGGACCAAGACGAATGAGGCGAACCGATGAGCATTGAATTCCCGCTCGTGATAGACGGCAAGTGGCGCGAAGGGACCGGCGGCGCCAGCGCGGACGTGCTCAATCCAGCGACGGGCGCCAGCATCGGCCGGGTCGCATACGCCTCGCAGGCCGATCTGGACGAGGCTTTGGACGCCGCGACCCGCGGGTTGCGCGAATGGCGGGCCGCGCCACCGTGGCAACGGGGCACGATCCTCAAGGAGGCTGCGGACAATCTGCGGGCCGACCTCGACGCGGTCGCCCGAACCATGACGCTGGAACAAGGCAAGCCCCTGGCCGAGGCGAAAGCGGAGGTCACGCGCTCGGCGGAATTCCTGGAGTGGGGCGGCGAGCAGGCCCGGCGCATCACCGGGCGCACGCTTGCCGGCCGGGACGCGGGCAACCGGATCGAGATCGAGACGCACCCGGTCGGCGTCGTCGCCGCCTTCACGCCGTGGAACTTTCCCATGGCGCTGGCGGCGAAGAAGTTCGCGGGCGCGCTCGGCGCCGGGTGCTCCATCATCTGCAGGCCGTCGGAGGAAACGCCGGGATCGGTGCTCGCGCTGGCCAAGACGCTGCTGGACGCCGGCGTGCCGCCCGCGGCTATCGCGGTAGTATTCGGCAGGCCGGAGGAGGTGTCGGGCTACCTGATCTCGTCGCCCGCTGTGGCCAAGATCACCTTCACCGGCTCTATCCCGGTCGGCAAGCTGCTTGCGGCCATGGCCGGCAAGGTCATGAAGCCCGTGACGATGGAGTTGGGCGGGCACGCCCCCACCATCGTCTGCGGCGACGTCGATCCGGAGAAGGCAGCCGATTTCCTGGCGAGAGCAAAGTTCGCCAACTCGGGCCAGATCTGCCTGTCGCCGACCCGCTTCTTCGTCGAAGACAACGTACGGGAGCGGTTCACCGCCCGCATGATGGAGCACGCGAAGGCCTGGCGCGTCGGTGACGGGATGGACCCGCAGACCCAGATGGGGCCGCTCGCAAACGCGCGGCGGGTTGAGGCGATTTCGCACTTGGTCGAGGACGCACGGGACCGCGGCGCCACCGTGGCGGCCGGGGGTGGGCGGATTGGCAACCGCGGCTTCTTCTACGCACCGACGGTGCTGACGGACGTGCCAGGCGGCGCCGAGATCCTCCGCTCGGAGCCGTTCGGCCCGGTCGCCCCGATCCTGCCCTTCACGGATGAGGCGGCAATGCTGGAGCAGGCCAACAGTCTGGAGTTCGGCCTTTCGGCCTACGTTTTCACGGAGGATGCCGCCCGGCAGCGCCGCCTCAAGGACGCCTTGCAGTTCGGCTCGGTCGGGCTGAACGACGTGGTGACGCACCCGCCGGAGGTGCCGCTCGGCGGGTGGAAGGAGAGCGGATACGGCACTGAGGGTGGGACCGAGATTCTGGCTCCCTATCAGAAAACCAAGTTCGTCAGCGCCCGGTAGCGCCGGGACGCCGCGGCAGGGGAGGGATCGGTGCGCGCAGAACGCAAGAAATGTCTTGTCACCGGGGCCGCCCGCGGGATCGGGGCGGAGATCTCCAGGCGTCTCGTTGCCGAAGGTGCCTACGTGGTCGGAATGGATTTGGACGAGGGCGCCCTTTCGGCCTTGTCGTTGCCCGAAGAGAAGTTCTTCGGCGTCGCCGGCGACGTCAGCAGGCCGGTCGACGTCAGGTCAGCGCTCGACTTTACGGCGGGCAAGCTCGGCGGCCTCGACGTGCTCGTAAACAACGCGGGCATCGGGCAAGCGAAAGGCGACCTGTTGGACACCGACGAGGATACCTTCGACCGCCTGTTCGCAGTCAACGTGCGCAGCATTTTCCTGTTCGCCAGGTATGGCGTCCCGCTGCTGGAGAAATCGGAAGCCCCGTGCATCGTCAACATGGGGTCGGCCATCGGCCTGCGCCCGCGGCCGCACCTGACCTGGTACAGCTCCAGCAAGGGATGCGTGAACGTCATGACGGGGGCGCTCGCCATCGAGCTGGCGCCCCGGGGCATCCGCGTGAACGGGCTGTGCCCGGTCGCGACCGAGACCGGAATGCTGGATGTCCTGGCCGGGGGCACGAGCCAGGACAGTCTCGACCCGCTGCTGCGGACCATTCCGCTCGGCCGGCTCGGGCGGCCTGCTGGTGTGGCCTCGGCTCTCCTGTTCCTGGTGTCCGACGAAAGCTCGTTCCTGACCGGGGTGAACCTCCCGGTGGATGGTGGCCGCTCGATTTGAGCGTTTTTGTAACGAACAAGCAAGACCATGGGAGAAGACGATGCCTGAAAGCAAGCTGCCTCGTCCGTGGAAACGCCGCGATGCACTGAGGTTTACAGCCTTGGCTGCCGCAGGCACGCTCGGGCTGCATAGTCCGGCCCGTGCGACGGACCCGATCCGCATCGGCGTGCTCGTGGACATGAGCGGGCCGTTCGCCGACTACAGCGGCCCGACCAGCGTGGTTGCCGCGCAGATGGCAGCCGCAGAGGTCGGCCAAGTCCTTGGCCGGCCCGTGGAGGTCATTGCGGCGGACCACCAGAACAAGCCCGATATCGGCTCAGGGATCGCCAGGGAATGGTTCGACCAGCGGGGCGTCGTGGCCATTGCGGACCTGACCAGCTCTGCGGTAGCCCTGGCCGTGCAGAAGCTGGCCTCCGACCGCAGCAAGGTAACGCTGCTCACCGGCCCGGCGACCGGCGCGCTCATGAACGAGGGCTGCTCGAAAACCGGGTTCCTGTGGGTGCATGACACCTACGCCAACACAGCCGGACCGTCCCGGCTGTTGATGCAGCAGGGCCTGTCCAGCTGGTTCCTGATCGTGACGGACTACGCCTACGGGCACCAGATGCGGGACGACCTGACCCGCAGCCTGGCATCAGCCGGCGGCAAGGTTCTGGGATCGGCGTTGCATCCGATTGGATCGACGGACTTCTCGTCATACCTGCTGCAGGCGCAGGCATCCGGCGCGCAGGTGGTCGGGATCCTGAATGCCGGGTCCGACCTGATCAACAGCGTGAAGCAGGCCGCCGAGTTCGGCCTGACGCAGAAGCAGAAGTTCTTCCTGCCCGGTGCCGTGATCAGCGACGTCCATTCCCTGGGCCTGGAACAGGCGCAGGGCCTACTGCTGATGAACGGGTTCTACTGGAACCGCAACGACGAGAGCCGGGCTTGGTCCCGCCTCTTCTTCGACAAGGCAAAGCGCATGCCGGGACAGATCCAGGCCGGCACCTACTCCGCCGTGAGGCACTTCCTGCAAGCGGCGAACGCCGCGGGGAGCACCGACGGCCCCGCGGTGGCCGAGAAGATGCGTGCCATGCCGGTGGACGACGTGTTCGTGCATGGCGGCACCATCCGCCCGGACGGGCGGATGGTGCACGACCTGTACATCGTGCAGGTCAAGTCGCCGGCGGAGTCGAAGGCGCCTTGGGACTATTACAAGCAGGTCGGCACCATCGCCGGCGACCAAGCCATGCAGCCGCTGGCCGAGACGCGCTGCCCTTACCTGAAGGCATGACCCATGGATGAACGGCGCCGCCTGGCAGGACCGGGCTTGCTGCAAGTCCTCGAAATGATGCTGCAATGGGCCAACTCCGCCTCGCTTGTGTCCGAACTCGGTTAACACCGTCGCTGGGGTAGGTTCGGGATGCGTGCTCATCGTATCCCGGAATGGCCGGCGCTGGCTCGGCGGCTCAGGCCGCTGTTTGCGCATCGCCTCTCGCAGCCTCCGCATCCCGAACCGGCGGCAGACCGAACATCCGGCCGTACTCCCGGGTGAACTGCGGCACGCTCTCATAGCCGACCGAGAACGCCGCCCGGCTCGCGGATGCGCTTTCTGCCAACATCAGCCGCCGCGCCTCGATCAAGCGCAACTGCTTCTGGAACTGCAACGGCGACAGGGAGGTCACGGCGCGGAAGTGCCGGTGGAAGGAGGACGGGCTCATGCCGGCTGCAGCCGCCAGGCGCTCGACCGGCAACGGCCGTGCGAACTCGGCCCGGAGTACCGCGACCGCGCGCGCCACGCGCTGCGCGTGGCCCTCTGGCCAGCCGAGGCGGCGGATCGCCGCCCCGTGACGCCCGGCCAGAAGCCAGTAGTGCAGTTCGCGCACCCGGAGGGCATGCAGCACTGGCCCTGCCGCCGTGCGGTCAAGCAGCCGCATCAGCCGCAGCGCCGCATCGGCGACCTCGGCGTCGGTCGGCTCGACCCGTACCGGCGCGCTTTCGGCGACGAACCCGGCCTTCATCTGCACCGCCAGGTCCACGATAATGGTCGGGTCAAGCTCCAGGACAAGCGAAAGGTAGGGTGCCGCGGCGCTTGCGCGCGTGACCTGGCTGACAGTTGGCACGTCCGCCGTGATCAGCAGCGACTCGCTGGCGGCGAACGTGAACACCTGTGTTCCCATCGCGACCTGCTTGCCGCCCTGCAGGACCAGGCAAACCAGCGGTCGGGAGATCGCGTGGACCAAGCCGGTGGGCGAGGTGGCGCGGACAGTGGCCAAACCCGGGATTGGGGTCTGCGCAAGGCCTGCCGGACCGGCGTGCGTTTCGGTGTAGCGGCGGACGGCGTTGAGCAGAGTGTCGATCATGGCGCTGCGTGTAGCCGCTTGCTGCCTGCGGCGCACGCTGTCTGACAGGATCAGGCAAGAAACGTCGAGGTTCCGGCAAGGACAGCCTGCCCACTAGCCCAAACTGGTGGGGTGCAACCTCACAGGAGCCTTCCATGACCACCATCGCGCTCGTCACCGGGGCCAGCCGCGGGCTCGGCCGCAACACTGCGCTCAGCATCGCCCGCCACGGTGGCGACGTCGTGCTCACCTATCAGAACCGTGGCGAGGACGCGCAGGCCGCCGCCGCCGAGATCATAGCCATGGGCCGCAAGGCGGTCGCCTTCCAGCTCGACACCGGCAACGTCGCCGGCTTCGCCCCATTCGCCGACCGGCTGCGGACGGCGCTGCGCGAAACTTGGCAGCGAGACACGTTCGATCACCTGGTGAACAACGCCGGCCACGGCATCTACGCCATGATCGACCAAACGACCGAGATGCAGTTCGACGACCTGGTGAACGTCCACTTCAAGGGGGTCTACTTCCTGACGCAGACGCTGCTGCCGCTGATCGCGGACGGCGGCCGCATCGTGAACCTGTCCTCCGGCCTGACCCGGACGTCATTTCCCGGCTACGCCGCCTATGCGTGCGTGAAGGGCGCGGTCGAAGTGCTCACCCGCTACATGGCCAAGGAGCTGGGCGGACGCGGCATCGCGGTCAACACGGTGGCGCCCGGCGCGATCGAGACCGATTTCGGCGGCGGCGGCGTCCGCGACAACGCGGACATCAACAAGCTGTTTGCTGACATGACCGCCCTCGGCCGGGCCGGCCTGCCGGACGACATCGGGCCGATGATCGCGAGCCTGCTGTCGGAGGACAACCGATGGGTCAACGCGCAGCGGATCGAGGTGTCCGGCGGCCAGGGGATCTGAGCGGAAATACCAAGCAGAACCCTGGCCGGCAGCGTCGCCCTTGCCGCCGGCGGCACCGGATCCAGCCAGGGAAGCGGTTCGGCAAGTTGAACCGCGCCGGGTTTGCCGGAGGCTCCAACTCCTGAGAAGGTGGAGCCATGACGACGAAGGCAACAACGAACAAGTTTTCGCCCGAGGTGCGCGAACGCGCGGTGCGGATGGTGCTGGAGCATGCCGGCGAGTATCCGACGCGCTGGGCGGCCGTGGTGTCGATTGCGGCCAAGATCGGGTGCGCGGCACAGACGCTGCACGATTGGACGAAGAAGGCCGAGGTTGACGGCGGCAAGCGCGCCGGGGTGCCGAGCGAGGTGGCGGAGAAGCTGCGTGCGCTGGAGCGCGAGAACCGCGAGCTGCGGCAGGCCAACGAGATCCTGCGCAAGGCGTCGGCGTATTTTGCCCAGGCGGAGCTCGACCGCCCGTTCAAGCGATGATCGCCTTTATCGACGAGCACCGCGGGGCCTACGGGGTC
>CAXSAZ010000089.1:0-7423 GCA_964235485.1 uncultured Acetobacteraceae bacterium | reverse complement strand
GCCAGGACATGGGCGCCCAAGCAACCACAGCACCCGCACCAACCGCACAACCCGCACCCACCGCACCCAAAGTGCCGGAACCCGCGAAGTAACCAACAAGCCAAGTAACAGGCCGGGCGGCGGGCCGCGCCGCCGGCTCCTCCCACCCGACCCAGTGTGCCCGCCGCTTGGCGCGGTGCGGCGCCGCAGGAGACTTGTATGCCGAAGTTCGCCGCCAACCTGACCATGCTGTTCACCGAGATGCCGTTCCTCGAGCGCTTCGCCGCCGCGTCCAGCGCCGGGTTCCGGGCCGTCGAGTTCCTGTTCCCCTACGACCACCCGGCGCAGCAGGTGGCCGACACCGCCAAGGCTGCCGGCCTGCAGGTCGTGCTGCACAACCTGCCCGCCGGCAACTGGGGCGGGGGCGAGCGCGGCATCGCCTGCCTGCCGGACCGGGTGGAGGAGTTCCGGGCCGGCGTCGCGCGGGCCATCGAGTATGCCACGGCGCTGGGCGTCCCGCAGGTGAACTGCCTGGCCGGACTGGCGCCCGCGGACACCGCCGCGGCGCACCGGACGCTGGTGGAGAACCTGCGCTTCGCCGCCGACGCGCTGCACAAGGCCGGGATCGTGCTGCTGCTGGAGCCTGTGAACACCCGCGACGTGCCCGGCTTCTTCGTGCCCCGCACCGCGCAGGGCCTGGCGATCCTGGACGAGGTGGGCCACCCCAACATCAAGCTCCAATACGACATCTACCACGCCCAGGTGATGGAGGGCGACCTGCTGCCGACCATTGAGCGGAACCTCGCCCGCATCGGCCACATGCAGGTCGCCGACAACCCCGGGCGCAACGAACCCGGCACCGGCGAGATCAACTACCCCTACGTGTTCCGCCGCTTGGACGAGCTGGGCTACGCCGGCTGGATCGGCTGCGAGTATAAGCCCTCCGCGGCGGGGCTGGGCTGGATGCAGCCCTACCACGCGGCGGCCTGAGCCTCCCCCATCTCCTGAAAAGGATCCAACAGCATGAGCAACATCGGTTTCATTGGCCTGGGCATCATGGGCCGCCCCATGGCGGGGCACCTGCTGACGGGCGGGCACACCCTGTTCGTCCATGACATCGCGCCGGTGCCCCAGGCCATCCTGGACGCCGGCGCCACTGCCTGCACCAGCGGGTCGGAGGTTGCGCGCCACGCCGACATCATCATCACCATGGTGCCCGACACCCCCCATGTCGAGGCCGCGCTGTTTGGACCGAGCGGCGTCGCCGAGGGGCTGTCGCCGGGCAAGGTCGTCGTGGACATGAGCAGCATCTCCCCCATCGCCACCAAGGACATGGCCAAGCGCATCAACGCCCTGGGCTGCGACTACCTGGACGCCCCGGTGTCCGGCGGCGACGTGGGCGCCAAGGCCGCGAGCCTGACCATCATGGTCGGCGGCCCCGATGCGGCGTTCTCGCGCGTCGAGCCGATCTTCAAGCTGATGGGCAAGAACATCACCCTGGTCGGCGGCAACGGCGACGGGCAAACCACCAAGGTCGCCAACCAGATCATCGTGGCGCTGACCATCGAAGCCGTGGGGGAGGCGCTGTTGTTCGCTTCCAAGGCCGGCGCCGACCCGGCGCGGGTGCGGCAGGCGCTGATGGGCGGCTTCGCCAACTCCCGCATCCTGGAGGTGCACGGGGAGCGCATGGTGAAGCGCAACTTCGACCCGGGCTTCCGGATCGAGCTGCATCAGAAGGACCTGAACCTGGCGCTGTCCGGCGCGCGCGCGCTGGGCGTCAGCCTGCCGAACACCGCGACCTGCCAGGAGCTGTTCAACGCCGCCGCGGCAGCCGGCGGGTCGGCCTGGGACCATTCCGGCATGGTGCGCGTGCTGGAGAAGCTGGCCTGCCACGAGATCGGCGAAGGCCAGCGCCCGTAGCTACGGCCGAGCAGCGTGGCGCCGCCCTTGACGCGGCGGCGCCAGGCCTTTGCCTTGCGCCCCACCTGCATGCGGCTGGTGGACCACGCCCGGCGCCGGCCGGCACTGGGCGCTCCTGGCAAAAGGAACCCTTGCTGGCCTAAGCAGCCTCCTGCGGGTTGGGGCACACATGCTCAGGACCGTCCCGCGGATAAGCGCAGCGCCATCCGCCTCCCGCTGGCAACCGCCCGTTGGCGCATGGCGCTCCGCTTTGCGCCCTACCGTCCGGCTTGGCCCCGCCATCCATGGCCCAAGCTGCAAGAAGCTGCTTAGCTTCGCTCAACACCGGGAGAAGTCCGGCGCAACAAGGAGGCGTCCCAAGATGACCTGGAACCAGGTTTACGACCCGATGGGCAACATCGCCCTGTCAACCATGTTCGCGGCCTTGCCCGTCGTGGTGATGCTGGTGGCGCTGGCGTTCCTGCACATCGCGGCGCATTGGGCGGCGATTGCGGCGCTGGTGGTGGCGGTGCTGTGCGCCACCTTCGCCTTCGGGATGCCGGCCGGGATGGCGGTGCGGGCGGCGGGGCTGGGCGTGCTGTCCGGCCTGTTCCCCATCGGCTGGATCGTGCTGAACATCATCTTCCTGTACCGGCTGACCGTGGCGAACGGCAGCTTTGCCATCCTGCAGCGGGCCATCGCCCAGGTGACGCCGGACCGGCGGCTGCAACTGCTGCTGATCGCCTTCGCGTTCGGCGCGTTCTTTGAAGGGGCCGCAGGGTTCGGCACGCCGGTGGCGGTGACGGCGGCGATCCTGATCGGCCTGGGGTTCTCGCCCTTGGCGGCGTCCGGCCTGTCCTTGATCGCCAACACGGCGCCGGTGGCGTTCGGGGCGCTGGCATCGCCGGTGATCGCGCTTTCGGCGGTGACGGGCATCGACCTCAACGTGCTGTCGGCGATGATCGGGCGGCAGTTACCGTTCTTCAGCCTGCTGGTGCCGTTCTGGCTGATCTGGGCCTTCGCGGGGTGGCGGGCGATGGCGCAGGTGTGGCCGGCGGTGCTGGTGACGGGGCTGAGCTTCGCGGTCAGCCAATTCCTGGTCAGCAACTACATCGGGCCGATGCTGGTGGACGTGATCTCCGCCCTGGTGTGCATGGGATGCCTGGTGGGGTTCTTGCGGGTATGGCAGCCGCGGGAGATTTGGACCAACCCGGGGCTGCGCGGCAAGGACCCGAGCGCCGGGCTGGTGCTGCCGGGCAGCGGCGCGGTGCAGCCCGGCGTGGCGCGCGCCGTGGGCGCGGACGTGGCGGTGCCGCCGCTGGACCGGGCGTCGCTGGTGCGGGCCTGGATGCCGTGGCTGATCCTCACGGTGTTCGTGTTCGCCTGGGGCCTGCCCTTCGTGCGCGCCGCGCTGAACGGCATCTACACCACGAGCTTCCCCATCGAGGGCCTGCACATGGGCGTCATCAAGTCGCCGCCGGTGGTGGCGAAGGCGTCGCCGGAAACGGCGGTGTGGGCGTTCAACATTCTGTCCATGACGGGCACCGGCATCCTGCTGTCGTCGCTGCTGGCCGGGCTGCTGATGCGCTTCTCGCCGCTGGAGCTGCTGATGGAGTACGGGCGCACGATCTGGAAGGTGCGGCTGAGCCTTGTGACCATCGCGGCGATGCTGGGCCTGGGCACGTTGACGAAGTATTCGGGGCTGGACGCGACGATGGGGCTGGCTTTCGCCTCGACCGGGTTCCTGTTCCCGCTGTTCGGCACGATGCTGGGTTGGCTGGGCGTGGCGCTGACCGGGTCGGACACAGCGTCCAACGTGCTGTTCGGCGGACTGCAGAAGATCACGGCGGAGCAGCTTGGCTTGTCGCCGGTGCTGATGGCGGCGGCGAACTCGTCGGGCGGCGTGATGGGCAAGATGATCGACGCACAGAGCATCGTGGTAGCGTCCACCGCGACCAACTGGTTCGGGCAGGAAGGGACGATCCTGCGCTTCGTGTTCTTCCACTCGCTCGCGCTGGCGCTTCTGGTGGGGCTGCTGGTGATGCTGCAGGCCTATGTCTGGCCGTTCACCGCGATGGTGGTGCCGGGCTGAGGGGCGGGCTGGGCCGGTGCCTTTGGGGCTGGCCCGGCCCGATGGATGCCAGCAGCAGGTGTAGCGCCTCGCGCTCCACGCGCATGGTGCTGGTGGTTCAGCTCTTCATGCTGTCCGGCACCGTGCCGCCGTTCTCGGCCAGCTTCTGCACGACGGCCTTGTGCAGCGCGATGTTCTGCTCGGCGCTGCCGTCCGCCCCGGCGTGCACGCCGAGTTCCTGACCCAACTGCGTGCGCGCTCCGAGGCTGGCATCGAGGTCGAGCAGCTTCAGCAGATCGACGATGGAAGACTGGTAGTTGCCGCCGCCGCCCTTCTGCGACGCCATCTGGCTCAGCACCGCGCCGACATCCACCGCCGGCGCGCCCGCGCCGCCGCCCGATACGGGGACAGGGCTGTCCGCCGTGGGCGCGGAGGGGGCGGCATCCGCCGCCGGGGTGGCGCTGGCGTGGTGGAAGATCTTGTCCATGATGCTGCTGAAGATGCTCACGGGTCGTCTCCGATGACATGTGGGGGCCGGGCGCCATGCGTAGGTCAAACGGGTTCGCAATGGAAGCGCCCGCCCAAGGAGGCGCAGGCCCTGGCGCAAGCGCCGGCAATCGGTAAGGTCGCATCCAACACGCTAAGCGGGAGGACGCCTTGGAATTCGAGCACTCGGCAAAGGTGCAGGAGCTGCGGCGGCGGCTGCAGGCCTTCATGGACACGCACATCACCCCGAACGAGGCGGCCTACCTCGCCCAGCACGCGGCCCAACACGACCGCTGGCAGCCGGTGCCGGTGGTGGAGGAGTTGAAGGCCGCGGCCCGTCGGGCGGACCTGTGGAACCTGTTCCTGCCGCATTCGGAGCGCGGCGCCGGGCTGACCAACCTGGAATACGCGCCGCTGGCCGAGGTCATGGGCGGCGTGTCCTGGGCGTCGGAGGTGTTCAACTGCTCGGCACCCGACACCGGCAACATGGAAACCCTGGACCGCTACGGCACGGACGCGCAGAAGCAGGAATGGCTGGAGCCGCTGCTCCGGGGCGAAATCCGCTCGGCGTTCTGCATGACGGAGCCGGAGGTCGCGTCGTCGGACGCCACCAACATCCAATGCCGGATCGAGCGCCGGGGCGGCGACTACGTGATCAACGGGCGCAAGTGGTGGTCGTCGGGCGCCAACGACCCGCGCTGCCGCCTGTTGATCGTCATGGGCAAGACCGATCCCGACGGCCCCGACCGCCACCGCCAGCAGAGCATGGTGCTGGTGCCGCGCGACGCGCCCGGCGTGCAGGTGCTGCGCCACCTGCCGGTGTTCGGCTACGACGACGCGCCGCACGGCCACGCCGAAATCCTGTTCGAGGACGTGCGGGTGCCCGTGGAGAGCGTGCTGCTGGGGGAGGGCCGCGGCTTCGAGATCGCGCAAGGGCGCTTGGGGCCGGGCCGCATCCACCACTGCATGAGGGCCATCGGCATGGCGGAGCGCGCGCTGGAGATGACCTGCAAGCGGGCGCTGAGCCGCCGCCCGTTCGGCAAGCCGCTGGCCGACCAAGGGGTGATGATCGAGCGCATCGCCGAAAGCCGAATCAAGATCGACCAAGCCCGCCTCCTGGTGCTGCACGCCGCTTGGCGCATGGACGAGGTGGGCAACAAGGAGGCCCGGCGCGAGATCGCCGCGATCAAGGTCGCGGTGCCCGCCATGGCCTGCGCGGTGATCGACTGGGCGATCCAGGCGCACGGCGCGGGCGGGGTGTCCGACGATTTCGCGCTGGCGTCCATGTATAAGATCGCCCGGACGCTCCGCATCGTGGACGGGCCGGACGAGGTGCACCGCCACCAGCTTGGGCGGCTGGAGCTGGCCAAGTACAAGCCCGAGCGGCCCAACGCATGACGGAGGCGGCGGGCGACGGAGTGGCAGCCGGAGCGGCTGACGGCGCGCCGGTGCTGGTGCCGGCCTTGCCGAACCACCGCTTCGACGAGGCGGCGCTGGAACGCTACCTGGCCGGGCGCCTGCCGGGCTTTGCCGGGCCGTGCGTGGTGCGGCAGTTCCAGGGCGGGCAGTCCAACCCGACGTTCCACCTCCGCGCCGCGTCCGGGGAATACGTGCTGCGCAAGAAGCCGCCCGGCCCGCTGCTGCCCTCGGCGCACGCGGTGGACCGGGAGTACCGCATCCTGGGCGCCCTGCGGGACAGCGGCGTGCCGGTGCCGGCCGTGCGCCTGCTGTGCGACGATGAGGGCGTGGTCGGCACGATGTTCTTCGTCATGGACTACCAGCCGGGCCGCGTCTTCCCCGACCGCGCCTTGCCCGGCGTCGCGCCCGCCGACCGGGCCGCGATCTACGACGACATGGGCCGCGTCCTGGCCCTGCTGCACGGCGTCGATTGGCGGCGGGCCGGGCTGGAAGGGTTCGGCCGCCCGGAGAACTATATCGGCCGCCAGATCGACCGCTGGTCCAAGCAGTACGCGGGCGCGCGGGTGGGCGAGGCGCCGGCGATGGACCGGCTCTCGGCGTGGCTCAAGGCGCACGCGCCGGTGCCGGACGAGACGGCCATCGCGCATGGCGATTACCGCCTCGGCAACCTCATTATCCACCCGGACGAGCCGCGCGTCGTGGCGGTGCTGGATTGGGAGTTGGCGACGCTTGGGCATCCGCTGGCGGACCTGGCGTATAGCTGCCTCGCCTGGCGCCTGCCGCCGGACTTGCAGGGCATCGAGGGGCTGGACGTGCCGGGGCTGCCGACGGAGGCCGACTACGTGCAGACCTACTGCCGCCGGACCGGACGGGACGGGGTGCCGGGCCTGGAGTTCTTCGTCGCGTTCTCGCTGTTCCGCTGGGCGGCGATTGCGGCGGGGGTGTATCGCCGGGCGCTCGACGGCAACGCCGCGGATGCGCGGGGACGGGAAGCGGGGGAGAAGTTCCGGCTGCTCGCGGAGCACGGGTGGCGGGTGGCGCGGGCGGCTTAGGAAAATAGACGCTTTGCTAGTCCAATTTCATAGTCGTCGGCGGTTTTAGGAATGAAACGGATCAATGATCAGGGCCGAGGGAGGAGAAACCATGGGTAACAGCGTGGAGCGGCCTGATTGGTCGCAAATTCCGCCGCCGGTTGATGATGGAGCGGTTAGCCACTTGCAGGGAGCGGGCCTTCCGTCCATTTTACTTCCGGCGACAAACGGCGAAGACATCGACCTGTCGGCCTGCCGTGGCCGGACCGTTGTATACATCTACCCGAGAACTGGAAAGCCAGACGTCCCTAACCCTGATGGCTGGGACGCCATACCCGGCGCTCGCGGGTGCTCGCCGCAGTCATGCGCGTTCAGGGATCATTTCGACGAGTTGAAGCAGCTCGGTGTCAACCAACTCTACGGGCTTTCGACGCAGGACACGGCTTATCAGCAAGAAGCCGCAGACCGCCTTCATCTGCCTTTTCCGTTGCTTCTGTAATGGGCCGTTGGTCGTCAAGCTCCAAAATGCATCCAGTCG
>CAXSAZ010000088.1:0-7973 GCA_964235485.1 uncultured Acetobacteraceae bacterium | reverse complement strand
GCCGGGACGCCGGGCCGGCAGACGGCAAAGAACGGCGCGCAGACAAATGGACAACGGAAGCTGCAGGCAGGGCGTCCCCAGAGGCAGCTCGAACCTCAGTCATCAGCCCGCCTCCACACGCGTGCCCGGAACGGTGCCGAAAACCAGGCGCATGAAAGCGTCGGGTAGCGGGTCGCCGCCCGCACGGACCGCGGCTGGCACGAGTTCGTCGACACGGAGGCGTGTCAGGTCGCCCACGTTGCGGCGGGTCCCTGCCGCGCAGTCCTGCAGGAACGGCACAGGCTCCATCAGCCCGGCTGACTCTGCCAAATCCTGCAGCAAGGCATAGGCGGACAGGACAGCGGCACGATCCGCATGTACCACCATGCCGATGGCAAGGTCGAACAGCGCGGCTTCAGGTTGACGCAGCGCCAACGCGGCGCCTACGGCTGGCGGGGGCGCCGCGTCTTCCATGTCATGGCTGACCCCGAAACAGGCGAGGGCACGCTGCAGCTTTTCCAGGTGGCGGCACACCTCTGCCGACGAATCGTCCAGACACTGGCGAAGGGAGGGCGTGGTCACGGCGTCATCAAGCACCGGCAGCCAATCCCGCGCGGATGCCTCCGACCGATAGGCCGCTTGCAATCCTTGAACAAGCAGCCGACGCACCGCAGGACTGCCTGGAACCGGCTGATGCAATGCTGACGCATCCAGGTGCACACTCCCTTCCGGCGTGGCGCTTGGGGGGTCGCTGGCCGGAAAGGAAAGCTCGGACATGGCATCCGCTTTCCCGACCGAAGCAGCCGGCCCAGGCACGCTGACCCCGGCCACTACCAACTTCCCTTCCAGCAGCGCGGGTCAGATACATCCGACGTTGGCGAAATTTCGAGATACATCACGCAGGATAAAGCACGTTTTTTTTGAAGTGGGGCCATAGATCACCTTGCTAAATCGACATGGATTTGTCGCTGTTTACTCCATAACTTCATGTAGCACAGCACGCCTACTCAACATTGCGTGTCGAAGTTCTGGTCCATCACATCGGCCTCAGTGACGTAACATTTAGGTGCGTAGCGCGTTTCAGGCCTCGGCCGCGCGTTGAACGGGATGCCGCAAGCGCCCCGCGATGCTACGGTTCGGCCATCTCCGGCGGGTTCAGCATGGCGCCGCGGTGGCGCACCGCTTCGGCGATGATGTCCAGCACCGTCCGCACCCGCGGCACCTGCCGGTTCTCGCGATGCACGCCGAGCCAGATCTCGGCGGCAGGCACCGGCGCCGGGGTCCTGATCCGGCGCAGCGCCGGCTCCGTGTCGGTCCGGAAGCGCGGCAGCAGGGCGAGGCCGCCGCCGCAACATGCGGCCCAGTGCTGGGTCTCGTAGCTGTCGGCCTTGAGCACCACCTGCGCCCGCCCGGCGTGCTCGGCGAGCCAGGCTGCCTGGCCGGAGTGGTCTTGGCTATCGAGCAAGGTGATGAGCCGGTGCCCGGCGCAGCCGCTGCCCAGGTCCGGCTCGCCGTGGCGCGCGATGTAGGACACGCACCCGTAAAGGCCGAAGGCGAGGGCGCCGATGTTGCGCACCACCAGGTCATGGTGCTCGAAGCGCTGCAACTGCACGGCGATGTCGGCCTCCTGCGTCGCGAGCGGCTCGCCCGGCAGGGCGGGCAGGGCCTCGATCAGGATGCCGCGGTGGATGCTGTGCAGCGCCGCGAAGCTCGGCGCGAGCAGATGGCTCGTGAGCAACTGCGCCCCGGCGACGCGCACCACCCCTTCCAGCCGGACATCCTGCCCGGCCACCACGCGCTCGACCGAGAGCGCCTCCGCTTCCACCCGCTCGACGTGCGCGCGGATGCTGTCGCCGGCCAGGGTCGGCACGTAGCCGTCCGCCGTGCGCTGCAGCAGGCGCACGCCCATGCCTTCCTGCAAGGAGGCCAGGCGCTGGCTCACGGTGGATTGCGTGACGTGCAGGTGCTTGGCGGCCGCGGCCAGGGTGCGGTGCCGCGCGACGGCCAGGAAGAAGCGCAGGTCGTCCCAGTCCAACATCGCTTTCCCCGTGCATCACCGTCGCGTCCAACACGCGCAAGCTCGCCAGGCACGCGGCGCGGTGATCCCCCTCGTGCATTCCTGCAAGGCCGTTGTCCAGAAACGCTTCTGTCATGTGTGACCGGGAAGAGCGCATTCTGTTCCCATGCAATATCCATCATGCACGGCCCTTCCAGAACCGGGAACACACGCAAAGCCCGCATCGCCGGGTGCCCGGTGATGGCGGCCAATCTGCCTGTGTCCCGGCCCGCGCCTGCCACGCTGCGCTGCCGCACGGTCGCGGCGGGCGGGTTCAAGCAACTGAACTACGTGCGCGCCCTGCCGCCGCTGCCCGTCGAGGAGCGGTTCGGCCCGCCGGACGAGGCGCCGGCCGCAACCCCCTCCGAGATGCTGCTGGCTGCATTCGGCTCCTGCCTGAGCGCGCACATCCACGCCAACGCGGCGTCGGGCAGCATCGCGGTGCGCAGCCTGGAGGTGGACGTCGAGGCGGACATGGCCGCCAGCCCCATGTGGGACGTGCGCGGCCAAGCCCCGGGCGCAATGGGTTTCGAGACGTTCCGGGTGGCTGTGCGCATGGAAGCGGACGCTTCGCCCGAGGCGCTGCGCGCGCTGATCGCGCACGCCGTGCTGTGGTCGCCGGTGGCGAACACCCTGCACGGCCCCGTCAACCTCGACGTGGCGCTCGCCGGGGCCGCCGTGGCGCCCGCGTAGCCGGCGCTGTTTCCGTTCTGGCTCGACCAAGCCGAACAGCACCGGACGTGCGCTTGGCGACTTGGCCCCTTGCTTCCAGACAACAAGCAGGACACTGACCTGGACCACCGCTTCTCGCTCCCGGTCATTTCCTTGTCACCCCGCTGATCGTGTCCGGCGTCGGGGTGTGGCAGTTGAGGCGCGTCCGCAACAGCCAGGCCAACCGCGGCGAGCACCCAGGAGGCATTGCAGGACCCGAGCAGCAGGGCAGACGGACCTGACGCCGCTTCTTGGTCTGCTTGCTGACCGCGTGCCGGCTGCCGCAAACGTTTCCGGGAGCGCGCAGCGGCGGGCGCCATGCCGCCGCATTTTCCGGCGCGAACATTGCCCATAGCAGAAAGGAACACGCCTGATGCCCCCCACCACGCAGCAGCTCAAGGCCGACATTGACACCGGCAAGACCGGCGACAAAGTCGTGGAAGGGTTCGACCTTGGCTTGTCCACGCTGGGCACGGACGACGAGGCGGCCGGCTCGCCCAACACGCCGGAGCAGGTGGCAATGGCCCGCGCGCTGGAAAAGCGCCATGCGCCCAAGCCGCCCACCGAGCAATCGGCGAGGGTGTCCACGGTTGGACAGCCCGCGGTGTGGATCGTCGTGGGAGCGTTTGCGCTCCTGCTCGCGGTGCTGGCCCTGGTGCTTCTGGGTAGCCGCGCCTGAACGGCGTCGATGCAAAAGGCAATGCCATTTGGACGGCTTGCAGTTCTCGCCAAGTAACCATGGGAACAAGCATTCCTGCAAGGCCCTGCGCAGAAACGCTTGTCGCCAAGCCAGTCATCATCATGCATCATGACTTGGACTGGGCAGCATCCTGCGCCGCGGCCATTGCACCTGCATCTTCCGCCGGCGACGCACCATGCCCTGACTATTGTTCTGTTTCTACACCTGCCGAGCTGTCCAGGCCGTTGTCGCCGGGAAATGGGCGCAACTGTGCGCCACTGAAACGCTTCGAGAAGGTCACCCCATCCATGCGCCAAGTCAGCCCAGCGTTGGGCGTTGCACCCACACCACCCGCCGCAGTTTTGCCGCTGCCCTGGCAGCTTGCAGCGCTCATGCGGCTCGAAGGTCTTGCGCGTCAGGAGAGCGGCTTGGAGTTCCTCCTCCAAGAAGCGTGCCGAAGTGCGACCGAGGGCGTTGGCGCCGGGTTCGCCGGGGTGCTGCAATACCGCGCGGACGAGCAAGCCTTCGTGTTGCAGGCCGGGGTCGGCATGCAAGCCCATTTTGTCGGGCGGACGCGGATCGCGGCGGACCTGGGTACCACGGCAGGCCTCGCCTGGCATGTCGGCCAGCCCGTTCACTTCGGCCGCTTCGCGGCAGGTGGCCGCCTTTGCATGTTGGGCACTGCAATCGGACATGGCGTCCGTTGGCTGGTCAGCGTGCCGGTCCATGGAGAAGGCGAGGAGATGTTCGGGGTGCTTGAGGTCGGGAGCGCTGCGACGGGTGCGTTCGCCCAAGGCGACTTGGCTTTCCTGCAGGGGTTGGCCGACTGCATCGGCGCAGCCGTGGAGCGGCACGCGGACCAGGCGCGCCGCGCGGACCGGGCCATGCTGGCCGCCGAGCGGCGCAGAGCCGTCTTTGAACCACAGCGCAACGACGTGCGCTGGCCGGAGGACCCGACCGGGCCGGACAGGCAGCGCAGGACCCACGCCGACGGCGACAGGATGAGGTTCCTCACCGCCCGGAACGCGGCGAAGCACCTTCAGGCTCCGGCGTTCAGCGGCCTGCAACAGGACGCCCAGATACGGGATGGAAGCGGGTAGCCCATGGCCGGTTCAGCCCCCTTCGTGCGCCCTTCACAGCTTGACCACTTCCTCCATACCCTGGTCGGCACGGAACACAACGGGATGGAAAGAAGCGTGCTGTCCGCGTTGGCACGGCTGGGAGGTGACCCCCGAGTGGAAGCTGCGCGCCTGGCAGGCTTGCCCAGGGCCATGGCGGCGGACGACTTGGCCAATGCCCTTGCGAGCGTGCCGGGGAGCAATCGGCCGCAAGCCGAAGCGAGGGGGCGCGCGCTCTGCCTGGTTCGGCTTCGGCCAGTTCCCGCTCGCCTTGCATTCGGCGCCACGTCGGCGAAGGAGCCTCAAGGGGGCTGCAAAACGGTCGTGCTGCTGGTCGGAACCCTGCTGAGCGCCGCTTTGGCGTTCGGGTTGCTGATCGGCACCGCGTTTTGGCCGGCCTTCCATTCGGGCCTGCCGGCGAGCGCGATGGCTGCCTCGCCTCCGAGCAGCTCTGGGCCACCTGTGATTTTCCGCATCGTCGGCCTGCTTGCCATAGGTGGCACCCCAGCGCCGGCAGCGCCATAGCCGGCAGCGTCAGCGCGCAAGCCAAAGGAAAGATCTGCCATGCCCGACGAGGAAGCCAGGTCTGCGAGGCAGCAGATTGCCGAGGCCGACGTCGAAAGCTTCAAGGAACAGCTCGGACCGTTCGTCGCCGCCGCCGAGACGACGCGCATGCCGATGGTGTTCACGGATGCCAAGACGCCAGGCAGCCCCATCGTCTTCGTCAACCAGTCCTTCCTGGCGTTGACGGGGCACGACGAGCATGAGGTGCTGGGCCAGGACTTCGATTTCCTGCTGGAGCCCAGCACCGATCCCGAGGCGCTGGTGGAACTCCGAACGGCGTTCAAGGGCGGCCGCGATCTCGAGACCGAGGTTTGCTGCCGCCGCAAGAACGGGAGCCTATTCTGGGCCACGATCTTCGTCAGCCCTGTCCGGGACGAGGCGGGCGCTGTTGTGCAGCATTTCGCCTCGTTCGTGGACCTCACCCGGCACAAGGAGAAGGAAGTCCGCCTCCGGTTCCTCTTGGACGAGCTGAACCACCGCACGCACAACACGCTCGCCACCGTGCTGGCGATTGCCAGGCAGACATTGCGCGGTGCCGCGGACAAGGCGGAGGTCGATTCCTTTGTGGGTCGCGTCCTGGCGCTGTCGAAGGGCCACAGCCTGCTGGGCCGCACGAACTGGGAGGACGTGGGCCTGCAGGACGTGATCGGTCAGGTCCTGCAGCCGTTCGGCCTCGGCACCCCCGGGGTTGCCCGCATCTCTGCGGAGGGCGGCGATGTCCGCCTGCAGCCGAAGACGGCTTTGACCTTCGCCATGGTGTTCCACGAACTGGCGGCCAACGCAGCGAAGCATGGCGCGCTCTCGACCGGCGCCGCGGGGCATGTGGACATCTCATGGCAGCTTGGGCCGACCCCGCAAGGCGACCGGATGCGGCTGTGCTGGCAGGAGAGCGGCGGGCCGCTGGTGGCCCTTCCAGGCCGCAGGGGCTTCGGGTCGCGCTTGATCGAACGCGATCTGGCGCGGGAGTTGGACGGCGAGGTCCACCTGGAGTATGCGCCTGCCGGCTTGGTTTGCCGGATCGTCATGCCCATCCCGCAAGGCAGTGGGTGAGGCGATGAGTAGCTTGCTGTCCGGCTGCCGTGTCCTCGTGGTGGAGGACGAGATGATGGTGGCATGGGCGGTGGAGGAGGTGCTGTCCGACTGGGGCTGCACGGTTGTCGGGCCGGCTGCCCGTGTCGGCGAAGCCCTGGCCATGCTCGGTGCGGAGGCGATCGACATGGCTGTGCTCGACATCAGCCTTGACGGCCAAAGGAGCTACCCCGTCGCCGACGCGCTTCAAGCCCGGGGCGTGCCGTTCGCGTTCCTGACCGGCTACGGCCGTGACAGCTTGCCAAGCCGCTACCAGTTCCACATGTTGTTGCAGAAACAGTTCGAGCAATTCGAGTTGGGCGACGTGCTGACGAAGCTGGAGGCTTCAAGGGGCTGAACGCTTGAACGGGCACCATGGAGCCGACATGCCGGAGGAGGCTGCGCGCAACCCCACTACACAGTGCCATTCAGCGTGCCTGGTTCCAACGGCGACCAGCACCGTCACGCGCAGCCGGCTGAGGGAGCTGCGCCCCTTGCGCCAGGACGCCGCGTCCAGCACGCGCACCGCCGCGTCCATCTTGCAGACCCCGCAGCTTACCTGGTTCGCCGAAGTCCCCGGCCACATGCGCGCCCGGCGGAAAAAGGCCGCTTGCAACGACGCTTACAAACCCAAGCTCCTGGCAGGGTCGCCGACAGATCATACGCCTGACCCGCCACCGCAGCTTCGCCGCGCGTCCGCCCTCATCCGTGAGCGCGCAGCCTAGCCGACCTCCTCAGCTCTCGGCATGGCCGGCCTTGATATAGACCCGACAACCTTGCGTTCCGACCGCAGCTTGCAACGTGGCCCCAGGTGGCAGCCGGAGCCAGGAGTGCAGATCAAACCTTTCGCCATTTTCCGTGAACTCGCCCCCAAGCACCAGGACTTCGAGGCCGCCCGGCGCATGAAGGTTCACCACGGCGTTTGGAGACCACTGCTCCAACCTCACCTGCTCCTGCAGATCGGCGAACAACGACATGGCTGCCACACCAGGGCGTGCTTCCACGGGTGCCAGGAACTGCGAAGCCGTGTCGAGATGCACCTGGGTTCGGTCGTGCGGGGCAAATTGCCCGAGCTTGACAAAAACAGTGCAGCCCAACTCGGAGCTGGGCGTGTGGCTGATGGACGGCGGGCTGCGGACGTAACTGCCCGCCGGGTAGTCGCCGTGCTCGTCCTGAAGCACCCCCTCAAGCACGAGGACCTCTTCTCCGCCGCCATCTGCGCGCAGAGAAGCATGGCTTCCGGGTGCACAGCGCACGATGAGGGTGGCGCGTGCCATCCCCTCGCCAACTTGGTCCAGGATGCGCCAGCCCACTCCTGGGATAGGCGAGGGCATCCAGTCCAGCCGTCCTGCATGGATTGCTGCGTATCCGGTGGAGCTTGGGTCGAGTGTCGTGCGGACCTCCTGTTTGTTGGTTTGTTGTGGAAGCCGACTGCCGGACGTGAAAAGCTGGCGGCACTGTTCTGGACTCATGTTAGGTCTGGTCGCTGCGCGACGCGGTATCAGGCTGCTTGAGCTTGGGTGGCAACAGTCCTGGGCGTCAAGTTATGCATTTCCGGCGCCCTGTCCGGTCACCTGGATGTTACGCTGCTGCCGTAGGCCCAGATCGAGGGCGCGACCACATCGGCCATAGGATGCGGGTTGGTGCCGGGCTGAACGACCCCACTCCGGAGCTGTGCACAAACTTTTCTGATTTTGGTTTTGTCGAGCCCACCATTTCCGGGCTGCTTCGGGGATGGCGATGGCTGTGCACGAGTTTGGGGGAAAGACCAGCCGACCACCTCAGACTGACGCTCCGC
>CAXSAZ010000087.1:0-8078 GCA_964235485.1 uncultured Acetobacteraceae bacterium | reverse complement strand
GAATGAGTGATCACCATCGGCTGGACCAGCCGATTACAATCACCGGAATGCGCACTGGCGCGTATCGGCGTTGCGGTAGAAGTCCACCCGCGCCCCGTCCCAGTGGTAATCCAAATGCCGGGCCTGGACCGGACGCGAAGCGAGGTCGGGGTAAAACAGTCCGACGCACTCCCCGCCCGGGTTCCGAACGCTGGGATACGCCAGCCCATCCGCCCCGGCCCGGCGCAAAGCGGATGCAAGGGCCTGGCCCGCCGTGTAATCGTCCGGGGAAAGCACCGGGTCGCCGGGCGGCAGCCCCCTGCAATCATGCACGGTGGCCGCGACATCCAGCACCAATTCGCGGAATTGCGACGTCCACCCAGCCTCCTGCCCGGTGTCCGCCATGAACCGGGCATGGTGGTGCATCGTTTCAAGCAGCGCCGTCTTGAACTCGCGCCCGACATACAGCACCCCATGGCTGCCGTCCGAAAACCGGCTGGGACGGTCCTTGCTGACATGGGTGAACGGCGCCATCAGGGTGGAGGCGCCAGGCCCCGCAACCCTCCGATGCGCCGGAACCAGGTCGAGGTTGCCGATGCTTTCCATCAGGCGCGGGTTTGTTTTCTGCTCGCCCGCGATGAGCAGGGGCCAATTGGCCGGATCGGCAATGTCCTCGAACAAGTCGATCGGAGGAAAGCGGCTGCTGATGATCCTGACGGCGCGCCGCCAATCCACGGAAGCGTCAGGCAAGGCGTTCAGCCTCCCCGTTCGGCATCCAGGTAGCGCCTCACGCGCATGATGTCGGTCAGTTCGCCGCCGAGCATCACCTCCAGCGCCGACCGCATCCCAAAGGCACGGTTCTGCATCTTCACCCAGCTATAAACCCGCTCCGGCTCCCAGAACGTGATCCGCAACGCCTTGTGAATCCCCATCAGGTTCGACAGCCGGGCCTTCTGGTCCCGCCCAAGCCGGCCAAGCCCGCCGGCCTTCCATCGGGCAAGGGTCCGCGGCGCCGTGTCGAGCAGCACCGCAGCCTCTGCGTCCGTCACGCCCCAACGGGCGAACAGGGTCAGGCAGGCCCGGAACATCGCCCCGGCTTCCTCGTCCGTGATCGGCGCCGGCTCGAATGCAGTCACCGTGGTCCCTACCGGAACGAGTTCAAGCATCGGTCCCACTTCCATGTCAACTGGCGTATATAACGTTATTTAACGCCAATTGGCAAGAAGGTGGACGGCTCACGCCTCGGCGGCCCGCGTGTCCCGGACCAGCCGCAACTGCCGGCCCGCCCGAGCCTACCGCCGCTGCAGCAGCTCCGCCCGAGCCGCCCGCCATTCCTCCTCCGACATCTCCATCGCCGTCTTGGCCCGGGGCGTCACCGCCCGCGGCGCCCGCCCGGCGCTGCTGCTGCTCGCCCCCCCGCGCCCGAACAGCCAAGGCTTCGCGTCCCGCATCCGCGCCACCAACTCCGCCACCCCCTCCACCCCGTCCGGCCCCAACTGCAGCTCCGAAGCGTCGATCAGCCGCACCCCATCCAGATCGACCATCCCCGCCCGCACCGCTTCCGTCCGCAACTCCGCCTGCACCAGCCGCGCCCGCAGCGCCGCCACCTCCGCCGCCATGTCCTCGCCCACGTCCGCCGTCCCGTCCATCTCGTCGCTCATGCCGCGTGCTCCCTTTCACAATCCACCCGGGCCTGCTCGCCCGCCACGTCCACCAAGCCCCAATCCGCCGCCATCAGCCGCCGCGCCGTCTCCCGGCTGATCTGCCCGGCCTCCACCAGCGCCACCAGCGTCGCCGCGTCCCGCGCCCGGTCCTCGCTGGTCACGGGATACCAGGGCGGCCACGTCAGCCGCAGCTCCGCCGCCGCGTCCAGCGGCCCCACCGCCCGCCCCCCGGCCGTCAGCGGATACACCTCCCCGGCCCGCAGCATCATCCGGCACAACTGCAGCACCGCCTCGCCGTAGGACACCCGCAAGCTGTCCGCGAGCCACAGCAGCCCCTGGTTCATCAACTCCAGCGCCCGCCCGGATTGCGGCGCCGTCAGCCGGCTCGCATCCGCCCGGTTGCCGTGCATCCCTTCCAGCGCCAGTTCCCGCAGCACCCGCACGTAGTCCAGCACCGCCGCCGCCGCCGTGCCGCCGATCTCCAACAGCCGCGCGTCGCCCTTCTCGCTCACCACCAGCGCGTTGCCGGCGCCGCGGATCAGCTCGCCTTCCAGCCCCGCCGGCTCCTTGATCAGCAGCGTCGGGTCCGACGAGTATTTCAACCCCCGCCCGGCCTGGCTGAGCTGGTAATCGATCTCGATCCCCGTCTCCACCGCCGCGCGAAAGGTGCAAGCCCCATCCGGCGCTTCCCCGCCGGGCAGGTTGCGTATCCAAACCAGCGGCACGAACCCCAAGCCGTGCCGCACGCTGCGCCGCCGGTCCACCGCCGGCTCGCCCGGCTTCCCCACCGGATGGGGCACGAACCAGGTTTCCTCAAACGCATCCCAGCGCCGCTGAAACCAATACGTCGCCCCGGCGTCCGCCACCGCGAACCCCGCCGCCTGCAATTCCGCCCCCGGCACCTTGTAACGCTCCGTGACCGAGGCCAGCGTGTCCGGCGCTTCCACCTCCCAGGCAGGCGTCAGCCAAGCCGTGTCCAGCACGTCCAGGAACACCCGGCCCCGCAAGATCCGCAGCAGCACGCAGGCCGAGCCGATGCTCCCCCGGATCGCCGCCTCCGTCATCACCTGGTTCAGCCGGCAATCCCGCGCCAGCACCGCCAGCGCGTCCCGCACCCCGGGGTCCGGGCTGGCCACGGTCGGCATATGCCCGTCGCTGAACAACAGCGCCACGCTGTCCTCCACCACCACCCGGCACAGCGCATAGCGCACGCTCGGCCGCCGCCGCCGCAGCGGCACGTACTCGCCCCCGCCCGACCGTTCCTCGTGGAACTCGTACGGCAAAACGTCATACAGCGTGCCGTCCAGCACCCGGCGCATCACCTGCAACCGCCGGGCGCGGGGCGAAGCGTCGGGGTCAGCCGGGATGAGGTCGCAAATCGTCTGGAACATGCCACCGCCCTTGAGAATTCCGGGATCGGACGGCCCGCAGCACGTCGTGCGCGCAAACGGCCATCCTATGCCGGATTGATGGATTTCTTGGGGCGGCGATGCAAAGGATTTTTTCTTAAATCGGAATAAAAACCGCAGGAACGAGGGCGGGCGGCAGGGCCGGGTCAGGCCGTTTCCGCGCGCTCCCGGCGGGATGGAGCCGTGCCCACGGCCACGGTCGGGGTCGCGAGCTTGTAGCTCACCAGCCGGTTCAAGCTGACGCCCGCTTCCGCCGCCTCCAAGCAAAGGCTCCGGTGCAGTTCCGCGGGGATTCGGGTCTGAAAGTTGCCGGAAAAGGCGCGCTCCGCAATGGGAACGGGCACGGCCTCGTTGTTTCGCTGCATGTCCTGCACCGCGAAAGCCACAAGCTGCTCGATGCCTTCCAGCGCCCCGGCCCTTGTGTCGGCCAAATGGGACAGGCCCGGGAACTCCGCGCAGGTCCCCACATACTCCCCGTCTTCCGCCGACCAGGAAACGCGGTAGGTGTAATGGTCAAGCATCGTCTGATCCTTCTTGCAAACTTTCCAGCTTGTCGATGGCTTGGAGCAGTTGCCGAACCTGGTACGCTTTGGCCTTGCTGCCTTCCCCTTTCTGGAGGTTGACACGAGGATTGCCGGGCCACCGCGTTCTGAACACGCGATGACTGCCATTGCTCCGCGGCTTTCCAAAGAAATGCTCCGCAACCGTCATGGCATCTGCAAAGCTGATCCCTGCCGGGTTTGAACGCATATTCCGCAGGATGTCGCTGACCGCACTTGCCACGCTGTCAAATTAGATATCAATAGTGATACTGTCAACGAAAACTGCAAGCTGGTGGCCAGGCCCGCCAAACACGCCTCCCAACGTCCCCAGCCTTGCATCCATCCAGCCCCCTGTGGCGTAACGCCCAGGATGGATCACGACCCGCCGCTTGATACCCACCTCATCGCGGTCGCACGCGGGAGCCATGCGGCGCTTCGCGCCATCTACGACCAGGAGGGCACCCGTCTGTTCGGCATCGCCATGGCCATCCTGCGCGACCGCCCGGCGGCGTCGGACGCGGTGCAGAACGCCTTTCTCCGCCTTTGGGAACGCGCCGCGCAGTTCGACCCCGCCCGCGGCAGCGCCCAAGCCTGGACCGCCTCGGTCGTGCGCCATGCCGCCCTGGACATGGCGCGGGCGCGCGGGCGCGAGCAAACAACCGGCGACCGGGCGCTCGGCGACCAGCCGGTCGAGCCGGACGCCATCGAACGGCTGGCCGCGCACCAGGACGGCACGCGCCTGCGCGACTGCCTCGCCCAGCTCGACGCGCGCACCCGGGGCCTCATCGTGCTCGCCTTTGTCCACGGCCTGTCGCACGCGCAGATCGCGGCGCGCATGGACCTGCCGCTCGGCAGCCTGAAGACCTGGATCCGCCGCGGCCTGCTTTCGCTCCGGAAGTGCCTGGCTTGAGCGGCGCCATCCCCTTCCAATCGGACGCGGAGCGCGAGGCGCTGGCCGCGGAGTACGTGCTCGGCACCCTCAGCGCGCACGAGGCGGCGATGGTGGTGCAGGCCATGGCCGCCGACCCGGCGCTCGCCGCGGCAATCGCCGCCTGGGAACAGCAGCTCGCCCCGCTCGCAAGCCTCGCGCCGCCCGAAGCGCCGCCCCCCGACCTGTGGCACCGGATCGAGCGCCGCCTGCCGCCGCAGCCCGGCGCCGCGTCCGCGTCCCGCGCGGCCGCCGCACCCCGCGCATCATGGCGCACGCGCCTGCTCGCCGCCTGGGCGGTCGGCGCGACGGCCGCGGCGGCGGTGGGCGGCCTCGCCGTGCTCAACGGGTGGGGACGCCGGGACGCGCCGCCCATGATGACGGTGCTGCTGTCCGACCGCACCCAAACGGCCTGGTCGGCGGCGGTGGAACGCGACGGCGCGCTCCGCCTGGCCACGGTCCCCCCCGCGAACGGCGCGCCGGAGCCGCCGACGCCCGACGACCGCGTGCTGCAACTGTGGGTGCTGCCGCCGGGGGCGACCAAGCCCACCAGCCTGGGCCTGCTGCCGCGCGGGCAAAGCAGCGTGACCGTCCCGACCCCCGCGGTGAAGCCGGTGCCGGGCATGTTGATCGAGATCACCCTGGAGCCGCCCGGCGGCTCGCCGCTTGAGCGTCCGAGCGGGCCGGTGCTGTTCATCGGGCGGCTCAGCCAGGCGGGGCCGGACTCCTGACGCCGGGCGATGCCGCCCGGCGCCCGTGCCCTGCTCAGGTCACGAAGAAGTCCATCGCCGAAACGTCGGCCGGACGGTTCACCAACGTGGCAAAGGCAACGGCGTTGTCCCGCGCCCCGCCGTCCGCGTCGAACAACAGCCCGCCGGTGCCCTGGTCATAGATGATCCGCTGCTCCGCCGCCGCATCCGCGGTCGAAAGCGCGAAGGCTTCCGCCGCCAGCGGCCCTTCCGGCAGTCCCATGAACACCGACTTGTCCAACTGGAACGTGTCGTCAGCCGCGTTGAAGTCGAGCACGCTGTCAACGTTGATCGAGGCGTTGAGCCGCGTGTCGAAAACGAACGTGTCCTTGCCGCCCCCGCCGAGCAGGCTGTCGCTGCCGCGGCGCCCGTCCAGCGTGTCGTTGCCGGCGCCGCCCACCAGGAAGTCCTGGGCCTTGCCGCCCGTCACCGTATCGTCGCCCATGCCGGCGTTGATGTAGTAGGCCCGCGACGGGTTGGACACGCCGAGGCTGTCGTTCTGCTGGGTGCCGAGGCGCACCACCTCGAACTGGTCGCCCCGGGCGGTGCCGGACACCAGGTCGCGCACATCGAACGTCAGGCCGCGCCGGGCCGAATCAAAGGTGATGCCCTCATCGTCGAAGCGGCTCACCGCGCCCGTCGGGTCCCCCGCGCCGTCCTCCAACTGCAGCCGCACGGCGAGGCCGCCGTCCTGGTTCGCCATGGTGTTGGAGTCATAGGCATTGCCGTTGCCGACCTCGGCGCTGGTGAAGGTGAGCCGGACCTGGCCCCCTTGGTCCGCCTTGACCCGCACCACGTCGTCGCCGTCGCCCAGGTCCTGCGCCACGGGGCCGTCCTTGGACACGTTGACATACGCCTGATCGCCGCCCTTGCCGTAGCCGTAGCCGCCGCCAAAGCCGCCGTCCTTGCCGCCAAAGCCTGAGTTGTATGTGTTCCACGTCATGATGTGTCAGCCTCCCAGTCCGACGAGCCGAAAGCACTCGTCGCCGCTATACCGGGATGCACGCCGACTGGATGTGGCCAATACGAAGAAACAATGTGCGGAGCCGTCCAGAGTTCATTGGTGGTGCTTCAACGGCCGGCCCCGGCAAATTTCGTTGCTGAACAGGACGCCGAATCGATCCCGGATGGGCAAGCGTGCGTTCCAGGCGCCTGCCTGCCAGGCGCGCGCTAGGCCGGGAAGAAGCTTTTTCAGGGTTTCTTCCAGGGTTGTCACAGAATTCGTTTCGCCGCTTCTCAGCCGTCACCCGCCTTCCCCCACCCGCGGGATCGGAAGATCATGCCGCTAAGCCAGGCGCGCCTTGGTTTCTGCCCGTAGCCGCGCCACGTCCTCGTACTCTTCGTCGCCGTCCACTTCCATTTCAACGGCAAGCCTTTCAAAAGTTTGGAACAGACGAGCCGGCATCGGGGTGGCGCTGTTCAGGTAAGCATAGGCAATCCCATCAAGAGCAAGGCCATACTCTCCAACCCTGATAAACGTCGCAGTTTGATTTCTGTCCCAATCATCGATCTCAGATACGGCATAATAAAGAGTTTCGAGATCGGCCAACATACTTTTGTAATCAAACATAGCTAACGTTCCTGATTTTCTACAATACTTGCAGGATAAGCTGTGATGATGTTTCCACCCGTCTGATCGACGACAATTTCGATGTCAACATTACCCCGAGTTCCTTTCACAATTATTCGACCCTTACGATCCGGGCGCCGATTGGACGCCGGGTCGTTCGCAACGTCCAAGATTGTTTCAATTGTTTTCTCATCGGACCAGTTGGGCGGAAAGTTGCTCCTCCCAGGAATGGCCCGGCCCGGCCCATATCCACCACCCGTTCCGTCCCCGTCCAGAACATGCTTCCGCCGTTTATCGGAAAGCCCGGCCCCGCGCGGCTCAACAGACTCCGCAGGCGGCGCATCCTTGTTGTCCTCCGTCGATAATAGCTCAGCAATCGTCGGTCCACCCGGCACGAGGGCGCGGGCAAAGTTCGGCACACTTGAACCCAGGCGCGCCTTGGTTTCTGCGCGTAGCTGCGCCACTCCCTCGAACTCCGGATCTTCTTCCATGTCCATTTCAACGGCAAGCCGCTCGAAAACCTCGAACAAATCAGTCGGCATAGCTTTGCCGCTGTTTAGGTAAGCATAGGAAATTCCGTTAAGAGCAAGGCCCCACTCGCCAACCCTGATATACGTCTCAGTCTGCTTCGTATTCCAACCATCAATGTCCGATGCAGCATGATGAAGGGTCTCCAGGTCGGCTACAACAATCTCCCAATCCAACATGATTACCTCCTCGGATTTCTTGGAATGTTTGTGGGATATGCCGAGATAATGCTCTTGCCGGTTTTATCAATTACAACCTCTATGTCCACACCATCCCGAGTTCCTGCCACCAAAGTTCGGCCGTCATCACCAGGACTTCGAGTGGATGCCGGGTCATTCGCGACATCCAAGATTGCTTCAATTGCTTTCTCATCGGACCAGTCGGATGGAAAGTTGCTCTTCCCAGGAGTGTTCCGGCCTGGCCCATGCCCGCCACCTTTTCTGTCCCCATCCAGGATGTGTCTGCGCCGCCTGTCGGACAACTTGGCCTTGCCCGGCTTGGCCAGATTTACCGGAGGCGCATCCTTCTTGTCCTCCGGCGGCGATTGCTCAACAATCGTGGGTCCGCCCGGCGTGGTGGTGCGAGGCGGATCGGCACTTCGCCCATAAAGCAATTAATACAGCAAAGCCAATGCGATCAGGGCAAGCAATGACCGTTCAGTGTCGGTCCCGGTCGCGCTCGCCAGCATGATGCCCGGCTCGCCATCCCC
>CAXSAZ010000086.1:0-8268 GCA_964235485.1 uncultured Acetobacteraceae bacterium | reverse complement strand
ACGTGTTCGACCCGGCAGCCGTCGCCGCCGCCGGGCTGGATTACCATGGGGTCGGCAGATCGGCGTCACACGTTGAAGTCTGAGACTTGACAATGCCCAACCTTGATTTGCTGGACTGCACGTGAACGTTCCCGCGTTGTCGTTCGTCACCGATTTTGCCGATCAGGCGGTCATCCTGCCCTTGGCTGTCGTGGTGACCATCATCCTGTGGGTGCAGCGACGGCGGCGCGTCGCCGCTGCGTGGCTGGTTGCGATCCTCGGCGTGCTCGGCATCATCCTGACACTCAAGGTGGCCTGCTACGCTTGCGGAGGATTGCTGCCAATTCTCGGACCAAGCCGGTGGGCGTTGCAAAGCCCGAGCGGACATGCGGCATCGGCGGCCGTGGCCTATGGCGGGGTCGCGGCGCTGTTGGTCACGCGCACGAGACCAGGCGCGGCCCCTGGCATGTTGGCCGCGCTCATCACGGCCGTCGCCATGGCCGGGTTGATCGGGGCAACTCGCGTGCAGTTGGGCGCACACTCCTTGTCCGAGGTGGCCGTGGCTGCAAGCATTGGGGTGTCCGGTGCTGTCATCTTCACATGGCTGGCTGGCCCACGTGTCAACAACCGCTCTGGGCTGCCCATCATCGCCGGGGTCATGCTTGTCTTGTTACTATTCCATGGTTACCACTTGCCAGTTGAAAGGTCGCTGCGGCATACCATGGCGCAAGTGCTGTGCTAGGTGGGTTCTTGCTTCGAGGTATGCCGCGACATCTGTTGCTGAGGGGGCAGGGCGACGCGGCGTGATCACATCCACGGTGTCAAATGCTTCTGAGAACCTGAAAAACCGCTTTCTGGAACGCGGCGCACAAGACCGGCAGGTTTGACCGCCCGAACATGCCGAGATGGGTGCCGGGCACCGGGACCACTGTGAGATTGGGACAGCAATGATTCCACCCGAGATGGTACGGGACCTCCGCGCTATGCTGGGCCGTTCGGAATAGATAAACGGGAATAGACAATGGCCGCAAAGCGTCGAAGCGCGCCACCCATTGGCGTATCAGCGGGTCCATGTGTTGCGACCGCAGGTCACGGTCGAGATAAACCGTGAACTTTCCCCTCAGCCAACGCGGTGGAACGCGCGCATAAAGGTGAAGCAGTGGCTTCCAACGCGGCTTCATGAGCCGCCAGGCGGTCGCATAGGCAAGCTTGCTTTGACCCTCACCCCGCAGCACCGCGGCCGTGAAGCCGATGAGTTTCTTCCAATTCGACTTTGGCGCGCGCAATGCGCCTGGCGCAACATCAAGCCCGGGCTGGGCTTCGATGTCAAAAAGCCCCAAGAAGCAGACCGTATAACCTGCGTCCCTCAACCGCGTCGTGACTGCGAACGCAACAAGGCCGCCAAACGAGTGCCCTACCAACAGGATTTCACGGGTCGGGCTGTGCTGCATGATCTGCGCCATCGCGTCGGTGACCAGTGTCTCGAAATCAAAGTCCTGGAGGTCGAGCAGGGTGCGCCAGGTGGGATAGACGATCTGCACCGTTTTCACCGCATCCTGACAGGCCCTGCCCACCTCAATGAGCTTGGGGTCATAACCTCCCATTCCTGGAAACAGGAACAGGTACAGCGGCGCTGGTGAGGTCGGGCTGCTTTGAGCCTGGTGGATGCTGTCGGACACAGGCAAGTCTCTCTTGAACGTCACTCTGATCTGGCCACCACTGTAGTTCAACCCCGCATCGCCGCAATTCAGAAACTGTAGTCCAGTTCTTGCAGCTTTGGATTACTACGTCACGATATTCTGCAACTATAGGGTGTGTACAGCAACTACGTGTCAGCCTGACAAGGCCTTTGGGACATGAACCTGGCCGACGCTCAACGCAGAAGAGCAATGGCGTCGCGGCGATGACACGCTCGACGATTTAGCTGTTCAGTTCCGGATTGGGAGCGCCAAGGCATTGCCGGGTCGGCCCCTTGCGGTTCTTCGGCAACTAGGCCCCGCCTGTCCGCAGCCGTGTTGCCGTCTGCGCTCCGGAGCGGCAACGCGGACAGGGCGGCCGGAAGCTTCCCCCGCCGCGCAGCCTGCGCCCGTTACCCGACCGCCCCGGAGAGAGCCGCTTGGTCGGCCGCCGCCTCCTTGGCCGCCCGCTCCTTGCGCTCGCTGTAGCGGTCCGTCAGGTAATCGGCCCGGCCGCGCGTAAGCAGCGTGAACTTCATCAGCTCCTCCGTCACGTCCACCACGCGGTCATAAAGGGGGGACGGCCTCATGCGGCCGTGCTCGTCGAACTCCTCGTAGGCCTTCGGCACGGATGACTGGTTGGGGATGGTGACCATCCGCATCCAGCGGCCGAGGACCCGCAGCGCGTTGACCGAGTTGAAGGATTGGGAGCCGCCCGACACCTGCATCACGGCCAGGGTGCGGCCCTGGGTCGGACGGACCCCGCGAAGCTCCAGCGGCAGCCAGTCGATCTGGTTCTTGAACACGCCCGTGACCGTCCCGTGGCGTTCGGGGCTGCACCAGACCTGGCCCTCGGACCACAAGGACAGCGCCCGGAGCTCGGCGACCTTCGGGTGGTCGGCGGGCACGCTGTCCGCGACCGGAAGTTCCCGGGGGTCGAACACCCGCGTCTCGGCCCTCATGCGCCGCAGCAGCCGCTCGGCTTCCAGCGTCAGGAACCGGCTATACGACCGCTCGCGCAGGGAACCGTAGAGCAGCAGGATGCGGGGCGGATGGCCGGCGTCCGCGGTCCCCGCCAGCTTGCCCGGCTCCGGGACGCCGAACTCGGCGGAAAGGTTGGGCAGGGCGGGCGTCCCGTCGGGTTGGTCAGACATGGGCGCCCCCTACCCCGCCCCGGCACGGCCCTCAAGGTGCGCCTCGATCTGCTTCCAGATCACCACCTCGTCCGTCACCAGCCATTCCCGCTGGATGCGTCCGCCCACGATTTCCGCATGGCTGAGGCCCATGACATAAACCGGGGCGCCCGTCGGCTCGCCGAAATGGCCGAACCCGGCGTGGGTGCCGCGCAAGGACCAGCGGAGTGCTATGCGCGGCGCCTGGCCCGCGTCGTGGTTGGCCGTGGCGCTTTCAACCGTCAGCACCGCGTCGGGAAAGGACGCGAGGTAGCCGAGAAAGAAGCGGTCGATGTCGCCGTGGCCGTGAAAGGTCTCGCCCCCCGGCGCCGCGAGGCTGGCGCCGTGGAAGTACAGGTCGCGGATCGCCGAGGTGTCCTTCTGGCCCCAGATGCGCCCATAGCCGTCGCAGTATAGGTCGATCTCCGCCCCTTGCTGCACCACCGGGCGGTAGCGGCCCGGCAGGTCGTGCTCCGGCAGGAAAAAGCCGACCTTGCCCGACGCGCGCAGGTCGTGGGCCACCATCTGCCGCGCCAGCTCCCGCGGCTCCAGGCCGAGGCAGCGGGCGAAGCTCGCCTGGTCGCGGACCAGCCATTCCTCCGTGATCTGCTCGTTCGTGACCCAGCAGTCGGCGATGATGCGGGACGTCACCAGCCGCCCGGTCGCCCGGCCGTAGCTGCCGTCGCCCTGGTGGCGCATCACGGACACCAGGCGGTGCGACGACAGGAAGGAGCCATCGCCGCCATCGGCCCAGATCACCTCCTCTCCCACCAACTGCCGGTCGGGGAACTGGTGCAGGGTTTGCAGGGTCTGCGCGGTGACGCCGCTGTTGTCCGCGGTCAGCCCGGTCGCCGCGCGCACCAGGCAGTTGGCGGCGTAGTACTCGTCCAGCTTGCCGCCGATGCCGCGGTCTTCCCAAATCTCGCGGGTGACGCCGTAGATGAAGGCGGGAACGTCGGGGTAACGGCCGGTCTGCGGACCCATTCTGCATTCTCCGAAGGGAGCGGAGGCCCAGGGAGGGCCTTCCACCCCCCGATACAGCCGGACAACGCCCGCGGCAAGGAACGGCCGCGCGGCACCCGCCGGTCAGGACAGGATGAGGCCGAGCGACACGGCGCCGAACGCGATGCAGTAGATGCCGAACGGGTTCAGCCCGGTTTCCTCGTGCCGCCGGAAGTAGCGCATCAGGAACGCCGTGCTGAGCCAGGCGGTGACGCCCGCGACCACGGCGGCCAGCGCCGCGGTCTGCAACACGCCGGGGGGCACGGACTCGTGCAGCAGATGCGGCACCTCCAGCACGGTGGCCCCGATGATGATCGGCGTCGCGATCAGGAAGGAGAAATGCGCCGACCCGGCATGGTCCACCCCGCGCAGCAGCCCGCCCACGATGGTCGCCCCCGAGCGCGAAATGCCCGGGATCAGCGCGAGGCATTGCCAGAACCCGATCACCACGGCATCGACGACGCTCAGCGTTGACATCGGCCGGGCATCGGCCGCCCGGGTCCGCAGCCGCTCGGCGGCCAGCAGCATGACGCCGTTCACGATCAGGAAGCTCGCGGCCACCACCGGCGAGCCGAACAAGCCGCGCACGAACTTCTCCAGCGCAAACCCGATGATGACGGCCGGGATGGTCGCGACGACGATCAGCATGAACACGCGCCGGCTTTCCCGCGTGCGCTCCGGCCCCGATACGCCGAGCACGCCCAAGGCCAGCGCCAGCCAGTCCCGCCAGAAATAGGCCAGCAAGGCGATGGCGGTGCCGAGGTGCAGCAGGACCAGGAACGGCAGGAACTCCGGCGACCGCTGATCCACCGCCCAGTTGACCAGCGACGGCAGGACCACCGCGTGGCCGAGGCTGCTCACCGGGAACAGCTCCGTCGCCCCCTGAAGGATGGCGATCAGCATAGCGTGCACAGCGTCCATGGGTGTCTCCGGTTGCGGCGGGGATACGGTGCCGGGCCATGGGGGTCAAGGCGACGGGGCCTAAGCCGGGGGGAACCGCATGGCCCGGGCCGCCGTTGCGGATCGCGGTCCCGACATCACGTAATGCAACGCACCCGGCGCGTTTCACGCCCGGCACCAGCAGGAGGCAATTCCCATGGCCCTTTCCCCTCGCACCTGGCGGCGCTTGGTCCGCACATTGGCGGCGCTCGGCATCGCGGCGACGCTCGGCGGCTGCATCGTCGTCCCAGTTGGCGGACCCGGCTACTACCACCGGCCGCGTCCCTACTATTACTACTGACCGGCCCCGCAGCGGCGGGCGTCCCACCGCCGCCCAATCGGCCGAGCTGGCGGCGCGCGTGCTCGACGCCGCCGCCGGGCTGTTCTTGCGGGACGGCTTCGCCGCGACCAGCATCGAGGCGATCTCGGCCAAGGCCCGTGTGTCCAAGCGCACGCTCTACGCCCGCTTTCCCGACAAGGAGGCGGTGTTCCTCGCCGTGGCGCAGCGCTTGATCGCCGCTTGGCTGACCGGGTTCGACGCGGCGGTGGAGGGCGCGCCCTCGCTCGACGCCACGCTGCTGGCGGTGGGGCACCGCATGTTGGCCGTGGCCTTGACGCCTCCCGCGCTGGCGCTGCACCGCCTGATGGTGGCGGAGGCCGGGCGGTTCCCGGAACTCGCCGAGGCGCTGCGCGACGCCGGCGCCCGCGCGGGGATCGAGCGGGTCGGCCGCGTGCTGCGCGCGCACCGCCCCGACGACAGCCCGGCGCGACTCGCCTTCCTGGCCGAGCAGTTTCAGCACCTCGTCCTGGCCGGCCCACAGGCGCGGGCTGTCGGCTTTGGCGAAAGCCTGGACCGCGAGGCGCTCGATGCCTGGTGCCGGGACAGCATCGCCCTGTTCCTGCGCGGGCTGTCCGGCCCTCCGTAGGAAGCCTTACCGCGCATCACCCGCCGGCGCCAAGCAGGCGAGCCGCGGCCCCAGCTCCTCCATCCGGCGCAGGATGGTCGCAGCCCGTGCCGCCACATAAGGGCCGAGGTCCGCGGCGGACCGGCGCAGCGGGTTGGGCAGCACGACGGCGAGCCGGGCGGCCTGCTGCGGCGTGAGCCGGGACGCCGGGCGGCCGAAGAAGCGCTGCGACGCGGCCTCCGCCCCGTAGATGCCGGGGCCGAACTCGACGCTGTTGAGGTAAACCTCCATCACCCGCTGCTTCGGCCAGGCCAGCGCGATCTGCGGCGTCAATGCCGCCTCGGCCAGCTTGCGCACGATGTCGCGCCCTGGCCACAGGAACACGTTCTTGGCCACCTGCATGGTGATGGTGCTGGCCCCCCGCGGACGGGCGCCGCGCCACCAGGCGGCGACCTGGCCCAGCAGCGCCGCCTCGTCGAAGCCCAGGCGCTCGGCGCAGAACAGGTTGTCCTCCGACGCGACGACGGCCCGCGCCAAGGCGGGGGATATCTGGTTCAGGGGAACCCAGTCGTGCTGCCACCCGTAGCCCTGCGCCGCGCGGATGGCCATCAACGGGGTGGCAGGAACGGGCACGAACCGGAACGCCAGCACCAACACGGACGGCAGCAGCAGGACGCCGAGCAGCAGGCCCAGCACCGCCCGGCGCCACCGCCGCCCGCCGGCCCGCCCCGGCGGCGGCGGAGTCTTGCGGCGCAGGCTCAACCGGCCGCGCTCCGTCTCCCGGCGGGTGACGACTTGATCTTGACCGCCTCCGTTCCAACGTTGTCGCACAACCGATCCGGGCCCCTCTGGCTGGGACGCCGGCGTGCCGGCCAACCCTGCGATGTCGGATGACCTTGTGCCATGCTTGAACGTTTCGCGCATGGCCGTTGCGTGGCATAAGCCGTGGCTCCGCCCGCAATGGCCCTGCGTCCCGTCCGGCGCGGCGCCCACCGCCAAGGAGTCCGACCGATGGCCGAACCCGACCTGGTTGACGAACGCCCGCTGCACCGCCTGCTGGCCGCCTTGCCCGGGCCGGTGCGCCGGGGCGCGGAATGGCTCCGCCGCCCGGGCGCCGGGTGGGCGCGGCTTCCGCTGGGCGTGGCGCTGGTCCTGGGCGGCTTCCTCGGCTTTCTTCCCATTCTCGGCTTCTGGATGCTCCCGCTTGGCATCCTGCTGCTTGCGGAGGACTTTCCCGTCCTGAGGCGTCCCACGCTGCGCGCGCTCGGCGCGGCGCAGGACTGGTGGGACCGGCGCCGCGGGCGCGCAGGGGGGGCGTGAGATGGACGGAATGGTGACGGAGGCGATGGGCTGGCTCGCGGACCCGCAGGCATGGGTCAGCCTGCTGACGCTGACGCTGCTGGAGGTGGTGCTCGGCATCGACAACCTGATCTTCGTGTCGATCCTCGCGAGCCGGCTGCCGCCGGCGCAGCAGGGGCAGGCGCGGCGGATCGGCCTGGCACTGGCGTTGGTGATGCGCCTCGCGCTGCTGGCGGCGATCTCCTGGATCACCCGGCTCACCGCGCCGGTGTTCGCCGTGGCCGGGCATGACGTGTCCTGGCGCGACCTGGTGCTGATCGGCGGCGGGTTGTTCCTGGTTTACAAGGGGACTCAGGAAATCCACGCGCGGATCGAGGGCGAAGGCGAGCACGGCGCCGCCGCCCCCGCGCACGCCAGCTTCGCGGGCACCATCGTGCAGATCGGCCTGCTCGACATCGTGTTCTCGCTCGACAGCGTGATCACGGCGGTCGGCATGGCGAACCAGCTTTCGATCATGGTGACGGCGGTGGTGATCGCGATGGTTGTCATGCTGCTCGCGTCCGGGCCGGTGTCCGGCTTCGTCAACCGCCACCCCACGGTGAAGATGCTGGCCCTCAGCTTCCTGCTGCTGATCGGCATGGTCTTGATCGCGGACGGCTCCGGCTTCCATGTGCCGAAGGGCTACATCTACGCCGCGATCGGGTTTTCCGTGGTGGTGGAGCTGCTGAACCAGCTTGCCGGGCGCCGGCGCCGGCGGGCCTTGCGCCCCGGCCCGGCCGAGGGGACAACGGCGCCATGAGTCCGGGCTACCTTCCCTTCGCCGGCGCGCTGCGCTTGCCGGCCTTTGTGTGCGACAATTGCGGCTATTGGCAGCGGCACTTCGCCGTGCCGCCCTCCTGCCCCATGTGCCTGGACGCCCGCCACGTGGTGCCGCAGCACGGCTGGCAGTTCTGGACGCGGGAAGAGGCGCAGAACCGCTTCCCCTGCCATTGGGCCGAGTTGGAACGCGGCGTGTGGCGCTTCTGGAACGAGCCGGTGAGCGGCATCGGCCCCAGCGCTTACCTGATCCAAACGCCCGGCGGCAACATGGGCTTCGAGGGCTGCCCGGTGTTCAGCGAGGCGGCGCTGCGCCACATCGCGGACCTCGGCGGGATGCAGGTCCTGGCCGCGTCCCACCCCCATTCCTACGGCGCGCTGTGGCAGTTGCAGGACCGCTTCGACCCGGAGCTTGCCTTGCACCCCGGCGACCTCGAATGGTCCGGCGCCTTGCAGGTGAGCTGGCCGTTCGATGACACC
>CAXSAZ010000085.1:0-8361 GCA_964235485.1 uncultured Acetobacteraceae bacterium | reverse complement strand
TGTTCAAGAGGCGATTGCCAACCATCGCCGCGCGGCGCGAAACGGCAGCCGCCCGCCGCCCGGCTTTGACGATACTGCCCGGACCAGTGTATCATTCTTGGCAAGAACAGGAGGACCGTAATGCAGCCGATCACCGCACTGACTGGCGTCACGCTCTGCACGCCGAACGTGGAGGCGATGACCGATTTCTACGCCGGCGCCTTCGGGCTGGCGGTGTCCGTGACGGGGCCTGACGAGGCGGCGCTGCGCGGCGCGGCCGGGCCGGCGCGCCAGTTGGTCCTGCGCCGGGCGGCGCAGCGCGGGCTTGCCGGCCTGACCTTCGCGCTCCGCTCCGCCGAGGACGTGGACGTTTCCGCGCAGGCATTGCAGGCGGCGGGGGTCCCGGTCCCGTCCTTGCCGGGCTGGACCGCCGACGGCTACTCGTTCACCGCGCTCGACCCGGACGGGCTGTCGCTTTGCTTCGCGGCGGCGCCGGCCCAGGAAGCGGCGGCAGGCCCGGACGACAAGCCCCTGTATATCAGCCACGTCGTGATCAACACGCCGCAAAGCGAGCGGATGCTCGCCTTCTACTGCGGCACGCTCGGCTTCACCGTGTCCGACAGCTACGAAAAGGGGCTGCTGAGCTTCCTGCGTTGCGACCAGCCTCAGCACCATTGCATCGGCATCTCGCCGGCCCAGGCGAGCGGCCTCAACCACTTCGCGATGGATTGCGGCGGGATCGACGCGCTGATGCGGTGCGTCGGCCGCATGAAGGCCCGGGGCCATGCGCCCGTGTGGGGGCCTGGCCGGCACGGACCCGGCGGCAACGTCTTCTGCTACTTCGAGGACCCTGACGGCTTCGTGCCGGAGTTCACTTGCGACGTGCTGCAAATCGAGGACCCGGCCGCCTGGCAACCGCATGAATGGGCGCGCACGCCGGAGAACGGCAACACTTGGCTGACGGGCGGCCCGTCGCCCCGCGCCATCGAGCTGATGAGCGGGCAAGGGCCGGCCTGACCGTCCCGCGCCCCGGCCCACAGCCGGGGCGCGCAGCCGCTCCGGCTGTACGGACGGCTTGGTTGAATGGCCGTCGAACGCTGATGGGTTTCACCCATCCTACGGCATAGGCCGCGTAGGATGGGTGAAACCCATCAACGATGCCGCCCGTATCAGAGCGGCAAAAAGAGCTGCAACCAGAAACGCTCCCCGTCCGGCCTGTTCCGGACCAGCGTTTCGTGCTGCCACTTGGCAGTCAGGGCGATCCCGCGGGTAGCATAGCGGACCTGCGGCCCGAAGGCGACGACCGATCCGAAGCGTCCGTCTGCGGCCTGCACGTCGTTGATCTTGTCCGTCGTGAACTGGCGGTAAGCGTAGCCCTGCACGCCGACCCAAAGGTTCTTGACGGGCGAATACTCGGCCACAGGCTCTATGATAAGCTCCTGGCCTGAAAGGTAGCGCGTTTCAGGGTTCCGGAAGTTATACTGATAAGTGAAGTTTGCGCCATAGCTGATGTTGGGACGCGGGAATACCTGTATGCCGAACTGCGGCTGCAAAGCGAAGTAGTTGCGTCCCCTGTTGAGCAAGGCCGTCCGGTCGTAGTCGCCCGTGGGCGCAACGACCTGCATCTTGAACTTGGCCGCAACCCGGCCGAACCACTCGCTGTTGCTGATCCGTCCGATCGAGAACGGCGTCACCGTTATGTCGCCCAAACCGAAGGTCGAGACCTTGCGGCCTTGCGCACCGCGCCCCGGGGCGCGGGTGTAAAGCTCCTGGTTGAAGATGGGCTGGACGACAAAGGCGCCCAAGTGCCATCCCGGCGGCATGATGCCCTCGGGCAGGGTGTAGTCCAAACGGTAGGAGGACACCGCGACCGACACGTGGAAGCCGGGCAGGGCATCCCCCCCGCGTGAGTTCCTGGTGTGACTTGCCGTGTAGAAGGTATTGTAGTTCAAGAACGTGAAGCCCGGCGGCGAAGGCTCCAGCCCCGGGTTTATGGTGGCGACGCCAAGCGGATAGGCCGTGCCGCCGCCTTCCGTCGCGTGGGCGCCGGCAGCGAGGCCGGAAAACAGGGCGCACGCCCCCATCACTCGCCGCAGCGGGTCATGCCAACACATCACTTTGTTTCCTCTTGTTTTTTCGTTACCTGACCGTGATCAGGGGCAGCCTTCAGGCTTGCAGCTTGAACGCCCTTTCAGCATTGTTCCGGCCGATCTTGGCGCGGTCCGTTTCGGCGATGGCGCAGGTGTCGAACCATGGCCCGATCTCGGCCATGGACTCGAAGGGGTAATCCACCGCGAACAGCAGCCGGTCGGCGCCGACCTCCAACAGGGCGTTCTGCAGCGCCTGGGTGTGCTGGATGCCGCTCGTGCTCAACAGGATGTTGGTCCGCAGGTACTCCGTCACCGGCCGCTCGTGCCGGCCGTGCGTGCCCGGGGATTGGTGGCGCAGCCGCTTCTCCATGCGCGGCAGCGCGAACAGCAGCCCTTCCCCCAAATGCCCGAGGATGAAGGTCAGCCGCGGAAAGCGGTCGAACACGCCGCCCAAGATCAGGCGAACCGCGTGCTCCGCTGTTTCACGGCCGAAGCCCCATGGCGACCCGGCCAGCGCCGGGTAGTCCTGCAACGCCAGGCGCTGGCTCGGCAGGGGCACCCGGGGGTGCAGGTAAACCGGAACGTCGAGCGCCTCCGCCCGCGCCCAGAACTCGTCGCAGGCCGGGTCGTCCAGGTAGCGGACGGCATCCCCGTCGCCCATGGTGGTGAAGCCGTTGACCATGGCGCCCTTCAGCCCGAGCTGGCGCACGGACCGCTCCAGCTCGTCGGCTGCCGCCTGCGCGTCCTGCAGCGGCACGGCGGCCAGGCCGGCGAAGCGCCGGGGATGGGCGCCCACGTAGAACTCGGCCATGTGGTCGTTGACGCGCCGGGCCAGCGTCAGCGCCTCCTTGGGGTCGGCGACGCCCTGCACGCCGGGTTCGGTGAGGGACAGCACCGACACGGCGACGCCGCACTCGTCCATCGTTTGCAGCCGCAGGTCGCGGTCGGGCAGCCTGCGCCGGACTTCCTGCAGGTAGGCGGGATCGAACGCATTGTTGCCCGCGGCCTCCCCGCCGGGCAGCTCGAAGTGCTCCTCGACGGCGATCTTGTTCTGCATGGGTTCCTCCCTTTTGCTTGCGCTTGTGGGCCGGCGTTACGTTTCCGGCGCCGCCCCGGTCATGCCGCGCCGGGGGCCGGCGCGGACGCCTCTCCCGCGATGGCCTGCCTGAGCTGGGCGAACACGCGGGAGCGCACGGCCGATTGGGCTTCCGGCGTCCAGTCCCGGAAGCCTTGGCCGGCCTTCATGCCCAGCCGCCCCTCCGCGACCAGCGCCGCGAGCAGGGGGGACGGCCCGGGGGTGCGGTCCAGGTCGGGCAGGAGGGTCCGGTGGATGGCCAGGGTCAGGTCGGTGCCGACCAGGTCCGCGTTCTCCAACGGGCCGAGCACGCCGAGGCGGCGGCCGAAGCTGGCCTTGACCACCGTGTCCACCGTTTCCGCGTCGCAAACCCCGTGCTCGACCAGGCTGATCGCCTCGCGCCACAGCGCGTGCTGCAAGCGGTTGCCGATGAAGCCCGGCACGTCCTGCCGCACATGCACCGGCGTCTTGCCCGCGGCGCGGTGCAGCGCCATCGTCCAGTCCAGCACCGCGGGATCGGTCCACTCGGTGCCGACCACCTCCACCAGCGGCACCAGGAACGGCGGGTTCCACCAATGCGTGCCCAACGCCCGCCCGCGGCGGCGCAGGCCCTGCATGACCTGCGTGATCGGGATGACGGAGGTGTTGCTGGCCAGCACGGCATCCGGACGCGCGGCCTCCTCCACCGCGCGGAAGATGTCCTGCTTGATGGCCAGGTCCTCCAGCGCTGCTTCCACGACGAGGCCGGCATCGCGGACGGCGTGGGGAAGGTCGGCCGCGGGATGCACCCGGTCGGCCGCCGCCGGGTCCTGGCCCAGCTCCGCAAGGTTCGCGGCCACGCGGCCCCGCAGGGACCCGAGGCTCGCAGCGGACGGGTCCGACACGAGCACCTCGTGGCCGGCCGCGGCGAAGGCCTGCGCGATCCCATGGCCCATCAGCCCGGCGCCGATCACGGCGATGCGGACGGGCGCGGTCATCCCGCGGTGTACCCGCCGTCGGCGTAGAGGATGTGCCCGGTGTAGAACTCGGACGCGCGCGACACCAGGAACAGCAGCGGCCCCGCGAGGTCCTCCGGCTCGCCCAGCCGGCCCTTCGGCACGCGCTGCATGAAGCCGGCGCGGACCGTTTGCCCGCGCTCGTCGTCGGCGAACATCCAGGCGGTCAGGGCGGAACGGAACACCGTGGGCGCGATGGCGTTGACGGTGATGCCCAGCGGCCCCCATTCGCAGCCCAGCGCGCGGGTCATGCCGTCCACCGCCGCCTTGGACGCGCAATAGGCGCTGTAGCCGGCGGGATGGCCCAGCTTGCCGCGGGCCGAGGACATCAGCACCACCCGGCCGCCGCGCCCCTGCGCGATCATGCGTTTGCCGGCCGCGCGGGCCAGCAGCCAGGAGCCGGTGACGTTCGCCTGCATCACGCGCTCGAACCGTTCGGGCGACATGTCGGTGATGGGCGACACGTCGTTCATGCCGGACGCGACGACAAGGATGTCAAGCGCGCCGAAGCGGTCCAGCGCCGCCTGCATCACCGTGTCGCAATCGGCTTCCGTGTCCGGCCGGCGGTTGACCGCCTCCACCTCGGCGCCCAGCGCCCGGCAGTCTTCGGACACGCGCCCCAGCTCGTCCGCCTTGCCTGCCATCAGCACGAGCCGCGCCCCGGCGCCGGCCAGCACCTGCGCCGCCAGCGCGCCGAACGCGCCGGACGCGCCCGTCACAACCGCGACCTTGCCCCGGATGTCGAACAAGGACGCCGGGTTGGCGATGAAGTCCGGGGTCATCGGGAACCTGCCTGCGGTGGAGCCGGCGGCATCACCACCAGCATGGTCGCCACGTCGTTGCCGCGGTTGACGACCTCCCGCACCACGTTCGGGCCGATCCAGCAGGAGTCCATGGGGCCGAGCGCCTGCTCCTGCCCGCCGGCGATCACCGTCATCGTGCCGGACAGCACGACATACGACTTCTCCAAGGGGGAAGCGTCCGGCCCCGCGCCGCCGCCGGGCAGGAAGTGGGACAAGCCCACGGTGAAGGCCTGCGGCCCCACCGCCTCGGCGCCTTGCAGGCGCAGGGAGCGGACGCCGTGATGGTTGGGCGCTTCGTAGGCTTGCGCTTCGCCGAACCGCTTGAAGGACACGCCCGTTCCGGGCGTCGTCGGGGTTGTCATGGGCGTATCCTCCGCGCCGGCCTCTCCGGGACGGCGACGCTTGGGGGTGGCTCGGATCAGACGGAGCGGCCGGACTCGATCCTGTAGGTCCCTTCAGGGTCGGTGATGGCGACCAAGCGGATGATGCACCCGTCGCCGCGGTCCCAGTTCCAGGGAAAGAACGCAAAGGTCACGCGCTTGCCGGTGACGGCGTCCAGGTCCCCGCCGACGTTCTCGATGCCCAGGATGCCCTTGCTGAACAGCTTGCGGTGCACCGGCTCCCATTCCGGGTGGTCCTCTTTCCAGTCCCGTCCGCCGGACCAGGCCTTGTACTCTTCCGCCAGATGCGGGTGCAGCGGGCCGTTGCGGTGCGGGCCGATGGCGGTCGCGAGCGGGTGGTCGTTGGCCTGGGTGTCGTGGCCGACCACCTTGACCTTCTTCTCGACGAACCAGTCGCCGGCCGAGGCCACGAAGCCGGGGGCGTAACAGAAGTACTCCGCGTTGTCCTCGTAGAGCTTGTGCCAGCCGGTGTTGATGATCACGACGTCGCCCGGGCGGACCTGGCTGCCTGCGGCGGCTTCCAGGTCGTCATAGGTGATCGGCTCCCACCGCTTCTTGGGCAGGGACACCACGATGCCGGTGCCGAAGAAGTGGGGCAGCGGGACCTCGTCGATGAAGGGAGTGCCCTGCACGACGTGCGCCGGCGCGTCGATGTGCGTGGTGTTGTGCATACTGGTCGTGATGCGCTGCGACAGCACGCCCGACTTGGCCATGTAATGGATGCGCTCGATCTTCACGTCTTCAAAGTACGGCCAGTTGGGCGACTGGAAGCCGAACCGATGGGACAGGTTGAAGAACTGCAGCCCCATGCTGTTGCTTGTGTTGGACTCGAACTCGATGCCGCGGATTGTTATGGCCATGCTTTCCCTCCCCAACCATGGGCGCTGCCCAGGGTGTATCGTATTGTGGGTTAAGTGTTTCACATGACGGTGCAGGCTGGCAACGCCTATTTTCAGTCTTGACCGCAACCGTTAGGAGTGGGCCGCGCCCAGCCGCGGCGCCCGCCTTCAAGGAAACCGATGCCCTGCACGCTCCGACGAAGCCCTGCCTTTCTGCCGGGCCTGCTTCCTCCTGCCGGGCCGATGCAGTGATGGCGTTGGACACAGCCGACGCGGCGCCGGCGGAGAAGGTCCAGGTGCAGGTGCTGGCCCGCGCCGCGGCGGTGCTGCGCGCGCTGGAAGGCCAGTCCGACGGCCTCAGCCTCGGCCAGCTTGCGCAGGCTTTGGGCCTTCCGCGCTCCACCGTGCAGCGGATCGTCGCGGCCTTGCAGGCGGAGGAGTTGCTCATCGCCGCGTCGCCCACCGGCAAGGTCAGGCTCGGCCCGGCGCTGCTGCGGCTGGCCGCCTCCGTTGAAACCGACAGCGCGGCCCTGGCCAAGCCGGTGCTCGCCGCCCTTTCGGGCGAACTGGGGGAAACGGTTGACCTGGCGATGGTGAAGGGCGACCAGCTTATCTTCATCGACCAGGTGGTGGGCCAGCAGCGCCTGCGCGCTGTGTCCGCGGTTGGCGAGCGTTTCCCGCTTTACTGCACCGCCAACGGCAAGGCCTACCTCGCCAGCCTGCCCGACGCCGCGGTGGCGGAAACGGTGGGCCGGACTTACCGGCGGCGCACGTCCAACACCCTGACGACCCTTGCCGCCTTGCTCGCGGATCTGGAGAAGGCACGCAAAACCGGGATCGCCTTTGACAACGAGGAGCATACCCAGGGCATCTGCGCGGCTGGCGTGATGATCCGCGACATGGCCAACAATCCGCTTGCCGTGTCGGTGCCGGTTCCCAGCGCCCGCTTCGCCGACCACCATGCAAGCATCGTTGAAGGGCTTTTGGCCGCGAAATCGGCGCTGGAGCAGCTTTTCGGAACGGGCCGCACGCGGTAGCGGAGAACATCAGGGGGTGCAACGTGGCCGCAACGGGCATGAGAAACAGTCCCGGGTCGCGAACCGCGCCTCGAACACCATGCCGTTCTTGGGCCAGGTGTTCGGCAGCCAGGAGATGCTTTCCTTGCCCGCCGGGCAGGTCACCACCTTGCGATCCCAGTCGACGTGAAATTCGGCCTTGGTTGGTCCGTCGTCCAGGCGCGCCTGCCAGCTCGGGTCGTCGGCGACACGGAGGAAGCGGAGCTTCGCTCCCGGGCCGATGATGGTCACACCGTGGTTCTGCTGGCTGTCCACCAGCACGTGCGAGTCCGTATATTCTTTGTCCACCAGATGCTCGCCCGGCAACAGACCGCGCTTCTTCAGCGACTGATGCACCACTGCAACCATGTTGTCGTCCGGCGTGGTCGCGGGTGTGGTCTCGACGTTGATGATGACGTGCGGCTCCTCGCAGGCCGGATCGCAGGTTTCGGTCACCTGCACCTTGTAGCCAACCCAGGACGTGTCGCGCTTGTTGCTGTAGCGGGCCTCGGCGTCGTAGGACGAGCAGATCTGCTCGGCAAAGGGCGGCAGTTCGGCCGCGCTGCCCAGGCACATGCGCCCGTCTTCCGCGACATACTGGGTCGCCCAGACCTGACGCAGGACCTGAACCGTGGGCAACTGCGCCAGCTCAGGCTGCCTCGTAGCCGCGCCGATCGCGTCGAGCAACTGCTGGCCATCGGCGTCGATCGTGGCGGCCAGGTCCTCACGCGCCGCCACGGTTTTGGGCAGGCGATAGTTCTCCACGGGCCGGCCATACCGGTCATACCAAGCAGCCGGGGCCACCGCCCGCAGCCACTCCGGCGCAACCGTCGCCACTTCGTTCAGCGCGGCCCGCATCGTTTCGCCGACGCGCTCGAGCCGGTTCAGCGTGCGCACGACAGCGAGCACATGCGTGCTGTCGGTGCGCTGGCGTCCACGCGCCTTGACCAGGCCCTGCTCCTGCAGGCGATGCAACAGGCTGTCGAGCAGCAGAAGCCCCGCGTCGCCTGCGACCAGGCGCGTGCGGAACTCGCTCAGCACCGTGTGGTCGAAGCCAGGATCGGTGAGAGCCAGGCCGAGCGCATATTTCCAGTCGATCCGGCCCCGCACGGCGTCGGCCGCCT
>CAXSAZ010000084.1:0-8529 GCA_964235485.1 uncultured Acetobacteraceae bacterium | reverse complement strand
GTGACCTGCCCGAGATGTTCGCGTTGCGCGGCATGGTCTTCTGCCATGAGACCGTTCGAGACTGGGAAGCCAAGCTTACGCCTGCCCTGGCCGCGGAACTCCGGCGCCGCCGACGCGGCAAGGTGGGCCGCAGCTGGCATGTCGATGAGACCTACCTGAAGGTCGCCCGGCATTCGTGCCATGTCTACCGCGCCATCGACAGCTCCGGCGCGCTCGTGGACGTGCTGTTCAGCGAGCGTCGTGACATGGCGGCCGCGAAGGCGTTCTTTCGCTCGGCCAGGACGGTGAGCGGCGTCGTGCCGCACCGGGTCACGACCGATGGCCACGACAGCTACCCACGCGCCATCCGCACCGAGCTGGGCAAGACACTGCGGCACCGGACCAGTCGCTATCTCAACAACAGGCCGGAGCAGGATCATCGTGGCCTGAAAGGCCGATACCGGCCCATGCGCGGCTTCAAGGGTCCCAGAGCGGCGGCCCGGTTCTGTCGCGGCCACGACGAGCTCCGCAACTTCCTCCGCGTTCGGTCCCGCCACAACCAGCACGTCCCCGCTCTCAGCCGTAGACTACTCTTCCTCCAGCGAACTGTGACCGTGCTGGCCATCCTCGAAGCCGCGTGAAGCCTGCCGGTAGCGGCGCAGCACGTCCAGCGACATCTACATTGGATGGCGCGAGAGCTGACAGAACCGGCTGGACGACTACATCACCCCCGGCAACCTGCGCGCCTATGAGCAGTTTGATGGACCCCGCAAGCGTCTGCTGCTCGCGCCGCATGCCCATGGCTGGCAGATCGACTTCCTCCAAGAGCTGCAGGTGCAATGGCTGGACCACTGGCTGAAGGGCGCCGACAATGAGGGGGAGCAGAAGACGGAGTGACGCGTGCTGGACGGCATATCCCTGGACCAATTGCGGACGTTTGTTGCAGCCGTGGACGAGGGCAGCTTCTCGGCCGCGTCACGCCGGCTACGTCGCGCTCAGTCCGCGGTCAGCCAGTCAATTAGTACGTTGGAGGATCAGATCGGCATCAGCCTGTTCGATCGCAGCGCCAGACGCCCGAAGCTGACGGCCGCGGGAAGCGCGCTGCTCTCGGACGCTCGCAGCCTGGTCGCCGGTATAGACGCTTTGAAGGCGCGGGCCAGGGGACTGGCGGGCGGCGTCGAGCCAGAGTTGTCCGCCGTGATCGATGTGTTCTTTCCTTTGGCGACGATCACCGAAGCAGCTCGAGACTTCAGGTCATTGTTCCCAGGAACGGCATTGCGGCTTTTTGTGGAGGCGATCGGAGGCTCCTACCAGCCGGTGCTTGATGGCCGGTGCAGCATCGGCGTCGTCGGCCCACTGCCGCTTCTCGAAGCCACTCTCACCAGCGAACGCCTGACTGCCGTGGAACTCGTCATGGTGGCCGCGAGCGACCATCCTCTGGCATCGGTCGTGGGTGCGATTGCCAAGCGCACTTTGGCAGAGCACGTGCAATTGGTCTTGACGGACAGATCGGATCTGTCGGCCGGGCGAGAGTTCGGCGTCATGTCCCCGCGCGTATGGCGCCTTGCCGACCTGTTCGCAAAACGGGAGTTCCTCCTGTCAGGTCTGGGCTGGGGTAGTATGCCACGCCACATAGTCGGACATGATCTAGCGCAAGGTCGGCTGGTGGCTCTAACGATCGAGGACGTGCCGCAGGGCGCGCTGGTATTGCCGATGGCGGCCATCTATCAAACGGCCGTGCCCCCAGGGCGTGCCGGCAGGTGGTTCATTGAAAGGCTGAAAGCACGTCCTGAGATCACGGAGGCGATCCCTGGACGACCTGACAGTCACCGCGGCCTTGCCGGCCACTAACGATCTGGGCGGCTCCAGCGGTAAGCCCGACTTTGGCTTCCATCCCGTTGAGCCACTCCGTGGAGCTCGGCACCTGTTCGATGAATTGGCGAGGGTTCCATCTGCCCCAGCGCAAGGGCAATCGGTTCGTTCCTGGAGGGTTGTTGTGACGCGTTGCCGTGCATGGATTTCGCGTTTCAACGGCCGAGGAAGTTGATCTTCGCCCAGGCCCCGTTCTCGGACTTGTCACTGCCGGCTTCTGCGGCCTCTTTCAGGACGAGAAATGCCTTCTGCGCATCGTGGGTTTCAAAGAGCCTCATCGTGAGATCGAGCAGAAGATCGTCAGCCCCGGCCACGCCACCAGACGTCCAGGCCTTCAGGAGAGCCCGGGTGGCGCCATAGGCGAGCGTCGGTCCTGCAGCGAGGCGTTGGGCCAGTTCGGCGGCGACGGTCTCCACCTCGCCGTCCGGGACGACGCGGCAGGCAAGGCCTATTTCGCCCGCTGCCTTCCCACTGAGGGGCTCGGCGAGCAACACGAGTTGGGCGGCCCGGTTACGACCGATCCGATCGGCAAGGCGCTGAACGCCACCGGCCAGCGGAGCCATGGCGGTATACGCCTCCACCGCCAGAAACGTGGCGTCCGTCGCGGCGACGATGAGGTCACAGCGCAGAACCAGCTCGTAATGGCCGCCTACCGCCTTGCCCCGCACTGCCGCGACTGTGGGAACGCGAAGGGCTTCAATCGCCCTGTATGCCTGGATCACTTCCGAGATGAACGTGTGAAACCAATCGACGTCCTTTCCTGGCCATTCGGCGACTGCTCCTCCCGTGCCGAAGTTTAGGCCTTCGGAACGGACGATCAGGACTCGAATGCTTGAACCGCTCGCTTGATGCACGGCTACGCGCAGGTCGTCAGCCCACTGCCGGCCGAGCTGGTTCTCCGGCGGGTTTGAGAGCACGATATGACCGACAGCGCCAGCCTGTTCAAATCTGACGACACTCATAGCTCAATATCCCAACTGGCCATGCCTCGCTCCGGTTAGGGCCGCGCAACTCTCCAAGAACCGGTGTGCGAATGCGTGATGATTGCGAGAGAAGGTCCGGCGTCCCCAAGTTCGGAGCGCAGAAGAAAGAGAGCGGTTCCAGAAAGGTCCCATCGGTTCTGCAGATGCCTTGCCATCGGAATAAACCACCTGCTGATGGGCGTGGACTGAGACGATGTATGGCTGACCGCATCGGCCTGCATCCGAAGCGCCACTCCATCGGGAGCTTCAAATGACCACTCTTCTAACCATCGAGGTCAGCCCACGCCTCGACTACTCAACCTCTCGCAAGCTGACTGCGGAGTTCACCAAAAGTTGGAAGACCGCGCACGCCGGGGGCGAAGTCGTCACCCGCGACCTGATGAAGACGACTCTCCCGTTCGTCGATCTGCCCTGGATCGGTGGTGCCTACACACCGATCGAGCAACATTCGCCAGAAATGGCGAGGGCCATCGAGATATCCGATCAGTTGATCGCTGAGTTGAAGGCGGCAGATCACGTCGTAATAGGCACGCCGATGTACAACTTCTCGATACCTGCAGTGTTAAAGGCTTATATCGATCACATCGTCCGCGTCGGCGTGACCTTCACACCGCAATACCAGGGCTTGCTGACCGGCAAGAAGGCCACGATCATCTTGACCTCTGGGGGCAATTACGCGCCGGGTTCCGCCACGGAGTCCTACAACGTCGCCGTCAGCTACCTGCGGCAAGTCCTGGGCTTCATCGGGATCACCGACGTGCAGGTGGTGCTTGCCGGCCGTACCACCGCCGTCGATCAAGGCCAGAAAACGTTGCCCGACTTCGCTGCACAGTTCAGGCCGGAACTGACCGCAGCCGCAAACGGCTGACGATCCATCCCGCGAAACGCTGTATGCCGGGCGGCATCCGCCGCCTCCACAGTGCCGGGCCGTCCAACGTGGCTGCCGGCGCATTATCCCCTAGCACTACAGTTGCGTGTTCCTGATAAGTTTGTATCTCAGCGACATATCAACTTTAAGTTGATATCACTACTCTCATCGACGCCGTTTAACTTCGGTGATTAGCGTAAGAAATTTTTCTGGCCTTCAACCACGAAGATAAAGCAACTGTAATGCTAGGACCTACTATGCACAATCGAACCGCCTCCATTGCTGCCACCGGCCGCCTCCTCATGGGCGCCGTCTTTGCTTTCAGCGGCCTCGGCAAGATCATGGCACCGGTGATGACGCAGGGTTACATCGCATCCGTCGGGCTCCCATTGCCGCTCGCCGCCTACTTGGTCGCGATCCTGATTGAGCTCGGTGGAGGCCTGCTTCTGATCGTGGGCTTCCAGACGCGGATCGTGGCGACCGTCATGGCGGTTTTCACCCTTGCGACGGCGGTGTTCTTCCACAACGATTTCGCCGACCAGAACCAGATGATCCACTTCCTCAAAAACATCGTCATCATCGGCGGCCTGCTTCAAGTGGCGGCGTTCGGAGCGGGCTTTTACAGCCTCGACGGTCGGCGCTTCCGGTCGGCGGTTCCTGCATAGACCCGGAAAGTGATCGCCGCACGGACCAACAAGCGGACGTCGCGGTCAGGTTTACAACTGGCCTGGCCGCGCGACCCGGTCGAACTGACGCAACCGAGGACATACCATCATGCTTGAACATAGATCCCTTGCCGAGATCGCCGGCATCCAGGCGGGTTGGCTGAACGCCAGGCACCATTTTGCGCTTGGCTCCTACGGCAACCCGGCCCACCACCCGGTCGGCGGGCTATATGTCTGGAACGACGATGAAATCTCGCCGCACGCGGGTTTTCCACTCCATGCGCACGCCAACGTCGAGATTGTGACCTATGTGCGCGAGGGTGCGATCACCCACAAGGACGACCTTGGCAACCATGGCGTGACCCGGGCCGGCGACGTGCAGGTGATGAGCGCCGGCACGGGCATTCGGCATGCCGAGCACAACGATGAGGACGTCACCACGCGCATCTTCCAGATATGGCTTCATCCCAGGCAGCGCGGCGGCGCACCGCAATGGGGTGCGAAGCCCTTCCCCAAGGCGAACCGCTCGGGTCGGCTCGTGCTGCTTGCCAGTGGGAACGGCGGTCCGGAGGGGTTGCCGATCGGCGCCGATGCCGACGTCTATGGGGCGCTGCTGAGTTCTGGCGAGATGGTATCGTACAAGTTTGACGAGGGGTATGGCGGCTATCTTGTTCCCGCCGCTGGCGCGGTCGTCGTCAACGGCACGCGGATCGAGGCGGGCGAGGGCCTGGCGATCAGGGATGAGCCCGCGGTGACCATCCAAGCCGCGCCTGACGCCGAGCTTGTGTTCGTGGTCACGCGCGCTTCTGCTGTTTAGGCGCAGACGTTGATCGAGATCGGCATCGACAGCTTCGCGGCCCTGTTCCCGGACGTTGCGACCGGACGGACGCTCACCGGGGCCGAACGGGTCGCCAACCTGCTTGAAGAGGTTGAGGCGGCAGACCGCGCCGGCTTGGACGTGTTCGGCATTGGCGAGCACCACAGGGCCGAGTTCCTGGACTCTGCGCCAGCCATCCTGCTCGCCGCGGCCGCCGCGCGGACAACCTCCATCCGCCTCACAAGCGCCGTCACGGTGCTCAGCGCCGCCGACCCGGTTCGCGTCTTCCAGGAGTTCGCTACGCTGGACCTGATCGCTGCCGGGCGGGCGGAGATCGTCGTTGGCCGAGGATCGTTCGGGGAGGCTTACCCGCTGTTTGGGCTGGAGCGGGACGACTACGACACCCTGTTTACGGAGAAGCTCGGGCTGCTGCTGAAGATCCGCGACAACACCCATGTCGAATGGACTGGACGCCATCGCCCGACGCTTACCGGCCAGGGGGTCTATCCTCGGCCACAGCAGGCTCGGCTGCCGATCTGGGTGGGCGTTGGCGGCACGCCCGCGTCCTTCGCCCGGGCCGGCGCGCTTGGCCTGCCTCTGATGGTGGCCATCATCGGCGGCGAGTTCCGCCGGTTTCGTCCTCTCGTCGAGCTGTATCGCCAGGCGGGGCAGCGTGCCGGCCACCCGCCCGAAGCGCTGCGCGTGGGCGTTCACGCCTTCGGCTTCGTCGGCCAAACATCGGCGCAGGCCCGCGACGCCTTCTTCCCGGGCTGGGCGCACATGTTCACGACGATCGGGCGCGAGCGGGGGTGGTCGCCCGCCACGCGGCGGCAGTTCGATGCGATGTGCGGCCCCTCTGGCGCCTACCTGATCGGCGACCCCGAAACAGTCGCCGAGAAGGCCCTTGCCGCAAGCGAGGCGCTGGGCGGCATCTCGCGCCTGACGTTCCAGATGAGTTCGGCGTCGCTGGAACACGGAGCCATGGTGAGGTCGATCGAGTTGCTCGGCACGAGGGTGGCGCCGGTCGTCCGCGCGGCGTCCGCCGCGCCGACGAACAACAGCCCAAACCTGGAGGTGAGCCGTGGGTGAACTGATCGGCGGCGAATGGCACGCCAACGGAATTGAGACGGTGACCGCAAATGGGCGGCTCCAGCGGCCGCCGTCGGTGTTCCGCGACTGGGTGACTGCCGATGGGTCTTGTTTGCCGGGCGGGCGGGCCTTCAAGGCTGAACGCGGCCGATACCACCTTTACGTGTCCCTGGCCTGCCCCTGGGCGCACAGGGCGCTGATCCTGCGCAGCCTGAAAGGGCTTGAGGGCGTCATCGGGCTGTCCGTGGTGCACTGGCTGATGGGCGAGGAGGGTTGGACCTTCGAGGCGGGGCCAGGTGTCGTTCCCGACACGGTCAACGGTCAGCATACGCTGCATGGGGTGTACACAACGGCCGATCCATCCTGCACGTCGCGCGTGACGGTGCCGGTGCTCTGGGACAGAGCGCAGAACACCATCGTCTCCAACGAGTCGTCGGAGATCATCCGAATGCTCAATTCAGCGTTCGACCACCTCGGCGCCTGCTCCGGCGACTACTCCCCCGCGGGGCACCGGCAGGAGATCGACATCGTCAACGAGCGGATCTATTCCGGCCTCAATAACGGCGTCTACATGGCTGGCTTCGCCACGGACCAGTCGGCCTACGAGGAAGCGTGCGCCGGCGTGTTTGACACATTGGACTGGCTGGAGGCCCGGCTACGGTCCCGGCGCTTCCTCGTCGGGCCGTCGCTGACAGAGGCCGACATCCGACTCTTCACCACGCTGGTGCGCTTCGACGCTGTTTACCATGGGCACTTCAAGTGCAATCGACAGGCGCTTGCCGAGTTCCTAAACCTTTGGAACTACACGCGCAGCCTATACCAACACCCAAGTATCCGGCCGACCGTCGACTTCGATCACATCAAAAAGCATTATTACATGAGCCACCCGTGGCTGAACCCGACGCGCATCGTGCCATCGGGGCCTTTGCGCGGGTTTGACGCCCCCGTCGATTGAGCGAGCGGAAAAGGGGGGCAGGTTCGTTTGATAAGGCTTATGCGCTCTCCTTGTTCGATGAAGCGTGGAGGGGCTTCTGCGGCGGCAACGCTGCCCGGCGCCCGACCAGGATACTGGAACTTACAATGGAAGATACGCAATGCCGAAGAATGCCATGAGTTGGACCACCAAGGACATGCCGGCCCAAACCGGCAAGCTCGCCGTCATCACCGGCGCCAGCGGCGGCCTCGGGTTCGAGACGGCTTTGGCTTTGGTGGCGAAGGGCGCGGCTGTCATCGTCGCGGCCCGCAACGCCGAGAAGGGATCCGCAGCCGTCGCCAAGCTGGGAGATCGCGCGCGCTTCGAGCCGCTCGACCTGGCCGACCTCGCATCCGTGGCTTCGTTTGCCCACCGCCTGACCCAGAAAGGGCAGGCCATCGACATCCTCGTCAACAATGCCGGCCTGGCCGCGCCGCCCAAGCGGGCGGTCACGCGCGACGGCTTTGAAATTCAGTTCGGCACCAACTTCCTGGCGCACTTCGCACTGACGGCTCGCCTCCTTCCGCTCCTGCGGGACGCCGCGTCGCCTCGGGTCGTGAGCGTTTCCAGCATCTTCCACAAGGGCGATATCAATTTCGACGACGTGATGAGCGAGCGTCGCTATTCTCCCGTCAAGTCGTACAGCCAGTCCAAGCTCGCGAACCTGATTTTCGCGCGGGAGTTGCAGCGGCGTTCCGACGCGAGGGGTTGGGGCCTATTATCGGTGGCGGCGCATCCCGGGGTAGCCGCGACCGAACTGACCAAGAGCCGTCCCGGCCAACCTGTCCTCTGGTTCAACAGGATCGGCGACCTGATCAACCCCCTCATCGGTCAAAGTGCGGCGCAGGGAGCATTGCCGATTCTATACGCAGCGGCGGCGGCGGAAGCAGAGCCGGGCGGCTACTACGGGCCGACCGGTGCCGGTGAGCGCAAAGGGCCGGTCGGAGCGGCCAAAAGCTCAGCGGTTTCGCGCGATCCAGTGATCGCGGCGCAGCTTTGGCAGGTGGCGGAGAGATTGACCGGTTTGTCTCCATGATACGAGAGACCGACGTAGCCAGCACCCTATCTACGTGCCAGGGCCATTCAGTTCTGCAGTAGCGGTCTGGGCGTGAGCGGTGGCGGGATGACGTGGTGACTGTATGGAGGCGGCCTTCCTGCTTCGTGGGGTGGCCACGTGCCTTTTGCTGTTCTGCTTGCCGCCCTCGCCGAAGTGCCCGACCCGCGCCGTGCCTAGTAGCCTGTCATCTCTCAACTGACGGGTAGAGTTTCCGCAGTTTGATGCG
>CAXSAZ010000083.1:0-9519 GCA_964235485.1 uncultured Acetobacteraceae bacterium | reverse complement strand
CAAGTGATCACGATCAAACGGATTCAGTGATCACCATGCACCGGATTACGCACGCGCCAGGTTTTCGCGGTCCGCTGAGCGTGAGGCCGGGGGGTGGCCGGAGAAGGGTGGCTCAGCCGCCCTCGGGACGAGCAAGGGTGCTGACGGAGGGGACGGGCTGTCTTGATTCGTGGTGTTGTCCCGTTCGACGCGGCGTTCTTGCTTGGCAGGGCTGGGGGCAGGGCTTGGATGGCCGTGCTGGGCGGGTTGGATCGGCGTATTGTCAGCTCATGAACTCTGCGATGGTGGCCGTCGTGCGTTCGACGTCCACCGTCCACCGCTTGTTGTAGGATGCCGGGTCGCTTTCATCGACTTGCCCGAGGATGACCCCGTAGTCGGCATCCATGCTCGACAGGAGCGTCGAGTGGTTCTCGAGGTGGTTGGCAGTTGATTCGATGGTGATGATCCGGGTGCCCGGCTTGCAGAATACCGCGTTGAACAGCCCGGCCCCACCCAGGACCACGATCCGCCTTTCCGACCCAAACAACTCGATCTGCTCCTCCGGACCCAGGCGTTCCGGGTCAATCGGGCTGTATCCCATGGCGACGAGGCGCGCGATCAGCTCGTCCTCGTTGACCAACGCCCTGTAGCCGCCCGTTTCGGCCGTCCAGCGGCGGCGGCCGAAGTAGAGGTGGTGGGCGCTCGGCACGACGATGCTGCCCGCCGTCGTCTCGCGCAGCTTGGCGAACATCGCTTTGGCTTCGGACCCGACGGAAAACTCCCGCTGCGGTTGCCGGAACACGTCGATGCTTTCGAAATGGTAAGCCCGGCTGACATCCTGAAAAACCACGTCGGCGGCCTTGAGACCAAGCAGCCGCAGCATGGCCCGCATGTTGGGGTGATCGGCGTAGATGAACAGTTGGTCGTATGCCTGCCTGTTCTCTACGAAATGGACGACCGCAGGCAGCACGCAAAGCAGCCACATGCCCCAGTTGTGCGGCTCATCCGACGATGCGAACATTGTTCGACCGGCAATAGGGGCCGCGTTGCGCAGGCGGGATCTTGGGACGGCAAAATGCTGCCCGCGGCGGTAGATGCCCGCCGTCTCCGCCAAGCCTGGCCAGCCCACAATGCCGGCCACGGCGGTCCGGGGATCGTCGTAGATGGACGCGCAGCAATCGCCTGCAATGAAGAACGTGGCCCAAGTCAGGTGCACATCGCGCAGCCTGTCCAGCCGCCGGGGCTGCGACGCCTGGCGGCCGGCCCGAAGGACGACGGGCCTGGCTGCTGAGGAAAGGTCCTCCAGCAGCCGAGGGCCGCGCTTTTTCCAATCCTTCCCCGGCCAATGCTGCAACGTCTCGAAAGGGAAGGCCTCGTCGAAAACCAGATGGATGCAGTCCTCACTCATGTTGCCTCCGGTGCTGTTGCAAGAGCGATTAAACCAGAGCGACGATTCGGAGGCGATGAGTCCGCGGGGTCAACGGGGGTTAAAATGCCCTGCGAGGGGGGCCTCGTTGTTGCGGGTTGGCTAGGAGGGAAGTCGGCGACCAAGCCTTGCCGTCCGGCCCGCGAACCCGGCATGATGCGCGCATGAGCACCGTGGTGCGCCTGCCGCCCTCCATGACGGTTGCCGAGTTCGAGGCTTGGCAGCCGCCCGAGGCTTTGCACGACCGGCGTTGGCAGTTGATCGACGGCGAGCCGGCCTGCATGGCCCCGCCGGGCGACGACCACGGCAGCATCCAAAGCATGGTGTGCTATCTTGTGACCCGGCATCTGATCGATACGGGGTCGCCTTGCCGCGTTGTCGTGACGCCGGGCGTGATCCCGCGCGCCGATGCGGCCCACAACGAGCGCGTGCCGGACCTTGGGATCACCTGCACGCCGGCCACGGGGGGCAGGACGATTCCCGATCCGGTCGTGCTGATCGAGGTGCTGTCGCCGGGCAACCAGGCGGCGACCCGGCGCAACGTTTGGGCCTACACCACCATTCCGAGCGTTTCGGAGATCCTGCTGCTGTCGAGCCTTTCGGTGGGGGGAGAGCTGCTGCGGCGCACTCCCGATGGCGGTTGGCCTGCGACGCCGTTGGCGCTCGGCGCGGAGAGCGTCGTGCGGCTTGAGGCGGTCGGTTTCACCGTGCCGATCCGGGACTGCTACGCCACCAGCAGCCTGGCGCTGCGCGCGGGGGCGTGAGGCGGCGGGTGGGACCCGGCTTTAAGAAGAAATTCTTGCGTGAACGCTTCAGGAAGCCGATCTTTTTGCCTGGAATGCCGGCGTCCTTGCGGCGTGGCTGAGTCATCGGACAACCGGCCGCTCCCTCGGCCGGGCCGGCGGGCGTTGGCCGGAGGGGGACAGCCCAGCCGCTTTCAGGGCGCGGAGCAAGAGCGCTGGCCAAGCGGACGGTTTGCTTTTGATTCGCAGCGGCATCCCGTTCGACGTGACGTTTTCGCTTGATGAGGCCGGGCGCAGGGCATGAAGCGTCGCGCCGGGCGAGTTGGATAGGCACCTATGGAATGGGAGGCGATATGGTGGACGACGCGAGAGACGAGGCGATGCCGTACGGCGTGGACACCATCCGGCTGCGCATCAGTTTTCCGGCCGCGCCGGTGTCGCGCGGATACAACGGGCGGATGTGGCGGATGCGGCCGTACTGGGCCGGACTGGGATCCAACGCAGCCGCCACAGCGGCAAGATCCCAAGGCGGGAGAGAAGTTGGACAACGCGCTTTCCGAGTACCAAACTCGGCGCTACCAGGTGGAAAACCAAACTTTCCAATTGGATAAATCCGGAATGCGACACATCCTGGAGCGCCACTCGCCGGAGTACTGGGACGGAAGCACGAAAACGGCTCAGACCTTTTTCCGCTCCGGCACGACACCAGAAAATATTCAAAACATTGTCAGCGACGTGTTGAGGCAGAACAGAAACGTGATGACTTCCATACTGGACTCGTATGAGAGAAGTTTGGTCGGAAACAGCGGTGGAGCGAATTACCAGATTTCGATTTATCAAGGGCGCATCACATCGGTCGTGCCCCTGCCATGAGGTTGGTTAAAATGGATGATCAAGGTGCGCTTCACGTTGAGACTTGCGCCAAGCAGGGAGACCGCTTCGTTCCTCTCAACGCTCTTGACCGGCTGAAGTTGAAGGATCCGAACTACGTTGATGGTTCCATCAGGGTGTCATTCAATGGCAATTCACTCATCACCGACAAAGAATGGACTGATGTTGTCCATTGGTGGGCTCGCATGAACACTGTGTTACGGGATCTATCTGCCAACAGAAAGCAAGTTATCGAAACCTATTTTCCTGACAGCGCGTTGAGAATGCGGTTTGAACCCGTGGGCGAGAAGCTGATTTGGCAGATTGAGGGTCCGGAGCTACGGAAAATTATGCTGGATCGCTCTCAGATGATACAAGTTCTGATGCGAGAGAGTCGAGCGACATTCGAGCGATTGAAGGTGCTCAATCCCACTTGTGCTGGTAACTACGATGTTGACCTCGCCTATCTTGCTAAGTTGAGGCTGCCATCGTCTGAGCATGTCTGATTAGAATACTGTTACGTAAAAGTTTCAATTTAAGAAAATTAGAAGTTCTAGAAGTATGTTAGCCTTTTGACTTAAAGTTTGTTGATGCCCGCGGTTGGGCTGTGTTGCAAGCGGCGTAGCGGGCTTGGATTGCGTGCGAAGCGGCGCGGTGCCGAGGGGCGATGGCTTTGAAGAAAGTTTTGGCACCAGCGGCGGCGCTCCTCGCGGTGTTGGCGGCTTACCCGGGTGCGGCCCCAGCCCAGCCCGGCCCGGCTGCGTCCCTTTGCCGCCCGCCCGAGACGGTGCTGTTCACCTGCCGGGTGGGGGCCAGGATGGTTTCGATCTGCGGTCGGACAAAGGAGCAAGGCGGGGCCGTTTATCGCTACGGCCGCCCGGGCCGCCTCGAGGTCGAGGCCGCCGACCTGCGCCGCGCTTTTGAGGGATGGCCTGGCGGCGGCGGGACGCAGGCGTATGCCGACACCCCGACGCATCGGTACGTCGTCTTCGACCGGATGGTCAGGACCGGGTTCGACGAGGAGGGGCACAACATAGCCAGGATGACGCAGGGCCTGCTGGTGCAGAGCAGAGGGCGGACGCTTTCAAGGCAGGAATGCGCGCAGCCGTTGGGTCGCGAGCCGCCGGCCTTTGATCAGCGGCTGCTCGAAACGCTTGTGCCGGAGGGCGATTACGTCCCCCACTGAGCACCGTGCTGCCGCGAGCCGGGACGAACCCGTCCCTGCGGCCCGGCGGCGGCGCGTTGGTTCGCGAAAGGAAAACTTGCTGATGTAAGAAAAAAAGCTTGCACCAACGCCCCAAGAATTCGATCACCCTTCCCTAGAATGGCGGTGCCCGCGCGGCGCGGCCAAGTAACGACCTTCCACGGCTTCCCCAACCCGCCCGGCATCCGCCGCGGCGGGCTTTCTTTGTTGGCACGAGGGCAACATCCATGGGCATCCAGAACTTCCCGGCGATCCTGCAGCCGATCATCCAGCAGGGCTTCCTGGAGCGCGAGTTCCTGCAGGCCATGCGCTCCCGGCTCGGCTACCGGGCCTGCGCGGACCGGCAGGAGTTCGCGGTGGGGATCGGCGAGACGCTGACCAAGACGCGGGCCGGGCTGAAGCCCTCCGTGACCACGCCGCTGCCGCCGGCGACCAACACCAATTTTGATAACGGCCTGACGCCGCAGGGCTGGGGGGTGGAGCAGTTCACCATCACCATCAACCATTACGCGGCGACCACCGACCTGAACATGGTGACCTCGCGGGTGGGGATCGGCAACCAGTTCCTGCAGAACGCGGCGATCAACGGGGAACAGGCGGCGCGGTCCTTGGATGAGCTGGCGCGCAACGCTTTGTTCGCGCCGTATTTCGGGGGCAACACGCGGGTGCGGACGGCGCTGACCTCGGCGGGGCCGACGGTGGCGGTGGACGACATCCGCGGCTTCACCACGGCCTGGGTGAACGGGGTGCAGGGGCCGGTGGGGGCGACGACCAGCCTCACCGTGACCATCGGCTCCAACGTTTACACGGTGGTGGGCGCGGCGGCGGACGCGACCAACGTGTCCGCGGCGCCGGGCGGCGTGTCGGGGACGCTGACGTGCTCCTCCAACGTGAGCGTGTCGGACGGGGCGGCGGGCAACGCGGTGCAGGCGGCCAACGCCAGCGTGATCGCCCGGCCCAACGGGCGCGGCACGGCGACGGCGCTGCAGGCGGAGGACGAGCTGACCATCAGCGTGCTGCTGGACGCGGTGAGCAAGCTGCGGCTCAACGCGGTGCCGGACATCGGGGGGGCGTACAACTGCTACCTCGACGCGGTGAGCGCGCGGCAGTTGTTCGCCGACGGCGATTTCCGGCAGTTGTTCCAGGGGGCGACCACCGCCAACCAGGTGTTCGCCACGGGCATGGTGAACAACTTCCTGGGGCTGCGCTTCATTCCCACGACGGAAGCGTACGTGCAGCCGCACCCGACGCTGGCGGGCGCCGTGATCCGGCGGCCGATCATCGTGGGGCAGGGGGCGCTGATCGAGGGCGACTTCGCCGGCATGGCGGCGCAGGACGTGGCGCCGGCGGACAGCATCATCAGCCTGGTGGATGGCATCGCCATGGTGACGCGCGAGCCGCTGGACCGGCTGCAGCAGATCATCGCGCAGTCCTGGTACTGGATCGGCGGGTTCTGCGCGCCGTCGGACACGCTGACCAATCCGAGCGTCGTGCCGACGGCGACCAACGCCGCTTACAAGCGTGCGGTGATGGTGGAGCACATTGGTTAGTCCTGGGGGATAGGGGGGCGCCCATGCTGAGCGAGCGGGAAAAGACGGACGCGCGGCGGTTCCTCGGCTACCCCGCGCACGGGGCGGACCTGTCGGGCGCCATGAGCTGGTGGTTCGTGCAGGCGGGCGGGAGCCTGGAGTATCGGCTGGGCAACCTTACGGCGTCGGAGGAGGCGGTATTGCGCGGCTTCCTGCAGACGCTGGCCGGGCTGGAGCAGGCGATCCCGGACACCGGGGCGGGGCTGGACACAGCCTCCGCCGCCGGGTGGGTGCGCAATCCCCGGGAGTTGCAGGACCGCGAGCGGCTGTTCGACCAGTGGCGGCGGCGGTTGTGCGGGTTCCTGGGGGTGCCGCCGGGCGCGAACCTGGCGGGGCGGCAGTCCGTGGCTTTGGTGGTGTGAGGGCAGGATGGACGCTGAAACGCTTTCCGACCGGGTGAGCCGGGGGATGGGGGTGGCGGCGCGCGTGTTCGGCACGCCGTATGACGCATACCGGCCGCGGGGGGCAAGCGACCCGCTGCGGCCGGAGCTGCGCTTCCTGCGGCTGCCGGCGGCGTTCGATGGGGGGAACCCCGGGTATCGCCGGCCCACGGGCTATGAGCGGGGGCTGCGGGGCATCTTCGACAGCGCCTATTTGCAGGTGGGCGACCTGCTGCGGGGCGCGCGGGGGGTGCTGTTCGTGGCGCTGCTGCCGCCGATGGACCGGCCGCTGTGCGTGCTGACCAACGCGACCGTGGGGGCGTCGCGGGAAGCGGGGCCGGCGGAGGTGGGGCTGGCCGACTACGGCGGGATGGTGGCGTCGCGGGCGCGCCCGGTGCTGTCGGGCTGGCCGGCGCAGGTGCAGCCCGGCGGCGGCGGGCGGCCGGGCGGGCTGCCGGGGGGTGGGGGCTTGTCCGAGTTCTCCCTGCTGCTGCCGCTGGGGGCGCCGGCCTTGCGCGGGTCGGACGTGGTGACGGACGACACGGGGCGGCGCTTTGTCGTGGGCACGGCGGCGTTGAGCGAGCTGGGTTGGCGCGTGTCCATGCGCCAAGTGGGGGCGTGAGCGGTGCCGGACCTTTCGGACGTGGAGGCGGCGCTGGCGGCTGCGGTGGCGCGGGCCGTGTATCCCCGGGGCGCGGACAAGGAGCCGGCGCCGGGCTTGGCGTGCCGGGTGTATCGCGGCTGGCCCACGGCGGCGGCGCTGGAAGCGGACCTGGCGGCGGGCGTCGCGCACCTCACGGTGCAGGCGGCGCCGGCGGGGTTCCGGGACGTGACGCGGTTCTTGGGCGAGTGGCAGGGCGCGGTGCCGCCGGTGACGCTTGCCGCGGCCGTTTCGGGGGAAACCGTGTTGTTCGTGGGCGACCCAGCGCCTGGGCAGGTCGCGGGCGTCCGGGTCGATGGCGTGCCCCGCGCCTACCGCGTGCGCCAGGGCGACACGCCGGGCGTGGTGGCGGCCGTGCTCGCCGCGCTGATCCGCGCCGAGCGCCCGGCGGAGCTGCAGGGCGACGGCATCCGGCTGCCGGGGGGGCTGGGGATCGCAGCGCGGGTGGTGGCGGACGGGGTGGGCGGCACGGAGCTGCGGCGGCAACGCGCCGGGTTCCGGGTCACGGCCTGGTGCCCCGACCCGGCGTCGCGCGACCGGGTGGCGGGGTGTGTGGACATGGCGCTTGCGGGCACGCGGTTCCTGGATGTCGGGGGCTGGGGGTGCTGGCTGCGGCTTTCCGGCGGGTCGGTGCTGGACGCGAACTCGGTGGCGGGCGTTTGGCGGCGGGACCTGATGTACAGCGTGGAGTATCCGACGGTTGCGGATAGTTCCTTGCCGTCCATGTTGTTCGGCGTTGCTTCGACGGATGGGGTTTCGAGCGTCGTTTAGTTCTTCAGCGCCGACGTGCGGCGCTGCATGGTGGCGGAAGAGGCGCTGACGCTTTTCCGTTCTACGAGAGCTGCATCCAACAACATTACTGTTAAACAACAAGGAAGCAATCATGATCTACTTGGTCGTGGTGCGGTCGTTCGGGCCGTACCGGGTGGGCGACGTGGTGCGGGACGCGGCGGAGATCGAGCGCGTCCTGGCCTCCGAGCACGCCACCCACGTCGTGCGCTTGACGCCGCCAGAGGAGGATTGATCCATGCCCATCGTGCAAGCGGGGACCTTGAACACGACGGCGCTGGTGGTGCCGGATTTGTATGTGCAGGTGGTGCCGCCGCAGAACCTGGTGCTGAACGGGGTGTCGACCAACGTGATCGGCGCCGTGGGGTCGGCGTCGTGGGGGCCGGTGAACCAGCCGGTGATCGTGTCCACCATGGCGGACTACGCGCGGGCGTTCGGGCCGATCCAGGCGCGGCGGTTCGACATGGGCACCCAGGTGGCGACGGCGGTGCAGCAGGGGGCGCAGTCTTTCCGCTGCGTGCGGGTCACGGACGGGTCGGAGACGGCGGCGAGCTACGCCATCGCTTATGCGAACGGGCAGTATCCGGTGCTGCTGACCGCGCGGTATGCGGGGTCTTTGGGCAATGCGGTGGGGATCACGCTGGGCGCCGGGTCGGCGGCGGGGACCTTGCGGCTGACGCTCGGGATCGCGGGGCAGGCGGCGGAGAGCTTCGACAACATCCAGGCGCCGTCGCCGCAAGCGTTCTGGGAGAACCTGGTGAACGCGGTGAACCAGGGCACCGGGGCGCTGCGGGGGCCGAGCCAGTTGTGCGTGGCGAGCTTGGGGCAGGGGACGGGGACGCCGCCCCTGTACATCTCGGGCCAGACCTTGCTGAACGGGTCGGACGGGGCTGGGGGCGTTTCGGCGCAGACGCTGGTGGGGCAGGACGGTCTGCCGCGCCAGGGGATGTATGCGCTGCGCGGGCAGGGGTGCAGCCTGATGCTCTTGGCCGATGCGGACGACCCGGCGACGTGGGGGGCGCAGGCGGGGTTCGCGGTGCAGGAAGGGCTGTATGCCATCCTGACGGGGCCGGCGGGGCAGGGCATTCCGTCCGCGGTTGCGGCGAAGCAAGGGGCGGGGCTGGACAGCTACGCGGCCAAGCTGATGTTCGGGGACTGGGTTTATTGGTCCGATCCGGTGGCCGGGGTGATCCGGCTGGTCAGCCCGCAGGGGTTCGTGGCCGGGCGGCTTGCGAACCTGTCCCCGGAGCAGTCGAGCCTCAACAAGCCGCTGTATGGCGTGGTGGGGACGCAGCGGGCGGGGGTGCCGGGGTCTGCGCAGGCGAGCGGGTACAGCACGGCGGAGCTGGCGGCGCTGCTGGGGGCGGGCCTCGACGTGATCGCCAACCCGCAGCCGGCGGGGAGCTTCTGGGGCGTGCGGGGCGGGCATAATTCCTCGTCCAATGCTGCGACCAACGGGGACAACTACACGCGGCTGACCAACTTCATCGCGCAAACGCTGAGCGCGGGGATGGGGCAGTATGTGGGGCAGGTGATCAGCGCCGGGCTGTTCCGGCGCATCCGGTCCACGCAGTTGTCTTTCCTGCAGGGGCTGCTGGGGCAGGGCATCCTGGGCAGCACGGACGGGGCGCAGCCGTTCACGGTGATCTGCGACGCGAGCAACAACCCGGTGGGGCGGACCAGCCTTGGGTATGTGCAGTCGGACGCGCAGGTGCAGTACCAGGCGATCAACGAGCGGTTCATCGTCAACCTGGAAGGCGGGCAGACCGTGCAGGTGACGCGGCAGACGTTGCCGGCCGGGCAGATCAGTTAAGCGAGGAGATCGGGGATGCCTGCGAACACGTTTTCGACGGGGCGTGATTGCCAGTTGGTGGTGAT
>CAXSAZ010000082.1:0-9757 GCA_964235485.1 uncultured Acetobacteraceae bacterium | reverse complement strand
GCCGACACCGGGCTGCTGACAATCGCGGGCACCACGACCGAGACCTCCGGCACCGTCCAGGTTTACGACGGCGCGGCGCTGGTAGCCTCCACCCCGCTGACCGGCGGCGCGGCCTGGTCCATCGCCCTTCCCGCCCCGCTCCGCGACGGCCTGCACGCCCTGACTGCGACCGTGAGCGCGGGCGGCCTGACCTCCGCCGCCTCAGCCCCCGCCAACGTCACCGTGATCACCGGCCCGCCGGAGGTCGCCGTCACCCGCGTCACCCCGGACGGCGGCCTGTTGCCGGACGACCAGGTGGTCACGACCGGCGCAGTCACCCTGGGCGGCACGGGGGAGCCGGGGTGCAGCCTGGACCTGTTCGAGGGCACGGCGCTGCTCGGCCACGCCACGGCCAGCCTGGAGGGCACCTGGTCCATCACCCCGGCCACGCTTGGCGCCGGGGCGCATGTGTTGGTCGCCCGAGCCACGGACGCCGCCGGCAACACGGCCACGGCGCAGGCCACCGTCACCGTGCAGCCGCCGCCGGTCCTCCGCAGCCAGCGCTTGGCGCTCACGGTGGCCGAGGGCGATACGCTCGATCTCGCGCCCCTGCTGCTGGCCAACGCGGCCGGCACCGGCCTTGCCCTCGCCTCCGCCACGGGCGCGAGCCGGGGCGTGCTGGCGTTCGACGCCGCCCGCCAGGCGCTCGCCTACCGGGCAACCGGCGCCGATCCCGCCCACCCGTCCGAAACCGTCGCCTACACGCTGCGCGACAGCCAGGGCAGCACCGTCGCTGGCACGGTTGTCGTCGCCACCACCGGCCCGGCGAGGCCCACGGAGACCAGCGGCGAGGCCGGCGCCACCGTGATGGCCGCGGGCCAGGGCCGCCGCCTCACCGCGGGCGCGGCCGGCCAAACCCTGATGGCGGGCGGTGGCGGCAACCTGTTCTTCGCCCGCGCCGACACAACCGTGCTGGCCGGCGGCACGGCCAACCGGATCGCGACCCTGCCGGGCGACCACACGATCCTGGCCGGGGAGGGTGGCAGCACCGTCACGCTGGCGGACGGCAGCAACGTCGTGACCGCCTCGGGCACCGGCAACCGGATCAGCGGCGGACGCGGCAGCACCGTGGTCACCGGCCCAAGCGGCAACAGCATGGTCGCGCTGGGCGACGGCAACCAGACGGTGGTGCTCATGGGCGCAAGCAACACGGTCAGCGTGGGCCGCGGCAGCAGCGCCATCGACGCGGGGCGCGGCGGCAACGCGCGCGTCACCGCGGCGGGCGGCAACACCCAAGTTACGGTCGGAGGCGCCGGCAACCGCGTCACGACCGGCGCTGGCCGGGACGTGATCACGTCGCTGGGCGGCAGGGCGACCATCGACGCAGGGCCGGGCGGCGACGTGATCCGCTTCGCCGGCGCCGGCAGCGTGGTGACGGGCGGACCCGGGAACGACGCGCTGCACGAAGAGGGCGCGCGCAACCGCATCGTCCTGAACCCGGCGGGCCAGGGCCGGGACGACATCTACGGCCCGGTGCTGTCGAACGGCGACGTGCTCGACCTGCGGCCGGCGCTGGCGGCCACGGCCTGGACCGGCACGGCGGCCACGCTGGGCGAGTACCTGCACGTCAACGCGACGGGCATGGACACCACGGTCGCCATCGCGCCCGGCAACGGCGCGCCGGCGTCGGTCATCGCCGTGCTGCACGGCACAACCGCGCCGACCCTCGACGGGTTCACCGCGCACGCACTGCTTGGCTCAGGACACGCCGTGCAAGGCTGATCGCCTCGGTGCGGTGTTACGTCATGCTGGAGAAAGGCAGGCGTTCACGGGAAGACCGAGGGGGTAGCAGCCGTCGTCGAACCGCCGTGCACGTCGTCGGGGTGCGCCCAAAGTGGTCACTGCAGAGCGGCTGGCGCCTGCTCCAAAGCTGCCCGTTGGTTGGGTCGGCTCCACCGGATGCTCCATTCCATGCCGCTGCTCCGGGTGTCCCGAACGGGTCCCGGATTGTCGGAGTTCACGTCCAGCCGAAGCACGGAAGGCCGATACAGGAAATTGAAGAAACCCTCATGCCATGGTTCCGTATGTTAGCAGGAGTCCATCGTCCGCAGACGGCACTCCGGCAGCAGGAAGAGTTGATGAACAGCGACATATCCGAGTCCACAGCAAGGCGCGGCGGACATCCGATCCTGCGCATACTCGCCTCCTTCCCGATTGCCTGCTTCACGTGCGCGCTGCTCACGGACCTCGCCTACGTGCAGACAACCAACGTCATGTGGACGAACTTCTCTTCCTGGCTGCTGGCGGCGGGGATGGCCGGTGGCGTGGTGGCCGCCATGGCGGGCGCCGTGAGTTGGCTGACCCATCGCCGCGATCGCACACGGCGACCCGGCTGGACGCTGGTGCTTGGCAGCCTGCTGGTCCTCGTGGTCGCGTTCCTCAACAATCTTGTGCACAGCCGCGACGCCTGGACCTCGGTGATGCCGACCGGCCTTGCACTCTCATGCGTCACCGTCCTGCTCATGCTGGCAACCGCCTGGCTCGCCTCCAGAGCGGGCCTTGGGCAAAGCGTGGCAATGCCATATTCAGGAGTACGTCAATGACAGCCGGATCCGTTAAGCTGGCGCAGCGTCTCGCGCTCGTGGGCGCCGCGGTTGTGGCCCTGACTGGTGCCGCCACCGCCGACGACTTCGACGTCAAGACGCAGATCGGCCCCAACCCGGTCCTGCCGGAGCCGCAGCAATACCTGATTCCGCCGATGCATCTCGCCAAGGTGGTCGGCTGGAAGGACGGGGAAACGCCAACCGTGCCGGATGGCATGAGGATCACGGCAATGGCCACCGACCTTATTCACCCGCGTTCGGTTTACACACTGCCGAATGGCGATGTGCTGGTGATCGAGTCGCAAAGCCCCGGTCTCGACCCCGTCAGCCGCCCAAAGAACATCGTGATGAGCTGGGTCGAGTCCTGGGTCACCTCGGCCGGGTCGGGCCCGGGCGCCAACCGCATCACCTTGCTCCGCGACACGCATGGCGACGGCAAGTACGACCTTCGCACCGTGTTCATCGACCACCTGTCCTCGCCGTTCGGCGTCGCGCTGGTCGGCAACGACCTTTATGTCGCCAACACCGACGCCGTCCTGCGCTTCCCCTACACCCCAGGCGCCACCAGCATCACCGAGCCGGGCACCGTGCTGACGCCGCTGCCCGGCGGACCCATCGACCACCATTGGACCAAGAGCCTCGTCGCCAGCGAGGACGGCACGAAGCTCTACGCCGGCGTCGGCTCGAACAGCAACATCACCGAGAACGGCATGGGCGCCGAGCTTGACCGCGCCTCCATATGGGAAATCGACCGCGCGACCGGCGCCCACCGCATCTTCGCCGACGGCCTGCGCAACCCCAACGGCCTGAGCTGGGAGCCGCAAAGCCACGCCCTCTGGGCCGTGGTCAACGAGCGCGACGAGCTCGGCCCGAACCTCGTCCCCGACTACATGACGTCGGTGAAGGACGGCGGGTTCTATGGCTGGCCATACAGCTACTACGGCCAGCACGTGGACCCGCGCGTGAAGCCCGAACGGCCGGACCTGGTCGCGAAGGCCATCGTGCCCGACTACGCGCTCAGCTCACACGTCGCCCCGCTCGGCCTCGTGTTCGACACCGGCAACGGCCTGCCTGCGAAGTACAGCGGCGGCGCCTTCGTCGGCGAGCACGGCAGTTGGAACCGGCAGTTCCTCAATGGCTACAAGGTCGTGTTCGTCCCCTTTGCGAACGGCAAGCCGAACGGCATGGCCGAGGACGTCGTCACCGGGTTCCTGGACAATGACGGCCACGCCCGCGGCCGGCCGGTCGGTCTGGCGCTGGACAAGGCGGGCGCGCTGATGGTCGCCGACGACGTTGGCAGCACCGTGTGGCGGGTGACGGCCGACACCCGGAAGCAGGCCGCACGGACCGACTGACCCTCGCACGGAGCGGCTCGGACGGACAGGGGTGGCGGTGGCCCCCTATGCGTCGGGCACTGAGATGCCCCGGTGTTTGCTGGCCTGGCCGTGCTTTCTGCCGGGGCAACCCTCGCTGCGGCCTGCCTCCAACCAAGGTTTCATGACCACTATGTGGTAGTGTGGCGCCTCAAAAGTCGGCAGTGACAGTTGTCCCCAAGCAATCCTTTGGCCGGGGGGAAGGTTGGAGGATTCGCTTAGGACGAGAACCGGCCGGGCTTGTCCTACGCATGAACGTCCGCAATCCCGCGTCTCCCGCCGGAAGCGGCCTGTCCGCATACGGCCAGGCTTACACGATCCAAGCTTGGGCCGGTTCGGGCGACATCACTGCACAGGAGCGCGCGCGAGGAGGCGAAACAGCCCCTCGCGCCGCAGCCGCCACTACGGCCCGGTGCGGACGCCGTCACGCTCGGCCGCGCCGACGATCCCGGCCGCGTCATCGGGCAGCAGCAGCCTTGCCTGCACGAGTTCATCGGCCGCTTGGCGCATCGCCGCGACATACACGTCCTTTGTCGGATAGCGCTCCTCAAGCGACGGCCGGCTGTCGCCGACTGCCTCCCGCTCCGCTTTCGTCTTGGCGAACGGGATGAACGAGCCTTGGAGGTTGCACAGGCCGCCTTCCAGCCGCCCGGCGCGGAACAGGTTCCAGCCGAGATAGGTCCCGATCGGCACCCGCGTGAACACCGAGCGCACGCCCGCAATCTCGTTGCCATCGGCATCGACTTGGCCCTCCAGCACGCCATAAGCGGCGGTGCCCACGCGCGGCGGCTCAATCGAGATCACGCCGCTGCTCTCGCCCGGCCGGTAGCCGGGGCCGAAATCAAGCACATGGAGCGTATTGTAGATGCGCAGGTTCGACACCGCGGGACGGGGCGTGCCGCCATAGGCGTTCGCGGGGATCGCCGGCAGGGCCACGCGGTCGGGGGCGACGAGGGAGCCGTCGGCGATGCGCGGCGCGGCGCCGGCGGGCGGGGCGGTCCCGTCTTTCACCCACGCGACCAGGGCGGTGAGCAGCGCGCGCATCGTCCAGACCTGCGGGTTCGGGTTCGGCTGCTGCTGGCACACGCCGAACGGCGGCTGTGTCGCGAGCGGCAGGCTGGCCGCGCCGTGCTGCGTGCTGGCCATGATGAAGGTGCGGACGGTGCCGGGGTCGGCCAGGTCTTGCAGCCCGAGCGGATCGGTCAGCCCAAGCGACTGCCGCCCTTCCCACATCTCAAGCGCGGTCGCGACGTGGAAGATCTTCGGGCAGGTGCCCGTCTCGGCGCAGCGGTCGAGGATGCCCTGCGTCCGCCCGGTCAGTGGGTCCGTCTGCCGGGCGTAGGCGAATGGGAAGTCATAGGCGGGATAAAGATGGTCGGTCTGCTCGCCCCAGGCGCGCACCGGCTGGCCGAAACGGATGTTGAGCGCGATCAGGCCGCCGCCGATGTGCGGGTAGGCGCCGTCGAACACCGCGCGGCCGTCCTCGCCGCGGTTGAAGCCCAGCAACAGGAAGGTCCGCGCCATGCGGCCGCTCTGCGAGGTGCCTTCGAGGATCATCCTGGTGTCGCGGCGGAACACGGGGTTGACGGTGCCGGCGTCGTCGTTCTCCGCATGGCCGAGGAAGGTGCCGAGATCCCTTGTGGCGGCAAAGCCAAGCCCCAGCACGGCGGGATCGCGCGCGGTGTAGATCAGCTCGTAGAGATGGCCCGGCTCGAAGCCCGCGGCCATGCAGAGGTGCATCGGGTCCGGCGTCGCCGGGCCACCGTCGGGGCAGGAGCCGAAGCTCCAGCGGTCGTTCGGGATCGGCTCGCGGCGGTCCTGCTCGTGGGCACGCACCGTGAGCGTCGCGCCCCCCGTATCGAGGCTGGCGGCGGGATAGCCGACATAACTGCCGGGCGGGTAGGCTTGGACTTGGCCGCTCTGCGCGAAGCCGATCGTCTTGACCGGGTTGGGGGTCAGCAACTCGGCGCGGACGATGCCGGTGACGGGCGAGCCGTCCGCGTTGCGCGCGACGACCGGCGGCATCAGCACGCGGCCGAGGCCCGGCGTGCCGTCCATCTCCCAGCCCCACCAGGCGAGCGTCGTACCCTGCCGCATCAGCCAGCCGTCGCGCGGCGATTGGAGGGCGTTGAGATTGGGGACGCTCTCGGTGCCGCCTGCGTTGAAGTTCGCGAGCGCCAGCTTGTTGCCGCGGTTCGCGACCTCCATCATCACCACGCCGTTGCCGCGCGCCATGTCGGCGGGCTTCAGCAGCTCGACCGGCGTGCTGTATTCGACGTGGCCGGCGGCGTTGCGCGGGGCGAGGCCGATGTCCTGGATGACGGCGTTGCCGGGCGCGGCCGGGTCGATCTCGCCGTGGGCGACGGCGACCACGTGCTCGTAGGCGCCGACCGCCCCAAAGGTTTGGCCGCCGAAGGCAGGCTCGGTGCGGATGATCTCGAAGCGGGTGATCCGCGCCTGCGCCTGGCCGGCGGTCGCCAGCGTGACCGCGAGCGCGGCCCAACTCGGAATTCGCATCGTCCCCCTCCGCCCCGTCTCTTGTTGGCCAGGAGAGTGGCCGGGCTTGGCCGGCTGGGCAAGCGCGAGCCGCCGGAGGTCGGATGACCATCGCCCGACCGCCGCCCGACCCGGCCATGGCCGGAAATCGTGGGAAGACATCGCACTCGGCCACTCACGACGCTTTGGCCCGGCGGGTCGCCCGCGCACGCTCCAGCGACGCCGCCCTGTGACGTTCCTCCCGCAGCACCCTGATCGTCGGCTGCCACCAGCCGCGGGCCAACTCGGCCGGGCCAGGTGCCGTCCGTGCGGGCCAGGCCTGGACCAGCTCGGCATGGCTCGGCTTGCGCCAACCCGCCCAGATCAGGGCGGTGACGCCGGGGTAGAAGCGGGCGGCGATGGTGGGCTCGACAAGTTCGCCGGTGACCGCCTCGAACACCACAGGCCCCGCATGGGTCATCAGCGCACGGTCGAGCGGCGGCAGCGCGTCCTCCGGCACGGGGTAGCGGTTCCGGCGGCGTTCGGCGGCCTCGGCCCGCCTGTCCTCGTGCTCGGGGGACGCCTTGCGACTGTCCTCGCGCTTCCGCCGCTCTTCCGGCTCGGCCCGGCGGGCGGCGGCCTCGATGGCGGGCCAGTGCCGGCGCAGCTCCTCGAACGACCGGAACGGCACGCGCCACGCCTTCGAGGCCGGGTCCCACCGCGCCCAGGGCACCGCCCGCAACTCGGCGATGGCGGTCCGGGAGTACGGCGTCCGGATCGCGAGGTCGTCGCCCGCCTCCAGGTAAGGGCTCGTGATCGGCTCGAACGTGAAGGCGTCGCGGCCGCGCTGGTCGGCATGGGCCAGCACGCCCGGCCATTCACGGCCCGACCAGGCCATCAGACGCCGTTCCGCCGTGGTGCCCGGCACGAACCAGGCACGGAGGTCATCGCGCCACCGTGCGCGCGGGAACGCTTCCCGGAAACGCCCCACGGTCATGCAGTCATACGGGAACGCCGCCGTCGCCCCGGGCGCGCCATCGCCGGCGTCCTGCTGCGTCGCGCTGAACTCCACCGTGTCGTCGGTCACCGATCCGCTCCCTCCGTGGCGGCGCAGCTTGCCACCCCGCGCATCGTCCGGCGGCCCAACTTCCTGTCAACGCGGGGCAACCATCCCGGACAGGAACCGGCAATCGGCTCTCGTGCACGAACGGCCGCTTGGCCCCAATGCTCGCTCGGAAGCGGACCATCCGCTCCAGCGACCAGCGCCGCTCCGCCCGTCGGGATCAACTGCGGGTTGCGCTGGTCGGCTACACCAACACGGGCAAATCGTCGCTTATGCGCGCCCTCACCGGAAGCCAGGTGCTGGTGGAGGACAAGCTGTTCGCCACCCTGGACACTACCGTCCGTGCTCTGCAGCTGCAAACCCGGCCGCGCGTGCTGGTGTCCGACAATCATCGAGCCGCTGTCCCTGGGCGAGAGCTACCTCGACATCACCGAGATGAACCGGCCCGGCATCCGTACTGGCCTCCAAGCGGGACGAGGTATGTGGCGCGGACGCATGCTGCTGGTGGCCCCGGCATCGCGCACGGATGGACGCGGCGGCTTTGGGTGTTCTTGGAGGCGGAGCAGCCTACCCTGGAAACCTAACATTTTCCGTGAGTTATGATTGCTCGGCCATTGAGTTCCGGCCCTGCAATCACCATTTCTATGTTCTGAAATCATGGAGCAAATCGATGCAGTTGAACCCCCTCGTCGCGCGAGGCCGGGTCATCGCGGCCGCGCGCATGCTCGCCGGCCTGGACCAGGAGCAACTCGCGACTGAAGCCGGCTTGGCCTCTTCCACCGTTTCTAAAATCGAGAAGGGCCGGCACAACGTCCGCGAAGCGACCCTGCGGGCAGTACAGCATGCCCTGGAGCGGCAGGGCATCGATCTGGCCCAGAACGACCGGACCGGGCACCACGCGGTCGGCACAAGCTACGCCTGACGGCGGATCGGCCGAGGTGGGTGCCCGAAAGGCGCTGGCCTTCCTACAGCACCCACCGTAATGCTGGATGCACGCTTTGGCCACCAAGCAATCCGGTTCGCGGCGCAGCGCACCTGACCTTTGAAACATCCCGCGACAGCGGCCTGCCAGCTTGACGACCCCCGCGCGGCGTTTCTGATTGAGGCTGTCCACGAGCAGGGTGCCGAAGAGCACGGCATTCTGGATGAGCCGTATCCAGAATGGCCGTACGTTCCACGGGGTCAGCCCGTTGTTGATGAGGCCGATGATGAGCATGCCGAGCAGCGACGCGCCGCCAATCACCACCGCGGTGATCGGGTCCAGATCAAGCCCTACGCCCGCAATCGGCTGCGCGCTGTCGAGACATTCGGCCAGCAGCCGACGCGCTCCGCTCGCAGACCTGCGATTGCAGCCATTTACCTCCTCCGTGGACATGATGCTCCCCCCTGGAGCAAGCCCGATGGTTGCGGCCTATGCTGCAGCCCGCGCCGGCCGTCGCTGCTGCGCAGGACGACGCCTGCCCGCGGTTCTTCCCGGGCGGAACGCCGCCGGCTTTCGCCAACCCACGGCTGGCGCAAGGCGCGGTGCTGCTGTGCAACGAAGCTTCGCCGTCAGCGCCTCCGCCGTGACCCGCGGCGCCCTGTGGTCGGCCGAGCGTCTGACCCGCGCCTCGGTCGAGGCAGCCCGGCGCCCCCCCCCCGAGAACCGCTTCCACCCGGACGCCCGCCTGCCGCCCGAGGGCCGGGCCGAGTTGTCTGACTATGCCCGCAGCGGCTTCGACCGCGGCCACATGGCGCCAAGCGGCGACATGCCGACCGGCGCGGCGCAGGAGCAAAGCTTCTCGTTGGCCAACATGGTCCCGCAAGCGCCCGCCCTGAACCGCGGCCCCTGGGAGCGCATCGAGAGCGCCATGCGCCGCCTCGCCCGCCGGCGGGGCGAGCTGTATGTCGTCACCGGACCGGCCTTCACCGGCACGCGGATCGACACGATCGGAGACAACCGCGTGCTGGTGCCGACCGCCACTTGGAAGGCCATCTACGACCCGCGCGCCCAGGCTGCCGGCGCCTACCTGTGCAGCAACACCGACCGTCCCGCTGCCAGGTCCTGGGCATCGACGCCCTGACTGGACAGGTCGGCATCGACCCGTTCCTCGGCGTGCCCGCGACGGCCAGGGCACGGGTGCTCCCGCTCCGGTTGCCCGAGAACGGCGCCGGTGGGCCAAGGCATCTCGTCCAGCCCCGCCGCGAGTACGACCCGGCCGCCCGGTAATCCTAGGTTTTGTGGACACTTACCTAAGCCACAGCACGGTTGCGGCGCTGGCGAC
>CAXSAZ010000081.1:0-10302 GCA_964235485.1 uncultured Acetobacteraceae bacterium | reverse complement strand
ACCAGGTGCGCGAAACCAGACACCAGAACCGCATGGAAGACCTGGATGGCGTCGCCGCCCTCGCCCGCCTTGCCCAAACCGGTCAGATCCACGATCCAGCTCTGGCGCAACCCGGCTGGCGACGGCGCCAAGACCGGCTCCATGACGCAGAACGGAGGGCATAGCAATGACAAGCAACACGGCTCCCGCGCACGACAGGCGCCGCCTGGCCTGGGCGGGCGCCATCATCGGCTTTGCGCTGGGCGGCTTCTTCGACGGCATCCTGCTGCATCAGGTCCTGCAATGGCACCACCTGTTCAGCCTGGTTCCGGGCGACATCTGGCGCGACATCCGGAACCAGATCCTGATGGATGGCTGGTTCCACGTCCTGCACTACGCCATCGCCCTGATCGGCCTTGGGCTGCTCTGGACCGCGCGTGCCGGCTTTGCCGGAACGGGCGCGGACCGGCGCCTTCTGGGGGCAACCCTGCTCGGGTTCAGCGTGTGGCAGTTCGTGGATGTCGTGCTGTTCCATTGGGTGCTGATGATCCACCGCATCCGGGTCGATGTTCCCAACCCGCTGGCCTATGACCTGGGTTGGCTCCTGGCGTTCGGGGTGACGACGCTGTGCGCCGGGTTGTGGCTGTGGCGCGGACGCGGCGGCGCGGGCGGGTCCGGCCATCGTGCGGCCGCGGGCCTTGCAGCCGCAGTTCTGCTGGCCGGGCCGGTCGCCGCGGTCCCGCCGCGGAGCGCCGCCACGCTGGTGCTGCTCCGCGACGGCGCCGACCCGGCCGAAGCGTTTGCCGCGGTCGCGGCGCTGGACGCCCGCGTGCTGTGGGCCAGCCCCTCGGGCGACGTGATGGCGATCACCCCGGCTCCGCACGCCGGCGCCTTGCGCCAAGCCTGGCACCTGTATTCGCACGGCGCCTTGCTCGTCGGCAGCACCCCGGCCCTGGGCGGCTGCCTCGCCTGGACCCAAAGCTGACAAAGGGTACTTCCAAGCGGCTCGAACCCGATGCGTCTTACCGACAGCGACGGAGCAACATCTCTTGACGTTTACTTCTGAGTTGACGTTGCCGGAGACGCCCTTTGCAGGCCGCTCCGCGCAGCCCGAACTGTTTTCCTCTTTCCTGATGGGCGGGTTCGAGAGTTCGTCGCACCGCCGGGCGGACGGGCGGCAGCTCGACCTGATCGCCGCGACCCGGCATGACGATCATGCGCTCGACGATTATCGCATGATCGCGGCCGCGGGGCTTCGCACCGTCCGCGACGCCCTGCGCTGGCACCTGATCGAGACCGCGCCGGGCCGCTACGACTGGTCGAGCTTCTTGCCGATGCTACGCGCCGCGCGGGACGCCAAGGTGCAGGTGATTTGGGACCTCTGCCACTACGGCCTGCCGCACGACCTGGACATCTGGTCGCCTCGGTTCCTCGACCGCTTCGCCGCCTTCTGCGCCGCGGCCGCCCGGATCATGCGCGAGGAGGGGAACGAAGTTCCATTCTATTGCCCGGTCAACGAGATCTCGTTCTGGGCCTGGGCCGGGGGCGACCATGCCCGGATGCACCCCACCGCCCTGGGTCGCGGCCCCGAACTGAAGCGGCAGCTCGCCCGCGCGGCCATCAGGGCCGTGGATGCCGTGCGCAGCGTGGCGCCGGGCGCGCGCTTCATCCAAGTCGAGCCGCTGATCCATGTCGCCGGCAATCCCGACATGCCGGAAACCTCCGCCGGCGCCGAGGCGCATCGCCAATCGCAGTTCGAGGCGTTCGACATGATCGCCGGCCGCCTCCATCCCGAACTCGGGGGCAGCGAAGCGCATCTCGACCTCATCGGCATCAACTACTACCCCGACAACCAACTGGTCCGGGGCGGCATGACGATCCCGCTCGGCCATTGGCTTTACCGTCCGCTTCGCCAGTTGCTGGCCGAGGTGGGCGCGCGCTACGGCCGGCCCTTGCTGATCAGCGAGACCGGGGCCGAAGGCGGCAACGGCGCCGGGTGGCTGCGCTACGTGGGCGGCGAGGTGCGCGCCGCCCGCCGGGCCGGCGTGCCGGTCCAAGGCGTCTGCCTTTACCCGGTGATGGACTACCCCGGCTGGCAGGACGACCGGGCGTGCCGGTGCGGCCTGATCCGCATCGGGGAGGACTGGCGGGAGCGGTCCTTGGACGAGGAACTGTTGGAGCAGTTGGTCGAGGAGCAGATGCTCCTGGCGGCGGCGCTCGGAACCGGCGTGTGACCCGGGCCGGCGCCCCGGCCAACCTTGATTGCGCTGCCGACATGCCGGAGCTTCCGGCCGGGGGCGTGCCCTTCCTGCTGCGCTATGTGGGGCGGCACCTCCGCCTGTCGCTGCCGCTTCTGGTTTTCATAACCGGCGGCGCGCTTTGTGCCGTTGCCGCCCAATACGGGTTGAAGCTGCTGGTGGACGGCATGACCACGCCCGGAACGGACCGGCGCGGCGTGATGCTCAGCCTCGGCCTGTTCCTGGGGCTTCTGGGCATGGAAAGCGTATGCTGGCGGCTGGGCGGCTTCCTGGGCAGCCGGGCCATCATCCGGGTGGGCGAGGACATCCGCGTCGACCTGTTCGAGGCGGTCAGCGCCCGGTCATGGGAGTTCTACAACGGGCAGGCCAGCGGCGCGCTGGCCGGACGCATCGCGACCGCGGCCGGAGCGGCGGCGACCGTGATGCGCACGGTGTTGTGGAACCTGATGCCCCCTGTCATCGACCTGGTGGGGTCCGTCGTCGTCCTCGCGACCATAGACTGGCGCATCGGCGGCACGCTGGTGGTCGTGGCAGGCGCCGCCACGTTTGTGCTGCACCGGCTGGGCCTGCGCGGCTTCCCCGTGCACCACGCCTACCACCGTGAAGCCGCAGAAGTGTCTGGCGTCCTCGCCGACGTGATCGGCAACATGGGCCTCGTCCGCGCCTACGGCGCGCGCCGGCGCGAGCGCGATGCCCTGCGCCGGCGCATGGAGGATGAGGGCCGCGCCCATGCGGCGAGTTGGACGTTCCTGGAGCGCCTGCGCTGCTGGCACGACCTCGTGTTCTGGCTGGTCAACGCCGCCGTGCTCACCGCCGCCGTCCACCAATGGAGCCGCGGGGACATCAGCACCGGCAGCGTGGTGGTCGCGACGACGCTCACGCTGCGCATCCTCGCGGGTTCCCGCGAGCTGGCCTTGTCGCTGCTCGGCCTGACCCAGCAGCTCGGCGCCGTGTCGGAAGCGGTCGGCGTCCTGCGCGTGCCGGCGGAGGAGGCCGCCCCCGCCTCCCTGCCGCCGCTGCGGGCGCGAAGCGGCGCGGTGGAACTGCGGCGGGTGCGGTATGCTCCCGACCCCGTGCGGCCCTTGTTCGCGGAACTCGACCTGCGCATTCCGACCGGGCAACGGGTCGGCGTCGTCGGCCCGTCCGGCGCCGGCAAGTCCACCCTGCTGCGCCTGGTCCAGGGCATCGTGGCGCCGGAACGGGGCGAGGTGCTGCTCGACGGGCAGGCGCTTGCAAGACACGCCCGGGACAGCCTGGGCCAGGCTTTCTGCGTGGTGACGCAGGAGGTGTCGCTGTTCCAGCGCAGCGTGCGCGACAACCTGTGCTACGGTCGTCCCGAGGCGCCGTGGGACGAGGTGCTCGCGGTGTCCCGGGCGGTCGGTTGCGATGCGTTCATCGCGGAGCTGCCGAAAGGATACGACGCGGTTGTGGGTGAGCGCGGCATCCGGCTATCCGGCGGCCAGCGGCAGCGCATCGCCGTCGCCCGCGCGTTGCTCCGGCAAGCGCCCGTGCTGCTGCTCGACGAGGCGACCAGCGCGCTCGACAGCCATGCCGAGCGGCAGGTGCAGCGGGCGCTGCTGGAGTTCGCAGGCACGCGCACCGTGATCGCCGTCGCGCACCGCCTGTCCACCGTCATGGCGTTCGACCGGGTGCTCGTGCTGCATGACGGGCGCGTCGTCGAGGATGGGCCGCCGCACGAGCTGATCCGGGACAACGGCCATTTCGCGGCGGCTTGGCGGCTGCAGCACCGTGCGGGAGAAACCCGGGAGCAGATGGGCGTCACGCAGGGGCCCGCAGCATACCACCCCTTCCCGTAAGCGCCACCGTCCCGTCGAGGCCACGCGCAGGCCAGGGACAAGGCGGCGTGCCTGAGCTGATCGGAGGTGTTGCGGTCCACAATCGAGGCCAGGACCCCCGGCGTCCAACTGAACAGGAGTTGCCAGCCCTCCATGGCCGCCATCAGGAGCCTGTCGTGGTCGAACGGCAAAGGTTGCAGGTCGGCGCCGAACGCGGAGAACACGGTGTGCCACAACTGGCAGTCGTACTCCGTCCGCACCTTGAGCGACTCCTCGTTCACGCGCCTATCAAGCTCAGAGTCGCGGAACTGGCCGACAGGCCGGGTGTGGAGCACGGGCGTGGCGTCGATGATGCCGATCCCTCGGTAGTCCAAGAGCTTCGGCCAGACAACATCGAGGCCCCACCCCCACCCAGTCATGGTGTGGTCCAGGGTCGGCAGCAACCGCTCCAGAGTGGCCCGCCGGAAGCACGGCACCATGATCTCGACAAAGCCCACGGACCGCGCATGGAAGCTCTGGTTGCGCATCGTGCTGAAGTGCTCGTAGTACGATTCCTCGTGCAGCGCAGGCGCAAAAAGCTGGAACTCCAGAGCCGCAGCAAGCTCGAACATCCTGCTGATCGTATCCTGGCTGGCGAACACGTCGTCGTCCGGCAGCCAGATGTAATCGTAATCCCGCCAGCCGCCCCATCTCGTCAGCAGGTCCCGCAAGCCCGACTACTTCGGACCGGGAATCACCTCGCCCGTGATGCAATCCAACCCAGGCTGTGGCGGGATTTCCTGGAAGGGACACAAGTAAAGATCCCAATTCCGTGCCCGCCGCTGGTCGATCTTGGCCTTGGCCTGATCGCGCCGTTCTTTCAGAAGCCGGGTTCGCGGCTGTATCTGCTCAACCGTGCCGTGTCCGAACGCAACGCGACTGGCACGACGGCCCTCACCGCAGAGCGGCGGAACCAACTGCTGCATGAGAACCCGGACAAGCATTATGTCATCCACGAGCCGGGCGGAGGCCCAGGCGACCACCAAACCATACGCTACGACGGTTTCTTCGAGTATGATGCGAGCGGTCCCGAAAGCGTCATCCGCTCCATCGTCGCCGGGTTGCCGCAGGAGCCGACCGCGGTCGTCGTGACCGCCTCGGTGCTGAAGGCCGAGAACTACGGTCCCGTATCCAGGCGCTCAACACCCTTGCAGGATTGATGCAGGCCGGAACCCACTCAATCGAGCGGGTGTTCCTTGTGGCTTGCGAAAACACCGTGAGCGCCCACGACGTTTTCCGCGACGAGCGGCTTTGCACCCTGCTTGCACCCGAAACCCGTGATCGCGTCACCTGCATCCACGCGCTCGTGGACCGCATGTGCGTCGGCCTCGAGGAGGACGACACGGGACCGCATCCGGTCGTTCTGGTCCGCGCGGAACAGTGTTGGGTCTCTGAAGCTCGAGCTGACCCCGGAAACCGAGGGGATCGTCGATCTCTGCCGGGGAAGCAGGGTCGAGTTCAGCCGGCATGTCGATGCCGAAAAGCAGATCAAGAGCTGGCTGTTGAACGGCAGCCACTGGCTCATCGCGCTGGAGGCGTTCCACGGCGCTCGTGGGGACCAGGGCCTGAAGCTGAACGAGTTCCTGCAAGCCAAGCCGGAACACGCGCAATTCGCAGTCAAGGTCATGCAGGAGATGCAAGACGGCATCGCCTCCATCCTTCGCAGCAGCTCGCAATACACCCCCTTCGTCGAGGAGGTCGACATAGACGCCTACTTGGAGGGCGCGGCCGAAGCCATCCTGCGGCGGTTCTCGACGACCGAGGATCCCATCACGCGCATCCTCGCCCGCTTCCAAGCCCCGTCGAGTGACGATCACGGCACGGTCATGAGCTTCAGCAAGCGGTTCTCCGACCGGGTGGACGAGCCGATGCGCGCCTACGAGGCCGAACACGGGACCGTTCCCCCCGCCGCGAGCCACGGCGTGCAAAGCCTTCTCCGCCTCCTCGCGTCCGGCACCTTCATCGACACGAAACCCGGGTAGGAACCACGTCAGCCGTGTCGCGCCGCTGAGATCGGATCGGGTCTCGGCCTGCAGGCTGCGGCCAGTGTTCTCCCAGGCTGGAGTGCAGGTCCCGCGCCTCGTGGGATCTGCACTCCGGCATTGTCCTCCCCATCCAGCAGCGGTGTTAAACATGCCTGAAGACAATACCAGTCCGGAGCCGACCGAACTGATCATCTTCGATTGCGACGGCGTCCTCATCGACAGCGAGATCGTGGTCTGCCGTTTGACAAGCGAGGAAACTGACCCGGCTCGGCTATCCCATCACCACCGGCGAGGTGATCGAGCGCTATGCCGGCCGGCCGGAGCACGAGATGGTCGCCGAGATCGAGCGGGATTGGGGGCGGGCCGTCCCGCCAGAGTATTTCAGCCGCATCAGACAACGCATCGACCAGGCATACTCGACCGAACTCCGCGTCATGCCCGGGATCGCTGACGTCCTTGACCGCATCCGCATCCCCGTTTGCGTGGCCTCCAGCAGCTACCCGGAGAAGCTGAGGCTTGGCCTCGAAACCGTGGGTTTGTACCAGAGGTTCGCGCCCAACCTCGTCAGCGCGTCGTTCGTGGCCCATGGCAAGCCGGCGCCGGACGTTTTCATCTACGCGGCCGGCTGGATGCGCACCCCCATCCCGGGTTGCCTGGTGATCGAGGACAGCGTTCCCGGCGTCCGCGCAGCCCGGGCCGCTGGCATGCGCGTTTTCGGCTTCACCGGTGGAGGTTGTAACTCTTCCACTCACCGGCGCACCTTTCGGCTAACATGGTGCGGCGGTCGCTGGGAGAGGGTCGCCGCGTCGCGGTGGAGGCATTGTCCTCGGCAGTGAGACTGGCGCCCTCGACCGGCGTTCTTGGCCCGGACGGTATCCGGAGGCGCCTGCCTGGCAGGCGTCCTCGCTTGGACAAGCGCGGGCATGGGCGCCGGCTCCGAGGCTCTCAGCCCAACGCTGGGGAGGATGCCATGTTTGCTGGGATCGATGTCGCGTCCGAGCGCCACATGCTCGCGCGCCTGGACGCGCAAGGCGTGCCGCTCGGCAAGCCCGTGCCCGTCACCGAGGACCGGGAAGGCTACGACACGCTGCTGCGCCTGCTCGGGCCGCCTGTGCTGGTCGCCATGGAAGCGACTGGCCATTACTGGAAGAACCTCTACGCCGCCCTTGTGGCCGCCGGGCACAGCGTTGTCCTGCTCAACCCGCTCAAGACCCGGCGCTTTCAGGACAGCGCGCTGGAGCGCACCAAGACCGATGCGATCGACGCCGCCGGCGTTGCCCGCTTCGCCTTCGAGAAGCGACCTGAGGCCACGCAGCTGCACGATGCCGCGGCTGAGGCGCTGCGCGAGCTGGTCCGCCATCGCGACCGCATCCGCCAAGACTTCGACGACCGCGTCCGCCAGCTCCACCGCCTGGTGGACCTGGGCTTCCCCGAGTTCACCCGATACGTGCGCGGGCTGGACAGCATGCTGGCGACCGCACTCCTTTCCGAATGCCCCACTGCGCACGACTTCGCCCGCACCACCCCGAAACGGCTGGCCAAGCTGCGCTACGACGGGCGCCACCTGGTCGGAGCCGAGCGGGCCACCCAGCTGATCGAGGCCGCCAAGCGCTCCATCGGCCAGCACCACGGGCCGGCGTATCAGCTGCAGGCCCGCCACATCTGCCAAGATCTCGACATGTGGCGCAAGCGCCTGGTCGACATTGAGCACGACATCGACAGCCTGCTCGAACGCAACGAGGTCGGTCAGCTGCTGCTCAGCATCGACGGCATCGGCCCGCAAACAGCCGCACGCATCATCGCCGCCGTGGGCGACCCGGCGCACTTCAAGAGCGCCGCCGCGTTCGCAGCCTATGTCGGTGTGGTGCCCGGCCTCAAGCAGTCCGGCAAGAACGGCAGCCGCCGCGCCGCCTGCGCACCGATGGGCAACGCCCGTCTGCGCAGGGCGCTGTGGATGCCCGTCGTCGGCGCGGTCCGGCGCAACGCCTGGCTCAAGCCGTTCTATGACGGCCTCATCGCCCGCGGAAAGCCGCCCAAGCTCGCCCTCGTCGCCGCAATGCGCAAGCTGCTCCACGCCGCCTACAGCGTCACCAAGAACCGTCGGCCGTTCACGATCAAACTTGCCGAGGCGTGAAGAAAACACTTGCTGGACGTGACGGTATCTCACTGCTTTCCCAGCCATGGCTCCCGCCTGCTGGAAGCCGGGGCCGAACGCATCATCAACGATTTCCGCGAACTCGACGCGCAACTGCCCCTTGCCCTCCATGACCTGCCCTCATAGGGCGCTGCGGGCCGGCATCAGTTCGTCCGTGCATGTGGCGCAGATGGAACAAACGCGGAGCGGCGGAGCCGCCCTCGGTTGTTTTCAGCTCGTTCCCGATCCAACCCGTCACGGCGCGTCCATGAGGTTCAAAGCATGGTCCTGGCTTTCCAGCCAGCCGCCGCGCCTCCGCCGCCCGGCGCGGAACAGTGGCGCGACGCGGTGATCGACCAGATTTACCCGCGCTCCAATGCGCAAGCAACCGAGGCGGCGCGGACAGACATGATGGCGTTCCTGACGGCGACGCTCTTGGAGTAAGCAAAGGGCCGGGGTGCTTGTCCCAGCGCATCATCGGAACGACGGCCGCTCGCGGTTGCGGGAACCACAGATCAAGGCTGTGACGGTTCTCCCCGTCTGCTCCACCACGTTGGTGGATACCGTGGCCGGGACGACCCGACGGCGGAGGCAGACGCGAGGCTGGAGCTGCGAGGGTGACAAACGGGGCTGGGGCGGCGACACTCTGGGCGGCGACGATCCCAGGAGGCTTCGATGGAACTGCGCAACCTCGGCCGCTCCGGCCTGCGTGTCTCGGCGGTGGGCCTCGGCTGCAACAACTTCGGCGGGCGCATCGACCTCGAAGCCACGCGCCGGGTCATCCACAAGGCGCTCGATGTCGGCATCACGCTGTTCGACACCGCCGACGTTTACGGCGAGCGCGGGGGATCGGAAACCTGCATGGGGCAGGTGCTCGGCGACGCGCGCAAGCGGATCGTGCTGGCGACCAAGTTCGGCATGCCGATGGACGACACGGGGGAAAGCGAGGGCGCCTCGCGCCGCTACATCTTCGCCGCCGTGGAGGCGAGCTTGCGGCGCCTCCAAACCGACTGGATCGACCTGTATCAGGTGCACCGCCCCGATCCGCGCACGCCGATGGAGGAAACGCTGCGCGCGCTCGACGACCTCTCGCGCGCCGGCAAGATCCGCTACTACGGCTGCTCGAACCTGCCGGCGTGGCAGGTGGTCGAGGCGCAGTGGACCGCGAAGGCCTTGAACCTTTCCGGCTTTGTGTCCTGCCAGGACGAGCACTCGCTGGTCGTGCGCGAGGCCGAGCGGGACCTGTTGCCTGCGATGCGCGCCTACGGGCTGGGCTTGTTGCCGTATTTCCCGCTGGCCAGCGGGCTGCTCACCGGCAAGTATCGGCGCAACATGCCGCTGCCTGGGGAAGCGCGGCTGACCAAGACGCAGCGGCTGGCCGACCGCTACCTCACCGAGAAGAACTGGGTGATGTCGGAAAAGCTGATCGATTTTGCCGAGGCGCGCGGGCGCACGCTTGTGGACTTTGCGTTCGGTTGGCTCCTCGCCCAGTCGCCGGTTGCGAGCGTGATCGCGGGGGCGACCAAGCCGGAGCAGGTCGAGGAGAACGCCAAGGCCGGGGCGTGGAGGCTGACGGAGGACGACCGCGCCGAGATCGACCGGATCACGCTGGACGCAGCCGCGCCCGCCGCTTGAGAAGCGCCGGTCCGCTGCCGGTCCTTCGCGCGGCCTTGCAAGGGTGGAATGGCGGTCAGCGCAGCGAGGCGGCGAGCACCGAAACGGTGTTGATCCAACCCACCACGTCGGCGATCTCCGTGGCGGCGAAGGCGACAGTGCGGGGACCAAGGCGTTCGGCAGCCGGGATGATCGCGGCCAGGTCGGCCATGGCCACGGCGTTCAGGTCGATTTCCAGCCGATACGGACCGATCATAGGCACCGGACGGCAGGCTTGCAGGTCGCGCAGTGCCGCCGCGGCGCCCGCGCGGATCGCGGCGCAGGCCCGTTGCGGGGACAGCGCCCGCGCAGCCCGGTGACCAACGGCGTGCTTGACCACCACGGCCTGCGCGCCGGGGAACAGCCCGGCGCATTGCGCCATCAGTTGGTCGTCGCCGGAAAGGCGGTGGCCAGCCAGCCCACGTCGTGGCTGATCTGATGACGGCGGACCTCAATCC
>CAXSAZ010000080.1:0-11026 GCA_964235485.1 uncultured Acetobacteraceae bacterium | reverse complement strand
GTGTTGCAGGGCGGACTCAGTGACGGCGAGACGACAGCGTTGAACAGCCCTGGGTTGTCCCCGAGGCGGTGGACCTGACTGCCCCGGTGCTGGACAAGGCACTGAATACCTGACGGCGGTCACGCCCCCTTTTTCACCCACCCCCGCTCCCCCTGCTGCCAATACGCCAGCCCCGCTCCGAGCGCCTTCGCCGCCGTCCACCGGCGCCGGGCCGCGGCCACCGCCGCCTCGTCCTGCCCGTCGAACAGGTCGAACACCCGCGCCCAACTCAACAGGTCCGCGCAGGACAGGTCGTCCAGCACGAACAGGAACCGCGCGCCGTTCGGGTTCTCCTCCGTGGCCGTGAGCCAGATCGGCTGCAGCGCGGCATGGCCGGTGCGCGCGGTGCCGTGCGGGAGCCAGTCGGGGTCCTGGCTGGCCCACAGCGCCTCGTCCAGCGCCACCACCCGGGTGTCGTCGCGCAGGCGCACCACCGCGCGCTCGCCGGCGGCCAGCGTGCGGCCGAGCAGGGCGGGCAGCGCCTGGTCGGGGCCGGTGCGGGTCAGGTGGTAGAAGCCCACCTCGGTCACGGGAGCAGGCGTCACCGGCCCGGGTCCTCGAACCGCTGCGCCATCAGGCGGTCCAGCAGGCGCACGCCGAAGCCGGTGGGGCCGAGGGCATGGCGGTCGCACGCTTGCTCCCGGATTTCGGTGCCCGCGATGTCCAGGTGGACCCAGGGCGTGTCGCCCACGAAACGGGCGAGAAACGCCGCCGCGTGGATGGCGTCGGGCACACGGGGCGCCATGCAGCATTGCAGCACGTCGGCGATGTCGGAGCGCAGCGCGTCCGGCCGCGGGTCGCCCATCGGCAAGCGCCAGGCCCGCTCCCCCACCGCCGCCCCGGCCGCCGCAACGTGCGCCGCGAGCACGTTGTCCATCGCCTCCTCGCGGGCGAACAGCCCGGCCATCACGCCGCCCAGTGCGACGATCACAGCGCCCGTCAGCGTGGCCAGGTCCACCATGGCTTGCGGGCGCAGGTTGGCCGCGGTCCAGGCCAGCGCGTCCGCCAAAGCGAGCCGGCCCTCCGCGTCCGTGTCGGTGATCTCGACGGTTGTGCCCTCAAAGGTGCGCAGCACGTCGCCGGGGCGGTAGCTGGCGGCGCCGGGCATGTTCTCGGCCAATGCCAGCACCGCGGCGGCGGGTGCGGGGGAGCGGCGCAGCGCGAGCGTCAGCATCGCACCGGCGCAGGCCGCCGCACCGGCCATGTCGCCGTGCATCTGCCACATCCCGGCGGCGGGCTTGATGGAGATGCCGCCGGTGTCGAAGGTGATGCCCTTGCCGACAAAGGCCACCGGCGGCGCCGCGACCGTGCCGCGCCAGCGCAGCACGGCGAGGCACGGCGGATGCACGGACGCGCCGCCCACCGCCAGCAGGGCGCGCAGGCCCTCCTGCCGAAGCTGCGCCGCGTCCAGGATTTCGACCGAAACGCCCGCGGCTTCCAGGCGGGCGAGGCGGGCGGCAAAGCCTTGCGGGGTCAGGATGTTGCCGGGTTCGGCCACCAGGTCGCGGGCGAACAGCGTGCCCTGCACGGCGGCGTCCATGGGCGCCCAGGCGGCTTCGGCGGCGTCCGGGTCGTCGGCCAGCACGTCGATGGCGGCAAGGCGCGGGGCGTCCGGCCCGGGCGGGCGGGTGCGCAGCCGGTCGAACCGCCAAGCGCGCAGGCACGCCCCGGCGGCGAAGGACGCCGTGGCCTCCATGTCCAGGCCGCGGGCATCGAGCGCAATGCGGGGGAGCGTCGCGAGCCGTGCGGCGGCCAAAGCGCCGGCGGCTTCCCAGTCCAGCGGACCCGGCGGCGCGTCGCCCATGCCGAGCAGCAGCAGCCGGCGCTTGCGGGTGACGACCTCGCACGCCTCCCCGCAGCGCCCGGTGAAGCCTGCGACGGCGGCGCGCTTCGGCTTCGGCGGCGGTTGGCCCGTGGCCCGGGGCACGGCGCGCGCCGCGGCGTCGCTGCGCCGGACGAAGCGGAGCCTCATGGACGGCGCTATTGCGGCGGCGCGGCCTCCATGTGCTCGGCCACCAGGCGGTCGAGCAAGCGGACGCCGTAGGCGGTCGCGCCCTTCGGGGTCAGGGGGCCGTCCTTGGTGCTCCAGGCCATGCCGGCGATGTCCAGGTGCGCCCAAGGGCCGCGCACGAACCTCTGGATGAACTGCGCGCCGATGATGGCGCCGCCGGGCCGCCCGCCGATGTTCTTCATGTCGGCGATGTCGGAGCGGATCAGCTTGTCGTAGGCCTCGCCCAGCGGCATCCGCCACACCGCCTCCCCGCTCGCCTGCCCGGCAGCTTGCAGCTTGGCCGCGAGCGCGTCGTCGTTGCTGAACATGCCGGCGTGCTCGTGGCCGAGGCTCACGATGATGGCGCCCGTGAGCGTCGCGAGATCGACGGTGAAGGCCGGGCTGAACCGATCCTGCGCGTACCAGATGGCGTCGGCCAGCACGAGCCGGCCTTCCGCGTCGGTGTTCTGCACCTCAATGGTTTGGCCGGACAGGCTGCGCACCACGTCGCCGGGGCGCTGGGCGGCGCCGCTCAGCATGTTCTCGGTGAGGCCCACGACGCCCACCACGTTGGCCCGCGCCTTGCGGCCGGCGAGGGCGGACATGACGCCGATCACGGCGGCTGCGCCGGCCATGTCCCATTTCATGTCCTCCATGCCCGGCGCGGGCTTGATGGAGATGCCGCCGCTGTCGAAAGTGACGCCCTTGCCGACGAAGCAGGCGGGGGCCGCACCCGGCTCGCCGCCGTTCCAGCGCATGACGACCACACGCGGCTCCTGCGCGCTGCCCATGGACACCGCGAGCAGGGCGTTCATGCCGAGGCCGCGCATCTGCTCCGGCCCCAGCACCTCCACCTCCACGCCCAAGTCCGCGAGCGGGCGGCAACGTTCGGCCAGCTCGGTCGGGTGCAGGACGTTGGGCGGCTCGCTCGCGAGGTCGCGGGACAGGGCGACGCCTTGCGCCACCGCGGCAAGGGCGGGCCAGGCGGCGCGGGCGGCGTCCGGGTCGTCCGCCATGATGTTCAGGCTGGCGAGCTTCGGCTTGTCGTCGGGCTTTTCCTTGGTGCGGTAGCGGTCGAATCGGTAGGAGCGGAGCTGCGCGCCCAGAGCCGCGTGCGCCGCGTGGGAAGCGGGCATAGTGTCCACCGCCAGCGCCGCCTCGGCGTCGCGCGCCAGGGCCACGGCGGCGGCGGCGCCTGCTTCCTCCATGCCGCGCAGCGTGTGGTCGGCGTCCCGGCCCAGGCCGATCAGCACCACGCGGGACAGGTCTTCCGTGGGCGCCAGCACGGTGCAGGTCTGCGCCTTCTTGCCGGTGAAGGCGGCGGCCGCCGCGGCGCGGGACAGCGTGCCGCCGCAGGCCGCGTCTGCTTGCGCCAACATGCCCTCCCCCGCACCGAGGCTCGCCCCTTCGGGAACCAGCAGGGCCAGCGCGCCGGAGGTGGGCAGGGCGGCGGGGATGAAAGCGATGTCGATCATGGAGGCTCCGGGGCTGGATCGGTCCAGTGTAACAGCGGGAAGCAGGTTTGCCAGGGGTGCGCTTTCCCACCGCCTGCGCCTGTGGTTTTATCGCCGGAATGGACGACCCTTCCCTGCTCAGCCTCGCCGCCGACCTTGCCCGCCGCGCCGGGTCCGTGATCCTCGCCGTGCGCGCCCGCGGGTTCGAGACCCGGCGCAAAACGGACGAAAGCGTGGTGACGGAGGCCGACCACGCGGCGGAGGCGCTGATCGTCGAGGCGCTGCGCGCCGCCACGCCGGGCATCCCCGTGGTGGCGGAGGAGGAGATCGCCGCCGGGCACGAGCCGGACCAGCACCACGAGTATTGGCTGGTGGACCCGCTGGACGGCACGCGGGAGTTCTCGGCCGGGCGGGACGAGTTCACGGTGAACATCGGGCTGGTGCGCGACGGGCAGGCGGTGCTGGGCGCGGTGGGTGTGCCGGCCTTTGGCGAGCTGTTCGGCGGCCTGGTCGGGCCGACGCCGGCGGCGTCGCGGGCGTGGAAGCGCAGCACGGCCGGGGAGCGCCCGATTCGCGCCCGCACGCCGCCCGCAGACGGCCTGCGCGTGCTCGCGAGCCGGCACTACGCGGCGGATGCACGGCTGGACTGGTTCCTGCAGGGGCGCGTGGTGCACGGCGTCACCCACATGGGATCGGCGCTGAAGATCGTGCGGCTGGCGGAGGGCGCGGGGGACCTTTACCCGCGGTTCGGACGGACGATGGAATGGGACACGGCAGCGCCGCAAGCGGTGCTGGAAGCGGCGGGCGGCCAGGTGTGCGGGATGGACGGCGAGCCGCTGCGCTACGGCAAGCCCGGCTGGGAGAACCCGGGCTTCGTCTGCACCGGGCGGCCGTGAGCGAAAGGACTGGGACGGAACGGCTGCGGGATGATGCCGCCGGGATCGCCCGGGCGGCGGCGTTGCTGCGCGCGGGCGGGCTGGTGGCGTTCGGGACGGAGACGGTGTACGGCCTCGGTGCCGATGCCACGAACGCGCGGGCGGTCGCCGCCGTGTTCGACGCCAAGGGCCGGCCGCACTTCAATCCGCTGATCGCGCACTACCCCGACGCGGAGGCGGCGTTCCGCCATGTGGAGGCCCCTGCCCTGGCGCGCTTGCTCGCCGAGCGGTTCTGGCCGGGGCCGCTGACCCTTGTGCTGCCGCGGCGGGCGGCGTGCCCGGTGGCGCTGCTGGCCGGGGCGGGGCTGGATACGCTGGCGGTGCGGGTGCCGGCGGGGCAAACGGCGCGGGCCTTGCTGCGGGACGCGGGGCGGCCGGTGGCGGCGCCGTCGGCCAACCGCTCGGGCGAGGTGTCGCCCACCACGGCCGCGCATGTCCTGGCCGGGTTGGACGGGCGGATCGCGGCGGTGCTGGACAGCGGGCCGTGCGCGGTAGGGCTGGAAAGCACGGTGATCGACCTCGCCGCCGGGCGCCCGTTCCTGCTGCGGCCCGGCGGCACCGCGGTGTCGGACATCGAGGCCGTCATCGGCCCGGTGGGGCGCGGCATCACTCCACAGGCCGCGGAGGCGACGCGCACGCTGCGCTCGCCGGGCCTCCTGGTGTCGCACTACGCGCCGCGGCTGCCGGTGCGGCTCGGCGCAGTGGCGGCGGACGCGCGGGAGGCGCTGCTGGCGTTCGGTTCGGCGCTCCCCGGCGCGGGATGCACGTTTCAACTCAGTGCCGCGGGGGATGTGGCGGAAGCGGCGGCCCGGTTGTTCGCCGGGCTGCGCTGGCTGGATGAGGAAGGGGCGCGGCTCGGCCTGTCCGGGATCGCGGCGATGCCGGTGCCGGCGGACGGGCTGGGCCTTGCGATCAACGACCGGCTGCAACGGGCGGCGGCGCCGCGGCCGTGACCCGCCGGGAGTTGCGCCGCGCGGGCGGGCGGTGCTAATTCCGTAAACGTAATATCTATGGAGCCGGGTTTTGAGGCCGTTCCGCTTCCCGGGCCGGTGGACGCACGCGGCGGTCATGCTCGGCTTGGCCGGGCTGGCGGGGGTGGTGGTGTGGTGGCGCTGGGTCGGCTACCAGGGGCATGACGACGCCTACTACGCCTGGGCAGCGATGGATTGGGCGGAGCACGCGCCGGTGCTGGGCCAGACCCATTGGGCGCTGCGCTACCCGCTGGTGCTGCCGACGGCGGCGCTGATCCGGCTGTTCGGGTTTTCCGTGCCGGTGCTGGCGGCGGTGGACCTTCTGGCCTACGCGGCGTTCCTGGTGATGGGCTACGCCGCCGCGCGGCGCTGGTTCGGGAACACGGCGGCGGGGATGCTGACCGTTATCGGCGTCTTGCTGCCGCAGTTTCCGGTGCAGGCGACCTATGCCAACCCGGACCTGCTGGAAATGGCGCTGGTCATGGGGTCGTTCTGGCTGGTGATGCTGGCGCGGGAGCCGGGGGCGCGGGCGGGGCGGCTGATGCTCGGCGCGGGGGTGCTGGCCGGGCTTGGGTTCCTCGCGCGGGAAACGACGCTGCTGCTGGTGCCGCTGTATGGGCTGATGTTTCTGCTGCGCCCGGCGATGCCGCGGTGGCGCTATCTGCTGATCGCCGCCGGGTTCGCAGCGGTGGTGGGGGCGCAGATGGGCTGGTTCGCCTGGGCGGCCGGCGACCCGCTGTATCGCCTGCGCATCTCGGCATCGCATGACCAGGTGGACCGCGCGGCGCAGGCGGCGCGGGCGACGGGCGCGCTGGACGGCGAGGGCGTGCTGGCGGCCGGGGTGCTGTGGACGCCGCTCGCGGCGCTGTTCGTCAGCCAGAAATACGGCCTGCTGTTCTGGCTGGCGCTGCCGGCCTACCCGGCGGCGCGGCGTGCCTGCGCCCCGAACACGGCCGCGCGCTCGGTGCTGGACTGGGCGGCGATAGGCACGGCGGCGTCGTTCCTGTTCGTCGCGCTGAACGTCGGCATCCTGTATGTCGTGCCGCGCTACTTCATGGTGACGGCGGCGATGGCGGCGGTGCCGGTGGCCGTGGCGGGCGCGGCGCTCGGGCGGGCGCGTCCGGGGGCGGCGGGGTGGCTTTCGGCCGGGTTCGCCGCGTCCTGCCTGGGGCTGCTGTATCTGGAGAACACCGAGCCGATGTTCGCCGAGCAGCGCGCGGCGGCGTTCATCGCCGGGCAGCCCGGCACGGTCTATATGGACGCGGAAACGGGCTGGCGCACCCGCGCGCTGCTGATCCGGCCGGGCCTGCTGGACCGCATGGCGAGCGGCCCGCCGCCGCCGGGCGCGCTGGTGGCCGGAAAGGACGGCGCGGTGGACGCCTGCCTGCGCGCGCCCGCCTGCCCACAGCGCGCGTCGGCGCCGGCCTTCCAGCCTGGCCCCGGCTGGACGGAGGTTGCGCGCTACGACCCGCCGCGCCGCCGGCTGGGCGCGTGGCTGCGCGAGGTCGGCGCGGCGCAATGGATGCCGCCCGACATCCTGCGCAAGATCGAGCAGCCCGGCCGGGCGCTCGTGGTTTACCGCACGCCGGCGCCGTCGTGACCGTGCCGGCCCTGCCCGTCATGCCCCTTGCGAGGCCGCGATGATCAACAATCTCAGCATCCTGTTCAGCCTGGCGATGGTGGTTTACGTCGTGGTCCGGGCTTCGATGCTGGACGCGAAGCAGCCGTGGTTCCCCAAGGCCGCGCCCCCGGACGCGCCGCCCGGCACGGCGCCCGGCGACGCGCGCCGCCGGGCGCGGCGCTGACCCCGTGCGCGACCTCGCCATCGTCCTGGCCTACGTGAGCTTCCTCACGATCGGCACCATGTCGCCGTTCGTGCTGTCGCTAGGCTACGTGTGGGTGGACCTGTTCGGCCCGCAGTTCCTGGGCTGGTCGCCGTTGTCCAACCTCCCGGTGTCCTTCATCATCGGGGCGGCGGCGGTGGGGGCCTACCTGCTGCTGGACCGGCGCGCGCCGCCGCGGATCACCTTGCCGACGCTGCTGTTCCTCGTCATCGGCCTGTGGATCACCGCGACCACCTCCTGGGCGGCGCTGCCGACGGCGAGCTGGGCGAAGTGGGACGTGGCGTTCAAGGCGCTGATATTCTCTGCCTTTCTGCCGTTCGTCATCCGCTCGCGGGTGCAGATCGAGGCGTTCGCGCACGTTTACATCTTCTCCATGGCCGCGCACATCCTGCCGTGGGCGGTGAAGACGGTCATCTCCGGCGGCGGCTACGGGCAGTCGCTCGGGCTGGTTGGCGCGAACGTCATCTGGCTGTCGGAAAGCAGCGCGGTCGCGGCCATCGGCATCATGCTCACGCCGCTGCTGCTGACGCTGCGCCGGCATTCGGTGCTGCTTCCCCGGGGGCGCATCCGCGACGTGGTGTATCTCGGGACGGCGCTGGGCGGGCTGTTCGCGTCCATCGGCACCTTTGCGCGCACCGCCGTGGTGGGGCTGGGCGTGCTGGGGATCGCGATGTTCCTACGCTCCAGGCACAAGGTCGGGTTCCTGCTGGCGGCGGCGGCGGTCGGCACCGGGCTGTCCGCGGTGATGTCGGACCAGTGGACGGCGCGGATCAGCACCATCGAAGACTATGCGAGCGAAAGCTCGGCGTTCGTGCGCATCCTGGTGTGGCGCTGGACGCTCGGCTACGTGGCGCAGCACCCGTTGGGCGGCGGCTTCCGGGTGTGGCTGACCAACCACATCACCATTGCCAGCAGCAACCCGAACGAGCCGGCCACGGAACAGGTCGGCCGGGCGTTCCACAACATCTACTTCGCGGTGCTGGGGGAGCACGGGTATCCCGGCCTGGCCTTGTATGGGCTGCTGATCGTCGTGCTGTTCGCGTCGCTGCAGCGGGTCATCAAGCTGACCGCGCTGCAGCCGGTGCATGAATGGGCGCATGACCTCGCCAAGGCGCTGCAGATCACCATGGCCGTGCTGCTGACCTGCGGCAACTTCATCGACATCAGCTTCGAGCCGTTGGTTTGGTACTTGTTCACCATGGTGGTTTGCCTGCGCGAGTATGTGCGCCGGGTGGTGCCGGCGCCGGAGACGAAGGTGAGCGAGGTAGCGCGGGGCCGGGCGCCGCTGCCGGGCACGGCGGCCCGGCCCGGCCCGGCCGCAAACGCTGCGCGTGTCGGCGACGCGGCGGCACGGAGCTGACGCGGCTTCGGTTCTTGCGTTGGAAGGCGTGGTCGGGCGTTGCGGTTAATCCAGCAAGTCCTTGATCGGCTCGTTCCAGCCCATGCGGATGCGCTCGCCGATTTCTTCTTCGGCTGCCTTGGCCCATGCGGCTAACGACGGGAACTCGTCGTCGATCTCGGAGCCGGGGGGAGCATCGTCGTGCAGGACCAGCACATGCCCTCGCTGATATATTGGATCAGAAAGAACAAAGCAGACCACTCCGTCGTAGTCTCCACGTCGGGCAAAGGCGATGACTTGGTGCGCTGGGAACTGGCGGTGCATGGCTTCGGTGTTTGTCTTTCCGCCTTCTGCGTCTAAGAAAAAGAACGGAGGCTGTTGCTGTTTCCCTCGTCCAATGATGGTCTCAAGCTCAGGAGGAATGAGTACTCTTTCCCTGGCGAAGGAGTCTTTAATCCACGCAGTCTTGATCATGATTTTCCTCAGTACTACCTAGCGCCGTGGAGAAGCGTCACTACATCGGTTACTGCTTGAGCCTTTTTCGAGCGGGTGGCTAAGCGTCTGCCTTGAACTGAGTTCAGAATCTTTCTTTCATTTTGCTTCTCATACGGACGTCTTGGTTGAGTGACCGTCACCCGCTGATGGGTTTCACCCATCCTACGCGACCCATGCCGTAGGATGGGTGAAACCCATCAGCCGCACACGGGTCAATCAATGGCGCCGCCCGTATCATTCCGAGCCGGACGTTCAGCAAGCAGGTCAGCCTTGGCTGGTCTTGCGGGCGTGTTCTGCCTCCAACCGCAAAGCCTCGTCCACGACCTGCTCGGGCGTCAGGCCGCGGAAGTCGTGGAATATGAGATCGCCGATCCCAGAATGGGGTAGAGCTTCTTCCAGTTGATCGAGCAGTAGCGTAACTGCGTCATTATCGGTAGTGCCAGTGTAGATTTCCCGAACGGCGGACAAAACATCGTTTCGTGTCATTGATCCCGTTCCTTCTGCCCAAGCATATCATGCTGCTTCGGAGTGACAATCCGGATTGCACTCAGGTCATACATTTCACCGCCACTGCCGATTGAGGGGTCATGATGCAGCTCCCACGTCCGTTGCTTAGTTGGCCCGTTCTACGGATGACAACCTGCTCGCTTCGGGGCAGGTAGGGTGCACTTCCGTCACGCATAAGCCGCAAGTTCTGTTCGTTGAATTCACGGGCGAGTTCGGGTGTTTGGGCCACCAGCCTCCATACCGCTTCGCGCAACTTGCCAAAATCAGAGAAACGTTGACCAACAAGCTTTTCAGCAATCTGGGCCGGAATCGGTGCGCCGTTCTCATTTCTTATCGTTTCAGCAAGCCAAGGCCCTTTGATCCGCGGCAGTGGGGTGCTCACCACTGCAACACCCGGCGTGTTGCGCCGTTTTTCTGCAGTTGCCTTTTGCCCATTCGCCCGGTGCTGATCGAGTGCGGCCTGGATCTCCGCCCCGCTCTTCCCCTCGCCCACCATCTGCACGACCAGCGAGCGCTCCTCGTCGGTGCGCGTCTCGATCCCGCTGCCCGGGACCGCCGCGCCTTGCGCAACCGCCCTCAGCGACGTCATCGAGGCGGCATCTCCCGCCAGCGCCCGACCGAGCAGCGTCGGGTCGGCCCGCACGGCGCGCATCACCCGCTCCGCCATGGCCTGCATCGCGGGGCCAGTCTACGGCGTGTCGAACAGCCAGGGTCATCGCCATCGGGATCGTGCGCAAGCAGGCCGGCCAAATCGGATTGGCCGTCCAGCCCCGGCGCTGGGTGATCGAGCGAACCTTTGCATGGCTAGGCCGCAACCGCCGCCTCGCCCGCGATTTCGAGGCCACCATCGCCTCAGCCACCACTTCCTCTACGCCGCTTCCGTCATGCTGCTCACCCGAAGGTTCGATCGTTCCATGTGAGTTTTAAAACGGCCCTTCAGTCAAATCAGGGAATTCAGTTGGACGCTTTGGACATCGAATCTGCAAGGAAAATTTCTAAATCGTCCAATGCGTCCTGAGCGGCAGCGGCGATCTCAGTATCGGTTGTGTTGCTTTGGGCCTCTCGCAACAAAGGAACAACTACATCCAGGTCAAGCTGCCCATATACACGCGCGATGTAGCCGAAACAGTGTAGTGCGTTGATACGTAACCAGCGGTCAGAAGAACAGACGCACTCAAGAGCCAAGCCAAGTGCCTTATCATAATCCTTACCCGATTCCGACAAACGAAGCAGCTCCAATCGAACATCTTTGGGCGTCTCATTGGCTTTGATGTGGTTCATGGCTAGATGATCTTTCCGCGTGAAGTGGTAACGCCGTTTCTAATTAAGGCATTGCGCATACCCTGGGTAAGATTGTCCCAAGTGCGAACATGCCCATGCCACAGACCCTCACTAGCTGTCTGGTTGCGGAGCATTGTTGGGATCCGGTAAAGCTGGCTATCATAGACTATG
>CAXSAZ010000079.1:0-11365 GCA_964235485.1 uncultured Acetobacteraceae bacterium | reverse complement strand
TGTCCGCCGCTCAGCTCGCGGAATAAACCTCAGCGCGCTGAATAGGATGGGGTAGTCCTCGTACGCGTTGCGCCGGTCCTTCAGCGTGGCCGTGCCGACCGTCAGCCACACCAGCGGCGTCGCCCGCCCATGGCGGCACAGCAGCGACAACATGATTGTCGCCTGGCCACAGGCGTCGAAGTCGGTCCAGTCCATTGCAACCGTGATGCTGGACCGGCTTCCCACCACGTAGGGCACCCAGTGGACCAGCAAGGCATCGACATCGATGCCTGGGTTGGACAGCAGCCGGTCCACCTGCTTGACCGCATGCTTGGTCAGGCGCCCGCGGGCCAGCGCCAAGCCCTGGCCGATCATGGCAACCGCGAGCGAGGCAGACTCGATCACCCCAAGGATGGCTCCTGCCAACGAGAGCACGCGCTTGGCATGCAGGTCGTCCGCGAACAGCGTCTTGAGAAAGCAGTGGACGCCCTCGAATGAGAGCGGCTTTTTGGTCGGCATCGTCCAGCCCCGTGCATCGGATTGCAGGGCCTGAAACCGCGTCCCGGCCCCGCTTGCAAGGCCGCTCAGCCGCTTGTCACCGCCCGTGCGTCAGGCGCTCCAGTTCGAGCCGTCGCGGAACCCCCGACCGTCTCCATCATTGAAACGAAATGAGGGGAGGCATGAGCCTGGCGTGAGGTCATCGCAGTTGCTGATGTCGCATAGGCACCGAACCGGCCTGGGGTCATCAACATCCTTCGCTCGTCAACCTGACAACGCCGTCGAGCATCGGCCAAGCAAATACCTGAACAACCGGGCCGAGGTGTCACACCAGCCGACGCGACGACGAGAACGGCAGATGCAGCGGTTCAAGTCAGCGCGCCATGCCCAGCAGTTCCTGTCCGCCCATGCGCGCATCCACAACCATTTCCAGCTCCGCCGTCATCGCCTCACCGCCGACCAGCACCGTGCCGCCCGCGACGCCACTTTCCGCACCTGGCGCGAGGTCATCGCGGTTGCTGATGTCGCATAAGCACCGAAGCCGGCCTGAGGTCATCGACACCCTCCGCCCGTCAACTTGACAATGCCCCAGCGACCATCTCACGGTTTCGAGGTCGCTTCATGTAAACGCAGCACGGTGCGGGCGTTCGTGGAACTCGTCGCCAGCGTGTTGACGGCGCCGGTGCGTAGAGCGCCCAGAATGGCGGCAGCCTTGGTGTTTTCGCTCGCGATTGCGATCACGTGGGGGATCCGGCTCAGGTCGCGGGTGGTCAGGCCGATGACCCGGCCCTGCATGTTGGCGCTGGACGCGCGGCCATGAATGTCGATGAAATCGTAACCCATGATGTCGCCGATGGTCCCGGAAAGCCGGGCCTCCGCGACTTCCTGCGGGGAAAACCAGCCCATGCGGACCATGTTGCTGTCTTCGCTGAGATCGCCGATCCCGACCAGCGCCACATCCGCCCGGCGCGCGCGGTCGAGCACCAGCTTGACGGTATCGTTGCGGTAAAGCTCGTCGCGCAGGCTGGCATCGGCAACGAGGGCCGGCGCATACAGCGTTTCGCTTTCGCCGCCGAAGCGCACGGCCAGCCGCCGGCAGATGTGGTCCGGGTTCATGTGCTCTCCCGCCCGGACCGACCCGCCGATGGCGCACACGAACGTCACCGCGCGGCGGGTCGGTGCCACGCAGTCCGCCACGGCGGCCACGTTGCGGCCCATGCCGACCGCGACCGTCATGCCCTCGGTCAGCGTGCGCGAAAGGTGGTTTGCCACCAAGCCCGCGACTGCCAGGCGCTGCGCCTCCGGATCCCGCTGGTCGAGCGACACGAGCAACCGGTCGATGCCGAATCGGCTGATGAACTCCTGCTCCAGTTCATTGCTGATGCCGGGGTGCTGGTGCACGCGGATCTCGACGATGCCATCCTCCCGGGCTCGTTTGAGCAGACGGCTGACCTTGGCGCGGGACAGTGAGAAGCGGCGGGACAGCTCCTCCTGCGTGATGTCCTGGTGGTAGTAGAGGCTGGCAATCTCAACCAGCGTATCTGCTGAAATGTCGCCCCAATCGAGGGGGCGTCGGACGTCCTTTGATAATGCGCTCACGATTGGGATCCCGGCTTGCGGGATTGCAGCTAAGCCTTTTTGACGGCTTCCTCAAACTCCCGGATGCGGGCAACCTTGGGCCCGGAACGGGCTGGTTCGAACTCCGACGCGAGCCAGGCTTGCAGGATCGTCTTGGCCAACTCCGGCCCGATCACCCGGGCGCCCATGGTGATCACCTGGGCGTCGTTGCTTTTGCGCGCGCGCTCCGCCGAGTAGGTGTCATGGCACTGCGCTGCCCGGATGCCCGGCACCTTGTTGGCGCTGATCGCCATGCCGATGCCGGTGCCGCACAGCAGCACGGCGCGGTCGTTGCGCCCTTCGGCAACCGACTGCGCGGCGGCGAAGGCGATGTCCGGATACAGAACGGGTTGGGTGTCGTGGGTGCCGAAATCCTCCACGTCCAGGCTGCGGTCAATGAGCGCCCGCTTGAGGATCTGCTTCAGCTCGAAGCCTGCTTCATCGCAGCCGATCGCGATTGCCATGGATCTTTCCCCTCCGAAGCGAGCGATGGTGCGTTGCACGATTGCTCATTTGGTGAAATTCATATCAAACGATTGACGGCACAATAAGTCACTGGAACCCGCATTTGCAAGCTAAGACATGGGTTTACCGTCGGCATAGGCAGGACGTCCCGAAAATCCCGCGTGAACGTTCATGCAGGCTCTTGACATTAGTGCAGGCTTACGTGAGGGTTGGTGAAAATCGGGAGGACGCCATGAGGCAATCACCGGAGCCACGGCCCGTATGAACCGGGTCATCAACAATCCAGACGAGGTCGTCGAGGACAGCCTGCGTGGCTACCTCGCGGCATGTCCCGGCCTGTTGCAGGCGACGGCCCACCCCCGCGTCCTGCGTCGGACAGGTCCCGCCGTGCCTGGCCGTGTCGGCGTGGTCACCGGCGGCGGCTCCGGTCACGAGCCCGCCTTCCTCGGCTATATCGGACCCGGCCTGCTGGACGCGGTCGCCATCGGCGAGGTGTTTGCATCGCCCACCGCGAAGAGCTTCCACGCCGCGTTCCAGGCGGCCGATTCAGGCGCGGGCGTCGCCTGCCTTTATGGCAACTACGCCGGCGACAACATGAACGTGAAAATGGCCGTCAAGCTGGCCGCCAAGGATGGCGTGAACGTCCGGACGGTGATTGCCAACGACGACGTTGCCTCCGCTGGCCCACAGGAGCGGGACAAGCGGCGCGGCGTCGCGGGTGAGATCGTCATGTGGAAGGCCGGGGGCGCACGCGCCGCCGAGGGTGCCGACCTGCCCGAGGTGATCGCCGCCGCCCAGAAAGCGATCGACCAGACGCGCTCGGTTGGCATCGGCCTGTCCGCCTGCACCATCCCCGCCGCGGGCAAGCCGAACTTTACCATCAGGGACGGCGAGATGGAGGTCGGCATCGGCCATCACGGCGAGCCCGGCATTGCCGTCATGCCCATCGCACCCGCCAAGGAGATGGCTGCCGACATGGTCGCGCGCATCGTCGCGGACCTTCCGTTCGGCCGTGGCGACGACGTCTCGGTGTTGGTGTCGGGCCTGGGCGCCACCCCGGTGATGGAGCTGTACCTGCTCTATGGCCACGTTGACGAGATGCTGCGTGACCGGGGCATCACCCCACGCCACCGCTTCGTCGGCAACTACTTTACGTCGCTCGACATGATGGGCGTGTCCCTTACCCTCACGCGCCTGGATGCGGAACTGGACCGGCTGATGGCCGCCCCCGCGCGTTCCATAGGCCTTACGGTCGGGGAGCACTGAAAATGGACTCGGTCAGCGAACAGGACGCCGGCCCAATCGTGCTGGACATGGCCGCCGCGGTCGTGCGCGAGCAGGCCTTCCTCGGCGAGATCGACGGCAAGATCGGCGACGGCGATCACGGGATCAACATGGGCAAGGGCTTCCGCCTCGCGACCGAGCGGTTGCGCGCTGGCGGCCCGTTCGGCTTGGCGCATGGATTGCAAACGCTCGGCGACACGCTGCTCGGCGATATCGGCGGCTCCATGGGCCCGCTCTACGGCACTTGCTTCACCGAGATGGCGGGTGCGCTGGACGGAGCCGACCGCATTGATGCCGCCCGGTTCGCGGCCATGCTGCGCGCGGGCTACGGCGCGGTGATCGACCTCGGCGGCGCCAAGCCCGGCGACAAGACGCTGGTGGACGTGCTCGACCCCGCCGTGACCGCATTTGAGGCGGCTCAAGGGCGGGCAGACCCATTCGCCGCGTGCCTCGCCGACATGAAGCAGGCCGCTGCCTCGGGCCTTGAATCCACCCGCGACATGGTCGCCCGCATCGGCCGGGCGAGCCGGCTGGGTGAACGGTCCCGCGGCACGCTCGATGCCGGCGCCGCCTCCTGCAACCTGCTGCTGGGAACCCTGGCGGACGGACTGACCAAACTGTTGCACGACCAGCAAGGAGCATCGCCATGAGCGCATCCGCCACGGTATCCCGGCCCAACCAGCTTCCAGAAACCATGCAGGCCATCGTCGCCTATGCGCCTGGCGATTACCGGCTGGAGACGGTGGATGTGCCGCGCGCCGGGCCGGATGACATCATCATTGAGGTCGAGGCCTGCGGCATCTGCGCCAGCGACATCAAGACGTTCGAGGGCGCGCCGTCGTTCTGGGGCGACGACAAGGGCCAGCCCCGCTACGTCAAGGCGCCGATGATCCCCGGCCACGAGTTCATCGGCCGCGCCGTCGAGATTGGCGAGAACGTCGCGCGGAAGGGCCAGTACAAGGTCGGCGACCGCCTGATCTCCGAGCAGATCGTGCCGTGTGAGGAATGCCGCTACTGCAAGCGCGGTGAGTACTGGATGTGCGAGCGGCACGACGTGTACGGCTTCCAAAGCAACGTCAACGGCGGCATGGCGAAGTATATGCGCTTTCCCAAGGAGTCGCGCACCCACCGCGTGCCGCAGGACTTGCCGATGGAGAAGGCGGTCCTGGTTGAGCCGTATGCCTGCTCGGTCCACGCGGTGAACCGGGGGCTGATCCAGTTGGACGACGTGGTGGTGCTGGCGGGCGCCGGGCCGCTGGGCCTGGGCATGGTGGGCGCGGCGCGGCTCAAGAACCCGTCGAAGCTGGTCGTGCTGGACACCAAGCCCGACCGGCTCGAACTGGCGAAGCGCTTCGGTGCCGACGTGGTCATGAACCCGCTGACGGAGGACGTCGTCCAGGCGGTGAAGGACCTGACGGAGGGCTACGGCTGCGACGTGTACATCGAGGCGACGGGGCACCCATCCTCGGTCACGCAGGGCCTGAACATGATCCGCAAGCTCGGCCGGTTCGTCGAGTTCAGCGTGTTCGGCCATGAGGTCACCGCCGACTGGAGCATCATCAGCGACCGCAAGCAGCTCGACCTCTACGGGGCGCATCTGGGGCCGTACTGCTACCCGCTGACCATCGCCGCCATCAACGACGGGCGCCTGCCGACCGAGGGCGTGGTGACGGACGTGGTGCCGTTGTCGGAGTGGAAGACCGGCTTCGAGAAGATGAAGAAGGGCGACGGCTCGATCAAGATCGTGCTCATTCCGGAATGAGCGTCGGATCGGTCGCCTGAACGCGGCAACAACGGTCCATGCTGTCACAGCAGCGGGGCAAGGGGGAGGAACAATGATGGCCAGGCGCGGCAAACTGGACATGAGACTCGCTGTGGGTTCGGGCGCAGTCCTGGTTCTGCTCGCCGCGATGGCCATCGACACCAAGGTCGTTCGAATTGGCTCCGGTCAGGACGTGCCGGCCGGCGCTTTCTCCGCCCCTGCCTACGGCCAGGCTCAATTCCCGAAAGTGCAGTCCGCGATTGAGAGCCGCGCGGTCGAGGCCAGTGTGCTGGCCGAGGCCCTGGCCAAGGATCAGGAGGCGGCCGAGAAGCAATACGGCATGTCTGCGCCGGCCGGCACCGAGTTTTCCGTCAAGTTCACGGGCAAAGCCGGCAAGCAGGATTTTGGCGTCTACGACGTGGCCATCCCCGGTGTCCCCGATACCCTTCAAGTCAAAGTGCAGACCGGGCCCGCGATCAACGGAACCGACCTGCGCGACGCTACAGGCTTGATCAAGTTCGGCGATTTCAAGAACCAGATCGACTATCAGAACGCCGGCTCGGCGCTGAACAACGAAATGAAGAAGGAGGTGCTGTCCAAGGTCGACACCTCCGACCTGACGGGCAAGACCATCTCGGTCATCGGCGCCTTCACCCTGTCCGACCCGGCTGAATGGGACGTCACCCCCGCCAAGCTGGCCGTGCAATGAGCATGGCTTTTGCCATCACGGCATCGGCAACCCCGCCCGCGGCCGGTGACGTCGTGCTCTCCGCGCGCAACGTCGTCAAAACGTATGGCAACACGCACGCGCTTAAGGGCGTGAATTTCGACATTCACCGTGGCAAGGTCACGACGCTGTTCGGCGAGAACGGCGCAGGCAAGTCGACACTGATGAAGATCTTGTCCGGCGTCGTGACGCCCACCTCGGGCGAGATCACGCTCGACGGACGCCGGGTCAGCTTCGCTTCCACGGTGGAGGCCCGGGACAACGGCATCTCCATCATCCACCAGGAGCTGAGCCTCGCGCCCAACCTCAGCGTGCGCGACAACGTCTTCTTGGGCCGCGAGCTACGCCGCCCGTCCGGCATCGACTTCGACGAGGAGGCCCGCCAGACCAAGGTGCTGATGGAGGATCTCAACGAGAAGATCGACCCGATGACCCCGGTCGAGAAGCTTCGCCTCGGCCAGCAGCAACTCGTGGAGATCGCCCGCGCGCTCTCCATCGACGCGCGCATCCTGATCATGGACGAGCCGACCTCCGCGCTGAGCGCGGCCGAAGTCGAGGTGCTGTTCAAGGTGATTCGCGACCTCACGAGCCGCGGCGTCTCCATCGTCTACATCTCCCACCATCTGGAGGAGGCGCTGCAGATCACCGACTATGCGGTGGTGCTGCGCGATGGCGCGATCACGGCAACTGCCGAGGCGAAGGACATTGACCTGCAGTGGATCGTCCAGAACATGGTGGGCGACCACTACGACCGCGGCTCCCCGCCCACAGGCTACGCGTTTGGCGACGTGGTGCTTTCGGCCAACGAGATCTGCGTGGCCGACACGACGCGCACGGGCGGCTTGGTCGTCGACCACCTGTCCTTCCATGTTCGGGCCGGCGAGGTTGTGTGCATCTACGGGCTGATGGGCGCCGGGCGCACGGAACTGCTGGAAGCGGTCGCCGGGCGCGTGCCGATGGTGTCCGGCCAAGTGCTGCTGCGGGGCGAGCCGGTTGCGGGCCTCAACATCGCCGGGCGCATCGCCAAGGGTCTCGCCTTGGTGCCTGAGGACCGCCAGCGCGACGGCCTGGTGCAGACCATGTCCGTGGGCGAGAACCTATCGCTGGCCAGCATCGGCGCGTTCGTGAAACGCGTGCTGACGTCGCGAACGCGGGAGCAGGCGCTGGTCGACCAGTCGATCCGTGATGTCACCATCAAGACCGCGGGCGGCGGTGCCGCGATCGGCTCGTTGTCCGGCGGCAACCAGCAGAAGGTGGTCATTGGCAAGATGCTGGCGACCCATCCCAAGGCCATCCTGCTGGACGAGCCCAGCCGCGGCATCGACATCGGCGCCAAGGCCGAGGTGTTCCGCCTACTCGGCGAACGGGCGTCGCAAGGGCTCGCCGTCGTGTACTCCACGTCGGAGGTCCAGGAGTGCTTAAGCATCGCGCACCGGATTGTCGTGATGAGCAAAGGCAGGATTGCCGCCGAGTTCGGGCCCAACGTGACCAAGGAAGATATCATGGCTGCCTCCGGCGAAGCCGTGGTTGGCTGACAAAACAGCAAGAGTCCTGATAATGATCCAAACGACCCTGCAAACAAAACGCTCCAGCCTGAGTTCATTCTCCAGCGATTTCGATGTTGCCCGGATTTTGCTTGAGGGCCGGGCCTTTTTCGCTTTGATCGCGATCATCATCGTCTTCTCGTTTTTGTCGCCCTACTACTTTTCGCTCGGCAACTTTCTCACGATGGCGTCCCACGTCGCCATCTACGGCATCCTCGCGGTCGGCATGCTACTCGTCATCCTGAACGGCGGCATCGACCTGTCGGTCGGCTCGACGCTCGGCCTGTGCGGCGTGATCGCCGGGTTCCTGATGCAAGGGGTTTCTTTCCCGGCGCTCGGCTACGCCCTTTATCCACCGGTCTGGGTGGTCGTGATCCTCACCTGCGCTCTGGGTGGCTTCGTGGGCCTGATCAACGGCGTGCTCGTCGCGCGCTTCAAGGTTCCGGCGTTCGTCGCTACCCTCGGCGTCATGTATGTGGCCCGCGGCGTGGCACTGCTGATTACCAACGGCCTCACCTACAACAACCTCGGCGGCCAGCCGGAGCTCGGCAACACCGGCTTCAACTGGCTCGGCTTCAACCGCCTGTTCGATGTCCCGATCGGCGTCGTGGTGCTGGTGGTGGTTGCACTCGTCGGCAACTTGGTGCTGAGCCGCACCGCGTTCGGGCGGTGGCTCTACGCGTCGGGCGGCAACGAGCGTGCGGCGGAACTGTGCGGCGTTCCGGTCAAGCCGGTGCAGATCACCGTTTACGTCCTGTCCGGGATCTGCGCCGCCATTGCGGGCCTCATCCTGTCGTCGCAGCTCACCTCGGCCGGTCCGACGGCGGGCGTGACCTACGAACTCACGGCCATTGCCGCGGTGGTCATCGGCGGCGCGGCTCTGACCGGCGGCCGCGGCACGGTGCGCGGCACCCTGCTCGGCGCCTTCGTCATCGGCTTCCTGTCCGACGGGCTGGTCATCATCGGCATCTCCTCCTACTGGCAGACGGTTTTCACCGGCGCCGTCATTGTGCTCGCGGTGCTTCTGAACGCCGTGCAGTACCGCCGTCGCCCCCCCAAACCCACGACGCCCACACCAAGTCATCCGACGCTCGCGCCGAAGGCGGGCTAGGAGCGACAGGCCACACCGGCTTCGGAACGGCCGCAACCAGGCCGCACGTGCTGCATATCGAAAGGAAGAACATTTTGCTACGCAGAACACTGACATCGACGATCGCCGCCGTTGCACTGGCTGTTCCCGCACTGGGCTACAGCGTATCGCCTGCCGCTGCGGCAGGAGGCCTGATGACCATCATCGTCAACGACCCCTCCAACCCGTACTGGCAGACCGAAGGCAACGTGGCCAAGGCTCAAGCGGAGAAGCTCGGCTACACGGCCAATGTTGGCGCGTCCAAGGGCGACACCAACACCGAAAGCAACCTGATCGACACGGCCATCACCAACCGCTCGGTCGCGATTATCCTCGACCCGGCGAACGCCAGCGGGTCCGTCGGCGCCGTGAAGAAGGCCGTCGCCGCGAACATCCCGGTCATCCTCGTCAACGCCGAGATCAACCAGGAAGGCCTCGCCAAGGCGCAGTTGGTTTCCAACAACGCACAGGGCGCGGCGCTTGGCGCCCAGCAATGGGTAAAGGACGTAGGGCAGAAGGGCAATTACGTCGAACTGCTCGGCGCACCGTCCGACAACAACGCCGCCACCCGGTCCAACGGGTTCAACACCGTGCTCAGTCAATATCCCGACCTCAAGAAGGTCGGATCACAGGTCGCCAACTGGGACCGCACCCAGGGCCACGACAAGATGCAGAACCTGCTCCAGGCCAATCCCAACATCATCGGCGTGATCAGCGGCAACGACGAGATGGCTCTCGGCGCGATCGCGGCGCTGAAAGAAGCGGGCAAGCTGTCGAGCATCAAGGTGGGCGGCTTCGACGGTTCTCCGGACGCGGTCGCGGCGGTCAAATCGGGAGAGCTGGCCTACACCGTGCTTCAGCCGGTAGCCACCTTTGCCGCAAAGGCGGTGGACGAGGCGGACTCCTTCATCAAGACCGGCAAGACAGGAGCGCCGACGGAGAAGCAGCTGTTCAACTGCATTCTCATCACCAAGGCAAACGTGGAGCGCTTCGTCGGGCAGTTCACGCTCGGGAAGTGACGGCAGGCGGGCCAGCGTGTTGCAAGGACTGGAGGTAAGTGCGCAATGACCCTGCCCTAGTCCAGGGGCAGGCGATGCGGACGTAGTTTCAGTCCCTGAGACCCAGCATGCAATTGAGGGCGTGGAGGGCTATCTTCACCTCAGCCGCGCGCCTCTCGTCCCTGCGCAAGCGGAAGCCGGACACTTCTGCTTTCCCTGCTTGCAATGCGGCGCTTCAATCCAGGAGCGCCTCAATCGCATATATTCAAATCAACAGAAACAGAAGCAGTCCACGAATGAAAGCCATCGTCTATGACGCTCCTCGCTCTTTTGCTTACCGCGACGTCAACAAGCCTTCACTCGAAAGCGATGACGTGCTCATCCGTGTCAAGGCGTGCGGATTGTGCGGCACGGATCTCCACATCCACGAGGGGGAGTTTAATCCTCGTTTCCCGCTGATCCCCGGCCACGAGTTCACCGGCGAGGTCGCCGCCGTCGGAAGCGCAGTGAACGATTGGCATGCGGGCGACCGCGTCGTGGCCAACTGCAACCGCTCGTGCGGACATTGCTTCTACTGCCGCCGGGGCCAATACTTGCGTTGCGAAAACTTGGTGGCCTACGGCATCCAAATGAACGGCGGCTTCGCAGAGTTCCTGCGCGTCAAGGCGAGTGACGTGTTCGCCGTGTCCAGCCTGCCTTGGCGCGAGGCGATCATGGTGGAGCCGACCGCCTGCGCCGTGCATGGCGTGGAAGTCCTGGACGTCAAACCTGGCGCGGACGTTCTCATGTTCGGCGCCGGCCCGACAGGACAGGTTCTGGCGCAGTTGCTCAAGATCAACGGAGCTGCCAGCCTGACCGTTGCCGCGCCGGCCGGACCAAAACTTGCGCTCGCCGAGCGCCTTTCTGCCGATCGCGTGGTTGCCGTTGACCGCAACGATCCCGAAAAGCACCGCCGCGCCCTGAAGGAGATCAGCGCCAACGGGTTTGACTACGTCGTCGAGGCCACCGGCGCGCCGGAGATGTGCGCGGAGGCGATGCGCCAGACCCGCCGCGGCGGTGAGGTGCTTATCTACGGCGTTTACCCGGAAAAGGCGACGTTTCCCGTCAACCCTTTCGACATTTTCCGGCGCGAAGTCACCATTAAAGGTTCCTTCGCTCAAATCAATGATTTCAGTCGTGCTGTCGCCTACCTGGAGACTGGCCAAGTTAAAGTGGGCGAGATCGTCAGCGACGAGTTTGAGCTGAAGGACTGGGACCGCGCACTGGACAATGCGTGGCAGCGCCGGGGCATAAAGGCCGTCCTGATTCCGCCAGGGCTGTTCAACGCTGTGAAACAGCGAGCATTCTGAGCAGGTTCTTGAG
>CAXSAZ010000078.1:0-11460 GCA_964235485.1 uncultured Acetobacteraceae bacterium | reverse complement strand
GGCCTCAAGAACCTGCTCAGAATGCTCGCTGTTTCACAGCGTTGAACAGCCCTGCTCGATGCCGGTCGCTGTGGGGACAGCATGGGCAACGTTCATCGCGTAATCGTGGGCAGCGGCGTCGAGGAAGCCCGGAAGCAGGCCGTCACGAAACACGAGCGTGCGATTGTCGAAGCGGCTCACCTGGTTCTGAGCGACGAGGCCGACAAGGTTGGCTTCACCTACTCCGGGTTCGCGTTGACCTGCCTGCCCCACAAGCTGCAGGACGAGGACGTTTGGCGCAGGGAGGGACATAACCTCACCATGGTCCTGCAAAGCGGCGTCAACCGGGCAGGCGAATCGCTCGGCTTGCCCTACGGCAGCTACGCCCGGTTCATCCTGCTGTTCCTGCAGTCCGAGGCGGTCAAGAAGGGCAGCCGGGAAATCGAACTCGGTCGGTCAATGCGGGTCTGGCTCGGCCAGTTGGGACTGTCCATCGGCGGCAAGACCTACCGCATGGTGAATGAGCAGGCGCGGCGGATTTCCGGCTGCTCGCTGACGTTCTTTGCCGATCGTGGGTCCAAGGAGATCATGCGCCGAGGCGGGTTCGTGGACGGCAGCATCACCATGACCGACGTGCTGAGCGACCAGCCAGGATTGTGGCAGGACCGGGTGCTGCTCAACGAGGAGTTCTACCGCGCCCTGCGCGAGCATCCCGTTCCGCTCAGCGAGAGCGCGCTCCGCGCCATAGGTCCCCGCAGCGCGGTGATCGACATCTACGTGTGGCTGGCATACCGGCTGCACGCCCTGACCCGTGATGTCGAGGTGTCCTGGCCGGCGCTGTATGCGCAGTTCGGCAGCGGTTATGCCCGGCTCAGGAAATTCCGCGCCGACTTCACCAACGGGCTGGACCTGGCCATGGCGGTGTACCCTGATGCGCAAGTTGTTGTCGAGGAAAGGGGGATTGTGCTGCGCCCATCACGTCCGTCGATCCTCAAGCGTACTCCAGGCGCTCTGCCAAACAGGTGAGAGCAGCGCCTCGGAAGCGGATACGAGGGTCGGGAAGGCAGCGTTCGCCAGCCGCACTGCCGCCTGCTATGCCTGGCCGTATTTCTGCCCGCTTCCTCCTCGCCGCGGTGCTGCTCGCGGCCTCTACCCTCGCCTTCGCCCAAGCGCCGGCGGCTGCTCAACCCCAGGCTGGGACAGCGCACCTGTTCAGTCCCGAGGTATGATGACACACTCAGCCGTCAGACAGCATGGCAGATCTGCTCCGAACGACTACTCGTCTGGCGGGGTGTTCACCCCCCAACGCTCAAGGGAGTTCCTCGCCGGCGTGATTTTGGAACGCTTGCGCCTCGTGCACGCAACCGGCCAGCACCTGCAGCGAGCGGAGGCGTGACACGTCCTGAATGCGGAACACGCTGGCCCCCACCCGCGCTGCGGCGGTGACGAAGCCGCACGCGGCAAGTGGCCGATGAAGTCCTGTAGGTCATAGCCGGCCGCCGCGGCGGCGCGGGCGACGCGCCACGCCATCGCGCGGTCGGAGGGCGCGCGGTCCAGCACGCGGTCGCCGCGCCCGACGGCGTGGAACAGCGGCCCGCCAGTGATGCGCGCCTCCAGCCTGCGTTCAAGTTCCGCGACGGGCGCAACGCCCGCTTTCCGGCACTGCAACGGCGGCGCCGTGGCCCTTCGCCGGGCCGGTCTTCCGCCAAGTGCGCAGCAAAGCCGCCCCGTCACGGATGCCAAAGCTCTGCCCAGTATGTGGCGTAGTCTTCTTTGCCGGTCGCCTCGTAGCCCTGCAACCAGTTCGGCAGGATATCCGGATCTTCCCGGAAATACAGTGGCAGCTCGGGCAGCTCCGCGGCGTAGATCTGCTGCATCTCCCGCCAGATCGCCTTCTGCTTCGCCGGGTCCAGTTCCGTTTCCGCCTGGGCCAGCAACTCGTCCATCCGCGGCTGGCTGAAGCCCGACACGTTCATGCCGTTGTAGTTGTTGGCCACCGTCGGGATGCCGGCGGTGCCGTAGAACGGCGTGGGCGGCAGGCCGATGCGGCTGCTGTTGGCGTACTCGACGAGGCCGGGGTAGGCCCGCCGGCGCGTCGTCTCGCCGAAGAAGCTCCGCGACGGCTCGTTGCGGATCGTCACCTCGATGCCGACGGCCTTCCACTGGCTCTGCATCACCTGCTGCGTCAGCTCGCGGACACGGTTCCCGGAGGTGGTGGTGAACTCGAACGACAGGCGCTCGCCCCGCTCGTTGCGGCCGATGCCGTCCGGCCCCGGCGTGAACCCGGCTTCCTTCAGCAGGCGCCGCGCCAGGGCAGGGTCATAGGGGTAGGTCGGCACGTCGGCCGTGTAGTTCGGCTCCAGCTCGTTGGTCCAGCTCAGCGCCAGCTTGGCATGGCCGCCGAACAGCCGGTCGATCAGCGTCTTGCGATCTGTGGACAGCAGCAGCGCTTGGCGCACCCGCTTGTCCGTGAGCAGCTTGTTGTCGCGTTGCGGATCGATCCGTTCCAGGCTGAGGCCCGGGCGGTAGTTGTAGCGGAAGCCGTCCGGCTGGGCCTTCTGCATCGCCACCGCCTGGTCCGTGGTGATGCCGATGCCGGACGGCGTCATGTCCACGTCGCCGGACAGCAGGTTGGCCTGCAGCGCCGCGGTGTTCTCCACCAGCCGGATCACCACCCGGCTGATCGCGGGCTTCGGCCCGGCCCAGGCCGGGTTCGGGCCAAGCTCGATGGATGCCCCGGACTGGTAGGTGTGGCGACCCGAGATCATCCGCGTTCTGGCGCGAGATCATCGGCGTTTCGCGCCCATAACTCGTGAGACTGTAGCCTGCGCCCAACCCGCACTACGCGAGACTGAACCCGCGCTCCGTGAGACGGGCGCGAGATCATCCGTCTTTGCCCACATTAGGTGAGACAGATCAGGCTGGGGCAAGGTTCGTGCGGAGGAAATCGATGAACGCGCGCAGTGCCGCCGGCTGGTGCCGCCGATCGGGATAGTACAGGTACAGCGGCTCCAAAGGCGTCGACCACCCCGGAAGAACGCGGATGAGCGCGTCCCCGTCCAAGAGGTGCGAGATACTGGCCGTCGCGGCAGAGCCGATGCCAAGCCCCCGCACCATCAGGTCGATCTGCGACACCAGGTCCCCGACGATGGTCCGGGCTGGCGGGGCGATCTGCACGGCCTTGCCGTCCGCCTCCATGGCCCAGGGCCGAACCAGGCGGGTGGTCCGGCTCCGGCACACCACTGCCGCATGGTCCAGCAGGTCGGCCGGGCACCGCGGCGCTGCGCGGTGCCCAAGGTAGCTTGGGGCGGCTGCAAGGATAGCCTCGCTTGCGGGCAGCAGCTTCACGGCGACCACGTCGCGCGCCAGCATATCGCCGTAGCGGAACCCGGCATCGAACCCTTGCTCGACGAGGTCGATCAACCGCCCCTCGACATCGATCTCGACGCCGACCGCAGGATAGGCCGCCTGGAACCGCGCCATCACGGGTGCCACGACCGCATCGTAGGCAGAGCGGGGCATGGTGAGCCGCAGGGGGCCGGATGGCTGCCCGGACCGCCCGGCCATGTCCTGGGTGACAAGGAGCAGGTCGCGCAACGCGGGTCCTGCCCGCTCGAAGTACTCCGCTCCTGTGTCCGTCAGGCTGATGCTGCGCGTTGACCGGCGCAGGAGCGGCATTCCGATCCGCTGCTCAAGCTTCCGTACGGCCTGGGATGCTGCCGACGCCGAGATGCCAAGCCGCTTGGCAGCGCCGTTGAAGCTGAGCAGTTCTGCGACCGCCAGGAACACAGGCAGCCCTTCCAGGGGGTCTGTTTGGCGCATTGCCCGGCATCGTGAAGTTTTGCTTCACAGTTTGTATCGCATTCACCTCCTTATAGCCAGCGCCGAGCGGGCGCAGATACGGCTTGCAGAAGGAGTCCCGCATGCCGAGCTGTCCCCCGCCCCCATCACGCCCGCTGCCGGGCCGGCGCCCGTGATCGAACACGTCAGCGTGCCGGTGAACGGCGCCACCCTCCATGTGGCCCGTGCCGGGCGGGGCATGCCGCTCGTGCTGCTGCACGGGTGGCCGGAGTTCTGGCTGACCTGGGAGCCGGTCATGACCCGGCTGGCCGGCTGCTTCCAGGTCGTAGCACCGGACCTGCGCGGCTTCGGCGACAGCGACAAGCCTGCGGGTCCCTTCGGTCCCCAAGACCAAGCCCGGGACATCCTGGCGATGCTTGACGCCCTTGGGCTGGAGCGCGTGGGGCTGGTCGGCCATGACATCGGCGGCGCGGTCATGCAAAGCGTGGCCCGCTTGGCACCGGAACGGCTGATCGGCCTGTTCTTCTTCGATTTCGTGTACCCCGGAATCGGGGCGCGCATGGGCGCCCCCGACCGCCTTGGCGAGACGTGGTACATGACGTTCCACCAGACCGAGCTGGCGCCAGCCCTGCTCGGGGCGTCACCGGAGACGACCCGCCTCTACATCACGCACTTCCTGCGGCACTGGTCCCACCGCAAGGATGCGTTCGACGACGTGCTGGACCAGTTCGTGGCCAACTTCCAGAAGCCCGGCAACCTGGCCGGCGGCTTTGCGCACTACCGGGCCTCGTTCGCCAGCCGTCTTGCCGTGATGAAGGGAGAGGCTCCCACCCTGCCGCCCATCCCCCTCCCAACGTGTGTCCGCTGGGCCGAGCATGACCCGATGTTCGCGTATGAATGGACGGACCGCCTGGGCGAGACCTTCCCCAATCTCGACCTCGCGCCATTTCCCGGCGTCGGCCACTTCCCGCACCGTGAGGACCCGGACCAGGCCGCGGCAGAGATCGCTGCGTTCTTCGGCACCCGGTGACGGCAGGGACCCGCTGCGAACCCGCCCCGTCCCTGCCTCACCCTTGTTGAACGGGCAATCGTGCAAAACAGAACGGACGACGCTGCTGCCTCGACGGCGCACACAGCGCCCGGCGAACTCCTGAGCGACCGGGCCGTCGCGCTCATGGCGCTCGCCTGCGCCGCGTCGGTCGCCAACGGTTACTACATCCAGCCCCTGCTGGTGCAGATCGGCGGCTCCCTCGCCATGCCCGAAAGGCTTCTCGGGCTGCTGCCGGCGCTGACGCAGGCCGGGGTGGCGCTGGGGGTGCTGTTTCTGCTGCCATTGGCGGACACCCTTTCGGCCCGGCGCCTCCTCCTGACGGTCATCCCCGTGCAGATGGCCGCCCTTCTGCTCGCGGCGATGAGCGGGCGTGCAGCCGTCCTGGCCGCCGCGTGCCTGCTGATCGGCCTGGCCAGCGTCACGCCCTATGTCCTCCCCCCTTACGCGAGCCTGCGGACGCGGCCGGAGGAGCTGGGCCGGGTCACGGGACTGCTCACGCGCGGCGTCATCGTCGGCATCCTGCTCGCCAGGGCGGTGTCCGGCGTGATCGGCACCTACCTGGGCTGGCGTGCCGTGTATGGCGTGGCGCTGGCCGTCATGCTGGGTGTCCTCCTCAGCCTTCGGCGCCTCGTCCGGCCGGTCTCCACGAACCCGCAGGCCGAGGTCGTCGGCTATCGCGGCCTGATCCTGTCGATGGGCCGCCTGGTCCGGACCATCCCCGCCCTTCGTGCTGCAGCCGCATGCCAGGCCCTGAGCTTCGGCTCCTTCAACGTGTTCTGGCTCGGGTCGGCCTTCTACCTCCAGGGGCCAAGCTTCGGGTGGTCGCCGGCAGCCGTGGGGTCGGTCGCGGTGGTCGGCGCCGTTTCCGCTTTTGCAGCTCCTCTGTTCGGCCGAGCCGCCGACATCGCCGGGGCGCACCGCGCAAGGACGGCGGCATTCGCAGCCATGTCGCTGGGGTGGGTTTTGCTGGCCCTGTTCCGGCACAGCCAAACCGGGATGGCGGTCGGCCTCGTGATCCTCGACATTGGCGCCGTGGTCGCCGACATCTCGGGCCGCACCATCCTCTACCGCCTGGATGCGAGCATCCGCAGTCGCCTGAATGCGATCTACACCGTCGCGATGTTTGCTGGCGGCGGCCTCATGTCGGCGCTGGTCGGGTTTGGCTGGGCGGCAGGCGGGTGGCCCCTGCTGTGCGGCCTTGGGCTGCTCCCGGTGCTTGCAGCCGCTGTGGTTGCAGCGACCGATCGTAGCGGCTGATGCAGCTATGATTGACTTCCGTACCTCTGCAGCATAGCCCCCTGGTCAGGCACACAGAAAACGAACGGTTTCCTGGTGACTGCCAAAATCAGCTTTTTACGTTTGCAAAAGCGCCAGACAAGCCATTGCGTTTATGAAGGTCAGCTTGCACCCTGCCCAGGTTCTTTTCTGGCGGTCTTGCGCCCATGCTCATCGGCTACGTCCGGGTCTCGAAGAGCGATGGAACCCAGACGCTCGCTCCGCAGCGTGACGCGCTGCTGGCGGCCGGGGTTGATCCCGAGCGTATCTACGAGGATCTCGCCTCCGGCCGGCATGACGCGCGTCCCGGCCTGATTGCCTGCCTCAAAGCGCTGCAGTCCGGCAACACGCTCGTGTTGTGGCGGCTGGACCGGCTCGGACGCGACCTCAAGCACTTGGTCAACACGGCCGAGAGCCTGCGCGTGCGGGGCGTGGGCCTGAAAGTGCTGGCCGGCGCCGGCGCGCAGATCGACACCACCACCGCCAACGGCCGGCTCGCCTTCGGGATTTTCGCGGCGTTTGCCGAGTTCGAAAGGGAGCTGATCGCCGAGCGCACCCAGGCCGGCCTCAAAGCTGCGCGTGCCCGGGGCCGCATGGGCGGTCGGCCGCGCAAGATGGACCGGGCGACGCTGAACATGGCCATGGCCGCGATGAGCGACCCCAAGGCCAACGCGACCGAGGTGGCCAAGCGCCTCGGCCTGACCACCACTACGCTTTACGCCTACGTCAACGGTGACGGCTCGCCCAAGGCGGCCGGCACCGCCGTGCTCGAAGGCATCCCGGCCCGCGGCAACCCCGCCGCCCATGGCCAATGACCGCGGCAAGCGGCTGTCCGCCGAGGCGCTGGTCGCGCTCCGGCAGCGGCTCGACGTGCTGCCGGCACGCAGCCCCGAACGGAAGCCCCTCCTGCAAAGCACGGCCGCACTGTATGGCGTGTCGCGCCCCACGCTGTATCGCGCCCTGCATGGCCACATGCGCCCCAAGCCAGTCCGTCGCGCTGACCACGGCCGGCCGCGCAAGCTGGCTATCGCCGAGTTGGAGCGCGCCTGCGAGATCATCGCCGCCCTGAAGCTGCGCACCACGAACAAGAAAGGCCGGCACCTTTCGACCAACCGCGCCATCGAATTGCTGGAAGGCGAGGGCGTGGAAACGCCGGACGGGCTGGTGCGGCTCGCGCCTGGCACCCTCAGCCGGACGACCGTGAACCGCTACTTGCGCCAGTGGGGCTACGACCACGCCCGCATGACCCGGCAACCTGCCGCCGTCCGGTTCCAGGCCGAGCACAGCAACGCGCTGTGGCAGTTCGACATGAGCCCGTCCGATCTGAAGGATGTGCCGGTGCCGCTCTGGTCCGCACCGGGCCGGGGCGCGCCGACGCTCATGCTCTACAGCGTCGTCGACGACCGCAGCGGGGCCGTCTACCAGGAATACCGCTGCGTCTATGGCGAGGATACCGAAAGCGCGCTGCGCTTCCTCTACAACGCCATGGCGCCCAAGGCCGGGGACAGCGGCCTCGTCCTGCAGGGCATCCCGGAGGCGGTCTACCTGGACAACGGCCCGGTCGCGAAAAGCCGGGTGTTCAAGAACGTCATGCAGTGCCTGGGCGTGCAGGTCATGCCGCACATGCCGGCAGGCAAGGACGGCCGCCGGGTGACGGCGCGCAGCAAGGGCAAGGTCGAACGCCCGTTCCGCACCGTGAAGGAGGCGTACGAGACGCTCTACCACTTCCACAAGCCAGAGAACGAGGCGGAGGCGAACCTGTGGCTGCACCGCTACCTCGCCAGCTACAACGCCCAGCCGCACCGCGCCGAGCCGCATTCCCGCAGTGAGGACTGGCTGGCGCACCTGCCCACGGCAGGCCTGCGCGCGATGTGTGATTGGGAGCGCTACTGCGCTTTCGCCCGCGAGCCGGAGCGGCGGCTGGTTGCCGGCGATGCCCGGGTCACCATTGAGGGTGTGATCTACGACGTTGCCGCCGAGCTGGCCGGCGAGACCGTCGTGCTGTGGTGGGGGCTGTTCGACCAGGACCTTTACGTCGAGCACGACGACCAGCGGTTCGGCCCCTACAAGCCCAGCGGCGGCCCGACCGCGTGGCGGTGCTCGCCGACCGGCTCGGCCTGCCGCGCGCCACCATGGACGGCGGCGGAGCAGCACTGGGACTGCCGGCGCTGCGGCCCAGCGCCGTGCCCGACCGCAAGCCGTTCGCCGGGCCGGACCCGTTCCAGCAGCTCGCCTACCCGACCGTGCTGGCAGCCAAGCACGCCATCGCCGACGAGATCGGCCAGCCGCTTGCCCGGCTCCCGGCCGAGGACCGCCGGTTCATCAACGACCTGGTCCGCGCCACGCTGGACAAGCCGGAGGTGCTGGCCCGCGTGCGCGAGCGTTTCAACAAGGGAAGGCTCTGACATGCTGACAGAGGTGATGGAGCATTTCGGGCTCATACGCGACCTGCACACGGCCGGGTTCTACGATGTCACGTTGCACTTAACCATGAGACTGGTGCAGTCGGCCTCGGCTGCTGCACTTAACCGTGAGACTGAAAAGCCGCTCGGTATCAAGTTTGCAGCAAACCTGAGACTGTGCAGCCCTGGCTGTGGAAAGCGAAGTTCGGTCGCGACGCGAGCAGGGGACGGAGCCGCGGCCCGTCCGACCAGTCGGTGAGCACAAAACGGAAATGGCTGCGGTTCATGCCCAATGTCCTGGCGCACATGGCCGGTATGGCCGTGGCCGGGTCCTCGGTGGCGAGTGCGAAGCCGGCAAGCAGGGCGGTGCGGAACGGCAGTGGCACGTTGATGAGCGTCGTGCGCTCGATCGTGACGCCATGCTGCTCAAGGGCGGCGTCGAAGCCGGGCACCACGGCGTCCAGCGTCCATCCCTGGCGCTCGCCGTCCACCGGGATCCGGTCGCAGCCGGCCTGGATCATGAGCAATCGCATCAGGCGCAAGGGCGGGATCAGCGGCATGGCGGTCCCGGCGCGGTGGAGGGCGGCATCGAGCAGACGCTCACCTTCCAAAGCCTTGGCCCACAGGTGCGGAAACAGGTCGGGCAGCGCGCGGTTGGCGCCGAGGCTGGCCGCGGTCCGCCATGAAGGCGATACGCGCGAGCCGCACTGCGGGCAGGTGATCCGCCAGGTGTGGAACCAGATGCGCAGGACGGCCTTGCCAAAGCCTGCCTCGGCCAGCGAGCGGGCGCACGGCTCGCACCAGTGGTCGACGTCGTGCGCCACCAAGTGCGCGATCACCTCGGAACCCAGCCCCGCGTGCGTCATCCGCCTCAAGGCGGGGTGGCCGAGCCGGAACAGGTGGGCAAGCCTGCTTTCCTGCTCCGCCGTGAGGGCGCGGTTGAGCGACAGCAGCGAAGGCACGCCGGGGAGGCAGTGCCGGAGCAGGCCAGTGCGCCCGGTGCCGAAGAACGCGGCGTGCCGTGTTATCCACGACGATAGCGCCTCGTCGGCGGCGGGCGCGAGCAGGACCGGAAGCGGCCGCGGCCAACTTTCTCCCGTGCCGCCCGCTTCGGCCTGCCGCGGCCCGATCACGCGAAGGCGGCTTCGGCGTCGCCAAGGGGCGTCCAGCGTTCGACCGCCTCGTCGGTGATCTGCTCCCGGCCCGAGGCGATCGCCTCGACGGCCAGCTCGTTGAGCGCGCGGAACACCCGCGCCGTGAGCCCGTCCGCGACCTGCAGCAGGCGGCGCAGCGAGCGGGCGCTCAGCAGGCTCGGCTCGCGCAGGGGCAGGTTGCGTAGGATGGACGCGACCAGCGCCTCGAACTCGGCGTCCGCCGACCAGCGCCGGAGCGAGATCTCGTCGAACCGGCGCGCGAGCTGCACGTCGCCGCCGATGGCCTCGCGCGCCTCGGCGACCCCGAAGCAGACGAGCGACAGCCTCAGTTCGTTGCTGAGGAAGCGCAGCGTGTTGAGCACGACCCGCTGCTCCCGTTGCGAGCCGGCCAGGAGGTTGTGCACCTCGTCGATGACGAGCACCTGGACGCCGATGGCGCGCAGCACTCGCATGGCCGACTGCTCCAGGTCCACGACGCTTGCCCGGGAGCTGGGCGGCGGCAGGCCGAGGGCGGCGAGGAGCTGGGCGTAGAGGCGCCGCTCGCCGGGCTTGCCGGCCATCTGCAGGGCCAGCACCGGGGTCCGCTCGACCCCGGCCTCGGGATCGAAGCGCGCCGGGTGGTCGGCGCAGAAACGCTCCATGAGCATGGTCTTGCCCATGCCGCTGTCGCCGTAGATGGCGACCGAGGGCATGCGCGTGGTGCGCGGGTGGGCGACCAGGCGGTTCAGCGCGCCGAGGGCCTGCTTGGCGCGCGGGTAAAGCACCCAGCGCTCCTCCAGGATGGCGCGGCTGCGCCGCGCGGGCGGTTCGCGCAGCAGCCCTGCGGCAAGCGGCGTCAGGTGCGTGATGGATGATGCTTCGCTCAAGTTTGATCCTCGACGGAGGCGACCGGCACGCGCGAATCGACGCCACGCAGCGAGCCCAATGTGTTGTCGGCAGAGGCCACGGGGCTTGCCCCGGAACGGCGGCCCGCCCGGCCGCGTCGTGTCGCGCCCTCGACGATGGCGCGCTGCGCCACCGCCGTGCGCACGAGGGTGCGCGCGTCGACCTCGCGGCGGCCCTTGGCGTGGAGCGCGCGCGAGGCGGCCTTGGCCTCGGCCAAGGTGATCGAGGGCAGCGTGAGGTCGCTGTAGCGTGCCTCGACAAAGGCGCCCGTGGGGCGGCGGACAAAGACGCGCGACAGGTCGCGAGGGTCGTATTTGACCAGGAGCTTCTCTGCCTGGCGGCCGACATCCGCGGCGAGCGCGGGCGACCAGTAGCGCAGCCCGTGCAGGTGGATGCCGTCAGGGCGCAGGGTCCGCTCCTGCTCGGGCAGAAACGACACCCATAAGGCCATGCGGTCCGCCGGCAGGCGCAGCGGGGTCGCGCCCTCGTGCTCGCGCCAGACTGCGACCGGCGGACGGCGCAGCCCGGAATGCACGACCTGGTGGTAGCGGCCGGCGATCTCCCAGGCGATGAAGCGTTCGAGCTCGCGCAGGGTCAGCCGCGCCTCGCGGCCCGAGTCGTAGCCGGCCCGTTCCTCCGGGCCGCTGAACGTCGTGCCTGGCAGCAGATGCACCGCACCCATATGGCCTTGAGCCAACACTTCTGTCACCAGAGGCCATTTCAGGTCAGGCAAGAGCTTTGGTGCGGCTGACCCGTGCATAGCCCATGCATACGACACGGGATGCCCCACTTTGCGGCACACCCTTGTGGAACGTGTAAGCCCCTGAATATGAACGGTTCAGGATGTCGTGCCGCAACCGCACCAGACCGTGTGGAAACTCACTCGGGCGGCTGATTGACCAGCCCTCAACGG
>CAXSAZ010000077.1:0-11949 GCA_964235485.1 uncultured Acetobacteraceae bacterium | reverse complement strand
AGGTGCTGGGGCTGCCGGAGGACGTGACGGGCGCGCTTGCCTCGCAGGTCTGGGGTGGGGGCGGGGGCGGGGGCGGGTCGGAGGGCGGCGTCGGGGAGGACCACGCCGCCGCGCTGAACCTCAACACGGGCGACCACCGGCTGCGCCTCGCCCTGGAACTGGCGCGGGAGCTGGTCGGCTTCCCGCGCCAGCTCGGCACCCACCCCGGCGGCTTCGTGCTGACGCAGGACCGGCTGGACGACTTGGTGCCGGTCGCGCCGGCGGCGATGTCCGGGCGCCAGGTGATCGAGTGGGACAAGGACGACATCGACGTCCTGAGATGGATGAAGGTGGATGTGCTCGGTCTCGGCATGCTCGGCTGCCTGCGCCGGGCGTTCGCACTGCTGGAGGAGGGGGCGGTCCGGCCATGGACATGGCTGGAAGTCCGGCCATGGACATCGCTACGATCCCCGCCGAGGACCCGGCGACCTACGCCATGATCCGCCGGGCCGACACGCTCGGCACGTTCCAGATCGAGAGCCGGGCGCAGATGGCAATGCTGCCGCGGCTCAAGCCCGCCACGTTCTACGACCTCGTGGTGCAGGTCGCCATCGTGCGGCCCGGCCCGATCCAGGGCGACATGGTGCACCCCTACCTGCATCGCCGCGAGGGCCGGGAGCGCCCCGAGTATCCGAAGGAGGAGCTGCGCCGCGTGCTGGGCAAGACCCTCGGCGTGCCGCTGTTCCAGGAGCAGGCGATGCAGGTCGCCATCCACTGCGCCGGGTTCACCCCGGGCGAGGCGGACCAGCTGCGCCGGTCGATGGCGACGTTCAAAGTGACCGGCGGCGTGTCCCGCTTCCGCGACAAGCTGATCGACGGCATGACCGGGTGCGGCTACGAGCGCGCTTTTGCCAAGCGGACCTTCGCCCAGCTGGAGGGCTTCGGCTCCTACGGCTTCCCGGAAAGCCACGCCGCCTCCTTCGCGCTGCTCGCCCATGCCAGCGCCTGGGTCAAGTGCCACCATCCGGACGTGTTCTGCGCGGTGCTGCTGAACAGCCAGCCGATGGGCTTCTACGCCCCGGCGCAGGTGGTGCGCGACGCGCGGGAGCACGGGGTGGAGGTCCGCCCCGTGTGCGTCAACACTTCGCGCTGGGACTGCACGCTGGAGCCGCGGAGGCCGGCGGGCCGGGGCGCCGCGGTGCGGCTGGGCTTGCGGATGGTGCGGGGGCTGGCCAACGCCCATGCGGCGCGGCTGGTGGCGCATCGTGGGGCCGAGCCGTACGGCAGCGTGGAGGAGATCTGGCGGCGGGCAGACGTGCCGCCCTCGGCGCTGGAGCGGCTGGCGGAGGCGGACGCCTTTCGCAGTCTTGGACTTGGCCGACGCCAGGCGCTTTGGCAGGTGCGGGGCTTGGCTGACAGCGTGCTGCCGTTGTTCGCCGCCGCGGACGCGGGCCGGCGGCCACGGCCGGAACTGGTCGAGGCGCCGGTCCCGCTCCGGCCGATGCGCGAAGGCGGCGAGGTGGTCGAGGACTATCGCAGCACCGGGCTGAGCCTGCGGTCACACCCAGTGGCGTTCCTGCGGGCAACGTTGCAGGCACAGGGGATGGCGACGTGCGCGGACCTTGCCCATCTCCGCGACGGCCGGCGCGTGGTGGTGCCGGGGATCGTGCTGGTGCGGCAGAAGCCGGGTTCGGCCAAGAGGGTGATGTTCATCACGGTGGAGGACGAGACGGGGGTGGCGAACCTGGTGCTTTGGCCGGACCGCTATGCCCGGCAGCGCCGCTTGGTGCTCTCAGCCGGGATGCTGGCCTGCCACGGGCGGGTGCAGCGCGAGGGCGAGGTGGTGCACGTGGTGGCCGACCGGCTGGAGGACCTGTCGGACCTGCTGCAAAGCCTGGCCGGGCGGGACGGGGATGGGACGGGACCAAGCAGCCATGCAGCTTGCGGTATCGATCCTCCGAACGCCCGGCCTCCCTCCGGCATCAAGGTGCCGACCCGGGATTTCAGGTAGGGGGTGCGGCTTGCATGGGTGGGCAGCCGGGGCAAAGCGGTGCTTCGTAGCTGCGACGCGACTGACCGGGGCTGGCCGAAAGCGAACTGACCGGTTCAGAGCACGTGGTGTCGAGAAGCGGACATATTTGGCCTGTTGAGTTAACGAGGATTTTCGCAACGTTACGCCCGACGTCGATGGCTTTCGGTCGAAGAGTGTCGCGATCGCCGTCGCAAAATCACTGTCGCGGGACCATTGCCGCTCGCATGTTTCGCGACATGCACATCGATCACTCGCTTTTTTTCACCGACGTCGATAAACGCGATCTTCACTGCCGACCACGTTCTCGCGGGCGTGGTCGCTCGACAAGTCTGTTACTGGCCTCGTCGAGCAAGCAAGCACGGTGTCGGCGGAGCCGAAAGATCGGCTGGCCACCCTCCTTGATCGTGGACTGCGGTTCCCGTGAGCATGGGCAGACGACGCAGTGTCGCAGCCGTCAGGTTTTTGGCTTCTTGGGCTTTAGGGTGGAAACGGGGTAGCCGAAGGCCAAGAAGAAGTGGGACACGTTGATCGTGCCGTGGGGTGGGGCGAACGCCGGGTCCCGCTCATGCTCGGTGTCGAAATCGGCGCCCGCGAACAGGGTCGATGGTCGCCTGAACGGGTCACCTGCTGCCGTTTTCCGGAGCCTCAAGGCGGTTGCGAGCGCTGCGTCGCCAAGCGCATGACGGATCGGCGGCACGACCTCGTCCTCGGGATCGAGCAGGACGCCGACCATGGCGGCAACCGACTGCTTAGGGCTGTAGATGCCGGTCACGAAGCGGCCGAGGCCCCGATCCTGCAGGTAGTGATCGCGGTGTCGCTTCTGCCGGCCCAGGCGCTTGAACTCGAAGACGAGCTTAATGTCTTGATTTTGATCGTTCCGCCCGTAGGCGATGTCGGTGCGGCGCTCCTCGATCATCTCGCCCGTCGTTGGGTCCAAGGCTCCGATTATATCCTCCGCCGCCCACATCCCCAGGAGTCCGCGCTGCGGCGCGACGTAGTTCTCGATGTAGATCTTCAACTGCTTGGTGAGCGCGTCTTCCTTCGTCTTCGGGTTGAAGTCGCGGAGGGGGCGCGCTGCGAGTTCGGCCCAGGCTTGCCGCAGCGCCTCGACAGCTTCGGTAGCAGGCTGGATTGGAAAGGCGGCGCGCCAGTCGGCGGTCGAGGTCACGCCTCCCCCTCGGACTTTACGAGTGAGGCGCGTCGCTGCACTCTCCGGACGATCTGCTCGGCATCGCGCATCGCCTGACGGATTGTCCAGCTACGCTGCGTGAGCGGCCGCACAAGGTAGAGAGCCCCGTCGATCCACAGATGGGCGTCTGGAACCAGGGTCAGGAAGTCGCCCGACGGGATCGCACGAAGCCCCGCAGCCCGCAGCTGCGCCAAGGTTTGCAGCACGAGCTCGTCGCTGACGTTGGTGTCGATGACGGGCGCTTCCGTGCGGTCCTGATCGTAGGTGATCCGAATGATGCCCGACGGTCCTGCGCGCTCGGGATCGCTGGCGACGACATCGACAAGGAACCGGCCCTGGCCCTTGGTGCGAGCGCGCCACGATGTCAGGGAATCCGCCAGGGTCTGAGCGTAGATCTTGAAATCGTCGGCAGCGGCGAGATGCTGTGCTGGCGTGTCCAGGCTCTTGAAGCTCCGAGGCCGAATCGAGGGCATCAGGACCTTGACGGTCTCGCGGATCAGCTTCCGCTCGGGATCGGTCAACTCGAAATAGTCGAACACCGCATCGTCGAGATCGTCCCGGATTTGTCCGTAGCGGGGACCCTGCTCGAGCTCCGGTAATTGGCGCAACGTGTCGAGGTGCTCGCCGACCTGAGCGAGGGCAGCTCGCGCCGTTTCGATGTTTGGCGCGCTCTCCGGCGGGAAAAACGGAAATGTCTCGACGTCGGCCAGGTGGACGCCGTTCCGTTCGCACAGCATCTTCCAGCCGCGCATCATCAGGAAGTAGCGCGCGAGGGTAGATCGCAGATAGACGGCGGCGAACTGAAGGAGCCTCGCGTCGTCCTTCGTTTTCGACGCGATCACGCCCACGCTGTGCGTGAAGCTGGCAGGGGCGTCATAGTAGACGGCCCTGATGTTCTGCTCCTCCTTGGAGAAGCCGTCTGGAAAGAGGACTCTCGGGCCATCGAACACCGCCAGCACGGCGTCGTTCAGGCCGACCACAGTCGAGTAGTTGGCGGGCCACGGCCTCAGGAGATCGGGGTGCAGGACCGGGGAGCCCGCGCTCAACGCCGTGATCGGTACGAAGGGCCGGTCACGAAGCGGGGCTGAGCTGACCGGCTCGCGGCTTTTGTCCTTGAGGTGGATGCCCTTGCGATAGACCCAACGCCGCTCGTCGCGTGGACCTTTCCAGAAGTCGGCGAAGCTCCCGCGAAACGACAGGCGTGTCCAGATCGCGAGATCGCTGGCATCGCCCCACATTTTGGTGACGAGGAGCTGCGGGTCCTCGGCGACCGATCGTGTTTGCAGGATATGCCGGTCCGCCGACTGCATGGTGAGCCGGCCGAGCGCCAAGCTCAGATCGGCCTTCGGCACGAGGTAATCGAAGGTTTCGCGAAATGGGATCTGCCGCGGCAACGCCCGCTTGCGACGTTCGCCGACGAACACGTGGCAGGTGTTCTCCGCTGTGGGGAAGAGAAGGCCCTGAAGATCGCCGAAGTTGATCAGCCGGAGTGGTTGAACCCGCTCCAGGAGGTGCGAGACGAAGCTCGCGCTGGAGCCGCCGAGGAACTGCCCGATCGGAAGAATTAGGCAGGTTCGGCCGTCGTCCTTGAGGAAGTCGAGCGCCCGAAGCGCATACGCGCCGGCGATCTGGCGGCGGACGAACGGAGCGCCGGCCTCCTTGGCCCAGGCGTCTGCGGTGGTCTCCGACTGGCCCTCCGGCTCCGCCCAGGGCGGATTGGAGATGATGAGCGAGAAGCGCTTGCCCGCGAAGCGATGGCTCTGGCGGAAGAAGTCGCCGTGCTCGTGGCCGTGCGCAAGATTGCTGTTCTGGAGTGGTGGGAGCTTCGCGCCCTCGCGCTCCTGCGCCTCCAGGATGTCGGCGGGATCGAGGCCTTCGAGCAGCGACAGGTAGAGGCTGAACGCGGTGACGCGGCAAGCCATGAGGTTGATGTCGCCGCCAAAGATGCGACGCTTCAGCAACTCGCCGCGCTCGGCGAAGCTGAGCGGGCGTCCCTCATGGGCTTCCGAGAGCGCGATCAATCGGCGATAGGCGGTAGTGAGCAGGATCCCGGAGCCGCACGCGCCATCGAAGATCGTTTCTTCGAGCGGGTTGTCTGAGGTCAGGAAGGCGTGGTCGATGGCGAGCATCGCGAGATTGCGAGGCGTGTAGTAGGCGCCTTCCTTGGCCTGTTGCTCAGGCGTCAGAAACTTTTCGTAAAGGCCCGAGAGCAGCTCTACTGGGATGTAGCTGAAATCGTAGTTCCAGAAGTCGCCTTGCCCGGTCTCCATGTCGGTGCGGCGCAGGAACTGGTTCAGGATTTCGAAGCCGTCCGCCGAGAGGGCCGCCCAGGGATCGTGGCGATCGTCACCAAGGAAGTCGCCGTTGAAGTCCGCACGCAGCCGGTCGATGAGCGTCCGGACGCCGTCTCGGTCGCTTGAGGCGACGAGCTCATGGAGTTGCGCAACCGAGCGCCGCTCCCGATAGGTCGGGCCGACAATCTCCCGATGCTCGAGGTAGGAGACGAACAGCACCTGCCCCATCAGGAGCTCGGCTAGGCGGCGGCGGTCCTTCTCGGGCGCGCGGTCAAGGCCTTCGGCAGTCAGGTTTTTGACGGCTGTGGACAGGTTGAAAAGGAGCTTGCGGTCGACACGCGCCTTGACCTCGAACCACTTCGGCACGCGGCGCGACAGGTTCGCTGTGGCGACGTCCTGGGCTGAGAAGGGGCCGTCCGGACGCGCGTCGCTCAACCGAAGCTGTTCGCCGGCCTTCTTCAGCTTGCGAGCGGGAAGCGCGAGGGCTTCGTCGCCGCGCACCTCGATGACGACGGTTGCAAGGTTCTGGTTCCAGATCCGCTTGCGGGCGTCGTCCAGCCCTTTGGGACCGAGCGGCCGCCCATCCTCTCCGACGAAGACGACAGTGGGCACGCCCTCCACGTCGAACACAGCCTGAGCGCGGACGGCTCCGTCCGGCTTCAGCAGGGCCTTGATCTCGAGCGCGTAAGGGTGCGTTTCCGGGACGCCTTCGCCTCGAACATGCAGCAGGCCCGGCTCGGCCGTATAGCCAAGTCGTTCAAGCCATTCCTGCACCGCAGCGGGGATCACGACCGCACCTTCCATACCGATCGACACGAGAACACATCAGGAACATAAATACCCGATAATGGCTCAGTTCGCAACCTGAAGAGGGGTTCGGACGCGGTCATGCGGTGCGCCGGCGTCCCGGTCGCGCACCGGCGCTGGCCTTGTTCATTGAAGCCCTTCGGTCGTGGATCGCCGGAAACGAGAAAAGGTCCGTTTGTCCCTGCAATGCTTCGGCATCGGGTAGAGCGAACCCGTCTCGCAGCACGCGAAGGTGAGGATCGAGGTGAATGACGAGCGCATCCGCGTCGGGCAGGCCTTCGCCTTCATCGAGAAATACCCAGTCCCGGCTGCCCTGAAGCGCGAGCCGCTGACCCCAGAGTGCGATAAACGACTTCGATCGGAGCGCCTTGCGTAGTTTGTCCAGCGACGCCTTGTGAGCCTGGAGTTCTAAGCTGAACTGGTCGCGTAGGAGAACCGCGATCCTGAGAACGAGGATTGTCTGCCAGGTGAACTGGGCAGGAGAGCCCTTGCCCTTGGGACGGATGTCCGCCGGAACCAGCGCACGGCGGCTCGTCCACTCACGAAGCTTGTCCGTCGAGAGTTCGGTAAGCTGGCATGCTACAGGCGTGGGAACCGAGCGCAAAAATCACCTCCTGAGATCGGGTACAGCACCCGATCTCGCAGCGAGAACGGGTATCAGACCCTTTCTCTCACGTAAATAAAGAACGGGTGCCGTCCCCTGCCATGCTGGAGGCGGCAGCTAGCAGACCTGAGCATTGTCGCCGGAGGTCCACCCGTGTCGTCGTTCAACAGCCCAGGCCTGTAGGTATGGAAGGGAGTTTCGGACGAACTTGCCGGACTTGTAGAAGGGCGAGCTGGCAACACCCAACCGAACCCCCCAGCCGTAAGCGGGCCCATTCCGACGCGACCCTCGTTGACACCTTCCCTTGACCGGCCTTATTTGCCCGGTAAAGGAGGGCCGGTTGATGTTTGCCTACACCCCCGAGAAGTTCGCCTCGCTCTACGCCTCCGATCTCGGCCAGCGCGTCTGGGCGTTTCTGACGCGACCCAACGTCATCGCGCGGCTCGAGACCGCGTGCGAACTCAGCAAGGCGGCTGTCGAGGGTATCGAGGAACAGTTGCTCGAGAAGTTTCGCGAGGAGATCCTCGCCGATCGCGTCAAGCAGATGGTCGGCCATATGGTCCGCCAGATCCTCGAGCAGCGCAACTGGGTGCTCGACCAGACCGACGTGAAGGTCCAGTCGGTGCCGTTCAATAAGGCCGCGCGCTACCGGCGGCCCGACTGGATCACCTTTCACGCTTTTCGCAACATCAGCGACCCGCGCGACGTGGCGCTGACCGATCGCCGCCAGAACCCGGCGCTGCCTACCGACGCGCGCTGGTCCTATTACGCGACCTTCGCCAGCCCCCTGAAGGCGGCCGTGGCGTTCGGCATCGGCGATATCCGGCAGCTTCGCAGCCACGTTCATGCCCATGGCTACCAGCGCGTGCATGTCGAGCGGATGCTCCGGCGCGCCTGATCCGTATGACCGATCGGGCGCACATCCTTCTCTCCGAGAGAGCCGACCCGCTGCTGCTGGTCTGGCCTGTGCCCGGCAATCCGGTGGCCCTTGTCCAGTTCGACAAGCCCGCGGACTGGCGCCGCTTCATCGACGGCCTCGCCATCGAAGCGCGGATCCCCGAAATCGTTCAGACGAAGTTCGCACGCGCCCAGACGCTCTATCTTCTCGGCTGGATCGACTTCAGCCTGGTCAAGGCCGGCGAACTCGCAGCCCTGATCGTCTTGGAGCTGGCTCTTATGGAGCGTTATGGCGCCCTGATCCCCAAGTGGAAGCGCAGCTTTGCGGCGCTGCTCGCCTACATGGTCGAGGTGGACGGCCTTGCCGACGCGGACATCCCCATGATCGCGCGATGCGGCGGGACGGCGATCGGCCAGCTCTCCGGCAAGATTCGCCCGAGCCTGACCGAGCGCCGGAACGCGCTCGCCCATGGCGATCCGTTCGAGGAGCTTGCCACCGGTGGCCTGCTCGAACTTGTCCGCGACCTCATCAACTTCGCCTACCGCCATTATATCGCCGAGGCCGAGAGCATTGGTTCAGGCGCAGGATCGAACACCGTGCCGACGACCCTACCGATCATGGCGGACGCGCAGTGACCGACCCCGTCGCGCTGGAGCGCTTTAATCTAGATCCGCGTCAGCTCGCGCGGATCGAGGCCGTGCATGGCGGTTTCCTTTACCAGCACCTCTATGCGGCTGCCTGTCTGTTCCACGCCGCGCGCGCCGGGGTGACCCACATTGTCGTGGAGAATGACGAGGACGTCGAATTTGTCCGCCCGCAGCAGCGGATCTACGCGCAGATCAAGATGCGCTCTGCGCCCCTGATCTTCAGCGACATCGAGGGCGCCCTAAAGCGGTTCGGTGCGATCCGGGCCGAGCATGCCGAAGGCCGGCGTGGCGGTACGTGCCAGTTCGCGATTGTCTCCAACAGCGCGCCGGGGCCTGAGCTTGCCGATCGCATCAAGAGCGCGGCCTGGCCTACCGACGTCGCGATCCTCTTCCCCGGCTCGCCGCTGATCGACGATGCAGTTCCTCCGCCGCCGGCATCGATCCCCGCTGCCTTCGACGTCTGCCGGGCCCTGGCCGAGACGCTGCCGTTGACGATTCTGGCGCCCGAGACGCTGGTTTGGAAGCTCGCCGGCCGCATCATGGCGGCATCCGGGGGCGTCGGTCCCAACGCCGATCACAGCTTTGCTGCCGCCGATCTGCCGGCGCTCTTCGAGCAGTTGGTGATCCAGCTGCAGGATTTCCCCGCGCCGCCGCTGCGCTACCGACCGCAGGAAAGCGAACCCGGCCTGGTCAGCGATCAGCGTGTCCGGCTGGTGGTCGGCTTCTCGGGTGCCGGAAAGACCTCCTGGGTCTCGCAGATAGCGCTCCATACCACAGACCGGCTGGCCTATTACGATGTCGCTGACGTCGCCGGGCCCGCGCTGGCGAGCGCTGTCGGCCGGGAGCTCGCGGCACGTATCTTCGGTACGCACGGCAGAAAGCTCGGCGAGATCCTATTGCCGGGGGCCAGCGGCATCGAGATCTTGCTGGCGATCGGCCGCCACCTCGCCGACGACAATCTCACCGCAACCGTGGTGCTGGACAACGCCCACCGTGTGCCGGCGGGCGACCTCGCCGCGCTCACCAACGCCTCCGACGCCATCGCCTTCGTTCTCCTCGCCCAGCCGGGCGCCGCGGTCGCGCGGATTGAGGCGACGCTCGGCATCGCGGCCGAGCCGTTCCTCGGCTGGTCCAATGAAACGACGGCCGTCGAGGGTGCGTCGCTAGGCTGCCACGGTAATTTCGAGCACTATGAGCGATTGCTGAAACTGACCGGCGGTCTGCCGCTCTACGTCCAGAACGCGCTCAAGATCGCCGCGCAATCCTATGAGGGGAGCGTGGAGTGCCTTTGCGCGGCGTTCGAAGCGCGCACCCACGTCGTGGAGACCGCGCAGGAACTCATTCTCGCCGACGTCTTCGAGGCCTTCAACGAAACCGAGAAGCGCGCCGTCGCCGCGCTCAGCCTAAGCGACGTTCCGCTGACCCAGGCCGAAGCGGGCGAGGTCCTGAAGCGTAGTTTCGCCCTCGACCCCGCGGCGGCGGCCGCCGCGTCCCGGAAGTTGCGGTCGAGCGGGTCGATCCAGGTCTTCGGCGTCGATCGCATCAAGATCCACGATGCCATGCGGCCGCTCGGTCGCGGCTATCTCGATGGCGCCGGCGTCGATCACGTCCGGCGAGCGCGCGAGGCGATCCGCGACCTGCTGATGGCTGGCCTGACGAAGGAGAATGACCGCCAGCGCGTCTTTCTCCTGCTCAGGATGTTCGTCGCCTTGGGCAACATCAAGCCCCTGGTCGAGATGGCGACCGACGAACTCTTCCACGAGATGGGCTACATGGAGGAGATCTCGGACTATCTGGTCCAAGCCTCCACCGCGGAGGCTATCTCCGCCGAAGACCGCTTCTGGGCGCTCGACGGACTGGTGTTCGCTCAATTCAAGAACGGCGACCACGCAGAGATCGCAGCGAGGCTCGACCGGATGGACTCCCTGGTTCGCGAGAATAAGCTTGGCCTAACCGAGCGCCTTGCGGTTGGCATGAAGCGCATGCTGTTCGCTGCGCGCGCCCAGGACGCAGGCACGGTCAAGAAGATCATGGACGAGCTGAGCCGGGTCCTGCCCCAGACACCTCAGCATCTGTGCGTAGCGAAATATAATTATGCGCACGCGCTCTACGAGCTAGGGATGATGGAGGAATGCACAATCTGCACCCTCGATCTCATCACCGAATATTATGATCAGCTCGGGCTAACGATCGGCGATGTTATGGCCAGAAATCCTGATGCTATCGCTCCGCTTCTGAAAAAGGGTGAGAACCATACAGACGATCTCAAACACTTGGCCGACGCACTCGATCTCCAGTCGAAGGCGGTCAAGGCGATTGGCAAATTCCCGGGGCTCGCGCCGATCCATGCAATGAAGTTCTATTCCATGGCGCAGTCGCTGGACTCCTTCGTTCGCGTCGGCCAGGAACTCGTCGACGACTTCATCGGCCGCCACGACTATATCGGCGCCCGCGATGTCATTGAGCGCAACCTGATGCCGACAATCGTCGGACTGAAACTGGCTGGCCGCGTTATCCCGGTCCGCAGCCAATATGCCGTCGTGCTCGCCTATTGCGGCGCGATCGACGACGCCGAGGCGGAGATGGCGCGGCTCGCGCCCTATGAAGGCGGCCTCAATGCGAAGGGGCAGTGGGAGCTACAGAACCAGCGCGAGCTGATTGAATTCCTGAAGCTGAACCCGCCGCCCCCGCAGTGGGAGATGCCCGCCCAGCTTAGCGGGCCGCTCGCCAACAAATAACGGCGAAACGCGGGTCAGGACGCGATCCATCGGCGGAGGTAGAAATCCGTCTCCTTGTTGCTTTTGCAATGGTAGGACTTACGGATCATCTTTCGGATCGTCTCGCCTTTCGGCCCGGACCGTTCGTCTCCTTGCGACATGTCCACCGAGTCCAGTTCCTCCTGTGTAAATCCGCCGATCGGCATCGGGTTTATCGTCCAGATCTCCTTGAGATTGGCGGCCATGCCGTTTGAGAATTCGATGCGCCGAAGCAACCGCGGAATATGGCTTTCAAGGCCATAGAGACGTGCCGCGCTGAGCTTTGTGCTAATGCGAACGTTGAGGATCGGCTTGCGGCGGTAGAAGGTAATGTCGGCAGGCTGCCCCGAGGTCGACAACACCGTCAGTTGGTGAAGCATCATTCCCTCGCGCCCGCCAAAATGCTCCTCGAGCCGCTGGATCGCTTCCTGCGGCGTCAGGTCCTGCGCCATCGCCTACCTCTTTATCGCCTGCAGTGACATATTCTCACCTTTAGACTACGCTGGTCAGTTGACGCGATAGACCTCGCCGCTTCCCGCATCGCGGTAGAGGTCTATCCGTCCGCCATCCCAATGATAATCAAGGTGCCGGCCTTGGATCAGGTTGGCGGCGCGGTCGGGAGACGAGCCGCGCGCTGAGTGTCCGCTTTGGAGAACGTTTCCAGCGGCGTTGAATGTCGGGAATTGGCGCTAAGGGTTCATCCGGAAACAAGCGCTCGGATTGTTGGGCTGGTTGGTTGCAAG
>CAXSAZ010000076.1:0-12233 GCA_964235485.1 uncultured Acetobacteraceae bacterium | reverse complement strand
CCATCCAGCAAACCCTACGCGGGCAGGCCGTCACCTACCTGGGTTGAGCAGATACGAGTTGCGAGCCATACAAGTTGGAATCATCATAACCCGTTCTTGGGAACTGCAAGAAATTTTCAAGCAGCTTGGCAAGGGTGCCTCGTATGGAAAGGCTACCACGCATCACGAAAAGCTCTGGCCCAAGATCGAAGGCGGCGGTGGCGGCGGCTGTCCCGTGCTGACCTTTGCCATCAGGCCAGTTAACTTTGTTGACGATGGACCGGAAGCCCTTGAAACGTTGAGAAGCAGTGTTGCGGAGAAGGACAGACGAAAAACCGCAAAGCGTCGAGGAGTTTGGCTTGCCGACGAGGAGGGTAATGTTGAGGAAGGCTGATGCTTAGTCTCCAGAAAAACGCAAGGCGCTCTGTTTTTCAGACTCGGCGGCACTGTTATGTTCGTAGGTTTTCCAAGTCGGCTTGTAGTTTTCCACGGCTTGGTTGCCCCAAACGGTCCAGCCAGGCCGCACGCCGCGTGCAAACAGTTCTAGGCGAGGTCCGGGACTGCAGGCTTCAACGATGTCATACAGTTCATCCGGTTTGCGGGAGTGTTCACGCTTCCTTGTTCCAAGATAGTTCACCTGCGTCCGACCCGGCTGCAACGTCCTTGCGTTCTTTCCGCGCACACCGAACAGCACCAATTCGGTGACGTTGCGAAAGTAAAATCCGACGCCGCGCCCGTCGCTTCCACCATCCTTGCGCCGCTTGTGCCACACGATGTTGGATTTGTAGCGGAAGCCCCAGGCAGCCATGACCTGCAAGCCCTCCGGCAGGAGTGCGTTGGGCACCCAGAGGTAGAGGTGAGCGGTGGCCGCGCTGACCGGCAACGCCATGATGGCAGCCAAGTCCATCGTGCCATAGCGGCTCAGGCGCTTGTGTTCCGGGGCCATCTTTCCTGTGCGGTTGACGAACTGCCATGGCGGGTCGGCCAGCACGCACCCGAAGGCGTGTCCTTTAAGCGATGCTAGAAGCTCCGCAGCCGGGTCGGGATTGGTGGTCGTCATTGGCTGCGTCCGTGTCTTGGGTGGATTTTCCACCTCATTCTAGCACCTAAACCATTTCGGCAAGGTCCCAACCATAAAACTCACCCCAATGCTTCTCGGAATGCTCCTCATGCCAGCCCCGCCCCGCCCTCGCTTGTCCCGCGCCGCCCCCTTCCACATATTGCCGGCATGGTCGATATCTCCGTGAACGGCGAGCCGCGCGCCATCCCGCCGGGCCACACCGTGGCAGCGTTGCTGGGCACGCTCGGCCTCGACCCGCGCAAGGTGGCGGTTGAGCGCAACGAGGCCATCGTGTCCCGCTCGCAATACGACACGACCCCGCTCGACGCCGGCGACCAGATCGAGATCGTGCACTTCATTGGAGGCGGCTGACATGGACACGTTGCTGCGGGATGACGACGCCTGGACGGTGGCGGGGCGGCAGTTCCGCTCGCGCCTGATCGTGGGCACCGGCAAGTACAAGGACCTCGAAGAAACCGCGCAGGCCATCGAGGCGTCGGGCGCGGAGATGGTGACGGTGGCGGTGCGCCGGGTGAACCTCCAGGACCGCGGGGCGCCCATGCTGCAGGACTACGTGGACCCCAAGCGTTACACCTACCTGCCCAACACCGCCGGGTGCCACACCGCGAGCGAGGCAGTCCGCACCCTGCGCCTCGCGCGGGAAGCGGGCGGCTGGAACCTGGTGAAGCTGGAAGTGCTGGGGCCGCCGCCGCACCTCTACCCCGACATGCCCGGCACGTTCGAGGCGGCGGAGGCGCTGATCCGCGACGGGTTCGAGGTCATGGTGTACTGCGCCGACGACCCGCTCGCCGCCCGGCGGCTGGAAGACATGGGCTGCGTCGCCATCATGCCGCTGGGCGCGCCCATCGGCTCGGGCCTCGGCGTGCAGAACCCGGCCATGCTGTCCATGATCATCGAGGGGGCGGGCGTGCCCGTGCTGGTGGACGCGGGCGTGGGCACGGCGTCCGACGCCGCGGTCGCCATGGAGATCGGCTGCGACGGCGTGCTGCTGAACTCCGCCATCGCCCATGCGCAGGACCCGACCCGCATGGCGCGGGCGATGAAGGCGGCGGTGGAAGCCGGGCGGCACGCGCGGCTCGCCGGGCGGATGCCACGCCGCATGGGGGCGGAGCCGAGCAGCCCGCTGGCCGGCCTGATCCGCTGAGGGGAGGTGCAGTCCTGCCTGACTGGTTCCATCGCCGGTTTTCCGGCATGTTTGGGCGATGAGCGACGCCATCCGCCTGCCGCTGCTGATGTCTGTTGAGGAATTTCAGGATTGGGACCCGCCCGCTGGGCTGGAGGGCCGCCGCTGGCACCTGATGGATGGTGAGCCGGTGTGCATGGCTCCGGCCAGCGAGGATCACAGCATGATCCAAATGGCCGTTGCCGGGTTGATTTGGCAGCATCTGCGTGCGCAGGATTCGCGTTGCCGTGTCGGCATCGCCCCGGGCGTGATCCCCCGGGTCGGCTCAAGAACCAACCAGCTTGTGCCCGACATCGGGGTGACGTGCACGCCGGCTGCGGGCGGCAAGACCATGAAGAAGCCGGCGCTGCTGATCGAGATCATCTCGCCCTCAAACAAAGCGATCACCGAACGCAACATCCTGGCTTACACCACCATCCCGAGCGTACGGGAAATCCTTTCCCTGGACAGCCGTTCCGTCGCTGGCAAGCTGTACCGGCGCGATGCGTCGGGGGATTGGGAAGAGGACCCGGAGACGCTGGAACTACCTGGTTGGGTGCGGCTGACCTCGATCGGCTTCAAGGTGCCGCTTGCGGACTTCTACGCGACGAGCAGCCTCGCGCAGAACTGAACCGGGCGAGGCTGGAGCCGGCATTACGCTTTGTCAGCGTAACATTGTAAGCATCAAGTAGCGGCAGTCCGCCACACAAGCAAATCAGTCGCAGTTCGATCAAAACGTTTTGGTTTTGCTGACCCGCAGGAACTTTGCCCCGTGCCGGATTCGCTGTGGCGCAACCAGGCATATACCCTGCAAGGTGAAAACGATTTTTACGTCAAGGTAGATTTTACTGGTTGATCTCCAGCGCCGGATGGGTTGAATGCCCGTTGAACAATTCAACGAGGCCCCTGGATGAACCTGTCAGCCGCCCTCCTGCCGCCCGTGTTCGCGTCCGTCATGCTGCTGGCCGGCACGGCCGAGGCGGAAGCCGCGCGGGACGGCAGTTGGAAGGAAAGCGGGGAAGCCAGTTGGTATGGCGGCAAGCACCAGGGCCGGCTCACCAGCAGCGGGGTGCCGTTCGACCAGAACGCCATGACCGCCGCCCACGCCAGGCTGCCGCTCGGCAGCCGGGTCCGCGTCACCCTGCGGGACACCGGGCGGAGCGTGGTGGTCACCATCAACGACCGCCAGCCGCCCAAGCCCCACCGCATCATCGACCTGTCCCGCGGGGCCGCCACCCGGCTCGGCATGGTGGACCGGGGCATCGGCGACGTGGTGTTGGTCCCGGTCAGCGCCAAGGCGTCGGAGGAGGTGGCGGAAGCGCCGGAGGACCGCTCAGGGAACCACCCTGGCCGGGGCGGGCCGCTCAATCCTCGGCGACATGATCGGCCACATACGCGCCACGCGCGCCCATAGGCTTCGGCGGCCCGTCCGTGCTGTCGCGCGCGGTCTGCAACTCCAGCTCCGCGTTCAGCTCCGCGCCCAGCAGGACGGCATAAACGGTGACGAAGAACCACATCATCACGCCCACCACGGTGCCGAGCGGGCCGTAGGTCGCGTCGTAGGTCGCGAACTGCGCCACATACAGCGAGAACAGCGCCGACACCACCACCCACAGCACCGTCGCCACCAGCGAACCCGGCGTCACCCACCGCCAGCGCGGACGCTCCCGCGACGGCCCGTAGCGGTAAAGCAGCGACAGGCCGATCAGGATCGCCAGCACCAGCAGCCCGAAGCTCGCGGCGCGGATCAGCACCGTTTGGTGCGTGGCGATGCCCAGCCCGGCCAGCACCGCGGGCAGGCCGACCAGCAGCGACAAGCCGATAGCCGCGCTCAGGATCGCCATCAGGGTGATGGCGAAAGATAGCAGTTGGAAGTGCAGGAAGCTGCGCCGCTCCCGCTCCTCGTAGGCGACGTTGAGCGCGGCGATGATCGACTTGGTGCCGGTCGCCGAACTCCACAGCGTCACCGCCGTGTTGAACAAGAGATGCAGGCCGAGCGACCCCGGCTGCCGCGTGACCAGGGTGTGCACGCGCTCCGAGATCAGGCTCCAGGCGGACGGCGGCAGCAGGGAGCGCAGCACCTCAAGCTGCGGCTCCACGGTGAGGGGGTCGAACATCAGCCCATACACGGAGATCAGCATGGACATCGCCGGGAACAGCGCCAGCGTCGCGTAAAAGGCGCAGCCGGCGGCGACAAGGGACACGCGGTCGGTCAGCATCTCGATGAACACGCGCCGCAGCACCGCCTTCCAGCCGGGCCACGGGATGTCCGCCGGCGCGTCCGCATGGCGCCCGAGCGCCACGGCGCACGGTTCCAGCACGATCTGCGCGGATTCGAGGCCAGGCCCCGCCGCGTCGGCGCGGGGATCGGTGGACGCCGGCGCGCCGAGCGGCGTGGCGGAGGCGGGCGGCGCGACGGGGGGCGGCGCCTCGGCCGGCAGGGGATTGATGGGCCTCATTGTTGAAAGTCCTCAACGGAAGCAGTCTGTTGCGGCAGGACGTTAATGCTTTGTTTATTCGAGAGAAAGCCAACGCTTCCTAACCGATGAACCTCCTTGAGAATAATCGCGGCTCACGCGGATTTTTCTCTTGCGCAGGGGGGGATGGGGTCCTATTTCCGCGTCCACGCAGCAACGCACGTGCCTCTGGCCCCTGGGGTTACGCAACGACGTCAAGCGTTCTGGCACACCTTGCTTCCGCTGGTTCGTTCGACCGTTCCGTCAACCCGCCTGCCGGTCTTGCCCGGCGGGCACGCCCTCGCATCGTCGGGGCGTCCGACTCTGGAGACTAGGCGCGATGACCCCTAAGATCGCAGCGTACTTGGCCGACCATGCGCCGGCCACCCCCTGCCTCGTGCTCGACGTGGACCGCGTCGAGCAGAATTACCGCACGCTGCTGAGCGCCTTGCCGCTGGCCCGCGTGTACTACGCCGTGAAGGCCAACCCGGCGGCGCCCATCCTGCAGCGCCTGGTCGGCCTCGGCAGCAGCTTCGACGCGGCTTCGTTCGAGGAGGTCGAGTTCTGCCTCGCCGCCGGCGCGCAGCCCTCGGCCATCAGCTTCGGCAACACCATCAAGAAGGCGTCTGCGATCCGCCGCGCCCACGAGGCCGGGGTGGACATGTTCGCCTTTGACAGCGTGGAGGAGCTGGAGAAGCTGGCCGAGTTCGCCCCGGGCAGCCGGGTGTACTGCCGCCTCCTGGTGCAGAACGACGGCGCGGAATGGCCGCTGTCCCGCAAGTTCGGCACCACCGTGGAAACGGCACGCGAACTGATGGTCCGCGCGGGCGAGCTGGGCCTCGACCCGTATGGCCTGTCGTTCCACGTCGGCAGCCAGCAGACCACGACCGGCAGCTACGAGACGGCCATCGGCCGGGTCGCCATGCTGTTCACCGACCTGGCCGCGGCCGGCGTCAACCTGCGCATGGTGAACCTGGGCGGCGGCTACCCCGTGCGCTACCGCGACGAGATCCCCGGCATCGACCGCTTCGCCGACGCGATCATGCGCGCGATGACAGAGCATTTCGGCAACGACCTGCCGGAAATCCTGGTGGAGCCGGGCCGCTTCCTGGTTGGCGACGCCGGGGTGGTGAGCACGGAGGTGGTGCTGGTCTGCCACAAGGCGAAGGACGACCCGGTGCGCTGGGTGTACCTGGACATCGGGCGGTTCGGCGGCTTGGCGGAAACGGAGGGCGAGTCCATCAAGTATCGCTTCACGACCGAGCATGACGGCGGGGATGCGGGGCCGGTCGCGATTGCCGGGCCGACTTGCGACGGCGCGGATATCCTGTACGAGCGGTCCAACTACCGCCTGCCCTTGGCGCTGCGTTGCGGCGACCGCGTGCGGATCGAGGCGGCGGGCGCCTACGTCACGACCTACGCCAGCCAGCGCTTCAACGGCTTCGCCCCGCTGGCGGAGCACTACGTCTGACATCGTGCCTGGGAGGGCGGCCGGCTCCTGGCTGCCCTCTCGATGTCGCAATAATTATCCTTGCGTCGCAGTATGACATTTGTTATGTTCGTGAATAGAATTTTCATGAGCGATCAATTTCGTGACGAACGATGGGGATATCGCGGCGGCTGACTTGTTGCCGACCATCGCCGCCTTGCGGCAGGAGGTGGCGCAGCTTCGGGAGGCCGTGCAGGCGCGCGACGAGTTCATCTCCGTCGCCGCGCATGAGTTGCGCAACCCGCTGACGCCGCTGCTGATGACGGTGCAGTCCATGCGCCGCGCGACGGGACGGCACGCTGGCACGCCGGAGCCGATCGTGTCCGGCCTGGCCCGGCTGGACCGCGTGGTGCAGCATTACGTCAAGCGGTGCGACGCGATGCTCGACGTGTCCCGCCTGTCGTCCGGCACGTTCCGCGTCGAATGGGCGGAAACCGACGTTGCCGGGCTGCTGCGCGGCGTGGTGGAGGGCCTTAAGCCCTATGCGGAGCGGGCCGGGACTCCCATCGACCTCTATGCCCCTGACACGCTGGCCGGGACGTATGACGCGCTGGCAGTGCAGCAGATCGCCGAGAACTTGGTCTCGAACGCCGTCAAATACGGCGCGAAGCAGCCGATCAGCGTGTCGCTCCGGGAAGAGCAGGACGCAGTGGCGCTCGACGTGCGCGACGGGGGCATCGGCATCAGCGCCGCCGACCAGGCGCGCATCTTCTCCCCGTTCGAGCGCGCGGTGTCGCGCCAGCAGCAGCCGGGCTTCGGGCTGGGCCTGTGGGTGGTCGGCCGCCTGACCGCCGCGATGGGCGGCACCGTCCAGGTGTCGAGCGATCTCGGCCAAGGCTCAACCTTCAGCGTGCGGCTCCCGCGGCATGGAGGCGCAAGCCCCGCACAAGGCCAGCCCGGCGCAGCATGAGGACGCCTGGGACGGGCGCGCCGGGGCATACCCCGCCGTGCGCGTCATGGCCCTGAGCCACTGCCAAACATGGCGGCATCCCATTCAAGCCACATGGGGCAGAAACGCATCCAAGATGAGGCCGCGCACCTCGTGGAGGTCCGTGGCGACATGGGCGCAGAGCCGCCTGACCTCGTTTGTCGGCTGCAGCAAGTCCGGCACCATGATCGTCGTCATGCCTGCGGAGGAGGCGGAACGGACGCCGGCATACGAATCTTCCAGGGCCAGGCAGAGCCGGGGCTCCACGCCCAGCCGCTCGGCCGCTTTCAGGTACGGGTCCGGCGCGGGCTTACCCACGGCATAGTCTCCTTGCGCCACCACGGCATGGAACCGGCCGTGGAGGGCGTGGGCTGCAAGGTGGTGCTGCACGGTGTCGTGCCTGGACGACGTGGCTATCGCGCGAGGCAAGCGCAGCTCATCCAAAAGGTCGAGGATCTCCAGGGCGCCCGGCTTCAAGCGGAGGCGGGTGTCTGCCGCCGCGATGAAGTGCCGCCGCACAGCCGCCCCGAACTCGTCCGCCGGAAAGGCAGGGCCGTAGTGGTCCAGCAACTGGACCCGGTTCACCGGCCAGGGGTGACCCACCATGCCGTGAAACACGGCAAGGGGCATGTCGTAGCCCTGCTCGGACGCCGCTTGCGTGAACGCTTCCTGGTAGAGCGCCTCGGTGTCGAACAGCAGGCCGTCCATGTCGAACACAACGGCGGCGGGTTTACGGGAAAGCTTCATCACCGGCCTGTAAGCGATGCGGACCCCGGACACAATCCAAGAGCGCCACGCGGCAACCCAGGGCGGCTCGCCCGGCGCGGCGGGCGCTGCCGGGTCGCCTTGCCGCACGGCCCCGTCTGTGCCGAAATGCCCGGCACCAGCCCGGTTCGATGCCCGGGCCTGGCAGAGGGCGGCGTGATGGACGGGGGAGCGACTGCATCCGCGGGCAAGGGCCTTGCCGCCTCCCCCGGCGCGCTGACCGGGCTGCGCGTAGTGGACCTGACCCGCGTGCTGGGCGGCCCGTACTGCACGATGGTCCTGGCCGACCACGGCGCGGAGGTCATCAAGGTCGAGCCGCCGCAGGGCGACGAGGTGCGCGACTGGGAACCGCCCTTCCTGGAGCAATCGGGCGGCGAGCAGGACGCCAGCTACCTCATCGGCGTCAACCGCAACAAGCGGGGAATGGCGCTGGACCTCCGCCAGCCTGCCGGTCGCGCCGTGCTGCTGCGCTTGATCGAGACCGCCGACGTGCTGGTGGAGAACTTCAAGCCCGGCACCATGGAACGCTGGGGCCTCGGCTACAGTGCGGACCTCCTGCCGCGCTTCCCGCGGCTGATCCATTGCCGGGTGTCCGGCTTCGGCGCGGACGGGCCATTGGGCGGGTTGCCGGGCTACGATGCGATCCTGCAGGCGATGACGGGACTGATGAGCGTGAACGGCGATCCGTCCACCGGGCCGCTGCGCTTCGGCACGCCGGTCGTCAATCTGGCAACCCCGGGCTGTTCTCCGCGGTGGGCATCCTGATGGCGCTGCACGAGCGCGGCGTCCGGGCGGCACGGGCAGTATTTGGACATGACGCTGCACGATTGCGGCATGGCGCTGCTGCACCCGCACGTCGCCAACTTCTTCTTGAACGGCACCCGGCCGCAGCCGATGGGCAACCCGCACCCGAACCTCGCGCCGTGTGAGCAGTTCGCAACGACGACCGGGCGGATCTTCGTCGCTGCCGGCAATGGCGGCCAGTTCCGCAAGCGGTGCCAGCACGTCGGCCGGCCGGAGCTTGCGGACGACCTCCGCTTCGCCGCCAACGTCGGGCGCATCGCGAACCGGGAAGCGCTGGCGGAGTAGTTCGGCGCCGCCTTCGCCGGACAGGACGGGCAGGCAGCGTGCGAGGCGCTGTTGCGGGCGGGCGGGCGGGCGGGCGTGCCGGCCGGGCCGGTGCTGGCGGTGGACCAGGCATTGGGGAGCGAGCAGGCCACAGCCCGTTCCATGATGGTGGAGCTGCCGTTGGACGGGGGCAGCACGTATCGCGCGCTCGGCACGCTGATCAAGCTCAGCCGCACGCCCGGCGGCGGCCCGCACGCCGCCCCCGCGCTTCAACGAGCACGGCACGGACGTGCTGGCCGGGCTTGGCTACACGGAAGCGGAGATACAGCAACTCCGCGTCGAGGGCGTGCTGCACGACGCGCGGTGGCGCTGAGGCGGCCGGGGCGCTACAGCACGGCCCACACGATCCCGCCGATGACGGCCCACAGCGGCACGCTCAGCCCCAGGCCGATGGCGATGCCCTTGGCGGGCGCCAGCGCGTCCTCGAACGGCAGCTCATCGGTCGCGCCGGACGCCGCAGCGGCTTCGATCTCCGCAGTTCGCAGCAGCGGGATCAGGTGCGGGCTGGCGTGGTCGGGGCGGCCGGGGCGGCGCCGGTCCTTGGAGGCGGCAGAAGCGGCCGAAAGGTCCAGATCGGCAATTCCAGGCAACTCTTTCAATGGCATCGGGGCGGCCCTCAAGGGTGGTGATCGACGGCAACAGACGCTTTATTGAGCCATTCTACACCATTTTGGTTTCAAAATGGTTAAAAAATTGTAGGCCGCGTCAACGTCGGCGCGCGTGAACTCGCAGCTTGAGACGCAGGCAGGGCTGCTCGACGTAGCGCCAGGACAGCCAAGCGCAGGCCAGGGTGATGGCGATGGCGACGAAGAAGGTCTGGTGGATCGACAGCCGCTCCCCGCCCACGGCCATGACCGACAGCGTCACGGGAAACCCGAACAGGTAGGTGCCGTAGGACAGATCGCCGACCGCGCGCTTGAAGCGGCTGCCGAGGCCGCCCGCCATTGCGGCGTACAGCACGAGGTAGGGCAGGAACAGCTTGAGCGCGAAATCGCGCAGCGACACCCCAGCGGCGGCGTATAGCCCGATCAGGCTGAGCGCGAGCAGCCCCCGGCTGAACGGGATGCGGTCGCGCATCATCCAGGCCGCGGCGCCGGCCAGGAAGTAGCTGGACAGGTCAATGAACGGGAAAACATACACGTTGGTGAACAGCGACGGGCCGGGCACGGCCTCGCTCAGCCCGAATTGCCGCGCCAGCGGGTAAGCCGCAAGACTCAGCAGGAACAACGGCACGGCCGAGCGCCGCAGCCCGGACAGCAGGGCGGCCATTGGCAGCACGATATAAAAAGAACACTCGATGGGAATGGTCCAAAGCGAGCCGTTCATCATCCAGGGCGGGTCGGTGTCGGGGAACACGCTGTAAAGCTGCATGTCCATGCCGAACACGGACACGTTCCATAGGTGCCGGAACCCTACATAGGTCAGGAAGATCCACACCCTGTCCTTGGTGAAGGCCGGGCCGATCACGAACACCTCGGCGAGCGTCACCAGCGCCAAGCCCGGCACAACGCGGGCGATGCGGGCGAACACGTAGTCGTCCAGGCTGCGCTCGCACAGCGACCGGGTGACGAGGAAGCCGCTGATGACCAGGAAGGCATCGACGGCCAGCAGCCCGCCGTAGCCGTAATGCAGCGTGGCGCTGACCGGGTCCCAATCGCTGTGCTTGAGCGAGAAGCAGTGGCAGTAGATCACCAAAACCGCCAAGGCGATCCGCAGCAGGTCGAAGTTGTTGCTGGCGGGGTTGAAGCGGGTCGCGAAGGTCAGCTCCTGCGCGATTGTGCTGATGCCGTTGTCCAATGCCAAACTCCCGCCCCGGGCCGTCTTTGCTCGTTCTGCGTCCATTATAGGCAACCGGGCGGAATGGCGACCCGTCGGCTGACCGAACTGCCAGATCAAAAACTGCGCCCAAACCGGCGCCGGTCTTTTTATGGGCCGGAGCACTAGCCGCCGTGGCTGAACCGCGGTAGCCCAACCCGCTCGGAAAGGTTGGAATGATGCGCGACATCGACGCCTACTGGCAGGATGGCCTCCCCAACATCGAGGGCTGGGTCAACGAGCGGTGGCTGCCCCACCTCAAGCTGATCGACCAGGTGCAGAACGACCTCGGCATCGCCGGGCACGTCGCCGAGATCGGGGTGTTCCACGGCAAGCTGCTGATCGCGCTGGCCCACCTGGCGCAGCCGGGCAGCAAGGTGACGGCGATCGACGTGTTCGACGACCAGCTCAGGAATATCGACGGCGCCGGCGTCGGCAGCCTCGAACGGCTGCAGGAGAACATCCAGTCATACGGGCCGGATCACGAGATCAGCTACGCCTTCGTCAAGAACGACAGCACGGCGCTGACCTGCGCGGACAAGGTCGATCTCGTCCGGGACCGCGGCCCGTTCCGCTTGTTCTCGGTGGACGGCTGCCACACCGCGGAACACACGCTGAGCGACCTGTTGACGGCGCAGGACTGCTTGGCGCCCGGCGGCGTCGTGCTGCTCGACGACATGTTCCAGCCGCATTGGCCCGGCGTGACCGAGGCGGTGGCGCTGTTCCACGGGCGCTATGTGCCCCGCATCAAGCCGTTCCTGTATTGCGCCCACAAGATGTTCTTCGCGGGCCATGGCTGGCACGCCGAGTTCCTGCGCGCCTGCACCGACCGCTTCGGCGGGCAGGCCGACGCCAAGATGACCGAGATGTTCGGCCATCGCGTGCTGTCGATCTTTCCCTGAACGGCCGGGCTACTCCGGCTCAACACGGCTCCCAGCATCCTGACGCAGCCGGTGGAAGCTGCGGCGGCTGAACGGCAACATGCCGACGTAGATCAGCCCGGCGCCCGCCAGCGCCGCCCAGGGGTCCGCCACCAGCACCGCCGCAAACGTGCCGACCCCCAGCAGCAGCGGCAGCACGAGGTCGCCGGGCACCTTGAAGTTCTTGAAGCTCCACACCGGCAGCGTGCTGACCAGCAGCAAGGCCGTGCCGATCAGCACGGTGGCGCAGAACAGCGGGTGGTGCGCCAACGCTTCCAGCCACGGCAGCCCGAGCGAGCGGGCCTCCAGCCCCAGGAACAGCGGGAACAGCGCCAGCCCCGCCCCGGCCGGCGCGGGCACGCCGGTGAAGAAGTTGTAGGCGTAGGCGTGCGCGATGGGTGGCGGCGTGTCGAGCGTCGCGTTGAACCGGGCGAGCCGCAACGCCATGCACACGGCGAACATCAGGCAGGGCGTGAAGCCGAAGCCGCCCCCGCTGCGCAGGGACCACAG
>CAXSAZ010000075.1:0-12483 GCA_964235485.1 uncultured Acetobacteraceae bacterium | reverse complement strand
CGGCGCGCGCGGGCGGCGGCCTCGTCCTGGCGCCGCCGCTCCGCGCGCCGGGCGTCGTCGCGGGCTTGGGCGGCGGCCCGGGCGCGTTCGGCCTCCATCGCGGCAAAGGCGGCGCGCAGCGTGTGGGCGCGGGTAGCCGCCTCCGCCGCCTGCCGCGCGGCACCCGCGGCCTCGCCCTCCGCCTGCCTCCGGCCCTGCCGCGCCGCCTCGATCTGCCGGTCCAGTTCCGCCGCTTGCGCCGCCTGGGCCGCCTGCGCCGCACGCAGGCCGGGCAGGGCCGCTGCCATTTGCGCGGACAATGCAGCCGCCGCTTCCTGCTCGGCCCGCAGCGCCGCCGCGTCCCCTTCCAGCCGCTGCGCCAGCCCGCGCATCACCACGAGGCCGCGCAGCCCATGCTCCGGCGCCGCCGGGGCGGCGAGCATCGTTTCGGCGGGGAACAGCGCGAGGCGCTCGATCAGCGGCAGCAGGGGCGCCAAGGCCGCCGCCCGGTCGGCGAGGCGCTGCTCGGCAACGCGGCGGCGCGCGGCCAGGCTTTCCACCTCCGCGGCGAGGCGGGCCACGGCGGCCTCGTTGGCGCGCATCCGCGCCGCGGCGGCGACCCGCTGCCCGGCCAGGCGGCGCCCTTCCGCTTCCGCTTCCCGGGCGCGCTCGGCGGCTTCGCGACCCCGTGCGGCCTCCGCGGCCCGTGCGGCTTCGGCGCGCTCAGCGTCGCGCGGCGTTGGCGCCGCGGCGCAAAGCGTAAAGGCGATCAATGGCGGTAGGGCGTACAAGCGAAGCGTCATACGCCGACGCTTTTCCGCGGAACGAGGGCCACGGCGGCTGGTATGAGGCTACGCGGCCGGCCGGGCCGCATCGTCGGCCAGCAGCGAGCGCCCGGTCATCTCCGCCGGCTGCGGCAGGCGCAGCAGGGCCAGCAGGGTGGGCGCGAGGTCGGCGAGCCGGCCGTCCTCCAACGCGCCGTCGTATCCGGCCAGCATCACCGGCACCGGGTTGGTGGTGTGCGCGGTGTGCGGGCCGCCGGTCGCCGGGTCGCGCATCAGCTCGCAGTTGCCGTGGTCGGCGGCGACCAGCAGCGCGCCGCCCGCGGCGGCCACCGCGTCCGCGATGCGGCCCAGCCCGGCATCCACCGCCTCCACCGCGCGGACCGCCGCCGGCAGGCTGCCGCTGTGGCCCACCATGTCGGGGTTGGCGAAGTTGAGCACGATCAGGTCATACACGCCGGACTGGATGGCCGCCACCGCCTTGTCCGTCAGTTCGGGCGCCGACATCTCCGGCTGCAGGTCGTAGGTCGCGACCTTGGGGGAGGGCACCATGATGCGGTCCTCGCCGGGAAAGGCGACCTCCTGCCCGCCGTTCAAGAAGTAGGTGACGTGCGGGTATTTCTCGGTTTCCGCCGTGCGGAGCTGCCGCAGCCCGGCCTTCGACACGACCTCGCCCAAGAGATTGTTCATGGGCTGCGAATGGAACAGCACCCCGATGTAGGGCGCCAGCGCGTCGCTGTAGCGGGTCATGCCGAGGGTGGCGGCGAACTTGCAGGACCGGGGCCGGGCGAAGCCGGCGAAGCTCGGGTCGAGCAGCGCGCCGAGCAGCTCCCGCACCCGGTCGGCGCGGAAGTTGAAGCACAAGAGGGCGTCGCCGTCCCGCATCCCGTCGTAGCCGCCGATGGCGGCGGGCACCACGAACTCGTCGGTGACGGACTTGCCGTAGGCGTCGTCCATGGCGCTGGCGGCGTCGGCAAAGCTCGCGCCGCGCCCTTCCGACACCGTCAGGTAGGCCCTTTCCACTCGGTCCCAGCGGTGGTCGCGGTCCATGGCGTAGTAACGGCCGCTCACGGTGACAATACGGGCGCCGTCCGGCAGGTCGGCTTGCAGGCGGGCGATGCACTCCGCCCCCGAACGGGGCGCGGTGTCCCGCCCGTCCGTGATGGCGTGGATGCGCACCGGCACCCGGGCGGCGGTCAGGATGCGCGCCAGGGCGACCGCGTGGTCCTGGTGCGCGTGGACGCCGCCGGGCGACACCAGGCCCAGGAGGTGGCACACGCCGCCCGATTGCCGCACCGCCTGGATGAGGGCCAGCAGTTCCGGCCGTTGCGCCAGGCGACCCTCCGCAATCGCGACGCCGATGCGCGGCAGCTCCTGCATCACCACGCGCCCGGCGCCGATGTTCAGGTGCCCGACCTCCGAGTTGCCCATCTGCCCCGCGGGCAGCCCGACATCCAGGCCGGAGGTGTTGAGAAAGGCGTGCGGCCCCTGGTTCAGCCGGTCGAAGGTGGGGGTGTCCGCCTGTTCCACCGCGTTGTCGGCCGCGTCGGTCCGCCAGCCCCAGCCGTCCAGGATCACCAGCATGACGGGTCGGGGGTGGTCGGGCATGGCCTGCTCCTGCTGCGGACACTCCGGTATGGCGAAACTGCTGCGCTGCGGCAAGTCACGGCCTGGACGCGCGGTGGTAGGGGTGGCCGGACAGGATGGATTGGGCGCGGAACAACTGCTCAACCAACAGGACGCGGACCAGCAGATGCGGCCAGGTCATTGGCCCCAGCGACAGCACATGGTCGGCGCGGGCGAGCACGGCGGCGTCCAGCCCTTCCGCGCCGCCGATCAGGAAGCACAGCGGGCGGGATTGTCCACACCAACGCTCCAGCAGCCGGGCCAGGCCGTCGCTGCCGGGCGCAGGCGGGCCGAGGTCGAGCGCCACGGCCAGCGCGGCGGCGGGAAGCGCCGCGAGCAGGGCCTCGCCTTCCCGCCGCCGGGCTTCGGCGGGCGCGCCGCGGCCCTCGGCGACTTCGTTGACCGTGAGCCTCGGGCGCAGCCGGGCGTTGTAGCGGTTGAACAGCTCGGCTTCCGGCCCCGGGCGCAGCCGGCCCACGGCGATCAAGCGCATCGAGCGGCCACCGCCGGCGGAACCCGGCCCGGGGTCGCGGCGCTTAGCAGGTCATGGCCGTATCGCATCGATTTCTCGCCTGCCTCCTATCCATGCTGCCAGTTGTCGCGGCGGCTGCGGTCGAGCGTCCCAGGCCGGCGGGCCTGCCGGTGGTGATGACGCCGCAACCCGGCACGGCGCTGGAACGGACCGCGCGCAGCCTGGTCGCACAGGACCTCACGGCGGCGCGGCGGGCCGGGGATCGGCCGCTGCTGGTGCTCGGCTCCGTGCGGCTCGGCTCGGCCAGCGAGCGGCCGGCGCTGTTCGTGCAACTGCAATCGCCGCGGCAATGCGGCTCAGCGGGGTGCAGCACCTCGGCCTTCGCCTGGATCAAGGGGCGCTGGACCAAGGTGCTGGACGACGCCAGCGGGCGGATCGTGCTGTTGCCGACCAAGCACGGCGGCATGTCGGACTTGGCGGCGAACGCCGAACGCTACGCTTGGAACGGCACCGCCTATGCCAACACCCGCCCGGCGCCTCCCGTCGATCTGCGCCCGCGCGCACCGCGGCCGCGCCACCACTGAGGGCGTCACGTCGCGGCAGGCGCATACCGCGTGCTACGACGCGGCAGGCGCGTCTGCGTGCTCGTCGAGGTCCGGCCCCCACATCTTTTCCAGCGCATACAGGGCGCGCGCATCCGGCTTGAACAGGTGCACCACGATGTCGCCGGCGTCGATCAGCACCCAGTCCGATCCGCCGCTGCCCTCCGTCTGCACGCGCTTCACGCCGATCTCGCTCAGCTTCTCCTCCAGGTGCAGCGCCATGGCGCTGATCTGGCGGTCGGCGAGGCCGGTGGCGATCACCATGCGGTCGGTGAAGGCGGCACGCCCGGCGAGGTCCAGCGTCACCACCTCCTCCGCCTTGTCGCCTTCCAGGCTTTCGACGATGACGGCCTGCATACGGTCCAGCCGGTCGCGCTGGCCGGCGGCGGGCGCGGCTGCGGCCGTTTTGCGCGTCCGCGGCCCGGCGGCGGCGGCCTTTTTGCGCGGGGTGCCGGGGGCCTTGGCGGCTTCCGCCAGCGTGGGCGCGGGTTTCGGCGGGCGGCGCTTGGCGGGCGGCTTGGCGCCGGGGTCGGCGGGTTTCCTGGCTATGGCCGTGGTCCTTTGACGATGGGCTGTTTCCCCGGCCCGTGGGCGTCTTCGCGCCGTCCGGGCTTGTGCGGGAGGGTGTGCGGCACCGGAGGCCCTTGCGGCAAGGGAAAACCGCCGTTCGCGCGGAGCGCCGTGGCCGAGAGCGCGTTCTGCCGCGCCGGCAGGAACGTCCAGGCCGGCGCCGGCCGGTTCGCGAGCGCCGGCCCGGCGCGGGCCGGCAGCAGCGCCGGGCGCAGCCGGTGCGCCGCCTGGCCGGCCAAAGCGCGCCCGTTGTAGCTCGGCCGCGGCATCACCGCGAAGGGCACGGTCCGCGCGATGTCCTCCCAATGCTGCCACCGCGGCAGTTGCACGAGGTTGTCCGCCCCCATCAGCCACACGAACCGCACCCGCGGGAAGCGCCGGCGCAGCGCGCGCAGGGTGTCGAAGGTGTAGCGCGTGTGCAGCCGCGCCTCGATCCCCGTGGCGACGATCTGCCGCCCATCGGCGATCCGGGCGGCGCTGGCCAGGCGGTCCCGGAGCGGCGCCATGCCGGCCGCTTCCTTCAAAGGGTTGCCCGGCGACACCAGCAGCCACACCTGGTCCAGCCGCAGCCGGTGCAGCGCCAAGCGCGCGATATGCCGGTGGCCCGCATGGGCCGGGTTGAAGGAGCCGCCGAGCAGGCCCACGCGGATGCGCCGCCGGTGGCCCCAAACCGGCACCGGGGACGGCGGGTGATCGTTCAGGGACGCACCTGGCCCGTACCGGTGACGAGGTAGCGGAACGTGGTCAACTGCTCCACGCCGACGGGGCCGCGGGCATGGGTGCGCCCGGTGGCGATGCCGATCTCCGCGCCGAAGCCGAACTCGCCGCCGTCGCAGAACTGGGTGGAGGCGTTCCACAGCGCCACGGCGGCGCCGACGCCGCGCAGGAAGCGGTCGGCGGCGGCAGGGTCCTCCGTGATGATCGCTTCCGTGTGCTCGCTGCCGTGGCGGGCGATGTGGGCGAGCGCCGCGTCCACGCCGTCCACCACGGCGACCGACAGCACGGCGTCCAGCCATTCGGTGTCGAAGTCCGCCTCCGCCGCCGGGGGCAGGTGCGGCAGGATGGCCCGGGCGCCTGGGTCGGCGCGGAAGGCGCAGCCGAGGGCTTCGAGGTCGGCCACCAGCAGGGGCAGCAGGGCCGGGGCGCAGGCGGCGTCGATCAGCAGGGTTTCGGTCGCGCCGCACACGCCGGTGCGGCGCATCTTGGCATTGGCCAGGACGGCGCGCGCCATGGCCGGGTCGGCGGCGGCGTGGACGTAGGTGTGGTTCAGCCCTTCCGCGTGGGCCAGCACCGGCACCCGCGCGTCCCGCTGCACCCGCTCGACCAAGGAACGCCCCCCACGGGGGATCACGAGGTCGATGGAGCCGCTGCCGGCCAGCATAGCGGCGACAAAGCCGCGGTCCGTGCCGGGTGCGACCTGCACGGCGGCGCGCGGCAGGCCGGCGGCGTCCAGCCCTTCCGTCATCGCGGCGTGGATGGCGGCGGCGGAGCGTGCGCTGTCGGAGCCGCCGCGCAGGATGGCCGCGTTGCCCGACCTCACGCACAGCCCGGCGGCGTCTGCCCCGACGTTGGGGCGGCTCTCATACACCATGCCGATCACCCCGATGGGCGCCGCGATCCGCTGGAAGCGCAAACCGTTGGGCCGGGTCCACTCCGCAAGCGTGCGTGCGAGCGGGTCGGGCAGGGCGGCGATCTCTTCCAGCCCGCGCGCCATCGCCTCCACCCGCGGGGGCGTGAGCGTCAGGCGGTCCTGGAAGGCGGCGGTGCCGTGGAAGGCCGCGACATCCGCCTCGTTCGCTGCCAGGATGGCCGCGGCGTGGCGGCGCAGGCTGCTGGCCGCGGCGCGCAGCCCGGCGGCGCGCTCGGCATCCGTGCTGCTGGCCAGGATGGCGGACGCCGCCCGGGCCTGTCGTCCTGCGTCCCGCAGCCAAGCCGCGCAGGGGTCTGCTTCGTGGTTCATAGGGGCATTCTTGCCGTGACGCGGCGGGATGCGCTAGGGGGATGACCGAGCAACTCCGATCACGGCTTGACCGCCTTCAACGAGTAGGACAGCGGCAACCATGGCTGGTCCGGCAGCCGGTAAAGCCGGCCTTCCGTTTCCACCATGCAGTCGAATCCCCTCCAAGCCAGCGTGTCGTGCTCGTGCAGCATCGTGAGCCGCAAGCCTGCGTCCAGCAGCGCCTGCACGACACTTGCGACGGGATGGATGAACTCGTGGGTGCGGGTGTTCGCAAGCCGTGCGACCGGGTTCGCATAATCGCGCGCATCGTCGATGACGAGGGCGCCTTTTTGGAAATACGGTGCGAACCAGCCGGGCATTCCGTTTGTGCCCGCGACGCCGTCGTCGAAGATCAGCGCCGCCGGATGGACATCGGCGAAATAAAACTCCCCACCCGGCGCCAGGAGGCTTGCGACGACGGTTGCCCAAGCCCGGATGTCCGGCAACCAAGAGATCGTGCCCCAACTGGTGAACACGCGGTCGAAGTCGCCCTCAACCGCCGCGCGTGCCTCGTAAACGTCCGATTGCACGAAGGTCGCGTCGATGCCGATCTCAGCGGCCAGGCTGCGTGCTGCCGCGATGGCCGGTCCCGAGAAGTCGAGGCCCGTCACATCGGCGCCTTTCTGGGCCAGCGCCAGAGTGTCAATGCCGAAATGGCATTGCAGGTGCAGCAGCCGTTGACCCGCCACCGGGCCGAGTTCGTTCTCCTCGATGCCGTGCAGGACGTAGTTACCTTGCCGCAGCCGGCCCGTTTCGTAGTCGGACCCAGGCGCCAAGTGGACCGCCACGCGCTCGTCCCAATTGGCACGATTGAGGCGGCGCCATTCGGGTTCAGACATCACAAGGGCTCCCCAGCCGACCTTGCCCGGCGGGATGGCCGGTTCGGCTTCTTAGGACAGGAAAGCCGTCAGCACCAGGTCGTCCCGATGTACCATCTCGTCCCGGCCGCGCCAGCCGAGCAGGCGCTCGATGTCGTCGGAGCGGTGCCCGGCGATGCGGCGCGCGTCGGCGCTGGCGTAGGCGGACAAGCCGCGGGCCAGGGTGTCGCCCGCGAGGTCCTGCACCAGCACGGCATCGCCGCGCTCGAACTCGCCATGCACGTCCCGGACGCCCGCGGGCAGCAGGGAGCGCCCGGCCAGCAGGGCGCGGGCCGCGCCGGGGTCCACGAGGAGGCGCCCGGCCGGCTGCAGCGTGCCCGCGATCCAACGCTTGCGGGCGCTCCGCCCGTCCGGCGTGGGCAGGAACCAGGTGCAGCGCCCGCCCTCGGCCAGCGTGCGCAGCGGGTGGGGGACATGGCCCACCGCGATGGCCATGGCGCAGCCGGCCTGCGTCGCGATGCGCGCCGCGGCCAGCTTGGTCCGCATTCCGCCGCTGGAATAGCCCGGCGGCGGGTCGCCGCCCATCGCCTCGATCTCTGCGGTGAGGGCGGACACTTCGGGGATGTGCCGGGCCGCCGGGTCGCGCTTGGGGTCGGCGGTGTAAAGGCCGTCGATGTCGGACAGCAGGACCAGTTGATCCGCCTGCACCATCTCCGCCACGCGCGCCGCCAGGCGGTCGTTGTCGCCGAAGCGGATTTCGGCGGTGGCGATGCTGTCGTTCTCGTTGATGACGGGGACGCAGCCGAGGCCCAGCAGCGTGGTCAGCGTGGCGCGCGCGTTGAGGTAACGGCGGCGGTCTTCCGTGTCCTCCAACGTCAGCAGGAGTTGCGCCGCGACCAGGCCGTGCGCGGCCAGCGCCGCGGTCCACGCCTGCGCCAGGCGGATCTGGCCCACCGCCGCCGCCGCCTGCTTTTCCTCCAGCCGCAGCCGGGGCTGTGAGAAGCCGAGCGCGGAGCGGGCGAGCGCGATGGCGCCCGACGACACCACGATCACCGACGCGCCGCGCGTCCGGGCCGCCGCGATGTCGGCGGCGACGCCGTGGAGCCAGGCCATACGCGGCTCCGCCCCGTCCGCCACCAGCGCGCTGCCGATCTTCACGACCAGCAGGCGAGCGTGCTGCAGCCGGGGCGTCACGCCAGTTCGAGGGCGGCGGGCGTGCTGCGTGCCGCGTGCACCCGGTCCATCAGAGCGCGTAGCACGGCGGGCAGGTTGTCCCGCGTGGCACCCGAAAGCAGCATGACCTCCCCGCCCGACGCCTTTTCCAGCGCGGCGCGGCGCGACGCGGCTTCCCGCGGGGTCATGGCGTCCGACTTATTCAGCACCAGCAGTTCCGGCTTCTCCGCGAGGCCGCCGCCATAAGCGCGCAGTTCCTCCCGCACCGTGCGCCAAGCGCGCACCACTTGGCCCTCGGCCCCGTCGATCAGGTGCAGCAGCACGGCGCAGCGTTCCACATGGCCGAGGAAGCGGTCGCCCAGCCCGGCGCCCTCATGCGCGCCGCGGATCAGGCCGGGGATGTCGGCGATCACGAACTCCTCCGAATGCGACAAGCGCACCACGCCGAGCTGCGGGTGCAAGGTGGTGAAGGGGTAGTCCGCGATCTTCGGCCGGGCGGCGGACACGACGGACAGGAAGGTGCTCTTGCCCGCGTTCGGCAGCCCGACCAGGCCCACGTCGGCGATCAGCTTGAGCCGCAGCCACACCCAGCGTTCCTCGCCGGGGTAGCCCGGCGTCGCCTTGCGGGGCGCGCGGTTGGTGCTGGACTTGAAATGGGTGTTGCCGTGGCCGCCGTCGCCGCCGCGGCACAGGACAACGCGCTTGCCGGGCTGGTCGAGGTCGGCCAGCAGGGTTTCCTTGTCGTCCGCGATGATCTGGGTGCCGACGGGCACGGGGATCACCACGTCGCGGGCGCCCGCGCCGGTGCGGTCGCTGCCGGCGCCGTTGCCGCCCTTGGGCGCGCGGAAGTGCTGAGTGTAGCGGAAGTCGATCAGGGTGTTGAGGTTGTGCTCGGCCACGAACACGACATCCCCGCCGCGCCCGCCGTCGCCGCCGTCGGGGCCGCCGAACTCCAGGAACTTCTCCCGCCGGAACGCGACCACGCCGTTCCCGCCGTCGCCGGAGCGGAGGTAGATCTTGGCCTGATCGAGGAACTTCATGGAGTTGTGCCTAGAATGCGAAAGGGGCCGGCTTGCGCCGACCCCCTTGCGTGTGCATTGCGGTGGCGCGGCGCTACTCGGCAGCGACCGCCGCCGGCAGCTCGGCGGCGTCATTGGCGGCTTGCGGCGCGGCCAACGGCTCCACCGAAACGTGCACCCGGCCTTCCGCCTTGCGCTGGAACTTCACGTGCCCGTCCACAAGGGCGAAGATCGTGTGGTCCTTGCCGAGGCCGACATGCAGGCCGGGCTTCATCTTGGTGCCGCGCTGGCGGATGATGATGTTGCCGGCGACCACGGCCTCGCCACCAAACTTCTTGACGCCGAGGCGGCGGCCTGCGGTGTCGCGGCCGTTGCGGGACGAGCCGCCGGCTTTCTTGTGAGCCATGGGGGAAAACTCCTAAAGGGGGGCGGGTCCGGTCTCGTCGTGCCCAGAAGGCTTGCTCTGCTCGGCGAGCATATCGGGCGCCGGGGCGTCGTTGGCAACCGGGGCGTCCGCAGCGGGGACGGCCGTCGTCTCGGGGACGGCGGTCTCCGGCATTGCATGGCCCTCCGCGTTGATGCCGGCGATGCGGAGCACGGTGACGTGCTGGCGGTGGCCGTTCTTGCGGCGGCTGTTCTGGCGGCGGCGCTTCTTGAAGATGATGATCTTGTCGAGCCGGTCCTGCGCGATCACGGTGGCCGTGACGGTGGCGCCGGGCACGAGGGGGGCGCCGACCGTGGTGCCGGCGTCGCTGCCGACGGCGAGCACGTCGCTGAGGGTGATGGTTTCCCCGGCGGTGCCGGGCAGCTTTTCGACTTTCAGCACGGCGTTGGGGGTGACGCGGTACTGCTTTCCGCCGGTGCGGATCACTGCGAACATAGGTTGGGTTCCTGATTGGCCGTCCCGGGCAGGCCGAGCGGCCCTTTTTGTGGGCATGGGGCACCCCGCGGATGCCGGGGGCCGAAGGGCGGGTTATACGCGGGGCGGACGGCGTGTCAATGTTGGCGGTTGCAGGCGGCGCGGCGGGGGATTATAAGGCGCGCCCGGTGTGGAGAGGTGGCCGAGCGGCTTAAGGTGGCGGTCTCGAAAACCGTTGTCGTGTAACAGCGACCGTGGGTTCGAATCCCACCCTCTCCGCCATCGTAATAGACACTCTGGATTGGCCTGAGAAAACAGGCACTTACAGGCCATTCGGCGAAGCCTGCTACCCCACGTCACCACCCCACGCTGCCCCCTCACATTTTGGTGTGCGGCCCCGGTGTTCCCCGAACGTCCTTGCGCGATCCGCTTGTGACGTCCCGGGTGAACCTGATGCGGCGCTGCCTGGACTGCTGCCGCTTCACGTTGCTGGACACGGCCCGGATGGTCGCCGCTGGGCTGGGCAGCCTGCCCGTCATGGCCGCGGTCCCCCCTGTTGCCCGTGCGGCTCCCCCCGCCTTGTGGTGGCGTTCATGGGGCCGGGTGTGAATAGGCGTGGAATAGGGACCCCGTTGGCGGGGTGATCGGCGTCCAAACGGGACCCCTCTGACGGTTGGGGTTCATGATGGCTCTCGTAATGATCGAGGGCCGGTTTGGGATGTTCGTTGTGGAGACGATTGCGCGGATACGCCGGGCTCACTTCGTCCAGGGCAAGTCGATCAAGGCGATCTGTGGGTGTCGCGCAAGACCGTGCAAGGTCATCCTGTCCGAGGCGACGGATTTCCAATACGAGCGCGAGCAGCAACCAATGCCGCGCCTTGGCGCATGGCGGGAAACGCTGGACGCGTTGCTTGCGTCCAACCAGGCCAAGCCCGGCCGCGAGCGGCTGACGCTGATCCGGCTGTTCGAGACGTTGCGCGCCCTCGGCTACGAGGGCGGCTACGACGCGGTGCGGCGGTATGCCCGGGCGTGGGAGCGCCAGCGGGCGGCCACGTCGGCGGACGCGTTCGTGCCGCTGAGCTTCGCGCCGGGCGAGGCCTACCAGTTCGACTGGAGCCATGAGGTCGTGCTGATCAACGGCACGACGGTTGCGGTGAAGGTGGCGCACCTGCGGCTTTGCCACAGCCGGATGCTGTTTGTGCGGGCCTACCCGCGCGAGACGCAGGAGATGGTGTTCGACGCGCACGACAAGGGCTTCGCGTTCTTCAAGGGCGCCTGCACGCGCGGCATCTACGACAACATGAAAACTGCGGTCGACACGATCTTCGTCGGCCGCGAGCGGGCCTATAACCGCCGGTTCCTGCAGATGTGCAGCCACTACCTGGTCGACCCCGTCGCATGCACCCCAGCGTCGGGCTGGGAGAAGGGCCAGGTCGAGAACCAGGTCGGCCTGGTGCGGGAACGGTTCTTCACGCCCCGGGTCCGGGTCAAGAGCTACGACGAGCTGAACGCCTGGCTGCTCGACCAGTGCGTCGCCTACGCCCGGGCGCACCGGCATCCCGAGGTCCGCGACCGGACGGTGTGGGAGATGTTCGAGGCCGAGCGCCCCAGCCTGGTGCCGTATGGCGGGCGGTTCGACGGGTTCCACGCCGTATCCGCGTCGGTGTCGAAAACCTGCCTCGTGCGGTTCGACAACAACCGTTACTCGGTGTCGGCGCACGCGGTTGGGCGGCCGGTGGAGATCAGGGCCTATGCCGAGCGGATCGAGCTGCGCCAAGGTGGGCAGCGGGTCGGCGAGCATGCCAGGTGCTTTGGCCGGGACCAGACGGTGTTCAACCCCTGGCACTACGTTCCGGTGCTGGCCCGCAAGCCGGGCGCGCTGCGCAACGGGGTGCCGTTCAAGGACTGGCTGCTGCCCGCGGGGCTGGAGCGGATCCGCCGCAAGCTGGCGGGCAGCGCCGACGGCGACCGGCAGATGGTGGCGATCCTGGCCGCGGTGCTGAGCGACGGCCTGCCTGCTGTCGAGGCCGCCTGCCTGGAAGCGTTGCGCGAGGGCGTGCACTCCGCCGACGTCGTGCTCAACATCCTGGCCCGACAGCGTGAACCTGCCGCCCCGATCAGCATCACGACCCCGGACGCGCTGCGCCTGACGCACGCGCCGGTGGCCGACTGCGCCCGCTACGACACCCTGAGGAGGCCTGTGTGATGGAGCGTTCCGAAATCCTGACCACCATGGCGGAGCTGAAGCTCTACGGCATGAAGGCGGCCTACGACGAGATCATCAGCACGGCGGTGAAGCGCCAGCACGAGCCCGTCCGCATTGTCGGCGACCTGCTGACGGCGGAGATCTCCGAAAAGCAGGCGCGCTCGATCCGTTATCAGATCACGATCGCCAAGCTGCCCTTGGCCAAGGACGTGGACGACTTCGCCTTTAACGGCACGCCGATCAACGAAGCCTTGGTGCGCGACCTCGCAGGCGGCGGGTTCATCGCCCACCAGCGCAACGTCGTGCTGGTCGGCGGCACGGGGACCGGCAAGACCCACCTCGCCATCGCGATCGCCCGGGCCTGCCTCCGCGGCGGCG
>CAXSAZ010000074.1:0-12580 GCA_964235485.1 uncultured Acetobacteraceae bacterium | reverse complement strand
TGGGCGAGCCGTTGGCGATGTCGGCGGAGCATGGGGAAGGGCTGTCCGCCCTGATGTCGGAGATCGCCGACCGGCTGCCGGCACAGGATGCGTCGGAGGACGAGGCGGCGCGGCCGTTGAAGCTTGCAGTCGTCGGCCGGCCCAACGCCGGCAAGTCCACCCTGCTGAACCGCCTGCTGGGCGAAGAGCGGATGATCACCGGGCCGGAACCCGGTCTGACGCGCGACGCGGTGGCGGTGGCGTTGCAGGACGCGCACGGCCCCATCGAACTGGTCGATACCGCAGGCCTCCGCCGCAAGGCGCGGGTGGAGCAGCCGTTGGAGAAGATGTCGGTCAGCGCCAGCATCGAGGCGCTGAAGATGGCGGAGGTCGTGGTGCTCTGCGTCGATGCCACGGAAGGGCTGCACGAGCAGGACTTGCAGATCGCCCGGCTGGTGGAGCGGGAAGGCCGGGCCTGCGTGCTGGCGCTGAACAAGTGGGACGCGGTGGCCGACCGCACCGCCGCGCGCCGGGCGGTGAGCGACCGGCTGGAAACCAGCCTGGCGCAGATGAAGGGCATCCCCGTGGTGAACCTGTCCGCGCTGACCGGCGTGGGGGTGGACCGGCTGCTGCCGGCGGTGCGGGCGGTGCATGACACCTGGAACAGCCGGGTGGCGACGGGGGCGCTGAACCGCTGGTTCGAGGAGGCGCTGGAGCGCCACGCGCCGCCGCTGGTGGACGGGCGGCGGCTCAAGCTGCGCTACATCACCCAGGCCAAGGCCCGCCCGCCGACATTCATCGCCTTCGGTACACGGGCGGAGCAGATGCCGGAGGATTACCAGCGGTATATGGTGAACAGCTTGCGGGACAGGTTCGACCTGCCCGGCGTGCCGATCCGGCTGCTGCTGCGGGGGACGAAGAACCCTTACGCGGAGGAGTGAGGGCGGCATCCTCACCGGATCACTTGGACCTTGACGCCTGCCGCCCCGGCTATCGCCGCCCAGCCGCGGTCAGCGGTCAAGGCCGGTGCGCCGAGTTCTGCCGCAAGGGCGAGGCAAGCGCGGTCGCCGAGCGACAGCCCGGCCGCACGGGTGGCAGGCCGCATCCCGGCCGAGCATCGCGCTTGACCTTCGGTCATCGGCGCGACTTCAAGACCGAGAATCGCGACGGCACGGGCTGCCTCCGGCGCGGGCAGCCCACGGTCAGAAAGCTTGGCCAGCACCTCGGCAAGGTTGGCAGCCCCGATCACGCCGGCTTGCAGGCACGTGCGGACCACCTCAGCGCCGGGTTCGTCGAATAGGAGGGTGAGTACAGCCGAGGCGTCAAGCACGACGGGGCTGCCGGCGGCAGGGCTACTCACGTGAGCTTTCAGCCCGGCGCTCGGTCAGCAACTCATCCGTGACGCCTTCCGCCTTTGGTGCATACCGTCGCACGAGCGCCTGGGCGCGGCGGACAGTATCATCCACGTTTTCCAGTACGAGGCGGCCCTCGTCCTCACGGATGATCAACAGGCCGCCACCCTCAACATGGAGTTGCTGCCGCAACCCTGCCGGCAGAACCATTCTGCCATTGGCAGCAATTTGGACCCGGTAGTGTTCCATGGCATTTCCTGCTTGAGTGGCAAAGAACTACGACGGCCACCGCGCCAAGTCGAGTGACACGCGAGGGCGTCATGCGCATTTACGATGGTAGTGCCGCTTGGCAGTGCCATCCCGCCCGGCGATGAGCGATGTTCGCGCGCGACGCGCAACCCAACCGGACGCTTGCACGTTGCCGGGCGGAGGAGGGGCATATGGCAAGCTCGGCAGAACGGTCCGACCCGACGCTTTGGGATCGGGTGAAGCATGAGGTCACGGCAGGCGACAAGGGCGGCGACCCCGGCGAATGGTCCGCCCGCAAGGCGCAACTGGCGGTGCAGCGCTACAAGGCGGAGGGCGGCGGCTACAAGGGACGCAAAACCGCCGACAACCACCTGACGCAATGGACCAAGGAGGAGTGGGGCACCAAGTCCGGCGAGGCCAGCAAGGCAACGGGCGAACGCTATTTGCCCAAGAAGGCGCGTGAGGAGCTGACCGACAAGGAATACGCGGAAACCACCGCGAAGAAGCGGGCCGACACGGCAAAGGGCAAGCAGCACTCCGCCCAGCCGGATGAGATCGCGGCGAAAACGGCCGACGCCCGCTTGGCCGAGTTGCCGCGTGCCGAGCTGCTGAAGCGCGCCGCCCAGCACAAGGTCGCCGGGCGCTCCCGGATGAGGAAGGACGAGCTGGTGCAAGCCATCAGCCACCACGCCCCGGACCACCACGCATGACCGTCGCGCACGATCCCAAGGACACGCAGCGCGAGTTCCGGGAAATCATCAATATGACCCCGGCAGCGCTGCGGCGCTGGCTGGAGAGCGACGAGAGCAAGTCGGTCGGCATGACGCCCGGCGGCGAACGGGTCACGGAGCCGGGCCGCGCTGAGTCGGTCGGGCACCACATGGGCGAGCGCATCCTGGCGCTGAAAGAAACGCCCGCCGCCAAGCTGACGGAGGATGACTACGCCGACATGCGCAAGGTCATCGGCTACGTGCACCGCCACACGGCGCAGCGCCCGGCGGGCGACATCGCGGACTCGCGCTGGCGTAAGTCCCTGATGAACTGGGGCCATGACCCTTTGAAATAAGGGAGCGCAAAGAATCCGGCTTGCAAACCGTTCCCTGAGACCGGACGGTGCGGGCCGGGACAGGGCCTGCCTGTTCCTCAACACGAAGCCTGCCGGGTGCGGGCCATATGGGGGAGCCGCCATGGACCTTGAAACCCGCACGGTTGCGCGCGTGACCCGGCGCCTCGTGCCGTTCCTGATCGTGTGCTACTTCGTGGCGTATCTCGACCGGGTGAACGTCGGCTTCGCGGCGCTGACGATGAACAAGGACCTCGGGCTGACCGCGGAGGCCTACGGCATCGGCGCCGGCATCTTCTTCCTCAGCTACTTCCTGTTCGAGGTGCCGTCCAACCTGTTCCTGGAGCGGTTCGGCGCCCGGAAGTGGATTGCGCGCATCATGTTCTCCTGGGGCCTGCTGTCCGGGTGTACCGCATTCATCCCGCAGATCGCGGCGGCCACCGGGCAATCGACGACGGCCGTGTTCTACACGATCCGCATCCTGTTGGGCATCGCGGAGGCCGGGTTCTTCCCGGGGATCATCTTCTACCTAACGCTCTGGTTCCCCGCGGCCTACCGAGGGCGGATCATCGGCTACTTCATGGCGGCGATCCCGCTCAGCAGCGTCATCGGCTCGCCGATTTCCGGCCAACTGCTCAACCTCCATGGCTGGATGGGCCTGGCCGGGTGGCAATGGCTGTTCATCATCGAGGCGGTGCCGGCGTTGCTCCTGGCCGTGGTCGTGTTCTTCTACCTGACCGACCGCCCGGCCGACGCGGCGTGGCTGCCGCCCGAAGGGCGCGCCTGGCTGGCCCGGCGGCTCGACGAGGAGCACCGCCAGCGGGTCGCGGCCCAGCATTTCTCGGTGCTGGAAGCCCTGGGCAACACGCGGGTGTTGCTGCTGTCTTTCGTATACTTCGGCGCGGTGGCGTCCAACTACAGCCTGGGCTTCTTCCTGCCGCAGATCGTGCGGGACTTCGGCCTGAGCTTCGGCTGGACCGGGGTGGTCGCGGCTCTTCCCTATGCGGTGGGCACCCTGGGCATGGTGTATTGGGGCCGGCACTCGGACCGTACGGGGGAGCGGCGGGAGCATACGGCCTTGGCCGCGCTGGTGGCGGGGGCCGGTATCGCGGCCTCCACGCTGGTTGACGACCCCACGGGCAAGATGATCGCCTTATCCATTGCAGGGTTCGGCGTGTTCGCGGTGTTGCCGGTGTTCTGGACGCTGCCGACCGCGTTCCTGAGCGGGTCGGCGGCGGCGGGCGGCATCGCGATCATCAACTCCATCGGCAACCTGTCGGGGTTCGCCGGGCCGTTCGTGATGGGCAAGATGAAGGACGCCACCGGGTCCTACACGGTGGGGCTGCTGGCCGTGTCGGGCGTGGTGTTCCTCGCCATGCTGGTCGCGCTGTCACTGCCGCACGAGGCGAAGCTGGAGCGGGTCGAGGCGGAGGGGGACACAGAGCCGGTGCGGGCGGCGGCTGAGTAGCAAGGCCTACCGCCCTACGATCTGCCCATGCAGCGTGAGCGCCGGGTCGCACAGGTCCGCCAACGGCCCAGCCACGTCCTCGGGCTGGGCGAGCTTGCTCCGGTCCTCGCCCGGCATGGCCTCGGCGCGCAGCTTGGTGGCGACGATGCCGGGGTCGAACAGGTTGACGCGGAGCGGGGTGGTCGCGACCTCCTGCGCCCAGCTCAGCGCCAAATGCTGCATCCCCGCCTTGGTCGCGCCGTAGGCACCCCAATAGGCGCGGGGCGCAGAAGCGACGCCCGTGGTGACGAACACGGCGCGCCCCGCCGGCGCCGCCAGCAACAGCGGGCCGCAGGTGCGGATCAGCCGCCAGGCGGAGGACAGGTTCACGGCAACCACCGTGTCCCAGTCCTTGGGCAAGATGTGCGGCGCCGGGGTCAGGCGGCCGAGCGCCCCGGCGCAATGCACCAGGATGTCCAAGCGTCCGAACCGCTCTAACAGGCTCGGCCCAATGGGGTCGAGCGCCGGGCCGTCGGCGAGGTCCATCGGCAGCAGGGTCGCGGTGCCACCCCCAGCACGGATCGCGTCGTCGGTTTCTTCCAGCCCGCCCTGGGTGCGGGCGGTGATGACGACGTGGACGCCGCGCCGGGCCAGCTCGATGGCGGCTGCCGCGCCGATGCCGCGGCTGGCGCCGGTGACGAGCGCCACGCGGCCGGGACCGTCCGATGCCAAACCAAGCGGTTTGTCAGACATCAGTGCATCTCGGTCAGCAGGCTGAGCTGCCGGTCCGAGTTGTCCGTCATGTCCGGGAGCGCAATCGGATATTCCCCGGTGAAGCACGCATCGCAGTAATGCGGCTTGGCGGCGTCCCGGTCCGCCTTGCCCAGCGCGCGATACAGCCCGTCGAGCGACACGAAGGCCAGGCTGTCGGCGCCGATGATCTGCGCCATCTCGTCCACGCTGTGCCGGGCGGCCAGCAACTTGCCGCGCTCCGGCGTGTCGATGCCGTAGAAGCAGGAATGCGTGGTGGGCGGGGACGAAATCCGCATGTGCACCTCCGCCGCCCCGGCTGCGCGGACCATCTCGACGATCTTGCGGCTCGTGGTGCCGCGCACGATGCTGTCGTCCACCAGGATCACCCGCTTGCCCCGCAGCACCGACGGGTTGGCCGAGTGCTTCAGCTTGACGCCCAGGTTGCGGATGCTGTCGGTCGGCTCGATGAAGGTGCGGCCGACGTAGTGGTTGCGGATGATGCCCAGCTCGAACGGGATGCCGCTTTCGGCGCTGTAGCCCATGGCGGACGGCACGCCGCTGTCCGGCACGGGCACGATCACGTCGGCGTCCACATGGCTTTCACGGGCCAGCTCGGCGCCGATGCGCTTGCGGGCGTCATACACCGGCGTGCCCTCCATCACCGAGTCGGGCCGGGCGAAGTAGATGTACTCGAACACGCAGAACCGGCTTTGGGTATTGCCGAACGGCTTGATGCTGCGCACGCCCTGGTCGTCGATCACGACGATCTCGCCGGGGTCGATGTCTCGGATGAACTCGGCGCCCACGATGTCGAGGGCGCAGGTTTCGCTGGCCAGCACCCAGCCGCCGGTGCCCTCATTGCCGATGCGGCCCAGGATCAAGGGGCGCACGCCGAGCGGGTCGCGCACGCCCAACAGCGCCTCGTTCGACAGCGCGACCAGGGAGTAGGCGCCGACGACCTGCTTCAAGGCGTCGATCAGCCGGTCCACCACCGTCGAGTACAGGCTGATGGCGATCAGGTGGACGAACACCTCGCTGTCCGTCGTGCTTTGGAACAGGCAGCCGCGGCGGACCAGCGCGCGGTGCAGCGCGTTGGCGTTGGTCAGGTTGCCGTTGTGCGCCACCGCGAAGCCGCCGAACTCGAAATCGGCATACAAGGGCTGCACGTTGCGCAGGATGGTGTCGCCGGTGGTGGCGTAGCGGTTGTGCCCGATGGCGTAGGCGCCGGGCAGGGAAGCGATGACCTTGGCCTGGCCGAAGTTGTCGCCCACCAGGCCGAGGGCGCGATGGCTGTGGAACCGGTGCCCGTCATAGCTGACGATCCCCGTCGCTTCCTGCCCGCGGTGCTGCAGCGCGTGCAGGCCGAGCGCAGTGACAGCCGCGGCGTCTGTCACGTTCCAAACGCCGAAGACGCCGCACTCCTCGTGCAACTTGTCGTCGTGGCCGTCAGGCTGGGCTTGGGTCAGCACGGTGGCATTCTCCTACTCCCGTGACGGGCGGGCACCCAGGGCACGGCCCACGGGGGTGGCACGCAACAGGCTGGCAGCCGTGGCCGACCGGCCGAGCGGCGGGCGGGCCACGGCGGGCCGGTATGGCGGCGGAAGCTGGTCGGCAAGCCACTCGGCTCCGTGGTGGATGGCGGGCAGGCTGCGAGCCTCCAGGATCGGGGCTGGCCATTGCTCAACCGCCAGCCCGATGCCCAGCAGGATATAGGCCACCACCAGCAGCACCGCACCCCTGCCAACGCCGAATACCAGACCCAACGAACGGTCGAGGCCGCCGAGCGCCGACCCGCGCACCGCGTTGCTGAGGGTGCGCACCACCAACCATAACAGAATCAGCACGAGGAGGAAAACGCCGAAGAACGCCATGATATCGGCGATGCCGGGGTCCGAGACCTGGCGGCGCACCCAAGGCGCCACGGAGCGGAACACGCCATACGGCCCGGCGACGTAAGCCGCAGCCACCCAGGCGGCGACGCCCAAGACCTCCCGCACCAAGCCGCGCATGACGCCCAGCAGACCCGACACGAGCAGCAACGCCAGGACCACGAGGTCCACCCAATTCATGCCGTCGTCCCAAGCCGTGCGCCGCGGGTATAGCCGTGTTGGAGCCGGGACGCCAAGCGTGTCGGATTTATGACGCCAGCCCCTTGGCGGCCGACTTGGCCCCGAACGCGGCCACCAGGTCGGTCAGGTGGCCGATCTCGTCCAGCCGCAGCCCTTCCGGCGGGCTGCTCTTGCGCCCCCCGCGGGCAATCCGGCGCGGCAGGCAGGCGACCTCGAAGCCCATCTTGTGCGCTTCCTTCAACCGGGATTCGGCCTGCGCCACCTGCCGGATTTCGCCGGACAGCCCGACCTCGCCGAAATACACGGCGGCGGCGCTGGTCGGCGTGTCCATGGCCGCCGAGGCCAGCGCCGCCGCCACGGCGAGGTCGGCCGCCGGCTCGCCCACCCGCAGCCCGCCGGCGATGTTGAGGTAAACGTCCGTGCTGCCCATCCGCAGCCCGGCCCGGGTTTCCAGCACGGCCAGCAGCATGGACAAGCGCCCGCTGTCCCAGCCGACCACGGAGCGCCGGGGCGACCCGCCGCTGTTGGGCGCGAGCAGCGCCTGCACCTCGACCAGCACCGGCCGGGTGCCTTCCAACCCCGCGAACACCGCCGACCCCGCGATGTTGCCCCGGCGCTCCGCCAGGAACAGCGCGGACGGGTTGGGCACCTCCGCCAAGCCCCCCTCGGTCATCTCGAACACGCCGATCTCGTCGGTGGCGCCGAAGCGGTTCTTGACGGCCCGCAGGATGCGGAACTGGTGGCCGCGGTCGCCCTCGAAGTACAGCACGGCATCGACCATGTGCTCCAGGACGCGGGGGCCGGCCAGCGCGCCCTCCTTGGTGACGTGGCCCACCAGCACGAGGGAGAAGCCGCGCGACTTCGCGAGCCGGATCAGCTCGAAGCTGGTGGCGCGCACCTGGGCCACAGTGCCGGGCGCGCTTTCGATGGCGTCGAGCCACATGGTCTGGATGCTGTCGATCACCACCAAAGCCAGGTCGCGCTCCCCTTCCAGGGTGGCGGCGATGTCGCGCACGTTGATGGCGCTGGCGAGTTCCAGCGCCGCATCCGCGAGGCCGAGGCGTTGCGCGCGCAGGCGCACCTGGTCGATGGACTCCTCGCCCGAGATGTACATGACCCGGCGCCCGGCCCGCGCCAGCGTCGCCGCCGCTTGCAGCATCAGGGTCGATTTGCCGATGCCGGGGTCGCCGCCGACCAGCACGGCGGAGGCCGGCACCAGCCCGCCGCCCAGCACGCGGTCAAGCTCGGCGATGCCGGTTAGGCCGCGCGGTGGCGGGGCGGTGGTGCCCTGCAGGCCGACGAACGTGACGCGCCGCCCGGTGCTGGCGCGGCCGACGGGGCCGGGCCGGGCTTCCACGGTTTCCTCGACCAGCGTGTTCCACTCGCCGCAGGCATCGCAGCGCCCGGCCCATTTGGGATATGCGGCGCCGCAGGATTGGCAGACGTAGCGCGCAACCGGCTTAGCCACGCCGGGTCCAGCGGTCGGCGAGCAGCAGGGCGGCGAGGAAGACGGTGGTTTCGGGGAAGGATTGGATGGCGTCGAAGTCGGCGAGGGCGGTTTCGGCGAGGCGGACCAGTTCGGCGGCGTATTGGGCCGAGATGGTGGTCGAAAGGTCGTAATCGGCAGCGTGACGGCCTTCCTGCAACTGCGCGAACGCATCGGCGACGGCGCTGAGGCGCTGATTGGGGGCGGCCGGGTTCAGGTGCTGCAGGGAGACCGGGAGGGGGCGCGTCGGCGAACGGACGTAAGCGTCGCAGACCTTCCGCATCGTCGCATGGCTGAAAGCGCGCGCAACCTGGAAGCGAAGCGTGTCGCCATGCCCCGTGAATGGCATCGAGCCGGCCGTCGTCAGCCGGTGAAACAGCCCGTAGTAGGCGGACGACAGCGCGCGCCGCAGTTCCACGTCGCTGGACGCCGTGCCGCCGCGGCTCCCATGTTCCGTGATCAAGCGCCGCGCGTGCGCAACCAGGTCAGCCGCGTCCGTCATCCTTAAACCGGCTTCAAGTCGCGGTCCGGCTCGAACCGGTAATAGGGGAAGCGATCCTCGAACACTTCCAGCAGGTCGGGCTGCACCGCCTTCTTCAAGGCGCTGATGCCGTCCACGCGGCGCTCGAACTCCGGACTCAAACCCGGCGGTTCCGGCAGCGTCTTGAACACGATCCACATGGCGGGATCGCCGTCGAATTCGCCCAACCGCACCTCGAATCGCGTCACGAAGTCCGGTAGCTTGTGGCGTTCGACGACCTGCCGGGCCATCTCGATGATCTCATCGTATTTCATCGGCGCAGCATACCCCAAGTCACCGCCGCAACTCCATCTGGATCGGCCCGTCCCGCCGTCCGTGGGTGAACTGGTCCACCATGGCGTTTCCGCTGTGCAGCAGCTCCGCCGCCGGCCCCTGCCAGACCAGCTTGCCGCGGAACAGCATCGCCGCCCGGTCGCCGATGCGGGTCGCGCTCGCCATGTCGTGCGTGATCGCGACCGCCGTGCTGCCCAGGCGCTTCACGCAATCCACGATCAGCCCGTCGATCACCGCCCCCATGATCGGGTCGAGGCCGGTGGTCGGCTCGTCGAAGAACAGGATGTCCGGCTGGCCCGCGATGGCGCGCGCCAGGCCCACGCGCTTCTGCATCCCGCCCGACAGCTCCGCCGGTGACAGGTCGCCCACGCTGGGGTCGAGGCCCACCTGCGCCAGGATCGCGCCGGCCTTTTGCCGGGCCTCGGCGCGGCCCGCCTTGCCCAGGGCCAGGAGGCCGAAGGCGACGTTTTCCCAAACCGTCAGGCTGTCGAACAAGGCGCCGGCCTGGAACAACATGCCGATGCGGGCGTTCACCTGCTCCCGCTCCTGCCGGGTCATGCGCAGCACGTCGCGGCCGTCGATCTCGATGCTGCCGGCGTCCGGCTCGATCAGGCCGAGGATGCACTTCAGCAGCACCGACTTGCCGCTGCCGGAGCCGCCGATCACCACGGTGGACGTGCCGGCCGCGACGTCCAAGTCGATGCCGTCCAGCACCTTCTTGGCGCCGAACGCCTTGGTCAGCCCGCGGATGCGAATTTTGATGTCACTCATCGGGCGAAGAACAGTTCGGTCAGTACGTAGTCGAAGGCCAGGATCAGGATGCTGGCGGCGACCACGGCGCTGGTGGTCGCGGATCCCACGCCCTGCGCGCCGCCTTTGCTGTTGTAGCCGTGGTAGCAGCCCATCAACGCGATCAGGAAACCAAAGGTCGCCGCCTTGGCCAAGCCCGCCACCACGTCCGCCGCCGTGAGGATGTTGAGCGTGCTGGTGAGATACCCCGACGGGTTGAAGCCGAGCTTCAAGGTGCTGACCAGGAACCCGCCGGCCACGCCGAGGATGTCCGCCACCACCACCAAGAGCGGCACCGCGATCACCCCGGCCAGCAAGCGCGGCGCCACCAGGTACTTCATGGGGTTGGTGGACAGCGTGCCGAGCGCGTCGATCTGGTCCGTGACCCGCATGGTGCCGAGTTCCGCCGCCATCGCCGCCCCCACCCGGCCCGCCACCATCAACCCGGCCAGCACCGGGCCGAGTTCCCGCACCACAGACAGCACGACGATGCCCGCAATGGCGCTTTCCGCGCCGAAGCGGGAAAAGCCGGTGAAGGACTGCAGCGCGATCACCGCCCCCGAGAACACCGCCGTCAGCGCCACCACCGGCAGGCTGAAGTAGCTGAACTCGACCAAGGCCAGCAGGAACATCCGGCCGTAGAACGGCGGGCGCACCAAGTGAGACAGGCCGGCCGCGCCGAACAGCGCCACCGCGCCCGTCGCGCGCACGGCCCCGAGCGTGCCGCGCCCGACGGCCGCCACCGCATCCAAGGGAGCGATCATGCCCCCAGGTAAGCCCGGCGGTAGCGCGCCCCAAGCTGCGTCAGGATTTCGTAGCCGTTGGTGCCGCACCTCCGCGCCACCTCGTCCACCGTCATGCGCGGTCCGATCAGGTCCAGCCAACTGCCCACGGCGGCGCCGGGCGCGTCGGTGATGTCGAATGTCGATAGGTCCATGGAGACACGGCCTACCAGCGGGACCGCCTGCTCGTCAAAACACGCCGCCGCTTGGTTGGTCAGACTGCGCGGGTAGCCGTCGGCGTAGCCGACCGACACCGTGGCGATCCGGCTCGGCCGCCCAGCCACCCAAACGCCGTTGTAGCCGACGCGCCCGCCCGGCGGCACCTCCCGTACCTGCACGATGCGCGCCCGCAGCCGCACGGCCGCCCGCATCGGGTTGGGACGCCCCGGCGTGGGGTTCACGCCGAACAGCGCGGCGCCGGGCCGGGCAAGGTCGGAGCCGAACGCCGGACCCAGGAAGCAGCCGGACGAGTTGGCGAGACTCCGCGGCGCCGCGGGCAGCCGGGCGCAGGCTTGGGCGAAGCGGTCCCGCTGCTGCGCGTTGACGGGATCGCCCGGCGCTTCCGCGGAAACCAGGTGCGTCATGATGTAAAGCAGCCGCACCCCGTCCAGCCGGCCCGGCTCCGCCGCCAGCACGTCCACCTCCTCCGGCGGCAGGCCCAAGCGGTTCATTCCGGTGTCGATGTGCAGCAGCGCCGGAAGGGGGCGGCCGAGCAACCGCGCGTGGGCGGCCCAATCCTCAATCTCGGCGAGCGATCCCAGCACCGGCGCGATGCCCGCCTCGGCATAGGCGGGCGCGTCGCCGGGCCACAGGCCGTTCAGCACCGCCAGCATGGCGCCGGGCAGCAGGGGGCGTATCGCCTGCGCCTCGCTCAGATGCGCCGTGAACACGTGACGGCACCCGTCGGTGAACAAGCGCCGCGCCACGGGCACCGCGCCCAGGCCGTAGGCGTCGGCCTTGAGCACCGCCGCGACCGGGCCGGACGGGTGGATACGGCACAACCTGTTCCAGTTGTCGGCGATGGCGTCGAGATCGACCTCCAGCACGGCGCCGGCGCTGATTTCCGGGATCAATCGTCGCCCGTGTGGATCACGTCGAGGTCGGCGAAGCGGGTGTACTCGCCCTCGAACAGCACGTCGATCTTGCCGGTCGGGCCGTGCCGCTGCTTCTCGATCAGGATTTCGGCCTTGTTGTGCACCTGCTCCATGTCGCGCTGCCACTTGTCCAAAGCGGACTGGAACTTGTCCTCACTGTCAAATGCCATCTGCTTGGGCGCGCGCTGCTGCAGGTAGTACTCGTCGCGATACACGAACAGCACCATGTCGGCGTCCTGCTCGATGGTGCCGGACTCTCGCAGGTCGGAAAGCTGCGGGCGCTTGTCTTCCCGGCTTTCCACCGCGCGGGACAACTGCGACAGCGCCAGCACCGGCACCGCAAGCTCCTTGGCGATGGCCTTGAGTCCCTGGGTGATCTGGCTGATCTCCAGAACCCGGCTTTCCGGCTTGGTCCCCACGCTCGGGCGCATCAGTTGCAGGTAGTCGATGACGACCAGGCTCAGCCCCTTGGTCCGCTTCAGCCGCCGGCAGCGGGTGCGCAGCGCGGAGAGCGTGATCGCCGGGGTGTCGTCGATGTGCAGCGGCAGGCCTGCGATCTCCCGGCTGACCTGCACGAAGCGGTCGAAGTCGCGCTGGCCGATCTCGCCCCGGCGGATGCGGTCGCCGCTGACCCGCGCTTCCTCCGCAAGCAGGCGCGTCGCCAACTGCTCGGCGCTCATTTCCAGGCTGAACACCGCGACCG
>CAXSAZ010000073.1:0-13169 GCA_964235485.1 uncultured Acetobacteraceae bacterium | reverse complement strand
CTCCTCCTGACGGGTCAGAAGCGAGTTTGCACCATCATGCGCCGGGACTGAACACGAGCAAACCAATGGCGCGGCGTTTGCAATCTGCTTCGGCCGGAGGTGCCCCGTGATCCTTGAAGCTCCAACCCACCCCAGGCCGGGCTTCGCCGTCCTGCCGCGCCGCGCCGTTCTGCTCGGCGCGGCCGGCGCGCTGGCCTGCCCTGCGATCGTCCGCGCCGCCGGGCGCGGCACGCTGCGCTTTTCTCCACAGCAAGACTTGGTCGTGCTCGACCCCGTGACCACGACCGCGTACATGAGCCGCAATCACGGCTACATGGTGTTCGACACGCTGTACGGCATGGACGCGCAGTTCCAGCCCCAGCCGCAGATGGTCGAAGGCCACAAGGTCGAGGACGACGGGCGGCGCTGGGACCTCGTGCTGCGCCCCGGCCTCCTGTTCCACGACGGCGCCCGCGTCCTGGCAAGGGATTGTGTGGCCAGCATCCGGCGGTGGGCAAAGCGCGACCCGTTCGGCGGCACCTTGATGGATGCGACGGAGGAGCTTTCGGCCGCCGACGACCGCACGATCCGCTTTCGCTTGAAGCACCCGTTTCCCCTGCTGCCGCTGGCCCTGGGCAAGGCGGGCGTCCCGGTCTGCGCCATGATGCCGGAACGCCTGGCCGGTACCGACCCCTTCACCGCCGTGACCGAGATGGTCGGCAGCGGGCCGTTCCGCTACGTCGCGAGCGAGCGCGTGCCGGGTTCGCTGAACGTGTATGCGAGGTTTGACGGCTACGTGCCGCGCGCCGACGGGCCGGCCGCCTGGACCGCCGGGCCGAAGACTGTGCACTTCGACCGGGTCGAGTGGGCCTACATTCCCGATGCCGCAACCGCCAGCTCCGCTTTGATCAATGGCGAGGCGATGTGGCAGGAATACGCCTATGCCGACCAGTTGCCCGTGCTGAAGCGGGGCCGGAACGTGGCGGTTCAGGTGACCGACCGCACCGGCTTCGTGAACATGATGCGGCTGAACGAATTGCAGCCGCCGTTCAACAACCCGGCCATCCGCCGTGCCCTGTGGTCCGCCATCGACCAGGACGAGTGCATGCAGGCCATCGTGGGCACGGACGACCCGGCCCTGGTCCGCAACCCGCTCGGTTTCTTCGGCCCCGGCACCCCCATGGCGTCCGACGCCGGGATGGACGCGCTGACTTCACCCCGCAGCACGGACAAGGCAAGGCGGGCGTTGAGGGAGGCCGGCTACAACGGCGAGACGGTGCTGCTGATGGTGCCGTCCACCTCACCTGCGCTGTCCGCTCTGGGCCAGGTGGCAGCCGCCATGCTGAAGAATTGCGGCATGACCGTCGAGATCTACGCCGTGGAGTTCAACGCCATGCTGACACGGCGCAACCGCCGCGGCCCGGTCAGTGACGGCGGCTGGAGCGCCTACGTCACCAACTGGGTCGGGCTCGATTGGCTGAACCCGGCCGTCCACATCTCGCTCCGCGGCAACGGGGAAGCGGCCGCGCCCGGTTGGCCCAGCAGCCCGCGGATCGAGGCGTTGCGCGGCCAGTGGCTCGCCGCGCCGGACCGCGCGGCGCAGCAGGCGATCTGCCGCGACATCCAGGCGCAGGCGTTCGGGGACGTGCCGTATTACCCGCTGGGCGCTTTCCTGCAACCAACCGCCTACCGCTCCGACGCCATCACCGGCCTGTCGGAGGGCTTCGCCACCTTTTGGAACGTACGGCCCGTCTGACATGACCCCCATCCTGACGCACTCTGGCCCGCTTCGCGCCACCGCCCTCGACTACCTGGACCGGGAGCGGGCACGGCTTTCGGGCTTCAATGCCCGCATCTGGTCCTACGCCGAGCCGGCCTGGCGCGAGTACAAGTCCGCCCGCGCCTATGTGGACCTGCTGCGCGCGGAAGGCTGGTCGGTGGAGGAGGGGTCCGGCGGGATGCCCACGGCCTTTGCCGCCCGTTGGGAACAGGGCGCGGGCGGCGCGCTGGTCGCGGGCTTCTCCGAGTATGACGCGGTGCCGGGCAACTCGCAGCAGGTCGTGCCCTATCCGGCCCCGCGCGAGGGGCTGCCCTTCAAGCTGAACCAGGATCGACCCCAGCACATTCCCCTTCAACGACACCGAATGGCGAACCCGCTGGGAATGCTGCTCTGCGGCTGGCCGGCCTACAAGGCCGGGTCGCGCCAGAGTGGTGGCTTGGATGCGTGAGCCATGTCCGCATCGCCTGACCCCAAAAGTGGTTGGGAGAACCGCGCCCACTTGCCTGATCTACGCACCATGCTGGAGCACCCGCGACACGCCGTCTTGCGACAGGGCGCGTGTTGCTCAACGGGCAGCTACCCTGCGAGCGACCAGAGCACCTCGGCCAGCACGCGGGCGCCTGCTTCGAGATGGGCCGGCTCAGCCCATTCCCGCGGATTGTGGCTGATCCCCTCTCGGCATGGCACGAAGATCATGCCGGTTGGGCAGATGCCGTGCAGTTGCCGCGCATCGTGCCCGGCCGCGGACAGAATGTCGCGGTGCTCCACGCCCAAATCCTGGGCGGCCGACCGGATCGCCGCCCGGATGGAGGTGGGGAACTCCAGCGACGGGTTGTGCTGCACCTGCTGCAGCGTGGCCGCGCAGGGGCCGCGTTCGCTCTCGACCAGCCGCCGGATTTCCATGTCGATCCTGTCCACCACGGCGTTGTCGGGGTGGCGCAGGTCGATCGAGAACAAGACCTCGGACGGCACCACCGATGGCGCGTTCGGCGTGACTTGGAACAGGCCCACTGTCAGCTTCGCGCCCGGCGGCTCGCTTGCCGCCCGGTCGATGGCTGCCACCATCCTGACGGCGGCCATGAGGGCGTCGCACCGCTCGTGCCGCTCGGCTGTGCCGGCGTGCGCGGCCTCGCCCGCCACCCGGACGCGGTAGCGCCGGGTTCCCTGGATGCCGCTGACCACGCCGATCGGAACGCCTTCCCGCTCCAGAACCGGGCCTTGCTCGATGTGGGCCTCGACAAAGGCGGTGACGGGACGCCCGAACGCGCGGAGCGGCACGTCCCGGTCGGCTGCGAGCACGGCGGCGAGCGCCTCGCCCAGCGCGACCCCGGCGGCATCCCGGATCGGGCCGACATCCTGCAGGGACCTGACCCCGGTGAACAGGTCCGAGCCGGTCATGCCGGGCGAGAACCGCGAGCCTTCCTCGTTGGTCCAGGCGACGACCTCGACTGCGCGGCGCGGGACGAGGCCGGCCGACCGGATCGCCTCGACGGCCTCCAACGCGGCGAGCACGCCGTAGGCGCCGTCGAACTTGCCGCCGGTCGGCTGCGAGTCGATGTGGGAGCCGGCGAGGACGGGAGGCAGGTCCGGCTGCAAGCCGGGCAGGCGCAGGAACAGGTTGGCAGCCGCGTCCGTGAAGGGGTCCAACCCCAGGGACCGCCCGCAGGCGACCAACTCGGCGCGGGCCTCGATCTCCGCCCCGGACAGCGCCGGCCGGTCAACGCCACCGTCCGGCTGGGCGCCGAAGCGCGCCAAGGCCATGAGACGCCCCCAGAGCCGCCCGGCGTCGATGCGATCCGAGGGGCGCGGACGGGTCACGTCGTCCGCATGATCTGCGCCGGGTCGGCGCGGGGGTCACGCGGCGTCCATCGCCCGGCCTCGACCTGCGCGACGAACTCGGCAAGCAGCCGGTTGAACAGCTCCGGCTCCTCCAGATTCAGCGTATGCCCGGTCTTGGGGAACACGGCCAGGCCGCAGGCCGGGACGGTCCGCTTCAGGAAGATGCCGGGCTGCAGGCAGTGGTCGTCCTCGTCGCCGACCATCACCAGAAGGGGCGCCTGCATGGCGCGGAACCCGGCCTCAAGATCATACAGCGACGGGCGCCGCATCTGCACGCCGCGCATGGTGTTCGAGGCGCCGCGATCCGAGTGCTGGCCGAGCCGCTCGGCAAAGAGCTGCCAGCCGCGCGGGTCCTTGGCCTGGAACTGCACGCGCGAGGCGCCCTCGGCGTAGATCGGGGCGAACGCCGCCGCGCCGAGGGTCTCGAAGTTGGCCGCGACCTGCTCCGAGATGCCGCGGAAGTAGGCTTCCTGCTCCTTTTCCGCCCCATACCCGGCGCCGGCGGCCGTGATCGACAGCACACGGCCAGGGTGCCTAAGTCCGGCGTGCAGAACGGCGAAGCCGCCCATGGAAAGGCCAACGAGATGCGCCTTCGCGATCCCGGCCGCGTCCATCACGTCGATGATGTCGTCCGCGGCGCGCTCCTGCGAATAGGCCGCCACATCGTCCGGCACGTCGGACGGCGGGAAGCCCCTCGCCGCGTAGGTGACGCAAAGGTGGCGGCGCGGGAAGAAGCCCATCTGCGGCTCCCAGCTCCAATGGTTGCCGCCGAACTCGTGCACGAAGACGATGGCCGACCCTTTGCCGGCCGTTTCGTAATGCAGCCGTACGCCGTCGCTTGCCGTCGCGTTCGCCATGCCCGCCCCCCTCACGCCACCGAGCGCCGCGAGGCGATGCCGCCGTCCACCGTCACCACGGTGCCGGACGTGTAGCCGGAGCGGAACGACGCGAGGAACAGGAACAGGTCGGTGATCTCGTGGATCCGGGCCGGCCGCTTGAGCGGGTAGCGCTCCAGCAGCTCCCCGTAGCGTTCAGGGTCGCCGAGCTTCGTTTCGGCGAACTTGCGGAGCATGGCGTAGATGCGCGAGGTGTCCACCGGCCCCGGGTTGACGCCCACCACGCGGATGTTGTCGTCGAGGCTGATGCCGCCGAGCGCGCGCGTCATCGCCATGATGGAGGCGTTGCCGGCCGCCCCCTCGATGTAGTTGGGATCGCAAACCTCGCCGCCGTTGCCGATGTTGTTCAGGATGACCCCGCCGCCGGCCGCCTTCATGCGGGGATACACGAGGCGGATCATGTCGGCGTAGCCGAAGCCTTTCAGCGCCCAGCCTTCGCGCCACTGCTTCGGGCCGATGTCGGACAGCGGGCCGCTCGGGATCACGCCCGCGTTGTTGACGAGCACGTCGATGCGGCCGGCCTCGTCCACGATCCGCTCGCAGGCGCCGTCAACCGTCATGTCGGCGGCCGTGGCCGTGACCTCGACGCCGTGCGTGGCCGCGATCCCGGCCTGCAGCGATGCGAGCCTGTCCGCTGACCGGGCCGTCAGGTGCAGCGCGCAGCCTTCGCCCGCGAAGGCGTGGGCCAACCCTTCCCCGATGCCTTGGGAGGCTCCCGTGATCAGCACCTTCTTTCCGGTGAGCTGCAGGTCCATTGGCTTGTGTCCTTTGCTTACAGCGCGGGCGGCGACGCCGGGCGTCGGTCAGAACAGAGTGGCGGCCTCGTTCTGGCCGCGTGCCCGCTCGATGGCCGCGGGCAGGAGATCGACGAACTCCTCCACCCATGCCCGCGGCACCGTGACGGACACCTTGACGAAGCGGTCGCCAAAGGTCGGCGTGTGATAGGCCCCTTGCCGGATCATGATCCCACGCTCCGCGTAAGCCGTGACCAGGGCTTCCGGGCGGACGCCGAGCGCATGGCACTCAAGCACGACGAAGTTGCCGTTCGAGGGATAGACGGGCATGGACAGGCCAGGGATGCGGTCGGCCGCGGCCTTGATGAGGGCTTGGTTGCCACGCTGCTCGGCCAGCACGCCCGGAAACCACTCGTCCTTGATCCTCAAGCCGGCCAGCGCCGCCCGCTGGGCCAGGATGCTTGAGCCGAGGTTGTTGGGCGGCGCCGCGGCCAGCCGCTCGATCATGTCGGGATGGGCGATCACCGCGCCAATCCGGAGGCCCGCGAGGCCGAGCCACTTGGAGAAGCTGTAGATCGTGATCGTCCGCTCGGGATCGAGCGCCGCCGCGAGGTGGTGCTCGTGCGCAAAGTGCCGGTACGTGCAGTCGTGGATCAGGATGGCGCCCGCCTTCGCCACGATCCCGACAATCGCGCGGATCTCCTCCGCGGTGCAGGCCGAGCCGAGCGGGTTGTTGGGATCGACGAGATAAACGACCTTGGTGGCCGGGTCGATCGCCGCGGCGAGGCGGGCCGGATCGAGCCGGTAGCCGTGTTCCGGGCCGTAGATCGGGATCTGCTTGACCGTGGCGCCGACCGAGCGCGCGAACGCCATCGGCCAGTTCCAGGTGGGGTCCGTGGTGATGAAGCCATCGCCCGGCCGAAGCAGCGTGTGGCAGACGTGGTAAAGCGAGGCCACGGCGCCGTCGGACACCAGCGCCGCCTGCCCCTGCAGCCCGAAGTCGGCGACGATGCCGGCGCGGAGTTCCTCCAACCCTGCAGGCGGCGCGTAGGCGTGGAACTCCTCGTCGCGGGCGCAGCGGACCATCGCCTCGACCACCTCCGGGTGCGCCTTGGCGTGGTTGGTGTTCTGGCCGAGCCACTTGAGGCCCGGCGTATGCACCAAGGCATCGAAGTGGGCGTTCCGCGCCTCGAAGGCTCTCATCGTGCGATCCGGCTGGTGAGGGAATCCCGCATGAACCCGTCCTAAACGAGTTGAGAAATGCAAACAAGCGGCACTGGCATACAAGGTGCATGTCATGGCATACGGTATCTCGGGCCGTGCAGGACTTCATGCGGAACGGAGTGGATCATGCCGACAAGACGAAACGCACTGCTGGGCTTGGCGGGCGGCGCGGCCGTGGCCGCCGGGCTGGCCCGCCCGTCCATCGCCCAAGGGGCCGCCAAGGTGAGCTTCACCACCTCGTGGCTCCCGGAAGGGCCGAACCTTTTTGCCTACGTCGCGCGGGACAAGGGGTTCTGGCGCAGGAACGGCCTCGACGTCAGCGTCGCGCGGGGGTCAGGCTCCGGGTCGGCGGCGCAGGCGGTTTCGGCCGGCACGTTCGACTTCGGCATGGCCGCCACCCCGACCGTGATTATCCAGGCGTCCCGCGGCCTGCCCATCACCTGCATCGGCCAGGTCAACTACGACGCGCTCATGGGCATCGCCGTGCTCGCGTCCTCGCCCATCAGGACGCCCAAGGACCTGGAAGGCCGCAAGCTCGGCGCCAGCGTCACCTCCGGCGAGTATCCTTTCCTGCCCCTTTACGCGGAGAAGACCGGCCTCACGCTGGGCAAGGTCGATCTCGTGCAGGTCGATGGCAAGGTGCGCGAGCGGGTTCTGGTCGAGAAGCAGGTGGATGCGATCTCCTCGTTCGCGACGAGCACCCTTCCCTCGCTGGCGCCGCTCGGCACCGGGTTGCGCTTCATGCTGTTCCGCGACGCGGGGTTGACCTTCTACGGGCAGTCGCTCACGACGCAGCCCGCGCGTGCGGAAAAGGACCCGAACCTTTGCGCCGCGTTCGTGCAGGGCGCGATGGAGGCGGTCAAGTTCACGATGACCAATTTCGACGAGGCTGTGGCAGTCTTCCTGAAAGCCAACAGCGAGGTCGCGATCAGCTCGACCGGGAAGGATTATGCGCGCATCGGGCTGGGGCTCACCAACCTCACGAACGCCGTGCCGGAGGTGAAGGACCACGGCTTCGGCTTCGCCGACCCGGCCAAGGTCGCGGCGATGACGGAAACCGTGGTGAAGTATGCGGCCGGGGACAAGGCCGCCGTGCCGGACGCCTCGGCGTTGTTCACCAACCGCTTCGCGGGCACGGTCAAGGCGTCCGCCGCCGAGCTTGCCGCCGCCGAGGCAAGCGCCGCGCCGTTCCGGAAATACCTGGTCTGATGCCGGGGCTGGCCATGGCGCCGCTTGAGCAGCCGGCTGCCGGCCATGCGGCGCCGCTGGTCCGGGTTTCCGGCGTGGAGAAGGCGTACGGCGGGCGGCAGGGACCGGTGCGGGCCGTCGCTTCGGCGAGCTTCGACGTGTCCCGGGGCGAGTTCATCTCCCTTCTCGGACCCAGCGGCTGCGGCAAGAGCACGCTGCTGATGATGGTCGCGGGGCTGGAACGACCGACGGGCGGGCTGATCGAGCTGGAAGGCACGCCCGTCCTGGCGCCCCGGCGCGACATCGGCATCATCTTCCAGGACGCGACGCTGCTGCCGTGGAAAAGCGCGCTGGACAACGTGCTGTTCCCGATCCGCATCCTGAAGATGCCGGTCGGCCGCTACGTCGAGCGGGCGCGGGAATTGCTGGCCATGGTCGGGCTGACCGGCTTCGAGGACCACAAGCCCGCGCAACTGTCGGGCGGGATGCGGCAGCGCGTGGCCATCTGCCGCGCGCTGGTGCACGACCCTGCCATCCTGCTGATGGACGAGCCGTTCAGCGCGCTCGACGCAATCACGCGCGACCAGATGAACGTGGCGCTCGCCGAGATCATGGAGCGGACGGCGAAGACGGTGATCTTCGTCACCCACTCGATCCGGGAAGCCGCGTTCCTGTCCGACCGCGTCCTGGTCATGGGCGGCAAGCCGTCCCGGATCATCCTGGATGCGCCGATGCCCTTCGCGCGGCCGCGGCGGCTGGACATCGAGGAAACGCCGGAGTTCGGGCACGTCGTCCGCCGTTTGCGGCTGACCATCGAGGAAGCGCATGGCCGCGGGGTGGCGGGCGCCGGACCTTCTGTGGGCGGGGCTTAACGCGATGTCAGGCTCGGTCGGCACCGAAACAGGCGCCGTCATCGCGGCGCCCCCTGGCGGCGCAGCGAAAGTGCCCGGCCTCGCCAACGCGCGGGCCGTGATCCTGCCCGCCGGGCTTGCGCTGTTTTTCCTCCTGCTGTGGCAGGCGGCCGTTGTCGTGGGGAAGATCCCGCCGGTGATCCTGCCCTCGCCTTTCTCGACGTTCGGCTACATCCTTGAGCACTGGGACATCCTGCTCACCCACGCCGTGCCGACGACGCTGGAGTCGGTTGCAGGCTTCGCGCTGGCGACCCTGCTCGGCGTCGCCTTGGCCATCCTCATCACCTACTCAAGGCTGGCCCGCGAGGCGCTCTACCCCAACCTTGTCTTCTTCCAGCTCATCCCCAAGATCGCGCTGGCGCCTTTGTTCATCATCTGGCTCGGCATCGGGGCGCAGTCGCGGATCGCCTTCGCCGTGTTCATCGCCTTTTTTCCCATCGTGATCGCGACGACGGCCGGCCTTTTGAGCGCCGACCGCGGGATGCTCCGGCTCTGCCGGTCGCTGACCGCGAGCGAAGGCCAGGTGTTCCTCCATGTCCGCTTCCCGGCCGCGCTGCCATACATCTTCAGCGGCATGAAGGTCGCGGTCACCCTGGCGATCATCGGCGTCATCATCGGCGAGTTCATCACCGCCCAGGCGGGTCTCGGCTACCTGATCATCTTCGCGACGGCCCGTGCCGACACGGAGGTGTCCATGGCCGCAATCGTCGTGCTGTGCGTTTGCGGCCTGCTGCTCTACGGCCTTGTCGCGCTTGGCGAGCTGATCACGAACAGGATCTACGCGGCGGACCCGCGGTGACGGCTTCGGCCGCCAGCCCGCCCCCGGCGAGAAGCGCCCGAGGCCGCTCCGCGGCATCGCGGGGCAGCCACGGGCCGGACGACGAGGTCCCGCTTTCGAGCGACATCGCCCACCGGCTGGAGGAGGACCTGCTCCGCGGACGGGTCCGCCCCGGGCAACGCTTGGACGAGCGCGAGCTGTCCGAGCGTTACGGCGTGTCCCGGACCCCGGTTCGGGAAGCGTTGCAGCGCTTGTCGGCGAACGGCCTGGCCGTCGCGCGGGGCCGGCAAGGACTGCAACTCACCCAGTTCTCGGTTGCCGACCTCCTGGACGCCCTCGGTGTGGTCGCCGAGCTGGAAGCGCTTGCATCCGCCCAAGCGGCGCGGCGCATCACGCCCGGCCAGCGAACGGCCCTCCAAGCGGCCCACGGCGCCTGCGACCGCGCCGTGGAGGCCGGGGATCCCGACGCCTTCTACGACGCGAACATCGATTTCCACCGCGCCATCGCGGAGGCGAGCCGCAACCGCGTGCTGCAGGACGAGCTGCGCCGCCTGTCTTTGAGGACGGCGCCATACAGGCGCGCCATCACCTTCCAGCCCGGCCGCATGGCGGCGTCGCAGCCGGAGCACGCCGCCGTCATGGATGCCGTCATGCGCAGCGACGGTGCCGCCGCCGCCGAGCTGATGCGCCGCCATGTGTCGCTGCTGACGGAAGGCATCGCGGACTTCCTGCACTTCGTTGACGCTTCCGACAACGCCGGCCTGTTCTCAAGCGGCAAGTGACAAGCATCATCTGCGGCGTTTCGGCTACCCTGCGCTGAGCTGTTTATGGCTTACCCTCGTTGGCCATCCTGCGCCACGGCAGAGGCTCACGGCGAGACCGCGACCGCGTGGTTCGGATACGGCCGCACGCTGGTCACACTGCCGTTGAACAGCGGCCGATCCTCCGCGGTCATGACGGTAGGCGAGGCCGACGCCGCGCCGCTGCTGCGGCTGGACGACGCGGCCTTCGGCGCGGAGCTGACCCGGCGCTACCGCGGCCGGCTGGAACCGATGCGGCCAGTGGGCGCGGCATACGGCTACATGCCGCAGGCGACGACCTGCCGGCCCGGCTGTTGCGCAACGCGGCGCTGCGCCTCGGCAACCTGCCGCCGCTGCGTTAGGCGTTGACGGCGCGGATGCGCGCCCCTGACCTGGGGGCGACGCCGTTCCGCGTCAATCAGCGTCGGAGCCCCTCGCCGAATGACAATCGCGCGGGCCGCCTCCCTCACGGCGCAACAACAGGCTGCACCCGGGCCGTAGCGGCTGCCCACGGCGGCCCGCACGTCGCGCGCCGGGCTGGGCGTCCCGGTGGTGACGAGCGGGTCCGGCATGGGCCGCGGCACGCCATCCGGCCGGTCACGCCGGCGCGGCGCGCGGCACCCGGCCTTCCAGCGGGTAGGCCGGGTCGTTGTAGCCGGGCGTCGAGGGATGGCCGGCCGGCACCAGGCTGTCCACCAGCGCCTCGTCCTCCGCGGTGAAGCGGTAGTCGAGCGCCCCCACGTAGTCCGCCCATTGCGCTTCCGTGCGGGGGCCGGCGATCACGCCGGTGATCAGGGCGTTGTTCAGCACCCAGGCCACCGCGAACTGGCCCGGCGTGACGCCGCGTGACGCCGCGTGCTCCGCCAGCACCTGTGCGATGCGCAGGCTTTCCGGCCGGAACTCGGTTTCCATGATCCGCTTGTCCTGCCGCCCCGCCCGGCTGTCGCGGTCAGGCTGGGCGTCCGGCCGGTACTTGCCCGTCAGCACGCCGCGCGCCAGCGGGCTGTAGGGGAACACGCCGAGGCCCAGGGCGGCGCAGGCCGGCAGGTGCTCCACCTCCGGCATCCGGTTCATGGCGTTGTAATAGGGTTGGCTGACCACTGGGCGGTCGATGCCGGCCTGATCGCACAGCCGGCAGATCTCCGCCACGCGCCAGGCGCGGAAGTTGGACACGCCGAAGTAGCGCAGCTTGCCCGCCCGGATCAGGTCCGCCATCGCGTGCACGGTTTCGGCCAGCGGCGTCGCATGGTCCTCCCTGTGCAAGTAGAGGATGTCGATCTCGTCGAGGCCGAGCCGCTTCAGGCTGTCGTCCACGGCATCCATTGCGTGGCGGCGCGACAGGCCGCGATCGTTGGGACCCGGGCCGGCCGGGTTCGCCAGCTTGGTCGCCAGCACCCAGTGCCGCCGCCGCGCCGCGATGCCGCGGCCCACGATCTCCTCCGACCGGCCTCCTTCGTAAACGTTGGCGGTGTCGACGAAGTTGATCCCTTGGTCGGCGGCGGCGTCGATGATGCGGCGCGCGGCGGCCTCGTCCGTGGGTCCGCCGAACATCATGGTGCCGAGGCACAGCGGCGACACCTGCACTCCGCTTTGGCCGAGCGTTCGGTACTGCATGGCGGGCCTCCAGGCTTGAATGTAGGGAGCATAGGGCGACGGCCGGGTCGGCGGCTAGGTGCCCGGCGGCTTTGCCGCCTTCACAAGTGCCTTGGCGGAACGCCCGGAACACCGAAGCCCGAACATGCGGCCTCGCCGCTTTTGCGGCACGGTCCCGCGGAGACCATTTGGGCGCTGGGTGGGAACGGGGATCCTCGGCTTCTTGTTCGACCACGTGTCGCAAACAGGGCGGTGATCAAGTTCGGCAGGCCAGTCACTTGAGATACCGTGTTGCAGGTCGAGCGGGGAGGGTTGCGGCCGAAATGTTTGCCCTTCGTGCAATCCGCCCCATCTCGGGCAAGGTGCCTCGGCATGCCTGCTTCCCTGCTGCATCCCGCAGCGCTTCAAAGCGATCCCTCCTCCAACCAGGGCCATTTGCATCTCCATGACACGTCCCATTCGCTTGCTCGTTGCCGAGAGCGAAACTGCCGAAGCGCGTGAGCGCCGCCGGGCCAGCGTCGGCCGCAGCAGCGGCGAAACCTACAAGGATGTCTTGTGCGCCATCGCGCCCGATGCCGTTTGCGACCTGGTCAGGCCGGTCGAGGACGGCGCCGATCTGCCGGACCGGCTTGGGCTGCAGGCATACGACGCGGTGTTCCTGACCGGCTCGCCGTTGCACCTGTATCAGGACACGCCCGAGGTGCGCCGCCAGCTTGGCTTCATGCAGGCCGTGTTCGCCTCCGGCACGCCGTCCTTCGGCTCCTGCGCCGGGCTGCAGGTCGCGGCCGTCGCGGCGGGCGGCACCGTGCGGGAAAACCGGCGCGGGCACGAGGCGGCCTTTGCGCGCCGCATCACGCCCACGGAAGCAGGGCTGGGCCACAAGCTGCTCGCCGGCCGGCCGGCGGCTTTCGATGCGGCGGCGATCCATTCGGACGAGGTGGAGCGGCTGCCCGAAAACGCGACGCTGCTGGCGACCAACGGCGTGACCCGGGTGCAGGCGGCCGAGATCCGGCACGCGGGCGGCGTCTTCTGGGGCGTGCAATACCATCCCGAGCTGCCGCTCGACGAGATCGCGGGTGCGATGCGCAGGCAAGCCAGCGACCTCATCGAACAGGGTCTCGCCAGGGATGAAGGCAGCGTGGAGGCTTATGCCGACCTGATTGAGGCGCTGCACCGCGAACCGAGCCGGCGCGACCTTGCTTGGCAGCTCGGCCTCGACCAGCAGGTCACCGACCCGGCATTGCGCCAGGCCGAGCTGCGCAACTTCATCGAGCACCTCGTCCTCCCCACCCGCAGCAGTCGAGGCCGCGCATAAGGGCCGCGTGTTGACATCGGGTCATCGCGGCGAGGGCACGGGTCATCCAGGATGCCGCAATCCGTCCGTGGCAATGGTCATCCCGCCATGCTCAACCGCGGTGCGGAGCCTGGGGCCATCCACAAGGGAACT
>CAXSAZ010000072.1:0-13314 GCA_964235485.1 uncultured Acetobacteraceae bacterium | reverse complement strand
AGGACCCCCTTCAAAGCCGTCTGCCATGTCTGGACAACAACCCCCGACATCCTCAAGCTCAACCCACGCCACCTCATCCCAGGACCGAACAGCTAGTTTTTGTTAACACCTTTACAGCCGCCAACAACACCAAGACCATGCACCTCAAAGCTGGCGCTCAACCCACGGTGCCTGCCACCAGCCGCATCTCCACACTCAGCCGCGGCTTGGTCATCGCCGGCGTGACGTGCGACCGGTGCACCGTCGTACCGGCGAACACCAGCGCGTCCCCCGGGCGCAGGCTCGGGCGCCACAGCGCGCCGGGGCCGAACGCTTCGACCACAAGGCGCTCGTCGATCCGGGCGCGCTCCACCGGCACATGGTGGTCTGGCGGCCCGGCCACCGCGAGCAGGCCGCGCTTGTCCGTGACGACGACCTCCAGGCCGGGCGCATCGACGCCGCATTCACCCAGGGGAATCCACACGTTCAGCAGCGGGGTTTGCAGGATGAACTGGTCCTGGTGGAACGGCAGCGCCTGGATGTGCGGGCCGGGAACCAGCGCCCGCACGTAGCTGTTCGGGTCCAACCGGGGCGGCCCGCCCAGGTGCGACTCGCCGAGGGCGCGGATCGCCGGGCAGTCCAGAAGCTCGGTCGCCGGCCGGCCGCCGACGGTGATGCCGTGGAGGGCCAGGGTGCGGCGCTGGTGGCTTTGCCGTTGCGGCGGCGCAAGGCATTCCCCGGCGGCGACCCGGGCATCCCGGTCGTCATACAAGTCGCGGGCCGCCGTGCCCACGGCGGAAATCAGGCCGGGATCAAGCAGGTTCCCAATCTTCAGCACGCCGCAACGCCGCAGCTTCTCAGCCGCTGCCGCAAGGCTGAACTGCTGGCCGTCAATCAAGCTTCGCGAGCCGAAAGTCCTTGCTTCCAAAAAGTGGGAAAATCGTGCAAGCATCAATTTTGAAACAGCCTCCCATCATGCAAACGGCCTTAAACAGTGGCCGTTCTTTATTTACAGCTATAACAGCGTTGGAATTAAAGCGATGGGACTGACGGGCAAAGCTGCCTCGCTGCATGGTTCCCAGGCGGGACAACCGGGCAGCGGCCCTGGGATGACCCACGCGGCCCGGCAGCTCGTCGCCAAACTCCGCGCCCGCAGCCCCCGTCCGCACGCGATGCCAGACGGAACGGAGCGGATCCAGTTCTTCATCGCAGGCGTGCAGAAGGGCGGCACGACCGCCCTCGACAGCATTTTGCGGGACCACCCGTCCATCCAGATGGCGCGGAACAAGGAGGTCCATCATTTCGACGACGAGGCCCTCGACTGGTCGGCGCCGGACCACAGCCGGCTGCACGCGGCCTTCGATTGGGACGCCGCGGGCGTCGTGCGGGGCGAGGCGACCCCGATCACGATCTATTGGCCGGGTGCCCTCGAACGCCTGCGCCGCTACCATCCCGGGGCAAGGCTGATCGTCGGCCTGCGCCACCCGGCGTTCCGGGCCTTCTCGCATTGGCGCATGGAAACCAAGCGGGGCTGGGACACCCTGCCGTTCCCGCAAGCGGTCGGGGAAGGCCGCCAGCGGGTCCGGGATGCGCCGGGCGGGGTGCATCGCGTGTTCTCCTACGTCGAACGCGGCCTGTATGCCGGTCAGGTCGAACGCCTGCTGACGCTGTTTCCCCGGTCCCAGGTGCTGTTTTTCAGGACCGACCGGCTTTGGCTGCAGCCGGGCCAGGTCCTGGATGCCGTGCAGGACTTCATCGGGGTGGAGCGCCTCCTCCTCGCGCCGCGCCGCTACGTCGTGCCGCTCGACACGACCGATCTCGGTCCGATCCCAGCCGATGCAAGGACGATGCTCGACCAGGTGTTCGCCGCCGACATCCGGCGCACGGCCGCGCTCACCGGCCTCGACCTCGCGGACTGGCTGCGTCCGGACTACCGCGAGCCGATGCCGACGGGTTGATCGGGCGGCGCCGCGGTCTCATTTAGCTGGTCATGGCCGCCACGCGCCATGCCAAGCCAACAGGCCGGCGGCTGCGGCCCCGCGCCGCCCCGGCGCTCCCTGCGCCGCACGTTTCATAAGGAGAGGCCGACGTGCCCCGGACTCCAGCCAACCTGATGTGGGCCGACGCCCTCGCCGTCGTGGCGCGCGCCGACCGCATGCACCGCGAGTTCTTCCGCCCCGCAGCATCGGGATGGGAGCCGCCGGTGGACCTGCTGGAAACGCCGGGTGAGCTGATCCTCCTCGCCGCCCTGCCCGGCGTGCGCCCGGCGGATGTCGAGCTGGTCATCTCCCACCGCGAGCTTGCCATCGTCGGCACGCGCCGCCTCCCCGCCCTGCCCGGCCCCACGCGGGTGCATCGCATGGAAATGCCGCACGGGCAGTTCGAGCGCCGCATCGCGCTGCCGGCCGGCGCCTACGAGCTGGCCCGCCGCGACCTGGTGGACGGCTGCCTCACCATCGTTCTACGGAAGATGCCATAATGGACGCTCCGGCCCCCATTCTGACGCCCTCCCCGTTGCCGGAGGACGCGCTGATCGTCGTCGCGACCCGGGAAGCGGTGCTGTTCCCCGGCGCCGTGATCCCGCTCGCCGCCACCCGCCCCACCACGACCGAGGCCCTGCAGGCGGCGGCGCGGGAAAGCCGGCACGTCGCCGTCGTCCTGCAGCGCGACCCGGCCGTGAACAACCCGGCGCTCGCCGACCTGCACCCGGTCGGCACGGAAGCCCGGCTGCTGCGCTACCTCACCGCGCCCGATGGCACCCACCACGCGATCCTGCAGGGGATCGGGCGCGTGCGGCTGGCCGGCGCCGTGGAGGGCGCACCGACGCTCGCCGCGCGCATCGAGCGCATCCCGGAACCCGACGCGGACGGCGCGGAGATCGCGGCGCGCACCCATCAGCTCCGGGAACGCGCGCTGGAAACCCTGCGGCTGATCGAACAAGCGCCGCCGGACTTGGTCGCCACGGTCCAGAACGTGGAGCCGCCGGGTCTGCTGGCAGACCTGGTGGCGGGCCTCTTGGACCTGGCGCCGCCGGAGAGGCAGGAAATCCTGGAGATCATCGACCTGCCCGCGCGGCTCGACCGCGTGCTGTGGCGGCTGGCCTACCGGCTGGAAGTGCTGCGCTTGTCCGCCGACATCGGCAAGCGCACCCGGGAGACCATGGCCGGCCGACAGCGCGAGTTCATGCTGCGCGAACAGCTCAAGGCCATCCAGAAGGAGCTGGGCGAGGACGACGGCGCCCCGGAGCTGCAGGACCTGGAGCGCGCGCTGAACGAGGCCGGGCTGCCGGAGGAAGCGGAACGCTCGGCCAAGCGCGAACTGCGCCGGCTCAAGCAGATGCCGGAGCAAAGCCCGGAGGTCGGCATGGTGCGGACCTACCTCGAATGGCTGTCCGAGTTGCCGTGGAAGCTGGGCGATGCGAAGCCCATTGAGGTGGCCGCTGCCCGCCGGGTGCTGGACGAGGAGCATTTCGGCCTGGAGAAGATCAAGCGCCGCATCGTGGAGTTCCTCGCGGTCCGCAAGCTGAATCCCGGCGGCAAGGGGCCGATCCTGTGCTTCGTCGGCCCGCCCGGCGTCGGCAAGACGAGCCTCGGCCAGAGCATCGCCCACGCCACCGGCCAGCCTTTCGTGCGGGTCAGCCTGGGCGGCGTGCATGACGAATCGGAAATCCGGGGACACCGGCGCACCTACATCGGCGCGTTGCCGGGCAACATCATCCAGGCGATCCGCCGGGCCGGCTCGCGCGAGTGCGTGATGATGCTGGACGAGATCGACAAGCTCGGCAGCGGCGGGTTCCAGGGCGACCCGGCGTCGGCCATGCTGGAAGTGCTCGACCCCGAGCAGAACGGCACCTTCCGCGACGCCTACCTCGCCGTGCCTTTCGACCTGAGCCGCGTCTTGTTCATCGCGACCGCCAACCAGCTCGACACCATCCCCGGCCCGCTGCGCGACCGCATGGAGGTGGTGCAGTTGTCCGGCTACACGGCGGAGGAGAAGCTGGCCATCGCTCAGCGTTACCTCCTGCCGCGGCAGCAGGCGCAGAACGGCTTGGCCAAGGGGGATGTGGAGATGGACGACGCCGCGCTGGCAAGCATCATCAGCGACTATACGCGCGAGGCCGGCGTGCGCAGCCTGGAGCGCGAGGTCGGCGCGGTGTTCCGCTCCGCCGCCGTGCGCGTGGCGGAAGGGGAGGCCGAGCGCCCGATCCGCATCGGCACGGAAAGCCTGCCGCCGATCCTGGGGCCGAGCCGCTTCGATCCGGAGGTTGCGGGCCGCGCCGCCGTGCCGGGCGTGGCGACGGGCCTGGCCTGGACCCCGGTGGGCGGCGACATCCTGTTCATCGAAAGCAGCCGGATGCAGGGCTCCGGCCGGCTGATCCTGACCGGCCAGCTCGGCGACGTGATGAAGGAAAGCGCGCAGGCGGCGCTGAGCCTCGTAAAGTCCCATGCCGAGCAGCTCGGCATCGAGGCCAGCCTGTTCGAGGCGGACATCCACGTCCACGTCCCCGCCGGCGCGATCCCCAAGGACGGCCCCTCCGCGGGCGTCGCGATGTTCATGTCCTTGGCATCCCTGATGCTGCGCCGGGCGGTGGACCCGGCGGTGGCGATGACGGGGGAGATCAGCCTGCGCGGCCTGGTGCTGCCGGTGGGCGGCATCCGGGAAAAGGTCGTGGCGGCGGCGCGGGCCGGGATCACCACCGTGATGCTGCCGGCGCGCAACCGCCGCGACTGGGACGACATCCCGCCCAGCGCCCGGGACAAGCTACGCTTCGTGTGGCTGGACACGGTGGACGACGCCGTGCAGGCCGCACTGGCGCCGGGCGGGGAGGAGCGCGTGCCCGCCGCCGCGCTGCCTTGAAGGCGTCAACAGTGCCACGGCGAGCAGGACCAGCGGCCTACGCCGCCCCCGTGCCATCCGCGCGATGACCGCCGCCATCTTTGCGGCGGGCGACATGCGACCTCCGCTGCTTTGCGGCGTTGAGGGCTGTGTTCAACAACAGGGGTTATCATGGTCGATCTCAGCCAAATCAAAGAGCACGCGGACGTCATCGGCGCCGACGGCGTGCACGTCGGCACCGTGGACCATCTCCAGGGCGACCGCATCAAGCTGACGAAGAAGGACTCAGGCGACGGCAAGCACCATTACATCTCTACCGGCCTGGTCGCCGACGTCGAGGACGGCACCGTGCGCCTGTCGGCCAACGCCGATGTCGCGGTGACGTTCGAGGAGGGCGAGTAGCCGCAAAGCCGCCCTTCCCTACGCGCCTGCCGTGAGCGGAAAGACGGTGCGGCTCAGCGCCAGGTGTCGTCGGGCGTCAGGCTCTCGATGCACACCCTGTTCCGGCCCAGGCGCTTCGCCTCATACAGCGCCGCGTCGGCCCGCTCGATCAAGGACGCGGCGTTGTCGCCGGCACGGAACTGCGCGACGCCGGCGGAGACCGTGACGCGGCCCCCATCCTGCTGCATCCCTTTGAGCGTCAGGCGCTTGCCCTCCAGCACCGTACGGATCTGCCCGGCGACAACCGCGGCGGGCCGCAAGTCCGCGCCGCCCAGGAGCACGGCGAACTCCTCCCCGCCATAGCGGGCCGCGGTGTCCCGCCCCTTCACGTTGTCGGCGATCACCCGCGCGACCAGCCGGATGACCAGATCCCCCGTGGGGTGGCCATAGGTGTCGTTGATCCGCTTGAAATGGTCGATGTCGAGCAGCGCCACGCTCAAGGCTTGCCCGTCGCCCCGAGCGCGCGCCACGGCCCGGCGCAGCCGCGAGTCGAAGCCTTTGCGGTTGCACAGGCCGGTCAACCCGTCGGTCGTCGCGTTCTGCTGCGCTTCCGACAAGGTTTGCCGCAGCTTGGAAATCCGCGCCACGGAGGCCGAAAGCTGCTGCTCCAAGGCGCGGTTGCGCTCGCTCGCCCGCGCCGTTTCGGCCGTGAGCACCGCGATGGCTTGGACGAGGCCGTTCAGCGTCTGGTCCTGGTCCAGCCGCCCCGCGACGCCGGACAGGGCCTCGCCATAGCCGCGCAGCGACGCTTGGCCGCCGGCAACCTGGTCGATCACGGCGCAGGCCGCCTGCTCGATCTGGTCCGAGCTGTCGGCGATGGCATCGAGATCGACCTCCTGGCCCATGCAGTCGGCGTGCAGTTCCTGCAACTGCTCCGAGGAGGGCGCCGCGCCGGCGTCGAACAGGGCCGCAAGCCGCCGTGACAGCGCCGGGTTGCCGCCGCCGAGGTGGGTGTACCAGAGTTCAAAGTTCGCGGGCGTCGGCAGGACGCCGCGCCGCCGCATCTCCGTCCAGGCCCGGTCCGCCAGGTCCCGGACCTGCGCGGAGCCGGCAGCGTGCGCGTCGGGGGCTGGGCTTCCCAAGAGTGGGCTGGACATTCGTTATGATATTGCAAGATAAAGCCGGTGGGCAAGCGGCGCGTTGCCGCCTGGGCCGGGCATCAGGGCAGGATGGCGGCGCTGGCGGCGTCCACGTCGCGCGACGTGACCTGGGCGCGCCAGTCGGGAACCGCCCCCAACGGCCGGACCGCCGGAAAGGACTGCCCGGCGCGGGTCGCGAGCCACGTCGCATCGACGATGCCGCACCCCTGGGCGCGCAGGCGGCTGGTCAGCATTCCCTCGTTCAGGATTGCCGCGGTCTTGTCCTCGAAGAACCCCAGCGTTTCCTCCGACAGCACGAAGCGCGAATGCCATTCCGTGCCCTGGCCGGTTCCCTCGCCGGTCAGCCAGCCCAGAATGTTCCGCTGGTAGGCGACCGAAAGCGGGGCGTCGGCGCGGAACGGCGCGGCGGGGTCGCCGGAAAACAAGGCACTCCGGTCGGTCACGCTGTTCAGCGAGCCGAGCAGCCGCAGCTCCGCGGGCGGCAGCAGCACGAAGGAGCTGCGCAGCCAGGATTGCAGGCCGCGCCCGGCAAACGCGACGGGTTCGTTGAAATGGTCGATGTGCCCCACCGCGGCGGCGCGCCCGGCCAGCAGGCCCAGCATGTCCGCATCGAACCGGTCGAGGTAGCGCGTGTAAAGCTGCCGGAACGCCGAGGTGGCGAGGTGAACCCAATCATACTCGTCGAGACGCGGCCCCAAGTGCGCGATGCCGCGGTCCCAGGCGGAGAACTCCCAGGCCGCGTTGTCGCCGCCGATCAGCGCGACGCCCGGCCCCAACGGCTCCGCGTGGTCCCGGTCGAGCGCGTTGTCGATCACTACGGCCTCGTGCCCGAACTCCGGCATCTGCTGCGCGAACAGCGCCCGGATGTCCGGCAAGGCGTCGCGGTACTTCGCGGTGCCGTGCCGGGCCAGCAGGGTGACGACGCGCGCGCTCATAGGTTGGCCGTCCGCAGCGCCTCGTCCCGGTCCTGCCAGTGCCCGATGCCGCCGTGGGCCAGCCGGCGCTCGATGCCGCCCAGCACCGCCGCCGCCGCGTCGCGCCAGCCCGTGGGCGCCTCCGCCAGCGCCGCGCCGAACGGCAGGCCGGGCGGCGGCGACCCGGCCAGCACCTGGCCCAGCGCCTCGACCAAGGAGGCCGCGTCGTCGAACTCGATCAAGCGGCCCGGCAGACGGGAATGCGCCGCGACCTCCGCCCACAGCGGGCTGCGCCGCACCAGCACCGGGCGGTCATAGGCCAGGCTTTCCACCACCGGCAGGCCGAAGCCCTCGTAGAACGACGGGTAAACCACGGCGCGGGCGGTCGCGACCAAGTGATGCACCTCGTCCTCGGCCATCTCGCCGCTCGGGATCACGTGCACCCCGGACACGGCCGGCCCCTGCCCGCCGCCGAGCACGGCGAAGTCCTGCAGCGGGAACGCCTCGGCCAGCAGCCGCAGGGTCGGCGCGATGCCCTTGTGGTCATAGCTGTTGCCGAACAACAGGACGTGCCCGCCGGGCGGCATGTCCCGGAACCGCCGCAGGGCGTGCTCCTCCGTGCGGAAGCTCAGGTGCACCACCTGCTCGGTGACGCCCGGCGCCACCGGAAAGCGCGCCCGGAACCGGTCCTGCGAGAAGCCGGAGATATACGTCAGCATGTCCGAGTGCCGCGCGACGAAGCGCCACGCCCATTCCAGGCGTTCCGGCGCGGGGAACAGGATGTCCCAGCCGATGGTGTCGAGGATGTTGAAGCTGATCAGGAAAGCGGTGCGGTGCATCTCGGCCGCTGTCTCGACCGCCCAGGGCTGGTTGAGCATCACGGCGGCGGCGTAAGGGCCGGGCAGCTCGCCGGCCAGCCGGTTGAATTGGGGATAGCGCGCCGCCATGCCGTGGAACTCGGTGGCGGCCGCGTCGGCGGCGATGTCGATCTGCCAGGGAGCGTCCAGCGCCGCGAAGCCGTCCAACATGCCCAGCACGCATTTCGAGGTGCCATTGTGCAGGGTGGTCAGGCCGCGGCAGTTGAGCAGCAGGCGGCGGCGCGCGCCGGGCGCGGGATAGGCGGCGCTCAACAGCGGTTCCAGCCGGCGTTGCGCCAGCCTGTCGTTCTCCGCCGCGGCGCGCGCCGTGTCGGGATACAGCGCCGAAAGCCGGGCCGCGTCCGCCGCCGGCAGCGCCGGGTAAAGGTCGCACGGCGGCAGCGCGGAGGGCACGACGACGCAGTTCGCCACCACGTTGCGGAACCCGCGGCGCCGGGCTTGGGCAAGGCCATGGGCGACCGCGCCCCGCACGGAAGCGAATTGTGTGTCCGGCTCCATTGCGGACACCACCTCCCATCGGATGACGGTCAGGGCCGCGGACCACTCCGCCGTCATCACGCCGCGCGGCAGCCGCGCCAGGGCCGCACGGGAGACGGTGGAAGCGCCCGCCTCCGGCCCGGTGGCGGGCGGCAGCGGCCACACCCCGTCCATGGCCGCATCGGCGAAGCGCGGCTGCGCGCTGCCGAACAGCGGGTCGCGCCCGAGTTCGTCCAACAGCGGCTGCACCACGCCGTTATCCGGCAGCAGCGGCCCCAGGATGACGACCAAATGCCGCCGCCGCCGCGCCGCATGGGCCACGGCCTGCGACCAGACGGCGGCAGGCGCGGCGGCGCCGTCCGGCAGCACGGCCACGCTCCCAGCCGCACCGGCGAACCCGCATTGGATTCCCAGCAGCCGGAGATGCCGCGCCGCCATGTCCCCGTCCAGCCCGGCGCCCGACAGGTCCACGAACACGTCAAACGCATGGGTGTCAGTCATGCAGCGCGTCCGCCAGCGGGGCATACACCACGCCGGGCGAGAAGGCGTGTTCCAGCCGGGTGCGGGCGTGCGCGACGGCAGACGCTTCTTCGTCGTTCGCCAGCAGGCGCTTGATATGGGCGGCGAAGCCGAACCAGTCGGCGGCGATGTGGCAGAAAGCGCGCGCCTCGTCGGACAGCCCATCGGCGCCGGACGGCCAGCAGACCACCGGGCGCAGGTGGCACAGGGCCTCGACGGTCTTGATCTTCAGCCCGGTGCCGGCCGCCGCCGGGTTGATCACCACGCGCGCCCCCGCGTAAAGCGGGCCGAGGTCCTCGACCCGGCCCAGCAGCCGCACGCCGTCCGGCGCGGCGCCCACCGTGTCGCCCACGGCGCCGGCGACCAGCAGTTCCGCATTCGGCGCGTCCCGGCGCACGACGGGCCAGCAGAAAGCGAGGAAGTCGGACAAGCCCTTGACGTTCATCGGGTTGCCGGACGCCACCAGCAGCACGATGGCCCCGGCTGCTGCTGCAGCCCCGGCTGGTGCTGCCGGAGCGTCGCGGGACACGGCGAAATCGACGCCGACGCTGACCACCGTGCGGTCCGGGGCCAGCCGGGCCAGGTCGCGCGCCTCGTCCGGCTGGATGCCGATCAGGATGTCCGCCCGGCGCAGCAACGCCGCCTCCTCCGCCTCCGACAAGGCGAGGCCGTCGCTCACGCCGTGGCGCTCGACCTTGTGCGCCTTGGTCGAGAACACGTCGATGGTGTCGATGGCCGTGACAACGCCAGGAAGCAGGGGGAACGGCCGGGTCATGAACACGTACTCGGCCAGCAGCAGGTCGGGCCGGAAGCTGTCCCGCAAATGCATCAGCAACTCCACGAGCATGTCGGGACAGAAGGTGCGCAGCAGGCCGAGCAGCCGGGCCTGCGCCGGGTCGCCGTCATCGTCCTCCCCCAGCAGCGCCGGGATGTCCGTCCTCGTGCCAAGCTGCAGGCCGTCGAGCAGCCGGCTGTTCTCCGGGAGGTTATGGTAAAGGGTGCCCGCGCGGTCGCAGACCAGCAGGTTGGGATAGACCGCCGCGGCGCCCGCCATTTGCTGCTCCGATGGCATCTCGTGCGGCAAGGGGCAGACCACCAGCAGCACATCCCAGCCCTCTTGCGCGAACCAGGCCAACATGCGGTGGATGCGATACTCGTTGCCGGCGCGCGGCGGGCAGGGCCACACGTGGCCGACGCACAGCACGCGCCGCCCGCCGCCGCGCGGCAAGGCCGGGACCGGCGGGGTCGCCAAGGGCACCAGAGCCTGATGCCGGGTCGCCGGCGCGGTGTCCGGTGCTGCCGGCGCTGGCGGCGGCTCGCTGGCCGGGGGCGGCGCGACCACCGCGGCGGGCGGGCGGCGGACGGAGCGCAGGGTGAGCGCCCGCCAAGCGCCCCGCACCGACCGGGCCGCCGCCCGGGGCACGCGCGGGTGGCGCTCCAGGAAGCGGTGCGCCCGGGCGATGGCTTCCGGATTTCGGGCGGCGATGCCGCGCACCGGCCCGGTGAGCCGCCAACTCGACGAGGACAGCACCGCCCGCAAGTGGTTCTCAACGCCCTCCGCGCGGGCCTGCTGCGCCAAGGCTTCGGCGTGCCACCGCGCCGCCTTCGCCTCCGCCTCGGCGAGCTTGGCGCGCAGGCTGGCGTCCCGCGCCGCGGATCGCTCGGCTTGGCGTTCCAGCTCGGCGCGGTAGGCGGCCTCGTGCCGGGCGTAGCGTTCGGCCCGCTGCCGCAGCAGCGCGCCATGCGCCCCGACGAGGCCGTCGTAGTCCGCGTGCCGCCGCTCAAGCTGCTGCGCCAGGCTGCGCGCTTCCGCTCCGCTCTGGGCCAAGCGTTCGTTCAGCGACGCGGTTTCGTCCTGCACGCGCGCTTCCGCCCGGAGCAGGCGCTCGGTCAAGGACGCCACCTCGGCGCCGAGCACCGCCTGCTCCTCGTTGCGCTGCACCAGTTGGCGGTGCCAGTCCTGCGCTTCCGCCACCTGGCCGGCAAGCTGGGCGTCGCGCTTGTTCAGTTCCTCCTGCACGCGCTGCGCGTAGTCGCCCTGTTCCGTCAGGCGCTCGGTCAGCGACCGGATTTCCTGCCGGGCCGCGGCGGGCCCAGTGAACAGCGCCTCGACGCCGCTGGTCTCGACGTAAAGGCTGCCGATCCGCGGCACGAAGGGCTGGTCGGAGGCGACGGCCAGGAGGTAGATCGGCCGGGGCAGCCCGACGGAGGCCTCGAAATGCTGGGCGTCGCGCTTCTCGAACGTCAGCAAGGGCGCGGCCTCGGCCGGCAGTTCCTCCGCGACCAGCGCCGATCCCAGCAGCGGGCGCTGCGCATACATCGAAACGTGGCCGAAGTTCGCCCGGAGCAGCGTGCCGAACTCGGCATGGGTCAGCTCGTGGACGTGGTAAGGGTTCGGGATGCCGCCCGCCGGGGAGTACACGTCCCGCTCGGGCGAGCTGATGACGAGCAGCCCGCCCGGGCGCAGCACCCGGCGCACCTCCGCCATGAACGCATCATGCTCGTAGAAGTGCTCCAGCGTCTCGAACGACACCACCGCGTCGAAGCTGTTGTCCGGGCAGGGGATGCGCCGCGCGTCGCCGTGCAGGAAGGAAAGGCCCGGCGCGCCGTATGCCGCCCGGGCGTGCGCCACCGTGTCCTCCGCGACCTCCACGCCGACCACGCTGCGCGCCGCCTGAGCCAGCAGGGCGGCGCCGTAGCCCTCCCCCGACGCCACGTCCAGCACGTCCAGGCCGCGGCACAGGCTGCGCGCGAAGAAGTAGCGGTGCAGGTGCTCGATCTCGACCTGCCCCCCCGTTTCCGTGGTCAGCCGCTCGCCCGTCCAGGCCAGCGCGTTGGACGGCGCGGCGCGTTGGAATATCTCGCCCATGGTTCAATCCTGATCGGAAGCCCGCCGCAACCGGCGGCGTTCCCCCTGCTAGTTCAGCCGGTCGCTTCGGCCCAGCACGAAATAAAGGTTGTCCGAAGACAGCCGGCCCGACCGGATCAGCTCCCGCTCCAGGACCATCAGCAGCTTCAGGATGCAATGGTCGCTGGCACTCCGGAAGTTCCCCGCCCGGCGCGCCAGCAGCGTGCGCAGCAGCGTGCCGCCCATCGGCGACACCTCCTGCACCGGGAAGGAGGAGAACAGCAGGCTGCGCAGGTCGGCGCTGCGCGGCGCTTCGCTCGGGTCGGCCCGCGCCACCTGCGCCGCCGTGTCGATGATGAGCGCCGGCTCGACCTCCCGGGTCAAGAGGTTGACCCGGAGGTGCTCGGGCAACGACGCAAAGATTTCGTCCAGCAGCCGCTTGGCGTCATGGGTGACCTGCAAGCGGGACGGACCGAAGTAGTCCAGGCCCAGGACCACGCCGCCCGGGGCGACGACCCGGTTGAGGAACGGCAGGAACCGCTCGATGTCGGTGCAATGGTGCATGGAGTGGCAGAAGAACGCCACGTCGAACGCTTCATCGCCCACGGTTTCGGGGTTGTTGTAGTCGAACTGCTGGAACTCCTGATCCGGGCATAGGCCCCCGAGGGTGTCGCGCGCCCGGGCGAGCAGCGCCGGGTCGTATTCCCGGCAGACGATCCGCCCGACCGGCCAGCCGCGGGACAGCACCGCCTGCTCGATCTGCCCGGTGCCGCAGCCGAAGGACACCATGGACAGGGGGCGGCAGGGGGCGCCGTCCCGGGCGGCCAGGCGCTCCGCCAAGGGGCGGAGGTGCCGGTGCAGCGAATGGTCCACCCAATCGCCGCCGATTGCCCGCGGGTGCCCGGTGTGCAGCTCGGCCACGTGGTCGTGCATGGCGGGGATGCCCATCCAATCGGTGAGCGCCCGCATTTCCTCCCAGTTCTCGGCCAAGGCCTGCCGCCATGTCGAGACGCCTTGTTCGTCGGTCATCAACCCTGCCTGTTTCCGTTCGCGCCCGCCGCGTATGGCGCATCGGCGTGAGGCCGGATCAGTTCCGTACAGCCGCCCGGCGTCAAGTCCCGTCGGATGGGCGGCGTGCCTTGCCCTAGATGTCGGCTCCGCTCCCTTTGCAGTCTTTTATCAGGGCCTGCACCTGGCCACTCTCTTCCGCTCTACAGCTATCGCAGCTCGCGTCCGCCTCACCCCTGCGTTGCACGCCCTGCCGCGAACGCCTCTGGCGTGAGCACGTCGAGGTTCGGGAACAGACCGCGCATGTGGCCCAC
>CAXSAZ010000071.1:0-13317 GCA_964235485.1 uncultured Acetobacteraceae bacterium | reverse complement strand
GAGGTCGTCGTCCCATGATGTCGCTGCACGACCAGGCGGGCGGGCGCAAGTACCTCACCCGCGAGGAGCACATGCGCTTCCTCCAGGCCGCGGACCAGGCGCCGCGCGACGTGCGTGCCTTCTGCCACACGCTGGGCTGGTCGGGCTGCCGGATCAGCGAGGCCCTGGCGCTCACGGCCGAGCGGATCGACGTGACGACAGGCACGATCACCTTCGAGACCCTGAAAAAGCGCCAGCGCGGGCTGTTCCGCGCTGTGCCGATCCCGCCCGAACTCGCCACCATGCTCGACCTGGTGTTCGGGCTGCGCGGCCTGCGCGGGCCCGCCGCCAAGGCTCCGTTCTGGACCTGGTTGCGCGCCACCGCCTGGCGCCGGATCAAGGAGGTGCTGGCCGCGGCCGGGATCGAGGGCGCCCAGGCCAGCCCCAAGGGGCTGCGCCATGCCATGGGCGTCGCGGCTGTCGGCCAGGGCATCCCGCTCAACTTGGTGCAGCGCTGGATGGGCCACGCCCAGCTCACCACGACGGCGATCTACGCCGAGGCGGTCGGCGAGGAGGAGCGCTCCATCGCCGCCCGCATGTGGCGGTGACAGGGGTAGGGTCGGGATGCGTGCGAAAAGGTCACAGGGCCCTGACTGCCTGGCCGCAGCCTTTCAGGCGGCCGCGAGGGCTTGGGCGAGGTCCGCAACCAGGTCGTCCGGGTGCTCGATGCCGATGGACAGGCGGATGGTCGACTCCAGGATGCCCATCCTTTCGCGCACCTGAACGGGCACGCCCGAGTGGGTCATGCTGGCCGGCAGGCTGGCCAGGGACTCCGTGCCGCCGAGGCTCACGGCAAGCTTGAAGATCTGGAGCGCGTTGAGGAACCGGAACGCCGCGGCCTGGCCGCCGGCTATATCGAAGGAGAAGGTCGAGCCTGCCCCGGTCGATTGCGCCGCGGAGATGCGTGCGGCCGCCGAGTCCGGCGGGTTGAAGGGCAGGTAGTGCACCTTGGCGACCTTCGGGTGCTCGCGTAGGAAGCCCGCGACCACGTGCGCATTGCGGTCGACGCGCTCCATACGGAGGCTGAGCGTCTCGAGCGAGCGCCCGAGCATCCAGCACGAATGCGCGTCGAGCTGCGTGCCGATGGCCCCGCGCAGCACCCTCACCGGCTTCATGATGGCACGGGACCCGAGGGCCGCGCCGGCGATCAGGTCGGAATGGCCGCCCACGTACTTGGTCAGGCTGTAGAGCGACAGGTCGGCGCCGTGCTTGATCGGTCGCTGGAACACCGGCCCCAGCATGGTGTTATCGCAGGCGAACACCGGGGCGTGGCCCTGCCGGCGTCCGATCTCGTCGGCGACCCGGCGGAGCATCGGGATGTCGACGACGTTGTTGGTCGGGTTGGCAGGGGTCTCGATCAGGATCATCGAGACGCGGCCCTTGCGCATGGCCTCCTCGGCAGCAGAGCGGACGATCGTCTCGTCCGTGCCGTCCTCGAACCCGACGGCGCCGATGCCGAACGGCAGGAGCGTCCTGGTGAGCAAGGTTTCCGTGCCGCCGTACAGCGGCTGCGAGTGGAGGACCACGTCGCCGGGGCGCACGTAGGCGAGGAGGGCTGTCGAGATGGCCGACATGCCGGAGGAGAACAGCGCGCAGCTTTCCGTCCCCTCGAACACGGCCAGCCGGTCCTCGACGATCTCGCTGTTCGGGTGGTTGAAGCGCGAGTACACGAGGCCGGCGCTTTCGCCGGGCGGCAGTTCCTGGCGGCCCGACACCACGTCGAAGAAGTCGCGCCCTTCCTCGGCGGTGCGGAACACGAAGGTCGAGGTCAGGAAGACTGGCGGCTTGACGGCCCCTTCGGAAAGGGCCGGGTCGAAGCCGTAGTTCATCATCTGCGTCTCGGGATGCAGCAGATGGTTGCCGATGTGGGTCCGTTTGGAGTGCTTGGGCGTTGTCGAGGGCATGGCGTCGCTCCTGGGTGTTCAGGCGAGAAGGCGAGGCTGTGTCATCGCTTCAAGGCCGAGGCAGGACCTGGCGGGTGGTCACGGGTGGGACGGTTCCTGGCGAAGAGGCATGCGCCTTCATGGGAGCGTGCCAAGGGCTTTTCCTGTCTACTTGTAGATGCGCCCAACTTGTGACTGTTGTCCGTCCGGTCCTATGGTGGAGCTTATGCTGCACAAGCGAAGAGGCGTCCTGGCGCGGGCCGCGCTGGCGGCGCGCGAGGCTGTCTCGCGGGTCGAGGACTACCTGGTGGATGCCGACCCCGGCTTGCTGCGCCTGACCCTGGCGCTGCGCGGCACGCTGTCGGTGGTTCTTGCGACTGCCGCCGCGGCGGCGGCATCCTGGCTGCTGGGCTGGCCGGTGCTGGACTTCGCCCCCGCGATTACCCTCAGCATGATGGCGCCGTTCCTGAGCCGGGAGCCGCTGCTGCACCAGCGGCAGCGCACGCTGCTGGTGCTGGCCTTGCCGGCCATGGCGGCCACGGCGGTGGCGGTTCTGCTGCACGGCCAGGGTCCGGCCGGGGACAGCTGCTTCCTGCTGCTGGTGTTCCTCGGCTTCCTGCTGCAGCCGCGCGGCCCGCGGTTCCTAGGCATCGGGCTGGTGGCTGTTGTGCTGACCTATGTCGGCCTTTACCTGGAACTGCCCCGCGAAACCCTGCCGCGGCAGGTGCTTGCCATCGCGGCGGCGCTGCCGGTGATCGCCTTCGCCTGCTTTGTCGCCGTCCCCCTCAACCCGGTCACAACGCAGCGCCGGATGGTGGCAGCGGTGCAGGCGCGTGCGGCGCGGGTGCTGCAGGCCGCCAGCGCCGCTGCGGCCCCGAACCGCCTGGGGCACGACTTGGCCCGGCTGAACGAGGCCGCTCTGGCCGCCGACGACCAGCTTGCCGTGCTTCACCCCGGCGGGCGGGACGCGCTGCGCACCGGATTGGTGGACGTGGAGCTGGCTGCCGCCCGCCTGGCCGTAGCTCTGGGCCGCGCAGGCCCCGTGCCGCCGCGCCAAGCCTTTCGCCTCCGGCTGCATGAAGCCCGGATGCGCCGGGGAGGCCGCTACGCCATAGCTCGCGGCTTGCCGGAACCCGGCACGGTGCGCGACGCCCTTCTGGAGCTGGGCCACGCCACCCACGCCCTGACCGCAGCTGCGGCCGTGGTCGGCCCTACGTCAGCAGACCCGGTGCCGGTGCCGCCCGGTCCGCTGGCGTGGAAGGCGGCCGTGCGGGTCACGCTGGCGGCGGCCCTGGCGATGGCGGGCGGCATGGCGCTGTCGCCGCAGCGGTGGTTCTGGGCCGTGATCACCGTGTATGTCGTGTTGCTGAACGCGCGGACACGCGGGGACGCCATCGTCCGTGGCTTGCAACGGCTCGGCGGGACGCTGCTGGGCATCGCGAGCGGCTTGGTGCTGGCGCTCGGCCTGGCCGACCACCCCGGCTTGCAGGTGGCGGCCCTCGTCGGGTCGGTGTTCGGGATGTACTACCTGTTCCTGGCCTCCTACACGGCGGGCATCTTCTGCGTGACGGTGATGCTGGGCCTGCTGTACGGGATGCTCGGCGCGTCGCTGGACACGGTGCTGACCCTGCGGCTGGAGGAGACGGCGGTGGGCGCTGCGGCGGCGATCCTGGTCGCAGCCTTCGTGTTCCCCGCGCACACGCGGCATCAGGTCGCCGCGTCCGGCCAGGCAGTGCTGACGGCGTTGGCTGGCGCGGTGCGCGCCAGCCGCCATGCGCTGCTCGGCGTGCCGGACATGCCGCCGACGGAGGCGATGCGCGGCCTCGATCGGCAGGTGGCGGACTTGCGCCTGGCCCAGGCACCCCTGGTCGCCGGCCGCGCGCTGCTGCGCCGCACCAGGCTGGACCGCCCGGTCATGGTCTTGCTGGACTGCGTGCATGGGGCGCGGGTGCTGGCCGTCGCGGTGCAGGACCGTGCGGCCGTGGAGGACGCAGCGGAGCTGTCCGCGCAGGCAATCGCAATCGAGGACAGGCTGGCCAGCCTGGCTGTAGGGGAAAGCGCGCCGGCGCGCAACGCGCCTCGTCCACCCAGCCGTTCGGCAGGCAGTGCGGGCCGCGTGCAGGCGGCGCTGGACGATCTGGACCGTTCCATCGACCTATTGGCCGAGCGGCTGGAAGCCGGCACCCTGGAACGGTTCGCGCTTCTGTAAAGGGCGCGACCACCCCGGCCTGGTCCGGCCGCCTGCGTCCCGCACCTGGGCAGGGGTCAGGGGACGACCAAGCCCCACTCCCGCCCAGAACTGGATGTGCTCAGCTCCCGGCGAGCGTCGGCATGATCAGGTGCATCGCGCTTATAGCGTTGGACGCCACGCCGGTCGTGCCGGCAGCGGCCAGGGGGACGGCAACGGACCGGATGGTGAAGTGCGTCGTCCCGGCAGTGTCGAGCGCGGCGGTTGCTGGGCGAGCAGAGATCCCGTTGAAGCTCGCCCCGTTCACGTAAAGGTTGCGGTCGGCGGTGGGCGTGCCGCCGTAGGCGTCGTTGAGGAAGCTCACGGCCAAGTCGTGCGCGCCGGAGCCGAAGGTGCCCTTGAAGGTGAAGGTCTCGCTTCGCCCGGCGTTCTTCAGGGCGGTGACGGTGATGGGCTGAGCGGTCAGCGTCTTGCCGTCGATGGCGATGCTGGCCTGGGCGTCGCCCTGAAAAGCGTCCTCGGCCAGCGTCAGCACCAGCGTGTCCGGGCCGCTGCCGAAGGTGCCGCCGTTGGTTGTGGTCGGGGTCGCCTCGGGATCGTTGGCAGGCGGGATGGTGAACCGCGTCGTCCCGGCAGTTTCAAGCGCGGCCGATCCAGGACGAGAGGAGATCCCGTCGTAGCTCACGCCGTTCACGTAAAGGTTGCGGTCGGTGGCGGGCGTGCCGCCGTAGGCGTCGTTGAGGAAGCTCACGGCCAGGTCGTGCGCGCCGGGGCCGAAGGTGCCCTTGAAGGTGAAGGTCTCGCTCTGCCCGGCATTCCGCAGGGCGGTGACGGTGATGGGCTTGGCATTCAACGTTTTTCCATCGATGGCGATGTTGGCTCGGGCGTTCCCCTTGAAGGCGTCCTCGGCCAGCGTCAGCACCAGGGTGTCCGGACCGCTGCCGAAGGTGCCGCCATTGATCGTGGTCGGGGCCGCCATCGGTGCCGGTGCGGAAGCTGCGACAAGCAGGTCCGGGTTGGATGCCAGCGGCTGTTCGGGCACGTCGAACAGGGCGCCGGGTGCGAAGATGTGTTGGTCGGAGGCGGTCGGTCGAGCCATGACGTGTTGTCCTTCCACTGTTCGGGAAAACTCGAAGACGTAGGGTTCCGTCCTGGCCTGCCTGGCAAAGTCCTGCTCGCGAAAAGTGGGCGTGGGGCAGGTCCATTGCCTCACACCGACCAGCGATGTCAGCCACTTGGGCCGGGTGCATGTTACGATATAACATCGTATAGAAGTAGGGGGGAGATACGTGCGAGTCTTTGCAGCGGTGTACGCTGACGGGGTCACCTCACGGTTTGCTCAAAACTGCACGGTAAGACCCATGCACAAACAACTTACCTTTTGGCCAGGTTCTGAAAGAGGGTTTTGCAACGAAAATTGCCAGATTTGGCGCAGGAGCGAAAACCCGTCCGCATATCCTCGTTTGTGAAAGGCCCTGCTTTCATTGGATCTTCGGCTTAGCGTGCAATTTTGGGCAGATGGTGAGGTGACCCCCTGACGTGGAACCTGGCCTGGGCTGGCCAGCAGAGAAGGTTTGCTGAGCCGCTGGTCCAGGTGGGAGAGCGGCTGCGGGCCACGGCATCGAAGCCGAATTCCGAGCTGGCTTACGCCTTCCTGCAACTCGTCCGGCCCGTTTCAGCAGAGGCGGAGCTCAAAATCGATCTTTCCTGGACAGCCGCTTTGATCCTCCACTGAGGCCGGGAAACCCGTTCAGGAACTCCGTCCCATATCGCCAGCCCGCCGTTCTCACTGCCGACCTCGATCCCCAGATGTTGAAACTGGATTGCTTCAACCGCCGCATAGTCTGGACACACGTTGAGGCGTAGTCGGGGCTGCGCCCGTCCCAGCCTCACGCCAACGATCAAGCGGCAGTTCGGACCGATGAACCTCGCCGCGCTGCGGGTGAGGTTTTCGAGGGCGCTCCAGTCCGGCGCATCCACCCCGTTGGCAAAGATCGCATCATTCCAGTAATCGGAGCCGGTGCTGCCGACGCCCGCGTTGCTGTTCAGCTGCAGAAGCGAGGGGACGAGGCGCGCGGCAACAGCCAGGGCTGTCCCGAGGGCATCAGCGTCGGCCACTTCCCGACGCTTCGCTGACCTGGCCCCAGAAGCCGGTCTTCCGGCCGTGCTTGGCACGTAAGCGGCTGGCAAAGACATCATGCGCCTCGAAGGCGCCGAAATCCTGGATGCCGGGCGCGAGCGACGCGCACTCGAGCAGGTGCCGGGCGGCATGCTTGTAGCGGGTGGACTTCGCGCCATCGAGCGTGTCCTCGATCATCGCCCGCCGGAGCAGGGTCGCCGCCAGCGGGTGCCTGCCCTCGATCAGCCGCGCCGCCGGGTCGAGCATGAAATACAGGTTGCCGTCGATCTCCGAAGCCCGCGCCAGCACGAGCTGCGCCGCACCGGCCTGGTCCGGCCATTCCTGGAAGAAGTGCAGCGCGGCGGAGAAGCTCCTGAAGCCGAGCGCGTGCTGTTTGGCCCGGTCCTCGGCCTCGACGTCCTCGAAGCCCGGCAGCCGCTTCAGGTGGGCGCGCAGCTGCGTGGTGGAGAGCCGGTCCTCGAACGCCGCCCAGCGCAGCCGCTGCGCCTCTTCCGGCTGGCCCGTCGCGTCGAGCGCCTCGATGGTGGCCGCCTCCCACGCGCTGTCGCCACCATGCTCCGCGAGGTAGAGGGCCTCGTCGTCCCGTGCCGGGGCAGGACGCTGCTTCGGCCTCGCCGCCTCCAGCGCGGCAAGCGCCTCGGCCGCCCGGCCGGCGGCGAGGAGGCGGCGGCCGATCTCCGCCCCCGTGTGCGGCCTGCTGCGTTCCGCCCCAGGCACCAGCGCGATGAAGGCATCGACGTCGGCTTGGTCGTCCGCGATGTCCTGCAAGGCCCGGCGCACCGCGCCTGCCCGCCAGTCCCGTCCGCCCGCCCTCGACCGATCCGCCAACGCCTGCGCCAGCCGGCCCTTCAGGTGCGCCGTACCCGCGTCGCCGAGAGCCGGGAGCATGGTCGGCACCAGGCGGTCGTAGATGCCGTACTCGTTGGCCAGCAGCGCGGTGAACACCCGGTCTGCAAGGCCCAGCGGATCGGGCCTCGCCTTGGCTGCGATCGCGCCGAGGTCCTCGCAGGCTGACCAGAAGACACCCCCGACCGAGCCGCCGCTGTCGTCCACGCGGTTGAGCACCGGCTCGGCAAGGTCCAGGAAGCGCCACATCAGGTCCAGCGCCAGGTCGGGGCGGGTGGGCGCGACCCGGTCCGCGATCATCGCCCGCTGCAGGTCGAGATCGCGCACGAAGTCCCGCCGCTTCTGCCAATCAACGAAGGAGCGCGCGGACCGCAGGGCCGTGATGCGCTTGCCGATCTCGGCCGCGATGGCGTCGCCGCCGGTCTGCGCAGCGAGCTCCAGGCGCAGGCGCCGCTTGACCTCGGCATCGCCGTCCGCGAGCTCGACGAGGATCGCGGCCAGGCGCTCCGGGCCGAGCGCCGCCAGGTTATCCAGGTTGACCGTGTGCTTCGACGCCATTGGGTCAGCGTCCCCAGAGGCCTTCGAACCGCCGGCCTGCGGTCCGGGTGTAGTGGACGGTGTGCCGCGGGTCGCGGTGGCCAAGGTAGTCCTGGATGAGGCGCAGGTCGTGGCCCTTGTCGGCCAGCGCGAAGCCGCAGGAGTGGCGCAGCGTGTGCGGGTGCACGCCCGGCAGGCCGGCGCGCTTGGCCGCCGCGGCGATCAGGTAGTTGACCGCCTGCCGGGTCATGGGCTGGCCGCGCTCGGAGGTGAACAGCCAGGGCAGCGCGTCCGTGCGGGTGGCGAGGTGGCGCTTGACGGCGCGCAGCTCGTCGCCGGCGATCGGCTGCTCGACGGACAGCCCGCCCTTGAGCCGGCGCACCCAAAGCCGGGCACGGTCGAGGTCCAGCTCGTCGCGGCGTAGGCCAACGGCCTCGCTGACCCGCAGCCCGTGGCGGTAGGTCATGAGCAGCAGCAGGTGGTCGCGCACGCCGTGCCGCCCGGCCTTGGCCGCATCCAGCAGCTTGGCTACCTCGCCGTGGGACAAGTAGTCCTTGGCGCGCTCGTGCCGGTCAGCGGTGTCGGAGAGGGTGTCGGCCGGGCCACTCTTTACCTTTCGCCCTTTGGTCGGGTTCTCCGGCACGCCTGCAATCCCTTGCTGTTCCTGCACGCAGGCTATCATACTCTTAACAAAATGCGTGTTCCGTAAAGAGTGGCACGCTTTGTCATCGCGCGGTTGCCCCAACCCTTCTCGGACACCCAAGCTAGGAGATCAGATGGGCTGGTGCTGGCCGGAGCAAGAAGCCCGTGGAAGCAGGCAGCCCTTACAGCATGGGCATGCCGCCGGTGACCGGTATCAGCGCGCCGGACATGTAGCTGCCTTCCCGCGCGGCAAGGAGGACGAAGGCGCCCGCCAGCTCGGCTGGCTGCCCGGCACGGCCGAGCGGGGTCTTCTGTCCCAGCGTTTCCATCTCCTCCGGCGACTTCGCGATCGGCTGGATGGGTGTCCAGACTGGCCCGGGAGCGACGCAGTTCACCCGGATCCCGCTGGGGGCAAGAAGGTTCGACAGCCCGATGGTGAGGCTCGCGATCGCGCCCTTGGTGGCCGAGTAGACGATCATCCCCTTGCTCGCGACCTTGGCCTGCACGCTTGTCGTGTTGATGATGCAAGCACCGGGCTTCATGTGCTCGACGGCGGCTTGGGTGAGCCAGATGGGCGCGAAGACGTTGGCCCGGAACGCGCCCTCGACATCGGCGACGGCGATGTCAGCGAGGCTCTCGTTCGTGGTTTGGGCGGCGGCATTGTTGACCAGGACGTCCAGGCGACCGAACGCCTCCACCGTCTTGTTGATCAGCGCCTGGCACCAGGCCGGATCGCGGATGTCGCCTGGAAAGAGCAGGCATCGCCGTCCCGCATCTTCCACCCAGCGCCGGGTTTCGTCCGCGTCTGCCTGCTCGTCCGGCAGGTAGGAGATGGCGACGTCCGCGCCTTCGCGGGCATAGGCGATCGCGACGGCGCGGCCGATCCCGCTGTCACCTCCGGTGATCAGCGTTGCCAAGCCGGTCAGCAGGCCCTTGCCGACGTAGCTTTCCTCGCCGTGGTCCGGCTTGGTTCGCATGTCAGTCTCGAGGCCTGGCCGTGGTTGATGCGGCTCGTTCGGGAAGCTGGTTGGAGCGCTCGTTCGAGGATCTTGGGTCATGGAGGAGGGACGCGCGAGCGAGACGGGCGTTTCATGGCGGCGGGGGGTTTGCGGCTTTTGGTTCCGGTATCTTGCAATGGGCTCAGTATGATGTGGAGGCTCTCGGAAACAGTTCGACGATGCGCCTATTAAGGCGCGGTGTCGCTGCCGACCGCAGAAGATCGTCTACGCTCACCGCTGTTCATGATTGGTGTCGCTGAGCATGTAGCTCTGAGCCGGAAGCGGACAATCCGATCCGCAATGGAGGAATGAGGTGCGGTAAGCGGGCGCAAGCCGTCTGGCAAAGCGGCCCGCTGCTTTCAACCTGACGTTTCCAGGAACATGATAGCTATGGAATTTCCGCCACCCGCATCGGCGTTTCGAGGACTTGAATGCGAGGAGGTCAGTGCGACTTGGGCAGTCCCGACCCCGTTACTGCAGGAAGGACTTCAATGCCTGGTTTGTTCGACCCCATCCGCCTTGGCGCCATCGCGGCGCCGAACCGGATCATCATGGCACCACTGACCCGGGGGCGGGCCACGCGGGAGCACGTTCCAACGCCCTTGATGGCCGAGTACTACGCCCAGCGGGCCGGCGCCGGCCTGATCATCTCCGAAGCCACCGGCATCAGCCAGCAGGGCCTGGGCTGGCCGTATGCGCCGGGCCTGTGGAACGCGGAGCAGGTCGCCGCCTGGCGGCCCGTCACAGCGGCGGTCCACCAGGCCGGTGGACGCATCGCGGCCCAGCTTTGGCACATGGGGCAACTGGTGCACCCGGACTTCCTGGGCGGCCAGCAGCCGGTCGCCGCGTCGGCCACCACGGCGCCGGATGCGGCCCATACGTATGACGGCAAGAAGCCGTACCACCAGGCACGGGCGCTGCGGCTGGATGAGATACCGGCCCTGCTCGACGATTACCGCCGGGCCGCCCGCCACGCGCTTGATGCAGGGTTCGACGGCGTGCAGATCCATGCGGCTAATGGCTACCTGATCGACGAGTTCCTGCGTGACGGCACCAATCACCGGACTGACGCCTATGGTGGCCCGGTGGAGAACCGCGTCCGCCTGCTGCGGGAGGTCGTGCAGGCGGTGGCCGAGACGGCGGGTGCCGACCGGACCGGCGTGCGGTTGTCGCCGAACGGCGCCATTCAGGGCTGCAACGACAGTGACCCTGCGCTCTTGTTCGTGGCGGCCGCTGAAGTGCTGCAGGACGCCGGCGTTGCTTATCTGGAGATGCGGGAGCCTGGAGAGGGCGGCACGTTCGGGAAGCCCGACCAGCCCCCGATCGCCCCCGCCATGCGCCGGGTCTTCACCGGACCCATGATCCTCAACTCTGACTACGACCCGGCAGGCGCCGTCGCGGCGATGGCGGACGGCAAGGCGGACGCAATCGCGTTCGGCCGGCCGTTCATCGCGAACCCTGACCTGCCGCGGCGGATCGCCGACGGGGTGCCGCTCGCCAAGGATGTGGCCCGCACTTGGTACAGCCAGGGTCGGGAGGGCTACGTGGACTACCCGGCCGCCGCCTGACATCGCCCTGCCGGGCAGCCGCCAGATCGGCTGCCCGGCGGCTCGTGGCTACAGGGCCTTGGTGAAGCCGTGCGTCATGTGCGGCCAGGCCACCGGAAAGGGAGCCCAGCCGTACCAGCGCATCTTTGGGCCGGCTCCTGCCCGACAGGTCAGCGACCTGGCCCATGCGCGGCACCACCCGGTCCGTCCAGGCATAGGAAGACCGCCTGGCCGTGGCGCCGGACGCCTCTGGACGACGTCGCCGGCCTGGCCAAGATGGTGGCGGCCTTGCTGGACTGAGCACGCGCGGGTGCCCGGTCTTCACCACTCAGCGCACTGGGGCGGCGGCAGTCACTGAGTGGGGCGCCTGGCATCAATCAGTCGCAGCCGCGCCTACCGGTCCTCGTCGACCGAGCGCCAGGCCAGCGTGATGTCGTCGAGCTTGCTCTTCAGCTCGCCCGGGAGCGGCCCGTGCTGGGCCGCGGCCAGCGTGTCCGCCAGCTGCTCGGGCCGGCTCGCGCCGATGATCGGCGCCGTGATCGCCGGGTTCGAGAGCACCCAGCGCATGGCCATGGTTGCCATGCTCATCGCCGCCTCGTTCGCGACCTCGCGCAAGGCCTCGATCGTCTCGAACTGCCGCCCGTGCCAATAGCGCTCCTGGTAGCGTGAGCCGGCCGTGCCGAGCTGGAAGCGCGAGCCCTCGGGCGGCGGGGCCTTGTTGTCGTGCTTGCCGGTCAGCAGCCCGCCCGCCAGCGGGTTGTAGGGAATGACCGCCACGCCTTCCTCCGCGCAAAGCGGCAGCAGGTCGCGCTCGAAGCTGCGGAACAGCAGGTTGTAGCGCGGCTGCACGGACTTGATCTGGACGAGGTTGCGCAGCTCGCTCCGGCCGATCGCGCGCGCGACCTTGTAAGCGGGCCAGTTGGACACGCCGGCATAGCGCGCCTTGCCATGGCGCACGACCGTGTCCAACGCCTCCAGGGCCTCGTCGATCGGCGTCCGCGGATCGTAGCTGTGAAGCTGGTACAGGTCGACGTAGTCGGTGCCGAGCCGGCGCAGCGACGCGTCGATCGCATGCAGGATGTGCTTGCGCGACATGCCCTGGTCCCACGGTTTCGGTCCCATGGCGCCGACGCACTTGGTCGCTAGGACATACTGGTGGCGCTTGCCCCGCAGCCAGCCGCCGACGATCTCCTCCGTGCGGCCGGCCGTGTTGTGGCCGCCTCCGAGCGGGTAGACGTCGGCGGCGTCGAGGAAGTCGATGCCGCCGGACGCCGCCGTGTCCAGGATGGCGTGGCTCTGCGCCTCGTCGCACTGCAGGCCGAAGGTCATCGTACCCAGGCACAGCTTCGAGACTTGCAGGCCGGTCTTGCCGAAAGATGTGTATTGCATGGTTCCTCCCAATGCCGGCGGGGCCGGTCAGCCGTTGAGCGCGCGCATGGCGTCCGGCGCGTAACGCTCTCCGGATGCGGCCCCGGCGGGGAGCGCGTCGTCGAGTGCGGCAAGCTCCGCGCCGGTCAGCACGATCTCGGAGGCCGCCGCGTTCTCCTCCAGGTAGCGGACCTTCTTCGTGCCCGGGATGGGGATCACGTCGTCGCCTTGCGCCAGCACCCAGGCCAGCGCGAGCTGACCCGGCGTGCACCCCCTCGCCGCCGCCAGTTTGCCGATCCTGCCAACCAGGCGCAGGTTGTCGTCGAAGGCCGCACCTTGGAAGCGTGGCGACGTGCGGCGCCAATCATCCTTGTCCAGGTCGTCGATCGTCTTGATCTGCCCCGTCAGGAAGCCGCGCCCGAGCGGGCTGTAGGGCACGAAGCCAATGCCGAGCTCCCGCAGCAGGGGCATGATCTTCGCTTCGGGCTCCCGCGACCACAGGGAGTATTCGGTTTGCAGGGCCGTGATCGGGTGCACGGCATGCGCACGCCGAATGGTCGCCGGTGCTGCCTCCGACAGGCCAAGGAACCGCACCTTGCCCGCCTGCACGAGGCCGGCCATGGCACCCACCGTGTCCTCGATCGGCGTGTCCGGGTCCACCCGATGCTGATACAGCAGGTCGATCACGTCCACGCCGAGCCGCTGCAGGCTGGCGTCGCAAGCGGACCGCACGTAGTCCGGCTTGCCGCTGATCCCGGTGCGCCGGCCATCCGCGCCCCAGGTGTTGGCGAACTTGGTGGCGATGAACACCCGGCTGCGCACCGGCTTCAACGTGCGGCCGACCAGTTCCTCGTTGGCACTGTTGGCGTAGGCATCGGCGGTGTCGAAGAAGGTCACGCCGAGCTCGACGGCGCGGTGCAGCGTGCGGACGCTCTCGTCCGCGTCCCGCCCGCCGTAGAAGGCCGACATGCCCATGCAGCCCAACCCGACGGCGGACAGGTCCGGGCCGTTGCGGCCCAGCTTGCATGTTTTCATGGCCGATCTCCTTGTCGACGATCTAAGCAGCAATCCGTTGAGGCTCTTGTCGGGTTCCGGGGTGGTGATCCGGGTGGTGCTGTTGGCGGGTATC
>CAXSAZ010000070.1:0-13554 GCA_964235485.1 uncultured Acetobacteraceae bacterium | reverse complement strand
TGATCAACGCCAAGCCGGCAGCGGCGGCGGTGCGGGAGTTCTTCGGCTCCTCGCAACTCAGCCAGTTCATGGATCAGACCAACCCGTTGTCGGAAGTGACGCACAAGCGCCGCTTGTCCGCGCTTGGACCGGGCGGGCTGACGCGGGAGCGCGCCGGGTTCGAGGTGCGCGACGTGCACCCGACGCATTATGGCCGCATCTGCCCCATCGAAACGCCGGAAGGGCCGAACATCGGCCTGATCAACAGCTTGGCCACCTATGCCAAGGTGAACAAGTACGGCTTCATCGAGACGCCGTACCGCTTGGTGAAGGATGGCCAGGTGCAGGACGGGTGGAAGTACCTGTCCGCCATGGAGGAGGAGAAGCTCGTCGTGGCGCAGGCCGACGCGCCGACGGACACGGAGGGCAACTTCACCAACGAGTTGGTGTCGGTGCGTCGCCAGGGCGATTTCCGCTTGGTGAAGCCCAACGACGTGACGGCGGTGGACGTCAGCCCGCGGCAGTTGGTGTCGGTGGCGGCGGCGCTGATCCCGTTCCTGGAGAACGACGACGCGAACCGTGCGCTGATGGGGTCCAACATGCAGCGCCAGGCGGTGCCGCTGATCCGCGCCGACGCGCCCTTGGTCGGCACGGGGATGGAGTCGGCCGTGGCCCGCGACAGCGGCGCCACCATCGTCGCGCGCCGGCCCGGCATCGTCGATCAGATCGACGGCGCCCGCATTGTGGTGCGCGCCACCGGCGACGACGGCACCACGCACGGCGTCGATATCTACCGGCTGCGCAAGTACATGCGCTCCAACCAAAGCACCTGCATCAACCAGCGCCCGCTGGTGCGCGTCGGCGACCGCGTGTCGAACGGCGACATCATCGCGGACGGGCCGAGCACGGAGTTGGGCGAGTTGGCGCTGGGGCGGAACGTGCTGGTCGCGTTCATGCCGTGGAACGGCTACAACTTCGAGGACAGCATCCTCATCAGCGAGCGCATCGCCCGTGACGACGTGTTCACCTCCATTCACATCGAAGAGTTCGAGGTGATGGCGCGGGACACCAAGCTCGGCCAGGAGGAGATCACCCGCGACATCCCGAACGTCGGCGAGGAGGCGCTGAAGAACCTCGACGAGGCCGGGATCGTGTATGTCGGGGCCGAGGTGAACCCGGGCGATATCCTGGTGGGCAAGGTGACGCCCAAGGGTGAAAGCCCGATGACGCCGGAAGAGAAGCTGCTTCGGGCGATCTTCGGCGAAAAGGCGTCGGACGTGCGCGACACCTCGCTCAAGCTGCCGCCGGGCGTTACGGGCACCATCGTCGATGTGCGGGTGTTCAGCCGCCGGGGCGTGGACAAGGACGAGCGCGCGATGGCGATCGAGCGCGCTGAGGTCGAGCGGCTGGCCAAGGACCGCGACGACGAGCGGGCGATCCAGGAGCGGTCCTTCCTCAACCGGATGCGGGAGAAGCTGCTGAACCGCAAGGCGTCGGGCGGGTTCAAGGGCATCAAGGCCGGCACGCCCATCACCGAGGAGGTGCTGGCCGAGTTCCCCCGCGGCGCATGGCGCAACATCGGCGTCGCCGACGACGCCGTGATGGCGGAGATCGAGACGCTGAAGCGCGAGTTCGACGCGGCGGTGCAGGTGCTCCAGGCCCGCTTCGACGGCAAGGTGGAGAAGCTGCAGCGCGGCGACGAGCTGCCGCCCGGCGTGATGAAGATGGTCAAGGTGTTCGTCGCGGTGAAGCGCAAGCTGCAGCCCGGCGACAAGATGGCCGGGCGCCACGGCAACAAGGGCGTCGTGTCCCGCGTCACCCCGGTCGAGGACATGCCGTTCCTGGAGGACGGGACGCATGTGGACCTGGTGCTCAACCCGCTCGGCGTGCCGAGCCGGATGAACGTCGGGCAGATCCTGGAGACGCATCTCGGCTGGGCCTGCGCCACGCTGGGCAAGCAGGTGGGGGAACTGGTGGAGGAGTACCGCCGCACGGGCGCGCAGCGCGACGCGCTGCTCGACATGCTGCGGGATATCTACGGCGACGAGGTGTTCGAGGCGGAAATCCAGCCGATGAGCACGGAGCAGTTGCTGGAACTGTCGGACAATCTGAAGAAGGGCATCCCCATCGCGACGCCGGTGTTCGACGGCGCGCGGATGTCCGACATCGAGGGGATGCTGACCAAGGCCGGGCTGCACACCTCCGGCCAGATGTCTCTGACGGACGGGCGCACCGGGGAAACGTTCGAGCGCAAGGTGACGGTGGGCTACATCTACATGCTCAAGCTGCACCACCTGGTGGACGACAAGATCCACGCGCGCTCCATCGGGCCGTACAGCCTCGTGACCCAGCAGCCGCTGGGCGGCAAGGCGCAGTTCGGCGGCCAGCGCTTCGGCGAGATGGAGGTCTGGGCGCTGGAAGCCTACGGGGCCGCCTATACCTTGCAGGAGATGCTGACGGTGAAGTCGGACGACGTGTCCGGCCGCACCAAGGTCTATGAGGCCATCGTGCGCGAGCAAGACACCTTCGAGGCCGGCATCCCGGAAAGCTTCAACGTACTGGTCAAGGAGCTGAAGTCGCTCGGCTTGAACGTGGATCTCGATACCCGGCTTTCTTGACGACTAATCCCGCATCACCCGGCGGCCCCTTGCATCCACGGTGCAAGCGGGCCGGCCGCATTGGGGTCGCTGACAGATGAATGAACTGATGAAGATCCTGGGTCAGGCCGGCTCGGCCATGACCTTCGACCAGATCAAGATCCAGATGGCCAGCCCGGAGCAGATCCGGAGCTGGTCCTATGGCGAGATCAAGAAGCCCGAGACCATCAACTACCGCACCTTCAAGCCGGAGCGGGACGGGCTGTTCTGCGCCCGCATCTTCGGCCCGATCAAGGACTACGAGTGCCTGTGCGGCAAGTACAAGCGCATGAAGTTCCGCGGCATCATCTGCGAAAAGTGCGGCGTGGAGGTGACGCTGGCCAAGGTGCGGCGCGAGCGCATGGGCCACATCGAGCTGGCCAGCCCGGTCGCGCACATCTGGTTCCTGAAGTCGCTGCCGAGCCGCATCGGGCTGATGGTCGACCTCACGCTCAAGGAGCTTGAGAAGATCCTCTACTTCGAGAGCTACGTGGTGCTGGAGCCGGGTCTGACCGACCTCAAGCTGCACCAGTTGCTGACCGAGGATCAGTTGCTCGCCAAGCAGGACGAGTTCGGGGAGGACGCATTCCGCGCCGGCATCGGGGCGGAGGCGATCAAGGGCATCCTGCACGGCATCGACATCGACAGCGACAAGGTGACGCTGCGCCAGGACCTCAAGGACACCACCAGCGAGGCGAAGCGCAAGAAGCTGGTGAAGCGTCTCAAACTGATTGAGGCGTTCGGCGAGAGCGGCGCGAAGCCGGAGTGGATGATCCTGGACGTGGTGCCGGTGATCCCGCCGGAGCTGCGTCCGCTGGTGCCGCTCGACGGCGGGCGGTTCGCGACCTCCGACTTGAACGACCTGTATCGCCGGGTGATCAACCGCAACAACCGGTTGAAGCGGCTGATCGAGTTGCGCGCGCCCGACATCATCGTGCGCAACGAGAAGCGCATGTTGCAGGAAAGCGTGGACGCGCTGTTCGACAACGGGCGGCGCGGGCGCGCGATCACGGGCGCCAACAAGCGTCCGCTCAAGAGCCTGTCCGACATGCTGAAGGGCAAGCAGGGCCGGTTCCGGCAGAACCTGCTGGGCAAGCGTGTCGATTACTCCGGGCGCTCAGTGATCGTCGTCGGTCCCGAGTTGAAGCTGCACCAGTGCGGCCTGCCGAAGAAGATGGCGCTCGAATTGTTCAAGCCGTTCATCTACTCCAAGCTGGAGAAGTACGGCCACGCCACCACCATCAAGGCGGCGAAGCGCATGGTGGAAAAGGAGCGTCCCGAGGTTTGGGACATCCTGGAAGAGGTGATCCGCGAGCATCCGGTGATGCTGAACCGCGCGCCGACCCTGCACCGCCTGGGCATCCAGGCGTTCGAGCCGGTGCTGATCGAGGGCAAGGCGATCCAGTTGCACCCGCTGGTGTGCACGGCGTTCAACGCGGACTTCGACGGCGACCAGATGGCGGTGCACGTGCCGCTGAGCCTGGAAGCGCAGTTGGAAGCGCGCGTCTTGATGATGTCCACCAACAACATCCTCAGCCCGGCCAATGGCAAGCCGATCATCGTGCCGAGCCAGGACATCGTGCTGGGGCTGTATTACCTCAGCCTGGAAACGCCGGAGTTTCGCGACGCGCCGGACGTGGCTGTCTATAAGGACGGCGCGAACGGCCAGCCGGAACTGGTGCGCAAGGGGCCGACTGCTTTCGCCGACGTGGGGGAGATCGAGTACGCGCTGAACGCCCGGGCGATCACGCTGCACGAGAAGATCCGCGCCCGCTACGAGACGGTGGACGCGGAGGGCAAGGCGGTGCGGCAGATGGTGGTGACCACGCCGGGCCGGATGCTGATCGCCCGCATCCTGCCGCGCAACCCCAACGTGCCGTTCAGCCTGATCAACCGGACGCTGACCAAGAAGAACGTGTCCGACGTGATCGACGCGGTGTATCGCCACTGCGGCCAGAAGGAGTGCGTGATCTTCGCCGACCGGCTGATGGGTCTGGGATTCGGCCAGGCGGCAAAGGCCGGGCTGTCGTTCGGCAAGGACGACCTGATCATCCCGGACAGCAAGCCGGAGCTGATCCTCAAGACGCAGAACGAGGTCAAGGAGTTCGAGCAGCAGTACCAGGACGGCCTCATCACCGCGGGCGAGCGCTACAACAAGGTGGTCGACTCCTGGTCGCGCTGCACGGACGAGGTGGCCGGCGCGATGATGAAGGAGATCAGCAAGCAGGAGATCGGCACCCAAACCAACTCGGTGTGGATGATGAGCCATTCCGGGGCGCGCGGCAGCCCGGCGCAGATGCGCCAGCTTGCCGGGATGCGCGGCCTGATGGCCAAGCCCTCGGGCGAGATCATCGAGCAGCCGATCATCGCCAACTTCAAGGAGGGCTTGTCCGTCCTCGAGTACTTCAACTCCACCCACGGGGCGCGCAAGGGCCTGGCGGACACGGCGCTGAAGACGGCGAACTCCGGCTACCTGACCCGGCGCCTGGTCGATGTGGCGCAGGACTGCATCATCGTCGAGAACGACTGCGGCACGGAGCGGGGCTTGACCGTTCGCGCCGTGATGGACGGCGGCGAGGTGGTGGCCGGGCTGTCGGAGCGCACCCTGGGCCGCACCACGGCGGAGGACCTGCTGGATCCGGTGGGCGGCCAGGTGATCCTGCCGCGCAACACGCTGATCGAGGAGCCGGAAGCCGACCTGATCGAAAGCTCGGGCGTGGAGGCAGTGAAGATCCGCTCGGTGCTGACCTGCGAAAGCCGGGTGGGCGTGTGCGGCATGTGCTACGGGCGCGACCTGGCCCGCGGCACGCCGGTGAACATCGGGGAAGCGGTGGGCGTCATCGCGGCGCAGTCCATCGGCGAGCCGGGCACGCAGCTCACGATGCGGACCTTCCACATCGGCGGCGCCGCCCAGCGCGGTGCCGAAGTCAGCAGCGTGGAGGCCAGCCACGACGGCACGGTGCAGATCAAGAACCGCAACGTCGTGCAGAACAGCCAGAACGTGCCGGTGGTGATGTCCCGCAACTGCGAGATGGTGCTGTCGGACGAGAAAGGCCGGGAGCGCGCCCGCTTCCGGGTGCCGTACGGCGCCCGGCTGCTGGCCGACGAGGGCGCCACGGTCAAGCGCAACGACAAGCTGGCGGAGTGGGACCCCTACACGCTGCCGATCATCACGGAGCGCGCCGGGGCGGTCGAGTATCTCGACCTCCTGGACGGGGTGACGATCGTGGAGCGGATGGACGAGGTGACGGGCCTCACCTCCCGCGTCGTGGTGGACTACAAGCAGCAGGCCAAGGGCGTCGATCTGCGCCCGCGCTTGCAGCTCAAGGACTCCAACGGCGAGGTGGTGCGGCTGCCGAACGGGGCAGAAGCGCGTTACTTCCTGAACCCGGACAGCATCCTGTCCGTGGAGAACGGAGCGTCCGTGGCAGCCGGCGACGTGCTGGCGCGCATCCCGCGTGAAGGCAGCAAGACGCGCGACATCACCGGCGGCCTGCCGCGGGTGGCGGAGCTGTTCGAGGCGCGCAAGCCCAAGGACCACGCGATCATCGCCGAGATCGACGGGCGCGTGGAGTTCGGGAAGGACTACAAGGCGAAGCGCCGGGTCATCGTGAAGAACGACGAGACCGGGGAGGACACCGAGTACCTGATCCCGAAGGGCAAGCACGTCAGCGTGCAGGAAGGCGACTTCGTGCGCCGGGGCGACCCGTTGGTCGATGGGCCGCGCGTGCCGCACGACATCCTCAAGGTCCTGGGGGTGGAGGCGTTGTCGGACTACCTGGTGAACGAAATCCAGGACGTGTACCGGCTGCAGGGCGTGAAGATCAACGACAAGCACATCGAGGTCATCGTCCGGCAGATGCTGCAGAAGGTGGAAATCCTCGAACCCGGCGACACCACGTACTTGTCGGGCGAGCAGGTGGACCGCCTTGAGTTCGAGGCGGAGAACGAGAAGCGCCTCAAGCTGGAGGAGCGTGCGGCGACGGCGATGCCGGTGCTACAGGGCATCACCAAGGCCAGCCTGCAAACGCACAGCTTCATCAGCGCCGCGTCGTTCCAGGAAACGACCCGGGTGCTGACGGAAGCGGCGACGGCGGGCAAGGTCGATAACCTGCTGGGCCTTAAGGAGAACGTGATCGTGGGGCGCTTGATCCCCGCGGGCACGGGCAGCGTGATGAACCGCCTGCGGTCCGTGGCCGCCGGGCGCGACCAGCAGCGGCTGCGTCCGGAGGTGCCGGCGATTACCGACCGGACCGCCGCGGAGTAGCGAGGACTTGGCGGAAGGGGGCGGCAATCTTCGCATTGCTGCCCCCTTTTCGGCCTAGTACAAGCGGGGCTTCGAGGCTTGACTAACACCGGGCGTGGACGTAGGTATCGCGCCCTCGACCATCCTCACCTGCGAGGCGGTCGTCGCTTGAAAAGCAACGTGCACGGCGCCGCACCCGACTTGGGGGGCCAAGGCCGCGCACAGCGAGGGTTCCACGCGGCTCCATGGCCGTGTCGGGGCGTTTCGCGTTCTGGCGGCGATGCGGTTCAAGCAGGCCGGACGGGTCACACAAAGGATCGGAAGACGGGTATGCCGACCATCAACCAGTTGATTGCCAATGGGCGCGAGCCCGCCGCGAAGCGCAACAAGGTCCCGGCGTTGCAGAGCTGCCCGCAGAAGCGCGGCGTTTGCACGCGCGTTTATACGACGACGCCGAAGAAGCCGAACTCCGCGCTGCGCAAGGTGGCCAAGGTGCGCCTGACCAACGGCTACGAGGTGGTGAGCTACATCCCCGGCGAGGGCCACAACCTGCAGGAGCACAGCGTGGTGCTGATCCGCGGCGGGCGGGTCAAGGACTTGCCCGGCGTGCGCTACCACATCCTGCGCGGCGTGCTGGACACCCAGGGCCTTCCCAAGCGTCGCCAGCGCCGGTCGCTGTACGGCGCGAAGCGGCCGAAGTAAGAGGAGCGGGCGATGAGCCGACGCCGCCGTGCGGTCAAGCGCGACATCCTGCCGGACGCCAAGTTCGGCGACGTGGTGATCACGCGCTTCATGAATGCGTTGATGTATGACGGCAAGAAGTCTGCCGCCGAGGGCATCGTCTATGGCGCGCTGGACGTGCTGAAGAAGCGTGGGGGCAGTGCGGCCGATCCGGTCCGCATGTTCCACGAGGCGCTGGACAACGTGAAGCCTGCCGTGGAGGTCCGGAGCCGCCGGGTCGGCGGCGCCACGTATCAGGTGCCGGTCGAGGTGCGGACGGAGCGGCGTCAGGCGCTGGCGATCCGTTGGATCATCGACAGCGCCCGCAAGCGCGGCGAGCACACGATGGAGGACCGGCTGTCGCACGAGCTTCTGGACGCCGTGAACAACCGCGGCTCGGCGGTGAAGAAGCGCGAGGACACGCACCGGATGGCTGAGGCGAACAAAGCGTTCAGCCACTACCGCTGGTAGGCTTGAGGCGGCGCCACCTTTCCTGCAAAGCTGTAACCTGCGTAACGACTGCAACCCAACCTGCCCCCCAATCCTGATTGACCGGCGGGCGACGGAGATCTGACGATGGCCAAGGCGAAATTCGAGCGTAACAAGCCGCACTGCAACATCGGCACCATCGGTCACGTAGACCACGGCAAGACGTCGCTGACCGCGGCAATCACCAAGATCCTGGCGAAGACCGGCGGCGCCACGTTCAGGGCCTATGATTCGATTGACGCGGCGCCGGAGGAACGCGCCCGCGGCATCACGATCTCCACCGCGCACGTCGAGTACGAGACGGCGAACCGGCACTATGCCCACGTCGATTGCCCCGGCCACGCCGACTACGTGAAGAACATGATCACGGGCGCGGCGCAGATGGACGGCGCCATCCTGGTGGTGAGCGCCGCCGACGGCCCGATGCCGCAAACGCGCGAGCACATCCTGCTGGCCCGTCAAGTCGGCGTGCCCGCCCTGGTCGTGTTCCTGAACAAGGTGGATATGGTCGATGACCCCGAGCTGTTGGAACTGGTGGAGATGGAGGTGCGCGAGTTGCTGTCCTCCTACCAGTTCCCCGGTGACGACATCCCGATCATCAAGGGTTCGGCGCTGATGACGCTGGAAGACAAGACGCCGGACATTGGCGAGAAGGCGGTGCTGGAATTGATGGCAGCCGTCGATGCTTACATCCCGCAGCCCGCCCGTGCGACCGACCGTCCGTTCCTGATGCCGATCGAGGACGTGTTCAGCATCTCCGGACGCGGCACCGTCGTGACCGGCCGCATCGAGCGTGGCATCGTCAACGTGGGCGACGAGGTGGAGATCGTCGGCATCAAGAACACGGTGAAGACCATCGTCACCGGCGTCGAGATGTTCCGCAAGCTGCTGGACCGCGGCGAGGCCGGCGATAACATCGGCGCGCTGCTGCGCGGCACCAAGCGCGAGGACGTGGAGCGCGGCCAAGTGCTGGCCAAGCCCGGCAGCATCACGCCGCACACGCAGTTCAAGGCCGAGGCCTACGTGCTGACCAAGGAAGAGGGCGGCCGCCACACGCCGTTCTTCACCAACTACCGCCCGCAGTTCTACTTCCGCACCACCGACGTGACGGGCGTGGTGCAGTTGCCCACGGGCACGGAGATGGTGATGCCCGGCGACAACGTGTCGATGGACGTGGAGCTGATCGCGCCCATCGCCATGGACGAGGGGCTGCGTTTCGCGATCCGCGAGGGTGGCCGGACGGTCGGCGCCGGCGTCGTCGCCAGCATCACGAAGTAAACCGGCTACCTGACCACAGCGGCGCCGCGAACCTGGATTGAAGTATTATGGATAACCAGAACATCCGCATTCGCCTGAAGGCGTACGATCACCGCGTGCTGGACAACAGCACGCGGGAGATCGTGAACACGGCGAAGCGCACGGGTGCCCGGGTTCGCGGGCCGATCCCTTTGCCGACGCACATCGAGCGGTTCACCGTGAACCGTTCGCCGCACGTCGATAAGAAAAGCCGGGAGCAGTTCGAAATCCGGACGCACCGCCGGCTACTCGACATCGTGGAGCCGACGCCGCAGACGGTGGACGCATTGATGAAGCTCGACCTCGCCTCCGGCGTGGATGTCGAGATCAAGCTGTAGGGCCGGGTCGATGCGCACTGGATTGATCGCGAAGAAGCTGGGCATGACCCGGATGTTCAAAGACGACGGCACCCACGTGCCCGTCACCGTGCTGCACCTGGATGAGGTGCAGGTGGTGGACACGCGGACGGAGGAGCGGGACGGCTACACGGCCATCCAGCTCGGCTGGGGCAAGGCCAAGGTGAAGAACGTGTCCCAGCCCAACAAGGGGCATTACGCCCGGGTCAAGGTAGAACCGAAGAAGCGGCTGGTCGAGTTCCGCGTGGCGCCGGATGCCTTGCTGGAGTCTGGCCAGGTGTTGACCGCGGCGCATTTCGTGGTGGGCCAGAAGGTGGACGTGTGCGGCATCACCAAGGGCAAGGGGTTCGCCGGCGCCATGAAGCGCTGGAACTTCCGCGGCCTTGAGGCCAGCCACGGCGTGTCCGTCAGCCACCGGAGCCATGGCTCGACCGGCAACCGGCAGGACCCCGGCAAGACGTTCAAGAACAAGAAGATGGCCGGGCACCTGGGCGTCGAGCGCGTGACGACGCTGAACGTGGAAGTGGCGGGCGTCGATGCCGAGAAGGGCCTGATCATGGTGCGCGGCGCGGTGCCCGGCTCCAAGGGCGAGTTCGTGCGCATCCGCGACGCGATCAAGAAGCCGCGCCCGGCGGAGGCGCCTTATCCCGCCGCGATCCTGGGGGCGCCCGGCGCCACTGGTCCCGACGTGGCGCAGCCGACGGAGACCGCGTGATGCAGGTCGATATCAAAACCCTGGACAACGGCTCGGCCGGCTCGGCCGATTTGCCGGACGCGCTGTTCGCCGCGCAGCCACGGCGAGACATCATCGCCCGGGTCATCGAGTGGCAGCTCGCCAAGCGGCGGGCCGGCACCCACAAGACCAAGGGCATGGGCGAAGTGTCCGGGACCACCAAGAAGCCCTACAAGCAGAAGGGCACCGGCAATGCTCGGCAGGGCAGCTTGCGTGCGCCGCAGTTCCGCACGGGCGGTCGCGTGCATGGGCCGGTGGTGCGCAGCCATGCCTATGATCTGCCGAAGAAGGTGCGCCGCCTGGGCCTGATCAGCGCGCTGTCGCTCAAGCAGGCGGAGGGCAAGCTGATGGTGCTGGACAGCGTTGGTGGCGGCACGGGCAAGACCAAGGATCTCGCCGGCAAGGTCAAGGGGTTGGGCTGGACTTCGGCGCTGGTGATCGACGGCGCCGTGGACTCGGCGTTCCTCCGGGCGAGCGCCAACATCGTGGGCGTCGATGTGCTGCCTACGGTCGGCGCAAACGTTTATGACATCATCCGGCACGATTGGCTGGTGGTGACCACGGCCGGGATCGAAGGCCTGAAGGAGCGCCTGTCATGAGCGTGTCGCAAGTCCGCGCCGCCCAGAAGCGCGCGTCCACCATGTCGCGCGAAGCGATGTACGAGACCATCCGCAGCCCGGTGATCACCGAAAAGGCCACCATGCTGTCGGAGCGGGGGCAGTTCGTGTTCCGCGTCGCCATCGACGCCACCAAGCCCGAGATCAAGGCGTCGATCGAGGCGCTGTTCGGCGTCACCGTGCTGGCGGTCAACACGCTGGTGCAGAAGGGCAAGACCAAGCGGTTCCGGGGTCGCCCGGGCGTGCGCTCGGACGTCAAGAAAGCATACGTGCAGCTCGCCGAGGGACAGTCGATCGACATGTCCACCGGGCTGAGCTAGGCCAGGGATAGCGACGGATGGCACTCAAGCAATTCAACCCAGTCACCGCCAGCCTGCGCGGCACGGTGCTGATCGACCGCCGCGAGCTTTGGAAGGGCAAGCCGGTCAAGACGCTGACCGAAGGCAAGAACAAGACGGGCGGGCGCAACAACCACGGGCGCACGACCTCCTTCTTCCGCGGCGGCGGGCACAAGCAGTCCTATCGCCATGTCGATTTCAAGCGGCGCAAGTTCGACGTTTCGGCGACGGTGGAGCGGCTGGAATACGACCCGAACCGGTCGGCGTTCATTGCGCTCATCAAGTATGACGACAACGAGCTGTCCTACATCATCGCGCCGCAGCGCCTGCGCGCCGGCGACAAGGTGGTGGCCGGCCAGCGCGTCGATATCAAGCCCGGCAATGCTATGCCGATGGCGGCGATCCCCGTGGGCACCATCATCCACAACATCGAGATGAAGATCGGCGCCGGCGGCAAGATGGCGCGGGCCGCGGGGACCTTCGCGCAGTTGGTCGGCAAGGACGCGGGCTATGCCCAGGTGAAGCTGCAATCGGGCGAGCTGCGCCTGGTGCGGGCCGAGTGCATGGCGACGGTGGGCGCGGTGTCCAATCCGGACAACCAGAACCAGAGCATCGGCAAGGCCGGGCGCTCCCGCTGGCTGGGCCGCCGCCCGCATAACCGTGGCGTGGTGATGAACCCGGTGGACCACCCGCACGGCGGCGGCGAGGGCCGGACTTCTGGCGGGCGCCACCCGGTGACGCCGTGGGGCAAGCCGACCAAGGGCTACAAAACCCGCGTCAACAAGCGCACGGACAGCATGATCATCCGGCGCCGTCCGAAGGGGAAGCACTGACCATGGCGCGTTCCGTATGGAAGGGTCCTTTCGTGGACGGCTACCTGCTGGGCAAGGCGGAAGCTTCCCGCGCATCGGGCCGCAACGAGATCATCAAGATCTGGTCGCGCCGCTCGACGATCCTGCCGCAGTTCGTGGGCCTCACGTTCGGCGTTTATAACGGCCACAAGTTCCTGCCGGTCCAGGTGTCGGAGAACATGGTTGGCCACAAGTTCGGCGAGTTCTCGCCGACGCGGACGTTCACCGGGCATTCGTCCGACAAGAAGGCGAGGCGGGGCTGAGATGAGCAAACCAAAAACTCCCCGGGCGTTACCGGAGCATGAGGCGCAGTGCGTTGTGCGCAACATCCGCATCAGCCCGCAGAAGCTGAATTTGGTGGCCGGGCTGATCCGCAACCAGCCGGCGAGCAAGGCGGTCGCGACGTTGACGTTCAGCAAGCGGCGGATCGCGCAGCAGGTGCGGAAAGCTCTGGAAAGCGCCATCGCCAACGCCGAGAACAACCATCAGCTCGACGTGGACCGCTTGGTGGTAACGCGGGCCGAGGTCGGCAAGTCCATCGTCATGCGGCGCTTCATGGCGCGCGGCCGTGGCCGGGCGTCGCGCATCGAGAAGTGGTTCAGCCACTTGCGCATTGTGGTGTCCGAGCAGCAGCAGGCGCCCGAGGCGTCCGCGCCACAGCAGAAGGCGGCATAAGCCATGGGTCACAAGGTCAATCCGATTGGGCTGCGGCTCGGCATCAACCGCACCTGGGACAGCCGTTGGTATGCCGGCACCGACTACTCGAAGCTGTTGCTGGCCGACCTCGAGCTGCGCACGCATCTGCGCGCCAAGCTGTCCGGCGCCGGCGTGTCGCGCGTGGTGATCGAGCGCCCGGCGAAGAAGCCGCGCGTCACCATCTACGCCGCGCGGCCCGGCGTGGTGATCGGCAAGAAGGGCCAGGACATCGAGGTGCTGCGCAAGGACTTGGCCCGGATGGCCAAGTCGGAGGTGTCGCTGAACATCGTCGAAATCCGTAAGCCGGAGATCGACGCGACCTTGGTGGCCGAGAACATCGCGCAGCAGTTGGAGCGGCGCGTCGCGTTCCGCCGGGCGATGAAGCGGGCGGTGCAGTCGGCGATGCGGCTGGGCGCCCAGGGCATCCGGATCAATTGCGGCGGGCGGCTCGGCGGCGCGGAGATCGCGCGGACGGAGTGGTATCGCGAGGGCCGGGTGCCGCTGCACACGCTGCGGGCCGACATCGACTTCGGCACGGCGACGGCCAAGACCACCTACGGCACGTGCGGCGTGAAGGTCTGGATCTTCAAGGGCGAA
>CAXSAZ010000069.1:0-14061 GCA_964235485.1 uncultured Acetobacteraceae bacterium | reverse complement strand
AGTGTTGCAGGGCGGACTCAGTGACGGCGAGACGACAGCGTTGAACAGCCCTGCCCCGGAAACCGACAAAAGCCAGGAACGTGACGCCGAGCTTGCGGCAGGTTTTCATGAAGCCGAGCATGATGTTGCGCACGCTGCGTCCCGCCATGCTCATGGCGCTTCCAGATATTTTGCGATTGGTCACGCAAGCGTGGATGTCGTTCTTCGGGCCATTGATGTGCGACGGGATCTCGGAGCGCTGCAGAGTGCATAGCAGTTCGTGCTTGCCGCCGGTGTCGCCAGCAAGGCAGCGTAATCAGTTCGCTGATTGAAGATGCGGTCAAGCGCGCCCGCAGCGCCGCAGTCCGCCACGGGCAAGGATCAGGCGCCCGGGCTTTCGGATCAGCATGCAGCTTTCAGATCAGCGCGCGCCAGTTCGACACCGCGGCGCTGCTCGGGCGCGGCCGGCACGGGTTTGCGCGCGGGCCGCTTGGCATTGTCCAACACAGAATGCGGGTGCACACATGGCACGATCCTTGCTGCCGTTCTCACACATTCTTTCTCACACATCTTTGCAGGAGCATCCATGCGCATTGCTCGCCGGCTTGTGCCCGTTCTTGTATTGGCGGCGCTGTCCGGGTCCGCCTGGGGGCAGTGCGTTCCCAAGGTGCCGCCGGCCAGCCTGGTCCAGCCCGGCAAGCTGCAGCTTGCGATCAACCCGACCCTGCCGCCACAGCAGTTCGTGGACGAGCGTGGCGAGTTGCAGGGCTTGAACGTCGAGCTTGGACGGGAACTGGGCCGCCGCATCTGCGTGCCCACCGAGTTCGTCCGCATGGACTTCCCCGCCATGGTGCCGGCGCTGCGCGGCGCGCGCTTCGACGGCATCGACACCGGCATGTTCTGGACCGAGGAGCGGTCCCGCCTGATGTACATGGTCCCCTTCGCGCAGCAGGCCATCGGCGTGTTCGGCATGGCGTCGTCGGGGCTGAGCCTCAGGTCGTTCGACGACCTGGCGGGCCGGGTCGGCGCCATCGAGATCGGGACCTACCAGGAGCGCAAGGCGAAGGAAGCGAACGAGGACATGGCGAAGCGCGGGCTGAAGCCCCTTGACCTCCGCACGTTCAGCACCGCGACGGAGGCGACGGCGGCGCTCCGCGCCGGGCAGGTCGAGGTGGTGATCATCGTGGAAGACGCGGCGCGGGCCATCAGCAAGCAGCGCGGGATGCAGCTCCTGCTGACCGGGTTCGGCGGCACCGACATCACCTTCGGCTTCCGCGACCGGGCCGTGGCGGAGGCGGCGGTGGCAGCGTTCAAGGAGATCCGGGCGGACGGCACCTACGACGCGCTGTTCGAAAAGTTCGGCTTGGCGAAGCTGCCCGGCGACTTCGCCATCCGCGGGCCGGGGCCGCAATAGGCCGCCGCGGCCGATGTTCGACGTTTGGGCCTTTGTCGGCTACCTCGACAACGCCTTCCTGCTGGGCGGCGTGCTGGTCACGGTCGGGCTGACCACAGGGTCGCTGCTGGGCGGCGTGCTGCTCGGGATGGTGCTCGCGCTGATGCGGGCGGGAGGCGGCCGCGTGCTGCCGCGGCTGGCGGCGTTCTACGTCTGGGTGTTCCGCGGCACGCCGCTGCTGGTGCAGTTGGTCATCGTTTACACCGGCCTGCCGCAGTTGGGCCTGCGCTTCGGCGTGGTGATGTCCGCCTTTGTGGCGCTGACGCTGAACGAGGGCGCGTATCTCAGCGAGATCATCCGGGCCGGCTTCTCCGGCGTGGCGCCGGGCCAGGGCGACGCCGCGCGTGCGCTGGGCCTGAGCCGGTGGCGGACGGTGCGGCTGGTGACGCTGCCGCAAGCGTTCCGCATCATCATCCCGCCGCTCGGCAACAGCGTGAACGGCTTGCTGAAGGCGACCAGCATCACCTCGGTCATCTCCATGGAAGAGCTGATGCGGCGCAGCCAGATGATTATGCAGCTCAAGTTCGAGGTGCTGGAGGTGTATTGCGTCGCGGCCATTTATTACCTGGCGCTGACGACGCTGTGGGATTTCGCGCAGCGCGCGCTGGAGCGCCGGTTCGGCCGCGGCTACGCCCCGGCGCCCACGGTCCGGAAGCTGGACGTGCAGGCATGATCCCGGGTGGCCCGGCGCCTTGGCACGGCATCTATCCCAGCACGGTGCTGCCGATGCGGCCGGACCTCTCGCCGGATTGGGACGCCTACGCCGCCCACACCGCGGCCTGCGGCGGTTATCCCGGCATCGCCGGCGTGCTGTGCAACGGCCATGCCGGGGAGAACGCCGTGCTGACCGCGGCGGAGAAGCGCCGGGCGGTGGAGGTCACGGTCGCCACGGTGGGCGCCGAGCGCATCGTCGTGGCCGGCGTGAACCATGAAAGCAGCCTGGAAGCCGCGCGGGAAGCGGAGGGCGCGGTTGCCGCGGGCGCCGACGCCATCATGGTGTTCGCGCCCAACAGCTTCGCCCTGGCACAGGATGAGGCAATGGCGGAGCGGCATCACCGCATGGTCGCGGACGCGGCGACCGGCCTGCCGCTGTTCCTGTTCCAAGGCAGCCACGCCGCCGGGCGCATGGCCTATTCCCCGGCGGTGCTGGACCGGCTCCTGGCGCTGCCGACGGTTGTCGGCATCAAGGAGGGTGGCTGGGAGGTGAGCCGCTACGACGCGCTGCGCCGCCAGGTCCGCGCCCGGCGCCCGGACGTGGCGGTGCTGGCGAGCGGCGACGAGCATTTGCTGGCCTGCATGGCGCATGGCAGCGACGGCAGCATGGTCTCCCTGGCGGCCCTGGCCCCGGGCGAGATCCTGGCGTTGGACGCCGCGGTGCGCCGATCCGACCTGCCGGCCGCCCGCGCCGCGCATGAGCGGATCGTGCCGCTGGCCACCGCGATCTACGGCCAGCCGCCGCCCGGCCGCGCCACCGCGCGATTGAAATGGTGCCTCCTCGCGCTGGGCCGCATTCCCTGCGCCGCGGTTCGGCCCCCGGTGGGGCCGGTCGATGCGGTGGAGGCCGCGATGCTCGAAGCGGCCCTGGGCAGGCTCACAGGCTGAACGTCGGCGGCAGCGCCGCCCGCCCCTGCACGGCGTCCGCCAGCATCCGGCCGGCCACCGGCCCCAGCGTGTAGCCGTTGCCCGTCACCCCGTGCCACAGCCCCGGCAGGCCCGGCGTCGCGCTGATCACCGGCGCGCGGTCCAGATGCGGGGCCAGCCCGGTCCAGGCGCGCAGGACATGCACCCCGCGCAGCCCCGGCAGGGCCCGGCCGGCGAGGGCCAGGTTGCCCTCCAGGCTGCTGCGCCGGACCTGCGCGGCCCCGTGCGCGTCGTGCGTGCCGGGCCAGCCGCCGCCGATCAGCAGATGGCCGCCGTCGCCCTGCTTCAACGAAAGGTGCCGCCCGGTCCAAGCGACCAACTGCCGCAGCATCGGCGCGGCGGCCTCCGTCGCGACCACCTGCTGCACCAGCGCGTGGACGGGCACCGTCACGCCTGCCAACGCGCCGATGCGCCCGGCCTGCACGCCCGCCGCGTTCACCACCTGGCCGGCGCGGATCGCCCCGGCGTCCGTCGCCACCCGCCAACCGGTCCCGTCCCGCTGCAGCCCCGTCACCCCCAACCCCGGCGCCAGCCGCACGCCGGCCCGCCGGGCCAAAGCCAGCAAGGCCATCGCGCCGCGCAGCGGGTCGCCCTGCCCTTCCGCCGGGCAGAACCCGGCGCCCACGAACCCGCCGCCCAGACCCGGCGCCAGAGGACGCAGGTCGTCGGCGCCGATCACCTCCGACGGGATGCCGCACCGGCGCTCGAACGCCGCCTTGCCGCGCAGGAGATCCAGTTCCGCCGTGGTTTCCGCCAGCACCAGCCCGCCCTCGGTCCGCAGGCCCAAGGTCTCGTTCGCGTCGCGCGCGATCTCCCGCCACAGCGCGATGCTGGCCGGGCCGAGCGGCAAGGCGTCCGCCATCGGGCCGCCGGTGCCGGCCGCGTACACGTAAGGCACAAGCTGCACATGCAGGCTCCCGGCGTTGGCGGTGCTGGCGCCCATGCCCGGCTCGCCGCGGTCCAGCAGCACCACATCCATGCCGTCCCGCGCCAGGAACAACGCCGTAGCCAGGCCGACGATGCCGCCGCCGATCACCGCCACCGCGGCGTCGCCCGGTAGCGCCCCCGCGCCGGCGGTGGTCCAGCGCGTCGGCATCGGCCGCGCCACGGCCTCGTCCCGCGGCTCCGGGCGGTCCGCCGCGATCAGGCCGGCCAGCACGGGGCGCAGCGGCGCGCGCGGGGCGGCGAAACCGGCCTCGGCCACGGCGCCGCCGCACAGCCGGGCCAGAGCCGCGCCGCAGAACCGCCCGCCGCAACGCCCCATGCCCGCCCGGGTGGCGCGCTTGACCGTTGCCAGCGACCCGGCGCCGGCATCGCGCGCATCCCGGACCGCGCCGGCCGAAACCTCCTCGCACCGGCACAGGATCGTGTCGTCGGGCAGGGCGGCGGGATCGGGCAGGGCGGCGGCAAAGCCCCGCCACAGCGCGCGCTGGAACCGCTCTGCCCGCCGCAGCGCCGCGCGGGGCGGGGGCACCGCCGCGGTCCGGCCCAGGGCGCGCGCCGCCGCCAGCCCGGCCGCCCGGCCGCGGTGCAGCGCCACCTGCGCCCCGCCCAGCCGCGCCCCGTCGCCAACCGAGAACACCCCCGGCAGGCTCGTGCGCCCGTCCCGGTCCGTCACCGTTTCCAACCGCCCCGCCACCACGACGTGCGCGGCGCCGAGCGCGCGGGCCAAGCCGGTTTCCGCCTGGAACCCCCAGTTCAGCGCAACGGCATCGGCGTCGATCACCTGCTCCCCGTCCGGCCCGGCGACGCGCAGGCCGTCCACCCGCTCCGTCCCCAACACCGCCAAGGGCCGGGTGCGCCACAGCACGGGGACGCCGCCCCGGCGCAAGGCCGCAAGCAGCCGCAGCCCCGTCCAGGCCAGGAACGGCGAAGCAAGCGCCATGCCCAGCCCAATTGGCCGCGCAGCGGCTTCAACCACCGCGGCGACGTGGCCGCCGCCGCGCAGCAGCTCGGCCGCGACCTGAAGGTTCAACGGCCCGTTGCCGGCCACCACCACGCGCCGGCCCGGGCTGACCCGGTGGCTCCGCACCAGGCCCTGCAGCGCGCCTGTCGTCATGCAGCCCGGCAGGGTCCAGCCCGGGATGGGCACCGCCGCCTCATGCGCGCCGGTCGCCAGCACGAGCTGGCGGGGACGCAGCAGCAGCCGCGCATCCGCCGCGAGGGCCGCGATCTCCGGCCCGTCCGGGCCGGGGAACCCGCCCCAAACCGCCGCCCGCACGGTCGGCACGCCAGCGGCGCGGGCGCGCAGCCGCTCGCCGCGCCGTGCCTGCGCATCGCGAATGGCGGCTGGCTTGTGGTACTGCCCGCCCAAGGCCGCGCGCTCGTCCAGCAACAGCACGTCGGCCCCGGCGTTCTTCGCGGCAACTGCGGCGGACAGCCCGGCCGGGCCGCCACCCACCACCAGCACCTCGGGCGTCAGCACGACCTCCGGCAACGGTTCCGGCAGGGGGGCGGCAGGACCGGCGCCGATCTCCATGCCGTCTGCGGCTACGGTCATGCAGGCGCGCTGCGCCGGGCGGCCGTCAATGGTGACGATGCAGTCGAAGCAGGCGCCCATGCCGCACCAGAGCCCGCGCGGCGCCCCGCCCGCCGTGCGGCGGAACGCAGCATGGCCCGCCGCGGTCAGGGCGGCCGCAACCGTTTCCCCTGCCCGCGCCGCGACCGGCTCGCCCTCAAAGCGGATATGGAAAGTCGGCCGGTCCGGGCGCGTATCGTGCAGGCGCATCGGCGCAAGACTTGCACGTCCCGCCACCGCCTGCCAGAGGAGCAAGCATGTCCCCAGCGTTCCGCGGCACCTTCACGGTGCTCGTTACCCCCTTCACCCCGGACGGCGGCGCCGTCGATCTCCCTGCCCTTGAACGCCTGGTGGAGTTCCAAGTCGCGGACGGCATCGACGGCCTGGTCCCGCTCGGCTCGACCGGGGAGTTCCTGTCCGTCAGCCGGGAGGAGCGCGCCGCCATCACCGAAACCGTGGTCCGCGCCGCCGCCGGCCGCGTGCCCGTGCTGATCGGCACCGGCGCCGAGGACACGCGGGAGGCCGTCGCGCTGTCCCGGGAAGCGGAGCGGCTGGGCGCGGACGGAGTCATGGTGATCCCGCCCTTCTACAGCGTGCCGACCGAGGATGAGCTGTATGTCCACTACAAGGCCATCGCCGACGCGGTCGGCGTCCCGGTGATGGTGTACAACAACCCGGCGACCGCCAACGTGGACCTGACGCCCCCGGTCCTCGCCCGCCTTTCAACCATTGAGGGCTGCCGCTACGTGAAGGAAAGCACGCTGGAGGTGACGCGGGTGCGGGACATCATCGCCGCGTGCGATGGCCGCATGGCGGTGTTTGCGGGTGTCCTGGGCTATGAAAGCGCCTGGCTTGGCGCGGTGGGGTGGGTCGCGGTGTGCAGCAACGTGGCCCCGTGCTTGTCGGCGGAGATGTTCCGCGCCGCCGCCGCCGGGGACCGCGAAACGGCGTTGCCGCTGTATCACCGCCTGGCGCCGTTGCTGCCCTGGGTCGGCGGCCCGCGCTACGTTAGCGGCACGAAGACGGCGCTGCGGCTGATCGGCCGGGACATGGGACCGCCGCGCCCGCCCCGGCTGCCGTTGCCGGAGCGGGACGTGCCGGAGCTGGCGGCGGTACTGCGCGCCTTGCAGAACTGGACCGACCCGGGCCGTAGCGCGCCTGACTGACTCGTGTCCGAAGCTGAACCGTAGGCTGGACCTGGGACGCCCGATCTCTGTCCGCTTCACCTGAGTGGACAACGGGGTGACGCTGCCGTTCGGACCACGCCTTGCCGGGCGTGAGCGCGGTCAGCACCGGCAGCGCCCAGATGCGGCCGGCGAACGGCACCTTCACCAGCACCATGGCGCTGAGCCAGCGCAGGTCGTGGCTGGTCGGGTTCTTTTCCTTTCTGGTGCGCAGCGCGTCGTAGAAGCGGCCTGCCGATCCGATGCGCGGCCCGATTGCCAGCAGCGCACCGACGGTCAGCGCCGCCGCCGCGGGTCGGCTGCGCCGGGAAAAGACGGCCAGAAAAGGTGCGAGCCAGGCCAGGAAGCTGGGCGGCAGATGCAGATCGGGACGGACCATGGCGGACCTGTTGGCCTATCTTGATGTCGCAGGTCTCAACAGATTGCGGAGGCAAAGGATCGCGATGCCGGTGAGCGATGGCGTGCTGAAGCGGATCAATGCCCACGCTTGGCCGCGCGGCGGGGTGCAAGCACCTGCCCTCGTCCACATCACGGCAGCACCTTTGCTGCCCGCAATCGCCCGATCGCGTCGAGGATCGCGCCCGCGCTGTCCGTCGTTTCCGCAAAGCCCGCGCGCCGGATTTTGCCCATGTCGGACACCACGTCGAACCGCGCGTTGAAGACGAAGTCTCCGAACCCCCAGCCGACGAGGTTCTCGTAGGGGATCGGCCGCAGCCCGTGCTCGGCCGCGAGGCGTCCCCAGACCTCGCCCTGAAAACCCATGTGCTTGGCCAGGTTCATCGGCATCGGCGGGCCGACCGGAAGGCCGAGGCCCTCCGCCACCTGCGTCCAGACCTCCTGCCAGTGGAACGGCTCGTGCACGTAGTTGAACGCTTCGCCGCGCGCCGCGTCCGCGGTCGCCGCCCACAGGCTCGCCCGCCCGAGCAGGCGGCTGTCGGTGGCTTGCGCCCAATGGCGCTCGTAGACATCGGGCGGCCCCGGAAAGCGCAGGGGCGTCCCGGTCGCCCGCGAGATCGCGGCAAAGGCGCCGATCACGGTGGCAATGTTCATCGGGTTGCCGACAGCGTCGCCCACCACGACGTCCGGACGCAATATCGAGAACTCCGGCCCTCCCGCCGCGGCTCTCCGGCGAAGCTCGTCCTCCTGCGTGTAGTAGAAGTTCGGCGGGAGGTGCCGCGGCCCGTCCTCGCGAAACGGTGCCCGGACCGGCCCGAGGTGCACGCCATATACCTTCGCACCCTGGTAGAGCACCACCCGTTCGACGGGCGCGCCCGCTTCTGCAAGCCCGTCAAGGAGGTTGGCCAACATAGGTCCGTTCACTGCGACCTCGGCCGCAAGGTCGGGCGCGGGCAGGTAGGCGGCGTAGAACACGTGCGTTACGTCGCGGCCTGCCGTCCGGAGCGCCTCAAGCACGCTTGTCTGATCGCGAAGGTCGGCGGCGATGGTCCGGACGCCCTCGACCTGCCGGCGTCCGAGTGCGGCGACTCCCCAATCCGCCCGATCACGCAGCACGTCGAGCAGGCCTTGCCCGATGATGCCGCTCGCGCCGGCCACCAACGCCACCTTACCTGCCATTCTCGCCACTCCTCGTCTGTGGCCGACAGAGCGCTTCCGCGTGGCCCGGGTTTGCCTGCCGTCAGCGCAAAGCGCATCACGCGACAGACAGCGTTAGATGAGGCGCGTCAGGCAGCGGCTCTGTCCAAGAAGGACCGAGTACGGCAGCAAGACCGCTTGACCGCAGCTATCGCAGGCTCTGGCGGACCCAGGGCGAGGTTCAACGCTCAAAGCGGAGCTGCAGGATACCACCCGGCTCATGGCGTTCAGTTGGTGAGGGCGGTCTCGAGAACTTGGTGCAGGTTGAAAGGCGAGAACCAGTTGCCCGAGGTCGTCGGGGGTGTCACGTTCCGCAACGGCGTCAGGTTCTCGACACGCCAACATAGGACGCTGGCTGATCACGGCGTCATCCAACCCCCGGCATGGCTCCCGGCGCTGCCGGCCTCCCCGATGAGAGCAGATGAGACGATGAACCAAGAAACCGGCGGCGCGATCCCTGCGACCCTGATTCCCGGCGACGGCATCGGCCCGGAGATCACCGAGGCGGTGGTTTCGGTGCTGGATGCGCTCGGCGCGCCCTTCGCCTGGGACGTGCAGCAGGGCGGGCTTGCGGGCATCGAGGCCCATGGCGACCCGCTGCCCGGCGCCACGCTTGACTCCATCCGCCGCACCGGCCTCGCGCTCAAGGGGCCGCTGACCACGCCGGTGGGGGGCGGCTTCCGGTCCGTCAACGTGCGGCTGCGCGAGGAATTCCACCTCTACGCCAACCTGCGCCCGGCCCGCACCCTGGTGCCGGGCGGGCGGTTCGAGGACATCGACCTCGTGCTGGTCCGCGAAAACCTGGAAGGTCTCTACGTCGCCTTCGAGCACTACATCCCGGTGGGCGACGACCCGCACGCGGTGGCGATCTCGTCTGGGGTGAACACGCGCGACGGTTCGCGCCGCATCGCCCGCTTCGCTTTCGAGCACGCGCTGAAGCTCGGCCGCAAGAAGGTGACGATCGTGCACAAGGCCAACGTGCTCAAGGCGCTGACCGGCGTGTTCCTGGAAACGGCGCGCGAGGTGGCGAAGGACTACGAGGGCCGCATCGCCTGCGACGACCGCATCGTCGATGCCTGCGCCATGCAGTTGGTGCTCAACCCCTGGCAGTTCGACGTGATCGTGACGACCAACCTGTTCGGCGACATCCTTTCGGACCTGATCGCCGGGTTGGTGGGCGGCCTTGGCGCGGCGCCGGGGGCCAACATCGGCGAGAAGGGCGCAATCTTCGAGGCCGTGCACGGCTCGGCGCCGGACATCGCAGGCAAGGGCATCGCGAACCCGACGGCGCTGCTGCTCGCGGCCGCCTTGATGCTGGATCACGTCGGGCGAGGCGACCTGGCCGGGCGCCTGCGCACGGCCATCGACGCGGTGCTGAACGGGGACGGGGTGGGCACGCGCGACCTCGGCGGCACGGCATCCACGCAGGAATACGCGCAGGCCGTCGTCCGCCGCGTCAACTCGTAAAAGCCACCCTTTCAAGCGTTGCTGCCCGCGCTGGGGCGAGCACCCGTGCGGTGGGCACTTGGGCGCGTGCGACAGGGCCACCGACGTATCCCTTGAGCTTGCTGCTCGCGCGGGCGATCCGGCAAGGTGGGGGCATGGTCGCGTTCGTCGGCGGGCGCTGCCGCGGCGATGGAGAGCAGCCTTCAGTTACCCGGCGTGGAGGTCGGTCCGAGTGGCGGTCAGGGATTTGCGGGGTAGCTGTCCGCCAACCAACCCAGCCGGACAAGTATGCCTACAGGTCAGTTCCCAAGTTCTTGGAAAGCGTCAGCTCCTGGTTGCTGCGCTTCGCCGTACGCTGCTCCTCCAACCAGGTCAGCCAGAACGCCGGGATGGCTGCCGCCGCGACCAGCGCGAAGTAGAGGAACATGGCCGCGCCGCCGAAGTGGACCAGGATCAGCCCGCCGGTCCAAGGCCCCAGGAAGTTGCCGACCTCCCCCAGCGAGTGGACGCCGAAGTAGGTGCCCCGGTAGGCTTGCGGGGAGAAGCGGCTGATCAGCTCGTATTCCGCAGGAACGATCAGCATCTCACCGATGGTGTACACGAACATTCCCATGCCCAGCCAAACCGGCGAGGGCGCGGCCAGGAACACGATGTGGCTCGCCGCCAGGACCGCGCACCCGACGAACAACGAGGGATACGGCTGGAGCCTTCTGGCGACACCGGACATGAACGGCTGGGTCAGGACGATGGTGATGGGGTTCACCACGACGATCTTCGCAAACAGCGCGACACCATCCGCGTAGGTGTTGGCGATGTACTGCGAGAAAGTGACGGATATCTGGCCATACGAGGCGATGGCGACCGTTGACCCGACCAGCAGCCAACGCATCCGGGCATCGCGAAGGATCAGCCGCGCCGCGCGCCTGAACGCGAACGTCTCGCCGGACGGGTCAGCCGCCGTGCTCGTGGCAAGGGCGTCGCGCGGGAGGGTGACGGCGAGGAGGGCGGCTATGGCGAGAAGGATCAGGCCGGTGACGAGGAAGCCGACCGAGCCGCCGGCGATGCCGAGCAGCGCGCCCACGATGGGGCCGATGGCCCAGCCGACGTTGTTGGCCACATACCTGTAGGAGAACGCCTGCTGGCGGAGGGCTGGCGACACATGATCTCCGAGCAAGGCCCGAGACAGCGGCTCGTAGAAAGAGTTGGCCAGCGCCGTGAGGGCGTTCAGCACGAAGAACACGGCGGGGGCCGATGCGAGGTACATTGTGCCGAAGCCGACCGCGGCGAGTGCCAGGGCGCCGATGAAGATGGTGCGCCGTCCGGCCTTGTCGGACACCGATCCGCCGAACAGCCCGCCCAAGCTGGCGACGACCGCCCCGGTGCCGATGATGAGGCCAACGGAGGAAGCGTCCAACCCGACGTGCTGGGACAGGTGGATGGCCAGAAAGGGCAGGCTCATCGTCCGAGCGACCGAAACCAGCGTGGCGGTCCCGATCAACGCCTTGACCCCGGCCGGCAGCGGCGACCAGGCGGCAGGTACGATCCTCAGCGCCATGAGGCTGAGACAGTTAAATGCTTGTTCGGCGACATGCGGTGTTTCCCTTGCAATGCCGGCAATGTAGCTTTCCGCCATGACGACAGGCGGCCAACTTCTGTTGCAGACCGGACAGGCCAGCCCGCAGCCGTTCGCGGCGGTGCCCCGGCCGCTCGTTGGCTTCGCGCGGGACTACCCGGCCGGGTGGTACAACCGGCAGCACAGCCATCCTTGGGCACAGGTGATCCACGCCGTAACCGGCATAATGCGGATCGAGACGCGCAGCGCCGCCTACGTGGTGCCGCCCAGCACCGCGCTGTTCCTGCCGGCGGACGTGTCTCTTGCCGTCCGCATGGAGGGCCCGGTGACGATGCGCGCCCTGTTCTTGCGGGAGGACGCGGCTGCGCGCGGCCCGGCGCAAGCAGGGGTGATCTCGGTTTCGCCGTTGTTGCGGGAGGTGATCCTTGCTGCTTGCGCCGAACCGCTGCGCTGGGACCTGCGCGGGCGCGGACGCCACCTGACGGCGCTGGCACTGGACGAGATCGCCCATGCCGCGCCGTTGCCGCTCGGCCTACCGATGCCAGGCGATGCGCGGTTGCAGCGGGTGGCCTCGGCCCTCCTCGACCAGCCCGGGACCGCGCGCAGCCTGGAGGACTTTGCCATAATGGCCGGGGCGTCCAGCCGCACCCTTGCCCGGCTGTTCCGGAGCGAAACCGGCGTCAGCTTCCGGCAATGGCGTCAGCAGGTGCGCTTGACGGAAGCGCTCAGCGCACTCAGCACTGGAGCCAGCCTCGCGCAAGCTGCCCGGCTTGCTGGCTACGCCACCCAGCCTGCGTTCGGGGCAGCGTTCCGGGGTGTGTTCGGCATGACGCCCGGCCAAGCTCGGCAGAGAAAGCAGGCAAACGGAGGAGCGCATGGCAGCCCCGGTCGTTGTTGCTGACCCGGCCCTTGTGGCCGAGGCGGAGCGGGTGATCGGAGAAGGCCTGAGCGCCTTCAACGATGAGGTGACCGGCATCAACGACCGCAAGCCCCTGGCCGTGGTCGTCCGGGACCCGAATACCGGCGCGGTGCTGGGCGGCGTCACGGGACGGACCTCGCTTGGCCTGCTGTTCCTCAACGTCTTCCACCTGCCCCCGCACCTGCGCGGCGCCGGCCTGGGCAGCCGCATCCTGCACATGGCAGAGGAGGAAGCCCGGCGCCGTGGCTGCTGCTCAGGCGTGCTGCTGACCATCAGCTTCCAGGCACCCGACTTCTACGAGCGCCACGGCTGGCGCCGGTTCGGCGAGGTGCCGTGCCACCCGCCGGGCACGAGCCGCGTCTACATGATGAAGGAGCTGTTCTCTCAAGGGACGACCGCACAGGATCAACCCACCCCGCCGGAAAGCCCAGCCACGCCGCAACCTCTGACGGACGCGATCCGCGCAGGGCTGCGCCGTGCGACCCCGGCGGATGCCGCAGCGGTCCGCGATCTCACGCGGGCGGCCTACGCCAAGTGGGTGCTGGTCCTCGGCCGGGAGCCGAAACCGATGACCGCCGACTACGACGTGGCCGTCCGCGACCACCTCGTGGACATGCTGCATCTGGACGGGGAACTGGCGGCACTGATCGAGATGCGGCCCGAGGCCGACCACCTGCTCATCGTGAACGTCGCGGTGTCGCCCGCCCACCAGGGCCGTGGATGTGGCCGCGCCCTTCTGGCGCACGCAGAAGACCTCGCCCGTTCGCTCGGCCTGGGGGAGGTGCGCCTTTATACAAGCGTTCATCTGACCGAGAACGTGAAGCTCTACGAGCGGGTGGGCTACAAGGTGGACCGGGAGGAGCAGGTCTCTCCGCACCTCGGCGTCTTCGTGTACATGAGCAAGCCTCTTCTTTGACCGCCTCGTGAACGCCGTTTGATTTTGGGAACGAAGGGCTGCTTGGAACCGCGACCGCAGGTTATCATCCTGAACGGCATTGGCAACGTCGGGAAAAGCTCCACGGCGAAGGCGCTTCAGGCAGTCACTTCCAGGCCGTTCCTGCACGTCGCCATGGATGCCTTCCTGGACATGCTGCCAGAGAAGATGCTCGCCCATCCAGACAGCCTGCTGTTCGAGCCGGCGCAGGACGACGAAGGCGACCATCACCATAAGGACCGGCCTGGTCCTTGAACGTGCCATGCGCGGTATGCGACACGCCGTCGCCGCGATGGCCGGGCAGGGAAACAGCCTCATCATTGGTGAGGTTATGATCGGGACCCAAGTTATGCAGGAGTATCGTGACCTCCTGCGGCCCTTCGATCTCCATCTGGTTGGCCTACTTGCCCCACTCGACGTGCTTGAAGCGAGGGAGCGTGCGTGCGGCGATCGGGAAGCTGGCCTGGCGCGCTGGCAGTTTGGCCGTGTCCACCGCGACATCGCGTACGACTGGGAGGTGGACACGGCGGCAGCAGCGCCTGCGGAGTGCGCCAGGCTGATCCGGGACGCTTTCGGGCTTTGACCGCCCACCCATCCAGCGCGGGCCGTCAAGGGTGTCCGCCAGACCAAACCCTAACAGACACTGCGGTGTCGCCCGCCTGTGGACTGAACCCTTGAAGTGAGACAGGTAAATCCGGACACCTCCTAACGAGGAGAACGTATCGATGTCCCTGAGCGAGTCCGGACGTCACAACCGGGAGTTTTCATGCTGAAGGCCGTTGAACGGCTGGAGGCTGGCGAGCGCGCAAGCGCCCTGGCCA
>CAXSAZ010000068.1:0-14337 GCA_964235485.1 uncultured Acetobacteraceae bacterium | reverse complement strand
GCCCGCAGGCCGACCACTTACCATCCGTGGCACAACTTGCCAAAAGCTGCTTAGGAGGCGAGGGCTACGCCCCTGGCCACGCCGCAAGCGCGAGCGTCGCGACTGCATGCAGTTCGCTCCTGCTGGCGCCGTCCAGCGCCTGGACGGAGATGCCCTGCATGACGGATGCATAGAAGCGGGCCAGCGCAGCCGCGTCGGTCGCGGCCGGTAGGCAGCCGGCGTCAACGTCGCGCACGACGCACGCTTCCAGTGCGACCCTCGTCGCCGCGCGCCTGGCCGCGAGTTCGTTGGCCAGGTCTGCATTCTCGGGGCCAGCCATCAGCATGCCGCTCGACACCATGCAGCCAAGCGGCTTGCCGGGGCGGGTCACGGCGGCGATGCCGTGCTCCAGCATCTGGCGCGCCGCCTCGAACGCGGAGGTCGCCTTGTCGATCTCCCCGGCGCTGAGGCCGGTCGATCCGTAGCGGTCCAGCACCGCGCGGTAGAGGTCGGCCTTGCTGCCGAACGCATGGTAGAGGCTGGGCGGCGCGATGCCGATCGCGTTGGTCAGATCGGCAATACCAACCCCTTCGTAGCCATGACGCCAGAACAGCTCGAGCGCCGTCTCCAGCGCCGCCTCGCGATCGAACGTCGGCTTTCGTCCCCGCGAAGGGCGAGGCACCCCAGCATCCTCCTGTACTCTCGATCTGGCCATGGGCCTAGACTTAGCCCCTTGACGCTGCCCTGCAAGCCATCAATGTTTAGTAATCGATAAACAATGGTCCGGGGTTGCACGATGTTGGATGATAGGTTCGGCCGGCGTGGCTTGTTGACCGGGTTCGCCGGTGTTGCTGCGACCGCCACCGTGAGCCCCGCTTTCGCTGCGGATCACCGGGCGGGAACCGCAGGCGAGCCGCTGATCGTGCGCTCCGCCGACGGCACGATGCTGTACGGGGACGCCTGTGGCGATATCGGTGCGCCCGAGATCCTGTTCATCCATGGTCTCCGGCAGAGCCGGCTCAGCTGGGACAAGCAGTTCGCCGATCCGTCACTGAGCGGGTTCCGCTTGGTCCGCTTCGATCTGCGCGGGCACGGTGACTCAGACAAGCCGAGCGCGCCGGAGGCTTACTCGGACGCTGATCGCTGGGCGGAGGACGTGGCCGCGATCATCCAATCGGCCAGGTTGCGCAGGCCGGTGCTCGTCGGTTGGTCGCTGGGCGGCTTCGTCGTCGGCGCATATCTGCGCAAGTATGGTGGAGCGCGCGTTGCCGGCATCAATCTAGTCGATCCCGTAACAAAATTGTCGCCCGATCTGCTCACGGCATCGGCCAGCGAGTTCACGCGGCGCTGCATCTCGCACGACCTCGCTGAACGGACGGCGGCCACGACCGAGTTCCTCGTCGAGTGCTTCCACCAGCAACCGTCCAGCGACGAGTTGCGGCGGATGCTCGTGATCAACGGCATGACCGCTCGCGCGGCGAACGAGGGTTTCATCAAGACGGCGACCACCGACTTGGAACCCGCCTTCGCCGCGTTCGACGGATTGGTCCTGCTCAGCCACGGCACGCACGACCGCCTCGTCCGCCTTGCGATGTCGCAGCGCATCCAGGCCCAGCATTCTCGAAACCGGCTCTCGGTGTACGCGAACAGCGGTCACAGCCCCTTCTACGAGGAGCCGGTCCGCTTCGGACGTGAGCTTGCAGCCTTCGCCGCGACCGTCAATCGCGGCTGAGAACATGGCAGGTCTCGACTGGCGGACGTTGGTCGGCGGCTGCGTCGCCGCGAGCGCGACGACTCCATGGGCGAGCGCGGCCGATAGCGAGGCGGAAGTGCCGTTCTACCCCAGCTTCGATCGGCTTGACGTCGAGGCCGGGGGCGTCCGGTTCGCCGGCGTCACCGGCGGGTCGGGGCCGCCCTTGCTGCTGCTTCACGGGTTTCCGCAAACGCACATCGCCTGGCGCAAGGTCGCGCCCACGCTGGCGCGCCATCATCGCCTCGTCATCCCCGATCTGCCGGGGTATGGGGCAAGCCGGCCCCTTGCCATGACCCCACGCTGGACCAAGCGTCGGGTGGGAGGGGCGCTGGTGGAACTGATGCGGGCGCTCGGCCACGCGCGGTTCGCGCTGGCGGGGCACGATCGCGGCGCACGCGCAGGCTATCGGCTCGTGTTGGATCATCCCGGGGTGATCACCCGGTTCGCGTCTCTGGCCGTTGTTCCGACGCTCGATGCCATGGAGGCCATGGATTACCGCGTCGCGCTCGCGAGCTACCACTGGTTCCTCCTCGCCCAGCCTGCGGATCTGCCCGAGCGTCTGCTGGCGGCGGCGCCCGACACAGTAATCGACCGGGCGTTCGCCACCATGGGAGCGAGCGAGGACCGGGTCATCGAGCCCGCCGCGCGCGACGCCTACCGGCGCGCCTTCCGCGACCCCGCTGTCCGGCACGCCATGTGCGAGGATTATCGCGCGGCGCTCGACGAGGATTTGGCGCTTGACCGAGCGGACCGCGCGGCGGGGCACCGGCTCGACTGCCCCGTTCACGTCCTCTGGTCCCGTGAGAACACGAGGAGTGACCACCCCGGGCCGTTGGCGATGTGGAGGGAGTGGGCCATCGAGGTCACGGAGACAGCAACGGGCGGCAGCCACCTCCAGCCGGAGGACCGACCGGAGGAAGTGCTGGCGGCTCTGCTGCCGTTCTTTTCCCGACTGACTTCAGGGCTGAACGACGCACCGCCCACGAGATCCGGATCTTCTGAACAGGAAATCACGTCATGATCATCAATGCCGCTCCCGCTCGCCACGTAGTGCACCTTTCAAGGGCGCCGAGCTTCCGCTCGGCGGTCGCGCTCGTCGCGGCTGCGCTGGGGATCGCCGCTGTGGGCCTCTCGTTTGCCGCCGTCGCGCAGGAACGCGCAGCGCCCGCTGCGGACGTGCGATACAGGACGGCCGCGATCGACGGCATCAACATCTTCTATCGCGAGGCGGGCGACCCGGCCAAGCCAACCATCCTGCTGCTCCACGGCTTTCCGGCATCCTCGCACGAGTTTCGCGCCCTCATTCCCCTTCTCAGCGCCCGCTTCCACCTCGTCGCGCCCGACTATCCCGGGTTCGGCTTCAGCGACGCGCCGGGCGAGGCCAGCTTCACCCCGACCTTCGCCAACCTGATGACCGTCATGGACCATTTCGTTCGGGCGGTCGGACTGACCAGGTTCACCATCTACATGCAGGACTTTGGCGGTCCCGTCGGCTTCCGCCTGGCTGTCGCGCACCCCGAGATGGTCGACGGGCTCATCATCCAGAACGCCAACGCCTATGAGGTCGGTATCGCGCCGGATGTCCTGAAGGACATGCGCGTGCGTGCCGCCGGCCCACTGGACGCCAAGGCGGAGGCAGGGCTGGAGGGGATGCTCTCGCCCGAAGGCACGAAGTTCCAGTACGTGACCGGCGCCCGCGAGCCGGCGAACGTCGACCCAACGAGCTACCGCCTCGACGGCCTGCTCCAGGCTCAGCCCGAGCAGCACCGCATCCAGCGCGGCTTCATCGTCGACTATTACGACAACGTCCGCCAGTATCCGGCGTGGCATGCGTTCCTGAAGACCCGTCAGCCCAAGACGCTGATCCTGTGGGGCAGGAACGACCCAATCTTCCTGCCGGCCGGCGCCCATGCTTACAAGACCGACCTGCCGAAGGCGGAGATTCACCTGCTGGACACGGGGCATTTCGCGCTCGAGGAGGACGCCGATGCCATTGCGTGGCACATCCTCCGGACGTTCGGCAAGTAACCTCGCAACCGGAGTGTTGGTCCGGGCGGGCCTCGTCAGCGGAGTAGACAAGGTGCCCGATGGGCTGCTCGCGCGACTACCTCGTCACCCGCGAAGCAAGAGCGGAACCGAGCGGGCGAACATTATCGCCGCATCGCCGCGGCGCTCGACCTTGGCTCGCAGCAGCGCCCCGTGCCAGCCGGACAGGACGATGACGGCGAGGTCCTCCGGCATCATGTCCGTCCGCGCTTGCCCGCCACCCTGCGCGGCGCGGATCGCGTCGGCGAACGGCGCGGTGAGGTCGGCGAACGCGCCCGCCAGCCGCACGCGAAGCGACTCACTGTGTGCCGGCAGCTCCAGGCCCATGTTCGCGACCATGCACGCGAAGCGCCATTCGACGGGTCCGGCGATTTGCCCGATCGCCTCGAAGTATCTCGCGATCCGCTCCAGCGGCGCGCGAGCCGTCCCGCGGGGTCCGAGTCACGACGTCCTGCAGCGCCCTCATGTAGCGATCGAGGACAAGCGCGGCGAACTCCTCCTTCAAGCGGAAGTGGTTCGAGAACGAGCCAAGCGGTACGCCTGCCGCCACAGTGATCTCGCGTATGCCGCAAGCCGAGTAGCTCCGTTCGTGCAGCACCCGGACCCCGGCGTCGAGAAGCTTGTTCCGAAGCTCGCAAGGCAATCGAGTGAATGGGTTGTGGGTTTCCGGTTGACATTGTTCGGGGTTGAAGGGTGCTCCACGCTGGGGGCGCATGATGCCCAACCCGGTTCCGCCGTTGTTTCTGTTGCAGTTTGCGGCGCTGCGCGACCCACGCCAGGCTGCCAAGGTGCTGTATCCCTTGCCGGAAGTGCTGCTTTTGCTGTTGTGCGGCACCATTGCCGGGGCTGACGACTTCGTGGAACTGGCTTCATGGGGTGGCGAACACCTGGCCTTCTTGCGGCGCTTCCTGCCGTTTGCGCGCGGCGTGCCGTCACATGACACGCTGTGCGAGGTGGTGGCTGCCCTTGACCCCGAACTGTTCAAGGCGTGCTTCGCGCGTTGGATTGAGCGGCTGCGCGGCCGGGCGCCAAACGCAGCCGGGCCAGCGGCGGCCGGTGTGGAGCCAGCTGGCCGGGAGGTGGTCGCTGTTGACGGCAAAACCTCGCGCCGCAGCCACGCACGGTCCCAAGGGCGCGGCCCGCTGCACACGGTGTCGGCCTGGGCGACCGGGCAGCGGCTGGTGCTGGGCCAAGAAGCGGTGTCGGACAAGTTCAACGAGATCACCGCCAGCCCCTTGCTGCTGCAGCGCCTGGAACTGGCCGGCGCCCTGGTCACCATTGACGCGATGGGCACGCAGACCGCCATTGCCCAAGCCGTTCTGGACCGCGGTGGCGATGACCTGCTGGCGCTGGAACAGAACCGGCCCGAAACGTTTGCAAGCGTCGAGGAGCTGTTTGCCCGCCCGCCGCCGGGCCTCGTCATTGGCACGCACGAGACCGTGGACGGCGGGCACGCTAGGGTAGAAACCCGCGTGCATCGCGTGCGCCACGAGGTGGCGTGGATGTTCTCCGACCGGCGCTATCCTGACGAGCCGCGCTTCCCGGGCCTGGCCATGGTCGGTGTGGTTGAAAGCGCCACCGAGCGGGGCGGCAAGGTCGAACGCGAAACCCGCGACTACCTGTGTTCGGCCAAGCTCGACGCCGACACCTCCGCCAACATGGCCGTGGTCAAGCACATGGCGCTGAACCTGCTCATCCAGGCCAGGCCAACCACAAGCTTGAAGAACTGGCGCAAGAAAGCGGGCTGGAACGCAAACTACCTCGCCCACGTCATCCAACAAACAACCCGAGCGTTCACTCGATTGCCCTGGTTCCATCCCGGACCTCGACGCGTTTTCCGTTGCAAGCAAGCTCTTGTCTCGATGTAGGGTGCGGAGGACCCACGGGAGCTAAGAACAATCACTGTGCATTCGGTGGCACCGTATCACACCAACCACGCATCTGAGGCTCATGGTGGACAAGCCGATCGTTTTGCCGTTCGGTTGCTGAGATCCGTTCAGAGCCGAGACATGTCCCTCGCGAAGGGCACACTCTTCGCGCCATTGGCGATGCGGTTCAGCAGTTCCTCCATGAGGTGCCGCTCGCCATCGGTCAGGACGGTGGTTTGGTTGAGGGACGCGTGCAGGGCTGCGGCTGCGCCGCTCGGTCCCGAGTCGCTGTCGGGGACAGCGTCACCGGTGATGGCAGCTATGACCGCTTCACGTGCGATCTCCGACAATCCGCGGTCGCGTCGGCCCTCGGGTTGGCGGAGCAGGGTGAGTATGGTGCCGAGGCCGACCGACCCCAACAGCCCGACTGCGCGCTCCTCGCCAACCCGAAGACGTCCCGCTAACGCGATGTTCCTCACGCGTCCGCGAAGTATATTCGTCCCAGTTGCAGCCGCCGTGAGAGGCGAACTGGGGCGAAGATCACCGGCCATGATTGAGAACAAGCCCGGATGCGCCAGGCCGAACTCGACGTGCATATCCCAACCGTCTCGAAGTTCCTGCACGGGATCGGGATGGACCTTGCGAACTGCCTTTGCCGCGACATAGGCGGCGAGACCGTCCTGAGCAACGGCGTCGAGCAACCCGCTTTTGTCACCGAACAGGCGATAGATGGTCGGTGCCTGGACCCCTGCGGCGGCGGCGACCGCGCGCGTCGTTGCGGCGTCGCGGCCACCTGACGCGATCAAAGCGGCAGCGGCGGCCACGATGCGTGCGCGGACGTGTCCCGGCTGTCCACGATCTTCGGCGACTTGGTTAGGATCACTCATGGCATCGGTATACCGGCGGCCCGTTTCCGTTGATAGCAACTACTTGTTTCCAGAGGTATCCAGTGCTACGTCAAGAGCGTTAGCAGCGGCAACACCGTTGCGCACATGAGGTAGGGGGCGGGCATGATCATCGTTACCGGAGCCACCGGCCAACTTGGCCGATTGATCGTAGCGAAACTGCTCGAACGCGTTCCTGCCGGCCAAGTCGGCGTCAGTGTGCGCGATCCGAAGAAGGCTGCTGACCTGGATACGCTCGGCGTCCGGGTTTGCGAAGGTGACTTCGGTGACGCAGACAGCCTGCGCCATGCCTTCCGGGGCGCGATGCAGGTCTTGATCGTTTCGTCCAACGCACGCGCATCGGGCGGTGACCCGCTTGCCCAGCACCGCACGGCCATCAATGCGGCCAAGGCTGTCGGCGCCAAGCGGATCATCTACACCAGCCACATGGCCGCGAGCGCCACCTCTGCTTTTCCGCCGGCGCGGGACCACGCTGCGACGGAGGCCATGCTGGCGGAGTCCGGGCTCGCCTGGACGGCGCTGCGCCACGGTTTCTACGCCGAGAGCGGCCTGAGGATGATCGACGATGGTCTGAAGACCGGCGTAATTGAGGCCCCGGCCGACGGCAGGGTATCCTGGACGACCCACGCCGACCTGGCCGAGGCCGACGCCATCATTCTTGCCGAGGAGGGGCGCTTTGAAGGCCCGACGCCGCCGCTCACCGGGTCGCAAGCTATTGACCTTGATGAGTTCGCAGCCATGGCGTCGGACGTGCTGGGAAAGCCGGTCAGCCGCAGACTCCTTTCGGACAAAGATCTCGAGGCGAAGATGGTCGCGCGCGGCGCGCCCGAGAGCGCCGCAAAGATCGCGCTCGGCCTTTATCTCGCCGCTCGCAATGGCGAGTTCGCAACCGTCGATCCGACGCTGGAACAGATCCTTGGTCGCAGCGCGATCACGATGCGCGATCTTATTTCAGAAAAGGTTAGGGGCTGAAGCAGCCACGCGCTGCAAGCCGCGCCGGCCGCAACGTGGCGACGTCCAGGTCATGCTTCCCAGAGGAGGCCTGGGATGAGGACCATCGGCTTGGAAGGGCATGCTGCCATGCCGGAGCTGCTGTCGGGCTGCCTCCCCCACCTCGATGCACATGTCCGTGTCATCGACCAGTGGGCAGAGAACGACAAACGGCCTTGTAAAGATGCGTGGCTCTTGTTGGCTTCCAGGGTGGTGAGAGGTTCGTTCACGCCCCAAGCCGGCGGTGAGGGTGCCGAGCAGGGCTTTGCCGCGTCGGCGCGCGTTGTGCACGAACTGGAAAAAGCCGAGATAAAAATACCGTGTTGCAGGTCAAGCGGTGAAAGAGCATTCAGGAAATGGGATCTCACATTTCCAGGCCTTGCCTGGTTTGAAACTTGCCGATGACCGTAGTTGGTGGGAAGCAGTCCGGCCGCTTTCGGCAGGGAGTGGAAGACAGCAGCCGTATAAAGAGGCTTCCATTAGTCCCGTGGTAGGCCCATGACGCTGGGCATGGCCCTGCCCTCGCCCTCACCGCTCCGGATCGCCGTGCTCGGGGTCGGGAACATCGGCAGCACGTTCGCCTTCCAACTGGCTCGCGTCGGTCGCCACGACGTCACCGTCATCGCGCGGCCAGGCTCCGTGCGGCTGAAGCAGCTTCGACGCGACGAGGCGATCATCGACGTCAAGGGCGAGCGGGCAAGCGTCCGGGTGGCCGACACGCTCGACGGGCGAACGCCGTACGACCTTGTGATCGTTACGCTTCTGGCTCATCAGGTGGACGCGGTGCTTCCGGCCTTGCAGCGCAGCGCGGCCACCTGCATCCAGTTCATGTTCAACACCTTCGAGCCTGAGCGCCTGCAAGAGGCGGTCGGTGCCGAGCGTTGCGCCTTTGGCATGAACTTCGTCCAGGCGACATTGGACGGGAATGGCAAGCTCAAAGCGACCATCGGTGCTGGCGGTCAGAAAACCCTCATAAACCAGCAACGCTGGGTTGACGTGTTCAATGCCGCTGGTTTGCCCGCCGCCGTCGAACACGACATGCTTCTTTGGCTTCGCTGCCACGTTCCGCTGTGCGTTGCGTTTGAAAGCGTGTCGGTCGCCGGCGTGCGGCGCGGAGGTGGCGCGTCGTGGGGAGAAGCACTCGTTCTGGCGCGCGGTGTCCACGCGAGCTTCGGGCTGATCAAGGGGCTCGGCTATCCCGTCTATCCCAGGACAAAGAAGCTGATTGACCGCTCTCCGACATCGGTGGTGGCGGCCATGCTCTGGTCCATGTCGCGCGTCCGGTCTTTCCGCGAGTTGCTGGCGACGGGCAAGGCCGAATGCATTGCGCTGGTGGGCGCCATGGTGGCGGCCGCTCCGCTCGCGACCCGGCCTGTGGTCGTGTCTGACATTCAAGCCATGAAGCCATCGTAGCGAGTTGTCCCGGGGAAAGAGGTCGAACGGCTCCGATCCATTGCTGGCGTAAGCAACAGACGCGAGTAGGCAGAAGGCGCCGGTCGAACGCCGTCATCGTCTGCTTTCGGCGAGAGGCGTTCGACGGCTTGACGGCCGACTTGGGTCGTATGCGGTCCTACGATGCTACCCATCAGCTCCTTTGGGTTAGGGCTGTCCGCCGCCTATGAAGTCCTGCTGGCAGTCAAATCGAAGAGCGGGCGTCCGGGAAAGGCTGGAACGGCTTTTGGGTGCGGACGACGGCGTGGGCGTAGACCAGGAGCTTGCGGGCAACGGCGACCAGGATGACCTTGGGCGGCCTGCCGGCGGCGGTCATGCGCTGGACGAAGGCGGCCAAGGCCCTGTTCGTCCGCTTCGCGCTGAGGGCGCACATGTAGAGCACGCTGCGCAGCCGTTCGCTCCCGATGCGGCTCATCCTGCCCGGCCTGCGCACGGAGGCGCCGGAGCTGTGCTCCCGGGGCGAGAGGCCGGCGAAAGCGGCCAGCGCCTTGGGCGTGAACTCCGCGATGTCCGGCGAACCCAGCGAAATGGCGCAGCCATTTGCGCGGCTCGGTTCGACGTTCGGCAGTTTGGCCAGCAGTATCGTGGCCGAGGTCTCGCCGAAGCCGGTGATGCTGCGCAGCAAGGCGAAGTTGCGAGCCAGCGTAAGGTCGGCCGCAACGAGTTCGCGCACCTCGGCCGCGACGGCCTCGATCTGCCGGTCCAGCCAGGCGAGGTGATCTTCGATGGAGCGCGCGACCGCGGGCGAGGCGAAGCCGGACTTCTGCAGGTTGAGTTCCTGCACGCGGGCGGCTTTGAGCGCGTCACAGCGGCGGACGAGCTCGCGCAGTTCGCGCAGGTGGGGCAGCGGCGGGACCCAGGCAGACGGCGCGTGGGCCCGGCAGAAGTGCGCGATCAGGGCCGCGTCGAGCTTATCCGTCTTGTTGCGCGCAAGTTCGCTCTGGCCGTAGGCCTTGACGCGCGCGGGGTTGACCACGCTGACGCGCAGCTTCTGGCCATGCAGGAAGTCCGCGAGTTCCAGGCCCCAGTTCCCGGTCGCCTCCATGCAGGCGTGCAACGGCGCCGCCGGGCCGGGACGGTGCTTGGCGAGCCAAGCCAGCAAGTGCTGGAACCCCGCTTCGGTGTTGGAGAACGTGGCGTGCCTGACCCGCTCGCCGATGAGCAAGGCCGCGTCGAACTTGGCCTTGTCCGGCGAACCTCTCGGTTCGACGCTGATGTCGATGCCGAGAATATCCAAAAGAGCCTCCATATCCGGCCATTGGCCCACCTCCCGTCGGCCATCCTTGTAATCAGGCTGTCCGGCCGAACCGGCGCCCCGCATACCGTTCAGCCGGGAGGCAGGAGTTGCGGCGGGTCCCAATCTTTACCACAGGCACGAAGACCCAAGGGGCAGGCAGGATCACCGCCGCTGCAGCCGCAATGGCCAATCGCGGCTGCCGACACCGACTTACAAGGGGCAGGTTGATGGTGGTGGTCGGCATGGGCGCTCCTTGGCGGAGGATGGTGGAAAGCAGGGTGTGGTTGCAAGCCGAGGCTGCGCGGGCAGGAACGCCGGCATGCCGCGGCAGGGCATGACCACGGCCGCACCCTGCTGCGAGGCTGGCTACCGTGGCCGAGTGGCTGGGTCCTTGCAGCCGGCCTGGGCTGCGGGTCCCTGGGCGTGGCATTCGAGGTCGCGGCACAGGCTGCACTGGGTGTCCTGGCTGACCGGCCCGCAGTCCCAGAAGCAGGCGGCCGACGGCGGTGCCGGCGCGTCGGGCATCTCGGCGTCCTTGTCGCACAGCTCGCAAATGCCTTCAGGGCTCTGGTAGGTGCGCGCGTTGCAATGGCAGCAGTGTTCGGCGACGGTGGCCACCTAGCTGGCCCAGACGCCGCGGCCTTCATAGCCGCAGATGCCGCACTCCATGCCGTGGAGGATCTGGCACCCCCTTGGGCAGTGATCGGCGCCGTGCGGCGGCGCGTCCGGGTCGTCCTCCCCGTCGCTCTCCTCGTCAGCGTCGTCGTCGAACAGCTCGCGCAGTGTTTCCAGGATGGTGACCCAGCGCGCGACGTCGGCGCCGTGGGCGGCCATCATGCGCGAGGCGAGGCCGTGGGCCGCGATGCGGCGCAGCAGGGCCAGCTCCTCGTCCGCCCCGAGCACGGTGTGCTGCCAGGTGCGGACCAGGGCGACGGCCTCGCGCGGGGCGGTCCCGCGCAAATCGCTGCGCGATTTCGCTGAGGCCGGGGTGCCGGAGATGGGAAGATCGGTGGTGCTCATCGTCGTGCCTCCGTTCTCGTCAGCATGGTTGCTGACCCCGTCCGGAGACGGCAGGCGGCGGGCCGGGGCAAAGGCGCGCTTGCGCGGGACCGGAGCCACGCGCAGCCGGGCCGCTTGGCCCGGGGAGGATGGCAAGGAGCAGCCCTTTGCTCCGGCCCGTCGCCCGCCGTAGGACACTTCTCCCTGTGGTGTTCCTCCTTGTGTCGTCTTGGAAGCTCCGACCAACCCGCAGGAGCACGCGGAATCGTTTACGCTGCCCGCTGACGGCGTGCCCCGCGGTGTTCCCGGGTGGTCCGCCGGGACAACCGGTCAGGAGGAGATCGACGATGCCGTGGACGCGCCTGAACCCGGCGGTGGTGGTCCAGCAACTGCGCGCCCAGCACAGCCCGGGCGATAGGGACGCCGCCGAGCAGGCGCTCGCGCATTTGAGGGCGGCCTTGCTGAGCGGCGCCGCTGTCGAGAACGATCAGGGGCACACCTTATCGGCACCGAGGCGGAAGCGATGGACCATGTGATGGCGCACGGCGGACAGTGACCGCACCGGCCCGGCGCATCGCCGCTGCCGCTTGTCAGCCCGTGGGCTGCCCGAACGACGAGCGTGCGGCCCTCCAGCAGCTCGGCCGCGCGCGCCAGCACGGGAGCCGGCAAGCCCGCACGCCTTGTCACCTCCGGCCCGTACGGCTGTCTGATCCGGGCAACGAACACGTTGCCGTACCGCCCTGCCATAACGTCCATGGCCGTGCACGCGGCCCATAACAGGATATCCGTCCCTCGTTCAGCACTTCGCCCCGACACGGACAGCCAATGTGACCCCGGTCACAACCCTGGGTCGTTCAGCAGTTCCTGGGACCCGCCGCCAGGCTAAGTTGAACGCCACCGCTGCACGAATCGGCGCCGCCGTTCGTTCAAGCAGCACGCATCAAGGAGCGGCTTTGCATGACAACGTTCAATTGGTTCGGCGGCCACGGCAACTACGCGGCCGCCCGGTTCTGGAACCCGCGCGGCGTGCCTGGCTCGGGCGACACGGCGGTGGTGGGCTCGGGCGAGGTGGTCGTGGCCGGCCGCCAGGTCGGCGCGACGGTGCTGCTGGGCGGACCGGACAGCGGAGGGCAGCCGGTGCTCGACCTCCGCCGCGCCTCGCTGGCCGGGCTGTCCATGCCGAACGCCCTGCCGCCGCCGCCATACAACACATACAACACCCTGACCTCGCCGACGCAGTATGGGACGGTCAACGTGCGCGGGCAGAGCAGCATCGGCAGCATCGACATCGGCAACTTCTCCAGCCAGTCGCGGGCGCCTGCCGGGATCGGGCACGGCCCGCTCACGGCGCCCGACGTGCTCACGGTCAACCTGGAAGGCCAGGCCAGGCTCGCCACGCGCTTCGACGTGAAGGACGGCTCCACGCTCACGGTGAACGGCGGCGACCAGTCGAGCCTGGACGCCGGCGCCTCGGTGATCGAGGGCGGCACGGTCGTGGTCAACGCGCCGCTGAACGGGCAGGGCACGATCCTCATGGTGAACGGGCTGGGCAGCCACGAAGGCTATGGCCACGCGGGGAGCCTGGAGCTGGGCGGTCCGGTCGGGCCTGGGGAAACCATCGGCATCGATGTGGGCAACGTGGTGATCGACCGTCCCATGGAGTTCGCCGGCATCCTCGACTTCCAGCCCGACGTCGGGAGCCATATGTCCCACGACACCGCGACGCAGGGCGTGCTGCTCAAGGGCCTGACCGCCTCCTCCTATGCGTTCGACGACGCGGCGCACACGCTGACGCTGTTCAACGGCGACGCGGTGCTGGACACGATCCGGTTCAGCCAGAACACCACGTCGGGGTCGTTCCACATGGGGAAGTTCGCGTCCATCGACGTGCTGCAGATGGGAGGCGACGTATACTTGCGGGGGGCCTACAACTTCGCCGAAGGAACGGAGATCCCGCTGCACGTGGCACCCACGGCGGCCTGACGCCAGGCGAGCACGTCGGCGTTCACCGGCAGGCTCGGCCGGTGCATCTCGGCCATGAATCGTGTCCTGGGGGTTTCTTGTCGGGGTGGCTGAAAGGTGCGCCGCGCGTGCCATCGTTGGATTGAACAAATGTCACACGCGGCGCCCGTCAAGGAAGCTAGGCAGCATACACGCGGGTTGGCGGTCGGCCCGTGGCATCCGAGAACGGAGAAAACATGCAGTTCACGTGGAACGGAGGCGTCGGGTCCTACACCGATGCCGCCAACTGGACGCCGCAAGGCGTGCCGCTTTACGACAACGACGCGTCCGCGCTGATCCAGTCCGGAACGGCCATCCTGACCAACGCCGAACCGAACGGCGTTGACATCATCCTACCCAGGCCAAGCCCAGACAATCAGCCGACGCTTGTGCTGGACAACGCGGCCCTTGGGCCGGACGTGCGCCTCACCCTGGTTCCGCCCAACGTGGAGGTCAACCCTCCCAACTACGGCTACGCGACGATCGTCGTGAACGGCTACAGCACCACGCAGGCCAGCATCAACTTGGGTGGCTTCAAGACCAGCCCTGACGTCCTGACGGTTATGATCGCACCCTACGGCCAGCTCAACCAGGCTGGAACGATCGGGGTCTCGTCATCCAGTCTGCAGGTGACCGGGACGGACGGGGCGCCTGCGACCTTGAACAACGACGGCAGGATCAACGTGACCGGCGGGGCTGTCGGGATCTCCGCCGACCTGGTCGGGACCGGCACCATCGCCTTCCTTCCCGGCCAGAGCGGGAGCGGCGACTTCGTCAGGCTCGACGGCAGCGTGGCGCCGACCCAGCACATCTCGTTCAGCAGCAACGCGTTCGCAAGCCTGCGCCTCAACGACCCGTCGGCGTGTCAATCGGCACGGGATCGGGACCCCGTATCGGCGTCCAAAAGGAACCCCCTTTCCGACATGGATCAGCCTGCGCTGTGGCCTGCTCCGGAACCGTCGGTTCCGGAGCAGGCCACAGCGCGCATCCCCTCTGATCAGAGGCGGTTCTTGAAGCGCCAGCTCTCGTTGCCGGTTTCGACGATGTCGCAATGGTGGGTCAGGCGGTCGAGCAGCGCCGTGGTCATCTTGGCGTCGCCCGCGAACA
>CAXSAZ010000067.1:0-14820 GCA_964235485.1 uncultured Acetobacteraceae bacterium | reverse complement strand
ATCCGGGCCAGCTCTCCGGCGGCCAGCAGCAGCGCGTCGCCATCGCCCGCGCCCTATGCATGAAGCCCAAGATCATGCTGTTCGACGAGCCGACCAGCGCGCTCGATCCCGAGATGATCAAGGAGGTGCTCGACACCATGATCGGCCTTGCCCATGACGGCATGACCATGGTGTGCGTGACGCACGAGATGGGCTTTGCCCGCCAGGTCGCCGACCGCGTGGTGTTCATGGACCGCGGCGAGATCGTGGAGGCCGGGCCGCCCAACGAGGTGTTCGAGAACCCGCAGACCGAACGGCTCAAGCTGTTCCTGAGCCAGATCCTGCGCGGGCACTGAGACGGGGCGCTCAAAGGGCTGGTTGCGGCACCCGCTCGACCTTGATCCGGTCGGCCTGCTTCATGGCCTGCGCCATGTCGTAGTTGGCCTGCATCATGTGCCAGGAGTCGGCGCCGCCGCCGAACGCCTTGTCCAGCCGGATTGCCATCTCCGGGGAGACGCCGCGTCGTTCGTTTACAATTTCGGATAAGGCGTTGCGGGACACGCCAAGCGCCTTCGCAGCGTCGGTCACGCTCAAGCCCAAAGGCTCAAGGCAATCTTGCCGGACGATCCGGCCGGGGTGCGGGGGGTTCTTCATCGGCATGGGACGGTTCTCCTTTAGGCTTCAAACCCATACGGGCGACGTCATTGATCGACCCGTGTGCGGCTGATGGTCATTCAATCAAGCCGTCCGTGTGAGGCATCACCGGGGGCCGAAGCCTCAAGAAATAAGCAGGATGCTGCCCGTGGTGCGCCCGGCCTCCAGGTCGGCGTGGGCCTTTGCCGCTTCGGCCAGCGGGTTATTGAGGTAAGACAGCCCGATGAGCCCTCAAGATTTCCTGGGTTGCGCCACCTCGAACCTGGCCAATGCCGCGCTCCTGGCCCGTCTGCCGTCTCTCGCCCTGCCCGAATGCCATCTCACGGCTGGCTGCCTCTTCCAGGCGACGTGGAACCGCTTGTCTGGGCACGCTGCCGACTGGGGGATCAAGGACTACGACGTCTTCTATTTCGATGACCGTGACCTGTCCTGGGATGCGGAAGACGCGGTGATCCGGCGCGTCAATGCCCTCGCCGGCGATCTCGGGATCAGCGTGGAAACCCGAAATCAGGCCCGGGTCCATCTCTGGTACGAGAAGCGCTTCGGAGCCGGCTATCCCAAGCTCGCCTCCGCCCGGGACGGGATCGACCGTTTCCTGATCTCCTGCACGTGCGTCGGCATCGAGGTGGCCAGCGGCAAGCTCTATGCGCCGAACGGCCTCGAAGACCTGGAAAGGAGCATCCTGCGGCCGAACCCTGCGAACTCCCGAGCGGATCGCTTCCTTGAGAAAGCCAAGGACTACCAGGCGCGTTGGCCGTGGCTCACCATTGTTGGCTGAGAATCAGGACGTGCGAGGCTTGCGGCCAGCCAACGTTTTTGAAGGCTCGGAGCGGGTCGGCTTCAATAGCCGGTGACGGATAAGCGCAGCGTCATCCGTCATGAATGGATGGAGGCATTCGGCCGCTGGTGCAAGTGCATAAAAGCGACAACGCAGCCAAGCCCCCTGTTGCAAAAAGCAGCGATTTCAAACAAGCCCGAATCGGCAAAGCCGCTATGCTCCCGCCATGCCGGACTTCACCTTCTTGCACGCCGCCGACCTGCACCTCGACAGCCCGCTCCGCGGCCTCGACGCAGCAGCCCCCGCCGAGCGCATCCGCGACGCGAGCCGCCAGGCCCTGGCCAACCTCATGACCCTGGCGGAGGAGCGCCAGGTCGCCTTCGTGCTGCTGGCGGGCGACCTGTATGACGGGGATTGGAAGGACTGGCGCACCGGGCAGTTCCTGGCGCAGCAGCTGGCCCGACTGACCCGCGCCGGGATCGAGGTCGTCGCCATCAGCGGCAACCACGACGCCGAGCAGGTCTTGACCAAGAAGCTCAGCATCCCCGGCATGATGCGCGCCGCCAGGCCCGAAACCCGCCGGCTCCGCGGCGTCCCCGTCGCGGTGCACGGGCAGAGCTTCGCCACCCCGGCCGTCACCGACAACCTGGCGCTCGCCTACCCGGAGCCGGTCGATGGCCTGTTCAACATCGGCCTGCTGCACACCGCCTGCGGCTCGGGCGAGCACGCCAACTACGCGCCGTGCAGCGTGGCTGACCTCGCCCGGCGCGGCTACGACTACTGGGCGCTGGGCCACGTCCACACCCGCAGCGTGCTGTCGGAAGACCCCTGGGTCGTGTTCCCCGGCAACATCCAGGGCCGCCACGTCAAGGAGGAAGGCTCCAAGGGCGCCACGCTGGTCACGGTCGATGGCCGCCGCGTCCTGTTGGAGCACCAGGCGCTGGACGTGCTGCGCTGGCTGCGCCTGGACGTGGACGCGACGGGTGCTGTGGGGACGGAGGCGGCGCTGAAGCGGGTGCGCCTGGCGCTCGACATGGCCGTTCTGCAAGCGGAGGAGCGGATGCTGGCGGTCCGCGTCACCCTGCGGGGCGACTGCCCGGCCCATGCGGACCTCGCCCGCTCCCCGGACGCGATCCTGCAGGAAGTGCGCGCCGTCGCCGCCGAGGTCGCCGGGCCGGACGAGCTGTGGATCGAGGACGTGCGCGTCGCCACCCGGCCCGCCCTCGACCTCGCCGCCATGCGCGCGCAGCCCGGCGCCGTGGGCGCGCTGATGGAGGCGCTCGGGCAGCCGGCGCCGGTCGATGCCGGGCTGCAGGCCTTCGTCGCCGACCAGTTGCGCCGGGCCGGCGACGCGCTGGACGCGGACCACCCGGCGCGCGCCATCGGGGACGGCCGGATGCCGGAACACCTGGTGGAGCGCGCCCGGGCGCTGCTGCTGGCGGAACTCGCCCGGCGCTGATGCGGCAACGCTGATGCGGCTTCGGCGCCTGCTGATCGAGCATTACGGCTGCTTCGAGCGCGCGGACCTCGCGTTCGCCGCCGAACCCGGCCGCATCAACCTGGTCGTGGCGCCGAACGGGGCGGGCAAGTCGGTGCTGCGCCAGGCGTTCCACGACCTGCTGTTCGACATCCCCCTGCAAAGCCCGATGCGGTTCCGCTTCGACTACCCCGGCATGGCGCTGCACGCGGAGGCCGTCGCCGCCGACGGCACGCCGTTCGGCTTCGGCTGGGTGCGCCGGGGCAAGCCGCAGCGCGTGACCACCGACCCGGCCCGCTTCGCCGAGCTTCGCGCCGCCTGCACGTCCCGGCAGTTCGAGCAGCTTTTCGCCCTCGACACCCATCGCTTGCGGCAAGGCGGCACGGACCTGAAAGGCGGGGAAACCCTGGCCGGCGCCTTGCTGTCGGGCACCGGGGAATTGGCGCCGGCCAAGGCGGTCCGGGCGGAGATCGCGGCGCGGCGGGACGCCAACTGGGGGCCGGGCCGAAGCAAGCCGCCGCTCAACGCGGCCCTCGCCGGGCTGGACCGCGCCCGCGCCCGGGTCCGCGGCGCCGTGCAGCGCCCGGCGCACCGGGAGCAGCAGGAACGCGCGCTGGAAGCGCAGCGCGCCGTCCACGCCGCGGCCAAGCGGGACCAGCAGGCGGCGCTGGCCGGCACGCGGCGGCTGCACCGCGTCGCCTTGACCCGGCCGCACCTCCTCGCGTTGTCCGCCGCCCGGGCGTGGCTTGCCGACCATCCGGACGTGCCGGCCCTGCCGCCCGGCCTGGACGGGCAGCTTGCGGAGGCGCGCGGCGCCCTGGCCATGGCGCAGGCAAAGTGGCACGCGGCGCAGGACGCGCACGAGGCCGCATGGAGGCAAGCCGACGGGATCGAGCGGGACGCGGCGGCGGGTCGTCACGCCGCGGAGCTGGCCCGCCTGCCGGGATGGCTCGGAGAGACCGAGAAGGCCGTGAAGGACATGGCCGCCCGCCGCGCCGACCACGCCGCGACGCTGCGCCTAGTCGGCGATGCGCTGCGCGACATCGGCGCGGCGGTTCCGGTGGAGCAGGCCGGGTCGCTGGTGCCGCCGGTCGCGGCCGTGCGGGCGGCGCGGACGGCCATCACCGGACACGCCGGGCTGCGCACGGCGCGGGACCTCGCGGACGACCGGCTCCGCAAGGCGCAGCGGGCGCTGGCGGAGGCCGGGCAGGAACCCGCGGCGGCGGCGTCGTTGCCCGATGGCCTGGCGGCGCTGCTGCATGAAATCCGCGCCGACCGTAGCCCAGCGCAGCACGCCGCGGAAACGACCGACGCCGTGCGCGCGACGCAGGCGCAGTTGCGTGCGGCGCTGGCGCTGGCGCCGGGCTGGACGGCCGGCGCGGAGGCGCTGCGCGCGCTGGCGCCCCCGGCGGAGGCGGCGTTTGAACGGCTGGACGCGGCGCACGCCGCCGCGGAGGCCTCCGACCGGGGCGCGAAGGACATGCTGGCCCGGCTGACGCGGGACCGCGACGCGGCGCTCAGTCGCCTGGCGTCGCTACGGGAACAGCCTTTGCCGGACGCCGCCGCCGTCGCCGCGGCCCGAGCGGCGCGCGACCGTGGCTGGCGGCTGATCCTGCGCCATGCCTTTTCCTCGGACGGCGCGGACAGGGAAGGGGAGCAAGCCTATGCCGGCGGCGAGCCGCTGCCGCTGGCCTTTGAACGGCGCCTCCGCGCCGCCGACGAGCTGGCCGACCGCCGCATGGCCGAGCTGGACCGGGTTACGGAGGCCGACCGGCTGACCCGGCAAGCCGCGGCGCTCGGTGCGGAACGGGATGCGGCGTGCCGGGCGGCGGCGGAGGCCGGGACCATCCTCCGCGATGCCGTCCAAGCCTGGACCGCTGCGTGCGCGCCCCTCGGCCTCGGTCCCGACTCGACGATGGCGGACCTGCGCGGGATGCTCGCCGCCCGGCGCCAGGTGATCGGGGCGATGCAGGCGGCCGAAATGGCGGAAGGGGCCGCGGCCGAGCTTGCTGCCGCGCACGCGGCCTGGACCCGGCGGCTTTCGGCGCTGCTGGGCGTCTCGGATCAGCCGTTGCAGGCCTTGCTGGCGCGCGGCGATGCGCGGGTCGCGGCGGCGCAGGCGGCCGAACGGGCGTTGGCCGGCCGGCAGGCGCTGCAGGACGCGGCGCAGCGGGAGCAACGGGACGCGGCCGAAGCCCTGGCAGCCGCGTCAACGGCGTTGCGGGATTGGGACGCCGATTGGGCGGACATCCTGCTCCGCCTCGGCCGCCCGCCGGGCGAGCCGCCGGACGCGACCGCGGCGGTGCTGGACCGGATCGCGGAACTCGACGGGCACGACCGGGAAGCGAGGGCACTGGGCGCGCGCATCGCCGACATGCAATCGGACCTCGACGGCTTCGCCGCGGCGGTGGCGGCGCTCGCAGGCGTGTTGGGGGAACCGACGGGGCAGGACGCGGCGGCCACCGCGGAAGCGCTGGTGGCCCGGTCGCGCCGGGCGGCGGCGCTGGACAGCGGGTGGGAGCAGGCGCAGTTGGCTCTGGGCCAAAGCGGCGAGGCGCTGGACGAGGCCAAAGGGCGGCTCGACGCGGCGCAGCAGGATTTGGACGGCGTGATCGCCGCCGCCGGGGCGGTGACGGCGGAGGAAGCTGATGCCCGCATCGCGGCGGCGCGGGAGTACAGCCGGCACGCGGCCATGCGGGACGCGGCACTCGATGGCTTGCGGGAGCATGGCGACGGCCGGGCGGAAGATGCGCTGCGGGACGAAGCGGACGCGGTTCCGCCCGAAGCGATGGCGGCCGAGCGCGACGCCGCCGAGGCCGCCGCAACCGACGCCGGCGCCCGGGCCGAGGCCGCGGCGGTCGCGCTCGACAAGCTGCGGACCGAGTTCGACGCCGAGGCCGAAGCCACCGCGGCCATCGAGGCGCGCGCCGAGCTTGAGGCGGCATCCACGCTGTATGCCCGGCGGCTGGAGGACCAGCTTGTGCTGCAGGTCGCATCCGGAATGCTGACCCGCGCGATGGCGGCGGTGGAGGGCGACGCGGGCAACGGGCTGCGCAGCATCTCGGAGGCGTTCTCCGCCGTGACGGATGGCGCCTACGGCATCGCCACGGCGGAGGACGGCCCCGACGGCACGGCGCTCCACGCCGTCGAGCGCCGGCACCCGGCGGAGCGCAAGGAGCTGCACCAACTTTCGGAAGGCACGCGGGACCAGCTTTACTTGGCGCTGCGCACCGTGGCGCTGCGAGACCATTGCGCCGCCGGGCCGCCGCTGCCGTTCATCGCCGACGACATCCTACAAACCTTTGACGACGGCCGGGCAGCGGCGGCGCTCCGGGCTTTGGTGGCCTTGAGCGCCCACGTGCAGGTGATCGTGCTCACGCACCACCAGCATTTGGCCCGCCTCGCGGAAGACCAGGTGCCGGGCTGCGTGGCGGTGCAGCGGCTTCATGCGGGCGGCTTGGTTGAATGACTGTCATCCCGCCGATGGGTTTCACCCATCCTACAGCATGGGTCGCGTAGGATGGGTGAAACCCATCTGCAACCGCATACGGGTCAACCCATGGTGCCGCCCGCGTCAGAACACCTGGCGGAACAGGAAATACAGCGCCCCGGCCAGCACCGCCGCCGCCGGCAAGGTCAGCACCCAGGCCATCGCGATGCTGCGCACCGTGTTCCACTGCAGGCCCGACCCGTTGGCCGCCATGGTGCCTGCGACGCCGCTGGACAGCACATGCGTCGTCGAGACCGGCAGGCCATACACGTCCGCAGCGCCGATGGTCGCCATGGCCACCAACTCCGCCGCCGCGCCCTGGCCGTAGGACAGGTGCGTCTTGCCGATCCGCTCGCCCACCGTCACCACGATGCGCTTCCAGCCGATCATGGTGCCCAGCCCCAGCGCCACGGCGACGCCCACCTTGACCCAAAGCGGGATGAATTTGGTGCCGGCGTCAAGCTCGCCCCTCCATTCCTTCAGCGCCGCGTTCTCCTCGCCGCTGAACGGCAGGTTCTGCTTCTCCATCTGGCGCACGGCCTCGGACGCCAGGAACATGTCGTTGCGGACGTTCTGCACCTGCTCCGCCGGCACGTGCTTGATCGCGCCGTAGCCTTGCACCTGCGCCGCCATGTCGTGCGCCAGGCTGGACAGCGCGGCGAACACCTCCGGCTTGTCGAAGCTCTTGTCCTGCACCGCCCGGGTCACCCGGTCGCGCGCCTGGTCGGCCGGGACCGTCTGGTTCTGCGCGCGGGCGGTGAACACGCCTTCCACCCGCTCGGTCGCCTGCATAAAGGCGGGCGTGCTGCTTTCCGGCAGCGCCCGGTTCAGCGCATAGGCCGTGGGCGCCACGCCGATCAGGATCAGCATGATCAGCCCCATGCCCTTCTGCCCGTCGTTGGAGCCGTGCGCGAACGACACGCCGGTGCAGGTCAGGATCAGCAGGCCGCGTATCCACACCGGCGGCTTGCTGTTGCCGTCCGGCGCTTCATACAGGTGCTTCGACTTCACCACCGCCTTCATCAGCAGCAGCAGCAGGGCGGCACAGGCGAAACCGACGATGGGGCTGATGAGCAGCGCCTTGAACACGCCCCACACCTGGGACCAGTCCACACCCGACACGTTCGACCCGGTGCTGAGCCACTGGTTGGCCACGCCCACCCCGATGATCGAGCCGATCAGCGTATGGGACGAGCTGGCCGGCAGCCCGAGCGACCACGTGCCCAGGTTCCAGATGATGGCCGCGATCAGCAGCGCGAAGATCATCGCATACCCGGCGCCGCTGCCGACCTGTAGAATGAGCTCAACCGGCAGCAGGCTCACCACGGTGAAGGCGACGGCGCCGGACGAGGTGAGCACGCCGAGGAAGTTGAAGAACCCCGACCATACCACCGCATACTGCGCCGGCAGGCTGTGCGTGTAGATGACGGTGGCAACCGCGTTGGCCGTGTCGTGGAAGCCGTTGACGAACTCGAACCCCAGCGCGATCAACAGGGCCAGGCCCAGCAGCACGAAGGCGCTTGTGGCCAGCGGCGGCCCGCCCGCCGCCGAGATGTCGTGCACCAGGCCCTGCACCACGAAGCCGATGCCGACGACGAGCAGCCCGATGACGATGATGCCGACCGAGCCGTGCGGCTTCGCGTCAAGGTCGGGGCCGCGGCGTTTGGCTGTTCCCGCGGATTGCCCCGCGGCGCCCATGGTGATGTCTGACATCGGCTTGGTCCCACTCGGTTTTCTGGGACCCTAGCCAACAGGCCAGCCTAATCCACGACAGCTTCGTGACAATCCAACAAGGTTCGATCACGTACCCGGGAAACGCCGCCCCGTTGCAGCCGGGGCGGCGCTGGCCGGATCAGTAGCGATACAGCTCGTGCTTGAACGGGCCGGACACGCCCGCGCCGATATACTCCGCCTGCTTCGGCGTGAGCTTGGTCAGCGCCGCGCCGACCTTGGCGAGGTGCAGCGCCGCGACCTTCTCGTCGAGCTGCTTCGGCAAGGTGTAAACCTGATTCTGGTACTTGCCCGCCGGCGCCGTCCACAGCTCGATCTGCGCCAGCACCTGGTTGGTGAAGGACGCGGACATCACGAAGCTCGGGTGTCCCGTGGCGTTGCCGAGGTTAACCAAGCGCCCCTCGCTCAACACGATCAGGCGCTTGCCGTCGGGGAACACGACCTCGTCCACCTGCGGCTTCACGTTCTCCCAACGGAAGTTGCGCAGGCCCTCGATCTGGATTTCGCTGTCGAAGTGGCCGATGTTGCACACGATGGCGCGGTTCTTCATGGCGCGCATGTGGTCCACGGTCAGCACGTCGATGTTGCCGGTCGCCGTCACGAAGATGTCGCCGCGCGGCGCCGCATCCTCCATGGTCACGACCTCGTAGCCTTCCATCGCCGCCTGCAGCGCGCAGATCGGGTCAACCTCCGTCACCAGCACCCGGCAGCCGCCGTTCTTGAGGCTCGCCGCCGACCCCTTGCCCACGTCGCCGTAGCCGGCCACCACGGCGACCTTGCCGGCCATCATCACGTCCGTGCCCCGGCGGATCGCGTCCACCAAGGACTCCTTGCAGCCGTACAGGTTGTCGAACTTCGACTTGGTGACACTGTCGTTCACGTTGATCGCGGGCACGGTGAGCGTGCCGGCTTTCGCCATTTCCCACAGGCGGTGCACGCCGGTGGTGGTTTCCTCGCTCAAGCCCTTCACGCCGCCCAGCAGGTCCGGGTGCTTCTCGTGCATCACTTTGGTCAGGTCGCCGCCGTCGTCCAGGATCATGTTCGGAGTCCAGCCGTTCGGGCCGCGCACCGTCGCCTCGATGCAGTCCCAGAACTCCTGTTCGTTCATGCCCTTCCACGCGAACACCGGAGTGCCGGCCACGGCCACCGCGGCGGCGGCGTGGTCCTGGGTCGAGAAGATGTTGCAGGAGGACCAGCGCACGGTGGCGCCCAGCGCCGTCAGTGTCTCGATCAGCACGGCGGTTTGGATGGTCATGTGCAGGCTGCCGGCGATCCGCGCGCCCTGCAGCGGCTTCGACGCGCCGTACTCGGACCGCAGCGCCATGAGGCCGGGCATCTCGTCCTCGGCCATCAGGATCTCCTTGCGGCCCCACTCGGCGAGGGAGATGTCGCGGACTTTGTAGTCGTGGGCGATATTCGCGTCGGGCATGGGCTGGAGTCCCTATTTTGAGCAAGACATAAAGATGTCTTTAAGTGTTGGATGCCGTTCGTATAACGAGTTTTCCTGACATGGCAAGGCGGGCGTGGTATGGTCGGGATCATGTCAGCCGCCGCCAAGATTCCGGTCCAAATGTCTATCGAGGAGTTCCTGGATTGGGACTCTGGCGACGGCCTAATCTGGCAACTTGTCGATGGCGAGCCACAAGCTATGGCGCCGGCGAAGCGGACACATGGAGCTTTGCAAACTGAGTTGGGCGCCCTGATCCGCAATCATCTCGTGACGCGCAACAGCACGTGCTCGGTCGTGACGACCCCTGGTGTGATCCCTAAATTGCGCAGCAGTCACAACATGCGCATCCCGGATTTGGCAGTCACATGCAGCGACTATCAAACCGAGGAAGCCGCTCTTACCGATCCGGTTCTTATCATCGAGATTTTGTCGCCCAGCAACCAGGCGGAAACCTGGGCCAACGTTTGGGCCTATGCCAGCATCCCGAGCGTCCAGGAAATCCTGGTCCTACGCAGTATTATGATCGGTGCCGACCTGCTACGCCGCCGTGCTGACGGCACCTGGCCGCAGGAGCCAGAAACCATCCTGGACGGCGACCTGATCCTGGACAGCATCGGTTTCTGCGCGCCGCTCACGAACATCTACCGCACCACGCGCCTGCGGCGGCCACCCGGCGGCGGGTAGCCGCCCTCTCCCATCAAGTATTCATCGCGTCGAAGAAGTCCTGGTTGGTCTTGCTGTACTTCAGCTTGTCCAGCAGGAAATCCATCGCATCCGTCATGCCCATCGGCCCCAAAATGCGGCGCAGCACCCACATCTTGGACAGCGTGCCGCGCTCCACCAACAGCTCCTCCTTGCGGGTGCCGGACTTGGTGATGTCGATGGCGGGAAAGGTGCGCTTGTCCGAGAGCTTGCGGTCCAGGATGATCTCGGAGTTGCCGGTGCCCTTGAACTCCTCGAAGATCACCTCGTCCATCCGGCTGCCGGTATCGATCAGGGCGGTGGCGATGATGGTCAGGCTGCCGCCTTCCTCGATGTTGCGCGCGGCGCCGAAGAACCGCTTGGGCCGCTGAAGCGCGTTCGCGTCCACGCCGCCGGTCAGCACCTTGCCGGAGGACGGCACCACCGTGTTGTAGGCGCGGGCCAGCCGGGTGATGCTGTCGAGCAGGATCACCACGTCGCGCTTGTGCTCAACCAGGCGCTTGGCCTTTTCCAGCACCATCTCGGTGACTGCGACGTGCCGTGTCGCCGGCTCGTCGAAGGTGCTGGCGACGACCTCGCCCTTCACCGTGCGGGACATGTCGGTGACTTCCTCCGGCCGCTCGTCGATCAGCAGCACGATGAGGAAGATCTCGGGGTGGTTGGCGGAAATGGCCGTGGCGATGTTTTGCAGCATCACGGTCTTGCCGGTGCGCGGCGGCGCCACGATCAGCGCGCGCTGGCCCATGCCGATGGGCGCGATCAGGTCGATCACCCGCGGCGTCATGTCCTTGCCCGGCCCCTTGGCGACCGATTGGAAGTTCTCGACCTCCATCTTCAGCTTGCGGTCGGGATACAGCGGCGTGAGGTTGTCGAAGTTGATGCGGTGGCGCACCGCGTCCGGCGGCTCGAAGTTGATCGTGTTGATCTTGAGCAGCGCGAAGTAGCGTTCCCCGTCCTTGGGCGCGCGGATTTGCCCTTCCACCGTGTCGCCGGTGCGCAGCGCGAAGCGGCGGACCTGGTTCGGGCTGATGTAGATGTCGTCCGGACCCGGCAGGAAGTTGGCCTGGGCACTACGTAGGTAGCCGAACCCGTCCGGCAGGATTTCCAGCGTGCCTTCGCCGTAGATCGCCTGGTCGTTGTCGGCGAAGTTCTTGAGAATCGCCACCATCATGTCCTGCTTGCGCAAGGACGATGCGTTCTCGACTTGGAGGGATTCGGCGAAGCTCAGAAGGTCGGCCGGGGATTTGGCCTTGAGTTCGGCGAGGTGCATGAGGCTGCCTCAGGGTATAAAGATGTATGGGACGGGACATCGTGCCGGCCGGAGTCCGCGGGAGCGGCGGCAAGCGTGGTCCCGAAGTTGGAAGAACCGGGCCGGAAGGCCGCAAGTTCGTGGTGCGGCGACGCCGGGCCTGACCCACGCCGCCGCTTTCCAGTTGGCATTGGCAACTCACGGCGTCAAGCGATTTCAACAGGCGGCTCAGAAAGGCTTGACGATCACCATGACAACGGCTGCGATCATCAGCAGCGTCGGCACCTCGTTGGCATAGCGGAAATAGCGATGCGGCTTCTGGTTGCGGTCCTCCAGGAAGTCCCGGCGCCACTTGCCCGCCGCCCCCTGGAAGCCGGTCATCAGGAACACGGCGGCGAACTTCACGTGCCACCAGTTGAACGGCGACCACGCGACGACGCCGGGCGTCAGCACCAGCAGCAGCCCGAAGAACCAGGTGCTCAGCATCGCCGGCAGCATGATCTGCTTCAAGAGGCGGCGCTCCATGACCTTGAACCGCTCGCTTTCCGCCGACCCGCGCGCCAACCCGCAATGATACACGAACAGCCGCGGCAGGTAGAACAGCCCGGCCATCCAGGCGATCACCGAGATGACATGCAGCGCCTTGGTCCAGGGATAAACAGAGGCCAGCGCGGCAATCGTCATGCGGCGGCGCGCATCGCGGCCTCGAACAATGCGGGCAGCTCGGACAGCGCCCGGACCGGCCGGGCGCCCGCGGCCCGCAGCGCCTCGCCGGAACCGTACGGGTCCAGCCCGATGCACGCCATTCCCGCGGCCAGCGCGGCGGCGATGCCGGGCAGGCTGTCCTCCACCACCATGCAGGCCTGGGGTGCGACACCCTCGGCCGCCGCGGCGGCGAGGAACACGTCGGGCGCAGGCTTCCCCGCCGCCACGTCCCGCGCGCTGTGCACCCGGCCCGCGACGAGCGGCGCGAGGCCAGTGCGGGCGAACTTCACCGCCATCTCCTCGTGCGAGGAGTTGGACGCGACCCGGTAGGGCAAGCCGAGCGCGGTTGTGGCCCGCAGCACGTCAGCGGCGCCCGGCATGGCCTCCGTTTCCTCCGCAAGCGTCGCGATCAGCCGCCCGCGCACGTGCTCCACCCAGCCATCCGGCGCCGGGCGCCCGGTCCGCGCCGCGACCAGCGGCGGCAGGTCGGACAAGCGCAGCCCAGTGAAGCGCGCCATCGCCTCCTCCGGCGTCGTGGGCCAGCCGAGCAAGCTCACCTCCCGCGCCGTGACGCGGGACGACGGGCCTTCGCTGTCCACCAGCACCCCATCGCAGTCGAAAATCACCAAACGCAACGGGCTGGGCGTCACGAGGCGTGCGCCAAGGCCGGCACGGGCTGGGCGGCCCCCGCGCGGGCGTGCGGGCAGTCGCCGAACGGCTTGGGGCAGGTGCGCCCGCCGACGAAGCTGCACAGGCCGGGGCCGCGGCCCATCGTCATCCGCACCAGCTCGGCCAAGGCCTCGATGAAGGCAGGGTCGCTGTTCTGCGCGGGACAGCGGAAGTAGCCCGGCACGCCCTCTTTTTCCGCCAACTCCCGGTACTCGACGTCAAGCTCCACCAGCGTTTCCGAATGCTCGGACACGAAGGCGATGGGCACCACCAGCACGGCGGTCTTGTCGCGCGCCGCCCGCTCGATCTCGACCTCCGTGCTGGGGTCGATCCACTTCTGCGGGGTGGCGCGGGACTGGAAGCAGATGGCGTGGTCGAGGTCCGGCATGGCGAGCACGCGGACCACCGCGGCCACCGTGCGCTCCACCTGGAACTGGTATGGGTCGCCGGCCTTGACGATGCTTTCCGGCAGGCCGTGGGCGGAGAACAGGATGCGCAGCGGCACCGCCGGGTCGAGCGCCGCCCGGGCGTCCTCGTAGGCCCGGCGCACCATCGCCGCGGTGGCGCGGGCATAGCCGGGGTCGGAATGGTAGCAGCACAGGGTGCTCACCGGCGTCACCAGCCCGGCCTGCGCCGCCGCGTCCCGCCAGGCCGACAGGCTGCTGCCGGTGGTCGTCGTGGAGTACTGCGGGTAGAGCGGCACCAGCACGACCTCATCCGGCTCCCACGCCTTGACCTCGCGGGCGGCGGCCAGGCTGAACGGGTGCCAATAGCGCATCGCCACGAAGCAGCGCACGTTCATGTCGGACAGCGCGCCTTCCAGGGCGCGGGCCTGCTGCTCCGTCAGCTCCAGCAAGGGCGACTTGCCGCCCAGGATGGCATAGTTGGCGCTGGCTGCCTTGACCCGGGCCAGCGCGATGATGCGGGCGAGCCAGGGGCGCACGAAGAACGGCACCCGCAGGATGGCCGGGTCCTTGAACAGGTTGACCAGGAACGGACGGACGGAGGCGGGCTTGTCGGGGCCGCCGAGATTGAACAGCACGACGGCGATCTTGCGTTGGGACATGGTTGCCAACTTGGACAGTAAGCAGGCTCAGTCAAGCGGCCCGCACCTGCTTCACCAAAGCGGCAACGTGCGCCGGCGGCGTTTGCGGCACGATGCCGTGGCCCAGGTTGAAGATGTGCGGCCGGCCCCGCGCCCCGTCCAGCACGCCGCGGACCTCCGCCGCCATGGCCTCGCCCCCCGCCACCACCGACAGCGGGTCGAGGTTGCCCTGCGTCGCCACGGTTGCCGGCACCAGCCCGGCCGCTATGGACAGCTCCGCCCCGGTGTCGAGCGCCACGGCGTCCACCCCGGTCCGCGCGGCGTAGGCGCCCACCAGCACCCCGGCCAGGCGCGGGAAGCCGATGATCGGGGTGCCGGGGTGCCGGGCGCGGATGGCCGCCACGATGCGCCGGGTCGGCTCGATCACGTGCAGCGCGAACAGCCGGGGCGACAGCACGCCGGCCCAACTGTCGAACAGCATCACGGCGTCGGCGCCGGCCTGGATCTGGCCGGACAGGTACTCGACCGTGGACTCCACCAGCACGTCGATCAGGGACGCGAACAGCGCCGGCTCCCCGTGCGCCATGCCGCGGATGCGGGCGAACTCCTTGGAGCCGCCGCCCTCCACCATGTAGCAGGCCACGGTGAACGGGCTGCCGGCGAAGCCGATCAGCGCCGTCCCGTCGTCCAGCCCGGCCCTGGTACGCTCCACCGTTTCCAGGATGGGCGCCACCGCCCCCATGACCCGGCCGGGATCGAGCGCCGACACGTCCTGGCCGGTCGTCAGCCGCGGCAGCACGGGGCCTTCGCCCTCCTTGAACGCCAGGCCGTGGCCGAGCGCCCAGGGCAGCATCAGGATGTCGCTGAACAGGATGGCGGCGTCGAAGCCGT
>CAXSAZ010000066.1:10166-14965 GCA_964235485.1 uncultured Acetobacteraceae bacterium | reverse complement strand
CATCGCGCAGGACGTGCAGCCGCAGCTCCGCTTCCTGCCCGGCCTGCAGGTCGAGGGCGTCGAAGCGCACGCCATACCGCCCGTCCGTGCCGTCCAGCCCCGTCGGCCGCGGCGCAGGCACCGGCTGCGCCCCGGGCGCCGCCCCGCCGAGGTCGAGGTCGAAGCGCATGACCTGCTGGCCCAGCCCGGCCGGCACCGCATCGGCGTAAACATGCCACAGGCCGGCGTGCGGGAAGGCTATCGGCACCCGGAAATGCCCGCGGGCGTCCGGCTTGTCGCCGTGCTCGTGCACAAAGGTGCGGAAGTCACCGCTGACCGCGATCAGGTGCAGTTTCTTGCTCAGCTCCGTTTCGAAGCGCGTGACCGGCCGGCCGGTGCCGAGCCGGGTCATGGCCACGTCCAGCACCTGCGCCCCGGGCTGGCCGGCGGCCCTCGGCGCCGCGGCCAGCGTGGCGGCGACCTTGGCCTGCCCGTCCGGCAGGGCATAGGTGCCGGTCAGCTTCGGCCCCGGCGGGGACGGCGGCTCGGCTGCGATGACGGGGAATGTGGTGGATGCGGCAATGGCCGGCGCGAGCGCGAGCAGCGCGGCGCGGCGGGTGATCGGGGGCATGGTGGTCCTCGTCGCTGGCCCGCGCAGCGGCGCGGGCGGAAACCGTTCATCCGGGAAGGCTTGGTCCCGGCGTGCCCGGGGCACACAGGGGGCGTCGCGGCCCGCCGGACGGCGGGCCTAGCGGACGGGGACGGGTCTGGGCGGGTCGAGGTCGCCGGCAGGGGCGGAGCCAGCCGGCGAAGGCACGGCGGCGGCCGTCCAAGCGGAGCGCGCCGAGTGGGCCGGCAGCACCAGGGATGCCGGCAGGAGGCCCACGCCCAGGCAAGCGATGGCGCACTCGGCGGCGCTCAGGCACCCCGGGCAGTGCTGGGGCGCCTTGGCGGGTTTGGCGCCGCCAGGGTGGAGGCGCTGCGCCGCGTCAGGGGCGGGCGGCTTGCCATGGACGTGAACGGAACCGTCGGCGTGGACGTGCGTGCCCGAAGCAAGAATGCCCGGACGCCCGACATCCGGCATGGACGCGAACGCCGGCATCGCCAGCCCGGCCAGCAGGACCAGGACCAGCATCCAGGCAAGGCGTCGGAAGCGGGCCAGGCGCATGGCGCAACGATACAGGCCGGGGCGCATCACTGTCGAGGGCGGCTGTGCGGACAGATCAGGCCGCCGGGGGCCGTGCTGCTGTAGCGGGCCTGGGAGCTTGCCTGGCCTGGGACATCGACGACGATGACGGCCGACGGCGCCTATGACGACAAGCCGGCCATCGGCTCAGCCTTCGGAAACCTCGAACCCCCGCGCACGCAGGGCCGCCCGCGTCGAGGGCGAGCGCAGCACCTCCAGAAAACGCTGCACCGGGGCGCGGTCCAGCCGGGCGGCGGGCACCATGAAGTCGTACTGCTCCGCCTGCAGCGGCAGGAAGCCCAGGCCATACTCGGCCGCCACCGTTTGGATCGCGACGCCCCAATCCGCCCGGCCCTGCGCCACCGCCACCGCCACCGCGTTGTGCGACTTCGTTTGCGCCGAGTAGCCCGGCGGGCGCGTCCCGCCCAACACCCGGTCGATCAGGATGCGCGTGCCCGAGCCTGCGTTGCGGTTGACCATCAGGATGCCTTCCACGCGCATCGCCGCCGCCGCGTCCGGCAGCCCGTGGAACCGCGCGTCATCCGGCCGGAACACGACGCCCTGCAAGCGGCCATAGCCCGGCGCCAGCCGCAGCGTGTCGGTCAGGAACGGACGGTTGTACTCGCCGCTCGCCGGGTCCATCAGGTGGACGCCCGCCAGGTCGCATTCCCCCCGGCGCGCGGCGGCCAAACCCCCGGAACTGCCGACCGCGAGCGACTTCACGGTCAATCCCTCCCCTTCCAGCAGACCGATGAGCAGGTCGAGGCCCACGCACTGGCTGCCGATCACCACCAGGTCCGCCGCCGCCGCGGTTGTGCCGATCAACTGCACGCGCACCGCCGTGCCCGCCGGCACCGCCTCCGTCAGCGCCGGCACCGCGAAGAACCCGTCCGCCTGGGCGAAGCCGGTGACGGCGCCCGAACCCTTCGCGGTGGGGTAGGCGAGCAGCCCGCCGCCCGGCGCCTGCATCAAGGAGGCCATGACGTACTCGGTCCGCCCGCGTTCGGAGGCGATGCGCAGCGGCAGGGTGGCGTCCACCACCTCCGGCCGCATCGCGGGCAGGCCGGCGAAGGCGCGGATCACCGGCGCCGCGAACTCGTGGAAGGTGAAGATGGCCGAGGTCGGGAAGCCCGGCAGCACCACGACCGGCTTGCCGCCATGCACCGCGAGGCACAGCGGCTTGCCGGGCTTCAGCGCCACGCCGTGCGCCACCACGCCGGGATCGGCCAGCTTCGCCACCACCTGATAGGCCAGGTCCCCCGCGCCCTTCGACGTGCCGCCCGACAGCAGCACCATGTCGCCCGCCGCCAGCGCCTGGTCCAGCCGGGCCTGCAGCGCCGCCGGGTCGTCCGGCACGATGCCGAGCGGGACCGGCTCGCCGCCGGCCTCCTCGACCGCGGCGGCGAGGATGGCGGCGTTGCTGTCGAACACCTGGCCGGGCCGGATCGGGCTGCCCGGCGCCACGATCTCGTCCCCGGTCGAGAACACCGAAACGCGCGGCCGGCGCCAGACCGGGACGGACCCCAGGCCCACGGCGGCGAGCATCCCGATCTCCCGCGAGGTCAGCAGCCGGCCACGGCGCAGCACCGTTTCCCCGCGGGCGATGTCGGACCCGGCGGTTGCGATGTGCTGGCCCGGCGTCGCGGCGCGGCGCAGCTCGACGGCGGGCGGGACGCCGTCCAGCAGGTCGGTCTGCTCGATCATCACGACCGCATCGGCGCCGCGGGGCACCATGCCGCCGGTGGCGATCACCGCGGCGCCGCCGGGCGTCACGGGCTGGGTCGGCGCGACGCCGGGGGTGAGGACCTCGCTGTTGAGCTGCAGCGCGACGGGCTTCGCGTCCGACGCTTCCGCCGTGTCGTCGGCGCGGACCGCGAACCCGTCCACGCCCGCGCGGTCGAAGCCCGGCACGTCGAGCGGCGCCACCACGTCGCGCGCCAAGACCCGGCCGCGCGCGGCGGCGAGCGGGATGGCCTCCTCGCCCAGCGGCTCCATCCGCAGGTGGCGGCGGAAGCGCGCTTCCGCCTCGTCGCGGCTCACCACGTCCAGGAACTGCTCCTGTTGCGCGCCGCGGAGCAGCGCGGGAACGCCCGGGGTCATAAGGGGGGGATCATAGGCGATGGACCTGCACGGCGGCGCCGGCCGGAAAGCCCTCGCTGGCTTCGGGCACGACGATGTAGCCGTGGGCGGCGGCGGCGGCGGCCAGGGTGCCGGCGTCGGCTGGGCCAAGCGGGGCCGCGTGGGTATGGGTGATGCGGACCGGGATCATGTCGGTGAAGCCAACGGCTGAGACCGCCTTGCGTTCAAGGACCCTTTCGGCGCCGGGTTCGGGCGGAGGGACGCCCGCCAAGCGCCGCACCGCCCGGGACGCCAGCAGGACGTAGGCCGCGAAGCACGCATGGGGCGCGCCGGGCAGCAGCAGCACGGGCACGTCGCCAAGGCGGCCCAACCCGGCGGAGTCGCCCGGCCGGACCGCAATGCCGTGCGCTTCCAGCGCGCCGCCCGCATCCGCCAGCCGCAGCGGGGCGTCGTCGTCCGGCCCGGCGCCGCTGCGCCCCGCCATCAGCACCAAGTCGGCCCCCGCCGCCGGCAGCGCCATGGCCTCGGCCCGGCCGCCGTCGCGGGCGACCAGCGCGCGCAGCATCGGCGACAGCAGGTCCGGCCCGGACTTCGGCCCCGCCACAGCCAGCGCCACCAGCGGGCGGCGCACCACGGCAACCGGGTCCGCCCCGACCGCCTGCAGCATCGCGACATGCTGGGGGTGCAAGGTGGTCCCGGCGGCCACGGCGGTGCTGCCGGCCGACATGACGCTGCCTTGGCGCTGGACGCCCGCGCCCCGGGCAACGGGCGCCAGGGCGTCGAGCGCCGGGCCTTGCGGCTGCGCCGATGCGAACGGCAGAACTGCGTCGGTCCCGGCCGGCATCGGCAGTCCGGCTGCGACCAAAGCATGGATGGCGAGCGGCAGGGGGTTGTACTCGCTGGCGCCCTCCGTCTCAGCAGCGCGAACGGCGTAGCCGTCCAGGGCGGCGCAATCGACGCCGGGCCAATCAACGGGGCTGGCGGCGGGCGCCGCAAGCACGCGCCCCGCCGCGTCGGCCAGGGCAGCATCCTCCGCGGGCAAGGCCGCGGTGCGCGCGTCGATCCAGGCCAGAGCGTCCGCAAGCGGGGTGCGGCTGCTGAACCCGATCAGGCGGACATCGTTGACGACGCTGCCAAAGGGTCCGTCAGCTCCAAGCGCGTTCGGGATGGCCGGCGTCATGCCGGCACTATGAGGCATGGCGGTTTGAGCGCAAAGAGGGAACGGGGGCGGTGCTGCATGGACTGGATGGTTGATGCCGTGGCCGGCTCCGCGTTCAAAAGGAACAGCTTCGTGATCGTTTCCCGCTGATGGCGCAACTCTCCGACGATTGCTTCGCGTTCGGCGGCAAGCTGCAAAGCGTTGATGCGGCATTGGCATTGATTGCGGACGCCGTGGCCTGCAGCAGCGGGATCGAGCGCCTGCCGCTGGCCGACGCGGACGGACGGGTGCTGGCGTCCGACGTGACGGCGCCGGTTGATCTTCCGCCTTTCGCCAACTCGGCCGTGGACGGCTACGCGGTCCGGCTCGAAGACCTGGCCCACAACCCCCTGCTGC
>CAXSAZ010000066.1:0-10066 GCA_964235485.1 uncultured Acetobacteraceae bacterium | reverse complement strand
CCCCCTGCTGCCGGGAACGGCGATCCGCATCTTCACCGGCGCCGCGCTGCCGCCGGGCGCCGACACCGTGTTCATGCAGGAGGACGTGGAAGCGGCTGGCGACCGCATCCGGTTCCCCCCGGGCTTGCGGGTAGGCGCCAACACGCGCCCGGCGGGCGAGGACATCGCGGCCGGCACACGCGCCCTGCTGGCCGGGACACGGCTTCGGCCGCAACATCTGGCCCTGGCCGCGGCGCTCGGCCAGCAGACGCTTCCGGTCCGCACCCGGGTTCGCGTCGCGCTGTTCTCGACGGGCGCCGAGCTGGTCGATCCCGGCCGCCTCCCCGGCCCGGCGCAACGCTTCGACAGCAACCGCATCCTGCTCGCGGCGCTGGCCCGGCGCGCCGGCGCCGCCGTGACGGACCTGGGCATCCTGCCCGACGACGCGGCGGCGATCACCGCCGGGCTGGACGCCGCGTCGCGCGGGCATGATTTGGTGTTGACCTCCGGCGGCGTGTCGGCCGGCGAGGAGGACCACGTGCGGTCGGCCGTCGAGGCGGCGGGGCGCTTGGTGTTCTGGCGCTTGGCGATCAAGCCCGGGCGCCCGGTGGCAATGGGCGAGGTCGGCGGCGTGCCGTTCCTGGGCTTGCCCGGCAATCCGGTCGCCGCGTTCGTCACCTTTGTCCGGATCGCCCATCCGATGATCGCGGCCCTGGGGGGCGCCGCGGTTCGGACGCCGCCGGCCGTCCCGGTCCAGGCCGCGTTCGACTACCGCAAGAAGGCCGGACGGCGGGAGTACGTGCGGGTCCGTTTGGCGCCGGGGCCGGACGGCACGCTGCAGGCCCGCAAGCACATGGTCGAGGGCGCCGGCGTGCTCACCTCGTTGACGGAAACGGACGGCCTGGCCGAGATCGCCGATGACGTGACAACCGTTGCCCGCGGCGATGCCGTGGGCTTCTTGGGGTATGACACGCTGCTGTGAACGGCCATTGGCCGCATCCGCCGGACCACCGGCGTGGCGTGGCATGGTTCGCCTTTTGAGAAGGCGAAGCCGAACGGCCCAGCCACCCGGCCGGCGCCCCATAGGAGGCCTCATGTCCAGCATCGAAATCGAAGCGCCCGACGGCGCCCGCGGCTTCAGCGCCTTTGTCGCTTCCCCGTCCGGCAATGGCCCGCATGGAACCGTGGTGCTGATCCAGGAGATCTTCGGCGTCAACGAGTCCATGCGGGAAACCGCGCGGCAGGTGGCCGAGCAGGGCTACAAAGTGCTGGCTCCCGACCTGTTCTGGCGCATCCGCCCCGGCGTGGACCTGACCGACAAGTCCGAGGCCGAATGGAAGGAGGCCTTCGCGCTGCTGGACGCCTTCGACCAGGACAAGGGCGTCGAGGACCTCAAGGCGACCGTGGCGGCGGCCCGCGCGATGCCGGGCTGCAACGGCCGCGTGGGCACGGTGGGCTACTGCCTCGGCGGCCGGCTGGCGATGATGATGGCGATGCGCTCGGACGCGGACGTGAACGTGTCCTATTACGGCATCGGCCTGGACGACCTGCTGGGCGAGGTCGCGAACATCCGCGCGCCACTGCTGCTGCACATCGCCGAGCGGGACAAGTTCTTCCGCCGCGAGGCCCGGGCCAAGGTCGTGGCGGCCCTGGAGGGCCACCCGCACGCCCATGCCTACGTGTATCCACGCGCCGACCACGCTTTTGCCCGCGCCGGCAGCGCGCATTGGCAGGCGCGCGCCGCCGCCATCGCCAACGGCCGCAGCGCCGAAGCGTTGGCGGAGGCGCTGGGCTAGGCCCCGGATAAACGGCAGGCCGTGGGGCGGATAAGCGGAGCGCCATCCGTTTCCCGCTGCCGCCGTCCGGCGGCGCACGACGCTCCGCTCATGCGCCCCACCGCCCCGCTTGGCCCAGCCATCTTCGGCCAGGCGCAAAAATCCTGTTGCAGAGTTTTTGGTATAATGAATAAGGTGCACCACGGCTGGTGAACCGGCGGGGTAATCAGACATCGCGACGCACGCGATCAAAAGGGGGAAGCGGGATGTACGTCGCCACGGCGCTGCTCGCCAGATATAGACGGCTTTCCATGGCCAGGCGGTCCGGAACCGGAGCAGGCTGCTGCTTGGCGCCCTCCACGGGACTGTCCAAAGGCAGGCAGGGACGAGGCCGTCCATGACCGCGTTCCCCGGCTTGAACCTCGGCACGATCAAGGCGGACCTGGGGCTGCGGCGGCTCGCGTGCAACGCGATCAAGCACGCCATCACCGAAATGGACATCTACGGCCATGCCGGCAACCTGTGGCTCGACGAGCGCCAGCTTTCGGAAACCCTGGGCGTCAGCCGCACCCCGGTCCGCGAGGCCCTGGGCTACCTGGAGCAGGAAGGTCTCATACGCTCCATACCGCGCCGCGGCGCCTATGTCCTGCGCAAGAGCAAGCGCGAGATCGTCGAGATGATCACCGTGTGGGCCGCGGTGGAAAGCATGGCGGCCCGGCTCGCCGCGGAAAGCGCGAGCGACGAGGACCTGCGGTCCCTGCGCAACCTCGTGGGGGCCTTCAAGGAGGATCCCTCCAACCGCCTCAGCGAGTATGCGCACGCCAACATGGCGTTCCACCGCGCCATTATCCGGATCAGCGGCTGTGCCCTGATGACCGAGATGACGGACTCGATGTTCATCCACATGCGCGCGGTCCGGGCCGTGACGATGGGCCAGGACAACCGCGCCCGCCAGTCGGTGGCGGACCATACGGCCATCGTCGAGGCGCTGGAACAACGGAACGCGAACCTGGCCGGGCGCCTGGTGCGCGAGCACACGCTCGGCCTGGCCGCGCATGTGGAGAAGAACGGCGACGCCCTGGACGCCCTGGCGCGGCAGCCCCCGCCCGGAAGGGCGTCCCCCACCCGTTTGCGCAAGACCCGTCCGGTCCAGGAGCCTGCCGAGGACGGGGCCGCCACGCCGGCCGCGCAGCCCGGCCCAGCCGCGCTGCTGCTGCAACCAAGCTTCAGGAAAGGATGACCGCCATGACGGAAGCAGCAGACCCCGGCCGGCTGCCTGACAGAGGCGCGTCCGCCCTTGCGGGTCCGCATGGACGCCAGGGCAGCATGGCCCTGCGCGGGCACCTGGTCCTGACGGCGCTGGCGAAGGCCGGGGCGCGGCCCAGCTTGGCAATCCTTGCTCCGCCGGCTGGCGGCCTTGTGGGCGCCGTGCGAGAGATAGCCGCACCGTGGACGCCCGCCACAGCCACCCGGCGGTCCGGCCGCAATTACTGATACCCAACCACGAGATCCGGAGCAGATCAGAATGTCAGCATTAGCGCAGAGCATCGTTGCCGATACGACTGAAAGCGAGGCAACGCAGGCGCTGACCGACGGCTTCCACTTGGTGCTCGACGCGCTGAAGTTGAACGGCATCACCACGATCTACGGCGTGCCGGGCATCCCCATCACCGACCTCGGCCGCATGGCGCAGGCCGAAGGGATGCGCGTCATCTCGTTCCGGCACGAGCAGAACGCGGGCAACGCCGCCGCCATCGCGGGCTATCTCACCAAGTCGCCGGGGGTGTGCCTCACGGTGTCCGCGCCGGGCTTCCTGAACGGCCTGACCGCGCTGGCCAACGCCACGACCAACTGCTTCCCGATGATCCTCATCAGCGGATCGTCCGAGCGGGAGATCGTGGACCTGCAGCAGGGCGACTACGAGGAGATGGATCAGCTCGCCATCGCCAAGCCGCTGTGCAAGGCGGCGTTCCGCGTGCTGCACGCCGCGGACATCGGCATCGGCGTGGCGCGCGCCATCCGCGCCGCCCTGTCCGGGCGTCCGGGCGGCGTTTACCTCGACCTGCCGGCCAAGCTGTTCTCCCAGGTCCTGGACGCCGAAGCCGGCGCAGCCTCGCTGGTGAAGGTCATCGACCCGGCGCCCGCGCAGCTTCCCGCCCCGGCGTCCATCCAGCGCGCGCTGGAACTGCTCAAGAGCGCCAAGCGCCCGCTCATCATCATCGGCAAGGGCGCGGCCTACGTGCAGGCCGACGACCAGGTGCGCGCCTTGATCGAGCAGAGCGGCATACCCTACGTGCCGATGAGCATGGCCAAGGGGCTGCTGCCCGACACGCACCCGCTGTCGGCGGGCGCCGCACGCTCGACGGCGCTGAAGGAGTCGGACGTGGTGATGCTGGTCGGCGCCCGCCTCAACTGGCTGCTGTCGCACGGCAAGGGCAAGACCTGGGGCGAGGCCGGGTCGCAGAAGTTCATCCAGATCGACATCGAGCCGCGGGAGATGGACAGCAACGTCGAGATCGCCGCCCCGGTGGTCGGCGACATCGGCTCCTGCGTGTCCGCCCTGCTCCAAGGGATGGGCGACGGCTGGAAGGCCCCGCCGGCGGAGTGGATCGAGAAGCTTAAGACGCGCAAGGAAGCCAACATCGCCAAGATGGCGCCCAAGCTGATGAGCAATGCGTCGCCGATGAACTTCCATGCGGCGCTCGGCGTGCTGCGGACGATCGTCAAGGAGCGGCCGGACGCCATGCTCATCAACGAGGGTGCCAACACGCTCGACCTCGCGCGCGGCATCATCGACATGTACCAGCCGCGCAAGCGCCTCGATGTCGGCACCTGGGGCATCATGGGCATCGGCATGGGCTTCGCCATCGCGGCCGCGGTGGAGACGGGCAAGCCCGTGCTCGCCATCGAGGGCGACAGCGCCTTCGGCTTCTCCGGCATGGAGGTCGAGACGATCTGCCGCTACAACCTGCCGATCTGCATCGTCGTGTTCAACAACAACGGCATCTACCGCGGCACGGACGTGAACCCGACCGGCGGCGCGGACGTCGCAACCACCGTCTTCGTCCCCGGCGCCCGCTACGACAAGATGATGGAAGCCTTCGGCGGCGTGGGCGCCAACGCGACGACGCCGGACGAGCTGAAGCGCGCCGTGAACGCGGCGATGGACTCCGGCAAGCCGACCCTCATCAACGCGGTGATCGACCCGGCGGCCGGCAGCGAAAGCGGCAACATCGGCAACCTGAACCCGCAGAGCGTGCTGAAAAAGAAATAACCTCGTTCCACCGAGCCTGATCCGAGACGAAGAAGGACACACAATGAAAGCTCTTGAGGGCGTCAAGATACTCGACTTCACCCATGTGCAGTCGGGTCCGACCTGCACGCAGTTGTTGGCCTGGTTCGGTGCGGACGTGATCAAGGTGGAGCGTCCTGGCGAGGGCGACATCACCCGCGGCCAGCTTCGCGACGTCCCGGACGCGGACAGCCTGTATTTCACCATGCTGAACCACAACAAGCGGTCGATCACCGTGGACAGCAAGCATTCGCAGGGCAAGGAGGTCATCGAAGGGCTGATCCGCGCCTGCGACGTGCTGGTGGAGAACTTCGCGCCCGGGGCGCTGGACCGCATGGGGTTCACCTGGGAGCGCATCCAGGAACTGAACCCGCGGATGGTGCTGGCGTCGGTGAAGGGCTTCGGTCCCGGCCCGTACGAGGACTGCAAGGTGTATGAGAACGTGGCGCAGTGCGCCGGCGGCGCCGCGTCCACCACGGGGTTCGACGACGGCCCGCCGCTGGTCACGGGCGCGCAGATCGGCGACAGCGGCACCGGGCTGCACTTGGCCCTGGGCATCGTCGCCGCTTTGTATCAGCGCAACACGAGCGGGCGCGGCCAAAAGGTGCTGGCGGCGATGCAGGACGGCGTGCTGAACCTGTGCCGGGTCAAGCTGCGCGACCAGCAGCGCCTGGCGCACGGGCCGTTGAAGGAGTTCCCGCAGTTCCCGGACGGCGAGTTCGGCGACGCCGTGCCGCGGGCTGGCAACGCTTCCGGCGGCGGGCAGCCCGGCTGGATCCTGAAGTGCAAGGGCTGGGAGACCGATCCCAACGCCTACATCTACTTCATCACCCAGGCGCCGGTGTGGAAGTCCATCTGCGAGGTGATCGGCGAACCCGGCTGGATCACCGACCCCGACTACGCGAAGCCGGCGGCCCGGTTGCCGCGCCTCAAGTCCATCTTCGCCCGCATCGAGCAGTGGACGATGACCAAGACGAAGTTCGAGGCGATGCAGGAGCTCAACGAGCACGACATCCCTTGCGGACCCATCCTGTCGATGAAGGAAATCGCGGAGGACCAGTCCCTGCGCGCGACCGGCACGGTGGTGGAGGTGGACCACCCGACGCGCGGCAAGTACCTGACCGTCGGCAACCCGATCAAGATGTCGGACAGCGTGACCGAGGTGACGCGCTCTCCGCTGCTCGGTGAGCACACCGACGAGATCCTGCGCACTGTGCTGAACCTCGACGACGCGCGGGTGGAAAGGCTCAAGGCATCGGGGGCCCTCGGCGACGCGCCTCGCATGGCGGCTGAGTAGGCCGGACATGCCGGGCGAGCCCGCCGCCCATCCAGCACTGATGAAAGCTTTCACCAACAACACGCCTGAATAGCTTCGATAGAAAGTTAAGGCATATGGAGGGTCCAACAACCATGTATAACCAAGCTCCAGTTCCAGCGCCGAGCTACCGATGGATACAGCTCGTGCTCGGCGTGGTCTGCATGACCATGATCGCCAATTTGCAGTATGGCTGGACGTTCTTCGTCGGCCCGATGCAGGCGCAGCATGGCTGGGCGCGGGCGGCGATCCAGGTCGCCTTTACGATCTTCATCCTGACTGAAACATGGCTGGTGCCCATCGAGGGCTGGTTCGTGGATAAGTACGGCCCGAAGATCGTGACCCTGTTCGGCGGGCTGCTGTGCGGCATCGGCTGGGTGATGAACGCTTATGCCACCTCCTTGCCGATGCTGTATGTCGCGGCCGCCATCGCCGGCACCGGCGCGGGCGCCGTTTATGGCACGTGCGTCGGCAACTCGCTCAAGTGGTTCCCCGACCGGCGCGGCCTTGCGGCCGGCGTCACCGCCGCGGGCTTCGGCGCCGGCTCCGCGCTGACGGTTGTGCCCATCCAATGGGTGATCGCCAACTACAGCTACCAGGCGGCGTTCTTCTGGTTCGGCATCGGCCAGGGCGCCATCGTGATGCTGGTCGCCCTGCTGCTGACCTCGCCGACAAAGGGCCAGGTGCCGGACGTGGCGCGCGTGAGCCTGGCCAAGCGCAACTACGAGCCGAAGGAGATGGTGCGCACCCCGGTGTTCTGGGTGATGTACGCGATGTTCGTCATGATGGCGGCAGGCGGCCTGATGGCGACGGCGCAGCTCGGCCCGATTGCCCAGGATTTCCAGGTGGCCGGCGTGCCGGTCAGCATCCTGGGCCTGACGCTTCCGGCGCTGACGTTTGCGGCCACCATCGACCGCGTGCTGAACGGCCTGACCCGCCCGTTCTTTGGTTGGGTGAGCGACAACATCGGCCGCGAGAACACGATGTTCGTGGCGTTCTCGATCGAGGCGGTCGGCATCTACGCGCTGAGCGTGTTCGGCCAGAACCCGTTCATGTTCGTTGTGCTGACCGGGCTGGTGTTCTTCGCGTGGGGCGAGATCTACAGCCTGTTCCCCGCGACCTGCGCCGACACGTTCGGGTCGAAGTATGCGGCCACCAACGCCGGGCTGCTCTACACGGCGAAGGGGACGGCGGCGTTGCTGGTGCCGTTCAGCAGCGTGCTGACCACCATGACGGGAAGCTGGCACGCCGTGTTCCTCACGGCGGCTGGGCTGAACGCCGCCGCCGCCCTTTTGGCGCTGTTCGTCCTCAAGCCGATGCGGGCAGGCTACCTGCAAACGGCCGGACAGGAGGAGCAGAGCGTAACGGTTGCCCTCGGCACCGACAAGGCAGGCCCGCTCACGTCCCCCTAAGCCTTGGATCGTCCCGGCCCCGCCGGTGCCGGGACGATCCCCCCTCTGACTGATCAGATTCCAGGAGACAAGTAGTGAACGACGTCACCGACCTTCCGTCCATGTCCGCCAAAGCGGGCGATGCCCATAGCGTAGTGCGTCGTTTGCTCGACCAAGCCCGCGCGGAGGGCCGTGACTCGCTGACCGCGCCCGAAGGCAAGCAGGTTTGCGACGCTTATGGCATCTCCGTGCCGCAGGAAGGCGTCGCCGGGTCGGCCGACGAGGCCGTCCAGATGGCGTCGGGCATGGGCACGGTGGTGTTGAAGATCGTTTCGCCAGACATCCTGCACAAGACCGAGGCGGGCGGCGTCCTCGTCGGCTTGAAAACCGCCGAGGAGGTGCGCCGCGGCTACGACACCATCCTCAGCAACGCGCGGGCCTACAAGGCCGACGCGAAGATCGTGGGCGTCCAGGTGCAGCAGATGCTGCAGGGCGGCCAGGAGGTCATCATCGGCGCCGTGACCGACGATAGCTTCGGCAAGCTGGTCGCGTTCGGCCTGGGCGGCGTGCTCGTTGAAGTGCTCAAGGACATCACCTTCCGCCTGGCCCCCGCCACCCATGAGGACGCGCTGTCTATGCTGGACGGCGTGCAGGCGGCCGAGATGCTGAAAGGCGTCCGCGGCAGCGAGCCGGTCAACCGCGAGGCGCTGTCCAACCTGATCGTCCGCGTGTCCGAGCTGGTCAGCGACTTCCCGGAGATTTCCGAGATGGACCTGAACCCGGTGTTCGCGACGGCGCAGGGCGCCATCGCCGCCGACGTCCGCATCGTGGTCGATTTCAGCCCCAAGGCGCCGCGCCACCGCCCGGCGCACGACGACATCGTGACGGCGATGAACAGCATCATGCGCCCGAACTCCGTCGCGGTGATCGGCGCTTCGGCCGAGAGCGGCAAGATCGGCAACTCCGTGATGAAGAACCTCATCAACGGCGGCTTCCAGGGCAAGATCTACCCGATCCACCCCAAGGCCGAAGAGATCATGGGCCACAAGGCTTACAAGTCGGTAAAGGACGTGCCCGGCGACATCGACACCGCCGTGTTCGCCATCCCCGCGAAGTTCGTCGCCGCCGCGCTGACCGAGTGCGGCGAGAAGAAGATTTCCGGCGCCATCCTGATCCCCTCCGGCTTCGCCGAGACCGGGAACGAGGAAGGCCAGCTCGAGCTGCAGGAGATCGGGCGCAAGTACAACATCCGGCTGATGGGGCCGAACATCTACGGCTTCTATTACACGCCGAAGAACCTTTGCGCGACGTTCTGCACCGCCTATGACGTGCGCGGCCACGCCGCCCTGTCGTCGCAGTCCGGCGGCATCGGCATGGCGATCATCGGTTTCAGCCGCTCCGCCAAGATGGGCGTTTCGGCTATCGTCGGCCTGGGCAACAAGTCGGACATCGACGAGGACGACCTGCTGACCTTCTTCGAGCAGGACGACGAGACCCACATCATCGCCCAGCACTGCGAGGACCTGAAGGACGGCCGCGCCTTTGCCGAGGTGGCGCGCCGGGTGTCCAAGAAGAAGCCAATCGTCATGCTCAAGGCGGGCCGCACGTCGGCCGGCGCGAAGGCAGCCAGCAGCCATACCGGCGCGCTGGCCGGCAACGACAAGATCTACGAGGACGTGCTGGCGCAGGTGGGCGTCATCCGCGCCCGGTCCCTGCGCGACATGCTGGAGTTCACGCGCGGCATCCCGGTGATGCCGACGCCGAAGGGCGAGAACGTCGTCATCATCACCGGCGCCGGCGGGTCCGGCGTGCTGCTGTCGGACGCCTGCGTGGACAACGGCCTGCAGTTGATGGCGATCCCCGAAGACCTGGACGCCGCGTTCCGCAAGTTCATCCCGCCGTTCGGCGCGGCGGGCAACCCCGTGGACATCACCGGCGGCGAGCCGCCGATGACCTATGCCAACACGGTGCGCCTGGGGCTGCAGGATGACCGCATCCACGCGCTGATCCTGGGCTACTGGCACACGATCGTGACGCCGCCGATGGTGTTCGCCAAGCTGATGGTGGAAACGGTCGACGACATGAAGGCGAAGGGCGTCAGCAAGCCCGTCGTGGTTTCCCTGGCCGGCGACGTGGAGGTCGAGGAGGCGGCGGAGTACCTGTACGCGCACGGCATCCCCGCCTACGCCTACTCCACTGAAATCCCCGTGGCGGTGCTCGGCGCGAAGTATCGTTGGGCGCGTGGGGCAGGGCTGATCTGATGAACATCCACGAATACCAGGCGAAGGAGTTGCTGCGGGGCTACGGTGTTTCG
>CAXSAZ010000065.1:0-15351 GCA_964235485.1 uncultured Acetobacteraceae bacterium | reverse complement strand
CCTACCCCGTCCCCAGCAGCACCGCCCCGCCGTCCACCCGCCGCGTCGCCTGCCACAAGTATTGCCGCGTCCGTTCCGGCGATTGCGGCGGCCCCAACAGCCCGCCCTGCATCGGCCCGCACCCCAACTGCGCCAGCAGGTCGCGCTGCGCCGGCTGCTCCACGCCTTCCGCCGCCGCCTCGATCCCCATCTCCGCCGCCATGCCCAGCACCGAGCGCACCACGGCCATGGCGCCGGGGTCGGTGAGCATGAAGCGCACGGCGTCCCGGCCGAGCTTGACCTGCTGCACCGCCGCGTCGCGGAACCGCTGCAGCGCCGCTGCTTGGCAGAAATCGTCCACCACCAGCCGCACCCCCAACGTGCGCAGCGGCAGCATCGCCGCCAGCACCTGCTGCGAATGCTCCAGCAGCACCGCTTCCGTCACCTCCAAATCCAGGCGGTCCGCCGCCAAGCCCGACCGGTGCAGCGTTTCGATCACCAGATGCTCCAGATCGCCCCGGCGGAACTGCGCGCCCTCGATGTTGATCGCCAGCCGCACCGGCGCCGCCCAGGTCGCCGCTTCCGTGCAGGCGGCGTGCAGCATCCAGCGGCCGAGCTTCTCCATCAGCCCGGACCGCTCGCACAACGGCATGAACACCGAAGCCGGCACCAGCCCGCGCAACGGGTGCCGCCAGCCGACCTGCGCCTCATACGCCACCGGAACGCTGCTCCGCGCGCTGAACACCGGCTGGTAGGCCATCTCGAACTGCTCCAGCTCCAGCGCGTGCTGCAGCTCCTCGTCCATCCGCCGCGCGTCCGCCGCCGCCTCGGGGGACTCGCACAGCACGACGGCGCCGCGCCCCCCGGCCTTGGCCCGCTCCAGCGCGCTGCCCGCCTGGCGCGTCAGCGCGGCGGCGCTGTCCCCATCCGCCGGGAACAGCGCCACGCCCACCGACACGTCGATTCGGCTGGCCACGCCCACCACCACGTACGGTTCCCGCACCGCCGCGGCGAGGCGCGTGGCCGAGCGCCGGGCCTGCTCCGCCCCGGACACGCCGGGCAGCACCACCGCAAAAGCGCTGTCCCCCACGCGCCCCACCGCGTCCGTCCCGCGCAGCGCGCAACGCAGCCGCTGTGCCGCCTCGATCAGCAGCAGGTCGCCGACCGCCGGGCCGCGGGCGTCCTGCACGTCCTGGAACCCGTCGAGGCCCAGGTGCAGCAGCGCGCACCCGCCCGAAGCCCGCGCCCGCTCAATCGACCGCTCCAACCGCTCGGCCATGTCCGCCTGGCTGAACAGCGGCGTCGGCTCGTCATGGGACGCGGCAAGGGGGGTGTCGGCCGGGTTGACGGAGAATGCCGTGTCCGCCGGGGCTGCCGGCCGGTGCGCGGCCCCGCGCCGCCGCACCCCCTGCGCCAGCGCCGCCGACGCCAGCGCCGCGCCTGCGCCCGCGGCGCCCGCGGCCAGCGCGAACGGCACCGGGAGCGCCATCCACGCCGGCGCCAGCAGCCAGGCCGCAAGCCCGGCAACACATCCGGACGCCCCGGCGCCCGCCGCGAGCAGCGCGCCCCCTGGCCACGCCATGGCCAATCGCGGAACACGCAGCCGCCAGCCTTTCGCGATCCCGCCATCCACGCCGGTTATGCTCGTCATCCCCGCCCTCCGCCGTCCGGCCCGCGCGGTCGCCGAAGCGGCCGAGGCTACAACGGGAAGATTAGCCGGATAACAATAACGTGTCCCGTCATAATTCGTGCTATGCAACGAAACGGGGTGTCACCCAGCCCCGGCGTGAACCAGCCGCGCCAGCCGGTCGAACTCCGCGATGTCCAGCGTTTCCGCCCGGCGCTCCGGCGCGATGCCGGCCTGCGCCAGCAACGCCTCGCCCCCCAGCGTGCGGAGCGAGCCGCGCAGCATCTTGCGCCGCTGCCCGAACGCCGCCGCCGTCACCCGTTCCATGGCGGCGAACAAGGCGGGCGGCGGCTGCGCCGGGTGCGGCAGGAGGCCCACCACGGCCGACCACACCTTGGGCGGCGGCGCGAAGGCGGCCGGCGGCAGGCGCATCAGCAGTGCCGCCCGGCACGTCCACTGCGCCAGCACCGACAAGCGCCCATAGGCCGGGGTGTCCGGCGCGGCGGCGATGCGCTCCGCCACTTCCTGCTGGAACATCAGCGTCATGCGCTCCCAGGCCTGCGCCTGGCGCAGCCAGCCGACCAGCAGGGGGGTCGCGACGTTATACGGCAGGTTCGCCACCAACTGCCGGGGCGCGGGCACGAGCGTCGCGAGGTCTAGCCGCGTCGCATCCGCCGCCAGCACCCGGAGCCGCCCGGGATACGCCGCTTCCAACTCCGCCAGCGCCGAAACCGCCCGGGCATCGACCTCCACCGCGAGCACGCTCTCCGCCGCGGTGTCCAAGAGCGCGCGGGTCAGGCCGCCGGGACCCGGCCCCACCTCGGCCACATGCCGCCCGGCCAAGGCGCCGGGCAAGCGCGCGATCCGCCCCGTGAGGTTCGCGTCCAACAGGAAATGCTGGCCAAGCTTGCGCCGCGCGTCCAGCCCGTGCCGCGCGATGACCTCCCGGAGCGGCGGCAGCCCTCCCGCATCCGCTCCCAGTGGGTCAGACCCCCCGCTCGTCCAGCATCGCCCGGCGCCGCAAATCCCGCTGCAACTGCCGCGACGCCAGCTCCACCCGCTCCTGCAACAACTGCTGCCCCACCTCTTCCTTGGTAGGCGCCGCCGCGTTCTTCTGCTCGCGCGAGCACACCATCAGCACGGCCGCGCCCTCGTTGGCCACCACCGGCTTGCTGGCGACGCCCTCCTTCAGCCCGGACAGCAGGCTGCGCAGCGGCCCCGACGCCACCGTTTCCAGCCGCACCTCGCCCGGGTCGGACGGGCGGACGTTGCCGAAGCGCCCGTTCGCCTCCTCCATGTCCTTGCAGGTCTTGGCGCTGCGGCTGACGCCCTGCGCCTGCTCCACCGCCTTGCGCTGCTGCTCGGTCGGCGCGTTCGGGTTCAGCGCGCCCACGAATGGCACGAACACCTGGCGGATGCTCATCACCGTTGCCTGGTCGCGCCCGATCTCGCGCTTGGCACGCAGCGTGATGATGCTGATGCCGCCCGGCACGTCGATGGGGTTGCTGACCGCGCCCGGTGGCATCTCCTGCGCCACCGCCGCCACCGCGGGATCGAGCTGGTTGCGCCGCACCCAGCCGAGGTCGCCGCCCTGCAGCGCCGTCTGGCTTTGGCTGAACTGCGCGGCGACCACCGGGAACGGGGCGCCGGCGCGGAGCTGCGCGATCACCGTGTCGGCGAAGCGCCGGGCGTCGGCGGTTTTCGAGGGGTCGTCGATCGGGATGAAGATCTCGGACACCCGGAACTCCGGCTTGCCGATCTGGTCCTTGAAGATGCGCAACTGCTCGGCCACGTCCGCGTCGGTGATCTCCGCCCTGGCGCCCAACTCTTCCCGCAGCACGCGCGTCCAGCCGAGCTGCACCCGCACCTGGTCGATCAGCGTTCGCATCGCGACCCCCTGGCCGCGCAGGCTGGCGCCCAGCGCGCCCTTGGGCATTCCGTTGCGCTGCTCGATCTCGCCGATGGCGTCGGCGATCTCCCGGTCGCTCACGCCGATGCGGCGGCGTTGCACCTCCTGCAGCCGCAGACGCTCATCGACCAACTGCTTCAGCACTTGCGGGCGCAGCCGGGCCAGCACCTCGGGCGTGACCGGCAGCCCGGTGCTCAGCGCGAACAGCCGGCCGCGGTTCGACACGTCGTCGTTGGTGATCACGTCCCCGTTCACCACGGCGATGATCTGCATGGCGTCGCTGGTGGGCGCCGCCGGGGGCGCGGCCACCCGCCGCGGCTGCGCCACCGCCCCCCCCGCGGCGGTCAGCAAGGCGAGCAGGACCAAGGCGTTTCGATGGGACATCGCAATCCTCCACGGCATTATATGCGGTTTACGCCGAACTGGCCGACCGTCTTGAAGGTGATCTGGAACAGCACCGAGGTTGAACCGTTGTCGCCGTTCAGCGGCGTGTAGCGCCGGTTGTAGCTCACGTCGAAGATGAAGCACTCGTCCTCGTAGGTGGCCCGCACCCCGGCGCTGCTGTACTTCGCCAGTTCCAGGTCGCGCCGCACGTAGGCCGAGGCCCGGTAGCGGTCGAACTGCGTGGACGCCGCCACCGTGGCCTCGTTCCGGTGCTGGAAGTAGCTCGCCGGGATCGTCGGCGTATCATACAGGAAATACGGGTTCACCGCGGAGTAGATGTAGCCGCCGGACACCCGCAGCAACGGCACGCCCGCGCTGCCGATGGCGTCGGCGAAGCGGATGTTGCCGTTGCGGTTGTCGATCCGCGTCCGCCCCGTGAGGTCCAGCCACGGCGCGGGCGACACCGTGGTGCGCGTCACGATGTCGGATGCTTTGCGCTCCAGCCCCGATCCCACGGGAAACGTGTCGTCCCGCCGGGTGCGGTAGCTTTGGCCTATCAGCCCGTCCACCTGGGCGCTGCCCACCGTCCAGTTCAGGTGCAGCGCCACGTTGGCCCGCAGCCCGCCCTCCAGCCGGTCGATGCCGGGGAAGCGGTTCAGGCTGAACAGATTCTGGTCCGTGAACTCGAAGTCCAGGCTGTCCTCGTTCGGGATGTTCTGGTTGCGCCCGCCCCCGGTGTTGGGGCCAGCGACGAGCTGCACGCGCGGCTCGATCAACTGCGTGCCCCAGCCGTTGCGCACGAACGGCCAGCGCATGTCCAGCGCCACTTGCGGCTGCGCCCGCGCCGTTTCCGTGCTGCTGTTCCGGGCGAAGTTCGGATTCTGGTCCAGGCTGGTCGCGCTGTAGGCGGCGCTGTCCACCTGCAGCGTCAGCCCGTACACCTCCCCGAACGACCCGGCAAACGGGCGCTGCCAGTTCAGCGTCGCCGCCGCGCGCTGCGTGTTGGTGCCGATCTGCCGAAGCACGTTGAAGTTCTGCGTGTCGAACCGCAGCCGCCCGCCCAACGCGTCCGGCTCCCCGAAGAAGCTGTATTCATACCGCGGCAGCACATACGGCAGCCGGTTCTGCCGGATGCTGTCCACCAAGCCCTGGTAGGCGATGCTGTCGAGCTTGGCGTAGGCCCCGGTCCCGAACCCCTCGATGAACACCCGGCTGGTCAGCACGTCCGCCCGGTTGTTGATGCGGTAGTCCCGCAGGTAGCGCGAGCTGGTCGCCCGGTCGATGTCGAAGCCGTAGCGCCAGGTGTCGTCATAAGCGAACCGCCCGCGGGCGAAGATGTCGGCCTCGATCGCGCCGAGGTCGCGCCCCACGCCCGCGTCGATGTCCAAGGTGCCGTCGTTGAAGCGGCGGCGGTACTGGACGCCGAGGTTGCCGTATTGCTGGCTGGTGAGCGTCGGCGTGATCGTCGCGTCCGACACCTCGTCGATGGCCCAGAAATACGGCACCGTCAGGAACGCGCCCAGCCGGCTCGCCTGCCCGAACCCCGGCACCAGGAAGCCGCTTTCGCGCTTCACCGAAGGGTCCGCGTGCCAGAAATACGGGAAATACGCGACCGGCACCCCGTAGATGTCGAGCACGGCGTCGCGATACTCGATCTTCTTGTTCTGATTGTCCTGCACGCCGGAGCGGGCGCGGATTTGCCACAGCGGCGGCTTGCTCGGGTCGGCTTCGCACAGGTTGCAGGTCGAGTACACGACGCGCGACACCTCGTTGATCGCCCCTTCCGTCCGCCGCGCCCCGTTGGCCACCAGCTTGCCGTTCTCGGCCAGGATCGCCCGCATCCCCTTCAGCACGCCGTCGCGCAAGCCCTCCGTCAGCTCCGCGTAGTCGCTGAACAGCACCTGCCCGTCCGGCTGCACCATGACCACGTTGCCGGACGCCGCTGCCACGTTGGTGTTGCGGTCGAAGGTGATCTTGTCCGCCCGCAGCACGTTGTCGTTCTGCCACGCTTCCACGTTGCCGGACGCGGACACGACGGCGTTGTCGCGGTCGTACTCCACGTGGTCCGCGGTGAACGTCACCGGGTCGGTCCGCGTCAAGGGCTGCGGCGCGACCGTGGGCCGCGCCCGGCGCACCCCGCTGAACTGCGCCTGCGCGTCCGGCGCCGCGAGCACGCCGGCGGCGGCCAGTCCCAGCAGGGCCAGGCCGCGCCCGGAGAAGCGCCCAAAGCAGCGCATGACACGGCGGCGCCGCGCGGGGGAAAGGCGGGGGGCGGGCATCGGGCCTCTATACATGCCCGGCCGCGCCGGCAAAAGCCGATCCCGCGGCGGCGCGCGAACCCCGGCGCTGCTGTGTCTTGTCTGCATCCGCCGGGCAACCCGCGTGCCCCCGGGCCGTTGAACGCCCTTTCCGGCAACAGATGACGCCCTTTGCGGGCGATGGAACACCCCAATGCAGCAGCGATGGCCCAGCCACCTGTGGATCGTGCGGCACGGGGAGAGCGCCGGCAACGTCGCCCGTGACGCGGCCATGACGGCGGGCCTCCCGCGCATCGACCTCAGCATCCGCGACGTGGACGTGCCGCTCAGCCCGCTCGGCGAGCGCCAGGCCGACGCGCTCGGCCGCTGGTTCGCCGGCCTGCCCGAGGGCGAGCGGCCGGAGGCGGTGCTCGTGTCCCCCTACCTCCGCGCCCGCGACACGGCGGCGCGCATCCATGCGGAGGGCGGCACCCCGGTCCCGCCTGCCCGCTTTGCCATCGACGAGCGCTTGCGGGAAAAGGAGTTCGGCGTGCTCGACCTGCTCACCCGCATGGGCATCGAGACCGAGTTCCCGGACCAGGCCCGCTTCCGCGCCCTGCTCGGCAAGTTCTACCACCGCCCGCCCGGCGGAGAGAGCTGGTGCGACGTGATCCTCCGGCTGCGCAGCCTGCTCGACACCCTGCTCTTGCAGCACGAGGACCGGCGGGTGCTGATCGTCGCGCACCAGGTCGTCGTGCTGTGCCTGCGCTACCTGCTGGAAGGCATGGACGAGGCGCAGATCCTCGCCGTGGACCGCAAAGGCGACGTGGCCAACTGCGGCGTCACCGAGTATGCGCCCGGCGCCGAAGGCTTGCAGCTCCTCCGCTACAACCACACGGTCCCCGTGGAGCGGGAAGGCGAGCAGGTCACGGACGCGCCCGACAGCCCGGTGGCCGCACGATGAGCGCCGCGATCACCCCGGACCTGCTGCGCGCGATGCCGTTGCCGGCGCCGGGCGAGGACAAGGACCAGCGCGGCCGCGTATTGGTCGCCGGCGGCAACCGCGCGGTGCCCGGCGCCGCCCTGCTGTCCGCGGAGGCCGCGCTGCGCGCCGGCGCGGGCAAGCTGCAGGTCGCGACCGGGCGCAGCGCCGCGCTCGGCATGGCGATGCGGCTGCCCGAGGCCCTGGTGATGGGCTTGCCGGAAACGGAGGACGGCGACCTCGGCCCGGACGCGGCGGAGGCCTTGGCCCGCGCGGCGGGGCGGACGGACGCGCTGCTGCTCGGCCCCGGCATGATGGACCGGGCGGCGGCGATGGCACTGGTGGAGGCCGTGCTCGGCCGGCTGGACCCGGGCAGCGCCCCGGCCCTGGTGCTGGACGCCGGCGCCTTGTGCGGCCACGCGGCCCTGCGGGACGCGCTGCGTCCCCATGCCGGCCGCGCCGTGCTGACGCCGCACGCCGGCGAGATGGCGACCATTCTGGAGATCGAGCGTGCGGAGGTGGAGGCCGACCCGCCCGCCGCCGGGCGCCGGGCCGCGGCGGCGCTGCAGCAGGTGGTCATCATGAAGGGCGCGCGCACAACGGTGATCAGCCCGGAGGGCCAGGCATGGGAGTATGCGGGCGGCGGCGTGGGCTTGGCGACCAGCGGCTCGGGCGACGTGCTGGCCGGCATCCTCGCCGGCCTGCTCGCCCGCGGTGCGTCGCCCACGCAGGCGGCGTGCTGGGCCGTGTGGCTGCACGGCCAGGCCGGTCGTCGGCTGGCGCAGCGCATCGGGCCGATTGGCTTCCTGGCGCGCGAGTTGGCGGCGGAGGTGCCGGGGCTGATGGCGGGGACTGCTTGAAAGCGATGGTCGGCGCCCGCAACATCTGCTAATCTAGACAGACAGCTAGATTGTTGGAGCGCCGCTATGCACGTCCTGGGTGTTTTCGAGGCCAAGAACCGGCTTACCGCTTTGCTGGATGAAGTCGAGAAGGGCGGCGAGGTCCTCATTACCCGGCGCGGCAAGCCGGTCGCACGCTTAGTTCCCGCCAAAGCCGGCTTTGATCGCGCCAAGGCTCGCCGTGTCGCAGACGAGTTGCTGAAATTCAGCGAGGGTCTGACACTCGGGGGCTTGTCGATCAAGGAACTGATTGAGGAAGGCCGGCGGTGACGTTTGTTCTCGATAACTCGGTCGCTCTGGCCTGGTGTTTCAAGAATGAACGGACTCCTGGCATCGTCAAGTTGCTGAACCGTTTGACAGAGGACGGTGCCACTGCGCCGCAGCTTTGGCCGCTCGAAGCGATGAATGGCCTGCTGACCGCGGAACGTCGCGGCCGTATTACTGGCGGCGAGCGGCAACGTCTGATCGAGTTCCTGCGTGCCTTGCCAATCGAGATTGACGACCAGACGGTCGGCCAGGCCTGGACTGCGACGGCCCAACTCGCCGAGCAGCACCGGTTATCCGCCTATGATGCGGCATACCTCGAACTCGCCCTCCGCCTCGGCCTGCCGCTCGCGACGGCCGACCGCGCCTTGCTTCACGCCGCGCAGGCCGTCCGCGTGCCCGTGCTGTCCGCCGCCTGACCCTACCCATCCTCCAAGTGCAGCAGCAGCGCCACCGCCAGCATCAGCCCGGCCCCCGCCGGCGCCCACGCCGCCAGCTCCGCCGGCAGCGCGCCCGATTGCCCGAACTCCTCCGCCACCTTGCTCACCACGAACAGCGTGAACCCCGCCGCCACCCCGCTGCCGATCATCCGCGCCACCCCGCCGCGCCGGGTCGCCCTCATGCTGAACCCGGCGGACACCAGCGCCATCGTGCCGCACAACAGCGGCAACGCCAGCAGCGCCTGGAAATGCAGCCGGTGCCGGATCGCCGAGAACCCCGACCGCTCCAGCAGCCCGATGAAGTCCGGCAGCGTCCACACCGACAGCGTGTCCGGGCTGGCGAAGCTTTCCTGCACCCGGCTCACCGTCAGGTCCGTGGGCAGCCGCGTGGACCCGATCGGCTCCGGCAGGTGGTCCGCCGTCATCCGCCGCGCGTCCTCCAGCGCCCAGTAGCCGCGCCCGAGCGTCGCCCGCGTGCTCTCGATCCGGCTCAGCAGCCGATCCGCGCCGTCCAGGCGGAACACGCTGACCTCCCGCCCCACCAGCTCCTTGCCATGCAGCGTCACCCCCCGCGCGTGCAGGATCGCGACGCCTGCCGGGTCCAATTCCCGGTCGGACTGCCGCAGCCACAATTGCCCGCCCTGCAGCGCCATCGGCCCGCCGCCGGTGCGCAGAAAGGTGTTGTCCAGCACCTCCGCCCGCGCCAGCATGGCGGAAGCGAGCGGGCTGACCCCCGCCGTCGCCAGCGCGCCCAGCAGGGTGGCGCAGAGCAGCGGCGCCGCCAGGAACTGCCACGCCGACACGCCCGACGCCCGCGCCACGATCAGCTCGCTGCTGCGCGTCAGCCGCCAAAACGCGAGGATGCCGCCCAGCAGCACCGCGAACGGCAGGATCTGCATGGCGACGAACGGCAGCCGCAGCGCCGCGATCTCCGTTACCAGGCCGAAGGTCGCATCGGGCTTGGTGGCCGAGCGGCGCAGCAGCTCGATGAAGTCGAACAACGACACGATGCCGGACAGCGCCGCCAGCATGGCGAGCACGGACAGCAGGAACTGCCGGGCGATGTAAAGCGACAGGGTCACGGCCACGGCGCGCGCCCTACAGCCCGGCGCGGCTCAGGCCGGCGACCGGAGCACGCCGCCCCGCGCGCCGCCCGGCCAGCGCCTGCGGACCCAGCAGCAGCCAAGCGCACACGGCGCCGGGCAAGGTGGCGTGCAGCCAGATCAGCGGGATCAGCGCGGTCTGCCGCGCCGCCAGGTTCGCGATGGCCAGGCCCAACGCCAGCAGCGCCACCACCGTCAGCACCGCCGCCAGCGGGCGCAACACGTTGCCGTGGCGCTGGAACGTGCCCGTCAGCACCGACAACAGCGCCACCAGCGCGAAGCTCATCGCGGTGAGCGGCGCCGACAGCCGGCGATGCGCTTCCACCAAGAGCTTGCCCACGTCGCGCGGGTTGACGCTGCTGTCGGGGTGCAGCAGCTCGCCGAGCGACATCTCGGTAGCGTCGCGATACCGCTGCTCCGCGTTCTTGGTGCTGCTGGCGAGGTCGATGGAGTTCTCGGCAAACGTCAGGACGTTGAGCCGCCCGCTGGTGCGGTCGATCTCCTGCCGGCTGCCGGCTTCCAGCAGCACGCGGGGGCCCCTCGGCCCGTTCACCAGCCGCCCGCGCTCGGCCAGGATGGTGGCCCGGCTGTTCTTCTGCCGCTCGTCCTCCACCAGGATGCCGCGCAGGGTGCCGTCGGTGTCGCGGCTGCGCACATACACCGTGAGGTCGTCGGAGATCGGGGTGAACACCCCTTCCTGCAGCAGGAACGCCGCCAAGCGGTTGCGAATCTCGAACTGCTGCTCGCGAAACGCCGTGTAGCTGACCGGCACGATCAGGACGTTCAGCCAGTAGCAGGTGACCACCACCCCCGCTGCGAGCACCAGCGCCGGCCGCGCCAGGGCCAAGGGCGACAGCCCGGCCGCCCGCATCACCGTGAGTTCCCGGTCCCCCGCCAGCCGTTGATACACGAACTGCACCACCACAAAGGTGGTGATCGGCAGGATCACCGCGACGAAGTTCGGGATCAGCAGCCCCGTCAGGTGCAGAAACGTCCCGAACGACAAGCCGTGGTTCACCACCAGCTCGACGAAGCGCAGGCTCTGCGTCAACCAGATCAGCGCCACCAGTCCTCCGGTCGCCGCGACAAGGGCGGCGAGGAGCTGGCGGAGGACGTAGCGGTCAAGCTGGGACAGGAGGGAGCGTCGCATGGCGCAGGGTTAACGCAACGGCCGCCGGGGTGGAAGCGCCCGTGGATGGCGGCTGCCGGCCCGATGTTGGGAGATGATGGCGGCCCCGGGCACAGCCGGACTTCTGCTTGCAGCGCGTTGTTGGCCGGTGCTGCTGAAGCGGCTGCGACAGCGGGCAACTGGATTGCCTGGTTGCTGCGCCGCTATGGGTTGGCGTGGGGCTGGAAAGGTTCAAGGCCCAGATGGGCCGGCAAGCTTCCACCCTCGCCAGGACGGCCGCCCGATGCCGCGGCACCGAGGCGCGATTGCACGATCTGCACCAAGTTCCGTACGTATGCCTCGGTGCTGTGGTGCCGGACGAACCGATCCGACGCCGCCTGGCCGAGCAAGCGGCGCAACTCCGCATTGCCGAGCAGATACGCAAGCGTCTGGCGCAGCGTGGCGACGTCGCCCATCGGGACCAACAGCCCATCCTTCCCGTCGGTCGCGTAGTCGATCGTGGTCGCGGTGCGGGTGATGACGACCGGACGCGCCAGTGCGGCAGCTTGCAGCAAGACCATCTGCCCCGCAGAAGCATGGTGGACCGAGAGCGGAACGACAACGATGGTGGCCTGTGCCAGGCGGTCGAGGTACTCGTGGTCGAAGCAGGTGCGGGCAATCTCGATCTGCTCGGACGCCGGCAAGGTCCGCAGCGGGCCAGCGACGTCGCAGATGATCGTGAGCCGGCAGGGCAATCCTTCCACCGCCCGCGCCAAGGTGAGGTAGTCCCGGCCAGACCGTCCCGCCGTGACGATGGTGGGCACGTCGTCGGGCGGAGGCGGCGCGGATGGTGGCGAGTGCCGGTTGACCGTTGTGCCATAGGGAATGAAAACCAGCTTGTGGCCGTGCGCCGGGAACAGCCGCTCGTATTCGGCAATCTCGGACCGGGCGTGGCAAACGCCCACGTCGATGAGGCCCAAGATCAGCCGCCAATAGGCCATGTAGGCGAGGTTTGCCCACCGGGACGACCGGGGGGTGATGATGAGGGTCTGGAGCACGATCAGGGTGGGTCGCCGCAGCGCCGACCGAATGAGGCCGAACATGACGGCCTCGATGTCGGATGAAACCAGGACGGCGCTTGGGCTGCTCCGGGCGGACCACATCGACGCCCAGGCGGCGGCGAGCAGCCGGACGGCCAGCAACGGGTAGATCCGCAGGAACAGCTCCATGCGCCAGCGGTAGCGCAGGTTGACCGGCGTGCCGAGGAACTGGTGCGGCACCCCGAGGCGTTTGAGTTCCTGGCCGATTGGGGAGTTCGCGATGTCCCATGGGCGCAGATGAACAAAGTGCAGCAACGGATGCTCCCAATTGGTCTGGGTCTGGCTTTGACAGAAGCCGTCCAACCGCGCTGGCTGACCTTTACGACACTGCGGCGTCCGGCGATGGAACGCCGCCGGGCGGGCAATTGGAAGGCAGATTGTTGTCTCCCTTGTTCAAGATGATCATGTTGTGCTCGAAGCTGATGCGGCGAATGCTCCGAGCGTGAAGGAGGCGCCGGGGATCTATTCCCTCGTCGTTTCGGAACTCGGCATGATTCAGGTACTTCGCCAGCTCCAACATCTCCCCGGTGCACGTTTGGGCGAAGGCTGGGTCGCAGATGTGCGCGCCGCCGAACGGTCCCGGCCAGAACGAGGTTTGAGAGTCCTCGATCACGTAGGTGCCCCCGTCACGAAGGTGCTCGAAAAGGCTGTAGAACGTCGTGACCTGATGGGCGTTGACGTGGGAGCCATCGTCGATGATCACATCGAATGGCCCCTCGGCGGCGGCCAATGCCGCGAGGTCGGTGGGGTTGGACTGGTCGATCAGGTGGGTTCGGATGCGGCGGTAGTTCAGGTGCGTCTTCGGCCTGATGTCACAGCCCACAACCGTGGCGCGTGGGAAAAAAGCGCGCCATGCGGTCAGGGATGCGCCTGACAACACGCCGATCTCAAGCAGCTTGATCGGGCGATAGCGCAAGGCGCGAAACATCTCGTGGTAGCTGCGCCCGTAGGCGTGCTGTCCCTCGCGCTGCTTGTCCGATCCGAAAAGACGCATGGCCCAACCCAAGCGAAGCGGCAGGAGGGAGAGACCGGCGGCAATCCAGTAACGATCCCTGTAGCTGGTGAGACGGCCGTCGCGAGCCGGCGTACGACGCCAAGCGAGCAACGCACGCAGCGGCACGCTGTGGGGGGTGTCTGAAGAAGCCCTGGCCATGGCGGTCCTACAACTCGGGTGATTGCCGCCGAAGCTGTTGCAGTGACGCTTAACAACTTCGGCGTAATATTTCCGAATGTGTATCGAACGTGCGGGTGCCCGGTCAAGGGCGTCGCACGGCGCGACTTCTGCAGCCGCCTTTCCGGCGAAGCGCCCCGAACAACGCCCCGCGACCAGCTCCGCCGCGCCCCGAAACGGAGGGTTACGGCAGCACCTTGCCCGGGTTCATCACCCCCCACGGGTCCAGCGCCGCCTTGATCCGCCGCATCGCGTCCAGCTCCGCCCCGCCGCGCCAGGCCGGCATCATGCCCGGCTTCAGCCGCCCCACCCCATGCTCCGCCGAGAAGCTGCCGCCAAGCCGCGCCACCACGGCGTTCACCGCCTCCATGATCGCATGGCTTTGCGCAAGGAAGTCGGCCGCATCCCACCCCTCCGGCTGCTCCAGGTTGAAATGGATGTTGCCGTCGCCCAGGTGGCCGAACGGCACGGCGCGGATGCCGGGGATCAGCGCCTCGCACGCCGCCGTCGCCTCCACGATCAGGTCGGGCACCCGGCTCACCGGCACCGACACGTCGTTCTTCACGCTGGCGCCTTCCCGCTTCTGCGCTTCCGAATGCTCTTCCCGCAGCTTCCAGATCGCCTGGCGCTGCGCCTCGCTGTCGGCCAGCGCCGCATCCAGCACCAGCCCGTCCTCCAGCGCCGCTTCCAGCACCGTTTCCAATGCTTCCCGCAGCCGCGCGCCCTTTCGCGGCGTCGCCAGTTCCACCAGGGCGTAGTGCGCCGCCGGTTCCGAAAGCGGCAGGCTGGCGCCCGGGATGTGGCGCAGCACGAAGCCCATGCCGGCGCCGGACATGTACTCGAACGCCTGCACCGCCGCCGGGTCGTGCGCCTGGAACCGCCGGCACAGCTCGGACGCGGCGGCGGCGCTCGGCACGGCGCACAGCGCGGCCTCCACCTCCACGGGGCGCGGCGCCAGCTTCAAGACGGCCGCCGTGATGACGCCGAGCGTGCCCTCCGCCCCCACGAACAACTGGCGCAGGCAATAGCCCGTGTTGTCCTTGCGCAAGCTCCGCAGCCCGTCCCACACCTGCCCGTCCGGCAGCACCACCTCCAGCCCCAGCACCAGGTCCCGCGCGTTGCCGTAGCGCAGCGTGTTGTTGCCCCCGGCGTTGGCCGACAGGATGCCGCCGACCTGCGCCGTGCCCTCCGAGCTGATGGACAACGGCAACAAGCACCCGGCCTCCGCCGCCGCGTCCTGCGCCGCGCGCCACGGCACGCCCGCCTCCGCCACCATCGTCATGTCCAAGGCGTCAACCGACCGCACCCGGTTCATCCGCGCCAGCGACACGACCACCTGGCGCCCGTCCTCGGACGGCGTGGCCCCGCCCACCATGCTGGTGTTGCCCCCTTGCGGCACCACCGGCACCCGGCGCTCCGCGCACAGCCGGACCACCGCCGAGAGTTCCGCCGTGCTCGCCGGGCGCACCACCGCGGGCGTGCGGCCCTGATACAACCGGCGCCAGTCCTCGCAGAACGGCGCGGTGTCGGCGGGCGCGGTGAGCAGCCCGCGCTCCCCCACGACGGCGCGCAGCGCGTCCAGCAGGCCGAGGCCGAGGTCGGGCGGAAGCGGGGTATCGGGCATGGTCGGGGTCCTTTCGAAACTGGCCGGCTCGTCGATGCTAACCTGCGACCCGCGATATGGCGAAGCTCGGCGCCTTGCGAACCCTCCTGCCGGCAGGAGGGCGCAGCTTCGCTCAGGCCATCCGGTCCACGCGCCGCGCCAGCCGGTGCACCCGGCGACGGGCAGGCACAAGCGGATCGTGCGCTGCGCGGCCCACACGGCCCACGACCGGGCCGACAGCGCAAAGCCCCGGTCGCGCAGCGCCTTGGTCAGTACGAAGCCGCTCAGCATGAAGAACATCACCGCCGGGCGCCCCCGACTGGATCGGCTGCAGCGGCGTCGCGGCCAGCCATCGGCCGAGCGGCCCGGCCAGCAGGTCGCCGGACAGCAGGCGGTGGTGCAGCAGCACCACGAGGGCCGCGAGGCCGCGCAGCGCGTCGAGTTCCCCCAAGCGCCGGCCTGGCGGCGGCGCACTCTTTGCTCCTGCAACCCTAGCATTACAGTTGCATAGTTCGTTTCAGATGTGAGCGTTGGGCGGCGGCTTG
>CAXSAZ010000064.1:0-15513 GCA_964235485.1 uncultured Acetobacteraceae bacterium | reverse complement strand
CGCATCACGCACCGCTTCGCACACGCCAGCTCGTAGGGGGCGTTGAGCAGTTACCGCAACTCAAAAAGCAGTCGAAAGTTATTGAAGTCGCGGTCAAAGAATGGATCTTTGTTGTTCCACTCCATTTCCACAGCAACGCCGTTCTTGAAACAATCAACGGCATGGGTCGGACTGTCGGTCGTGCTTTCATCAACGGTAATCGAGGTTGAGAAATCCTTTTCTTTCCAACCTTTGCTGTAAAGGGCCTCGTCGATACGTTGGCTGACGAGCGAACGGTTGCCACCTCCTACCAGCACCTCCGATTTCAGAAGCTTGAAGTTGCGAAGCACATCCTGCACTTCCTGCCACTCGTTGGGACAGGCCGTAGAGAGCACGCCTGCGGCATTGCGCCATTCCTTGACGTGAAAACGCTCGCAGATGTCGTCCGGGACAAGATGTATTGTGGACATGGCGCAGCATCATGTCGCCGCCCGGCCAGTCTGAAAAGGTGCCAGCCAGCTTGGTTGGTTTGGACGGCTTCAACGTAGCTGCCAAGTTGATGCAGTCTCAGTGCCAGGCAACCATGGACGGACAAGGCAGGGCGTGATAGGCGCGCCACCATGTCTGAGTGCTCTGGTTGCATCCTGTTCCCCCATCGTCGCGCTGCTGAGAGACCCAGTCGGAGCGCCCCATGAGCGGCGTGCTGTTCGACCCCGAGAGCATCCGCACGCTCGCTGCCATCCTGCGCGAAACCGCGTTGACCGAGATCGAACTGGTAGAGGGCGACCGCCGCATCCGCCTGGTGCGAGCCGGGTCCGCCGGGCCGGGCGGCGCGGCGCTCCCGTCGCACGCGCAAGCCGCATCGCCGGCCCCCATACCCGCCGCGGCCGTCGTCGCCGCCGAAGAACCAATCCCCCCCGGCGCCGTCACCAGCCCCATGGTCGGCATCGCCTACCTCGCCCCCGAACCCGGCGCGACGCCCTTCGTCACCGTGGGCCGCACCGTCACCGCCGGGCAAACGGTGCTGCTGATCGAGGCGATGAAGACCTTCAACCAGATCAAGGCGCCGCACGCCGGCACCGTGACCCGTATCCTGATCGCCAGCGGCGAGCCGGTCGAATACGCGCAGCCGCTGCTGGTCATCGAGTAGTGTTCGGCAAGGTCCTGATCGCCAACCGCGGCGAGATCGCGCTGCGCATCCAGCGCGCCTGCCGCGAGCTGGGCATCCCCACCGTCGCGGTGCACTCCACGGCTGACACGGACGCCATGCACGTCCGCCTCGCCGACGAAAGCGTGTGCATCGGCCCCCCTTCGGCGCGGGACAGCTACCTGAACATCCCGGCGATCCTGTCCGCCGCCGCCGTCACCGGGGCGGACGCGATCCACCCGGGCTACGGCTTCCTGTCGGAAAACGCGCGCTTCGCCGAGATGGTGGAAGCGCACGGCATGACCTTCATCGGCCCGTCGCCCGCGCACATCCGCATGATGGGCGACAAGATCGCGGCAAAAGCGGCGATGGCGTCCCTCGGCGTGCCCTTGGTGCTTGGCTCCGACGGCGCGGTGCCGGACCTCGACGCGGCGCGCGCCGTGGGGGAGCGGATCGGCTACCCCGTGCTGGTCAAGGCGGCGGCCGGCGGCGGCGGGCGCGGCATGAAGGTGGCGCACGCCCCGGACGAGATGGAAGAAGCCTGGACGGTCGCACGGACCGAGGCGCGCACCGCGTTCGGCGACGACGCCGTGTATATCGAAAAGTACCTCGACCGCCCCCGGCACATCGAGCTGCAGGTGATGGCGGACGCCCACGGCAACGTCGTGCACTTCGGCGAGCGCGATTGCAGCCTGCAGCGCCGGCACCAGAAGCTGCTGGAAGAGGCCGGGTCCCCCGCGCTGACCGCGGCGGAGCGCGACAGCCTGGGCGCCGTGGTGACGGCGGGGCTGCGGCGGCTCGGCTACCGCAACGCCGGCACGCTGGAGTTCCTGTACCAGGACAAGCAGTTCGCCTTCATCGAGATGAACACCCGCCTCCAGGTCGAGCACCCCGTCACCGAGATGGTCTGCGGCGTCGATCTGGTGCGCGAGCAGCTCCGCGTCGCGGCCGGGCACGCGCTCGGCTACGAGCAGGCGGACATCGAGTTCCGCGGCCACGCCATCGAGTGCCGGGTGACGGCGGAGGATCCGGACACCTTCATGCCGACGCCGGGCCGGGTGGACGTGTTCCATGCCCCGGGCGGTTTGGGCGTGCGGGTCGATAGCGCCCTGTATGCGGGCTACGTCGTGCCGCCCTTTTACGACAGCATGGTGGCCAAGCTGATCGTCCACGCGCCCACCCGGCCGGAAGCGATTGCCCGGATGCGCCGCGCGCTCGGCGAGTTCGCGGTCCAGGGCATCAAGACCACGCTGCCGCTGCATCGCCGCATCATGGACGCGCCGGAGTTCGGGAGCGGCGACTACACCATCCACTGGCTGGAGCATTTCGTCTCAAGCGGCTGACGCACAGGTAGAAATAGTTCCAATCCGGAACCCGCGCCGCCGCCGAACGTGATAGAATGTTGGCAGACCCGAGCAGGCAGGCCACGATCCCACCATGTCGCGCAGAACCATCGAAGTGACGCCGGAACTGCTGATGCGGGCATACCGTGCCGGGCTGTTCCCGATGGCGGAAACCCGGCGGGGCGCGCGGCTGTACTGGCTCGATCCGGAGCTGCGCGGCGTGTTGCCGCTGAACGGGTTCCGCTTGCCGAAGCGGCTGCTGCGTACCGTGCTGTCGGGCCGCTACCAGGTGACCAGCAATCAATCCTTCGCCGCCGTGGTCGCCGGCTGCGCCGCCGCGGCGCCGGGGCGGGAGGACACCTGGATCAACGCCGACATCGAGCGGCTGTTCGGCGAGCTGCACCGCCGCGGCTGCGCGCATTCGGTGGAATGCCGGCAGGATGGCGCGCTGGTGGGCGGGCTGTATGGCGTGTCGCTGGGCGGCGTGTTCTTCGGGGAAAGCATGTTCAGCGCGGCGCGGGATGCGTCCAAGGTGGCGCTGGTGCACCTGGTCGCGCGCATGAGGCTGGGCGGCTACGCCCTGCTCGACACCCAGTTCGTCACCAAGCACCTAGCGCAGTTCGGCGCGGACGAGATCCCGCGCGAACAGTACAGGTCCCTGCTGGCCGCCGCGTCGCCCCTTCCGGCCCGCTGGCTGCCCGACCCCGACCCAGCGGCGCTGGCGGCGGAAATCCGGCTGCTGTATGACCAATCGCCGCGGATCGACCCGGCTTTGGATGAGGCCGGGGCATGACGACACGGGGCGCGCTGGCCGCCGCCGGGCTGTGCGCCCTGCCGCTCGCCGCCGCCGCGGCGCCGGACCGCCCGGCGTTGGCGCCGACGCGGGAAGCGTCCGTGCTGTATCGCGTGGTCAATGCGGGCGCGCCGCCGGTCGAGGTGCGGGTCACGGCGGAAGCCGGCGGCTCCCCCATGCGGCTCGACCTGCCGGACCGCACCTACATGCTGGTGGACCAGGCGGCGCGCAGCATCGCCGTGGTGGTGCCGGAAGAGCAGATGGTGCTGGACGTGTCGTATGGGGACGGGCCGCAAACGTATTTCCAACTGAACGACCGGATGCGCTTCACCCGGCGCGCCCCCGCCACGGTGGCCGCGGTGCGCTGCACGGTGTGGGACGTGGCGGTGGACAAGGCCCGCGGCACCATGTGCATCAGCGACGACGGCATCCTGCTGCGCTCCTCCGGCACGGACGAGGCCGGGCGTCGCAACCTGATCGAGGCCGTGAGCGTCAGCTTCGCCCCGGCGTCGGCGGGCGAGTTCGTGCCGCCCGCCGACTTCAGCCGGGTGGCCGCCACCCCGAACGGCCCGGCGGTGCCGGCCTCTCCGCCATGACCCGGCGCGCGGCCTGGGCGCTCGGGGGGCTGCTGGCTGCCACCGCACCGGTTGCGCGGGCGGAGGACCGGCCGCGCATCCAGCCCAGCCGCGACGTGGCCGTGACCTACCGCGTGGAAGGCGAGGCCGCATCCGCCGTGCCGGGCGGCATTCCCGGCGCGCTGCGCTTGTCCTGGGACGCCGCCGGGCAACGGCTGCGGGCGGAGCCGGAAGGCCGGACGCAGGCGGTCATCGTCGATCTGCGCGCCCATTCCGTCCAGATGATGGACACGGCGCTGCGCAGCGCGCTGACCCTCCCGGTGCGCGGCGCCGACCTGCAGCCTTTGACGCTGGACGGGGCAAAGCTGACCCGGCGCGACGAAGAGGTGGTGGCCGGGTTGCCCTGCACCGCCTGGGCCGTGCAATCCCCGCGCGGCGCCGGCACCGTCTGCTTCACCGCGGGCGGCGTGGCGCTGCGGGCGGAAGGCGACGTGGACGGGCGGCGCGGCACGTTCACCGCATCGAGCGTCAGCTACGGCCCGCTGCGCGACGAGCTGTTCCAGGTGCCGCCCGATTACATGCAGTTCGCCATGCCGAAGCTCGGACGCGCCCGGTGATCCGGGGCGCCCTGCCGGCGGCGGCGCTGCTGGCCGTCCTGACGGTCTTGCCGGCAAGGGCGCAGGCCGACCGGCCCGCGACGCTGCCGACCCGCGACGTGGATGTGACCTACCGCATGGGGCAAGGCGAGCAGGCGATGTCGCAGCGGTCCCGCTGGTCGGCGGCAGAGCGGAAGATGCGGCTCGATACGCCGACGCCGGGCGTTTACGCCATCGTGGACTACGCGGCGGGCACAATGGCGATGGTCAGCGAGCGCAGCCGCGGCGTGCTGGACCTGCCGACGCCGGCGGGCGGGCTGCCCGGTCAGGCCGCCTCGGGCAGCGCCCCTTTCACCCGGCGCGGCAGCACCCAAATCGCAGGTCTGCCCTGCACCGAATGGGAGACGCGGGACTTGGGAGGACAGGCGACGCTCATCTGCTTCACCGACGACGGGGTGCTGCTCCAAGCGCGGCATGGCGCCCAGGTGCTGGTGGAGGCCACGCGCGTGGCTTACGGCGCTTTGGACCCGGCTGCCTTCGCCGTGCCGCCGGGCTACGCGCACGAAGCGCCCCCGCCCGCGCCGCCCCCCTCGGCCTCGCCCGGAAGCAGCCGATGAGGCTCGCCCGCCCGCATTTGCATCCGATTGCCGAGTGGGCGCCCTGGACGGACCGCCGCGGGCAACTGGACCCGCTGCGTGCCGCCGTGCTCACGCTGCTGCTGCTGCCGGCGGGGTGGCTGGCGGTGCGGGGGGGGCTGGACATGCTGGGCGCGCGCCCGCTCCATGCCGCGATCCACTCGACCGGGTATTGGGCGGCGTGGATTCTGGTGGCGTCCCTGGTTGTTTCTCCGGCCAAGGCGCTGCTGGGGGCGCCGAATATCGTGGTGGTCCGGCGGATGATCGGGGTCGGCGCGGCCTGCTACGCCGGGCTGCATCTCCTGCTCTACGCCGCCGAGCAGAACTGGCGTCCTTTGGCCATCGCGACCGAGATCCTGGTCCGCGCCTATCTCACCATCGGCTTCGTGGCGCTGCTGGGGCTGACGGCCTTGGCCGTGACCTCAACCGACGGCTGGGTGAAGCGGCTGGGCCGGAACTGGAAGCGGCTGCACAAGCTCGCTTACGGGTTCGCGGTGCTGGCGCTCATCCACTTCTTCCTGCAATCCAAGGCAGACGTGTCGCAGGCGACGATTGCGGCCGGCGTGTTCGCCTGGGCGATGATCTGGCGCGTGCTGCCGGCGGGGCGGGACCGCGGCCCGGTGCCGCTGATCGGCCTCGCCATCGCCGCCGCCCTGGCCGCCCTGGCGTTCGAGTGGGCCTGGTGCCGCTTCGCCACCCATATCGACCCGCTCCGCGTGGTGCGCGGGGAGTTTGACGTGACGTTCGGCCTGCATCCGGCCGGGATGGTGCTGCTGCTCGGGCTGCTGGCGGCGGGCGTGGCGGAGCTGCGCAACCTGGCGCGGACCCGGTTCGGCGCCGGGCCGGGCTTCGCGGTGCTGGTGTATGCGCTTGGCGGGCTGGTGGGCTGGGGCGCCGGGCTGGCCCTGGGCTGGTCGATGGAGGACCTGCTGCCGGAAGGCATGTCGCCCGGCATGTTGACGGTCGCCTCCGTCCTGCTGTTCGCCCTTCTGGGCCTGGCGCGCCACCGGCTGCGGGTCGCGTGGCAACGCCGTTTGCTCGACGTGCTGTGGGTTGGCGCGGCGCTGCTGCCCGTGCTGGAGATGGGCGCCGAAAGCCGCGAGGTCGGCATATACGGCGCCGCCCTGCTGGGGGCCGGCGCGCTGGTGCTGGCGACGCGCTTGTGGAACGCTTCGCCCGCCGCCGCGGCGCTGCTGGTCCCGTTCGCGGGGCTCGCGGCCTACCAGGCGTTCGGCCCGTTCTGATCAGGGCGCGAGCGCCCGCGCCGCCGCCATGACCTCCGCGGCGTGGCCCGGCACCTTGACCTTGCGCCAGATGCGGGCGACTCGGCCCTCTGCGTCCACCAGCACCGTGCTGCGGTCGATGCCCATATAGGTCTTGCCGTACATCGACTTCTCGACCCACGCGCCGTAAGCCTCCGTGACGCCGCCGGGGTCGGAGGCCAGTGGGAAGCTCAGGCCGTATTTCCCGGCGAACCGCTCGATGGGCGCCATCGCGTCCTTGGACACGCCGATCACCGCCACCCCGATGCCGCCGAGTTCGGGCAATGCCTCCTGGAACGCCTGCGCCTCCTTGGTGCAGCCGGGCGTGTCGGCCTTGGGATAGAAATACAGCACGAAGGGCCGCCCGGCCTGCCCGGCGAGGCTGACAATGCGGCCGCCGCTGGCCGGCATCTCGAAGGGGGGCGCGGCGTCGCCCAGGGCAAGGCTCATGGGGCAAGGCTCATTCGGGGACTCCAACCAGGGTGGTGAACGCTCCTCGCACGTCCCGCGCCGCCGCGTCCAGCGCGTCGCGAAGCTGCGAAAGCGGCAGGCCCGGCGTGCCGAGCTGCTGCCCCACCGCGCGGCGCAGCAGCTCCTCCGCCGCGGGCGGCAAAGCCTGCACGTTGCGGCCCACGGTGATGCGGACCGTGCTCTGCACCGTGCGCCACAGCCGGTCCGCCCGGATCAGGGTGGCCGCCGTGTCGGCCGGCAGCCGGCCGTCATCCGCGAGGCATCGCAGGGCGGCGCGCGTCGCCTGGCAGCCCGGTCGCACGCCGTGGATGAGCTGCAGGGCTTGCGCGATGAACTCCACCTCGATGGCACCGCCCGGGCGCAGCTTCACGTCCCACGGCCCCGTCGGCGGCAGGTCGCGCAGCAGGCGCCCGCGCATCGCCGCGGCGTCGGCGCGGGTGCGGACGGGGTCGTCGGCGGCGGTGGCGAGCGCCTCGGCAATCGCGGCCTCCACCCGCGCACGGATCGCCGGCGACCCGGCCACCACGCGCGCCCGGGTCAGCGCCATGCGCTCCCAGGTCCAGGCGTCATGCGCGTGGTACTGCCGGAAGGCGGGCAGCGACACCGCGACCGGCCCTTTGTTGCCGGACGGGCGCAGCCGCATATCGACGGCATATAGCGGCCCTTCCGCGCCGGGTGCGGTCAGGGCGGCGACGTAAGCGTGCGCGGCCCGGGCGAACCACTGGCTCGCCGCCATGCGCCGCCCGCCAACCGTCCCGCCACCGCTTTCCGCGACGCCCGGCGGGTGGCTGTAGATCAGCATGAGGTCGAGGTCCGACCCCGCCATCATCTCCCGGCTGCCGGCCTTGCCGAGCGCCACCACCGCCATCGCGCCCCCGCGCACCCGGCCGTGCCGCGCCGCGTGGTCCGCCAGCACCGGCCCCAGCAGCGCCGCCAGCGCCGCATCCGCCAGCGCCGTGCGCGCCAGCCCAGCCGCGTCCACGTCCAGCCAGCCTTCCATCTGCGCCACGCACAGCCGGAACTCCTCGCCCCGGACCTGGCTGCGGATGATGGCGATGGTGTCTTCCAGCGTGCGGGCGTCGCCCAGGCGCCGGCCGAGGGTGCGGGCCGGGTCCGGATCGGGGTCGATGGGGGCCAGCAGGCCCTCCAGCGCCGCCGGCACCCGGGCCAGATGGTCGGCAAGCGACGGCGACGCGCCCAGCACGGCGGCGATGCGCTCCAGAAGCGCCGGGTTGCGCTGGATCATCGACAGCAGCCCGATGCCGGCCGGCAAGTGCGACAGCAGGGCGTCGAACCGGTTGAACGCCGCGTCCGGGTCGGACTGCGCGCCCAGCGCCGCCAGCAGCGCCGGCAGCACGGCGTCCATCAGCTCCCGCGCCCGCGTGGAGCGCAGCGCCCGCAGCCGCCCAGCCTGCCAGCCGCGCAGCGTCGCGATCATGCCGCCCGTGTTGCGGAAGCCGAGCGCGTGCAGCGCCTCCACCGTGGCCGGCGGCTCGTCCATGCCGGACAGGTCGAGCGGGGCGGGTGCTGTGGCCGGCGGGTCGGGCACGTCCTCGAACACGGCGGCGTAGCGGGCGCGCACCCGGCCCATGTGGTCCAGCAGGTGCCGGGCCAGGGCATCGGCATCGGCGCAGCCCATGAAGATAGCGAACCGGGCGAACTCGTCGGGCTTCGTCGGCAGCGCGTGGGTTTGGCGGTCGGCGACCATCTGCAGCCGGTGCTCCGCCCGGCGCAGCGCGCGGTAGGCGGCGGTCAGCTCGGCGCAGGCCCGGCGCGGCAGGTGCCCGGCGCGGGCCAGCCGCTTCAACGCGCCGAGCGTCGTGGGGTCGCGCAGCGCCGGGTCGCGCCCGCCCCAGACGAGTTGCAGGGTCTGGGCCGCGAACTCGATCTCCCGGATGCCGCCCTGGCCCAGCTTGAGATCGAAGCCCATAAGCGTGCCGAGGCCGTCGGGACACGCCGCGCCCCCATTCTGTGCGCGCCGGTGCTCGTTGATGCGGCGCTTCATGGCGTGGAGGTCGGCGATGGCGGCGAAGTCCAGGCCGCGGCGCCAGATGAACGGGCGGATCGCTTGCAGGAAGGCGGCGCCCACGGCGAGGTCGCCGGCCACCGGACGCGCCTTGACCATCGCCGCGCGCTCCCAATTCTGCCCCATGCTCTCGTAATAAGCGATGGCCGCCGGCAGGGAAACGGCGGGCGGCGTCGCGGCCGGGTCGGGGCGGAGGCGCAGGTCGGTGCGGAACACGTAGCCGCCCGCGTCGCGGTTCTCCATGATGGCAACCAGGGCGCGCGCCAAGCGTGTGAACACCGCGCGGAGGGTGTCAGAATGGCCGGGCTGCGCCGCCGGGTCGAACAGCAGGACGAGGTCGATATCGCTCGAATAGTTCAGCTCCCGCGCGCCCAGCTTGCCCATGCCCAGCACGGCCAGGCCGCAGCCCTCCGCGGGGCGGTCCGGGTCGGGCAGGGTGATCTCGCGCGCCTCGTGCGCGGCGCGGAGCAGGTGGCCCACCGCGAGGCGCAGCGCGGCCTCCGCCAGGTCCGACAGGGCGGCGGTGACGCGCGCTTGGCCCCACGCGCCAGAGATGTCGGCCATTGCGGCGACGAGCGCGACCTGCCGCTTGGCCGTCCGCAGGGCGCTGGCGATGGCGGCGCGGGGCCGGGCGGGGTCCATGGCCTCCAAGGCTTGCACCGCGTCGGCGACCGCCGCCTCGGGGCCACGGTGGGCGGCCGAGAGTGCCGCCGCGTGTTCCCGCAGCAGCAGGTCCGACAGGAAGGGGCTGCCGCCGCCCAGGGCCGCGAGCATGGCGTGCCCGCCGGGCTGCGCGGCCAGCGCGGCTTCCTGCTCGCCCAGGGCGGAAAAGCGTTCCACCAGGCGTCCGGCGGCATCGGGATCGGCCGGCGCGGGCCATGAGCGGTCTAGCCAGGAAATGGAGGTGGCCATGGTCCGCCAAGGTGGCGGCACCCTGCCCGGCCCGTCAATCGCCGGCACCCGGCGCGGCCGGACCGGAGGCGGCGCCCGTGCCCGGCTGGGGACGGCGGGCGCTGCGGACCGGGGGCAGGGGGGCGAGCCGTTTCGCCCGGGCCGCGCTGGCGGCGTCGCTCGCCCTGGCGGCGCTGGGCGGCGCGGGGCTTGCAGGGCTGAGCTGGCGGCTGGCGCAGGGGCCGCTCGACGTAAGCTGGCTGGCGCGTTGGGTGGAGGCCGCGCACAACACGCCCGACGCGCCGGGTCGCCTGCGCATCGGCGGGGCGTCGGTCAAGTGGCAGGGCTTCGAGGGCGGCGCCGGCCGGGCGCTCGACGTGCAGTTGCGCGACGTGGAGCTTGCCGGCGCGGAGGGCGTGGCGGCGGCGGTCGCGACGGCGGACCTCGCGTTGTCGCCCGGCGAGCTGCTGCTGGGCCGGATCGTGCCGCGCGACGTGCAGGTGGACGGTTTGCGGCTCCGCCTGGTGCGGCGCGACGGGACGGTCGGCCTTGACCTCGGCCCCGGTCCCGCGCCGGACGCCGCGGTGCCCGACGCCGCGGACGATCCGGTGCCCGACCTCGCCGGCGCCATGGCGGAGCTGAGCCGCCCGGCCCGCCCCGACGGAAGCGGCGCACGCGCGGTCTGGCACGAGGTCACGCAGTTGCGCTCCGTACGGTTGCATCGTGCGACGGTATCCCTGGCGGACCCGCGGCTCGGCGCGACGCTCGATGTCACGGATGCCGCGCTGGACCTGCAGCGCCGGCCCGGCGGCGGCGTGGCCGGCAGCGGCACGGCGGCGCTGGCGCTCGGCGGCGCGGCCTCCACCCTTACGCTCCGCGCCGACCTGGCGGAGGAGGGCACCCGCATCGCCGCATCGCTGACCCCCGTGTCGCTATCCGCGCTGGCCGCGGCGCTGCCGACGCTGGCGCCGCCGATGCAGGTCGATGCGGCGATGGAGCTTTCGGCGACCGCAACCCTGTCCCCCGCCCTTCTGCCCCGCCGCCTGCTCGTCCACGCCGCGGCGGGCGGCGGGCACGCCCGGCTGCCGGAGGCGAGGCTGGCGTTCGAGGGCCTGTCGCTCGACGCCGTGGGCGAATGGGATGTGGCCGCTTGGGATGTGCCGGACCGCGTGGCGCTGTCCCGCCTGCAACTGGTGGTCGCGTCCCCGGCCGGTGGCTGGGATACGACGCTGGGCGCCACCGGCCGGGCAACCCGGCAGGCGGGCCGGCTGCACGCCGACCTGGCGCTGACCCTGGACCACTTGGCCTTTGCGGACCTGCCCAAGCTTTGGCCCGCCGCTTGGGGCGGCCATGCGCGCCCGTGGATCGCGCAGAACATCACGGCGGGGACGGCGCGGGATGGCCACGTCACGCTGGGCCTGGAAGCGCCGGCGGATTTGTCAGGGGTCAAGCTGGTGGCCGCCGGCGGCACCTTGCAAGGCGACGACGTGACGATCCATTGGCTGCGCCCGGTGCCGCCCATCGAGCACGCCCAGGCGCGGCTGACGATCTCCGGCCCCGACGCCATCGAGATCGCGGTGCCGAGCGCGCGGCAGGGCGCCGGGCAGTTGTCCAACGGCCTCGTGCGGATCACCGGGCTTTCGGTGAAGGACCAGTTCCTTTCGGTGAACGCCGACGTGGCGGCCTCCGTGCCGGACCTGCTGACCCTGCTGCGCCACCCGCGGCTGCACTTGTTGGACCGCCACCCCCTCCCGGTGCGCAACCCGGCCGGGTCGCTGGCCGGCAAGCTGAGCGTCAACCTGCCCTTGGAGGAGCATCTTGAGTTCAGCCAGGTCGCGATCCGCGCGCAGGGGCAGTTGAGCGGGCTGCGGCTGGGCGGCCTGGTGGCCGGGCGGGACCTGGACCGCGGCGAGGTCGCCATCGACGTGACGGCGGACGCGCTCAAGGCGGCGGGGCGCGGGGCCATCGCCGGCATCCCGGCGGCGCTTTCGGTCGATATGGACTTCCGGCCGGGTCCGCCGTCCCAGGTGATGCAACGGGCGACGGCGTCCGGCACCGCAACGGCGCCGCAGCTTGCCGCCGCCGGGCTGGACGCCGGGGGGGTGATCGGCACGGGCGCCGCCGGCTTCAACGCGGCCTACCAGACGCAGCGCGACGGCCAGGGCGAAGTGCGGGTGCAGGCCGACTTGCGCAATGCGGCGCTGGCCTTCGCCGGCTGGGCCAAGCCGGCGGGGCAGGCGGCCTCGGCCGGCGCACGGCTGCTGCTCAAGGGCGACCGGCTGCAAGGGATCGGCGACATGGAGGCGCAGGGGCCGGGCTTGCAACTGCGCGGGCGGGCCGAGATGGTGGGCGATAAGCCGGCCCTACTGGTGCTGGACCCGATCCTGCTGGGGGCGACGCAGGCGCGCGGCGAGGTCCGGTTCCCGGACGCACCGGGCCAGCCGGTCCGCGCCAAGCTGAGCGGCCCGGCGCTCGACCTGTCCGGCGTGCTCGGGGCCAAGCCGGGGCAGCCGAAGGGCGTCGCCAACAACGACGGCACGCCTTGGGTTGTGGATGCGGCCTTTGACCGGGTGCTGCTGGCCGAGGGGCGCAGCCTCGCCACCGTCAACGCCCATGCCGAAAGCGACGGCCGCCGCCTGCGCGCGCTGCAAGCGCAGTCCGCCGGGCCGGAACGGCTGCAGGCCAGCGTCAAGCCGCAAGGCAACGGGCGCGAGGTCAGCGTGCGGGCGGCGGATGGCGGGGCGCTCTTGCGGGCGCTGGGCGTGCTGACAACCGTGGATGGCGGGCAGCTTGCCGTCGATGCGCGCTTCGACGACAGCGCCCCCGTGTCCGTGCTGTCGGGCACGGCGGACCTGCGGCAGTTCTCCGTTCGCGACGCCCCGGCAGTGGGCAAGCTGCTGCAGGCGCTCACGATCTATGGCATCGGCGAGGCGATGAGCGGGCCGGGCCTCGCCTTCACGCGGCTCCGTGCCCCGTTCCGCTGGGACGGCGACGTGCTGGAACTGACCGACGCGCAGGCGTTCAGCGCGTCGCTGGGCCTCACCGCGCGGGGCCGGGTCGATGCGACGCGCAAGACGCTCGATCTGCAGGGCACGGTGGTGCCGGCCTACGCGCTGAACTCGGCGCTGGGGCGCATCCCGCTGCTGGGCCGGCTGTTCAGCGCGGAGCAGGGGGGCGGGCTGTTCGCGGTCAACTACGCGATCCGCGGGCCGCTGGCCGACCCGGCGGTGTCGGTGAACCCGCTCTCGGCCTTGACGCCGGGCTTCCTGCGGGGCCTGTTCCGGATGTTCAATTGAGCCGCCCCGCCTTGGAGGCACTGGCGATGGATGTGCGCGCGATCCTGTTCGACGTGTTCGGCACCGTGGTGGACTGGCGCGGCAGCCTGATCGAGGAACTGAGCGCCTGGGGCGCGGCGCGGAGCCTTGCGGTGGATTGGCCCGGCCTGGTGGACGCTTGGCGCGGCGCCTACGCGCCGTCGATGGACCGGGTGCGGCGGGGCGAGCTGCCCTGGACCAACCTCGATGCGCTGCACCGGGCCAGCCTGGCGGAGCTTGCGCCGCGCTTCGGCCTGACCGGGCAAACGCCCGAGGACATGGAATGGGTCAACCGCGGCTGGCACCGCCTGCGGCCCTGGTCGGACAGCGTGCCGGGCCTGGTGCGGCTGCGGCGGCGCTTCATCCTCAGCCCGCTGTCCAACGGCAACGTGGCGCTGCTGGTCGATATGGCCCGGGCGCAGGGCCTGCCCTGGGACCTCGTGCTCTGCGCGGAGGTATTCCGGCACTACAAGCCGGACCCCGAAACCTATCTCGGCGCCTGCGAACTCCTGGCGCTTGACCCGGCGCAGGTCATGCTGTGCGCCGCGCATAACTTGGACCTTGCGGCGGCGCAGCGCCTCGGCCTGCGCACCGGCTTCATCGCCCGCCCCGCCGAGTATGGGCCGCACCAGGCCCGGGACTTCGCGCCGGACGGCGAATGGGACATCGTGGCATCCGACATGCAGGACTTCGCCGGCAAGATGGGCGCTTGAAGGGAGAACGGGGCACATGAAGACGCTTTTGGCCATCGCCGTCCTGGCGGCCTCCGCCGCCGCGGCCAGCCCGGCGGTGGCGCAGCTCACGCTCCGCACCAAGGCCACCACGGCGCAGGAAATGGTGGTGAGCGCCAACCCGCTCGCTTCCGCCGCCGGCGCCCGGGTGCTGCGGGCCGGCGGCAACGCCATCGACGCGGCCATCGCGGTGGAAGCGGTGCTGGGCCTCGTCGAGCCGCAGGCGACCGGCATCGGCGGCGGCGGGTTCATGGTGTACCACGACGCCGCGACCAAGAAGGTGACGAGCTTCGACGCCCGGGAAACCGCGCCGGCGGCGGCGAACGGGTATTACTTCTACAACGCCGCCGGGCAGGCGCTCGATTTCAACACGGCGGTGTTCAGCGGGCGCTCCGTGGGCGTGCCGGGCACGGTCAAGCTGTGGGAAACCGTGTCGCGCCAGTACGGGTCGAAGCCGCTGGCTGTCGCGCTGCTGCCGGCCATCGAACTGGCGATCCAGGGCTTCCCCATCAGCCCGCGCATGGCCGCGTCCATCGACAGCTACAAGGCGGTCCTGGCGCAGGACGACAACGCCCGCGCCTATTTCCTCAACCCCGACGGCAGCGGCAAGCCGGCCGGGACGGTGCTGCGCAACCCGGCCTATGCGCAGACGCTGGCGCGCATCGCTTTTATCGGGCCGCAAGCGTTCTACGGGGGGGCGGTCGCCCGCGACATCGTGGCCGCGGTCACGTCCGATGCCCGGGCTGGCGGCGCTGGGTCCATGACGCTGGCCGACCTCGACGGCTACAAGGTCATTGAGCGCACGCCGGTCTGCGGCCCCTATCGCGCCTATGTCGTGTGCAGCATGGGGCCGCCTTCCGCCGGCGGCATCGCCGAGTTGCAGATCCTGGGCATCCTCGGCCACGTGGACCTGGCCGCGCTGGGTCCGAACGACGTGCGGACGGTCCATGCCTTCCTGCAGGCCAACCGCCTGGCCTTTGCTGACCGCGGCCTTTACGTCGCGGACCCGGCCTATGTTTCGGTGCCCACGGCCGGGCTGATCGACCCGGGCTACCTGGACACCCGGGCGGCGCTGCTGACGACGGGGCCGCTGGCGCCGGGTTTGGCCACTCCGGGCACGCCGCCCTCCGTGGGCGCGGCCGGCACCGCCGACGCCACCCCGCCGCGCTTCGGCGGCACAAGCCATAGCTCCGTCATCGACCGCTTCGGCAACGTGGTGTCGCAGACCATCACGGTGGAAAGCCCGTTCGGCAACAACCGGCTGGTGGACGGGTTCATCCTGAACAACGAGTTGACCGATTTCTCTTTCGACCCCGGCCCCGATAGCGCGCCGGTCGCCAACCGGGTGCAGGGCGGCAAGCGCCCGCGTAGCGCGATGACGCCGACCATCGTGCTCACGAAAGACGGCAAGCCCGCCTTTGTCGCCGGCTCGCCAGGCGGAGCATCCATTATTGGCACAACGACGCAATCCGTGGTCGCGATGGTGGATTTCGGCCTCGACCCGCAGCAGGCGGCGAACCAGGCGCATTTCCAGAACAACAACACGGGGCAGACGACGTTGGAGTCGCTGTTCTCCCCCAGCATCCCACCGGGTCAGCCCGGCGGCGCGCCGGCGGGGACGACCGGGCTGATCGGGCCGTTCGACGTGCGGAGTTTGATCCCGGAGCTGACGGCGTTGGGGTGGAGCATTCCGGCCTCGCCGTCTGTACTGACGAGCGGGTTGAGCCTGATCAAGGTGGTGCCGGGCGGG
>CAXSAZ010000063.1:0-15875 GCA_964235485.1 uncultured Acetobacteraceae bacterium | reverse complement strand
CACGCAGACTCCAGCCGTCAACCGTGCGCAGAGGAAAACTGATGGATGGTGAGGGGGCAAGTGGTGGAAGAAAGAACGCCTGAAGAAGAGGCATCAGTTGCAAGCCTGCTAGACGCAATCAATGGGTTCAAAGTGGACGACCAAGGCCGACTAACCTGGAAAGACGGCCTGGTGCATGTGCAGAAGCGGATCACCTTGTCACGCTGGCAGACGGCCGGCGCGATCATCGTAGCGGCCGGTGCATTTTCGCAAGGCGCCCTCGCTGCCTTTCAACTTGGTTGCGCTTTCGCGTTATGGTCGAAGGGGTGCCCGCGATAACTGAACCGTCCAAGTTGTTGCGCTTCATTATACAGTCGGCCCGATGCGCCACCTTGTCATCTTTTTAGTCTTGAGCTTCACCAGGGTGCTGAAATTGGGCGAGCGGGCCAGCACAAGCCTCCGCAGCGCGAGCACTTGGGACAGCGCCCGGGACCGCGGATGCAAGCGCCGGCCCAGTTCTCGGAAACGTCAGCTCACGGCGAAGCGCACCGTGGCCGGCTTGCCGCCAACCGTGAGCTGCAGCACGGCCGTCACCTTGCCGGACACGGGCGTGGCCAGCTTGCCGGTCAGGCTGTTCCCCTCGCCAGGTGCCAGCGCGACCTCTTCCCGTTTGCCGCTGGCAAGCACGGTCACCTTGCCGCCGAGCTGAGCGCCGGGCACCGGCTCCTTGTCCTCGTCAAGCACCCAGGCCGTCACCTGGTCGCCGTGCACGACCAGTTCGACCCATTGCTCGCCACTGCTTTCCGCAACCACGCCGCCGTGTGCGGCTGCGGGCGGGGTGCCGTGCGCGAAGGCTGCTGCTGGAGCAAGCGCGAGAAGGCAGGCGACCGCGAAAGCGTGGAACTTCATGTAGCTCTCCTTTGGTGGGATTGGTGAAGGCCAGGACAGAGGCTTGGAGGCACGGGACAGGCAGCATCGAGCCGCCCAATTCCGGTCCGTGGTTCCTGTTGTGCGTAGCTCTACCGGGCCGGGGCAGGATGCCTGGCCTGCCACGCCCGGAACTCGCGGATTTCGTGCTCCTGGTCCGTGATGATCTTCTGCGCCATGCGGCGAATAGCTGGGTCCTTGCCATCGCGGAGATAGATGCGGGCCATGTCGATGGCGCCCTGATGGTGCGGCGTCATCATGGCGACGAAATCGCGATCCGGGTCGCCGGTCATTGCGGAGGGCGCCATCATCGTTTGGTTCATCTTTTCCATGGCGGCCATCATTTCCTGATGATTGGCACTCGTGTTCTGTCCGTTCGGCATGGCCATGCCGCCCGGCATCGCCATTCCCGGCCGCCCTTGCGTGCCCTGCACTGGCGGGGATGCAGGCGCCTGCGCGGAGGCGGCCGGGCTTGCACCGGCGATGGCGATGGCGAGCAGCGCGGCTGCCGTGTGGATCGTATTGGATCGCATTCGAGGCTTCTCCTTTTGGTCAGCCCGGGGCGGAATGCAGCCGGGTTGGATGGTGGGTCAGGATCAGGCTTGCATTGGCCATCTGCCGCGCCGCGGTCACGCGGTCCCCTGCGGGCCGCGAACCGGGCGAGGGAGGCTCAAAACGCTTCGGCGGGCCGCAGCCCGTCGGCATCGGGCTGCATCAGCCGCTCCAGCGGCTTGCGGCCCAGGCGCAGGAACAGGGCGGGGGTCAGCAGTGTGTCCAGCAGGGTCGCGCTGACCAGGCCGCCGAAGATGGTGATGGCGACGGGGTGCAGGATCTCCTTGCCCGGCGCGTCCGCCCCCAGCATCAGCGGCAGCAGCGCGAGGCCCGCGGAGAGCGCCGTCATCAGCACCGGCGTCAGCCGTTCCAGGCTGCCGCGCACCACCATGTCCGGCCCGAACGCCTCGCCCTCGTGCAGGACCAAGTTGATATAATGGCTGACCTTCAGGATGCCGTTGCGCGCCGAGATGCCGGTCAGCGTGATGAAGCCGACCATGCTGGCGACCGACAGCGGCTGCCCTGCGATCCACAGCGCCACCACCGAGCCGATCAGCGCGAGCGGCACGTTGCCCATAATAAGCAGGGCAAGCACCGCCGACCGATAGCGCGAATACAACACCGTGAAGATGCCGGCCAGGCTGACCAGCGACAGCACGCCGATCAGCTTGGCCGCCTCCTCCTGCGCCTGGAATGTGCCTTCGATGGCGACCGAGTAGCCGGCGGGCAGCACCATTTTGGCGGCCTCGGCCCGGATCGCCTCCACGATGCGGCCCTCGCCGGAGCCGTCCGTGTTGGCCTGGACCACGATGCGCCGGCGCCCGTTCTCGCGCAGCACCTGGTTCGGCCCGTCCGTGTCCTCCACGTCGGCGAAGGTGCGCAGCGGCACGCGGCCCTTCGGCGTCTCGACCAGCAGCCCGGCCAGCGCCTCCGTGGTGCGCTCCGGGTCGGACAGGCGCAGCACCACATCGAAGCGCTTCTGGCCGTCCACGACCTGGCTGACCACCTTGCCGTTGCTGAGCTTCTCCAAGCTGTCGGCCAGCGCCGCCGGCGTCACGCCGTACAGGGCGGCCCGGCCATAGTCGAGGCGGACCTGGAGTTGCGGCACGCGCACCTGGCGCTCCACCAGCAGGTCCACCAGGCCGGGGATGCCGGCCATGCGGGCGCGCAGGTCCTCGGCCAGGCCGCGCAGGGTATCGAGGTCGTCGCCGAACAGCTTGACGGCGATGGCGGCATTCACGCCGGAGAGCAGGTGTTCCAGCCGGTGCCCGATGGGCTGGCCGATGTTGAACGCCGCTGGCAGCACGGCCACCCGCTGGCGCAGGTCGGCCAGCACCTGCTCCTTCGGCCGGCCGGGCCGCAGGTCCACGTCCATCTCCGTCGCGTGGACGCCCTCCGCGTGCTCGTCCAGCTCGGCCCGGCCAACCCGGCGGCCGACGGACCTCACCTCCGGCACGCCCATGATGAGCCGCTCGGCGATGCTGCCCAGGCGGCTGCTCTCCGCCAGGCTGATGCCGGGCTGGAACGTCATGTTGAGGGTCAGCGTCCCCTCGTTGAAGGGTGGCAGGAAGGCGCGGGGCAGGAACCAGGCGCCCGCGGCGGCCAGGCCGACCAGCACGGCGGCCACGCCCATCAGCGGCGCCAGCTTGTCGAACGACCAGCGCAGCAACCGCGCGTCCCAGCGTTTCAGCGCGCGCACCAGCGGGCTTTCCCGCTCCGCCAGGCGCTTCATGCGGGGGAGGAGGTAATAGCAGAGCACTGGCGTCACCGTGACCGAGGTGACGAGGCTGCCCAGGATGGACACGATGTAGGCGACGCCCAAGGGGGCGAACAGCTTGCCCTCGATGCCCGTCAGCGCGAACAGCGGCAGGAACACCAGCACCACGATGATGGTGGCGTAGATGATGCCGGACCGCACCTCCTGGCTCGCGCCCGCCACCACCTCCAGCACCGGGCGCGGGCTACCCGCCTCGCGGTTCTCCTTCAGGCGGCGGAACACGTTCTCCACGTCCACCACGGCGTCGTCCACCAGCTCGCCGATGGCGATGGCCAGGCCGCCCAGCGTCATGGTGTTGATGGACAGCCCGGCCAGGCGGAACACCAGCACGGTGAACAGGATGGAGATCGGGATGGCGAGCAGCGAGATCGCCGTTGTCCGCACGTTCAGCAGGAAGGCGAACAGCACGACGGCGACCACGACCACCGCGTCGCGCAGCGCGTCCTCGACGTTGCCGATGCTGGCCTCGATGAAGTTGGCCTGGCGGAACAGCACTTGGTCGGCGTGCACGCCGGGGGGCAGCGTGCGGCCGAGGTCGCCCAGTGCCGCCTCCACCGCCTTCGTGAGCGGCACCGTGTCGGCGCCGGGCTGCTTCTGCACGGACAGGATCACGGCGGGCTTGCCCCCGGCGCCCGCGTCGCCGCGCTTGAAGCGGGCGGCGTAGTCCACGGTGGCGACCTGGCCCAGCACGATGGCCTGCCCGTCGCGCATCGTGACCACCAGGCTGCGCAGGTCCTCGATGCGCGTGGTGCGGCCGATGTTGCGGACGACGTACTCGGCCCGGTTCTGGTCCACGAAGCCGCCGCCGGTGTTGGCGCCGAACTGCTTAACGGTCCGCTCCAGGTCGTCGAGCGTCACGTCGAGCCGGGCCATCTGCGCGACGTTTGGCGTGACCTGGTACTGGCGCACCTCGCCGCCGATGGGGATGACCTGCGCAACGCCCGGGATCGCCAGCAGGCGCGGGCGCACGGTGAAGTCGGCCAGCTCGCGCACCTGCATCGGGCTGACGCCGCCCGCTCCTTCGCTCGCCTTCGGGTCGGCGGTCATCGCCACCAGCATGATCTCGCCCATGATGGACGTGACCGGCCCCATCTGCGGCACGACCCCCGCCGGAAGCTGCTCGCGCACGGAGGCGACGCGCTCGGCCACCTGCTGGCGGTTGCGGTATAGGTCGGTGCCCCAGGCGAACTCGACGTAGAGGATCGAGAGGCCGACGCCGGACACGGAGCGCACGCGCTCTACGCCGGGCATCCCGTTCATGGCGGTTTCCAGGGGATAGGTGACGAGCTGCTCGACCTCCTCCGGCGCCATGCCCTCGGCCTCGGTCATCAGCGTGACCGTGGGGCGGTTCAGGTCGGGGAACACGTCCACCGGCATCCGCGCCAGCTCGAAGCCGCCATAGGCGACCAGCACCGCCGCTGCGACCAGCACGAACAGGCGGTTGCGCAGGCTGGCGTGGACGAGGGCGCCGAACAGGCGATTCATCGGACCTGCCCCAGCAGCTCGGCGCCCTGCACCACGATGCGCGGCGCGGGGTCGGACGGCAGCCCGCCCAGCACCAGCACGCGCCCGGCATCCAGCGGACGGACCCGCACCGGGCGCGTCACGAACCGCTCGGCCGACACATGGTCCCACACTGCCGGCAAGCCGTTCCCCTGCCGGACCACGGCGGCACGGGGCAGGGCCACGCCCCGCTCCCTTTCGGCTCCCGGGCCGTCCAGTTCGGCCACCACCGTCACCGGCGACCCGACGGCAAGGCCCGGCGGCGGGTCGTCCACCCGGAATTGCAGCGGCACCGCGCCCTGCCGCAGCGTCAGCCCACGGCCGATGAACGTGACCGGAAGGGTCCGGCCGTCAGCGGTGCGGGCGGAGGCGCCGCCGACTTGCCCGGCCAACGCCGGGTCGGTCAGGACCGCCTCCACCCAGAGCCGGGCCGGATCCACGATCTCGAACAGCACGTCCTTGCTCTCGACCAGCGCGCCGACTTGGGCGTTGGCCACGGCGACGACGCCCGACACCGGCGCGCGCAGGGCCTCGTCTCCGGCCAGGGACGGCGCGAGCGCGGCCCGGCGCCGGCGCGCGCCGTCCAGCTCCAGCCGGGCCTCGTCGATGTCCTTGCCCGGCACGCTGCCGGCCAGCGCCGAAAGCCGCGCGACCTTGGCTTGGGCGAGCCGCACCGCGGCGTCCAGCTCCGCCACCTGCGCCTGCACGCCGCCGCGCTCGACGGTGCCAAGGGTCGGGGTCACGACGGCCAGCACGTCCCCCTTGTCCACGCGCTGGCCCAGCCGGGCCAGGCCGCGCTCCCCGGGTCCGATCCGGCCGGGCTGGCTGGCCTGCACGCGGCCGGCCGCCTCGGGGTCGGCGACCACCTGGCCGATCACCTGCACGGTGCGGGGCGCGTCGTTCTCGGCCGCCAGCACGGTGCGGATGGCGAGCACGCGCTGCGCATCCTTCGGCACGGACACGCTGCCGTCTGGCTGGCGCCGCGGCGCGTCCGTGGCGCCAAGGGACGCAGTGCTGGGCGGCGGCTCGTCTCCGTCGTGCCCAGGGTGCGCCAGCGCCGCGCCGGCCACCAGCAGGCCGGACAGCAGCGCCATGCCGGCCACCGCGGGACGCCAGCGGCCCCGCACCTGGAACAGCAGCGTCGTGAACACGCCCAGCAGGAAGCCGAAGCCGGCGATCAACAGCCCGCGCCGGTCGCCGAGCGCGGCTTGCAGCCGTGCCCGTGGCCCGGTCGGGGCGGCGCCGGCCGGGTGCTCGTCCACGGCTGGCAGGTCCAGGCTGGCGTTGAGCAGGTCGGCATCGCTGCCGGCTGTAACGGTGAACACCAGCTCGTGCCGGCCCGGGCGTGCGAGCCACGGCGCGGCGAGCTTGTAGGTGCCGTCCGGCTGGGTTTCCGCCGTCGCGGTGGCGTCGCCCTCGCCCACCTCGACGGTGGCGCCATCCACAGGTTCGTTCGTGGCGAAGCGGTCCAGGTAGATCACCCCGGCCCCACCCCGGACCGTGAGGACCAGCTCGAACAGGTCGGAGTGCGCCTCCGCTCGCGGCGCGGCGCTGCCGGCGGCGGGCGGCGCTTCGTCGCCGTGCCCCGGGTGCGCCAGCACGGGACTGGCCGCAAATGCCGCCAGCAACGCGACGATGAGGAAGGGCCGGGGGAGGCGCAGAACCAGCGCCCTCGGCCGGACGGGCATCCGGGTCATGGCAGGACTCCAAGGGCTTGGTTGACGCGCGAGCGGGCCTGGCGCACGGCAACCTCCGCCCGGCCCTGCGACACCTCCGCTTCGGTGGTGAGGGCGCGGACGCGGATCACGTCGCCCAGGCTGACCTGGCCGCCGCGGAAGGCGGCCTCGGATAGGCCGCGCTGCTGGCGCAGCACGGCCGCCCGCTGCCGGGCGGTCACGAGCGCCCCGCGCACGGCGTCCAGCTCGATCCGGGCGCGGGCGGCTTGCAGCGCCACCTGGCGCCGCACGTTGGCCGCTGCCGCCGTGGCCTCCGTCAGGTCGGCCTCCGCCGCGGCCTGGCGGGGCGCGTTGCGCGCCTCGGTCGCGAAGGGGAGGCGGAACTGGATGCCGACGCGGTTGTCATAGTAGTTGGTCCCGGCTTCCCGCGAGCTTCGGCCGAGCAAGCCGATCTCGGGGCTTTCCCGAACCTGCAAGGCCGCGAGCCGCCGGTTCGCGTCGGCGACCGCCACGGCGCGGTCCGCCTCCACGATCCGCGGGTGGGGCGGGGTGCCCGACCCCTGCGGCGCGTCCGCCTCGTTCAGCGCGGCGGCGTCCGGCTCCAGCCCGGTCAGCGCCTGGAAAGCAAGCTTGGCGCCGTCCAGGGCGGCCCGCCGCTCGCCGAGGGCGATCTCCGCCTCCATGCGGTCGAGGCGGACCGTCAGCAACTCGGCCTCGGCCGCTTCGCGCCCGCTCACGCGGCGGGCCACGTCGGTTTCCAGCGCGCGCGCGTCGCGCAGCCGGGCCTCGGCGCCGGCCAGCTCGATGCCGGCCAGCGCCACGGCGGCCAGCGCCTCCCGCACCTCGCCCGCCGCTTGGAGGCGCTGCGCCTGCTGCTGTGCCGACAAGCGGGACAGGTCGGCATCTGCGGCGCGGCGGCTGGCGGTGCCCTCGCCGGGCATCCACAGCGGGGTTGCCAATGACAATTCACCTTCCCGTCCGCCGCGGGCGTTGTTGAAGCCGTCCGTCACGAAGCCGCCGCCGAGCGAGGGCGGACCCGGCGTAATGCTGTCCGCGCTGCGTCCCCGGACCGCCGCGGCGGCCTGCCGGCCCGGCACGCCGGCCAGCTCCGGGCTGCGCGCCCAGGCACCGTCCACCGCGGCGCGCAGACGAGGGGCGGCCTCCGCCGGTCGCAACGCCGGGGGCAGTGGGACGGGCCTGGACGCGGGCAGGGCCGCCCGCTGCACGGATGGCACCACACCTTCGGCATCGGCAGGCGCTGCCGGGCCGGTGTCGGCCGGAGCCGCAACGTCGGGCAGCCGCAGGCTGGGCAGGGGGCGGCGTGCCCCACCGGGGGGCGAAGGCACCGGGGCCGGGGCTGGCGGGGGCGCAACCGCCGTGGACGGCCCGGCCTGCGGCAGTGCCCGTGCGCCGGGGGAGATGAAGCCCTGCGCCCCGGCCGCCCCCGCAGCGACGGGAAGCGCCGCCGCGGCAAGGAGCAGCACCCGCTTCATGCCACGGCCACCACGAACGGCACGGTGCGGACCTGCCCGCCCGCCATGAACTGCATCCAGAGCAGGTAGGTGCCCGGCTTGGGCGCGCGGACGTGCAGGGTGAGGTCGGGCGCGACCCTTGTGCCCCGGCGCATCGGCGCACCGCCCATGCCGGGCATCCCGCCGTGGCCGCCACCGCCCGCGTGGCCCATGTCGGGCATGTCCATGCCGGCCATCCCTGTCATGTCGTGCTTCATGGCCGCTCCCGTCCCGCCGACAGCGGGTGCTGTGGTCGGGGCGGCATGGGCATGGACATAGGTGAGGTCAGTGGCCGAGATGAACACGGCATGGGCCGCGACGCCGAGATAGGGCGTCAGATCCGACGCCGGCTCGCCATCGCGCAGGACGTGCAGCCGCAGCTCCGCTTCCTGCCCGGCCTGCAGGTCGAGAGCGTCGAAGCGCACGCCATAGCGCCCGTCCGTGCCGTCCAGCCCTGTTGGCTGGAGGGTGGGCACCGGCTGGCCGCCGGGCGTCCCGGTCCCGCCCAGGTCCAGATCGAAGCGCATGACCTGCTGGCCCAGCCCGGCCGGCACCGCGTCGGCATAGACGTGCCACAGGCCGCCATGCGGGAAGGCCATCGGTATCCGGAAATGCCCGCGGGCGTCCGGCTTATCGCCGTGCTCGTGCACGAAGGCGCGGAGGTCGCCGCTGACCGCGATCAGGTGCAACTGCTTGCTCAGCTCCGTCTCGTAACGGGTGACAACCTGGCCGGTGCCGAGGCGGGTCATGGCCACGTCCAGAACCTGCGTCCCGGCCTGGCCGCCTGGCTTCGGCGCCGCGGCCAGCGTGACGGCGACCTTCGGTTGCCCGTCCGGCAGGGCGTAGGTGCCGGTCAGCGTCGGCGTTGGCTGGCGCGGCGGTTCGGCTGCGCTGGCAGGGAGCATGGAGGTGCTGGCAATGGCGGGCGCCAGCGCGAGCAGCGCGGCGCGGCGGGTAACAAGGGGCATGGTGGTCCTCGTCGCAGGCCCGCGGCACACGCGGGCAATCCGTTCCGGCGGGCGCCCCTGCGTGCAGGGCGCACAAGGGGCGGGGTGGCCCGCCTGGAGGCGGACCTAGCGGACGGAGACGGGTCTGGGCGGGTCGATGTTGCCGGCGGGGGTGGAGCCAGCCGGTGAGGGCATGGCGGAGGCGGCCCATGCCGTGCCAGCCGGGCTGGCCGGCACGGGGACGGACGCGGGCAGCAGGCCCACGCCCAGGCAAGCGATGGCGCACTCGGCGGCGGTCAGGCACCCCGGACAGTGCTGCGGCGACTTGGCGGGTTTGGCGCCGCCGGGATCGGCCCCCCGTGCCGCGTCAGGGGTGGGCGGCTTGGCATGGGCGTGGACGGTGCCATCGGCGTGGACGTGCACGCCCAAGGCAGGCGCACCCTTGTGCCCGGCATCCGGCAAGGACGCGAACGCCGGCGCCGCCAGTCCGGCCAGGAGAACCAAGACCAGCACCCAGGCAAGCCGTCGGAAGTGGGCCAGGCGCATGGCGCAACGATATAGACTGGGGCGCATCGCTGTCGAGTGCGGCCGTGCGGACAGCTCAGGCCGCCAGCGGCCGGGTCGGGTAGCCCTCGGTCACCAGCGCTTCCGCGATCCGGTCCGGGGATGCCGTTCCGTCGCGCACCGTCACGCGGCCGGCGGGGAGGTCCACCGCGACCTGCGCCGCCGCGTCCACGCCCTTGATCGCTTCCGTCACGGCCCGCACACAATGGTTGCAGGTCATGCCGGACACCTCGAACTCCTGCATCGCAGCCTCCGTCTCTGGCCTGCTGGTGCAGCCTTCCACCATGGGAAGGTCAAGCGGCTCAGCGCGTCGTCTCGCAAATGTCATGGGCGAGCGGTCAGCGTCCTCGGACGACAGCGCCGCGCCGGGCAGGGTCGAGGCTCCTTGGTACCAGGCCATGCGGCCAGCCTCTTGACCTTCCCATACTGGGAAGCCCCACCTGTTTTGTCGGACGACTTGGTGAGTGTTCGACATGGATCAGGGATTGCTCGACCGCGATGTGGCGGGACCGATCAGCGGCGGGGGCCAGGACGCGGGCCGCCTCGACCTGCGCGTGACCGGTATGAGCTGCGCCGCCTGCGTGCGCCGGGTGGAGCGCGCCGCCGCCGCGGTGCCCGGCGTCGCGGCCGTCGCGGTCAACCTGGCGACGGAACGCGCGGCGGTGACGGCCGGGCCTACGCTTGCCCGACCTGGCCGGCGCGCTGGCCAAGGCGGGCTACCCGGTCGTGGAAGACACGGTGGACCTCGCCATCACCGGCATGAGCTGCGCGTCCTGCGTCGGCCGCGTGGAACGTGCCCTGCTCCGCGTGCCCGGCGTGCTTGCGGCCGAGGTGAACCTGGCCCCTGAGCGCGTACGGGTGCGGATAGCGGCCGGCACGGCAAGCCCCGGCGAGTTGGTTGCGGCCGTGGAGGCGGCAGGCTACGGCGCGGCCCTGCCCGGTGCCCCCTCCCTGCCCGCGCCCGGGCATGACACGCTGGCCGGTGCGGCGACGGGCCGGCGCAGCCGGGACGGCCTGGCCGCGGCGGCGGCCTGCGTGCTGGCCGCGCCGCTGGTGCTGCCCATGCTGCTGATGCCGTTCGGGGTGGACCTGGCATTGCCGGCGCTGGTGCAGCTCGTGCTGGCCGGCATCGTCCAGCTTGCCTTCGGCGCCCGGTTCTACCGCGGGGCCTGGCACGCACTGCGGGCGGGCGCGGGCAGCATGGACACGCTGGTGGCGCTCGGCACCACGGCCGCCTTCGGCCTGTCCGTGTGGCAGGTTGCGGCCGGGCATGGCGCGATGGAAGGCGGCCACCTCTACTTCGAGGCGTCTGCAGCCGTGATCGCGCTGGTGCGCGTCGGCAAATGGTTGGAAGCGCGCGCCCGGCGCCAGGCAGGCAAGGCCATCCGCGCCCTGGAACGGCTGCGGCCGGAGCGCGCCCGCATGCACCGCGGCGGGGTGGAAACCGAAGTGCCCGTGGCGGAGCTGCGCGCGGGCGATCTGCTGGTGGTCCGGCCGGGCGAGCGCATCCCCGCCGACGGCGTCGTGCGGGAGGGCGAGGGCGGCGTCGATGAAAGCCTGCTGACCGGCGAGGCCCTGCCGGTTCCCAAGCAACCCGGCAGCCGCGTCGTGGGCGGCAGCCTGAACGGCGAGGCGCTGCTGGCCGTGGAGGCGACGGCGCTGGGCGCCGAGAGCCAGCTTGCCCGCATGGTGCGGCTGGTGGAGGACGCCCAGGCCGCCAAGCCGCCGGTGCAGCGCCTGGTGGACCGGGTGAGCGCGGTGTTCGTCCCCGTCGTGGTGGGCATCGCCCTGCTGACCTTTGCCGGCTGGTGGCTGGCCGGCGCCGGGGTGCAGCCGGCGCTGGTCAACGCGGTGGCGGTGCTGGTGATCGCCTGTCCCTGCGCGCTGGGCTTGGCGACGCCGGCCGCCATCATGGTCGGCACCGGCGCCGCCGCCTGCCACGGCATCCTGATCCGCGACCCGGCGGCGCTGGAAGGCGCGCGGACGGTCCGCACGGTGGTGTTCGACAAGACCGGCACCTTGACCGAGGGGCGCCCGGCGCTGGTGGCGGTGCAACCGGCGCCGGGCATCGGTGACGCGGAGGTGCTGTGCCTGGCCGCTGCCGTCCAGGCCGGCAGCGAGCACCCGCTGGCCCGCGTCGTGCAGGCGGCGCACGCCGCCGAGGCGCGCGCCACCGCGATGGATCTGCCGACAGCAACCGGCGTGCGCGCCCTCGCCGGGCGCGGCGTGGAGGGCGTTGTCGAGGGGCGCCGCGTGCTGCTGGGCAGCGCCCGGCTGATGCGGGACGAGGCGGTGGACGCGGCGCCGCTCGCCGCCGAAGCCGAACGCTTGGCGGAGGAGGGCCGGACGGTTTCCTTCCTTGCCGAAGCGGACGGGGCCGGCGGCGCGCGGCTGCTGGGCCTGCTCGCGTTCGGCGATGCCGTGAAGCCAGGCGCGGCAGGGGCCGTCACGGCGCTGCGCCGGGCGGGCCTGCGCGTCGTGCTGCTGACCGGGGACAACGCAGGGGCGGCGGCAGCAGCCGGGCGCGCGCTGGGCATCGAGGACGTGCGCGCCGAGGCGTTGCCGGCCGACAAGGCAAACCTGGTCGCGGCGCTGCGCCGGGACGGCGCGGTGGCGATGGTGGGCGACGGGGTGAACGACGCGCCGGCGCTGGCCGCCGCCGACCTCGGCATGGCGATGGCGACCGGCACGGACGTGGCGGCGGCGGCAGCCGGCATCACGCTGATGCGCGGCGCCCCCGGCCTGGTGCCGGCGGCGCTGGACATCGCCGGCCGCACCTATGGCCGGATCAGGCAAGGCTTGTTCTGGGCCTTTGCCTACAACGTGGTCGGCATTCCGCTGGCGGCTGCCGGGCTGCTCAGCCCGGTGGTGGCAGGGGCGGCGATGGCGTTCTCGTCCGCCGCCGTGGTCGGCAACGCGCTGCTGCTGCGCCGCTAGCGGCCTGCAGGTGGCCGATGAACATCGGGGAGGCCGCTGCGGCCTCCGGCGTGTCCGCCAAGATGATCCGCTACTACGAGCAGGTCGGCCTCGTCGCGCCGGTCGGGCGCAGCACCGCCGGTTATCGCCGCTATGCCGACGCCGATGTGCAGACGCTGCGCTTCCTGCGCCGGGCGCGGTCCCTGGGCTTCTCGGTGACGCAAATGCGCGAGTTGCTGGCGCTATGGCGGGACGAGAACCGGGCCAGCGCCGACGTGAAGCGGCTGGCGCTGGCGCACGCCGCGCAGCTTGAGGAGAAAGTGCAAGCCATCGCCGAGATGAGCCGGGCGCTGCGCGACCTTGCAAACCGCTGCAAAGGTGACCACCGGCCACACTGCCCCATCATCGACGAGTTGGCGAGTGCAATCCTGAACGGGCCTGGTCCAACAGTCCGGGAAAGATTGGCCTGATGCCAGCCTGGCTCCACCCCCCTTGCCCCAGCCGGTCTCAGCCTCGGGCTGCTCTGCGCCGCTGCCATCACCGTGGATCTGTTACGCCGACCGCAGCGCATGGCGGTGATAAACCCGGTCTGGCCCATCAACGCCCTCTACCTCGGACCGGTCGCGCTCTGGGCCTACTGGACCATGGGACGGGAGCAACCGGTCACAGCGCACGACCACCACAGCATGAACCATGCAGCGAAGGGGCCGCCCACCTGGCGGCAGGTGTTCAAAGGCACGATGCACTGCGGGGCCGGCTGCACCCTTTTGGCGACAGCGGCTTCGCCCGCAGTACCCTGGCGCCGAGGCCGGGCATGGAGGTGCCGCCCATGACGTTGTAGCCTGCCGCTGCAGAGGTCTTCTGGTCAGCACTGCAGCCGACTTCTGAAAACGACACCCGCCATGGCTGGCGAGGCTGCGCAGCATCTCCGGCGCCGGGCTGGGCAGGCGCTCGCACCACAGCGCCAGCCGTTCGCCCTGGGTGGACGGCGCAGACGGCACCTCGCCGGCGGCCTCAAGGCCCGCCGGGCTCGTGGCGGCCGAGGCGCGGCAGCTCGCCCAGGATGCGCCGGCCCTCGGCGCGGTCGGCCTGACCCTCGATCCAACCGCCGACGGCGTCGCGATCCTGGCTCGCGGTCAGCTTCATCATCACCAAGATGTCGGCCTGGCTCAGCACGTCCTTGTGGACCACGGCCGGGCGTTGCGAAATCAGCCAGGGGATGAACCCGCGCACCCGGCCGCGACGCACGATCTCCTCGACCCGGCCCAGCAGGGCCATCCCCTCGGGTTGGGGCCGCTGCGGCGCCCACAGGTCGGCCTCGTCCAGCACCAGATGCAGCGGCTCTTCGTTGGCCTCGTACACGGCCTCGGCGAACGCCGCCATGAACCGGCGCCGGGCGGCGCTGCCGCCCAGTTCCGACAAGTCCACCACGCAGGCGAGGGGGTGCGTGCCGACCAGGCGGCCGAGCGCGGCGCCCATGCCCTCGCGGAGCGGCACGTCCGCATGCCGGCCGCCGAACACCACGACGGGGTAGCCGGGCGATGTGCCGTCCGCGCTAGCGCGCAAGCCCCACCAAACACCGAGCGGGTCCATGACGCAGACGCGGGCGTCCGCGTCCAGCAGGCGCTCCACCATGCCCTTGGCGGCATAGGTTTTGCCCGAGCCGGAGGTGCCGACAATGGCCACCCGCTCGTCCAGCGCCGAAACGGGCAGCCCAGCCACAAACGGCGTAGCCGTTTCGGCGACTTAGGACCTATCTCGGTAGGCAATCTATCCGGCGCTTCCCATATCCGGTCCATGGTGAAGGGGATTGGTCGGAAGACGACGAAGCGGCGCGTGCGCGATGACGGTTGGCGCTTGCCGGACGAGTTATGGGCAAAGATGGAAGCCTTGTTGCCGCCGCGGCCGAAGCACCCCTTGGGGTGCCACAACCCGCGGGTGCCAGCGAAATCCGCAGGATTTGCGCGGGACCGGGCAGCGATGGATGCGATCTTCTTTGTGCTGCGGACAGGCTGCCAGTGGAACGCGCTCAAGGAGACGCGCATCTGCTCGTCCTCCTCGGCGCACCGGCGCTTCCAGGAATGGGCGGAGGCTGGGGTGTTCGCGGCGTTTTGGCGCGAAGGGTTGCTGGCCTACGACGGCCTGCTCGGCATTGACTGGACCTGGATGGCGCTGGACGGAGCCATGGGCAAGGCGCCCTTGGGCGGGGGGAAAAACCGGCCCCAACCCCACCGACCCGCCGCGATGCAAGCATCGGCGGCTGGGCAAGCGCGGGGTGAAGCGCTCGCTGCTCACTGACGGGCGTGGCGTGCCGGTCAGCGTTGTCATCGAGGGGGCGAACCGCAATGACCACAAGCTCATGCGCGAGACTTTGGACGCCGTCCCGGTCCCGCGGCCCAAGCCGACGCGCAAGCGTCCACAGCACCTTTGCCTCGACAAGAGCTTCGACTACGACGAGCCGCGCGCTTTGGCGCAGGAGTTTGCCTTCACCCTGCACCTGCGTAGCCGAGGCGAGGAAGCGTGGGCCAAGCGCCATGCCCGGGCCAAGGCGCGCCGCTGGGTGGTGGAGCGGACACACTCTTGGCTGAACCGCTTCCGCTCCATCCTGATCCGCTGGGCCAAGAAGCCGGCCAACTATCTCGCCCTGCTGCACTTCGCTTGCGGCCTCATTACCTGGCGATATGCCCTACCGAGATAGGATCTAAGCGTTTCGGCAAGCGGGCGATGTGCCCGCGGCCGCGCCGATCCTGTTCGCTGCTCCGCGGCTGCAGGGTGGACCGAGCAGGCATCAGTTCACGTCACGCAGAACAGCCAATAGGGCGTGTCCCCGTGCCGCCAGTTCTGCCCTCAGCTCCCGATCTTCCGGCGGCCCGGTCCAGTGCAGCACTCCGTGCCTGACCAGCACCCGGACGGTGGTCGTGCGCGCCGCCCCGCTCACCGCATGAGGCTCGCCATGGGCGTCGTACAGCGAGCGCTGATGGTGGCATCGGATCAGGCGGCGGCTCCCGCCCTCCAGCAGCTTCACCACCTGTCGTTGCGTTTTTGACAGAGAGCGCCACAGCATCCGCAAGGCGTGGCGCCCGGAGCGGATTTCCTCCATCCCCGCATCGAACTCGGCCTGTTGCGCCGGCGTCAGCATGGCCCGCACCACCTTCTCTCGCATCTTGGTGTCGCGGTCGAGCTGGGCAAGAAGAGCCGTGGTCGCCGGATCCCGTGCGTCCTGCTCCGGCATCAAATCAGGCTCTGCCCAGGCCGCTCGACTGTTGTTGCGGCGAATGCTGCGCGGATGCGAGTGCCGACCATGGTGTTAGCGGTGACGGGCAAACTCATGATCCAGCCGATGGTCCTGCCGCCCCAACCGCAGCCGGCGCGGCGCATGTCGCCGTCGCGACAAAGGTGAAGCGCATCGACTTCGTTCCAAACCGTGTCCGACTCGCCCGTATTGTGCATGAACGGCAGTCCCCAAAACGCACCAGACCGTGTGGAAACTCACTCGGGCGGCTGATTGACCAGCCCTCAACGG
>CAXSAZ010000062.1:0-15877 GCA_964235485.1 uncultured Acetobacteraceae bacterium | reverse complement strand
GCCGACCCGGGAAGCAGCCCCGATGCAGGCCCATTACGGCATCTACCGGAACCCCTAGATGAGGTTCGGTAAGGAACGCAGCCGCCCCCACTGCGCCCGGTCGTGCTTGTCCCGGAAGCGGCGGGGGTCGGCGCCCTTGCCCGGCGCTTTGACCTCGATGAACCCGGCCAGCGCGCCCCGGACCGTCACGGCGTAATCGGGGCGGGTGTGCAGGGCGGATAGGGTCGCCTCGCCCACCGCGACCACCTCGCCCGGCCGGAACAGGGCGAGGGCGGCAAGGTCGGCAAGCAGCGTCTCCAGCGGCGCGCGGAGCTGGTCCTCCGGCGCGCCGGTAGCCCCCTTGCCGGACAGCTTCGCCCGGCACGCGGCGCCGAACCGGGACACCGCCTCCGCGAGTGGCGCTAGGGTCATCGCACCGGACGGTCGGGCGGTTGTGGCGGGACGGGGCAGGCGCCGCGGGGATGCGCGAATCGTTCAGGGTTCATGCTGAACCGTATCACGCACCCGCCGTTCTTTAAGGCCCCCTACTAGGGGAAGGCCCAAGCGCGCGAAAACGCACGGTAGCGACTTGCATGCAATGTGGGCCTCACCCAACGTTCACGCCGTGAAACGCAAGGTAGCGGCATCTTTCTGGAGTATGCTCCAACAAGGCCCAGTCACCTCATAGGTCGAAAAACGGCCAACTCGCAGAACGAATGACAAACATGTCGCAGAACTCGGTTGCAATAGCATTCCCAAGGGCAACAGCATAGCGCAACACGTAAGCTCTTGATTATAATTAGGCCGATTTATGTCGCTCAAACGAAGGTTTGAGCAACAAAATGAGGTTGGCCGTTTTGGAGCCTATGAGGTGACTGGGCCTACCTGCACGACCGCGCGCTTCGGGCCGAGATCAACGATGGGCTGAACGTGGTCGAGCAGTGGAACTCGGCCAACGACTTCATCTTCTTCGCCCGCCGCGGCGAGGTGTCCAGCAACCGGCGCGAGGACCAGGAGGTGAGCATGCTCAGCCTCCACCTGCTCCAGAACTGCATGGTCTACGTCAACACGCTCATGATCCAGAAGGTGCTCGCCCGGCCGGAATGGAAGGAACGGCTGACCGCGCGCGACCTGCACGCGCTGACGCCGCTGTTCTGGACGCACGTGAACCCTTACGGTCGTTTCGACCTCGACATGCGCACCCGCATCACAGCTCTGGCCTGAACCGAAATGGCGGCTGGTGACAGAGGTGTTGGCTCAAGGCCAACAGGTCGAGCGAGCCCGGCTCGGCGTAGGCCAGCTTGTTGACGGGGCGCCCGAGCGCGCTGTGCAGCAGGCCCTCGTCCTTGAGGCCCTGCACGCCGCCATACTCCCGCAGCGCCTGGTCGTGCACGAACAGCACGACGTCCGGCTCCAGGAACTCCGGCTCCGTCACCTTTTGGCGAGTTCCTGCAGCGCGTCGGCCTGCTCGCGCAGCACCTCGCGGGAGAGCTGCATCTGCCGCTCAAGCGCCAGGTTGCGCTTCACCAGCTTCACCCCGTCGGCCAGTTCCACCAGGGTGAGGTCCTGCCCCACCTCGAAGCCCATGCGGACGCGGGTGTCGGCCGGGAAGGTCACGCCGACCGAGTTGCCTTGCCGGCGCAGGGTGACCTTGGACATGGACGGCTCCGTCTTACAAGATGTAAGATTAAACCGTGCCGGCGCGTTGTCCAGCGGTCAAGCCGTGACACTCTGCGTGTGATGATGTCCTTTGCTGTGCGTGATGGCGGCTGACCCGGACCTGGTCTGGACGGACGACATGACGCGTGGCGAGGTCCGCCGCGCCATGCGGGTCGTCGCCGGGCAACTGGCGTTCTTGCTGCAGAGATGGGAGGACATCCATGGCCGAGCCGACTGACGCACAGGTCGACGCTGCGCTCGAACGCGGCCGGACGGCCCGGTTGCACGAGCCTCGCGCCGTGGCGGCGCGCTACGACCGGCGGTCGGGACGGGTGGTCGTCGAGTTGGCCAACGGCTGCACCTTCGCCTTCCCGCCGCATCTGGCACAGGGCCTTGAGGCTGCGACCGAGGAGCAACTCTCTCAAGTCGAGATCCTGGGGGCAGGCTCCGGGCTGCACTGGGAAGCGCTCGACGCCGATCTGTCCACCCCCGGCCTGCTTGCCGGCTTGTTCGGCACGAAAGCCTACTTGGCCCGACAAGCTGGACGGGCGACATCGCCCGCCAAGGCTGCCGCAGCACGGGCGAACGGCGCCAAAGGCGGCCGGCCTCGTCGCCCAGCCCGCTCCTGATACGCTGGCAGCCAAGCGCGCCACCTTGCCGCTTGCGGGTGGTAGAGGCGATGGGCAGATTGGGGCATGACGGATGCGCCGCTGCCCCTCGACCAAGGCCTGTTCGGCCGTCTTCGGCGCGACGCCGGGGCGGTGTGGGAGGGCTACATCGCGCACGACTTCGTCCGTGCGCTCGGGCAGGGCACGCTCCCGGACGCCGCGTTCCGGCACTTCCTCGTCCAGGACTACCTGTTCCTGATCCATTTCGCCCGCGCACACGCACTCGCAGGGTTCAAGGCGACGCAGCTCGCTGATATCCGGGCCGCCGCGGCGGCGGTCTCCGCCATCGTGGACGTGGAGATGCCGCTGCACGTCTCGTATTGCGTCGGCTGGGGCTTGAGCGAGGCGCAGATGGCCGGCGCGCCCGAAGCGCTGGAGACGATGGCCTATACGCGGTTCGTGCTGGAGCGCGGCTTGGCCGGCGACCTGCTCGACCTGCAAGTGGCGCTCGCCCCCTGCCTCGTCGGCTACGGCGAAAGCGGCGAGTGGCTGCTGGCCGACCCGGCGACGCAGCGCGACGGCAATCCATATGGCGAGTGGATCGCTGCCTACACAGGCGAAAGCTACCGCGGCGTGGTGCGCGACGCGATCGCCATGCTGGACCGTTTGGGCGAAACGCACGGCGCGGCGGCGCGCTACCCGCAGCTCCTCACGACCTTCGTGGCCGCGACGCGGCTGGAAACGGCGTTCTGGGACATGGGTTGGCGGGCCGGATCATCCTCGTCCCTATCGGGGTGAAGCCGGCCCTATGCGGTGAGGGGTCCTGAGTTGTGGAGGGCAGGCCCGGTCACACCCGGATGCGTTCCACCTCGTCGAGGCTGATGGCGTCCCGCCGCCGGTCGTAGAGTTGCGTCGTGCGCGTGCTGGCGTGGTTGGCCATGGCGGCGGCGTGCTCCAGCGTGCCGCCGTTCCTGAGGTAGGCGGTGATCCCCGTCGCCCGGAAGCTGTGGTTGCCGATCCTGGTCTCGATGCCGGCCGCGGCGGCCCGGCGCCGGACCATGGCGTAGGCGTTGGCCTGGGGCAACGGCGTGCGGGTGAGCCGGCCGGTGCCGCGGCCGATGGTCCTGAACAGCGGCCCCTTGGCGTCGTCGGCAATGCCGGCGCCATCCAGATAGGCGTGCAGGTATTCGTCCAAGCTATGGTGGCAGGGCACCTCGTGGCGCTTGCCGCCCTTCTCGCGCAGCCGCACCCAGAGGCGGCGGTTCTGCACGAAGACATCCTCCACCCGCATGCCCAGCGCCGCGCCGATCCGCCCGAAGCTGTAGACCATGAGCGCGATCAGCGCCCGGTCGCGCAGCCCGATCGGCGTGCCGACGTCGATGCTGTCGAGCAGCGTCCTGGCCTCGGCCGGGTCGAGCACCGGCGTCTTGCCTTTGCGGACACTATGGGCCGGGCCTCGCACCGAGGCCGCGGGGTTCACCGGCACGGCCTGGCCCATGACCAGCCAGTCGAACAGGTGGCGGACCGCGGCGAGCTGCTGCTTCACCGTGGGCGCGGAACGCTCCCGCGTCTGGCCCTCGATCCAGGCGGCCACGTGCAGCGGCTGGATCGCGGCGACCGACGGCACACCGTGCTTCTCGCACCAGGCCAAGAAGTCCGTCACGGCGCGGGCGTAGGCCCGGCGGGTGTGCGGGTTGCGGATGGTGGAGGCGAAAAACTCCAGGAAGCGGATACACGCCCGCTCGCCAGCGGCGGCGATCAGCGTTGGGATGATCGGCCCATTTGCCGGTTGGACCGGTAGGGTGGCCGGGGAGGAAGCCGGCAGCGATGGAGCGCCGTCCATCAGCCTGCTGTCTCGGTGAGGTAGGCGGCCGGCTTCAGGATCCGCACGCCGCGCCAGGGATGCAGGACGAGCAGGTCATCGTCGCTGCTGACGATCGTCGCCGCAGCGGCCGCGAAAGCCAGCTCCAAGTACTTGTTGTCCTTTGGGTCGCGGCAGTCCGTCACTCGTTCGCTCGGCACGAAGAACAGCCCAGAGGCGTGCAACTCCGCGAGCACCTCGTCGCGCAGCTCCGGATCGAGAAAACGTTGCAGCCGCGGCCGGGCAAATACGTCAAGCAACTCGGCGATCACGGCCTCCGATACGGCAATCTGGTCAATGCGGAGCGCGCGGCGCAACGCCAGTTCGGGTACGCCGTCGCGGCGGATGGCGGCGCCCACAAGCGAGGAGACGTCGAATACGATCACGCTGCGGACGGCGGATCCCGGCGTTCGGCGTTGTAGGCGGCGAGCTCCTCGTCGACGATCTCATCGGTGAGCCCGTTCCTGTGTGCTTCGGCCTTCAGCGCTCGGATCGCGTCGAACAGCCGCTCGGGGCTTGCCGGGCGGACCATGCGGGCGACCAAGCGCTCCACGCGCGCGCGTGTGGCCGGGTCCTCGAGCGCTGTGGCGATGTCGGGATCCAACTGGAAGGTGACGGGAACGGTGCGGGCATCGTCGGGCATGGTCGGCCTCCTGGCCCTGAGTCTAGCGACCGGAGCCGCACCAGGGCAAGGCCCTATATCCGATAAAGAACATTATCACACATAAACGCGCGCCTCTTCCGCTATGGACGGGGCAGCCTTCCGTCCGCTGCCTGGAGCATGTCCGAACAGGCCGTTCGGCCTGCCGCAGCAGGAACCGGGCACCCCGTCCCTGTCCCCGCGCGAGGGCCGCTTGCTTAGGCCGGCGGAGCGGGTGCGGCGAGGGTCATGGACTGGTTCCCGACCGACACCTGCAGATGGTAGCTGGCCCAGTTCGCCGCATAGTCGGCCGGAACGGGGATTAGCGCCGAGGCGACATACTGGTCGCTCACCTCCGCAGGCGTGGGCCGGCCGACCGGCAAGCCGACGCTGAGCCCCGAGCCAAACCCGCTACAGCAGCCGCTGAAGCCGAACCCGCCGATCCCCAGGCTGACGGAGGGCGGGGGGTTGTAAAGCACGTGGGGTCCGCTCACGAGCGAGATCGCCGCGGCGGGATAGCGCAAGCCCTGTCCGGAAATGAGCGTGGCGTCCGACGCAGGCTGCAGGCCGCTGACCGTCACCTGCACCGCCTGGTCCTTCGCGTCGTAGCGCGCCTCGGCGGTGTTCGGGGCGGGCAGCCTCGGGCCGGCGCACGCGGCGAGGGAGAGCGCGAGGCAGGTCGCAAGGAGCGGTTTCATGGGCCGGGCATGTCTGTTGCAAAGCTGCAACGCGACCGGGCGACTTTCGTTGCCGCTGCACAAGTGGTTCGGAAGGTCTACGGCGCTCGGATGAGCAACGCGTCATTGCCGATCACGCGGCTGCCGCCTGATACCAAAGCTCACTGAGCAGAACCCATCTGATCCCGGGTTCATCCCAACTGACGTGGTCGTCCCAGAGCGGACAGGTTCTGGTCAGTGAGCCCTGGTATAAGCCGCCTTTCAAAACGGGGGTTTAGCATGCCTCCGTGAGGCGGATTTGGTGCAACGAAGAAGCCTTGCGATTTCAAAGCCAACTACCCGATACAAGTGTCTCGATTTACACTGGGCAAGTCGAATGGATGCATTGCTCAAGGCAAACTCGCATGTTTACCTGGACAGTGCCGCACAAGAGCAGGAGGTTCGGTTATGTCGATCGTCGCGCGCCGTTTGGCGATCGTGGGCTCGTGCCTTGGTTTGGTGCTTCCTGGCGCGGCCACGCGAACAGCAGCCGCAGCCAGCAAAACCATCGGCCAGAAATGGATCGACGGGTGGAACGCGGCCGATCCGAGCCTGCTGGCTGAGGTCTTCACCCCGGACGCGATCTACGAGGATGTGGCTTTCGGGGTGAAGAAGAAGGGAAGCGCAGAGCTGCGCGAGCAGCACAAGTCCGATCATGACGATGTCGGCGGGTTCTATGTGAAGCTGGTTGCCAGCCATGTGGCGGATGGGCACGGCACCATTGAGTGGGTGTATGGCCCAGTCACCTCATAGGCTGAAAAACGGCCAAGTTGCGGAACGGAGTGGCAACTGGTGCGCGGTTGACTGTTGCCATTGCTGACCTGATTATCTGGCGAACAGCCCGGGATGGCGATGTCGATGGTAGGCGCTTTGGACGCGGAGGGGATGGACCCTTCCGCCGCCTCGGCTCAGTGGCTGATCGGCTCGAAGCTGCCAGTTGCCGACCTAATTAGCTCGCCCAAGCGAATCCAGCGACCTCGTAGCAAGGTGATCGAGAATACGTTTCAGTGCTGCGATATTGTTCTCGTCTTCGGCGCTTTCGAGCGCGTCCTGGAGCACTTCGCGGATGTCGTCGGCACCGACCCGCTCCATCTGCCAATTCGGATACAGACGCTCGCGCTTTTCCTCGCTCTGGTCCAGCGAGACGATATCGTAATGGCGCGGATCGCCATGCAGGCTCGCCATCAGCTTCCGCACCTCGGCTGCCGGCCCCTCGATCCATTGGAAGAAGACGCCGCTGCCGAAAACGAGCACCCCGGTGATGCCGCAGGTGAGATTGTAGCGTTGCGCCGACTCGATGAGGCGGTTGACCTCGGCGTCGTCCACGCCCTCGGCGGCACGACTGCAATATACGAAAGTGTACAGCATGGGCGCGGTGGCGTCATAGTCAGGATCGCTTGGAAAACCGGGTTCGTCGAACATGGGTTGGCTCGCTTTGTATATGCCAGGCAGGCCGTGTCACACGGTTGGTGAGGGTCAGGTTAGCGCATTGATCTTATTTGTGTAAGAAGGGCCCAGTCACCCCATAGGCCGGAACTAACGGAAAGACCCTCTGGTACGCATAAGGAAAATCTGGTGACAGATCAGTGGGATAACGCAAATCAAGTGATTTCCAATCCGCCTCTGGCTGCGCCAGCGCGACCAAATCAGGCCGATTTACTATACGGCAAACTCTGTCGGAATGAGAAACTGACGGAAACCACGGTTGGAAGGTTTTCCGGCTGGCGCCTGGTTCTTGTTTTGTCTGCTTATGCGTACCAGAAGGCATTTCCGTTAGTTCCGGCCCCATAGGGTGAAAAACGGCCAAGTTGCGGAACGGAGTGGCAACTGGTGCGCGGTTGACTGTTGTCGCACTGCAGTTAATCGTGAGACTCGCACGGTTGGCGTCGAGTACTGCACTTAACCTTGAGATTCTGAGATCGCTCATTCTCAGGTTTGCTGCAAACCTGAGAATGAGGCTTGGTGGAGGACAGAGGGCCGGTTCTCAGATGGACAACGCCAGGCATGACCGCGAGGTGGACCCACGGGCGCCCAACGGCAGGGGCGCCGGCCGAGACGCACGCGCCCCCTGGCGTCTTCGTTTTCACCTCACTTCCACGATGGCGCGGACGCGCGCGGCGAGCACGTCCATGGCGAACGGCTTGGTCAGCACCTGCATCCCGGGCTCCAGGTGGCCGTTGCCCACCACGGCGTTCTCCGCGTAGCCCGTGATGAACAGCACGGGCAGCACGGGCCGCACCGCGCGCCCCGCGTCGGCCACCTGCCGGCCGTTCAGGCCGCCGGGCAGGCCCACGTCGGTGATCAGCAGGTCCAGGGGCACGTCGGAGCGCAGCACCTTGAGCCCGGCCTGGCCGTCCGCCGCCTCGATCGACGTGTAGCCGAGTTCCTCCAGCACCTCGGTCACCAGCATGCGTACGGTCGGCTCGTCGTCCACCACCAGCACCGTCTTGCCTTGCGCGGCCCGCGGCGCCTCGGCGGGCTCGGTTGCCGCATCCGCGTCACCCTCGTTCTCCGCCGCGCCGTGGTGGCGGGGCAGGTAAAGACGCACCATCGCGCCCTGGCCAGGTTCGGAGTAGATGCGCGCCTGGCCGCCGGACTGCCGCACGAAGCCGTACACCATGGACAGGCCGAGGCCGGTGCCCACGCCGATCGGCTTGGTGGTGAAAAACGGGTCGAAGGCGCGCGCCGCCACCTCGGGCGTCATGCCGGTCCCGGTGTCGCTGACGCATAGCGACACGTATTGCCCGGGGGCGAGGTCGCACTCGCGCGCGGCCCGCTCGTCCAGCCACTTGTTGCCGGTCTCGACCGTCAGCCGCCCGCCGTCCGGCATGGCGGCGCGGGCGTTGATGCACAGGTTCAGCAGCGCGTTCTCCAACTGGGGCGGGTCGATCAAGGTGGCCCACAGCCTGCCAGCCGCCACCACCTCGACCGTGACCGCCGGCCCCACGGTGCGTCGGATTAGCTCCTCCATGCCGGCCACCAAGCGGTTCACGTCGGTCGGCTTGGGGTCGAGCGTTTGCCGGCGCGAGAAGGCGAGCAGGCGGTGGGTCAGCGCCGCCGCCCGCTTGGCCGCGCCCTGGGCCGCGACGACGTAGCGGTCGGCCTCGCTGAGCCGCCCCTGCGCCGCGCGGGCCTGCAACAGCTCCAGGTTACCCGAGATGCCGGTCAGCAGGTTGTTGAAGTCGTGGGCGAGCCCGCCCGTGAGCTGGCCCACCGCCTCCATCTTCTGCAACTGGCGCAGATGCTCCTCGGCCCGGCGCAGCGCCTCGGCCTGCTCCTTCTCTGCCGTGACATCGCGCCCGTAGGCATACACGAGGCCGCCCTCGGCCGAGGTGTTCCAGGAGATCCAGCGCGCCGTGCCGTCCTTGTGGCGGTAGCGGTTCTCGAAGCCGGTCAGGTTCCGACCGGTCGCGGCGTCGTCGAGGCCGCCTTGGCTCGGCCCGGCGTCCTCGGGCCAGATGAAATCCAGGAAGCTGCGGCCCGCCACTTCCTCGGGCGCGTGTCCGAGGACCGCGGCCCAGGCCGGGTTTACGGCGCGGAACACGCCGTCGGCGCCCACCACGGCGAGCAGGTCGCGCGAGTTGCGCCACACCCGGTCACGCTCGGCCGTGCGCTCCTCGACCATGCCTTCGAGCGAGGCCGCGAGCGCGCGCAGCTCCTGCTCCGCCCGTCGCCGCTCGACGGCAGCCCGGGTGCGCCCGGCCACCTCGCGCACGAACGCCAGCTCGTCCTCGGTCCACTCCCGCGCGGTCGCGTGGCTGAGGTAGAGGAGCGCGACGAAGCCGCCCCGCTCCGTAATGGGCATGTTGACGGCCGCTCGGGCGCTGATCGCCGCCAGCGCGCCCGCGGTCGCGGCCGTGCGCGGGTCCCACTCGGCGTCGGCGAACACCACGGTCTCGCCGCGCTTGAGGTCCTCGATGTAGGAGCCGTAGTCGCGGAAGCGGAGCACGCCGGCGAGGCTCCGGATGCCCGGCGCGTTCCAGTCCCGCTCGATGGTGATCGTCTCGGCGGCGGCGTCCACGGTGCCGTAGCCGGCCCGGCTGACGCCCAGCGTGCGGCCCAGGATCTCGGCCCCGGCGTAGGCGAGGTCGGCGGGGTCGGTCAGGTCGCGCGACCGGTCAGCTAGTTCGAGCAGCGCCGAGCGGCGCTCCTCCGTGCGGTGCGCGTCCGTTTCGTCGCGCGCGATCTTGAGCAGCCCCAACTCGCGCCCCGTCTCGTCGCGCAGCGGATGCATCGAGCCGCGCAGGAACACGCGCGCGCCGTCCCGCCCCTGATGCCAGCGCACGTCCGGGGCGGAGCCCTCGCGGCGCGCCGTCTCCGCTTCCCATGCGGGCACACCCGCATCGCGGTCCTCGGGCGTGAAGAGTAGGTCAATCGGGTGGCCCAGGATCTCGTCCTCGGCATAGCCGAAGACCGCCGCAGCCCCCGCGGACCAGCCCGTCACCCGCCGCTCCGGGTCGGTGGTCAGGATGGCGTAGTCGGTGGCGCTGTCGATGACCAGGCGCAGCCGCTCCTCGTTCGCGCGCAGCGCCGCCTCGGCGGCCGCCTGCGCCGACACGTCGGTGTTGGTGCCGAACCAGCGGGCGATCTGCCCGGCGGCGTCGCGGACCGGCACGATGCGGGTCAGAAAGGGCCGGAACACGCCGTCGGCGCCGCGCAACGGGAACGTCATCTCGAACGACGAGCCGGCGGCGATCGAGGCCCGCCAGCGCGCGAGCACCTCGGGCAGCACGGCCGGGTCGTGCACGGACTGCCAGCCCCAGCCCTGCATCTGCGCCGGCGTCGTGCCGCAGTACTCGTGCCAGCGCCGGTTGTACCAGAAGATGTAGCCGTCGGCGTTGGCCATCCAAGCCAGAGTGGGGAGGTTGTCGGCGAACAGACTGAAGTCGTCGTTGGTGATCGTCACGGCGGCGAAGCCGCCCGTGCTCTGCTCCCGCAGGCCCTCGCCCGCGGTGGCCGGCGCGTCCGGGGCCGGGCTCACGCCGGCCGCCTGACGCCCGCTTGCGCCATCTCGCGGTACACCGTGGCCCGGCCCAGCCCCACCTGCCGGGCGGCGGCGGTGGGCGACAGCCCGGCCTCGACCAGCTTGAGCGCGGCCGCAGCCTTGTCCCGGTCGAGCGGCTGGCGGCCGGGTCTTTTCCCCTTGGCCCGGGCGGCGGCGATGCCGTCCTTGGTGCGTTCGGCGATCAGCCGCCGCTCGAAGTGGGCGATGGCGCCGAAGACGTGGAACACCAGCTCGCCCGCGGCCGAGCCGGTGTCGATGCGCTCCTCCAGGCTAAGCAGCGCGATGTGCCGGCTTTTGAGCAGGTCCACGGTGCAGAGCAGCTCCGAAAGCGAGCGCCCGAGGCGGTCCAGGCGCACGACGGCCAGCGTGTCGCCGGGCCGGGCATAGGCGAGCAGCTCCCGCAGTCCCGCACGGTCCATGGTGCGTCCCGAGCGCACGTCCTCGAACACGCGCAGCGCGCCGGCCGCTTCCAGCCGCAGCTTCTGGCCCGTGAGGTCCTGGTCACCCGTCGAGACCCTGGCATAGCCGAGTACATCGCCCGTCATCGTCGCCCACCCGTCTCCCAAACGGCCGTTCCCTGGACGGGTGCCGCCATGCGCCGCCGGACGGCCCAAACCCGTCCACAGACTACGTCTCCCAAAGCTGTTCTGTCCATATTCATTATGAACGTTTGTGGGACGGGAGAAGCGCCTCGGCGCACCGGCAACTGCTGGCCGGCCAGGAGCGCCGGCCCTCCAAGGGCTACGCTGCGATCATGGGACGGAACCGGTGCCTGCCCGGCACGTCCCAGGCGATCCGGCCGCGGTGGCGGACACGCTCTGGGCGAAGGGTGTCGCCGCGGGCCAGGGCGCGGCGAAGGGCACTGTGGCCGCTGGTGTGTTCACCTTGCCCGCGCGCGTTTTCACGCCGGTCTGGCTGCTCGACGGCCTCGACGAACTGGCGGCTCCGCCGATGACCGACGGAGGATTGTGGGACGTGCTGCGCGCCGTGTTCGGGGAGGTCGTGCTGACCTGCCGCACGGCTGTGTTCCAGCCGGCCAGGACCGAGATCGCCGGCCGGGTCGGGAAGGAGAGGTCGGCATCTCTCCCCACGCATGGGGCCAGGCATGGGTCATGCTCGGCCGCGAGGGGGCGATTGCGGCCCTGGCCGCGATCTGCGCCCGCCACGCGACCGGGGATGTCAAGTCGCCCGGCGGGTTGCTGCGAAAGATGGTGGAGCTGCACCAGAAAGGCACGCTACGGCTTGACTGCACCCTGTTCGGGCTGGCGGAAAAGGTGGGCCACGATCGGCATACACCTACTGAGCAACAACGTTCCTTGCACCTCTGATATGATCCCTGCCTGGACTACGGTGTCCTATGCTGGACCACTCATAATTCGTCACGTAACGGGTTACAGCAGGGTTGCGGCTCGACCCTCCCCCTTCCGCATTTGCTTCGCAAACCCTCCCTTGAAGGGAGGGGGCTTCGCCTGCGGTAGAAAGCAGTCATCCGCACGCTTTTGTGCGTCGCACAGTTCTGCCTTGCGCTATTATACGAAAGGCATAGGTTATCTCTGCGAGGTGGCCATGCCATCTCGCGGACGTTTCCTCCCTAAACTTGGCGGCATCTTCGGATGCCGCCTTTTTTGTAGCCAGCGGATGACGATAGATGCAAAAATTTTGAGCTGCAACCAGTAGTTTATTGCGAGTTCGTGCCGATCACCCTCGTTGACCTGTCTATGTCTGCCGTGGCGGCCTGGGCGTGAGCGGTGGTGGGACCACGTGATGGCTGTATGGAGGGCGTTGGTGCAGGATCGGGGAGATGTGGGCCATGGCGACGATCCGCGCTTGTGCCTACACGCATTCACCCTGCTGATCGACGCAGCAACGCCGCGTGTTGGTCTGCTTGCGTCCCCAGAAAGCCTTGGCGTGGCCTATGCCTCGTCCTCGTCCGCGCGGGGCTTCAATCCTTGCTTCATCAGGCGATCGACGTTGATCGACGTGCGGCTGGCCAAGTCCGCGCCGACGTGCAGCCCGATCGTCCGGTCCTCAACAAACGCGCGGCCGCCGACGATCACCACAACGTTGGGGTTCAGAGATGCGCGGCGTGCCAGCGCGATCGTCCTTGTCAAGCGGGGCAAGGATTCTTCGCGCCGGAACGCGGGACTCAGCGACAGGTCCAGGATGTCCACCCAGGTCGCGGACAGCAGGTCTGCCAACGCGCGGTCGTCGGTCGGGAATTCAGACTTCGGCGTCCATCCCTCGTTTTGCAGCCACTCCGAATCCAGCGCCGACACAAACTGGTGCAGCTCGCCCGGCATCGGCGCGATCATCACTTTAGGCCGCCCGCCGCGCAGGGTAGCCCGTGGCGTGTCGGCGCCCAAAAGCCGGACGGCCGATTGAAGCCGGCAAAGCCCGAGCGTCACCTCGAATTCGCTGACGACGTCGTCCTCCCACATGTCGCCCAGGGATCGGGCGGCCGGCTCGAACAGGGGCGCGAACAAATGCCTGCCATCGGCGTGATCGCCCCGAAGTTCTCGGATCAGCGCCAGCGACGCCGCTTGATCCGTCGCCACCAGAAGCTCGGCAAGCTCCGAAGCGCGGGGGCTGGTCCGCAACTGCTCCACCTCGACTTCAGCCAGCCCGCGGCTGTTCATAAGCCGCGGGATCACCTTGCTCAGGATCACGGTTTTCAGAACCTGTGCGGTCGTGCGGCTCAGGGCAACGCCCTTCAGCGACGCGGCCAGCGGACTTTCGCCGGTGGCGGCCGGCGGCGGTGCCAGCTTCACCAGCAGGGTCGGGGCCGCTGCTGGCTGGCGGTGAAGGTCCTCGACGATCTCGCGCGGCGGTTCCAGAATCTCGCCGCGCCACACCGCGGGGTCCGCGCCTTGCGCGGCCAGCTTCATGTTCCATCCGCCGAACCGACGGGACGTGGACGTGCGCTCGTCGATCACATGAACGTCGGAGTGCCGCCGGTCGTTGCGGATCGAGCTCATGATCCGCGCGACGCCTTCGGGAGGCCCTTCAAGCCACTGGAAGAAGTGGCTGTCGTCGTACAGCATGACACCTGTCACGCGCTCATGATGGTTGCGCGTCTGCGCCGTCTGCATGAGGTCCTGCAGTTCCGGGTCGGAAAGCGGCGTCACGGCGCGGCTGCGGTAAACCACGTTGGCCAGGGACGGCACCCCTGATGAACCAAGGTCTCCCCGACCAGCCATTTCGCTCAACGCAGACGACATGCCTTTGCCCCTCCCGCCATCGTGCCGTCGAAACCGCCAGGCCGGCGGACCGACAACGCGCCTGTCATCGCGCGGACGGTGGTGCCGGCGTCACCCTTAGCGTGGACGGCGATCCAGCTCGCGCGGAGCGCTCGGCCGTAGAGAAGATGCCGTCCCGCCCTGGGGCGAGGAGCAACTCAGAAAAGCAGAAGCATAATTCCGACGGTCGAAGCTCGCGTCAAGCCGAATCGCCACGCTTCTTGCGCAGGCAACGTGAGATGGCCCGGGAAATCTGCACAGGTTTGATGAGTGAGGTTTCTGCCTGACGGCGGCCAGGAGGGCTGCGGAACAGGAAAGACGATGAGCAGGCGACCACGCTGGAACCAAACGCCGGCCTCCAAGGCAAAGGTGGCCTTGGCAGCCGTGAAGACGCTGGCCTGTCCACTCTGTGCCGCTTCGTGGAGTCTATGGGTGGTGGGCTGGAGACCATGGCCCGCTTTCCTGATCAGCGCTATATGCGGCTGCGCGGCATCGGCGGGCTGAACGAAAGCGGGCGCACGGTGGAAATGCCTGATCCGAGATGTTCCGTTTCATTGATGAATGTCTGCCAGAACTGTGCTGTGCTTGTCTGGCAGTCCGATGCTTCAGCTATGGAAAGCCGATCGGTCGGCCTTCCAAGCGCGCGAGATGCGCCTCGTGCTGCTGCTGGATGTCCTCGAAGTTCGCAAGAAGCTGTTCCGCAACCTCCGCGGGCCGCCCATCGGCGCGCAGCTTCGCCACGAGCTGGAACTGCCGCGCCACACAAGCGCTGCCTTGGCGGACATGGCGGCGGACCATCTCCAGATCGGTCTCTTTCTCCGACACGTCCTGTCCCGTCGCATTCAGCGAAGCGATCAGCCCAGGTCAGGTCCCGGGGACGGCCAAGCCCAGCCTTTATCTCACGAAACCGCGAGGCTGACGACACGTGTTTATGCCGAGCCCGGCGTAAGCACGTATCCTGCCCCCCGAACCAGACAAAGGAACGCAGCCCAATGTCTTGGGAAAGATCAGGCGCCCTGGTGTGGGACGCGGAGCGCCTGCGCATTGCGACCGACGCCGCCGGGGTGGCCCTGTGGTCGTGGAACATCGACACCAACGAGATCGCCCTCGACGAGCGCGCCCATGGTCTGTGGGACGTGCCCGTCAACGAGCCGGTCACTTTCGAGGACCTGTCGGCCCGCATCCATCCTGCCGACCTCGACAGGGTCAAGGTCGCGTTCACCGCAACCCGGGACCTGACGGGTCCTTACGAGATCGACTTCCGCATCCTGCACGGCGAAGCGGTGCGGTGGGTTTCGGCCCGGGGCCAGGGCGACGACGTGGGCATCGTCGGGCAGATCATGTTCGGCGTGTTCCTGGACGTGACCGAGCGCAAGCAGGCCGAGGAAACCCGCGAACTGCTTGCGGGTGAGATGAGCCACCGGATCAAGAACCTGTTCGCCATCGCCTCGGCCCTGACCGCCCTCGCCGCGCGCTCGGCCGCGACGACGGAGATGGCCCGCGACCTGACGCAGCGGCTGATCGCCCTGGGCCGCGCCCACGACCTGGTCCGTCCCATCCCGGGCGAGGCGGAGACCAAGGCGGAGCTTGGCGACCTGCTCACCGTCCTGCTGGCGCCCTACGGCGACAGGGAAGGCGCCGGCGAGCGCGTTCACATCACGGCCCCGGAGCTGCGCGTCGGGGAGGCCGCGGCCACGACGCTGGCCCTGGTCGTCCACGAGCTTGCGACCAACTCGATCAAGTATGGCGCGCTTTCGACGGCGAACGGCACCCTCGACGTGTCGTGCGCCGTCGAGAGCGGCGGCGCGGTGCTGGTCTGGACGGAGCGGGGCGGCCCACCTGTAGCCGCTCCCACCGGGCCGGCCGGCTTCGGCAGCAAGCTGGTGGCCCGAAGCGTGACCGGCCAGCTCGGCGGCTCTATTGCGTTCGACTGGCCGCCGCAGGGCGTGGTCGTCACGCTGCGGATGAGCAAGGCCCGACTGGCAATGTAGGCGGGACGGCTACAGAGGTTTGGTTAGGCGCCGCAGGAGGGCCGGGATTTCCAGCAGGCTGTACGGCTTGCTGATGAATACGGCGGCCGGGTCCAGCACGCTCAGATGCTTCACGAGGTGGGCGGCACAGGGCTGTTCAACGCTGTCGTCTCGCCGTCACTGAGTCCGCCCTGCAACACTTT
>CAXSAZ010000061.1:0-16051 GCA_964235485.1 uncultured Acetobacteraceae bacterium | reverse complement strand
GCAGCCCTGGTCGCATGATGTGTCCGCCACCACCCCGGAACCCGACAAGAGCCATGCTGTTAAACTGCCCACCTTTGATCGACGGCTGCCCTTTTTCACCCACCTTGAAGTGGCTCGGTTCCCAAGGTCAATGAAACTTGCGTTGATTTCGCATGGAACTCTCATGGCAAGCTCCGAGTTGAATTTCGCCACAGGATACTGTCGGGAACCCAGCTACTTGGTCTTCGATTTGCTGGACACAGCATGTTCAGACTGCTTCTAAGATCACTGTGGCTATGCCTAAAAGAAACTAAAGAATCGTATTCAAAACAAATCGGTGTCAGGTACGAAGATCAGCTTGCTCTACAGTTCCCGATACTGCCGCCGTGGCATACGGATGCAATCAGAGGCCGCTCACTCTCATACAGACGGCTTGGGCCAGTGCGTTCGCGACCTCGCGGCCTGTGACATCACTATGGCTTTTGATGAAATCGTCCGCCAACAGATTATGTACTCTGCCTGGCTGAAACGCGTAACGCCCGCCAGCGTCGAGCAGGGTTCCTTTGATGGCCTCTGTCGGTGCGAGCTTGATCGCCCCGTTGCGACCGAGCCCGCCGAAGGGGTCGTTCTCGTCGCCGAGGGCCAGGCGGTTGTCCCCGGAGATGCGAGACGCGAGCGGATAAGCGCTGCCGATGGCCTCGTCATTGGCCGTATGCGTGACTAACACCGGCCCATTCACCTTGGCCTCGGCTATCACCCTACGGAAGAACCCATCATTGCTCCCGTTGAACAGACGGGCGAAGCCGTTGTGCGAGAACGCACCCTGCAGCAAGGTGAGGCTGGAGGGGGAAAGCGGCGCAGTGCCGTCAGTCGTCGCGGCAACCACGCGTGCGCCGAAGCTGTGGCCGACGAGATGCAGGCGCAGCCGCGGCGACCTCTGGCGTAGCTCGTCCAGAACCGCATTGAGGCTGCTTCCGACAACACCTGCCCGCTCTTTCATTTGGTAGAAGGTAGCGTAGTTTAGCAGGCGCCAGGCAGCCGCTCTCATGCCGATGAGCACGTCGCCTAGGCCCGCGGCGGCACCGCTATCCGCGATGCTCGTCGACGCCGCACCTTGGTGCCAAGATCTGAGGGGAGCCGCCGACACTGGGGTCTGAAGTGCGGTGAGGAGAGCGTCGCCGTCTTTCGCAAGGAAACGGTCTGATGCATCGTCGTGGGGGTCGGACGAGGAGCGCGGCAACATCAACTTGATCTGATCCACGAACTCGCGGCGTGCCTTGGGCGAGTCTTCGAGTTTACCAATACACATCTTGGCCGCCTCGGCCCTCATCGGGTCTGGCCGATCGAGGGTTCCCGCGAGGTCGTCGAGGCGCCTGGCCAGCTGTGTCTCGTCCGGCCCGGCCTGGGAAAAGCTGGCTGCGGCGGCACCATGGCCAGGGATGAGGGTCGCCTCGGCAAATTTCTTGGAAGGCCAAAGCACGCCCAGTACGGCCAGATCCTTTCCAGCGCCAATGTCACCCAGCGCCGCCGCGACATTCGCGAACAAGTCGCGGTAGAGCACTTCTGCCTCGGCTATGTCGTTGTTCCAGCCGTGGGAGATAACGATGAGATCGGTTGATGTTGCGCCGGCAACTTGCGAGCTGAACGCATCCACCTGCGCGACGTCGATTACCTTGCCCGCTTTGTCAAGTTCGAGGGGGAAGTAGGGAATTCCCGATAGGTCGCTCACGGTCATGCTCCTCAGACAGATTGGATGGCGCGCATCAAATCGACCAAGCCCTTGCCTTGGAAGTACACCGCGCGTTTCAAATCGGTGGCGGTGGACAAGAATACTGCCTTGACGTTCTCGGGCTGCCCGACGAACTCCCGGCGCACGGATAAAAACGCCGCTATCACGCCGGACACGTGTGGCGCGGCCATGCTTGTCCCGCTGTCTTCCCTGTAGAGTGCCGCTGCAGGAGTTTTTGCGGGCGCGGAGCCGGCAGTCGCAGTTGAGGCGCCACCCGCACCTTCCGACCCTGCCTGCGTGCTGGCGGCGCAGGAGATGATCTTCTCGCCGGGGGCGACGAGATCGGGTTTGAGCCGGCCATCACCCGTCGGGCCCTTGGACGAAAAGTACGAGACGCCATACACGTGTGGCATCTCGCGATGGGTCGCGCCGACGGTGATGGCCAGCTCTGCATTGCCTGGGTCGTTGATGGATAAGTCGATACCGGAGGCGACGGGACCGCGGGATTGAGAGTTCTGAACGCCGTAGCCGGTATTGCCGGCAGCGACCACTACCACGACGCCGGACCTGACCAGGCGGTCCACCTCTATGCAGAGCGGGCTTTGCCCGCACGCGAACCAGGCTGGCTCGAAGTCGTAGCCAACGCTCATATTAACGCCGTGAACGCGCAGGCGGCGCCCGTTCCCGTTCAGCTCCTGAATGTATTCGAGGGCCGCGATGAGGTTGCTCGCCAGCCCGCTTCCTTCGTCATCCAAAACCTTCAGACTTAGGAGCTTGCAGCGGGGCGCCATTCCCGAGAGCGAATTGTATGTCACATTGCGCCGCTCAACCTCACCGGTCTCATCCCGCAGGCGCACCTCCGCCTTTATCTCGTATCCATCCCCCCTGGCGATCTCGCCGGCAATGATACCAGCTACGTGCGTGCCGTGCCCGGCACTGTCCACCAAGGCTCGACGGGCAAGCTCAGATGGGTCCAAAACGTCCAGCGCGGTGAAGTCTCGGTGGTGGAGCGGCCAGTCGAGCCCTAGGTTCTGATGCTTCTGGAAATGAGGATGGGCCGCATCAATGCCAGTATCGATCACAGCCCACACGATGTCGTGCCCTAAAGCCCCGAACGCGTTCCGTGCCGCATCGGCCTTCACCGTGCTGACCGACGTCGACACGAACCGCTGCACCTCGTGGTCCAGCCAAATGCGATACAGCGCGGCCACGCGGCGTGGGGCTTTCGCCTCCTCCCGACTCCGACGCGCAAGTGCTCGGATGTTGTGCCCGGAAAGGCGCCCGAACAGATACTGCTGGCTGTACTCGCTCTTGGCGTGGTTGATGCCCTGATCGGGTTGCAACCGATCCACCTTTGCTCGTCCGCGCGGCCGTTTCGGGGCTGGAGCGACGATCTCATCGACCCATCCCTGAATGAGAGTTCGAGCGGCTTTGCGCCCCTCAGGGTACTCCAGATTGACATCGATGATGACGTTCTGGACTGCATCGAGCCCCTTGGTTTTTATCCGGTCCAGTAGCGGCAGGGAGACGATCGTGCGGTCCAGGGTTTCCGGAGTGAACGGCTTGTCTGTCGGATCACTCTCCGGCAACTGGGTGCCAGTTGAGGAGGTGGTGTTCTGAATACGCTTAGGTGCCACGCTGGCTTCCTCGCAACAGTTGATACTATCAGAACGTCATCGGCGCTCTTTCCTCAGAGGTTCTGTCACGCCTGGAACAGCTTGGTCGAAGGGGATTACGACACGAAAGTGCTCCGCGATGATGTCATCGCCGTTGCCGCCGAACACTGCGGGGTCGTTGGTCCAGTCCGGCTAGTTGGCGAAGTTGAAGTAATTGTTTCCATCCCCGAGTTGATAGACAGGCACAATCCTTGTCCTTCCAACGTCTGGCAGCAACAGAGCGGCTCTCGGTGCTGGCAGGACAGGCGAGATTTAAGGTGCATGCTGGCAGCGGCAGTGTGACTTGGGTCACAGGCGCTGGTTCTGGATGAGTCTCATCGACCATCCAGACGATCCCTCACGGTGGGTCCGCGAATTGTCGCACCGTCTATGCAGAAAAGAGCAGGCCGCACTCGCGTCCGACCGGCCCAGGGTTGTCCGACCATCAACCCGGAGGACCCCGCCCGTGATCCATACTATGCCTGACAAGACCGTCCGCGTGACCTCGCGCTATCCAAGCGGGCAGGGCACCGTCTACTTCGACCTCGCGAAAGCCCACGGCTTCACGCTCGAAGCGGACCGCTACAACTCGGACATCCTCGTGCTCAAGGCGGTGGGCTGCTACGGCGACTACACGGCCCGCTACGGCGATCCTGCCGAGGCCGAGGCGGACCTGGCCGACCTGAACCTGATGCTGGCCGACCGCCATACCCTCCCGACCACATCCTCGGTTCCGGCGCTGGCGTCCATGCAACCATCCATCGCCCCCGGACAGGCCAAACGCAGAGGTTGGGGCTGGAAAGGCACGATGGTCGGGCTAGCCCTTGGCGCCCTGGGCGCAATCGTCGTCACCCGCACGCTCCCGACAGGCGTTGCCACTGACGAGACCGCGCTGCGTGTGGCTGCCATGGCCCGTACCCGCGCGTCGGCAGCCGACGACAGCCTTTCGCAAGGAGCGGCATGGCCAGCCGTGCCCTCGTCCGCGCTGCCAACCGGACGCCCGAGCCTTCCCAACCCGAGCGCTGCGCAGCAGCCTGCCCCTGCGGCAGCCCCGGCGGCAGCGCCGCGCCCCCAGCCATCCGCGCCGACCCAGCCGCGGGTGGCGGCCCCGAACTTCGGCTTGCAGCCGTAGGGCGGCCGGCATGGCCGCTGCGCACGACACCTTCGGGCCGCAGACCCACCACGAGAAGTCGGCCCGCGACCTGCACCGGGACACAAGGCCCTGGTTCCATCGCCTGTCGCAGGCGCTGCGGAACGGCACGGCGGCCGGCGCGCTGCTCGGCGCCTGCGCCGCCGGCGTGGCCTTCGTGCCCGCCACGGTCGAGCTGCTGTTCCCGGCTGGGGTCTTCTACGCTTTGTGGGTGATGACCCGGCCCGTGGTGCTTCCGTTGCGCCTGCCGATGGGCTGCGGCCTGCCCGACAAGACCGACCCCGACCCGGAGACGGGCAAGCCGCGCCGGGCGCAGGGCCTCGACCACCTCGGCGCCGAGATGGGCACCCGCCGCCAGGTCTGGCACGGCAAGGACGACGTGGCCCAGCACACCGCCATCCCGGGCACCACGGGGGCGGGCAAGACCGAGGCGCTGATCGCGCTTGCCATCGTCAACGCCCTGGTCCAGGGCACCGGCTGCGTGTTCGTGGACGGCAAGGCCGACCGCAAGCTTTACGCCAAGGTCTTCGCCCTCGCCCGCCGCTACGGCCGCGAGGACGACGTGTTCGTGTGGAACTTCCTGACGCTGGACGGCCGGGACAGCATGACCTGCAACCCGTTCGGCCCGGCCAGCGCCGACACCATCCGCGAGATCCTGGTGGGCCAGCTCACCGAGCCGGGCCAGCAGGGCAACGGCGGCGTGTTCTTCGGCCGTGCGGTGGGCTTCCTCGGCGCCATCGCCCCGGTGCTGACCTGGATGCGCGACGAGCATGGCGTGCAACTCGACCTGGAGAAGATCCGCGACGCCACCGAGCTGAGCAACGTGGTGCTGCTCGCCACGAAGAGGCAGATCAAGTTCACCGACAGCGCGACCGGCACCTCCGAGACGCTGGAGTTCCCCGACATGCCGGCGGCCCTGGTGCAGACGCTTCGCTCCTACCTCGGCCAGACCGGCGGCTTCGACCTCGACGTGTCGCTGAAAGACCAGCGCAGTTCGCAGCCGTCCGAGCAGCACTCCTACATCACCATGCAGTTCACGGAGGTGTTCAGCCAGTGGCTCGTGAGCCTGGGCCACATCTTCAAGGTGAGGACGGGCGACGTGGACATGCTCGACGTCGTGCTGAACCGCCGCATCCTGGTGGTGATCCTTCCCAGCCTGGAGAACTCGGACAAGACCAACGCGGGCCTGGGCAAGATCGTGGTCGCCATGCTGCGCAGCATGATGGCGCTGACGCTCGGCTCCAAGCTGGAAGGCGACTACCAGGAGATCGTCGGCAACCGGCCGAGCGAGGCGTTTGCGCCGTTCAAGGTCGTGTTCGACGAGCTGGCCTACTACGTCACCGCCGGCATGGACGGCATGCTGGCGCAGGGGCGCGGCCTCGGCCTGCACTTCCTGCTCGGCTTCCAGGAAGCGGCCGGTCTCTTGGCCCGCATCGGCGAGAAGATGTGGTCGCTTCTGGGCAATGCGAACCTGCAGATCATCATGCGGCTGCAGGACGGCAACCAGACGCGGACCTACATCGAGAAGACGGCGGGCGAGGCGCACGTCACGCAGAGCACCTCATACAGCAGCGCCTCCGACCTGTCCGACGCGCACGTGGCGGCCGACCACGCCGAGGTGCGCCAGGTGAGCCGGGTGAACTGGCTCGACGTGCGGGCGCTGCGGCCGGGGCAGGCGATCGTCCTGTTCCAGAACAGCCGGGTCTACACCAGGATCTTCTACGCCCCGGTCAAGCTGGCCGGCATGATCCGGCGCAACAGGCCGTCCATGCTGGACCGGCCGGATGCGGTCGACCTGCGCCGGCACTTCGCCCGCACCGTCGGCGTGCGCCGCGCCGTGGTCGAGGGAAAGGCCACCGCCGAGGCCGCGACGGACAGCTCGCCCGCGCTGGACGGCGTGCTGGCCGCGCTGCGGCGGGCGCTCGCCGGGGAGGCCAGCCCTGGCGAGCGGCTCTCCCCTGTCGAGGCCGCGCTGGCCGCGGTGCTTACCTGTGACGGCGAGCGCATGCCGGCTTCGCTTGTGCGCGGGCCGGCCGACGTGGATGCGGGCGACGAGGCCGATGCGGCTGGGGCGATGCCCGGCACGGCCGACACCGAGGGGGCAACCGGAACGGAGCTGGGCAGCCGGAGCGGCGTGGCACCCGCGCCCGAGGACCACGCCTTCTCCGACATGCTCCGCCAGGCAGCGCGCGAGCGAGACGTGCCGCTCGCCACGTTCACCGATCCTGGCGTGGTCGCGCCTGCGGATCGGGAGTTGGCCCACGCCCTGGTCCTCGTCGAACGTGCGGGCGGCCAGAGCATCCAGCGGGCCAAGCTCGCCGCCCGGCAGCTGCTGGCCGAGCGGGACCGGGTGCTGCGCGAGCCGGTCGCCATGCGGCTGCCGCCGATCGCGCCGGAGAAGCTGGCCGGCGTGATCCGGTCGCTGGCTGCAACGCTGGAACAGGGGTTGGCACCTACGTCCCAAAGCCTCCCGACGACGGCCGCATCACCGGCGTCACCGGAGCCGGCGCATTTGGGCGCGGCTCGTCCGGCGTAGCCAGCACGACGAGCAGGGTGGTAGGCCCCATAAGCGACCGATGCGTGAGGATCGCGTGCTATGGCCTGTTAGCCTTTGATCCAGTCGATGGCTGCGGCCATGCAGAGGACGCCCATGAAGGAGGTGGCGGTCTTCTCGTAGCGCGTGGCGACCGCACGCCATTCCTTGAGCCTGGCCCAAAGCCGCTCGACTTGGTTGCGGTGCGTGTAGATCCAGTCCGGGCAGGCGACCGGCGCCTCGTTCCGCTTGGGCGGGATCGCGGGCCGTGCGCCCAGGTTCCAGATGTGCTCGCGGAAGGCGTGGCTGCTGTAGCCGCGGTCGGCGACGACCCAGCCGGGCACGCCCGGCAGTTGGTCGAGCAACGCCACGGCGTGCGGCAGTTCGTGCGCTTGGCCTGGTGCGAGGATGAAAGCAACAGCCCGGCCGATCGCGTCGGTGATCACGCAAGCCTTGGTGCCATAGCCGCCACGAGAGCGGCCAAGCGCTTCACGATGGTCTCGTTGCGCTGGGGTGCCGCCGTTTTGGCCGCCCCGGCCGCTTTCTGGTGCGCTCGGATGCTGGTGCCATCAAGGAACGTCATCCCAAGCTGCACGCCCTGCTCCTGAACCAGCACCAGCAGGCGTTCCCAGACATGGAGGCGGGACCAGCGGATGAAGCACTGGGCGGCCATCCACCATGGGCCGAGCTCATTCGGCACCGCGCGCCACTTCGCGCCGTTGTCGTGCCGCCACACGATGGCGCTGATCGTCCGCTGCAGATGCTGAGACGGCACCTTTGCCGCCGGACGCACCGCCTCGATCAAGGGTTCCAGCACCGCCCATTGCGCATCCGTCAGCATCCAGCCCACCTTGTCAAAAGGCAGAACAATGCACCCGCAGGAGAAAGATTCGGGCGCTAACAGGCCCTAGCGCTACCTGGGCACTTTCAGTTCAAGGGATGGCTGGAAGTGGTAGTTGCAACAGGGACACTGGACGGGCGGGGCGGTTGGGACGAGCAGCTTGGCCATGATGGCGCGGCGCACCGCGGGCAGGCTTGGCGATGGTGGCGGTCCCGGAACGTGGGGGTGCATTTTTCCCCGGCCCCGTCCGGGGATGCCCGGCGAGGCGCAAGTGCTGCAGAAAGGCATAGGCGATGCAGGTCATCAGGGCGTGCCGGTGCAATCCCGTCCAGGACCGGCCTTCGAAGTGGCCCAGCCCCAGCTCGCCCTTGAGCTGCTGGTGCGCCTGCTCGCATACCCAGCGTGCCTTGATCGCGGCAGCAAGGGCACGCACGGACGTGCGAGGCGGCAGGTTGCTGAGATAGTACTTGCGCTCGCCCGATGAGCGCCATTCGCCGACCAGCCACGCCTCTCGGCCCGGCAGGTGCCGGTTGTTGCCCCACACCGGGCCATCCGCAACCCGGATGCGGACGGTCGCGAACCGGGCGGCGAGCTTGCCCTTGGTGCCATGCCGCTAGGTCACGCGCCGCCATGGCAGGGCGGCCAGCACGTCCTCGGCAGGGCACGGCTCCTTGTCCGGCACTGGCTTGCGCGCACGGCCCGGAGGCGGCACGAGCTGCACGTCTGTTCCGTAGACCTTCTGGTTCTTGGGGATGCCCACGGCCCAGCGCAGCCCGCGCGCATCAAGGCCGTGGCGGAACGCCGCACTGGCGCCATAGCCCGCGTCGGCCAGCACCGTGCGAAACCGAGCGCCTGCGGCCTTCACGCGGTCTAACTCCGCCAGCGCGATCTCGCCTTTGCTGCGCGATGTCCTCTCCGCCTCGGGCACGCCCGCCCGGGCGCAGCGCCCTGGATCAACCGTCCACTCCTCGGGCAGGAACAGCCGCAGGCCCACCGGCACGGGCACCTCGCCTTGCGCCAAGGTGAGCGACACCAGCGACTGGCAGTTCGCCTGCTTGCCCAATTGCCCGCAGTATTGGCGCGCCACCCCAACCGACAGTGTGCCCTTCTTCGGCAGCGCCGTGTCGTCGATCACAAGGTATGCGCCCGCCCCACCCACCAGCCGGTCAGCCTGCTGTGCCAGCACCGTCCACAGCGGCCCATCGTCCCAAGCTGTGCTGGCGACGAAGTGCTGCAACTGATCGTGTGTTTGGTTGTGAGACCTCCTTGGCGGCTTCAGCGATGAGGCGAGCTTTGGTGGTGTCACAACCAAACAACTAGGCCGCCGCGCCGGCCCGGCCGATCTCCCCCACGTCCTGCAGATCCCAAACCTTCCAGCACAGGTCCATCAGCCGGCGCGTTTGGTCCCGCGGCAGGATCTCCTCGGCTAAGCCGGTGAACTTGTCCTCCAACTGAGCGTCCGTCATCGGCCGGTCCTGGCTGCCCACCGCGTGCTCGATGAACGTGTGCAGCGTGCGCCCGTCCGTCAGGATGATGGTCATGTCCACCTGGTCCGCCTTGACGGCTGGATCGGTGGTTGCCGTCACCCGCCGGCGCACGGCGACCACCGCCGGATCCGCCACCGCGCGGTCGGTGAAGGCCTGCTCCCCGGCGCGGCCGGTCACGATCGCCACCGCAACCGCGTGGTAGATGCTGAACTTGCCTTCCAGCCCGGCGCGCGGGTCCGTCTTGCCCATCAGGTTCAGCACCAGCGGATGCACCCGCAGGTCGATGGCCTGGATCGCGTCCGGCTGCAGCCCGTTCGCATTGCGGAGTTGGACGGCGGCGTCGATCGCAGGGTGCGACACGATGCCGCAGGCGAACGGCTTGTAGGTGTTCAGCGCCAACTCGTAGTGCTGCCCCAGCCCGTCCGTCACCTGCGACCAGTCGTGCCGCGTGCTGAGCGCCTGCCCCCAGCCATCGAACCCCTCGATCGCGACCTCGGACGCGGTGAAGCCCTGCTGCGCCAAGAGCGCCGACACCATGCCGTTCTGCGCGGCCCGGCCAGGGTGGAAGCTCTTGGTGTCCGAGCCGAACTGCACCTTGAGCCCCACCGGCTGGGACGCGGCGAGGCCGAGCGCCCAGGCCATGTGCTGCTCATCCAGCCGCAGCAGCCGCCCCATAGCCGCGGCGGCGCCGAATACGCCGGTGGATCCCGTGATGTGCCAGCCCATCGCGTAGTGCTCGGGGAACACCGCGTTGCCCATCCGGCACTCGACCTCGCAGCCCAGCACCAGCGCGTTCATGAACTCGGGCCCGGACACCGGGCTGTGCTCGGCCCAGGCCAGCAGGGCGGAGGCGACGGGGCCAGCGGGATGGATGATGGTCCGCAAGTGGGTGTCGTCGTAGTCGAGCACGTGGGAGCTGATGCCGTTGACCAGCGCCGCATGCGGCGCGTCCAGCCGCTCCTTGCGTCCGAGCAGGCTGGCCTGCGCCGGGCCGGAGAAGGGCTTGAGCGCGGCCACGGCGTGGCTGGGCGCCCCCTGCTGCGACCCGCCGACGGCGCAGCCGACCCAGTTGAGCAGCGTGCGCGTCGCCTCCTTGCGCACGGTGTCAGGCACCTGCTCGGCCGGTGCCGTCGCCGCGTAGCGCGCTAAGATTTGCGTGACCGGCACGGGCGGCGGCCCTTTCAGCGCCGCGCCGGGCGGCGGCGCCACGGCTGGCTTGGCATCCCCTGCGTTCTGCGCCGCGGCCGGGCCGGCGGCCAGGACAGCGGCTGCCGCCGTCGCGGATGTGCGGAGCAGGCTGCGGCGTTCGATCGGGGTCATCTGGCGTCCTCCCGTTGCTTTGGGCGGCAAACCTATCGGCTGCCGCCCTGCATGGCGAGGCTGGTCGTTCCCCCGCCACCGCATCCGTCCAGGCCGGACCTGCTTTGGAACCGAACAGAACTGGGTTCCAGCGGTTCCGGGCAGAAGAAAACCAGCCACGTCGCTGGCGTTCTGGTTCGGTGAAAACACTGGACGGACGATGTGCGTCACCCTGCCGCCGTGATGACGGGCACAGACCTTTTCAGGAGCGTCACGTTGCTGAACTCGTAAATGGGTAGGTTCAAGACCACGGTCAGCTCCGGCTTGTGCACCGGCAAAGCCTTTCCCGGCCTTTTCGTCGCAGCTCTGGCCGCGTGACGTGCCCGCTGTCCCTGGAAACTCGGCAAGAGCCTCTCGACAATGCTGACGCAGTCAGCATACGAAGTGATCCTCCATCACTTCTGTGGGTCTTCCGCACTTTGCATGGATTGTGACGGTGCAGCATCGAGGGTTGAGGTGAGCGGTTCCCCTGCCCATAGAACAAGCCATGAACGATCTTTGTCCCGTGCCGGGCTGCCGCGTTGAGGCGATCACGCCGTGCGGACCCGACTTTCTCCATGTTGATACGCACGGCACCCGCCCCGGCGGCGCTGCCCTGCATGCGGGCGTGCGAGCCGCGCCGTGCACAGCCGTTATCACCGCGGCCCTGCCGACCTGCCGTCCTTGGGCTGCCATATCCAAATGACGCTGCGGGTGCGTCGGTTCTATTGCCGTAATCCTCATTGTACCCGGCGCACCTTTGCCGAGCGCCTGCCGGAACTGGTCAGGCCGCATGCGCGCCGGACCGTGCGGCTGGCCGAGGCGCAGGGTCGGGTCGGCGTAGCAATCGGCGGCGAGGCCGGAGCCAGGCTGCTGCGGCACTTGGCCATGCCGACGAGTGCCGACACGGTGCTGCGCCTGATCCGCCGCGTGCCCCTGCCCGAGACGGAAACGCCGCGCGTCATCGCCGTGGACGACTGGGCCCTGCGCAAGGGACGCACCTACGGAACCATCGTCGTGGATCTGGAACGGAGGCGCGTGGTGGACCTTCTCGGGGATCGCACCAGCACGACCGTGGCAGACTGGCTGCGGTAGCATCCTGAGATCGCCGTCGTCGCCCGCGACCTCGCCGAAACCCGAAGGCAGCGGCGAACCGCTCTGCGGTTCCCGCGAGTTTGCGGCTGGCTCTATTGAATATGCCCGTGCTGCTGCCCTGGGCGCTCCCAAAGCGGTCCCAGCCGCAAACGCTTCGCGTTTCGGCGAGGTTGCCGATCGCTGGCATTTGCTAGCCAACGTGCGCGACATGCTGGAGCGCTGGCTGGCCCACGCCCATGCGCGGCTGCGCAGCCTGCCGCCACCGAGCGGTGGCGACGGATGCCGTCCCGGTGAACGCACCCGTGCCTTCCGGCCCGGGCGCACCGCGGCTGCTGCTGCAGCCGACAGCCGTGCGCGCTGGCTTACCGCCTACGAGGACGTGCGGCGCCGCCATCTGGCAGGAGAAACGCTGAATGCCATCAAGCGCGCCACTGGCCTGGCTCCCGCGACGGTGCGCAAGTATGCCGGTGCCGAGAGCTTCCCAGAGCGGGCGGTGCGCAGGCCGGGGCGCAGGCATCCTTGACCCGTTCCTACCTCATCTGGCCAAGCGCCTGGACGAGGGCTGCGAGGACGCAATGGCGCTTTGGCGTGAGCTGCGCGCCATAGGCTACGCGTTTGGTCCCAAGATGGTGCAACGCTGGATGGCTGAGAACCGCACCAAGCCAGCCCCGCGGACAGCGCGCAAGTGGCTGAAAGACGCGACTGCCGCCATGGCATCCAGCGCCCCGTCTGACGCCCCGCCCGCCTCCGGCCCGGCACTGCCCTCGCCCAAGCAGCTCGCCTGGCTGTTGGTGCGCCCTGCTGAAACCTGGACGGCCACCGACACCATGGCCGTCCAGTGGGTCGAGCAGGACAACGAGGCAACCCTGGTCGCCTCCCTCGCACGGCGGTTCACGTCCCTTGTTCGCCGCTGCGGAACCTCGCAACCGACGCGCCCATAGCCGAGCTGGATGCCTGGCTGGCCGAGGCCAAGGCATGTGGTGTTGGCGCCGTCGAGACGTTCGCCACGGGGCTGGAGCAGGATGGGGCGGCAGTGCGCGCCGCCCTGACCGAGAACTGGAGCAGCGGCCAAGCCGAAGGGCAGGTCAACCGCCTCAAGCTGATGAAGCGGCAAAGCTATGGACGGGCCAGCTTCGACCTGCTGCGACGGCGCGTTCTGATGGCAGCATGATCCACGCAAAGTGCGGAAGACCCACAGAACGCATGGAGGATCACCACCTCATCCCGGGATCACACGTCTAGACCGGGTCATCCCGAGGTTTTTGGCGTGCTCGCCATTCCGACAAGCCGGAATGCGAACGCGGCCGCCACGCCGCCCAGCAACGGGCCAACCGTGTAGAAGAACCAGACCGGAAACGTTCCTGCCACGATCATCGGCCCGAGCGCGCGCGCCGGGTTGCCGGCTCCCCCGCTGACGGGGCCGCCCAGCAGCACGCCGGCCGCCAGCGCGAAACCAATGGCCACCGCGGTCGTGCCTGGCGGCACTCGTGCGTCCGTGGCCGTCGAGATCACGGTGAAGACCAGGATGAAGGCGATCAACGCCTCGACGAGCAGGACCTGCAGCGCATCCGCCCCGTTCACCGGCGCCGGCGCGCCCAGGTGCGCATCGGCAAGGGCGCCGTGGCCGTAGGCCGCCCAGACAACGACGGCTGCCGCGATCCCGCCCACGAGCTGCGCGGCCCAGTACGGTGCCACATCGCGCCAGGGAAACTTGCCGGCAACGGCAAGGCCGAGCGTGACCGCGGGGTTCACGTGCGCGCCGCTGACTTGCCCGAGCGAGCCGACGATGGAGGTAAGGGTCAGCCCAAAGGCCAGAGCGACAGAGAGAGAGTCGTAAGCCGGCCCTGCAGTGCCTTTGCCGAGCACGGCTGCGGTCGCCACAGCGGTCCCTACAAGAACGAGCAGGAACGTGCCGATCGCCTCGGCCGAGCAGGCGAGGACGAGGTTGCCCGACCGCGACGCAGCCGATCCGGGCTTGCCGTCACGAAAAGGGTCAAGGGGTGTGCGCGCATCCATGATGCGTTCTCCTTCGGTGTGTGGCATAATCCGGAACGCCGCCGGGAGCAGCGCCTGTGCCTTCACGCCACGCTGGACGTTGCAGACACGGACATCATCGCTGCTTCTGGAACTCGGCTCACCGTTGCGGTTATGGGAACACTGACGCGCTGGGCTTCGTCCTGGTCGGAACAGCCGAACAAGGTCGCCGCGCCAGTGCCGACAACGATTTCGCATTCTGTCGGTAAGGCTGCAGACTGCAACGGGCTGCGGGCGTCAAATGGAACGACACCCTCGCCGGCTGCGCCTGTCACGGCGGACCAGCCAGAGGGCGTCGGTACAATCCCGCTTCTAGCGGCGACGCACGAGGAGGGCCAACGCGTAGCCGATGCCGACTGCGGAGAACAAAGCCGCCGTTGGCCGCTCCTTCAAGAAGCTGTCGATCTGCCTGCCCAGCGTGTCGGCCACCTCTTGCGCGCTATCCTTTGCCGAGCCATAGGCATTCTGCAGTTGGCCAGACATCTGGTCCGCCTTGCCTTCCGCCTGCGTCTTGCTGTCGCCCATCGCGCCGCCAACGGCGTCCTTGACCTTTCCACCGATGTCGGTGGCGATGCCTTTGATGCGGTCCTCATCCATGATGGCTGTCCTTTCTTCGGGCTTCCGGCAGAACCAGTTCTGTCCAGGCTGATGTAAGAAGCCATAACGTGGGCCAGGGTTTTGGCCCCACGAACAAAAATTGAGAGCCTATGCACGTAGCCATCCTCCGCACTGGGCACGACCGCCCGTGATGGCGCTGAACGTGTGATTAGCGGTTCATGGCACCGTTGTGCCGTTCGGCCCTTACAGTGGCAGCAGCGGCGCCTGGCTTCTCGCCGCCGCGGAGTTGCAGAAGGCTGGGCCGCTTGTGCGTTCAGGGCTTTGGACCTGTCGCAAGCCGGCGCGGCATGTTGGGTCGAGACTGCACGAGCATGTACATGCCTGTCCAGTGCGGCCAGCCACCAACACAGGGCAATCGCTTGAGCAGTGTGGGGGTTTCGGCGCGGGCTGAAGTTTGATTGGTGGGAGACCTTTCGTTGCGGAGGTTTCCCGATGCCCGGCTCATCGCTGATTGACCAGCTTGCCACACTGGAGGACCCACGCCAGTCATGGAAGATGCTGTTCCTGTTGCCGGAGGTGCTGTTGCTTGTGCTGTGCGGCACGCTGGCCGGGGCAGAGGATTTTGTGAAATCAGGCGTTGGGGCCAGACGCATCAGGAGTTCCTGCGCCGTTTGCTGCCCTTCAAGGCCGGGGTTTCCAGCCACGACACGCTGAACGACGTCGTCAACGCCATCGACGGCGCGCTGTTCGCCCAGTGCTTCACCGCTTGGGTCAAAGGTTTGCGCGAACCGGCTGCCGCTCCCGCCACCATTCCCGAGATCGTCGCCATCGACGGCAAGACCTCGCGGCGCACGCACGATTAAGGACAACCAGCAAGGCCTGCACGACGAAATCCGGCGCTATCTCGACGACAAGGCCACCAAAATCCACAGCCGCTTTGAAGCCACCGACGGCGACCACGTCGCGCAAACCGCCTTGCGGTTTCGCGGCCGGGTTGAGGTCCGCCGCCACCGGGTCAGCCACGACGTGAACTGGCTGACCAACACGCGGCAGTTCCCCGGCGCGCCGCACTTCCCGGGCTTGCGCGCCATCGCCGCGGTTGAAGCCGAGGTCGAGCGCAACGGCCGCACCAGTCGCGAACGGCGCTGCTACCTGTCGTCAATGCCACTCGACGCCAAGCTGTTCGCCCACGCCGTGCGCTGCCAGTGGCATATCGAGAACAGGCTGCACTGGGTGCCCGACGTCGTGTTCCACAAGGACCTTAGCCGCCTGCGGTCCGGTGCCGGGCCACAAAACATGGCCACCGTCCGGCACACGGCCATGAACCTGCTGCGCGGCTCAAAAAACAAGCATAGCCTCAAAGTCAGGCGAAACTCGCCGCTTGGGACACCACCTACCTCGAAGCACTGCTCCAGCAATCAGCGTGAGCGCGCTTCAAGCGATTGCTCTGGCCACCAACAGGCGGCACTTGCGTAGGTGCTCATGCCCGTACAGGCTGAAAAGCTGTCAGGCCCTCGGCTAGGATGGGCAATTGATCAACACAAACTTTTCGGCAGCATCCTATGCGCTCAATGACACTGAATGAACTCGGGGTGGTAGGGGAGGCGGGTGTTGCCCGCCTCCCCATTGCGGTGTCAGCGATCCTTAGACCT
>CAXSAZ010000060.1:0-16251 GCA_964235485.1 uncultured Acetobacteraceae bacterium | reverse complement strand
AGTGTTGCAGGGCGGACTCAGTGACGGCGAGACGACAGCGTTGAACAGCCCTGCTTATATGGTGAGGTAACAGCTGCAGCAGATGCCCCTCAGAACAGCCTCTTGATGGCTGGTACGAACAGTAAAGGCACTCGCCAGCGTCGCGACGCTATCACTGATGAAGGACTAGCTCATTTCCAAATCGCGTATCCCGGCCAGACCATCACCAAGGATGACATTTTTTACTACGTCTACGGCCTACTACATTCCGAGGATTATTGTTCGCGTTATGCCGACAATCTATCGAAGGAGTTGCCGCGTATACCGGCGATGACGAAAGCCGAGGATTTCCGTGCGTTCGTTGAAGCGGGTCGCAAGCTGGGCGATTTGCACTGCGATTACGAACAGGCAGAACCATACCCTGTCATATTCACGCGCGGCGACACATCTCTTGTTCCGCCTTCGGATCCCAAACGCTTCTATCGGGTGGATCAGATGAAATTCGCTGGCAAGCGCCCAAACCTCGACAAATCCACCGTCATCTACAACACCAACATCACCATGACCGGTATACCGCTAAATGCCTATGATTACGTGGTGAATGGCAAGCCAGCTCTTGAGTGGGTGATGGAACGGCAGTGCGTCAAAACCGACAAGGCCAGCGGCATTGTCAACGACGCGAACGACTACGCGAACGAGACGATGAATGATCCGAAGTACCCGCTGGACCTGTTCCTGCGCGTGATCACCGTCAGCCTGAAGACCCTGGAGATTGTCCGCAGCCTGCCTAAACTCGACATCATGCCGGCCAGTGGCGCGGAAACAGACGACAACGCTAAGCCATTGATTTCAGACGTTGGTGTGGTTGCTACCTAATACCGTTGATGTGGACACGTTGCGCGACGACCAATGGGAGCGCCTGCGGGACTTGGTTCCGGGTGGGCGCGAAGGTCAGCGCGGGCCGCGCTGCGACAACCGCCTGTTTGTGGACGCGCTGTTGTGGATGGCGCGCTCCGGGGCGCGTTGGCGCGACCTCGCCGAAACGCAAAGCGTTTGCGGCTGAGCCGGAGCGGTATGGCAATTACCAAGCCGTGAAGCGCCGCTACTATCGCTGGGTCGGGCGGGACGCCCTGGGCGGGTTTCTAGCCGTGCTTGCGGCGGATGCCGACCTGGAATGGCTGATGATCGACAGCACGATTATGCGCGCCCACCAGCATGCGGCAGGCGCGCGCCGGTCCAAGGGGGGCCTGATGCCCAAGGGCTGGGCCGTTCACGCGGCGGCCTGAGCACCAAGGTTCACGCGGCCACCGACGCGCTCGGCAACCTTGTGCGCCTGCTGTTCGGGCCGGGACAGCGCCACGATGTCACGCGCAGCCACGAGCTGGTGGACGGCTTCGAGCCGGAAACCGTGATCGCCGACAAAGGATACGATGCCGACCACTTCCGCAAGGCCATATACGACGCGGGAGCCGAAGCCGTCATCCCGCCCCGGTCCAACCGCAAGGCACCCCACGCCTACCACAAGGCGCTTTACCGGGAGCGCAACCTCGTCGAGCAGTTCTTCAACAAGCTGAAGCAGTTCAGGCGCGTGGCCACCCGCTACAACAAGCTCCTGCCGAACTACGAGGGCTTCGTCCAACTCGCCGCCGTCGCCATCCTACTCCGGTGAAATCGTCACCACCGCCTAGCTCCAGCCCACGCTTGCCCGCCGCCTCGCAGACCTGCGCACGCGCTGGCAGGCCATCACGGCGCAAACTTTTGGTTTCGCCACGGTCGCGGGCTGGTATGGCGGTGAGGACCGCCGCGTCGAGACCGCGACCGGCACAGCCGTCTGGTATCACCTCGGCCTGCCCCGCGTGCCCCTGCGCTGGGTGCTCGTGCGCGACCCCATGGGCGAGTTCAGGCTGCAGATGTTCCTTTGCATGGACCAGGACGCAGCAACCGCCGACATCCTGGCCTGGTTCGTCCGCCGCTGGGCTGTTGAGGGCACGTTTGGAGAAGCCCGGCGACACCTCGGGGTCGAGACGCAGCGGCAATGGTCCGACCTGGCCAGCGTGCGTCGTGCCCTCTGGGCCGAGGCGGCTTTACGCACGTCGCGGCAGCAACGCGACCTCGTGAAAGTCCTCAAGCCCATGCTTGATCGCCTGACGACACTCGCCTGCTACGCCGCATGAAGGCGCAAACTCAAGCTTGGCATCAGATCAAAGGAGACCCTGCTGCCGCACACCTGCTCCAGGCGCCACCGGGCGAGTCCATGCAACAACCCGGCGCAGGTTCGCTCCATCTCAAAGCTCGACGACAAAGCAAAAGCCCAAAAATCAAGCTTTTTACCAGACAACTGACTGATGTGCATAGTTTTTGATCTTTCGAACTAGACATTACAAAATTTTTGATGTCATTTCAGGCAAATAGCGGGCAATGGTGCTTGACACCCTCAACCTCGGCTGCAATGGACTCATGGAAATCGGCTTGTCGGTCAGGGCAAACGTGATGCGCCATGATCGCCGCCTGCAAAAATGGGACGAAACGGCCTGAACGCCGCCGGTTGAGCGGCAGAGTTAGGGGGCGCCCGATGTCCTTTTCCAGCGCGCAAGCAGCCGTGTCCGATGATCGTCGCCCACGCCCGACGGAATTGCACCATCTTGGAATTCTGGAAGCGTCGCACCTCCTCGAACGTCGAATGCTGTCGCCTGTCGAATTGACGCGGGCTTTCCTCGACCGCGTTCAATCGTTCGATCCGCAGCTCAACGCCTTCTTGCTGCTGACCGCCGACCGGGCGCTGGCGCAGGCGCGCGAGGCTGAAGCGGACATGTCAGCGGGCCGCCACCGCGGCGCACTGCACGGGTTGCCGTTCGCGCTGAAGGACATCTTCAGCACGGCCGGCATCCGCACAACGGGCCATTCCCGCGTGCGCGCAGAGTGCGTGCCCACGCACGACGCCCACGCCGTCACACGGCTGAACGAGGCCGGCGGCGTGCTGCTGGGCAAGCTTGCGACGCACGAGTTCGCGCATGGCGGCCCGTCCTTCGACCTGCCCTGGCCGCCTGCGCGCAACCCTTGGAACACCGGGCACATCACCGGCGGCTCTTCCAGCGGTTCGGGCGCCGCGGTCGCCGCCGGCCTGACGCCCGCGGCGCTCGGCACCGACACTGGCGGGTCGATCCGCCTGCCGGCCGCGCTGTGCGGCATCGCGGGCCTGAAACCGACCTATGGGCTGGTCAGCCGCCGCGGCGTCATCCCGAACTCCTTCACCTTCGACAACGCAGGGCCGATGGCCTGGACGGTCGCCGACTGCGCCGCCATGCTGGCCGTCATCGCCGGGCACGACCCGGACGACCCGGCGAGCGCCGACCGTCCCGTGCCCGACTATCTCGGCGCGCTCAGCCCCGACCTGCGCGGCCTGCGCATCGGCGTCGTGCGGCACTTCCACGAAACCGACATCGACACCGCGCCGGAGGTGGTGAGCGCGTTCGAGGCGGCGCTGGACGTGCTGCGCTCGCTCGGCGCAGCCGTCGAGGACGTGCGGCTGCGCCCGGCCAAGCAGTACAGCGACGTGAAGATCACCATCGCCGAAAGCGAGCTGTTCAACGTCCACGCCGCCGCGTTGCGCACCCGGCCCGGCGATTTCGGCGAGGATTTCCTGGGCCGCGTGCTCGGCGCGGTGCTGATCAGCGGCGCCGACTACATGGACGCGCAGCGTGAACGGCGGCAAATGCTGGCGGAGTTGCGTCCGGTCTGGCAGCGGTGCAACGCGCTCGTCACCCCCACGGCGCCCGGCCCGGCGCCGGCATTCGGGCAGTGGCGCACGGTCCATTTCCTGCAGAAAGCGTCGTTCACCACGCCGTGGAACGTGTCCGGCGGGCCGGCGCTGTCGCAGTGCATGGGGTTCAGCGACGCCGGGCTGCCCTTGGCCTTGCAGGTCGCCGGGCGCCCGTTCGACGACGCCACCGTGCTGCGCATCGGCCATGCCTACGAACGGGCGACCGGCTGGCGGGAACGCCGTCCCGCGCTCCAGCCCGGCGCAGTGCCGTCCCCGTTGCCGGCCGCGCCCGATCCGGTCAGCGACCTCAGCGACGCGGCCCGGGCCGCGGTGGCGCAGGCGTGCCGCCGCGCCGGGCTGACGCTGACCGAGCGGCAGTTCGAGATGGCGTGCGTCGCCGCCCCGCATGTGGAGGCGATGACTGCCCGCCTGCGCCGCCCGCGGGCGTTCGGCGAGGAGCCGGCCAACACCTTTCAGCATCTCCGCCAGAGTCACCCGTAGAACACGAGGCTCCCATGCAGCTCGGCGTCTTCATCCCCATCGGCAACAACGGCTGGTTGATTTCCACGACTTCGCCGCAATACATGCCGTCTTTCGACCTCAACCGCACGATTGTGGAGAAAGCCGAGCGGTTCGGCTTCGACTTCGCGCTGTCGATGATCAAGCTGCGCGGCTTCGGCGGGCCGTCCGAGTTCTGGGACCACAACCTGGAGTCCTTCACCCTGATGGCCGGGCTGGCGGCGGTGACGAGCCGCATCCAACTGTTCGCCACGGTCGGCGTGCTGACCATGCCGGCGCCGCTGGTGGCCCGCATGGCCGTCACCATCGACAGCATCTCCAAAGGCCGCTTCGGCGTGAACGTCATCTCCGGCTGGCAGGAAACCGAGTACAGCCAGATGGGCATCTGGCCCGGCGCCGAGCATTACCGCCGCCGATACGAGTATTGCGAGGAATACGTCGCCATCATGAAGGAACTGTGGGCCACCGGCCGCTCCGACTTCAAGGGCGAGTTCTTCACCATGGAGGATTGCCGGTGCAGCCCGCTGCCGTCGCGGCCGGTCCCCATCGTCTGCGCCGGGCAAAGCGACCGTGGCACCCGTTTCGCGGCCGAGCACGCCGACTACAACTTCGTTGCCAGCAGCGGCATCAACCAGCCGACCAGCATCGCCGTCCCTGTTGCGCGCCTGGTGGAAGCGACGGCCAAGACGGGCCGCGATTGCGGCGCGCTGGTGCTCATCATGGTGATCGCGGACGAAACGGACGACGCCGCGATGGCCAAGTGGGAGCACTACAAGGCCGGCACCGATTTCGAGGCGCTGGCCTGGCGGGACGGCCAGGCCACCAACGATCCCGGCAAAGATCCGCAATCCGTCGCCGGCCGCTTCACGCCCACGACGGCGCAGAAGCTTCCGACCAGCCAGGGCGTGCTGATCGGCTCCTACGCCCGCGTCGCCGCCATGCTGGACGAGTTGGCCGCCGTGCCCGGCGTTCAGGGCGCCATGCTCACCTTTGACGATTTCGTGGTCGGCATGGAGCAGTTCGGCGCCCGCATCCAGCCGCTGATGCAAAGCCGCCGCCTTTCGCTCGCCGCCTGACCCCAGTTGAGGAGCGTGCCGTGACCGATCCCAAAAAGCCTGGCCTGTCCCGCCGCCGCCTGCTCACCGCCGCCTCCGCAACCCTGGGAGCGGCGGCGGGATCGGGCGCGTTGCGAGGCTTCCCGACGATCTGGGCGCAGAACATCAAGGACGTGGAACTGCGGCACGCCGGGCAGCCGGTGACGGCGATCCAGGCCATCGGCGACCAGGCGGCCCGCGACCTCGGCTTCAAAGTCACGATGCAGGCAGCCGAAAGCGCCGACCTGCTGAACCGTTTCCTCACGCAGTCGGCCAGCATCGACGTGGCCGACATCAGCCCGCCCTACCTGAAATACCTGGTCGGCCGGAACGTCTTGCAGACGATCCCGGTCGCCAAGTTCAAGCAATGGGACCAGACCCTGCCGCTGTTCACCCGGAGCGAGTATGCGGACGGACGGAAAGCGTCCACCCAGGGCACGGCGCCCTACACGGTGCTGTATGCGACGGACGCCACGGGCGCCAAGCTCGCGACGGCGCCCACCGGGTTCCTGACCAGCGTGCCCACCATCACCAACGCCGACACGCTCGGCATCCGGCCCGACCTGACGGGGCGGCCCATCGGCAGTTGGGCGGACCTGATCGACCCCGCGTTCAAGGGCCGCGCCGCGCTGCAGGACAACCCGACGGTCGGCGTGATCGACGTCGCCATGGCGGTCGAGGCACGGGGCGACATCAAGTACGGCGACAAGGGCAACATGACCCGGGCCGAGATCGACAAGACGGCCGCGCTGATGACCGAGATCAAGCGGTCCGGGCAGTTCCGCTCCTTTTGGGGATCGTTCGACCAATCGGTGAACCTGATGGCGTCGGGCGAGGTGGTGATCCAGTCCATGTGGTCCCCCGCCGTCACCGCCGTGCGCACCCGCGGCATCCCCTGCGTGTTCCAGCCGCTCAAGGAGGGCTACCGCGGCTGGGGCTACCACTTCGGCATGATGAGGCACCTGAGCGGACTGAAGCTGGACTGCGCCTACGAGTACTTGAACTGGTATGCGTCCGGCTTCCCCGGCGCCTTCGTGGCACGGGAAGGCTACTACTCCGCGCAGCCCGGCACCGCCCGGAAATACCTCGCCGCCGACGAGTGGGACTACTGGTACGGCGGCAAGCTCGCCGCCGAGGACATCCACGACCCGTTCGGCAAGCTCATGGAGAAGGGCGGGCGCGCACGCGACGGCGGCTCCTTCGAGGAGCGCATGGGCAACATCGCGGTGTGGAACTCGGTGATGGACGAGGACCGCTACCTGACCCGGCGATGGAACGAGTTCATCACGGCCTGACCGGAGCACCCCCCAACCGGAGCACCCCCAATGCAACTCGGCGTTTTCATCCCCATCGGCAACAACGGCTGGCTCATTTCCACCACGTCGCCGCAATACATGCCCTCCTTTGACCTGAACCGCACGATTGTGGAAAAGGCCGAGCGGTTCGGCTTCGACTTCGCGCTGTCGATGATCAAGCTGCACGGCTTCGGCGGTCCCTCCGAGTTCTGGGATCACAACCTGGAGTCCTTCACCTTGATGGCCGGGCTGGCGGCGGTGACCAGCCGCATCCAGCTTTTCGCCACTTGCGCCGTCTTGACCATGCCGCCGCCGGTCGCCGCCCGCATGGCCGTCACCATCGACAGCATCGCGCCGGGCCGGTTCGGCGTGAACATCATCTCCGGCTGGCAGCGGGCGGAGTACGCGCAGATGGGCATCTGGCCCGGCGCCGAGCATTACCGCCGCCGTTACCAGTACTGCGCCGAGTACGTCACGGTCATGAAGGAGCTGTGGGCCACGGGCCGCTCCGACCTCAAGGGCGAGTTCTTCACCATGGAGGACTGCCGTTGCAGCCCGCGTCCATCCCGTCCCATCCCGATCATCTGCGCGGCGCAGAGCGACGCCGGCACGCGCTACGCCGCGGAGCACGCCGACTACAACTTCTGCGCCAGCTTCGGCATCAACCAGCCCGCCGCGGTGGCGCCGAGCGTTTCCCGCCTGGTCGCGGCGACGCAGGAAACGGGGCGGCAGTGCGGCGCGCTGATCCTGACCATGATCATCGCGGACGAAACCGACGACGCAGCCATGGCCAAGTGGGAGCATTACAAGGCCGGCACCGACCACGAGGCGCTGGCCTGGCGCGACGCGCAATCCGGCGACGACCCCAGCACCGACCCGTTCGCGCAGCCGAACAAGCGCAAGATCCTGGGCGGCGACAAGCTGCCCACCAACCAGGGCGTGCTGGTCGGCTCCTACGCTCGCATCGCCGCCATGCTGGACGAGATGGCCGCGGTGCCGGGCGTGCAGGGCGTGATGCTGACCTTCGACGATTTCGTGATCGGCATGGAGCAGTTCGGCACCCGCATCATGCCGCTGATGCGCTGCCGCGACGCGCTGCACCAGGCCGCCTGATGGCGTCCGACGCCACGGCGGGCGTCCGCACGAGTGCCTGGCGGCTGCGGCTGCCCGCGTGGCGCCTCGCGCCCTGGGCGGTGTCCTGGCTCCAGGTGGGGCCGCTCGCGCTGGTCCTGCTGGTGCTGTTCGCGCTGCCCACGCTGCTGTTCCTGGTGGTCAGCTTCTTCGACTACGACCGCGTGGGCATCTACCCGGCCTTCATCTTCGACAACTACGTGGACCTGCTGACCACGCCGGCGACGCTGCGCCTTTACCTCAGCTCCTTGAAATTCGCCGTGATCGTCTGGGCGGTCACGCTGCTGCTCGGGTTCAGCGTCGCCCATTTCCTGGTGTTCCACGTCCGCAGCGGCACGGTCCGGATGGTGCTGTTCCTGCTGTGCGCCATCCCGTTCTGGACATCGGGCATCATCCGCACCATCGCTTGGGTTCCCTTCCTGGGCCGCAACGGCGTGTTCAACACGATGCTCGTCGATCTGCATCTCGTGGACCATCCGCTCGACGTGCTGCTGTTCTCCGACCTCGCGGTGGTCATTACCTACGTGCACCTTTACACGCTGCTGATGATGGGGCCGATCGCCAATTCCCTGTCCAAGATCGACCGCGCGCTGATCGAGGCGGCGCGCGACGCCGGGGCGAGCCGGTGGCAGGTGATGCGCCACGTGGTCGTGCCGCTGTCGCGCACCGGGATCGTGCTCGGCTCCATCCTGGTGTTCACCCAGGTGATGGGCGACTACTTCGTGGTGAAGCGGATGAGCGGCGGGCAGAGCGCCTCCATCGTTTCCGCGCTGTCCACCGAGATCCAGGCGATGCAGTATCCCCCGGCCTCCGCCAACGCCGTGGTGCTGGTGCTGGTGGTGGCGTTGCTGGTGGCGGGCATGATGCGGGTAGTCGATGTGCGGCGGGAGCTGGTGGGATGACGGCGCGCGACCGCGAGCCGCGGCCCTACACCTTCTACTTGCTCGCGGGCGTGATGGGCGCGTTCCTGCTGTTCCTGTACGGCCCGATGCTGGTGATCTACGTGCTGTCGTTCCAAGGCCCGAACGGCGGCGTGACCTTTCCGATGGTGGGCGTCTCGACCAAGTGGTTCGCCGACATCCTGAAGCCCGGGCAGATGGCGAACATCCCGGCGTCGTTCGGATGCTCCGTCGCGCTGGCGGCCGTGGTCTGCGTGCTGACGGTGGTGATCTCCGTTTCCGCCGGGCTGGGCTTCCGCCGCCGCTTCCCGGGCGCCGCCCTGCTGTTCTACGTCGCGGTCGCGAGCCTGGTGATGCCGAGCCTCCTGGTCGGCTTCGGCATCGGCCTCGGCTTTCAACTGCTGGGCTTGCCGCAGGGCTTGTTCACCTCGGCGCTTGGGGCGCAGCTCACCTGGACGCTGCCGTTCGGCCTGCTCGCCATGTTCGCGGTCGTCGCCCGGTTCAACCGGTCCTACGAGGAAGCGGCGACCGACCTCGGCGCATCGCCCTGGCAGCGGCTGCGCTTCGTCACCCTGCCGATCCTGCTGCCCGGCATCGTCGGCGTCGCCGTGGGCGCGTTCACCCTGTCCTATGACGAGTATGCGCGCACGACGCTGACGGTCGGCAGCCGCAACACGCTGCCGCTGGAGATCTACGCGCTGATCTCCAGCGACAGCACGCCCACGCTGTTCGCCATCGGCACCGTGACCACGGCGGTGTCGTTCCTGCTGATCGGCGCGACGCTGGCCTTCGTGCTGCGGCTTGCCCGTCGCCGCGGGCCGATCTGAGGAGGACCGCCATGGACCCCCGCTTCGATGTCGAGCTGATCGGCGTCACCAAACGCTACGGCGGGACGACCGCGGTGGACAACATCTCGCTGCGCGTTCCCAAGGCGAGCTACTGCTGCCTGCTCGGTCCCAGCGGCTGCGGCAAGACGAGCACGCTGCGCATGATCGCCGGGCATGAAGGCGCGAGCGGCGGCGACGTGCTGATCGACGGGGTGAACGTTGCCGGGATGCCGCCGCTCCAGCGCGGCACGGCGATGATGTTCCAGAACTACGCCCTGTTCCCGCATCTCACCTGCCGGGACAACGTGGCGTTCAGCCTCCGCATGCGCGGCGTGCGCGCCGCCGAGCGCGCCCGGCGCGCGGGGGAGTTCCTGGCGCTGGTGCATATGGAAGGCTTCGCCGACCGCCTGCCGGCGCAGCTTTCGGGCGGGCAGCAGCAGCGGGTCGCCTTGGCCCGCGCGCTCGTGGGCCAGCCGCGAGTGCTGCTGCTGGACGAGCCGCTGTCCGCGCTCGACCCGTTCCTGCGCGTCCGCGTGCGGGAGGAACTCAAGCGGCTGCAACGGGAATTGGGCATCACCTTCATCCATGTCACCCACAGCCAGGACGAGGCGATGGCGCTGGCCGACACCATGGTGGTCATGCAGGACGGCCACATCCGCCAGGTCGGCGCGCCGCGCGAGGTGTTCGGCCACCCGGCCAGCAGCTTCGTCGCCCGCTTCATCGGCGGCCACAACGTGCTGCCGGGCAGCATGGGGCCGGTGGCGGTGCGGGCCGACCGCTGCCGCCTGGCCGGCGACGGCGACGGCGTGCCGGCACAGGTGGAGGTGGTCGAGTACCAGGGCGGCACCGTCCGCATCGCGCTGACGACCGAGACCGGGGAGGCGGCGTCGGTGCTGCTGCCGGACGACGTTTACGACGCCGACCCGGTGCAGGCCGGGATCAAGACGCGCCTGGTGTGGTCGGCGTCGGACGAACGGCGGCTCGCGGCTTGAGCCGGCGGCTGCTTGCATCGCCCGTTCGCGTCATGGACGGCGGAGGCCGTCAGCTTCGGACATCCATCGCGGCGCGAAGGCCGTCGCTGGCCATGTTGAAGCAGATGTTCGCGTCGGGCACGGGCAGCAGGATCTGGCGGTCGGACTTCGGGATGCGATCCTTGTCCCAGTAGGCGGCGTTGCGGACCAGCTCCACCCGGGTGCGCGGCACCAAACGGTCGAGAACCCAAGGGCCGGTGCCGACGGGCTGCAGGGCGACCCTGTTCCAGTCGCGCCCCTGCTTCTCCCAATTCGCCGGGCCGGAGATGCAGATGTTGGCGATCTGGTAGGGGATCACGGCGTCGGGGCGCTTGGCGGTGAGTTCGACGGTCATGTCGTCGGTCTTGCGCCAGGAAAGCGGGGGGCGACGTAGGTGGCGCCCTGCGCCGCCTGGGCCGGGTCGAACTGCGGGCTGTCCTTGCGGGCGAGCTTGTCGAGGTTGAACAGCACGGTCTCGGCGTTGAAAGGCGTCCCGTCATGGAACGCGACGCCCGGGCGCAGGCGGAACGTCCAGATGAGCTGCGTTTCGGCATCGACGGACCAGGACACGGCGAGGCCAGGACGCAGGGTGGCGAGGGCGTCGCGCTTCGACAAGTCCCAGTTGATGGGGGCGTCATAGACCTGGTAGCCGATGAAGCGCTGGCCTTCGCCGCCTTGGCTGGGCTGGCCAGTGGTCAGCGGGATGTCGGCAAGCGTCATGGCGACGCGAAGGACCTTCTCGGAGGCGCCTGCGGCCCGGCCCATGGGCAATGCGGCCAGCGCGGCGGCGGAAGTCTTCAGCACGGTCCGGCGCTGCACGGTCATCGTGTTCCTTCCATCGTGCCGGGCCATCGTGCCGGGGGCGGGCGGAGGGCCGCTCAGGCTGCGGCCTCGTTGCGCCGGAGGTTCGGCGTCGTGTCGATGATGGGCGCGACCGTGCGCGCGACCGCGAGCAGGGCCGCGTCGCCGAAGCGGGGACCGACCGCCTGCAAGCCGAGAGGGAGGCCCCTCGGGCCGCGGCCGGCGGGGATGGCGACGCAGGGCACGTGCAGCAGCGTCCAGCTTTTGTTGAAGATGTGGTCGCCGGTGGTGTGCAGTCCTTCCGGCGCTTCGCCCGGCGAGGCGGGCGTGAGCACGACATCGAGCGTGTCGCCGAACAAACGGTCGAAGCGGGGGCGCATGGCATCGGCCAGGGCATAGGCCTGCAGCATCTGGTCCGGGGTGATCTGCCGCGCGTTCTCCACCTTGTCGCGGAAATCCTGGGCCAGAAGGTGGTGGGCGCCCAGGTAGTCAGGCAGGAAGGCGGCCCGGCCCTCGCCGTGCATGATGGTTTCCTGGGCGGGGGCCAGGCCGTCGAAGCCGTCGGGGAGCGCCAGTTCGGTCACGACGGCCCCGGCCTGCTCCAAGCGGCGTCCGGCTGCGTGCAGAGCGTCCTGCATCGCCGGCTCCGCATGTGGCCATTGCGGGCTTTCGCTCAGGCCGACGCGCAGGCCCTGGACGCTGCGGGGGGCGAGGCCGCCGATGCCCCAAAGACGGAAGGCTTCGGCCATCAGGATGAGGTCGTCAACCGACCGGCCGTACCAGCCGATGGTGTCGAGGGTTTCCGAATACATCTTGGCGCCTTCCCGGCTGACGGCGCCGTGGGTGGGTTTCAGGGCGTAGATGCCGTTGAACGAGGCCGGGCGGATGTGGGAGCCGCCGGTCTGGGTGCCGAAGGCCAGCGGCACCATGAAATCCCCGACCGCCGCGCCGGAGCCTGAGGAGGAGCCGCCGGGGGTGTGGGCGGGGTTCATGGGGTGGCGGGTCGCGGCCTTGCGTCCGCCGGCCGCGAATTCCACCGTGTCGGTCTTGCCAAGGATGAGGGCGCCGGAGTGCCGGGCCACGGCCACGCAGGCGGCATCCCGCCCGCGGTAGCCCGGCTGGTAAAGGGGCGAGTTGTGGGTCGTGGGCATGTCCAGCGTGTCGATCACGTCCTTGATGCCAACCGGCAGTCCGTGCAGGGCGGAGCGGCGGGGCATCTTGTCCAATTCCCGCGCGGCCCGGAGGACTTGGCCGGGGTCGAGGTAAGCCCAGGCGCGGACGGCGGACTCGCGGGCAGCGATGCGGGCCAGGCATGAGCGGGCCAGCGTTTCGGCAGAAAGCGTTCCTTGCGTCATGAGCGCCGACGCTTCGGCGGCGGTGAGGAAGCAGGGTTCCAAGGCGCTCATCCGGCTTTCCCTCCACGTGCTGACGGCATCGCGAGGCCAGCATCAGTCGGTGTGAAACCAGTGGTGCACACGTCGTGCCAGAGGGCGGCTCCAGCCGGACGCCGCAGCCCGCGCGGCTTGCGGATCCGGGATGCAACTGGTTCGCTTCGCCTTGCCGCAAGCCTGTCCGGGCGGCAAGCTGCTGCCTTCCCTGCAAAGGCTGCCCGATGATTGCTGCCGAATACGACATCATCATCATTGGCGGCGGCTCGGCAGGCGCCGTGCTGGCGGCGCGCCTCAGCGAGGACCCAGCCGCCCGCGTGCTGCTGCTGGAGGCTGGGCGCGATTTCCGCTCGGCCGAGACGCCGGAGCACATCAGCATCCCCAACCCCATGCGCGCCATCGGCGACGACGATTTCCGCTGGCCGCGCCTCCTGGCCCGGCGCACGGCGGAGCAGGAGCCGCGGCTGCTCTGGCGCGGCCGGGCGATGGGCGGCAGTTCGACCATCAACGGCCAGATCGCGATCCGCGGCGTGCCCGACGACTTCGAGCGCTGGGCCGCCGCCGGCTGCGCCGGCTGGGGCTGGGCGGACATGTTGCCGTTTTTCCGCAAGCTTGAAACGGACAAGAATTTCCCGGACGCCCCGTATCACGGCGACCGCGGCCCCATCCCGGTGTACCGCGCGCCGCCGGAAGCCTGGGGCAGCGTGGACCGCGCGCTCCGGGACGCGGCGCTCGGCCTCGGCTACGGCCGGTGCGACGACCACAACGCGCCGGAGGGCGCCGGCGTCTCGCCTTATGCCATCAACAGCGTCGCCGGGCGCCGGGTGTCCACCAACGACGGCTACCTGGAGCCGGCGCGCGGGCGGGCCAACCTCCACATCGTGGGCGACGCCTTGGTGGAAGCGGTGCAATGGGAAGGCAACCGGCCCCATGCCGCGGGCGTGCGCGTGCGCGCGGGCGGACAAACGCACGCGCCCCGGGCGGCGCGGGAGGTCATCCTGTGCGCCGGCGCCATCCACTCGCCCGCCCTGCTGCAACGCTCCGGCATCGGTCCCGCGGCGTTGCTGCGGGGGCTTGGCATCCCCGTGATCGCGGACCGGCCGGTGGGCGAGAACCTGCTCGACCATCCGCTCGTCGGCGCCCTGCTGCACCTCCGCCCGGCGGCGCAGGTCAGCACGCTGATGCACCGCCACACCAACTGCTGCCTGCGCTACAGCTCGGGCCTGGCCGGCGCGGGCGAGAACGACATGATCGTGATCGCCGGCAACCTGGCCGGCGCGCTGCTGAGCCGCGGCGGCCCCGACGCATCCCGCGGGCGCCTCGCCGTGTCGGTGTACCAGGCGTTCAGCCAGGGCCGGGTCCGCATCAGCAGCCCCGACCCGGCCATCGACCCCGACGTGGACGAGCGTATGCTGTCCGACGAGCGCGACCTCCTGCGCCTGCGCGACGGCGTGCGCCGCTTGGAAGCGTTGTGCAGCCAGCCCGCCTTCCAAGCCATTGCCGAGCGGGTGGAGTACGGCGCGTCCGGCCGCTCGATGGAGGACGCGCTGGACGATGCGGCGCTGGATGCTTGGCTGCTCGCCGAATGCTCCGACGCGCAGCACGCGAGCGGCACCTGCCGGATGGGGGCAGCCGGTGACCCGCGCTCCGTAGTGGATCCCGAGTGCCGGGTGATCGGCGCGACCGGCCTGCGGGTGATCGACGCTTCGATCATGCCGGAGGTGCCCCGCGCCAACACGCACCTCACCACGGTCGCGATGGCGGAGCGGATGGCCGACCGGCTGCGCGGGCGCTTGTAGCGGCTTGCCAAGCCGGGCCGGCGCTTGGCGTGATGGCTGCCGGGACAGCGGGAGACTGGATGCCTGCTTTGCCTTTCAAGCCGAACCAAGATCGCCGTCATCGCCTCCCGCGCCAGCGTGGGAGCCGGGCCATTTGGTTCAGCGCCGGGTCGAGCAAGCGGCCTCCGGTGAGGAGGTGCTGCGTCAGGATTGCTCCTCCGGGATCAGGCGCCGACGCCAAACGGGTCATCGACGGAGCGGCAGGGTCGGGTGAACCAGCGCGGGCCCTGCTCGGTCATGGTGACGATGTCCTCCAGCCGCACGCCGAACTCGCCGTAGATGCAGATCGTCGGCTCGATCGAGAAGCACATGCCTGGCGCGATCGGGGTCATGTTGCCCTTCACCATGAATGCCTCCTCGTGCACGTCCATCCCGATCCCGTGCCCGGTGCGGTGCGGCAGGCCCGGCACCTTGTAGCCGGGTCCGAACCCGGCGGCCACGATCTCCCCCCGCGCCCCGGCGTCCACCGCCTCGCAGGGCGCACCCAGCACCGCCGCCCGGAACCCGGCCCACTGCGCCCGCAGCTCCAACTCCCAAACCTCTCGCTGGCGCGGTGTCGGTTCGCCGTAGATGTAGGTGCGGGTGATGTCGGATCGGTAGCCCTCGATGAAGCAGCCGATATCCACCAGCACCATGTCGCCGTCCACCAGCACCTGCCCATAAGGCACGCCGTGCGGATAGGCCGTCGCCTCGCCGAACTGGACGGCACGGCTGGCCGGAACGCCGCCCAGCTTGCGGTGGGCGGCGTCGATGAAGCCCTGCACCTCCGCCGTGCCCATGCCCGGCGCCAGGCAGCGCGCCGTCGCCTCGTGCACTTTCATCGTGATGTCCATGGCGACCTGCATCAGCGCCACCTCCGCCGGGGACTTCACCTGGCGGCAGGCGGCGGTCACGGCGGTGGCGGACACGAAGCCGAAGCTGTTGCCGGCCCGGCGCAGCCCGTCAACCGTGAAGAACGGCGCGGCCGGGTCGATGGCGATTGTGCCGCCCTCAAGCCCTTTGCTGCGCACCGTCTCGATCACCAGCGCCGTCGGGTCCTCGTGCTCTTCCCAGCAGCGCACATCGGAGCCGAACTGGATCAGCTCACGGGTCTTGGGCTCCTCGAAGGTGGGGCTCAGATAGGCGATCTCGCCCTGCGCCGGGATGATGGCGCCATGCAGCCGTTCCGTCAGCTTCAGCTCGATGCCGGTGAAGTAGCGCAGGTTGGTGGAGGTATCGAGGTAGAGCGCATCAATACCTTGCGCCTGCATCAGTCTCTGTGCCTTGGCGATCCTTGCCTGGTACTCCGGTATCCCGATTGGGACCACGCCGGCCGTCATCGGCTGCATGCGCGCGAGTTCCGCCTCGAAGCTCGATCCACCGACGCCCAGAACCATCCGCCCCTCCTGCTGATCCAGGCACGGTGGACCGCTCCGGGCGATGCGCCAAGCCGGAATTTGCGCTGCACAAAAACCAAATCCTGTGCCAGGGTATGCCGATGAAGCATGGCCGCATGGACTGGGGCGAGGGGCCGGGCCGGATCGCGACACGTGCCCTGGTCTGGACGGGGGTGGTGGCGATCTTTCTCCCGCTGGTGCTGACCTTTTATCTCAGCGTGTTCGACGAGACGCTGATCTCCTTTCCGCCCAAGGGCTATACGCTGCACTGGTATGCCGGCATCGTCCCCACCTTCGGCGGCGCGCTGCGCACCAGCCTGGTGACGGCCCTGCT
>CAXSAZ010000059.1:0-16324 GCA_964235485.1 uncultured Acetobacteraceae bacterium | reverse complement strand
GTCCGGTTCAGCGTCTCGTTGATCGACAGGTCGATCAGTTGCCGGAGCGGCATCGTCTTGAACTTGCGCAGGTTCTCCCGCATCCGGTCATACACGACCACCTTGTCGTTGGTGGAGTAGCCGATCACCGTCAGGATCGCCGCCACCATCACCAGGTCGAACTCGATCCGGGTCACGCACAGGAAGCCGATGGCCTTGGTCACGTCCAGGATCAGGGTCACGACCGCGCCCACAGCGAACTGCCACTCGAAGCGGAACCAGATATAAACCAAAATCATCAACAGGCTGATGCCGAGCGCCAACATGCCGTTACGGAACAGCTCGGAGGACACGGCGGCGCCCACCGCGTCGGTGCGGACGATGCGGCTGCCGGGCTGCGCCGCGTCGAGCGCCTGGCGCACGCGGGCGACGGTCGCTTGGGTGGACGTCTCGTCGCCTTGCGGGTCCATGCGGATGATGACCTGATCAGGCCCGCCGAAGCGTTGCAGCCCGGCCTCCGGCACCTGCGCGGCGGCGAGCGCCGAGCGGATCGTGCCGAAGTCGGCCGGGCCGGGAGTGCGAACCTCCATCACTACGCCGCCGCGGAAATCGATGCCGAGGTGCAGGCCCGGGTAGAAGAACAACCCCAGCGAAAGCAGCGACAGCACGGCGGAGGTCGCAAGGCCGATGTAGCGCCCGCGCATGAACTGGATCTTGGTATGGTCCGGAACCAGCCGGAACAAGGGGCGGAGGAACATCGGGGCTACACCGGCAACAAAGCGGGTTTGGTCGCGACATACCAACGCACCGTCAACATGCGGGCGAACAGGGTCGCGGTGAACAGCGTGGTGACGATGCCGACCGTGATGGTGACGGCGAAGCCGCGCACCGGGCCGGAGCCGAACACGAACAGCATGACGTGCGCCAGGAACGCGGTCGCATTGCTGTCGATGATGGTGCTGTAGGCCCGGCGGAACCCGGCCTCCAGCGCGTTGAGCGGCGTGCGCCCGGCCTGTACCTCCTCCCGCACCCGCTCGTTGATCAGGATGTTGGCGTCCACCGCCACGCCGAGCGTCAGCAGGATGCCCGCCATGCCCGGCAGCGTCAGCGTCGCCCCGAGCAGCGACAGCAGCCCGATCTGCAGAACCAAGTTGACCAAGAGCGCAATGTTGGCGAACCAGCCGAACAGCCCGTAGAACACTGCCATGTAGGCGACCACCAGCAGGAAGCCGACCGCCAGCGCGATAGCGCCGTTGCGGATGCTGTCGGCGCCAAGCTCCGGCCCGACGCTGCGCTCCTCGACCACCGTGAGCGGCGCGGGCAGGGCACCGGCGCGGAGCAGCACCGCCAGGTCCTGGGCGCTGCGGGCGTTGAAGTTGCCGCTGATCTGGCCGCGCCCGCCAGTGATCGCCGTCTGGATCACCGGGGCGCTGATCACCTTGTCGTCCAGCACGATGGCGAAGCGGCGGCCAACGTTGGCGGTGGTCACGTCGCCGAAGCGCCGGGCGCCCACGCTGTCAAAGGTGAAGTTCACCACCCAGCGGCCGTTCTGGTTGTCCTGGCCCGGGCGCGCGTCGGTCAGGCTCGCCCCGTCCACCTCCACCCGGCGGCGCACCGGCTCTTTGACGTTGGGCTGCCCTTCCAGCGGCAGGAAGTCCACGCCGGGCGGGGGCGGCGCGTTGAGGTTCGCCGACTCGTCCAGCAGGCGGAAGGTCATGCGCGCGGTGCGGCCGAGCAGCTCCTTGATGCGGTTCGGGTCCTCGACGCCGGGCAACTGCACGACGATGCGGTCCGCGCCCTGGCGGGTGATCACCGGGTCCAGCACGCCGGTCTCGTCGATGCGGCGGCGGACGATCTCGATGGATTGCAGCACGGCGGCGTTGGCGCGGTCGCGCAGCGCGGTGGAGGACAGGGACAGCGCGACCTCGTTGCCCCCGGCCGTCACGTCGTACTCGGCTGGCCCGGCGGAAACCGCGGCCTCCCGCAACAGGCGCACCGCCTCGTCCTGTTGCGGGCCTGCGCCCATGCGGATCACGACCCGGTTCTGCGCCGGTTGCGCTTGCGGCGGCTGGAAACCCGTCACCTTGCCGCGCAGCGCCGTGCGTGCGCCGTCCGCGATGCTGTCCAGCCGTTCGCGTGCCACGGTCGCCATATCGACCTCCAGCAGCAGGTAGCTGCCGCCGCGCAGGTCGAGGCCCAGGTGCACCTGCTGCCACGGCAGCCAACTGACCGGCGCCGGCATCAGGTTGGGCAGGCAGAGCAGCGCGCCCAGGACGCAGACGCCGAGGATCAGCGCGATCTTGAGGCGGCTGAAATACATCATGGCAGGCGCGGTGTCCCCGGGGTGCGAAGGCCCCGGGTATGCCCAGGTCCCCAGGGAGACGCAAGAGTATGGACGCAAGCCTGCGCCTTGGCCGCAGGGGGCCGGGGCTGCTACAGCGGGAGCATGGTCCAGCATCCCTTGCGCATCGGCGTCGCCGGCGCCGGTCATTTCGGGCGCTTCCACGCGCTGAAGGTCGCCGGCAGCCGCCGCGCCGTGCTGGCGGGCCTGTTCGACCCGGACAGCGCCCGCGCCGCCGCCGTCGGGCGGGAGGCCGGGGGGGCGGTGGCGATGCCATGGGCCGAGCTGCTGTCGGCCTGCGACGCCGTGATCGTGGCGGCGCCGGCCGAGGCGCACTTCGACCTGGCGGCGCAGGCGCTGGAGGCCGGGCGGCACGTGCTGATCGAGAAGCCGATGGCCGCCACCCTGGCGCAGGCCGACGCGCTGGCGGCGCTGGGTCAGTCGCGCCAACGGGTGCTGCAAGTCGGGCACCTGCTGCGCTTTTCCTCGGAGCACCGCGCCATCTCCGCCCGGATCACCCGGCCGCTTTACATCGAGGCCGCCCGGATCGCCCCGTTCAAGCCGCGCGGCACGGACGTGTCGGTGATCCTCGACCTGATGATTCACGACCTCGATCTCGTGCTGGCGCTGGTAGACAGCCCGATCAGCAGCGTGGACGCGGTGGGCGCCGCGGTGTCCAGCCCGCTGGAAGACATCGCCAACGCCCGGGTGCGGTTCGAGAACGGCTGCGTCGCCACGATCACCGCGAGCCGCATCTCGCTCAAGACCGAGCGCAAGATGCGGCTGTTCTCGGAGGAGGGCTACCTTTCGGCGGACTTCGTGGCGCGCAAGCTGGTGATGATCGGTCGGGAGCGCGGCCTGCCCTTGCCCGGCACCGGCGGCTTCCGGCGCGAGGAAGTCACCTGGACCGAGGGCGACGCCATGGCGGCGGAGCATGAAGCGTTCGTGAGCGCGTGCCTCGACGGCGCGCCGGTGGTGGTGGACGCCGCTGCCGGGCGCCGGGCGCTGTCGGCGGCGCTGGACGTGGCCGAAAGCATGGAAGCGTCACGCCGCCGGGCGCTGGCGTCCGGCCTGATCCATGACCTGCAGAACTTCGCGGGCGGCGGCTTCTGAAGGCGCGCCCCCGGGCGGGCGCAGGCTGTCCAGGATGCCGGGGAAGGCATCCCGCTGCGCCGTGGCCGCGGCGCCCCCCCGCAGCAGGTCGAGCGCGTGGCGGCTCAGCGTCTCGGCCGTGCAGTCCTGCTGCAGCAGCTCCGGCACCACGGCGCGGTCCGCCAGCAGGTTGAGCATCGCCACGAAGCGCACCCGGATCATGCGCCGGGCCATGGCGGCGGACAGCGGGTTCACCCGGTAGGTCACGGCCATCGGCACCCCGGCCAGCGCCAGTTCCAGCGTCGAGGTGCCGGACTTGGTGAGCGCGGCCGAGGCGGCGGCGTAGGCATCGTGCTTCTCGGCCAGCTCCGTCACGATCAGCGGGGGGATCGGCCAGGTCGCGGCGGCGCGGCGCACGGTGTCGGCGACGGCGGGCGACACCGGGAGCACCGGGCGCAAAGCCGGCTCATGCAGCATCAGGCGCTTCAGCGTCGCGCCGAACACCGGGAGCAGGCGCGGCGCTTCCGAGCGGCGGCTGCCGGGCATCAGGATCAACACCGGCTGCCTCGGGTCCAGGCCGTGCGCTTGACGGAACCGGGTGCCGTCGCCCCCGCCGGCACCGGACTCCAGCACGGGGTGGCCGACAAAGGTGGCGGGGAGGTTGTGCTGCGCGAACCAGGCCGGCTCGAACGGCAGCAGGCACAGCAGCTTGTCCCACAGGCCCGGGTAGTGCCGCACCCGGTGCGCGCGCCAAGCCCAAACCTGCGGCGCGACATAATGCACGCGCGGGATGCCGCCGAGCTTCGCCGCGGCAGCCAGGATGCGGTGCGTGAAGCCGGGGCTGTCGATGGTGACGAGGACATCCGGCTTGCGGCGCGCGATGTCGGCGAGCGTTTCTTGCAAGCGGCGGCGCAGCAGGCGCACGCGGGGCAGGATCTCGATGATGCCCATCACCGCGAGGTCGGCCATGGGATACAGGCTGTCGAGGCCCTGCTCGGCCATCCGGGGGCCACCGACGCCGGCGAACTCCGCGCCGGGGCGCTGGGCGCGGATGGCGGCCATCAGGCGGGCGCCCAGCACGTCGCCGCTGGCCTCCCCGGCGACAAGGTAGATCAACGGCATCGCGGCTTGCCAGGAACCATGCTGGACTGCATAGGGGGGTGCCGGAAACGGCGCAACATGGCGGGACAACGGCGCCGATGAACTTGCTGCATGTCACCTCGGCGGAGGCTTGGGCAGAAGCCCGGCAGTCCGGCCTGCACGCGCCGCCGATGCTGGCACAGGATGGCTTCCTGCACCTGTGCACGCCGGCGCAGCTCCGTTACGTCCTGGACCGGCACTTCGCCGGGCGGACCGGCTTGGTGCTGCTGCACATCGACCCGGCGAAGCTCGGCGACCTGCGCTGGGAGAACAGCGAACCCGGGCGCGACCCGTTCCCGCACCTTTACGGCCCGCTTCTGGTGGCGGCAGTGCTGCGCGCCGAGCCGGTTCAGCCGTAGAGGTCCGCGGGCGCCACCAGCGCCGCCGCGGTTTCGACCAGCGCATCGCCCCGCGCCGCGCGGTAAAAGCAGGATCGGTGCCCGGTGTGGCAGGCCACCCCATGCTGGTCCACCCGCAGCAGCAGGGAATCGCCGTCGCAATCGACCCGCAACTCCACCAGCCGCTGCGTTTGCCCGGAAGTCTCGCCCTTGCGCCACAACGCGCCGCGGCTACGGCTCCAATAGCAGACCCGGCCGGTTTCCAGCGTTTCCGCCACCGCGTCGCGGTTCATCCAGGCCAGCATCAGCACCTCGCCGGTGTCGTGCTGCTGCGCCACCGCCGCCACAAGACCCGCGGCGTCGAAGCGAATGTCGTCCAGCAGCGCCATCAGCCCGGCTGCGCCCGCAGCACGGCGAGGCCCCGGTGAAGGTCGGCTATCAGGTCGCCCGTGTCCTCCAGCCCGATGTGGAACCGCACCAGCGGGCCATCATAATCCCAAGCGCCGGCAGTGCGGACGACATGGCCCGTGGTCGGCAGCACCAGGCTCTCGAAGCCGCCCCAGCTTGCGCCGATGCCGAACAGCTCCAGGCTGTCAACCATGGCGCAGGCGGCGGCGTTGCTGAACTCCGGCTGGAACACCACGCCGAACAGGCTGCACGCGCCGGTGAAGTCGCGCTTCCACAGGTCATGGCCCGGGGCGCCGGGCAGGGCAGGGTGCAGCACCCCGGCCACCTCCGGCTGCCTGGCGAACCATTCGGCGACGGCGAGGCCGGACCGCATCTGGTGCTGCAGCCGCAGGCCCATGGTCCGCACGCCGCGGAGCGCCAGCCAGCAATCGTCGGGGCTGGCGTACTGACCCAGGGCGAGCGCGGTCATCCGCACCCGCTCCCAATCCTCGTCGCGCGCCGTGGTCACGCTGCCCAGCAGCACATCCGAATGGCCGACGACATACTTGGTGAGCGCCTGGATCGACACGTCCACACCATGCCGGAACGGCTGGAAGAAGTGGATGCCCCAGGTGTTGTCCATCAGCACCTTGGCGCCGCGCGCATGGGCCTCCTCCGCCAAGGCAGGCACGTCCTGCACCTCGAAGGTGTGGCTGCCGGGGCTTTCGAGATACAGCACGGCAGTGTTGGGGCGCATCAGCGCGGCGATCCCCGGCGCGTCGGTGTCCGCGCGGTAATAGGTGGTCTCGATCCCCAGCCGGGCCAACATGCCGTCGCAGAACGTCCGGGTCGGGCCGTAAACGCTGTCGGGCACCAGGCAGTGATCGCCGGTCTTCAGGTAGGCCAGCAGCGGCGTCGTCACCGCGGCGAGGCCGGAGGACACGATCTGGCAGCGCGTGCCGCCCTCGATCTCCGCAATCACGTCCTCCAGCGCGTGGTGCGTGGCGTTGCCCATCACGCCGTAGTTCGGCGCCTGGTCCAGCCGGGTCGCGCCGGCGGCGTGCCGCTCCTGGCAGCTCGGATACAGCATGGTGGAGCCGCGCAGCAGCGGCGGGTTCACGAAGCCGCGCACCCGCGTGCCGGCGCGCCCGGCGTGGGACAGCCGGGTGGCCAGCGCCTGTGAATGGTTGCGGGGGGCTTGGTCGTCGGGCATCAATCGGTTTCTTTCACAGTGTCGGGCCGTCCGGCCCATTCAGTCCAGGAGCCGTCATACACGGCGCCTTGCGGCAGCCCGGCGCGCAGCAGGCCAAGGCTCAGCACCGTCGCGGTGATCCCCGATCCGCAACTCGTGACGACGGAGCGCGCGCCATCCGCGCCCACGGCGGCAAAGACGGCGCGCAGGGCCGCCGGGTCAAGCATGGTGCCGTCCGGGTGCAGCAGGCTCGTGGAGGGCACGTTGCGGCTGCCGGGAATGTGGCCGCTGGGCAACCCCGCCCGCGGCTCCGGGGCGGAGCCGGCGAAGCGTCCGGCCGGGCGGGCGTCCAGGACCAAATCGTCCGCCCCGGCCAGCATGTCGCCGATGCCGCGCAGCCGGGTCGCGCGGAAGCTCGCCCGGAACGTGGCGGACACTGGCGGCCCCGGCGGGCCAGCCTCGACCGGGCGGCCTCCCCGCAGCCATTTCGGCAGCCCGCCGTCCAGCACGAACGCCTGGTCGTGTCCGAACAGGCCCATCATCCACCAGCCCCGCGGCGAGGACGCGATGCCTTTCTGGTCATAGAACACCACCCGGCTCGCGTTCGACACGCCGAGTTCGCTCATCAGTCGCTCGAACCGGCCCGGCGAGGGGACCATGTGCGGCAGTGGCGTATCGGGGTCGGCCACGGCGTCGATGTCGAAGAAACGGGCGCCGGGAATATGGGCGCGGGCGAATTCCTCGGCGCCGTCCTTGCCCTCGCCCGGCAGAAACTTCGTCGCGTCGAACACGACGAGGTCCGCAGCGCCGAGCTGGCCGGCCAGCCAGTCCGTGGTGACGAGCGGGTCCATGGTCAGCCCTCCCGCCCGGCAGAACGCCGCGTCACCGGCCGGCCCACCGCGTGCGCAGCCAATCCCGCTTCGCGGCAAGCCAGAGCAGGGCGATGGCGGTGACGGAGTTGGCATAACGTCCGGCGGCTGCGGCCTCGATGGCGTCCGCGGCGGGGTGCAGGCGGACGCGGATGTCTTCCTGCTCGGCATCCAGGCCGCCCCGGCCAATGATTCCATCCGGCCCGGCCTCCGGCGCGCGGAGGCGGCCCGCGAACATGGTGCACCGCTCGTCGGACGCGCCGGGGGTGAGCAGGAAATCCCCTATGCGTTCCAGCAGATCAACCGAAAGGCCCGTCTCTTCCTGCGCTTCCCGCGTTGCGGTCACGGCCGGGTCCTCGTCACCGTCGCAAAGGCCGGCGGGAATCTCGACCATCACCGGCTCCAGGCCGGCAACGAGGGCAGGTAGGCGGAACTGCTCGATCAGCGCCACCTGGTCGGTCACGGGGTCATAGGGCAGCACGGCGGCGGCCCGGCCGCGGCAAAGCAGCTCCCAACTGCGCACCCCGGACATCGCGCCGTCGAACCGGCGCTGGCGGAACTCGACCAGCTCGACGGAGAACCGTCCTTTCCAGGCAGTCTCGTTCGAGACGATCTGCACGTCGGGGTGGGAGGGGATCGCAACCATGGCCCGAACCTAGATCGGCACGGACGCCATGGGAACCACCCGCGTCGATAAAGCCCGCCGCTCAAGCCTGGTTCGTCATCATCTCCCGCATGATCTCCCGCAAGCGCGCCGCGCCCGCGGGGCCTTTCACGGCGTCCCGCCACATGGCTTCGGCGACGCGCTGGTGGGCGGCGATAGCCTCGTCGGCGCCGGTGATCATCGCAACCCCGGTTTGCGCGGACGGCAGGCCATCGGCGTGGAACGGGTTGGCGGCCAGGGTGGCGCGGTCGCGCGTGCGGAAGATGCTGAACCCGCTCGCCGTCTCGTTGGAGGCGAGCAGGCCGAATTGCAGCCCCATTGGCTCGGTTTCCATGAGGTCGGCAATGTTCTGCACCTCCGCCATGGCGACCCGGCGGCAGCGCATCCGCAGCGCGTCCGAAAGCTTGATGCTCCCCAGCACGCCCAGGCTGAGGAAGCTCTGGATCGATTGCGGAGACAGGATCGCGATGATGCCCGGGCGGCGCTGCGCGTAGATCCGCTTCCGCGCGGCGAGGATGCCGAGCACCTGGTCGGCGTTGGTGCGGAACGCCGCGGAGTCGGTGCCGGGCTGGGTGGCGGCTTCGCTCAGGCCATCGGCGATGGCGGCGTCAAAGGTGTCGGACGTGGTAAGGTACAGGCACGCGCCGTAAGCTTGCAGCACCTGGTCGGCGGACTCCTCGATCTGCCGGATGCGTTCAAAGTAGCCGACCGAGCGGCTGTAGTACTCGACCCCGATGCCCAGCAGGGACAAGGGGGAGACCTTCAGCAGCTCCGCCAGGCGCTTGACCGTATCAAGCTTGATAACCTCGCCCTTTTCGTAGCGGTAGAGCGCCGCGCGGGACACGCCCAGCCGTGCCGCGATTTCCTCCGCCCGCAGGCCGGACTCAAGCCGATACGCCCGAAGCTGCTGCCCAATTTCTGCAAATCGCATGCTCACCTCCAACCGGGCAAAGGGCAGACACTGCAACCACCCTTCCGGAGGCAACTCTCTTAACAGCCGGAAGTTGATTCGTCGTTATCTTACAATCAACTTCACAGAAATAAAGTGAGATATGCCGCCTAAATCGTGCATGACCCTCCAAAATTCAGACGCGGTAGCGGTCCCGCCACGCCAACCCGGCCACGGTGTCGCCCGCCGGCCGATACTCGCAGCCGACCCATCCCGCGTATCCCAGCGCGTCGATGCGGCGGAGAACGTAATCCCAGCCGATCTCGCCGGTGCCGGGTTCGTGGCGTCCCGGCACGTCGGCCAACTGCATATGGGCGATGCTGGGCAGCAGCGCCTCCATCCGCTTGGTCACGTCCCCTTCGGTCACTTGACAGTGATAGATGTCGAATTGCAGTCCCACCCGGTCAAAACCGAGCGCCGCCACGACCTCGGCGCCCTGTCCCATCGTGTTGAGGAAGAAGCCGGGCATGTCGCGGTGGTTGATCGGTTCGATCACGATTTTCACGCCCTGCGCCGCCGCCTGCTCGGCCGCCCAGGACAGGTTCGCGACGTAGAGCGCCGCCGCGGTGCCGCGCGCCACGCCAGCCGGCACGATCCCCGCCATGCAGTGAACCAGGTCGCAGCCGAGTGCCCCGGCGTAGTCCAGCGCGGTTTTCACCCCGTCGCGGAATTCCGCCCCACGGCCCGGCAAGCAGGCGATGCCGCGCTCGCCGCCCGCCCAGTCGCCCGGCGGCATGTTGAACAGCACTTGCCGCAGGCCGGCGCCGTCCAGCCGCCGGTGGATCTCGGCGGCCGGGTGGTCATAAGGGAACAGGAACTCGACGGCCTTGAACCCGGCCTTTGCGGCGGCGTCGAACCGTTCGAGGAAGGGCACTTCGTTGAACATCATCGAAAGATTGGCGGCCAGGCGCGGCATGGATGTCCTCCCGTTTGGAGCCAGGCTAACCATCGGCCCGGCCTAGAACAACCAGTTGCTTTCCGCGGACGAGCAGCCGATACCGCCGGGCATGAAGCAGCCCACGGACCTGGTGGCGGAACGCCTGCTGATGGGGCTTTTGCTTGTCGGCATCGCGGTCGGCTGCATCCTCGTGCTGCACCCGTTCCTGTCGGCGATCCTGTGGGCGGCGATCCTGGTCTATACCACCTGGCCGGTGTTCACCTGGGTGCGGACCCACCTCCGCGCGAGCCGGGGCTGGGCGGCCGGGATCATGGTGCTGCTGACGACCGTGCTGATCGTGCTGCCGCTGGCGCTGGCCGCGCCCGCCGGGGCGGACGACGTGAACCAGCTCCGCAGTTCCATCGAGGCCGCGCTCAGCGGCGGCCTGCCCGGCGCGCCCCGATGGCTGGGCGGCATCCCGCTCGTCGGCGCGACCTTGGCGGAATACTGGAACGAGTGGGCGGCGGACCTCGGCGTCATGGTGAGCTTCTTCAAGCCCTACTTCGGCATGATCGCGGAGAATGGGCTGAACGTCCTGCTCGGCATTGCGGGCGGGCTGCTGCAATTCCTCATCGCGCTCGTCATCGCGTTCTTCTTCTGGGCATCGGGCGACAGCCTGGGCGCTCACCTCAACCGCATCGTGCACCGGATCGCCGGCGACCATGCGGCGCGGCTGGTGAACGTCACCGGGCTGACCGTGCGGGGCACCGTGTACGGCATCCTGGGCACAGCCATCGTGCAGGGGGTGCTGACGACGTTCGGGCTTTGGCTGTCGGGCGTGCCGCGCCCGCTGCTGCTGGGCGCCACGGCCGGGTTCCTGTCGGTGCTGCCCATCGGCGCGCCGGTGGTCTGGATCCCCGCGACGCTTTGGCTGCTCAGCACGGGGCATACCGGCTGGGGCATCTTTCTCGGCACCTATGGGCTGGTCGCCATCAGCGGGTCGGACAACATCATCCGGCCTTACTTCATCTCGCGCGGGGCGGAGCTGCCGTTCCTGCTGACCATCCTGGGCGTGCTGGGCGGCGCCTTGGCGTTCGGGCTGCTGGGCATCTTTCTTGGCCCTGTGTTGCTGGGCGTCGGCTACACCCTGGTGGCGGAGTTCGCCGGCCTGGACACCACCCGGACGTATCGCAACGGGTGATGGTGGAGAACCCTGCCGGCCGTGCCGCCCGCGGCCGGGCGGCGCAGGCGCGCGGCGTCACGGCCGAGCAGGCGGCCTGCGCGGCGCTTGAGCGCGACGGCTGGGCCGTGCTGGCCCGGCGCCTGCGCACCGCCGCCGGCGAGATCGACGTGGTTGCCGAGCGCGACGGGCTGCTCGCCTTCATCGAGGTGAAGGCGCGGCCGGACCTGCTGACGGCCGCTGCCGCCTTGGGACCGCGGCAGCGCGCCCGGCTGCTGGCCGCGGGCGAGATCGCCCTGGCCGACAACCCCGGCTGGGGCCGCGCCGGGGTGCGGTTCGATGTGCTGCTGGTCGATGGCGCGGGCCGGGTGCGCCGCGTGGCCGACGCTTTCCGCAGCGAGGGCTAACCAGGACGCCCGGGGACGCGGGCGCGGTAGGCCAGCGCCTCCGCCACGTCGGCCCGGCGCACAAGGGCCGCGCCCGCCAGGTCGGCAACTGTGCGCGCCACGCGCAGCACCCGGGTGAAGCCGCGGGCGGACAAGCGCAGCTTGTCGGCGACGCCCTCGGCGAGTTGCCGGGCTTCCGGGTGCAGCTCGATCAGGCCCAGCTCGGCTTCGGCGTTGCTCGCCGGCCCGTCGGCGCCGTAGCGGGCGGTCTGCGCCGCGCGGGCCGCGGCGACGCGGCTGGCCACCGCGGCGGTCGGCTCCCCGGGCGGCGCGCGGGACAACTCGGTCGGCGGCACCGGCTGCACGTGCACGGTCACGTCGATGCGGTCCAGCAACGGGCCGCTGATGCGGGACAGGTAGTCCTCCCCGCAGCGCGGCGCGCGGCTGCACGCGCGGGCGGCGTCGCCGAGGTAGCCGCACCGGCACGGGTTCATCGCGGCGATAAGCTGGAAGCGGGCGGGGTAGGTGACGTGGGCGAGGGCGCGGGCCACGGTGGTGCGCCCACTTTCCAACGGTTGGCGCAGCGATTCCAGCGCCGGGCGGGGAAACTCCGGCAGCTCATCGAGGAACAGCACGCCGCGGTGCGCCAGGCTGACCTCGCCGGGCTTGGCGCGCTGGCCGCCGCCGGTGAGCGCCGCTTGCGACGCGCCGTGGTGCGGCTCGCGGTAGGGCGGGCGCATGACGAGCCGCCCGCCGTCCAGCAGCCCGGCCACGCTGTGGATCATGCTGACTTCCAGCGCATCGACCGGGCGCAGGTCGGGCAGCAGCCAGGGCATCCGCGCGGCGAGCATGGACTTCCCCGCGCCGGGCGGGCCGATCAGCATCATGTTGTGCCCGCCGGCCGCGGCGATCTCCAGGGCGCGCTTGGCCGTTTCCATGCCGCGGACCTCGGCCAAATCCGGCCCGGCCTCGCCCGGCTGCGTGCCGGCGGGTTCGGGCGGCGACAGCACCTGGCTGCCGCGGAAATGATTGATCACCGACAGCAAATCGGGCGCGGCCAGGATCTCGATGCGGCCGGCCCAGGCGGCTTCCCCGCCCTGCGACGCCGGGCAGATCAGCCCGAGGTCGCGGGCCGACGCCGACATCGCGGCCGGCAGCACCCCAGCGACGGCGTGGATGGCGCCGTCGAGCGAAAGCTCGCCGAGCGCCGCGTAGCCCGCCACCTCGTCGCGCGGCAGCACCTCCATGGCAGCCAGCACGCCGAGCGCGATGGGCAGGTCGAAGTGGCTGCCCTCCTTCAGCAAGTCTGCCGGCGCCAGGTTGATCAGCACGCGCTTGGGCGGCAAGGACAGGCCCATGGCGGTCAGCGCCGCTCGCACCCGCTCCCGCGCCTCGCCCACCGCCTTGTCGGGCAAGCCCACCACCAAGAAGGCGGGCAGGCCGGAGGAGATTTGCACCTGGACCTCGACCGGGACCGCCTCGATGCCGCTGAAGGCGAAGCTGCGGATGCGGGCGAGGCTCACGCGCCGTAGGCCGAAAGGAAGGTTTGCAGCAGAGTGCCGAGCAGCGCGGTGTTGTAGCCGCCCTCCTGGATGATCGCCGTCGGCAGGCGCAGCGCCGCGATGCGCCGCGCGGCCTCCGCGAAGCCGTCCTCGGTGACTTGCAGAAAGCCCAACGGCTCATCCTTCGATGCGTCGAACCCCAGGCTGAGCACGAGCGCGTCGGCGCGGAACCGCCGGACCGCCGCAAGCCCGGTGTCCAGCGCGTCGAGCCAGCCCGCATCCGCGGTCCCGGCCGGCAGCGGCAGGTTCAGGTTGCACCCGGCGCCCGGCCCGGCGCCGCGCTCGCCTGCGTAGCCGACATACCAGGGATAATAGCCGGCGGGGTCGCCGTGCACGGACACGAACAGCACGTCGGCGCGGTCCCAGAACACGCCCTGCGTGCCGTTGCCGTGGTGGCTGTCGATGTCCAGCACGGCGACGCGCGCCGCGCCGCGGTCCCGCAGGCGCTGCGCCGCAACCGCGGCGTTGTTGAGGTAGCAATGCCCGCCGGCCCGGGCCGGGTAGGCGTGGTGCCCCGGCGGGCGCGTCAGGGCATAGGCCGTGCCGCCCGCCGCCGCCACATCCGCCGCCGCGATGGCACACGCGGCGGCGGCTACGGCGGCGGGCCAGGTTTCCGCGGCGATGGGGCAGGACGTGTCGGCGGTGAACCAGCCGAGCTGGCCGACCACGGTCGGGCTTGGCTGCGCGCCATGGGCCAGCATTTCCGGGGAAGGATGGATGTTGGGCACCAGCTCCGGCCCGTGGTCGGGCAGGCGGTCCCAGGCGGCCGGGGCGTCGCGCAGGAAGTCCAGGTAGGCGGGCGCGTGCACCGCTTCCAGCGCCACGCGGTCCGCCGGGCTAGGCCGATGGAGGGGCAGGCCGAGCGCCCGGCAGCCGTCCAGCAGCGCCTCGGCCCGGGCCGGCACCTCGAAGTTGGCGCGCACGACGCCGCGCTGCAAAAAGAAGCGCGGGGCGTGCAGAAGCTGCGCCGGGTCCCAGAATGCCTTCAATCGTGCCTCGCAACCAACCCTTTCGTTCTAGTATCGTAACACATGCAAAGCGGCGCGTGACGCCCGATCTGCATTGTTCGCAAGCCTGCGTGAAGCGGGGCGCCCCGGCTACAGAACCACCCGGCCGCCAAACGCACGGATCAGGATGACGGACGCCAGGCAGACGACCACGACCAGCGACAGGCCCCAGCGTAGCCACATGTAGCGCTGCGGCAGCAGGCCGCGCCGGGCGGCTTGCCCTTCCACGGCGGTGGTCGCGACGAACCCGGCCGTCAGCACCAGCAGCCCCGTGGTGGGCAGGCCGATGAACGTCACCAGCATCGCCGCCCAGCCAATCAGCGACGGCACGACGCCCAGGCCGAACCGGGCACGCTGCACCCGGTCGGATGCCGTGCCGCCTTCGTCAAGCGCGAAGCCCCAATGCACCCCGCCCAGAAAGGCCAGGATGGTCGCACCATAGGCCACCAAGGCGAGCAGGGAGCGGGTCGCGCCGTCGCTCGACAAGCTGAGCGCGCCCAGGCTGCACAGCACGAAGGGCAGCAGGCCCGCTAATCCCAACAGGATGGCAAAGCGCGGCAGCGGCCGGGTCATGGCAGGCTCCAGGAAGCGAGGGGGCAGGCGTTGGCCCCCTGCGGCTTAATCGCCGCTTCCGGATCGCGCAACTCCGCCGAGGCCCGGGCGCCGCGCTTCGCGCCGCCGCGCGGCCAGCAGGGGTCGCCAGGACAGGAACACCGCGGCGAGGTAGGGCACGGACTGCGCAAACAGCGCGGCGCACCAAACCAGCGCCTGCCAGGCCGCACCGTGCACGGCCGCGACCCCGGCCAAGGCGGCCCAGGTCGCCAACAACAGGGCAAGCTCCTCCGACCGCAAGCCGTCGGCTTGGGCGGGCGCAAGCTCCGGGCGGGCGGTACCCTGGCAAGGCACGCCCTTTCCCGCCAGGGCATTCCAGAAAGCCCGGGCGGCCGTGTGGCTCAGCGCCAGTTCCGAAACGGCGGTGCCGACCCCTGTGCCACGCACCCGCGCCACCTTGGCGGCGAGCAATGCCGCTGCCAGCACCCCGCACAGCATCCACGAACCCTCGAACCGCTCGGCCGTCATGACCAGGCGGAATGACAGCGCGAGGTTGGCTAGCAGAAGCAGCAGGCCGAGCGCGTCGCCCGCCCACCGAAGCCCGCCCGCGACCATGCGCCGGCGCTGCGGCCAGGCCAGCGTGCGGTTGAACAGCGGCAGCAGGCGGTGCTTGCGGCCGATCTGCGCCGCGCCGTAGGCTTGCCGGGCGATGCGCTGGCGGGCCTCCGCGAAGTCGGCCGGGCCACGCTCGACGGGCGCCGCCGGCTCGGCCGAAAGCCATCGCGCCTGCGACAAGGCGAGGTCGAGCGCCGCCTCCTCGGCGACGGTCCACTCCGCCCAGCCGCCCACGCCGTCCAACGCCGCCTTGCGCAGGAGGCAAGGGGACCGCACGACGCCCACCCTTGGGTCGGCGAACTCCGGCACGGCGTCCTGCAGCCAGTTGCGCGCCACGGGGGCGTCGGGTTCGAGCACGGCCACGACTTCCGCCCGGTCTGTGGCCTGCACGCGGGCGAAGTTCAACGCGCCGGCCCGGCCGGCGGGCCAAGGTCCCAGGTGGAAGAAACGGAACCGGGCGCCGCGGCGGGCGCACTCCTTCGCCACCGGCTCCCAGGTTTCGGGGTGGGGCGTGTTGTGGTCCACGACCAGCACTTCGTATGCCGGGTAGTCGAGGTCGGCGAGCGAGGCCAGGGCGCTGCGCACCCGCTCGGGCGGCTCGTTGCAGATCGGGACATGGATCGAGACCATGGGCAGCAGAGGGGGGCGATCAGGCATGACGGAGCATCCGGACGGCGAAACCTGTTTGCTATGGCGTCAACATGGCCACCATCTGCCCATATCGTGTCCGAAACAAGGCAAGCCCTGACTTTTTCCCGCAGCGCCCTATGCTGGACGGCATGGGAATCAGCCTTGAACTCCTCGTCGTGCTTTTGCTGGTCGTGCTCAACGGCGTGTTCGCCATGAGCGAGCTGGCCCTGGTCTCGGTGCGCCGCGCCCGGCTGACCGTGCTGGAACGGCAGGGGGTGGCCGGCGCCGCCACGGCGCGGCTGCTGTCGGAGGACCCGCAGCGCTTCCTGCCCACCGTGCAGGTCGGCATCACGCTGGTCAGCGTGCTGGCCGGGGTGTTCGGCGGCGCGCGGATCACCGCCCGGCTGGAAGCCTGGTTCTTGGATATTCCCTCCCTTGCGCCGTTCGCCGGCAGCCTTTCGCTTGCGGTGGTCGTGGTGCTGACGACCTACCTGACCCTTGTGGTGGGTGAGCTGGTGCCCAAGCAGTTGGCGCTGCGACGGCCGGAGCGGGTGGCGGCGGCGG
>CAXSAZ010000058.1:0-16707 GCA_964235485.1 uncultured Acetobacteraceae bacterium | reverse complement strand
GCCGCTTGCCAAATTGCACGCCGTGGACAGCCCTGCTAAGACGCGCGCAGCCCGCATCCGCCGCCGCGCCCGCCAAGCGCCGCCGCACCTGGGCAATCGCGGCCCGGCCAAGGCGCGCTGTTGGCAATGCGACACACCCGTCCCTTTCATCCGCCGGGCGAGCCAGTGGAGCGGAACCGGGGCGGGGTCGGCAACATTGAGATTGACTCTGCCTCCTTTTCGTCAACGAACAACAAAGGAACGCCGACCATGAGAACCCTGATCGCAGCAGCCATCATCCTGGGCGCCGTCCCGGCATTCGCGCAGAACTCCTTCACCACCACGCAAAGCCCGCCGGCGGGGAACTCAAGCCAGTCAACGCCCAACACGACGAACGGCCTGCCGCAGGCGGCCGGCACGGAACGGCCGACCCAGCAGCCGGGGTCCGCCGTCGGCAGCACGCGGGTCACGCCACCTCCGGCGGCAGCGCGCCGCCCAGTAAAGCGGGCACGGGCGCGGGCACGGCCGCACAACCAGCCAGCGCGGTAGGGCGCTCGTTGGCTGGCCCACAGATGCCGCTCGGCACTGCGGGTCAGCCGCCATGCTGCCATGCGGAAGCTGGCCCTGCTTAAACCCCGGTTGTTCCGCGGCGGGGCGGTCCCGGTCCAAGTGCCATGCCGCGGTTGGGTCAAGACCTGGCCCGGCGTCCGCATGACCGGCGTTGCCAGGCAGGCAGACCCCAGAAACCCTCGCCTTTGCTGCCGACGCAACAAGCCACCCAGCCTCGGAGGGACCACGACATGACCGATGCCACGCCGACGCCGCCCGCGCCGAAGACCGTGCCGCCGCCACGCGACCCCCACCTGCGCGAGATGGCCGACTGCATCCGGTTCCTGTCGATGGATGCCGTGCAGCAGGCCAAAAGCGGGCATCCCGGCGCGCCGATGGGCATGGCGGACATCGCCACCGTCCTGTTCAAGGACTTCATGCAGTTCGACGCCGCCGATCCGCACTGGATCGACCGGGACCGCTTCATCCTGTCGAACGGCCACGGCTCGATGCTGCTCTACAGCCTGCTTTACTTGACCGGCTACCGGGACATGCCCATCGAGGAGATCAAGCGCTTCCGGCAGGTCGGCAGCAAGACCCCGGGCCATCCCGAGTACCGACACGCCGACGGCATCGAGTTGACCACGGGTCCACTGGGCCAGGGCGTGGCCGAAGCGGTCGGCATGGCGCTGGGCGAGCGCATCATGAACGGCCAGTTTGGCGATGCGCTAGTCAACCACTTCACCTACGTGTTCATGGGCGACGGCTGCCTCATGGAGGGCATCAGCCAGGAGGCGATCTCGCTCGCCGGCCACCTCAAGCTCGGCCGGCTGATCGCCTTTTGGGACAACAACTCCATCTCCATCGACGGCGCGACCAGCCTGTCGGTTTCGGACAACGAGGTCGAGCGGTTCCGCGCCTCCGGCTGGCATGTGCTGGAGATCGACGGCCACGACACGGACGCGATCCGCGAGGCCATCGTCAAGGCCCGGTCGGTGACGGACCAGCCCAGCATGATTGCTTGCCGGACGATCATCGGCTTTGGCTTTCCCACCAAAGCGGGGACCCAGAAGGCGCACAGCGACGCGCCGGGCGAGGACGAGATCGCCGGCGCGCGCCGGATCCTGGGCTGGGACCACCCGCCTTTCGTCATCCCCGACGCCCTGCTGAGCGAGTGGCGCGCGGTCGGCTCCAAAGGTGCCGCGGCCCGGGCCGCCTGGGCCGAGCGGGTGAAGGGGGCGCCGGACGGCCTGCGGCAGGAGTTCGAGCGCCGCAACGACGGCAAGCTGCCAGCGGATTGGAAGCAGGCAATCGCCGCCGCGCGCCGCGAGTTCATCGAGGGCGGAAAGGAACTCGCCACGCGCCAGGCGAGCGGCGCCGTGCTCAACCACCTGTTCGACGCCATCCCCGAGCTGCTGGGCGGCTCGGCAGACCTCACGCCGTCGAACAACACGAAGGCGAAGAACCAGGTCGAGATCAAGCCAGGAGCGTTCGGAGGCTCCTATGTCCATTACGGCGTGCGCGAGCACGGCATGGCGGCGGCGATGAACGGCATCGCGCTGCACGGCGGCCTCATTCCCTACGGCGGCACGTTCCTGTGCTTCTCGGACTACTGCCGCCCGGCAATCCGCCTGGCCGCCATGATGCAGATCCGCACGGTCTTCGTGATGACGCACGACTCGATCGGGCTGGGCGAGGATGGCCCGACCCACCAGCCGGTCGAGCACCTTTCGGCGTTGCGCGCCATCCCGCATTTGGCCACCTACCGTCCCGGGGACGCGGTGGAGACCGCCGAATGCTGGGAGAACATCCTGGACACCCCGCGCCGTGCCGCGCTTCTCGCCTTGTCCAGGCAGCCGATGCCGCTCCTGCGGCGCGAGCCAGGCACGGAGAACAAGTCGGCCAAGGGCGCCTACGTCTTGCTGGAAGCCGAGGGCGGGGCGCGCAAGCTTACCTTGATGGCAACAGGCTCCGAGCTGCACCTCGCCGTGGAAGCCCGGCGCGTGCTGCAGGCGGAGGGCGTTCCCACGGCGGTCGTTTCCATGCCGTGCCGCCTCCTGTTCGAGGAGCAGGACTCCGCCTACAAGCGGTCCGTCATGGGCGAGACGCACGCCCGGGTGGCCGTGGAGGCCGCGGTGGAACTGGGCTGGGAACGCTATCTCGGCTTCCAGGGCCGCTTCGTGGGGATGCACGGCTTCGGCGAGTCCGGCAAGATCGCCGAGGTTTACCAGAAGTTCGGCATCACGACCGATGCCGTGGTCCAGGCAGCCCGCGAGGTCATGCAGGAGGTTTACGGCTGACCCCGCGCCGCAGCGCCCGCACCGTCAGCATCGCCGCCGTGATGGCGAGCAGCGACACCCCGGTCGTGACGCTGCCGAGCGCGTAAAGCACCGGCGTGGTCACGTTCGTCGTCATGCCGACGATCTCCAGCGGCAGGGTGTTGGTGCTGCCCGCGGTCAACATGGTCCGGGCGAACTCGTCATAGGACAGGCTGAAGCCGAACAGCGCGATGCCTACGACGCCGGGCGCGATGATCGGCAAGACGACCTGGCGGAACACCTGGCCCGGCGACGCGCCGAGGTCGCGCGCCGCTTCCTCCCATGCCCGGTCGAAGCGGTTGAACACCGCGAACATGATCAGGAGGCCAAACGGCAGCGTCCAGGTGAGCTGCGCCCCGAACGCCGAGTTCCACCACGCGGCGTCCCAGCCCAGGAGGTTGAACAGCAGCCCGACGCCCAAGCTCACCAGCACGCCCGGCACGATCAGGCTGGCGACGGTCAGCGTGAATAGCGTGCCCGCGCCGCGGAACCGCCGGCGGAAGGCGACGGCGGCTGCGACCGAGACAACGGCGGTCGCCGCCATCACCAGGGTCGCCAGGATCAGCGACCGCGTGAAGGCCGCGCCGAGGTCGCCCACCGCCTGCTGCTGGAACAGCCGGGTGAACCAGGCAGTCGAAACCCCGCGCATCGGGAAGGTCAGCCCGCCCTCCGGCCCCTGGAACGACAAGACGACGATGGTGAGCGTCGGGCCGTACAGGAACAGCACGAACAGCGCGAAGAACCCGCCCAGCAGCCAGCGGCCCAGCCCGGTGATCACGACGTCCGCCCCGTCGGCGTCACAATTCCCGCCTGATATCGACGACACGCAGCAGGGCCGCAATCATCAGCAGCACGAGCAGGAGCAGCACCACGGCGTTGGCGCAGGCCGCGGGATACTGCAGGAGCGCGATCTGGTTCGAGATCATCAGCCCCACGGACGCCCGCTGCCCGCCGCCCATCAGCCGCACCGTCGTGAAGTCGCCCATCACCAGCGTGATGATGAACACGGAGCCGATGGCGATGCCGGGCTTGGACAGCGGCAGGATCACCTCCCGCAGCACCGCCCACGGCCCGGCGCCAGCGTCCACCGCGGCCTCGATCAGCCGGCGGTCGATCCGCACCATGGTGTTGAACACCGGCACCACCATGAACAGCGCGTACAGGTGGACAAAGGCGAGCACCACCGCGAAGTCGGAGAACAGCAGCACGTCGAGCGGCTTGTCGATCAGCCCGGCGCCCATCAAGGCGCCGTTGAACAGCCCTTCCCGCCCCAGGAACGGCACCCAGGAGATCATGCGGATCACGTTGGAGGTCAGGAACGGCACCGTGCAGACCAGGAACAGCACTGATTGCAGCACCGCGCTCTGCACGCAGAACGCCAGGAACAAGGCGACCGGCACGCCCACCGCGACCGTCAGCGCCCAGACCAGCGCCGTGTACTTCAGCGTGTTCAGGTAGGTCAGCCACGTCACCGGGGACAGCAGCACGTCCGTGTAGTTGGTCAGCACGAAGCCCGGGATGATCCGTACGCTGTCGTAGTCGAAGAAGCTGACCACCACGATGGCCGCCATCGGCACCAGCAGGAAGCCGCCCAGCACCAGCCCAAGCGGCGCCGCCAGCAGGTAGGGCGCGCCCCTCACGCGACCACGAACTCGTTCCATTTCTGTACGAGGAAGCGGTCCTCGGTCATCACCGAGTTCCAGCAGGCGACCTGCCCCATGCGCTCGGCGAACGACCCGCCGTCGCGCACCGCGCCGGCCTTTTCCACTACCTTGCCGTCCGGCGACTTGATGTCGGACTGGGCGGGCTTGCCCTCCATCCAGAAGCCCCACTCGTCCGGCGTCATGTTCTCCTTCGCCGTTTCCAGCACCGCGCTGTAATAGCCCTGGCGGTTCAGGTAGGCGCCGGCCCAGCCGGACAAATACCAGTTGATGTAGTCGTACGCCGCGTCCAGCTCCATGCCGGTCAGGTTCTTGGACAAGCCGAGGCCGCCGCCCCAGGCGCGGTAGCCCTCTTCCAGCGGCTGGTAGGTGCAGGCGATGCCGCGGGAGCGCACGGCGCTGACGGCGGGGGACCACATGGACTGGATCACCACCTCGCCCGACGCCATCAGGTTCACGCTCTCATCGAAGCTCTTCCAGAACGCGCGGAACTGCCCGGCGCGCTTGGCCTCGATCAGGAAGGCGGTGGTCTTCTCGATCTCGTTCCGCGTCATGTTGCCCTTGTCGCCGTATTTGATGCGCCCCAGGCTTTCCATCACCATGGCGGCGTCCATGATGCCGATGGACGGGATGTTCAGGATCGACGACTTGCCCTTGAACGCCGGGTCCACCAGGTCGCGCCAGTTGCGGATCGGCCGGCCCACCAGGTCCGGGCGGATGCCGAGCGTGTCGGCGTTGTAGATGGTGGGGATCAGCGTCATCCAGCCGGAGGGCTGGGACGCGAACTTGGTGGAGGCCGGCCCCTCGACGAAGCTCACGGTATGCGGCGCGGTGCCCTGGGCGATCCGGCTTTCGGGCGTGAGCCGCCCGGTGGTGAAGATCGGCACGATCTTGTCGTAGTTCTTGATCCGCTTCACGTCCATCGGCTGCAGGACGCCGGCGGGGAAGATCTTCTTGCAGATCCAGTACTCGATATCGGCGATGTCGTAGGACCGCGGCTGCGTCACCGCCTTCTGCGACACGGCATCGCTGTCGAGCGCCGTCATCTGGAGCGTGAAGCCCAGGTCCTGCTTCACCTTGTCCGCCAGCGCGTTCAGGTTGGACACCCCGGTGCCGAACTGCCGCAAGGTGATGTTGCGGATGTTCTGCGCCCAGATGGTCGGGAAGCCGGTGACCGCGCCCGACCCGGCGGCGGCCCCGGCCAAGCCCAGCCCGGCCTTCAGCGCGGCGCGGCGGCCAATGTTCGTGTTTGCCATGATGGGACTCCTGAAAAGCGAGGGGAGGGGGTCAGGCGCTCAAGGGGTGGGCGTCAGCGGGTGACCAGCCGATCCAGGCCGGCTGCCCCACCGCCACGGGATCGGCGAAGAACACGGCGTCGGGCAGGATCGCCACCGCGTCCTCCCCGTGCTCGGTGGCGAGCGCCACGCGCACGGACGCGCCCTGGTATTCCACCAGCGACACCGTGCCCCGCACGCCCGGGCACGCCGGGTCCGGCACCGTGGACAGCCGGCAGCGGTCGGCGCGGACCGCCACCTGCGCGCCGGGACCGCCCAAAACGTTGTGGCCGCCGATGAAGCGCGCGACAAAGGCGGCGGCCGGTCGGTCGAACACCTCCCGCGGGGGCGCCGCCTGCTGGATGCGCCCGCCATCCATCACCACCACCAGGTCGGCCAGCGCCATCGCTTCCTCCTGGCTATGGGTGACGTGGATGAAGGTCAGGCCGAGGTCCCGCTGCAGCCGCTTCAACTCGGCCCGCATCCGCCCGCGCAGGAACGGGTCGAGCGCCGACAGCGGCTCGTCGAGCAGCAGCACCCGCGGCTCGGTGAGTAGCGCGCGGGCCAGCGCCACCCGCTGCTGCTGGCCGCCCGAAAGCTGGGCGGGCATCCGGTCGGCGTATGCCTGCATTTGCACCATTTCCAGCCCGGCCCGCGCCCGCTCATGCCGCTCGGCCCGGCGGACGCCGCGCATCTTGAGGCCGAACGCCACGTTGTCCAAGCAGCTCAGGTGCGGGAACAGCGCGTAGCTTTGGAACATCATGGCGGTGCCGCGCCCGGCGGGCGGGGTGTTGGTCACGTTGCGACCGTCCACCAGCACGTCGCCTTCCGACACCGCCTCGTGCCCGGCGATCATGCGGAGCGTCGTCGTCTTGCCGCAACCGCTGGGTCCCAGCAGGCAGCAGTACACGCCGCGCGGGATGTTCAGCGTGACGGCATCGACGGCGGTGGCGCCGCCATACCGCTTGCTCACCGCGACCAGCTCGACGCCCTGCACCAACCCGCTTGCTCCCAATGCGCCATGGGCTTTGCAAGCCCCACACGCCGCAGGCGTTGCAAGCAACGTACCAGGGGCGGCGCTACTTCGTCCCGTACAGCCGGTCGCCGGCGTCGCCAAGGCCCGGGCGGATGTAGCCGTGCTCGTCCAAACAGCGGTCGATGGCGGCGGTGAATACCGGCACGTCGGGGTGCTCGTCCTGCAGCACGGCCAAGCCCTCGGGTGCCGCGAGCAGGCACACGAAGCGCAACTGCGCGGCCCCGGCCTGCCGCAACCGGGTCAGCGCCGCGGCGGCGGAGTGCCCGGTCGCCAGCATGGGATCGACGACCACCACCAGCCGCTCCGGGATGTCGTCCGGCAGCTTGAGGTAGTACTCGACCGGCACCAGGGTCGCCGGGTCGCGATACAGCCCGATGTGCCCGACGCGGGCGGAAGGCACGAGGTCCAGCATCCCATCCAGGATGCCGTTGCCCGCCCGCAGGATCGGCACGAAGCACAGCTTCTTGCCCGACAGCAGCGGCGCTTCCGCAGCCTCCATCGGCGTTTCGATGGTCACGCTGTCGAGCGGCAGGTCGCGCGTCACCTCGTAGGCCATCAGCAAGCTGATTTCCCGGGCGATCTGCCGGAACTCGGCGGTAGGCGTCGCCTTTTGCCGCAGCAGCGTCAGCTTGTGCTGCACGAGCGGGTGGCCGACCACCGTGACGGCGGGGAAGCGCGCGTCGCTGTATGCCTGCATCAGAACACCGTCCCATCGCTGAGGATGCGCAAGGGCGGCCCGCCATCGGTCCGCCGCTCCGCCGCCGCCTGCCGTCCCGCCGCCCAGGTCCCGCCTTCCAGCAGGCGGGACAGCGGCAAGGCCGCCGCGTCGCCGCCCAGCCGGGCGCGCAGTGGCGGCGCGATCCGGTCGAGCAGCGCCACCGTCAGCGCGCGCCACTCCACCACCGCCGGGTGTTCCGGCGGCAGCGGCGTGTCGGCCAGCCCGGGATCGCGTAGCCGCAGCACGCCGAGGTCCAGGAACAGCCCGCCATTGCGGTACTCCGGCAGGCCGGTCAGCGCGTCGATCCCGGTGACGGCGATGCCCGCGTCCTCGAACACTTCGATCAGCGAGTAGGTCAGCCATTGCGAAAGCTTATGGAACGGCACCAGCCCGGCGCTGCCCGCCGGTGCGCCAGGTTCAAGCGGCAGGTCCGCGTAGCGCCACACGTCGCCCAGGCTCCGCCCGGCGAGCACGACCCGCGGTGGCCAAACTGGGCCGAACCCCTCCAGCACCGCCGCCAGGATGTCGCGGGCCGCAACCATCGCGCCATCGCCGACGAGATGGTCGAACAGCCGGCCAACACGGGGGTCATCATGCCCAAACAGGTCCGGCCGGGCCAGCAACGTCGCGCCGAGTCCGCGCAGCAAGGCCGCGCGCCCGTCCAGCCCCGGCATCGGGTTGTTCTCATCTACCTGGAAAGCCCGCGCCAGCGCCGCCGTGTCCATCCGCGCCAGCCCGCCCGCATCGGCGCGCATCCCGCCGTCGCTCGCGAACAGCCCGGCCTCGAACGCGCGCAAGCTGGCCACCGCCAACCCTTCCGACCGGGACAGCACGAGGCCGGTGCCCGGCTCGGCATAGCGCCAGCCCCCGGCACCCGCGTCCAGCAGCACGCTGACCACGCAAAGCTCAACGCGCGCCCGCGCGGCCTCCGCCGCGCCCCCATCGGCCAGCCTGGCGCCGAGCGGCCCCCAACGGTCGATCCCGCCCACGGCGAAATGCCGCCAACGTGCGTGGTGCGGGATGCGGAGGTCCGGGTACGCGCTGCGCACGACCGACGCGACGTAGGCGGCTGCGTCATCCAGCCGCGCAAGGTCCACGGTGAAGTGCCGCAGCCCGTCCGCCTCCGCCACCGCCAGCATCGCGGCTGCGCGGCTGCGCACGGCCTCCGCGGTGCAGAGCCAGGCCGCCGCCTCCGCCTCACTCATCCAGCGGCCGGCCCTTGGCCTCGTGCAGGACCTCGGGCGGCGGCACGGCGTCGGTGTAGTAGCCCGCCGCCTTTTTCGCATCCATCTCCACGCTGGCATCAGCGGGAATCAGCGCGTCAGGGATGGCGATGCGCTCCACTACGTCGATGCCGCTCGCCACGATGGGCGCATATTTCATGTTGCTCATGGACACCAGTTGGTCGATGCGGGTGATGCCCAGCCAGTGCAGCACGTCCGGCATCAACTCTTGGAACCGCATGTCCTGCACGCCGGCCACGCACTCCGTCCGCTGGAAATAGGCGTCGGCCCGGTCGCCGCCCTCCTGCCGCTTGCGGGCGTTGTAAACCAGGAACTTCGTGACCTCGCCGAGCGCCCGGCCCTCCTTGCGGTTATACACCACGACGCCGATGCCGCCCATTTGCGCGGTCTCGATGCACACCTCGATGCCGTGCGCGAGGTACGGCCGGCAAGTGCAGATGTCGGAGCCGAACACGTCGGAGCCGTTGCACTCGTCATGGATGCGGCAGGCGATGCGGGTTTCGGGCCGGCCCAGCCCGGCGGGGTCGCCGAACAGATACACCGTCATGCCGCCAATGGGCGGCAGGAACACGTCAAGGTCCGGCCGGGTCACCAGCTCGGGGAACATGCCGCCGGTCTGCTCAAACAAGCCGCGGCGCAGGTCGGACGCCGCGATGCCGAAGCGGCGCGCGACGCCGGGCAGGTGCCAAACCGGCTCAATAGCGACCTTGGTCACGCGGACGTTGCCGGCGGCGTCCAGCACCGTGCCGTCCGGACGCAGCCGCCCGGCCCGCACGGCGTCCGCGATCTCCGGCATGTTGATGTGGGCGCGGGTCACGGCGATGGAGGGCCGCACATCCACGCCCGCGGCGATGCGGTCGGCGAACAGTTCGGTGCTCAGGTGCCCCCACGGGTCGAGCGAGACGATGGCGTCGGGCTTGGACCATTGCGGGAACGGCCCGATCCGCACCGCCGGGCTGGTGTTGGTCAGGTCCGGCTGATGTCCCGCCGCAAGCTGCCCGGCCGCGACCGCAAGCGCGCGATACACCGAGTAAGCGCCGGAATGCGTGCCGATGGCGTTGCGGCTCGGCCCCGCCAGCGTCGCGACCACCGCGCCGCGCGCCCGGCCGTCCGCGCTGCCCCAGGCGATCCGGCGGTTTCCCGCGCCGGCATTGCCGGGATGCGAGGCCAGCACGATCGAACGCGGCACGGGCCGCTTCTCATTCGTCCGCAACGGCGGCTCATTCCAGTCGATGGCAAGCTCCTGTCGCTGTCGGGGCCAGGCTAGTGAGAACCCGGCGGGTTGGTCAACGGCGCACGCTCCGCCATCTTGCGCCGGAGCGGGTGAAGGATTGGTTAATGCCGGGCGCCGGGGCAGCATGGCCTCCCCTTGCACCACATTGTAACCATGCATATTATAAGTGCATGGACAGTGTGCCTTCCCGACTGGACGAGGCGGAACTCCTGCCGCACCGCAGCTTCGGCTACCGGCTCTGGATGCTTCGGCACGCCTGGACCCGGCGGCTTGAGACGGTGCTGCAGGCGACGGAGCTGACGCACATGCAGTTCTTCCTGCTGCGCGTCACGGAGCACGTCGCGCAACTCGGCGAGGTGCCGACGCAAAGCCGGCTTGCCGACGGCCTGCACATCGACCGCATGACGGCGAGCAAGGTGCTGCGCAACCTCGAAGCGAAGAGGCTGCTCGTCCGCGCCGTGCATCCGGACGACCCGCGCGCCAACAGCGTGGCGCTGACGGAGGCGGGTGCCGCGCTGCTGCGCCGGGCGACGCTGCTGGTGATGGCCGAGCAGGATCGGTTCTTCGGCCGGCTCGGCGAAACGCGCAAGGCGGAGTTCAGCGCCATGCTGGATGAATTGCTCGCCAACGACGGCTGCCCCTTTGCCGCCGCACCCAAGGAGCTTGATTGATGGACGGATCGCAGTCCGTGACGACCGAACGGCCCCTGGCCAGCCAGGCATCTGACGTTGCGGCGTCCCCGCCCCGGCGCTCGCGCAAGCGCGCGTTGCTGGCCGCGGCGGCTTTGGCGGTGCTGGCGGGGGCTGGATACTTCGGCTACGGCTGGTGGGCCACGGGCCGCTTCCTGGAGGAAACGGACGACGCCTACGTGCAGGCGGACATGGTTGCCGTGTCCTCGCGCGTTGCCGGGCAGGTGGCGGAGGTGCCGGCGGCCGACAACCAGCGGGTCCGCCGTGGCGATGTGCTCGCCCGGCTGGACGACCGCGACCTGCAGGCGGCGCAGGCCCAGGCGCGCGCCGACGTGGCCGCGGCGGAGGCGGATATCCAATCCCTCCAGGCGCAACTACGCCTGCAAGACAGCACGATTGCCGCCGCGGACGCCGACATCGCCAGTGCCGATGCGTCCGCTGCCTACGCGAAGTTCGAGTTCAACCGTTATTCGGACCTGGTGCGGACCGGCACCGGGTCACTGCAGCGCGCGCAACAGGCGGATGCCGACATCAAGGGCCGCGACGCCGCCGCCGCCCGCGCCCGCGCCGCGGCGGAGGGGGCACGGCAGCAGGTGACGGTGCTGCAAGCGCAACTGAGCCGCGCGCAGGCGGCGCTGCTGCGCGCCCGGGCGGTGGCGGACCAGGCGGCGCTGAACCTGTCCTACGCGACCATCACGGCACCCACGGACGGCGCGGTGGGCGACCGCACCGTGCGGGCGGGCCAATACGTGCAGCCGGCGACCCGGCTGCTCAATGTGGTGCCGATGGACGCCGGACTTTACGTGGTGGCGAACTTCAAGGAAACGCAGCTTGCCCGCATGGGCGTGGGAGAGGCGGTGCGCTTGGACGTGGACATGCTGGACGGCGAGCCGCTGCGCGGCACCGTCGATAGCCTCGCGCCCGGCAGCGGTGCCACCTTTGCCCTGCTGCCGCCGGAGAATGCCACCGGCAACTTCACCAAGATCGTGCAGCGCGTCCCGGTGCGCATCCGGCTCGACCCCGACCCGCGGCTGCCGCAACTGCGTCCGGGCTTGTCGGTCACGGCCTCGGTGGATACGCGCACGGCGCCCCCGGGGCCGCTGCGGACCCTGGCGGAACGATGAGCGGCGCCGTCGCCGCGGCCGGCGCCGCGCCCGCCGCGCGCGCGGGGCTGCGGGACTGGGTGGCGTTCCTGGGCGGCTCGCTCGGCGCGTTCATGGCCGTGCTCGACATCCAGATCACCAACAGCAGCCTGGCCGACATCCAGGGCACGCTGGGCGCCAGCTTGGACGAGGGAAGCTGGATCAGCACGGGCTACCTGATCGCCGAGATCATCGTGATCCCGATGACCGGCTGGCTGTCCGGGGTGTTCGGCCTGCGCCGCTACCTCGTCGTGAACGCGCTGCTGTTCCTGGGCTTTTCCGTGCTGTGCGGATTGGCCTCGAACCTCAGCGAGATGATCCTGTTCCGCATCGGCCAGGGCTTCACCGGCGGCGTGCTGATCCCGACCGCCTTCACCATCATGCTGCTGCGCATTCCCGGCGCCCAGCGCGCCATCGCCAGCGCCATCTTCGGCCTGACCGTCACCTTCGCGCCGGCCATTGGCCCCACGATCGGCGGTTGGCTGACCGATACCTACTCGTGGCACTGGATCTTCTACATCAACCTGCTGCCCGGCGCGGCGCTGGTGGCGATGATCTGGTGGGGGCTGGACTCGCAGCCGATGCGGCTGGAACGGCTGGCCCGCGGCGATTGGGCCGGCATCGCCTGCATGGCCATCGGCCTCGGCAGCCTTGAGTACGTGCTGGAAGAAGGGCAGCGGAAGGACTGGTTCGGCGACGACCGCATCGTGCTCTGCGCCGTGCTGGCCGCGGTGTTCATCACGGCGTTCCTGGCGGTCGAGCTGCTGAGAAAGGAGCCGTTCATCGACCTGCGCCTGCTGCGCCGCCGCTCGCTGGCCGCGGCCTGCGCGGTGAACTTCGCGACGGGCCTGGCGCTGTATGGCTCCATCTACATCCTGCCGCTGTACCTGTCGCGGGTGCAGGGCTACAATGCGTCCCAGATCGGCGAGGTGCAGATGTGGATGGGGCTGCCGCAGCTCGCCATCCTGCCTTTCCTGCCCTTCATCCTCCGCCGGTTCGACAGCCGGTTAATGCTCGCCTTCGGCATCAGCCTGTTCGCGGCAAGCTGCCTGATGAACGGCTACGGCATGACCGCCGATACCGGGCTGGACCAGTTGAAATGGTCGCAACTGGTGCGGGCGCTGGGCCAGCCGTTCATCATCTCGCCCTTGGCGCAAATGGCCACCGTCGGCATCGGCCCGGCGCAGGCCGGGGCGGCAAGCGCGCTGTTCAACATGTTCCGCAACCTGGGCGGCAGCTTCGGCATCGCCCTGCTGGCCACGGCGGCGGAGCACCGGGAGCATTGGCACTTCTCCGCCATTGCCGAGCGGGTGACGCAGAACTCGGTGCTGCTGGCGGAACGGCTGGGGCAGATGGCGCAGGCGGTTGGCCCGGACCAGGCGCTGGCGCGGCTGGCGAACCAGGTGCGGCGGCAGGCGACGGTGATGGGATACGCCGACTGCTTCCTGCTGATCGGCGCCGGGCTGCTGCTGAGCCTGGGGTGCATCGTGTTCCTGTCCCGCGCCCAGGCCGGCGGCGGGGGCGGCGGGCATTAGACTTTCAGGTCCGAAGCGGCGCGCCAAACTCCGGGACCGGACGTGTGGACAGTGGTTCTGCCCGGCCCTGTCGTGGGACGGTCGGGACGCCGCCGGCGGGCAGCGCGGATTTCAACGATGCCACACGCATTTCGTCGCGGCCTCGGCCCAAGCGGCCTTGTCGAGACCGGGGATCAGCGCCTCTGGCCTCTCGTGCCGCTTGACCGGAGCGCGTTCCTCGATGTTGTACATCTGCTGACCGCCAGTTGTGAGAACCTCCAGGTAACAATATTGATGGTTCGGCTGCGTAGCGCGGCTATCCGCGAATTTCCAGCCAGTTACAATCTTCCAAGAGCGATACGTAACGGTGTTGAACGTCGTGTAATCGGTCACGACCGTGCCATTCGCGACGACGCCCGGCCCGGTGCCCGTGGCCACTGGGCTGGTTGGATGCACGTTCCGTGACACTGCGTCGATCACAGCGACAAGCAGGATGATTGCAATGATCCCGAGCAGCAGCTTGATGATGGGATCGAACACCCAGCCCGCGCTCAACGTTCGAGGTCTTGACGGGTTTGAAGGCGCTGCGGTGTTCGCAGGTGGCTGAAGTGGTGGTGCAGGCGGTGCAGGCTTGTTCGGAACCGGCGAAGGCTGCGGGATCACGAGCCTGAGCGGCGGCGCCTCCTGCCGGGGTTTGCCTTCGGCCTTTTCACGGACGGCCCGGTTGAAGTGGGACCAATCCTCCTCGACGCGCTTGAGCATCACGCCGCCTCCTGCCGGGCGTCGCGCCGGGCTTGCGCGATTTGCTCCTCGGTCGCGTCCAGCGGCAGAAAGATGATCTTGAGCCGATCTATCGGCACCTCCTTGGTAACTTCCTTGACTTGCATCGGGAGGTTGCTCCGACGCCGCCGGGCCAGCCAGCCGCGCAGGTTGCGGACCGCGCCGATCCGCTCCTTGGGGGTGTAGTAGCGGCGCCGGACCGGGATCGCGCGGCGGCGGCGGGCCACATAGCCGCGGAGCGCGTTGGCCAACAGGCGGCGGCGCGGCCTCGCATCTTGCGCCGCGTAGTGCATGGCCGCGATCAAGGAGCCGACCAGCGCCACGATGGCGGCCAGCGAGACCACGAACAGGCGCTTGGTTTTCTCCACCGTTTCCCGCTCGTGACTGCCGAACAGGACCATCGACAAGCGGTGGAGCTGCGACTTCTCCATCATCTCGTCGCGCTTGCGCGCCGCTTGGGCCACCCCTTCGCTGCCCTGCAAGGTTGTGGCCTGTGCCGTGGCGAGGCGGTCGCGCACCCCGTCGAGTTCTTCGCCCAGCGCCTTGCGCTCGCGGTCCAGTCCGGCAAGCTGCGCGTCGCGACGCTGCCGGGCGCTGGCGACGTCGGCGCCGGTCGTGGCGTCTTGCGCGCGTTGCTCGTCCGTCAAACGGCTGATCCGGCGGCCCAACTCGTCACGCTGGCGCCCGAAGCTGCCGGCCACCGTGGACAGGTTGCACCGCATGGCCGGGTTGGCGCGGCAGCGGGCACGCTCGTTGTTCAAGGCGGCTTCGCGGCGCTGGTCGAGGACCGCCAGTTCCTGTTCCACGCGGGCACGCTCCGTGGCGAAGCTTCCTGCCGTGTTGCTGGTGCGAACGTCCTCGATGTCATGCTGGGCCTGCTGCCTGATTCCCGCGACCTCCTCCTGCAAGGCAGCGAGCCGGGCCATGATTTCGGTCTGCCGCGCGGTCAGTTGCGGGACGCGGGCATTGACGATCTGCAGCTCACGCTCGCCGGCCAGGACGGCTTGCTCGGCAATCTCGACGGAGCGGATGCGCTCGTTGAAGCCGCGCTCGAACCCAAACACGAAGTTCTCGAAGGTTGCGGCCGTGACGAGCAGCAAAGCCACGACCGCGATGGAGCGCCACCAGATGCTGTGGACCTGAAAGGCCAGGCCGACCAGAGGGATCTTGGTCAGCTCGATGATCGACAGGGCCGCGAAGGGCAGGATAGCGACCAAGATGGCGACCATGCCGCCATCGCTGCCTTCGATCCCGGCGAAGACCGCAAGCACCAGCCCCATGACGACCGCGACAGCTTCGACCAGCCATGCGAACACCAGCGCCTTGCCGGGCCGCATTTGGAGGCGACTACCCACATCAATGAGGCCGTTCATGTCGGCGCATAGCCTTTCCTTCAAAGATCAGTTGCTGAATGCAGGCCCCTGTTCCGGCTAAAGGCTGTTCCAGCCTGCACGGAAATCCGGTTCGGCGCGGCGCCGGCTGTCGCTCCGGGCGAGGACGGTTTGCGCCTGCTTGCAGCCGGCAACCCAAAGCGGCGTACCGGTCCCGCAAGTGAGGCGGTCCCGCTGCGCATGGCTGCGTACCCCAGCCCACCATTCGGCCCCCGCCCGCACGTCTCCCGACACGCTGTTGAACCACGTTTCATACTCCATCCGCGCCCGGCGCCCGGCCAAGAAGGTCGGACTCGCATCGGCGAGGGGCGCAGTTCCAGCGGATGCGGCCTGTTGCGGCGCTGTTGGGACCGGCAGCGCCGGACCGCCCGCCGGGCTGATGCCCGCGCTTGCCGGGGAAGCGCCGCCGGGCCGCAACGGTGAGCCTGGCTCGTAACTGGCTTGCCGCGCGCTCACCAACTCGACATCCATGGACCGAAGGTCATCTTGGCTGAGCCACGCCATGTCCTCGGCGGCGGTCGTCACCATTTTCCCGATGATGGCCGGCGGCACCCCGAAATCCGCGGCCTTGCGCGCCATCTGCGTGGTGACTGCCTGCGATCCCGTGGTTTCCACGCCTTCGATGCTTGCGCTGTGAACGCCGACCCGTGCGCCGTTGAGCGCGAACTTCATCGTTCCGGCCGCGAACATCAGGAAACACGCCGACGCACACATTCTGACTGCGCCGGTGGCAAGGCCCGTGTTGCGGATCGTTGTCGCCATCCGGACGCCCTCCACAAGACTGCCGCCGGGGCTGTTCAGCAAGATCCCGGTCAGGACCGTGTTGCCGGGCAGTGCGGCGACGAGGGCATGAAGTTTCTCGTCGTCGCCGGGCTGTATCTCGCCTGATGCGATGATCAACCCTTCGCTTGGCTTTTCTTTGGATGGCTTGAAGGTAATGTCCATGGCCTGCCCGGCGGATGAAGTCAGCACCAAGGCTATGCTGGCGATGACATGAACCATCAAGCGCGTCATAGCCCGGAACTCCAAACCACCATTGCGAGGATGTTTCAGCTTACATTGTTTTTTAGACGAAATCAATTTAAAGCTGCATATTCGGAGCCGAAAACCCCGCAATCGCGATTGGCTCTTATTGGGTTCCGGGGTGGTGATGGATCCGTCACGCGACCAAGCCGGCG
>CAXSAZ010000057.1:0-16853 GCA_964235485.1 uncultured Acetobacteraceae bacterium | reverse complement strand
CATAGCGCTTCCTCCCCCTCTCGGGTCAAAGCAGCGTCACAACCCCCAGGGACCATGCACCTAGTTCCTCGGTCCGCCGAGGCGCAACCTGGCCCGATCCTTGCACAACTCCGACCCTCATCCAGACGAACGAGGGACCATCGCAATGAACCATCCGACCCGGCGCGCGGTTTTGGCGGGGGCTGGCGCCACGCTGGCCGCCCCGGCGATCATCCGGCCGGGCTGGGCGGCCGACACGGTGAAGCTCGGCTGCCTGTTCTCCTCTTCCGGCACCATGGCGAACCTGGAAGGCCGGATGAACTACGTGGCCCGCATGGCGGCGGACGAGCTGAACGCGGCGGGCGGCGTGCTCGGCCGACAAGTCGAGATCGTCGTCACCAACCCGGCGTCGGACTGGCCGACCTACGCGCAGATGGGCCGCCAGCTCCTGCAGAAACAGAAGGTCGCGGCCCTGCTGGGCTGCTGGACCTCGGTGTCGCGCAAGTCGGTGCTGCCCGTGGTCGAGCAGAACGACGGGCTGCTGTTCTACCCGCTGCACTTCGAGGGAGAGGAGAACTCGAAAAACGTCGTTTACATGAACTCGCCGCCGTCCAGCTCGGTGCTGCCCGCGGTGGATTACCTGATGGGGGCGGAGGGCGGCAACGCGCGGCGGTTCTTCATGCTCGGCAGCGACTACGTTTGGCCACGCACCATCAACAAGATCCTGAAATCCTACTGGGGAGCCAAGGGCATCGCCGCCTCGGCCTGGCGCGAGGAGTACGTGCCGTTCGGGTTCAGCAACTTCCAAAACCTGGTCAGCCAAATCCGCGGCTTCGCCAACGCCGGCGGCGAGCAGCCCATCGTCGTGCTGACGGTGGTCGGCAATTCAATCCCCGACTTCCTGCGCGAATACGTCAACCAGGGGCTGAAGCCGACCGAGGTGCCGGTGCTGGGGCTGGACATGGTGGAGGCCGATTTGGAAGGACTGAACACCGCCGGGCTGGTCGGCAACCTCAATTGCTGGGCCTATCTGCAGAACGCGCCGGGGCCGCGCAACCAGAAATGGCTTGCGGACTGGGCGGCCTACGTGAAGAAGACCGGCGCGCCTTTCCGCCCCGACGTGGCCATCGATCCCATGGTCTCCACCTATGACAGCGTCCACCTGTGGGCGCTCGCCGCGAAGAAGGCCGGGTCGTTCGACGTGCCGGCAGTGCGGGCCGCGTTCCCCGGGCTGTCGTTCGACGATCCCTCCGGCTACACGCTGACCATGGGGGCCGAAAACAACTACGTCAGCCGCGGCGTGTTCATCGGCTCGGTCAACGAGAAGCAGGGTTTCGACGTGCTTTGGCAGTCCAAGGACACGCCCAAGCCCATCCCATTCAGCCCCGCCTGAGCTGTGGCTCCACGCTTGCCGGGGCGGCTACGGCTCGGCCTGCTCGGCGTGGCCGCCCTGCTCTGCCTCCATGCCGGCCCGGCCCGGGGCCAGCAGCCGGCGGCGGACCGCGCCGCGATCCTCGCCATGCTGTGCAGCGAAGGCGGACAGGAGGTGCCCCAAGCGGCCGGCGCCCTGCTGTCCGGCATTGCGGCCGAGCCGCCGGGCGAGCGGGCCTGGGCGGCGCAGATCGTGCAAGCCTTCTCCGCCAAGGCGCTGCGCTGCGCATCCGATGGCACGGCCTTTCTGGCGGACGGAACGAACGCGGCAACGCTCGCCCCGGCACCTTTGCCTGCCGGCCTGCGTTCTCCTTTGCCCAGCCTGCGCAGCCGCGGGCTGCTGGAGCAGGTCGGCGCCGCCCTGGCCCTGTTCACCGCATCCCACCCCGACGCGCGGATCGCAGCCGTCCGCACCTTGGAGCGCCGCGCCGACGGCCTGCCGCCCGATCTGCTCCCGGCCGCACTGGCGCAGGAACACGACTTGGCCGTGCAGGAGGCACTGCGCGCGCTGATTGTCGCGGCCGGCCTTCATGCGCCGGACCCGGCCCAGCGCGTCGCCGCCATTGAGGGGCTTGGGACGGACCCGACCTCCCGCACCGCGGCGCAACTGGCCGCGCTGCGGGCTGACCCTGCCTATGCCGCCAATCCGCAAGTCGCCGCCGCGCTCGACCGCCAGATCGCGCGCGCCAGTCGTTGGGTGCTGGCGGGGAACGCGCTGTCGCTGCTGTACAACGGCATCAGCGTCGGCAGCGTGCTGTTCATGGCTTCCGTCGGGCTTGCGATCATCTTCGGGCTGATGGGCGTCATCAACCTCGCACAAGGCGAATTCATCACCATCGGCGCCTACGCCACCTTCTGCACGCAGGAGGCGGTCCGGGCCTGGCTGCCGGGCCTGATCGACTGGTATCCGCTGCTGGCCGTGCCCGTGGTTTTCGCGGTCACCGCCGCGGTCGGCATCGCCATCGAGGCCACGGTGATCCGGCATCTCTACAACCGGCCGCTGATGACGCTGCTGGCGACCTGGGCCATCAGCCTGCTGCTGGTCAACATCGTCCGGGTGTCGTTCGGCACGCAGAACCTGCAGTTCCAGACGCCGCCCTACCTTGCGGGCGGGGTGCGGGTGGTCGGCGACTTCCTGGTGACGTGGAACCATTTGGGAGCGATCATCTTTGCCGCCGCGGCCTTTCTCGCCACCTCCGCGCTGCTGCGTTTCACCGACCTCGGCCTGTTCATCCGCGCGGTCACGCAGAACCGGGGCATGGCGGGATGCGTCGGCGTTTCCACCCGGCGCGTCGATACCCTGGCCTTCGGCTTCGGCGCCGGCCTCGCGGGCCTGGGCGGGCTGGCGCTGTCGCCGATCTACAACGTCAACCCGACGATGGGCAGCGGCTTCATCATCGACAGCTTCATGGTCGTAGTGCTGGGCGGGGTCGGCAGCCTGTGGGGCGCGGCGCTGGCCTCGTTCGGCATCGGCATGGTGAACGTCGGGATCGAGCCGTTCTACGGCGCCGTCGCCGCCAAGGTGATCGCGCTGCTGCTGATCATCCTGCTGATCCAGTGGCGGCCAGAGGGGCTGATCGCCGCCAAGGGACGCCGATGATGGCCAGGGTGACGATGGGCGTGACAATGGGCGTGGCGATGGGCCGGGGCGCCGGGCTGTGCGCGGGCCTGCTGGGGCTGCTGCTGGTGGCGCTGCCCGTTCTTGGCCTCGGCCTGGTGCCTGGGGCGGGGCTGCCGGTTTATGCGGTGAACGCCATCGGGCAGATCATGTGCTTCGCCCTGCTGGCCATGTCGGTCGATCTGATGTGGGGCGCCGCCGGGGTGCTCAGCCTCGGCCACGGGCTGTTCTTCGCGCTGGGCGGCTATCTCGCGGCGATGCACCTGCTGCGCAGCGCATACGCCGCAACGGGCGTGCTGCCGGACTTCCTGCTGTTCATGGGGGAGAAGGCGTTCCCCGCCTGGTGGGGCTTCGCGGACTCCACGGCGCTGACCGCGCTGGCGGTGCTGGCCGTCCCCGCTCTGCTCGCCTTCGCCTTCGGCTACGTGTCCTTCCGCTCCCGGGTGAACGGGGTGTATTTCTCCATCATCACCCAGGCGCTGACCTACACGGCGATGCTGCTGATGTTCCGCAACGACACCGGGTTCGGCGGCAACAACGGCATGACGGGGTTCCGCGACGTCGCCGGGCTGCCGGCGGGCGGCGCCGCCTCCGCGGTGCTGCTGGCGGCCTCCGCGGCAGCCGCCGTGCTGGCGGCGCTGCTGGGCGGGCGTGCCCTGCTTTCCACGCGCTTCGGCCGGCTGCTGGCCGCGATACGCGACGACGAGCCGCGGCTGCGCTTCCTCGGCTACGACACGCTTTGGCTGAAGCTCGCGGCCTGGTGCCTGTCCGCCTCGCTCGCCGCCGTCGCCGGGGCGCTGTACGTCCCGCAGGTCGGCATCATCAACCCGGGCCTGCTCGACCCGGCGCTGTCGCTCGAAATCGCGGTCTGGGTCGCGGTCGGCGGGCGCGGCGGCCTGGTCGGCGCGATCATCGGCGCCGTGCTGGTCAACCTGCTGAAGTTCTGGCTTGCCGGGGCCGCGCCTTCCTTGTGGCCGTTCATGCTCAGCCTGCTGGTGCTCGGCGTCGTGCTCCTGCTGCCGAACGGGCTGCTGGACCTGCGCAACCGGTCGCGGTCCTGGCTGACCGACATGGCCGCCGCCCTGCCGGGCCAGGCCCGCCGGTGAGCCGTTATGCCGGGACAGGCCCGGCGGGAAGCCGCCACGCCGTCCAGGTGATCGGCCTGACGGTCGCGTTCGGCGACTTCGTTGCCATCGACGACTTGAACTTTGCCGCCGAGTACGGCCGGGTCCGCGGCGTCATCGGGCCGAACGGCGCAGGCAAGACCACCCTGCTCGACGCGCTGACCGGCAAGTCGCGTCCCCGGCGCGGGCGTATGTTGCTGGACGGGACGACCGAGCTTGCCGGCATGAGCGAGGTGGCCCGCGCCCTTGCCGGCATCGGGCGGAAGTTCCAGAAGCCCAGCGTGTTCGAAGCGCTGACGGTGCACGAGAACCTCGACCTGGCGTTCCGGCTGCACCGCCGGTCGCTGCTGCGGGAAGTGCTGGCGGATGGGGCGGGCAAGGCCGCCACCATCGCCCGCCTGCTGGAAACGATCGGCCTCGCCGCCCGGCGGAACGCGCTGGCCGGCGTGCTGTCCCATGGCGAAAAGCAGTGGCTGGAGATCGGCATGGTGCTGGTGCAGGACCCGAAGCTGCTGTTGCTGGACGAGCCGGTTGCGGGGCTGAGCGAGCGCGAGGTCGAGCGCACCGCCGATCTCGTGCGATCCCTGCGCAAGCCGGAGCGCAGCATCGTGGTCGTGGAGCACGACATGGACTTCATCGAGCAGGTCGCCGACCACGTCACGGTGCTGCACGAGGGCCGCACCCTGTTCGACGGCAGCATGGCGGAGGCCCGCGCCGACGCCCGCGTGATCGAGGTCTATATCGGGCGATGACCGTGTGCCTGAGCATCGCCCGCCTGGACCACCGCTACGGCAGCGCCCAAAGCCTGCGCGGGGTGTCGCTGGAAATCGGGCATGGCCAGTGCCTGGCGCTGCTGGGGCGCAACGGCGCGGGCAAGACGACGCTGCTGCGCTGCCTGGTCGGGCTGCTGCCGCCGAGCGGCGGGCGGATGCTGCTGGACGGCCAGGACATCGGCGGCTGGCCGTCCTTCCGCCGGGCGCGCGGCGGCATCGGCTACGTGCCGCAGGGCCGGGAAATCTTCACTGGGCTTTCAGTGGGCGAGAACCTGCTGATCGCCGCCAAGTCGCACGGCGTGCGCGACGGCACGGCGCTGGACGAGGTGTGCGCCCTGTTCCCGGTGCTCCGCACCATGTGGCGCCGCCGCGGCGGCGACCTGTCGGGGGGCCAGCAGCAGCAACTGGCCATCGGCCGCGCCCTGATGGGCCGTCCCAGCCTGCTGGTGCTGGACGAGCCGACCGAGGGCATCCAGCCCTCCGTCGTGAAATCCATCGAGCAGGCCATCGCCTCTTTGAAGGGCCGGGTCGCGATCCTGCTGGTCGAGCAATACTACGATTTCGCCCGCACGCTCGCAGACCGCTACACCGTGCTGGAGCGCGGCGCGGTCGCGGCGGAGGGGGCCGGCGCGGACATGGACCGCGACAATGTCAGCCGCTATCTCTCGATTTGAAGCCTGACCGGGGCCGCGAAGCTTCATGACCCTCACCGGTTCCGTGCTGTCGAATGCCGAGAGGAGGTCGTGGAACCCGGACGTTGGTGCAGGTCACGATTGGAGAGCCTGATGGCTGACAAAACTCGGGCAAGAACTCCGCCTGGAAGACGAGATGGCATCCTGGGTCAGGCAGGAACGAGCTTGCCAATCCGGCCAGAACTCGGGTGCTACCAAACCGGTCTCTGCAACAACGCGGGTCGGTCAGGTTTCGTGCTGCTGCCCGGGACTACACGTGCCGTCGCTTGGTCAACTATGCGAGATGAGGCTCGCAGATGACAGAACAATTCGTCAGTATATTCACAAAAACTGTAAATATGGTCACAAAGTAAAATAAATTGGATGATTTGAGCGCATCCAGCGTGAAAAACCTGCTCAGGATGGTCTGTCCGAAACGTTACGGAACATAAGCAGCAATTCTCGATTGTGTAGCGGAGTGCCGTGTGGATACGCTCTGCTTCCCGACACAACATGAGAACTCCTGATGACTTCTTCTCACACATTGCATAAGACACCCGGACTGTCGGTGAGGCATCGACGGCGTGGTGCTCCGCATCGGTTGTCGCTTGCCGGTTTCGGCGTGGCGGCACTGGGCGTCGGCGTGGTTTCCTCCGCCTCGGCGCAGACGCTCGATCCGCTGGTCCCCGTCACTGCGCAAAGCGCGTTCGCAGGCTGCGTGCTGGACGACCCCGCAAGCCAGGTGGGCACCTTGTTCCCGAACACCGCCATCGAGCCCTGGCTCGCCGTGGATCCGTCCGACCCCATGCGCCTGCTCGTGGGCGTGCAGCAGGACCGCTGGTCGAACGGCGGCTCGCGCGGGCTGCGCGGCGCCCTCAGCGACGATGGCGGGCAAAGCTGGTTCGTCACCCTGCCCAGCGGCGTGTCGAACTGCACGGGCGGGATCTACCCGCGCGCTTCCGATCCCTGGGTCAGCTTCGGTCCAACCGGCACCGCATACTTCATGTCGCTGTCCCTGTTCCCCGATCTGCCGACCGGCGGCTTCGGACGCAACGCCATGCTGGTCAACCGCTCGACCGACGGCGCCTGGACCTGGGATGCCCCGGTGACCTTGATCGAGGACACCGACCCGACAATCCTCAACGACAAGAACTCGATCACCGCCGACCCGACGGACAGCGCCCGCGCTTATGCCGTATGGGACCGCCTGCAGGACTTCACAGGCGGCGCGAGCGACGAAGGCGAGGGCGGGGCGGCCGCCGCGCCCGCGCCCGCGGCGCAAGGGGCGCGTTATCCCGATGGCATCGCGGATGCCCGCGACCGGGCGCGCCGGCTCCGGGCGAAGTCGCGCAATGCCGACAGCGGCGCCGCAGCCGCGGCCGCGCCGCTCCAACTCCTGGGGCCGACCTACCTCGCGCGCACGACCGACGGCGGCGCGACCTGGGAGCCGGCCCGGCCGATCTATGACCCGGGACCCAACGCGCAGACCATCGGCAACCAGGTCGTCGTGCTGCCGGACGGGCGCTTGGCCGACTTCTTCACCGAGATCGCGCCCAACGGCACGGTCCGGCTCGGCCTGGTCCGCTCGTCCGACAAGGGCGATACGTTCGAGGCGACGCCCACCTACGTGAGCCTGATCATCTCCAACGGCGTGATCACCCCGAACCAGCAGCAGCCGGTCCGCGACGCAAGCATCCTCTACGACGTCGCCGTGGACCGCGCGAGCGGCGCGCTTTATGCCGTGTGGCAGGACTACCGCTTCACCGGCGTCGAGGAGGTGGCGTTCTCGCAGTCGCTCGACGGCGGCAGCACCTGGTCGGCGCCCGTGCAGGTCAACCTCACTCCAAGCCAGTCGAACCTGCTGCGGCAGCAGGCCTTTGTCCCACAGGTCAAGGTGGCGGGCGACGGGACGGTGGTGGTGACGCACTACGACTTCCGCTTCGGCGACCCGGCAAGCAATGCCGAGCTGACCGACTATTGGGCGGTGTTCTGCAAGCCGGCCAGCCCGGCGGCCTGCGCGGACCGGAGCGGCTGGGGGTCCGAGCGGCGCCTCACCGACGCCTCGTTCGACATGCTCGATGCGCCGGTGGCGCGCGGGCACTTCCTGGGGGATTACCAGGGCTTGGCCGCGAGCGGCCAAGTGGTCACGTCGGTGTTCGGGATCGCGACGGCGCCGAACCGCACCAGCTTGGTCGCTCGCAGGATAACCCTGCCCGCCGGAAGCCAGGTCGCAGCGTCGGGCAACTGAACGCATCGCCTCGCGCGGCGCAGCGGGCGGGATCTTCGGCCTGCTGCGTCGGCGCGCCCTCGCCGGGTTGGTCCGGATGGGGGCGTGAAACCCGGGCGTGATGCCCTCAGCGCGGCGGCTTCGCCTGCGCCAATGCCGGCGCCGTCCTGGCTGCGAGCGGAGCGCTGAGCGTAACAACCGCGGGTCTTGGTTTCCGATGCAGAACGGTATTGCTGGCCGCGCTTTGTGCCGGTGAAGCGTCGGCGGCGTGGGCCAAGAGCGGCTTGGGATCGGAACTGGGGCGAAGCAGGCGCGTGCTGCCATCGGCTCCGACCATCGTGACTTGTCCGGCCTCAATCGTTTGCACCCTGAATGCGCTGACGCTGCCCCCCACGCCCAAAACGACCGGCTTGCCGTCGCCGGCCGCGGCGAAGATCGCGCTCCTGGCTTCAGCGCTTACGAACACGCCGGTCAGACGCGGCAGGGCCACGCTCGTGGTCACAGCGGAGGCGCTGACCGCCGGGCGACGATCATCGTTGAACAAAGGCCGTGCGAGAAGACGAGCGACGGCGGCCTGCTCCGTATCGGATCTGGGCGGCAATCCCGCGGCCTGCGGAACAGGAGGTGGGGGCGTCAAGGAAGACGGCGCGGTGCCCGGCGGCGCCGGCACCCACAGTTCCGATGTGACCACGGCACTGAAAACCAAGGCGGTCGCGCCGAGAACCACGGATGTGCGCTGGAACGGCATGATAAGCCCTGTCCGGTTCGCTGCCGATGGTGCGCCTATTATACCAACGGCGGAGTTGGTTGACTCGACTGTGATTGATCGGGCGCTTGGGTTGTGATTCGCTTTTTCCTGAGGTGTTTTGGGGGAGGGTGCGATGGCGGCGGTGGCGATCACGCGGACGGAGTTGGACGCGGCGGGGCTGCGGCGTGCGGCATCACGGAGCAGGGACGCCGACGCGGCCCGGCGCCTGCTGGTGCTGGCGCTGGAAGGGCAAAACCGGATGGACGCGGCGCGGGCTTGCGGCATGGACCGGCAGACCCTGCGCGACTGGGTGCATCGTTACAACGAGGCGGGCTTGGCCGGGCTGGGCGACAAGCGGGGCCGGACCGGGCCGAAGCGGCGGCTATCGCCCGAACAGGAGGCGCGCGTGGCCGAGTGGGTCCGGCAAGGCCCTGGCCTGGCCACCCACGGCGTGGTGCGCTGGCGGCGGGCAGGCCTTGCGCGGGCGATTGCGGCCGAGTTCGGGGTGACGGTGGCCGAGCGCAGCGTGGGCGACCTGCTGCGTCGGCTCGGGTTCCGGCGCTTGTCCATGCGGCCGTGGCGCAAACGGCTGCGCCGTTTCGCCGGCACCCCGGGCACGACGCCGCGGCGCAGGCGTCTTTCAGGCCACGTTCAGCGCCCCGCGCAAATCGCCTTTGGGCGATTTCGCTGTGACCGTGGCCCTGCCACGGACGGCGGCGGGCAAGCCGGTCGAGGTCTGGTGGCAGGACGAAGCACGTGTTGGCCAGCTCGCCGAAACGGCGTAGCCGTTTGCGGCTGGGCACGCTGACCCGGGTGTGGGCGGAGCGCGGCAGCAGGCCGCCCGCGCCGCGCGATCAGCGCTACAAGTGGGCCTACCTGTTCGGCGCCATCTGCCCGGCGCGCGGCACTGGCGCAGGCCTGGTGCTGCCGTTCGCCAACACAGCCATGATGAACCTGCACCTGGCCGAGATCAGCACGCAGGTCGCGCCGGGCGCGCACGCCGTTGTTGTGCTGGACGGCGCGGGCTGGCACCAGCAGGGCGGCAAGCTGCGCGTGCCCGACAACCTGACCCTGCTGCACCTGCCGCCCTACAGCCCGGAGCTGAACCCCGTGGAAAACGTCTGGGCCTGGCTGCGCGGCAACAAGCTGAACAACCGCGTGTTCAACAGCTACGACGCCGTCGTGGATGCCTGCGCCGACGCCTGGAACAGCCTGATCGCCGTTCCAGAGCGCATCACATCCATCGCCACCCGATCCTGGGCACAGATCAAACAATGATGCGGTTGGTATTATACGGGCGGGCTGCCGGGACCGGACATCCGGGGTGCAGCGGTCAAAACGGAAATGAGCATCGCGAGGACAAACCAGCCAACGGCCCAGCGTCCGACGCCCCAGGGCTTGCCCGCACGCACTTGAGCATGATAATCATTCTCAACTCCTTGGGTGAGGCCATGCTGATTGCGTTCCTGATCATGCTCCGCGAAGGGATGGAGGCCGCGCTGATCGTCGGCATCGTCGCGTCCTACCTCAGCCAAACCGGGCGGGCGCGGACGCTGCCGCTCGTGTGGTGGGGCGTGGCGCTGGCCAGCGTGCTGTGCCTGGCCCTCGGCATCGGGCTGACCCTCGCCAGCGCGGAGTTCCCGCAAAAAGAGCAGGAGCTGTTCGAGGGCATGGTCGCCGTGGTCGCCGCCGGCGTCCTCACCTCCATGGTGTTCTGGATGCGCCGGGCCGCGCGGTCCATCAGGTCGCAACTGCACGGCTCCGTCGATGCGGCGCTGCGGCCGGGCGGGTCCGGCTTGGCGCTGGTGGCGACCGTGGTTCTCGCCGTCGGCCGCGAAGGGCTGGAATCCGTGTTCTTCCTGTTGGCGGCCTTTGAACAGAGCGACGGGCCGGGCGTGCCGGCCGGGGCGGTCCTCGGCCTTCTCGGCGCGGTCGCGGTGGGATACGGCATCTACCGCGGCGGCGTCCGGCTCAACCTGCGTGCGTTCTTCCGCTGGACCGGCGTGTTCATCGTGTTCGTGTCGGCCGGGCTGCTGGCCTCGTCCCTCCGGGCGTTCCACGAGGCGGGGCTGTGGAACGGGCTGCAGGACCCGGCCTTCGACCTCAGCGCGGTGCTGCCGAACGACAGCGTGGCCGGCACGCTGCTTTCGGGCCTGTTCGGCTATAACGACACGCCCACGGTGGGGGAGGCCGTGGTTTACCTGGCCTACCTCCTCGTCATCTTCGCGCTGCTCGCCGCCGGTCAGCGGCGGCCCTCGCGCCGCGCAGCGCGTGGCCCCGTCGCCGTCCCCTCGCTCCCGTCCCACAGCAGAGACCCCGCATGACCCGTCCTTCCGACCCGTCCCGCCAACTCGCCGTGGCCGCGGCGGCCCTGCTCGGCTTCGGCGCGGCCTCCGCCGCGGCGGCCGACAAGCCGGCGGCGCCGGTCGCGCTGACCGTCACCGACAAGGGCTGCGTGCCGGCCAGCTTAACCGTGCCGGCGGGCAGGACGGCGTTCCGGATCAAGAACGACAGCCGCCGCGCCCTGGAATGGGAGATCCTGCAGGGCGTGGTGGTGGTGGCGGAACGCGAGAACATCCTGCCGGGCTTTGCCCAAACGCTCACCGCCACGCTGGCCGCCGGGGAGTACCAGATGACCTGCGGGCTGCTGAGCAACCCCAAGGGCACGCTGTTGGTCGCCGCCGGCACGCAGGAGGCGGGCGCCGTGCCGCCGGGTTTGGTCAAGCCGATTGCCGACTACCGGGCCTACGTGCTGTCGGAGGTGGACGCGCTGGTGACGGCCACCGCCGCCTTCACCGCGGCGGTCAAGGCCGGCCAGCTCGACGAGGCGCGCCGGCTTTACGCCCCGGCCCGCGTGCACTACGAGCGCATCGAGCCGGTCGCGGAGCTGTTCAACGACCTGGACGGGTCCATCGACGCCCGCGCCGACGACTTCGAGCAAAAGGAGCAGGACCCGACCTGGACCGGGTTCCACCGCCTGGAAAAGGCGCTGTTCGCGGACCGGACCACGGGCGGCCTGAACGAGACCGCCGACAAGCTGGCCGCGGACACGGTTGAGCTGCGCAAGCGCCTGGACGAGCTGGAACTGCCGGCCAAGAACGTGGTGGGCGGCCCGGCCGACCTGATCGAGGAGGTCGCCTCCAAGAAGATCAGCGGCGAGGAGGACCGTTACAGCCGCACCGACCTTTGGGATTTCCAGGCCAACATCGACGGTGCGCAACAGATCTACGGCCTGTTGAAGCCGCTGCTGGCAGCCCGGGATGCCGCGCTGGTCAGCCGGGTCGATGGGAACTTCGCCAAGGTCGATGCGACGCTCGCGAAGTACCGGGCGGGAGACGGGTTCAAGCCCTACGACGCGCTGACCGGGGCGGACAAGAATGCCCTGAAGCGGTCCGTCACCGTGTTGGCGGAGGACCTTTCAAAGCTGCGCGGCACGTTGGGCGTGGACTGAGCACGGGCAGGAAAGGACAGCGCATGAAGAGTTTTGGAACGCCGGGCCGGCGCGGCCTGCTGCTTGGGCTGGGAGCCGCCGGCGGCGCGATGGCCGCCCGGGCGACGACGGTGCCGGACGACCGCCCGGCCGTTGCGGAGGAGGCGGATAGCACGCAGGAGCGGCAGCCTTTCTACGCCCGCCACCAATCGGGCATCGCCACGCCGCAGCCGGCCGCCGCCCTGGTGGCCGCGTTCGACGTGCTCGCGGAGGACCGGGCCGAACTTCAGCAGATGTTCCGCCTGCTGACGGAGCGGTGCGCCTTTTTGACGGAGGGCGGTGCCGTGCCGTCGCTGGATCCCAAGCTGCCGCCGCTCGATTCCGGCGTGCTGGGGCCGCACGTGTTCCCGGACAACCTGACGGCCACGGTGTCGCTCGGCAGCTCGATGTTCGACGGACGCTTCGGCCTGCAGGACGCCAAGCCGCGCAGCCTCCTGGCGATGACGGGGTTCCCGAACGACGCGCTGGACGCCGATTTCTGCCACGGCGACCTGCTGCTGCAGTTCAACGCCAACACCACTGAGACCAACATCCACGCGCTCCGGGACATCATCAAGATGATGCCTGAGCAGCTCGCCCTGCGCTGGAAGATGGAGGGCTTCCTGCCGCCGCACACCGTGAAGAAGCAGGGCCGGGATACCGTGCGCAACCTGATGGGGTTCAAGGACGGCACGGCCAACCTCGACGCCCGGGACCCGGCGCTCATGGACCGGACCGTTTGGGTGCAGCCCGGGTCCGGCGAGCCGGCCTGGGCCGTGGGCGGCACCTACCATGCCGTGCGCCTGATCCGGATCCTGGCGGAGCGCTGGGACCGCACGCCGCTGCAGGAGCAGCAGACCATCTTCGGCCGCGACAAGGCGGAAGGCGCGCCGCTCGGCATGGCCCGCGAGCATGACGCCCCTGACTACGCCGCCGACCCGGCGGGCGAACGGATTCCCATGGACGCGCACATCCGCCTAGCGAACCCCCGCACGGAGGAAACCAAGTCTAGCCTCATCCTGCGCCGGGCTTTCAACTACTCGCGCGGGCTGACCAAGGCCGGGCAGCTCGACATGGGCCTGCTGTTCGGCTGCTTCCAATCGGACCTCGCGAAGGGGTTCCTGGCGGTGCAGGAGCGGCTCAACGGCGAGCCGCTGGAGGAGTACATCAAGCCGTTCGGCGGCGGCTACTTCTTTGCCCTGCCCGGCGTGATGGGCCGCGACGACTTCCTCGGCCGCGCGCTGCTCGCGGCCTGACGGGCGCAGGGGCGTTTCGGCGCGCCGACGAGGGTGCTGGGCGGAAATCCCGCGAACCCTGCGCCCTAGTGTTGCGAATGGTTCTTATTATCAACTAGAATGACCCAAAGCTGAGCAGGAGGTTCCCATGCCCGTCCCCAACGATGAACGCCTTGCCTTGCCGATTGAACAACAAGCGTTGCTGTGGTGCATACGCGCCTGGGCCGCGGAACCGCGGCAGTCCATCGAGGCCGGGCCGCGCATCCAGGACATGATGACCCAACTGGGCGCTCCGGATGCGGCGCCGTTCCTTGAAGGCATGATGTTCGCGCTGTGGCATGGGGCCACCCGGCCGTTGGCGGTCGGGTGCGTGTGCCGGCGCCGGGTCAGCGACGACGAGCGGATGCTGCTTGAAACGCTCGGCCTGGCCCAGGCGTGCCGCTTGTTCGAGGCACTGCTGACGCTTCGGGGCGTCCTCACGCCGGAAGGCGCCCGCGCCGCGCTGCACAGCGCGGAGCGGTTGGGCGTCAGCTTGGCCCAGGCGGGCCGTTTCCTGCCGGCGCCCGAGGCGGAGGTGCGCCGATTCGCCTTCGCTTCCTACCCCGGCGCCGGTCCGCGTTCCCCATCCTCCACGCTGCATTGAACCGCGGCGCCAGGCCGGCGGAACGCCCGGCGGCTTGACCGGGGCCTCCCGCCGCCGCGTGCCGATTTGATACATTGTGTCAATTCAGGCAATGTCGTAGATCGAGGTGCCGCCGCAGCCCGGTTGGCCGCGGCGGGGGAGCTTGAGCAATCGCCGCGCGGCCCCTGGCAGCCGCCCGTGCAAGGAGGTCTGCATGTCGAGATTTGCCGCAGTTGTCGCCACGGCCGGGAGCCTGGCGTGCTTCGGCCTGGCCGCCCCGGCGGCGGCGCAGCCGGCCTCGCCTTCGGAGCAATCCTTGCCGGCCGCGCCGCAAGTGCGGCAGCAGCCGGCGCAGGGGCCGACAAGCGGCCCGTCTCCGCAGGGAGCGCCGTCCGAGGACACCCTGCCCGCGTCGCCGGAGCAGCGCCAGCAGGCGCCCTCCGGACCAACGGACCAAGGGCCGGAAAAGGGCACGGGGCTGCTGCAGCGCGACAGGCTGCTCGGCGACCTCGGCGGGCTGCGCGCCCGGCTGGAGGACAAGGGCATCACCTTTGGCCTGCAGGAGCAGGCGGAGGTCTTCGGCAACCCCACCGGCGGCGTCAGGCAAGGGACCATCTTCGAGGGCGCCCTGTTGATGAGCTTGGCGGTGGATACCGAGAAGCTCCTGAGCTTCCCCGGCGGCAAGCTCAACGTGAGCGCCTACCAGATCCACGGGCGCGGCCTGAGCGCCAACAACCTCGGCAACCTGAACATCATCAGCAGCATCGAGGCGCCCGCGTCGAGCCGCTTGTTCGAGCTGTGGTACGAGCAATCCCTCGCCAACGGCAAGGTGACGATACGCATCGGGCAGCAGGCGGCCGACCAGGAGTTCATCACCAGCCAGTATGGCGCGCTGTTCCTTGGCGGGGGCTTCGGCTGGCCGACGCTGCCGGCGGTTGATCTCCCGTCCGGCGGGCCGGCCTATCCCCTGGCCACGCCCGGCGTGCGGCTCAAGGTGCTGCCGACCGAGGCAGTGTCGGTGCTGGCCGGCGTGTATAACGGCGACCCTTCGGACAACGGCGCCGGCACCTCCTTCCGCTTGAACAAGGGCGTGTTCGCCATCGGCGAGGTGCAGTATGCGCTCAATGGTGGCGAGAACGACACGGGGCTGCCCGGCGTTTACAAGATCGGCGGCTGGTACAACTCCAACAACTTCGCCGACCAGCGATTCGGCTATGACGGCCTGTCGCTGGCCGATCCGGACGGCGTGGGCGCGCCACGGCTCCGGCGCAACAGTTGGAGCCTCTACGCCGTGGCCGACCAGTTGGTCTTTCGCGAGCCGGGCACCCGGGACCAGGGCGTCGGCCTGTTTGCCCGCGCGATGGGCGCGCCGGGCGACCGCAATTTGGTGAATTTCTTCCTCAACGCCGGCGCGACCTACAAGGGGATCGTGCCCGGGCGCGTGAACGATACGCTCGGCCTGGGCATCGGCTTTGCCCGCATCAGCGACACGGCGAGCAAGCTCGACTCCGACACCATCCGGCTGTCCGGGAGCGTGTTCCCGGTCCGCCGCAGCGAAACGGCGCTGGAACTGACCTATCAGGCGGTGGTCGCCCCGTGGCTGACGGTGCAGCCTGACTTCCAATACGTGTTCAACCCCGGCGGCAGCGTGCCCAGCCCCCAGGCGCCGGCCCGGGCAGTGGGCGATGCCGCCGTTCTGGGCCTTCGGACCACTATCGTGTTCTGATCCGGCCCGAGCCGTTCGGCGCCATGTGGAGCCGGTCCTGGCGCCGCCACCATCCAGGCTGCTGGAGGGCGGGGTCGTGGAGCCGTCCGGTTCGGGCGAGGCGGGCCAGGGCTGCAGCGAGTTGGGTGGGCCGGGGCGGAAGCGCGCGGGCGTCCCATGCCCCAGCCTCGTAGCGTCCGCGGCGTTCGCGCAGGGCGGTGTCCCAGTCCACCGCGCCGAACAAGGACCAGGCGGTGACCGCGCGGATGTCGGCTCCTTCGGCGCGCAGGCATTGCGCCGCGTCCCACGCTTCGGCCAGCCAGCGCACCGGCTCCGCCTCGTCCGGGCAGGCGAGGTGCGCTTCCGTGACCGCCATGGGCCGGCGGTAGCGCGCCCACGCTTCGCGCAGCCGGGCATTCCAGCCGGTGAGCGGCGCGGGCAGGTCGGTGCGGGCGGCCTCCGTGTCCACATAAGTCTCGCGCCCGTTGCCGCCGCGCAACCGGGCCGGGTAAAGCCCGGTGCGGTGGTCGAGGAAGCGGTCGCTGGTCACGTAATGGTTGATGCCGAGCAGGTTTGGCGCCGCGTCGGCGTCCCGGAACTCGTGGAGCCAAGCAGGCGGGGCGCCCAGGGCGGCGAGGCGGTTCCACGCGGGGTGCGACCGGTCCACCCGGCCGCACAGCAAATCGAGCGACAGCCAGCGCCGCCCGTTCTCGTACTCGGCCTGATACGCGAGGCGCGGGGTAGAGAACACCCGGCCGAGGTCCTCGGTCTGCACCAGCCGCGCTTCGGGGATACGCTGGCGGATCGCCCTCATGCACAGCAGCACGGCCCGGCACTGGATCAGCACCATGCGCTCGAACGCGGCTTCCGAAGCCTGGTGCGGGTGCCAGAACCCATACAAGGCCGCGAACCGCGCCGTGGTCAGCGGCTCGTTCACCGGGGTCCAGTCCCGCACCCACGGGTAGCGCGCGGCGGCGCGGCCCGCGTGCTCCGCCAAGCCCTCCGCCCAGTCCGCGTCCAAGGGGTTGCGCCCCGGCGGCCCGGAACCGTGGTGCACCAGGCCGACAACCGGCGCGATGCCCAGTGTTCGCAGCCGGCCCATGCGCGCGTCGTGCCAGTCCCAGCCGCACCATGCGGGGCCGGCGGCGCAGCGCTCCCACAGCACGGGGTAGCGCAGGGTGCGGATGCCGAGCGATGCGACGCCATCCAGGTCTTCCATGCGGTTCTGGTGTCTGGTTTCGCGCACCTGGT
>CAXSAZ010000056.1:0-16881 GCA_964235485.1 uncultured Acetobacteraceae bacterium | reverse complement strand
AGCCCTGGTCGCATGATGTGTCCGCCACCACCCCGGAACCCGACAAGAGCCACCCGGTATCTTTACCGTTAGATTTTTCCCTTATATCTTCCGGTAGTTGCAGACATCGTTCTGTGGGTATGTGGACAGTTTCCTGAGACGTGTTTGAGAAAGGCTAATGAACAACCAGTTCTGAGCGAACCGTGGGCGCAGCTGACTAGGGCGTGTCTGCTGACCTTGCTCCCTGGAGTGTTTTCGGTTTTAAGCAGAGTCTGTCGCGGTGACAAGCGCATTAATCAGCTGTACGACGATCACCTGCCCGACCGGAACCTAAGTAAAAGATTTTTCAAGTAAGTAAGGTAGCTCCGACCAAGGCTAGTAGACGCTTCCTGCTGTCTTTCCATCTCTCTACCCAGAGCATGCAAAGACATTTTCTCCAGCAATTCGGGTGGTCACTTCTACTTCATAGACCGTCAAACGACCGTCTGACGGTTTGTAAAAGGCCGTCAGGCGTCCGCAGGTGCTCCGGGTGGTCGCCTATCAGTCCGGGCGGTTCAGGCGATTGAACAGCGGGCGGGCGCCGTCGTTGATTTCTGACAGCTTACCGGGCGGCAGGCCCTCCGCTTCGTCGAGACAGCGTGTGAAGGTTTTGCTCACCGCGGTCGAGGCATAGGGATAGTCGGTGCCGTAGAGGATGTGGCCCGGCCGGGCGAAGGCCAGCAGGCTCGGCAGCCCACTCGGTGCCACGAGCGCGGTGTCGAAGTAGAACCGGCCCATCTCGTCCAGCAGCGACTCGGCCGACCGGTCAGGGTTGAGCGAGGCGGTCAGCTCGGCGAAGCGGCTTGCGGCATAAGGCAGGAACCCGCCGCCATGCGAGAGGATGACCTTGACGCGCGTGAAGCGCGTCATGTGGCCGGCCACCACCAAGTGCAGCGCGGCTCGTGTCGTGTCAGCGGGATAATCCTCGACCGGCCCCGGCATGCCCGGCAGCACGGCGGCTTCAGGCGTGGTCGGGTGGACGAAGATGACGGCGGACCGGCGGTCGAGCTCTTCCCAGATCGGGAGCAGGCGGTCGTCGCCAAGATAGATGCCCTCGAAATTGCTGTGCAGGCACACGCCATCGACGCCCACCTCGTCGTAGCAGCGGCGTATCTCCGCGAGGCCGGCGTCCACGTCAGGCAAGGCGAGGGTCGCGAGGTAGCCCAGCCGGTCCGGGTGACGGGTGACCAGCTCGGCGCCGTAATCGTTGACCCTGCGGGCGATCTCGGCCCGCTCGGCACCCTTCCAGCCTTCAATCCCCGGCGCGGTGAGCGACAGCATGCTGACCGCAACCCCTTCGTCGTCCATGAAGGCGATGAGCTGATCGGGAGACCAGTCGGGCGCGCCCCAGCCGGACGGGTCGCCGCCATGGAGGGGCAGATCCTTGGCCCAGAACGGCGGCACGAGGTGGGTGTGAACGTCAATGCGGTGCGCGCTCATGATGAGAATGCTCCATGGTGTTGCAAGATAATGGTTGCCAGGGTCTGTCCTGACTGGCGTCGGCAAGCCACCGGCTTGTTCGACGTGATACGCAGCTCCTGCATCGGCTTAGTCCGGGCGGTGCAGGTGCTCGGCATCCGCTCAAACACCGATGGCTGATCGGAACAGCTGCAGCCCCATGCTCGCGAGGGCCATCGTGGGAGCGCTCGTGTTCCCGCTCGGGATCCCCGGCATGATCGACGCGTCCATCACACGGAGGTTGCGCAGGCCGCGGACGCACAGCGATGCGTCGACGACCGCTCCAGCGTCCCGGCCCATGCGGCAGGTGCCGATCGGGTGACCTGCACCCGAGCGTCAACGCCAACGAGGTGAAGTCCATGATTAGATCAACTTGTCCAGCGTGATCGGCAGGTCGCGGATGCGCTTGCCGGTCGCGTTGAAGACAGCGTTGGAGACCGCGGCACCCACGCCAGTGATGCCGATCTCGCCGATGCCGTGCGCGCCCATGGGAGTGTGCGGGTCGGCGATGTCGGTCCAGATCACGTCAATCGCGGGGACATCGAGGTGCACCGGCACGTGGTACTCGGCCAGGCTCGGGTTCATGATGCGGCCATTGCGCTCGTCGAACTGCGTTTCCTCCATCAGCGCCAAGCCCAGCCCCATGATGATGCCGCCGCGGAACTGGCTGGCCGCAGTCTTCGCATTCAGGATTCGGCCGCAATCGAACGAGCCGAGGAAGCGGTTGACCCGCACCTCGCCCGTCACCGCGTTGACGCGCACCTCGCAGAACATCGCGCCGTGCGAGTGCATCGACCAGTGCATCAGCTCCAGCGGCTGCGAGGCGTTCGCCTCCACCCGGACCTCGTCGCGTTGCGCGCGGGACAGGATGGAAGTGTAGCTCTCGCGGCGGCTGGGGTCGTCGTGCTTGGCGAGCCCGCCGTCATGCCCCCCGACCTCCTGGAGCTTCAGCCCGGCGAGCGGTGAGTCGTTGCCCGCCATCTTGAGCAGCTGCGCAGCCAGCTCGTTCCATGCGGCGATCACCGCGGCGCCGATCGCGGCGGTCTGCTGCGAGCCGCCCGCCATGATCGCGCCGGGAATGGCCGTATCACCGTAGCGCACCTCGACATGGTCGAGCGGCAGGCCGAGCCGTTCGGCGGCGACCATCGCTGTGGTGGTCGCGGTCCCCATGCCCATCTCGTGGGCGGCGACCTCCACCTTGGCGCGGCCGTCGCGGGTCAGCGTGATCCGCGCGGCCCCGCCGGGCATGCGGTAGTAAGGGTAGGTCGCGGTGGCAACGCCCATGCCGACCAGCCACTCGCCCTCCCGCCGCGCGCCGGGCGTGGGGTTGCGCTTGTCCCAGCCGAACCGCGCCGCGCCGTCGCGATAGGCGCGCTCGACCTCGCGCACCGAGAACGGCAGGCCCGAACTCGGGTCTGTGTCCGGCTCGTTCCTGATGCGCAGCTCGATCGGGTCGATGCCGATCTCGTGCGCGAGCTCGTCGATCGCGGACTCGATGGCGAAGCTGCCGACCGCCTCGCCCGGCGCGCGCATGAAGGTGTTGGCGAGCATGCTCATGGTCGCGACCTTCACCCCCAGCCGGGTGTTGTCGGCAGCGTAGGCGGACTTGCTCGCCAGGATGAATGGCTCGGGAAAGTTGTTGTGCGCGGTGGTGACCGTAGCACCCTCATGGATCAGCGCGGTGAGGTGCCCGTCCGCTTCGGCCCCCAATGCGACCCGCTGCTCGGTCAGCGTGCGGCCGCCGACCACGCGGTACACGCCTTCACGCGACAGGACCATGCGGACCGGCCGGCCGGCCAGCTTCGCCGCCGCCGCCCCGAGCACCTGGTGGTCCCACAACCCCTTGCTGCCGAAACCGCCGCCGACATAGGGCGAGGTGATGTGGACCTGGGCGGCCTCGATCCCGAACACGCCGGCGATGGTCGTCGCCTCGGCCGTGACCATCTGGCTCGTGTCATGGATGCGCAGCGTGTCGCCTTGCCACGCGATGGCCGCCGCGTGCGGCTCAATCGCATTGTGGTTGTGCCTCGGGGTCCGGTAGATCTGGTCGATCTTGAACGCCGCCGCCGCCAGCGCCGCGTCGGGGTCGCCCTTTTCCGACCCGAGCACCTGTCCCATGAACAAGCCGGGCTGCAGTCCCTCCGCCTTGGCCTCTGCAAAGCTGGTCGTCGCGGGCTCGGCCGCGTACGTGACGCGGATCAGCGACTTCGCGTGGTCCGCCTGCTCCTGCGTCTCGGCAAGCACCAGCGCCATCGGCTGGCCGTTCCAGTGGATGCGGTCGTCCTGCATGATCGGCAGATCGCTCGGTCCTGCCGCGGTGGGCGAGCTGCCGAACACCGCCGGGGCGTTCATGCGCGGCGCATTCAGGTGAGTCATCACCAGCACCACGCCGGGCGCGGCCTCGGCAGTCGCCGTGTCGATCGAGGTGATGCGCCCCCGCGCGATCGTGCTGAACAGGAGCGTGGCATGGGCCATGCCGTCCAGCGGGATCTCGGCCGCGAACGGGGCGGCGCCCCTCACCTTGAGCGGCCCGTCCAGCCGCGAAACCGGCGCGCCGATCAGGCCGTGCTTGTGGGTGATGAGCGGGTCGGGGACGCCGCCAGGGATCCAACTGTCGGGCGCCAGCGGCACCAGCTTGGACATAACGCCCTGCATGGCAGTCTGGGCGGCGATCTTGGCGTCTTCGACGATGTTCATGCGGTGGCTCCGGCCAGGTCGGTGAGGACGGCGGTGAGGATGCGCTTGGCGAGTTCGACCTTGAACGCGTTGTCGCGCAGCGGTGCAGCGTCGGCGAGCTCGGCCTCAGCCGCAGCGCGGAAGGCGGCCTCGGTCGCGGGGCCGCCGCGGAGCGCTGCCTCGGCCTTGTGCGCCCGCCATGGCTTGTGCGCCACGCCACCGAGTGCCAGGCGCACGTCGCGGACGCGGCCGCCCTCCACGTCCAGCGCGGCGGCGACCGAGACCAGCGCGAAGGCGTAGCTCGCGCGGTCGCGCACCTTGCGATAGGTGGAGCGAGCGGCAAACGGCAACGCCGGCAACTCGACGGCGGTGATGAGCTCGCCCGGCTCCAGCGTCGTCTCGAGGTCCGGGCGGCCATCGGGCAGGCGATGGAGGTCGGTCAACTTCAAGTGGCGTTCCCCGGCCGCCCCCCGCACGTGCACGGTCGCGCCCAGCGCCGCCAGCGCCACGCACATGTCGGACGGGTGGGTCGCGACGCAGGAGGGGGATGCGCCCAGGATGGCGTGAATGCGGTTGAAGCCTTCGATGGCGTCGCATCCCTGGCCGGGCGTCCGCTTGTTACAGCGCGAGCCTTCGTTGTCGTAGAAGTAGGTGCAGCGCGTGCGTTGCAGCAGGTTGCCGCCTACCGTCGCCATGTTGCGGATCTGAGCCGACGCGCCCGCCAGGATCGCGCGTGCTAGCACGGGGTAGCGTTCGCGAATGGCGCGATGCTCGGCGACGGCGGTGTTGCGGGTGGCCGCCCCGATCAGCAGGCCGCCCCCTTCGGTGTCCTCGATCGCCCTGGACAGGCCGGTGACGTCGACCAGCGCCGTCGGCCGCTCCACCGTCTCGCGGGCGAGGTCGATCAGGTTGGTGCCGCCGCCCAGGAAGCTGGCGCCGACGGCGGCGCGGGCCAGCGCGTCGGCCGCGTCGGCCGCACGGGCGTAGCTGAACGGGGTCATGCCACCACCTCCGGCCGGTCGGCGCGGTAGGGTGCATCGGCCGCGGCAGAGACGGCCGCGATGGCGTCGATGATGCCGTTATACGCTCCGCAACGGCACAGATTGCCGCTCATCCGCTCGGCCAGCTCCTCACGGCTTGCGACGACCTGCCCGGCTGCGAGGTCGCCGGTGACATGGCTGGGCAACCCGCGCCCCAGCTCGGCTGCCATGCCGATCGCCGAGCAGATCTGACCCGGCGTGCAGTACCCGCACTGGAAGCCGTCATGCTCGATGAAGGCCTGCTGCAGCGGGTGCAGCCCGTCGTCGCCGACCAGCCCTTCGATCGTCGTTACGCTGCGGCCCTCATACTGTACAGCCAGCGCCAGGCAGGACACGATCCGCTCGCCATCGACCAGCACCGTGCAGGCCCCGCAGGCTCCCTGGTTGCATCCCTTCTTGGTGCCGGAGAGATGCAGGTGGTCACGCAGCAGGTCGAGGAGCGACACGCGGGCATCCTCTGGCGCAGGCACGGCCGAGCCGTTCACGGTTATGGGCATTGAAGTCCTCCTCTTAGTTCAGCGGTTGGCTGGGTGTTGCAATGCCTGAAAGGCCGCCCGGAAACGGCAATGCTTCGGGCCGCGTCATCGGACCGCGCGGAAGCAGGTCGTCGGGCTGCGCTGTATCGCTGTATCGTTGCACGCGTCAGGCCAGGCCGAACCGGAGTTCGCCCAGGTTCTCGATACTGCACGCGATCGCGTCGCCTGGCTTCAGCCAAGTCCGCTTGTCCCGCGGCATGCCCGAGATCACACCCTGGGGCGTACCCGTGAACAGCAGGTCGCCCGGCTTGATCGTCATCATGCGCGACGTGAAGCTGATCAGCTTGCGGCAGTCGAAGATCATGTCGCCCGTCGTCCAGTCCTGCCGGGTCTCGCCGTTCACGCGCGTTTCCAGACGGAGGGTGTGCGGATCGCCAACGAGGTCGCTCGTGACGAGATAGGGGCCGAGTGGGGCGAAGCCATCGCAGGTTTTGCCGATCATGGCCTGCGAGGTCAGCCGCTGCAGGTCGCGCGCGCTGAAGTCGTTGCCGACGCAATAGCCTGCCACGCAGCCCAGCGCCTCCGCTTCGGGGACGTCGCGGGCTTCCCTGCCGAAGACGATGACCAGCTCTGTCTCGTAGTCGAATTCGCGGGCGACACCGACCGGCAGCCTGATCTGTCCGCCATGGGCGTTCAAGGCGTTGTTGTACTTGTTGAACAGCACGGGATCCGGCCCGACCTGCGCCTTCCTCCTCGGCGTGGCGCTTGTAGTTGAAGCCGACCAGGATGATCTTCTCCGGCCGCGTCACCAAAGGCCCGAAGGTCAGGGTATCCTCTTTCAGGTAGGCAGTCGCCGGGGCTGCGTCGACCACCGCGCGCAGCAGGCCGCCTTTCCCGTTCTGCAGCAGGTCGTCCATGTCGGACGGGGCCGGCAGGGATGTCGCTGTGGCCGCGGCGGACACGTCCGGGATGCCAGGCCCGGTCTTCACGCCGAGGGCGTAGCGGTCGCCGCGGCGGAAGGTGAGCAGCGTCATGCCGCGGGGCATCTCGAACTCATGCGTCGGCTCCGCCCGTGCGGGCACCGCGACGGTGGTGGCCAGGCTTGCGGCCGTGCCGGCAATGAGCGTTCGGCGGCCTTGTTTCATGGTCTCTCTCCCGTTCGGCGGTCCATGCCGCCTGGTTTCTTGGTGGGCCGCGGCGTGCGGGCGGCGGGTTCGGCGGCGGCGAGCCGTTCCGTCAGCATCGCGCGCAGTTCGGCCACCAGCCTGCGGCACGACGGCGTGTCGCCCTCCGTCGCGCGCAGGGAGACCGCGGCCTTCATCATCGTCAGCACCAGCACGGCCACCGTCTCGCGCCGGGGGCGGGCCGGCGGGGGCGAGGCTGCGGCGACAAGCCGTCCGATACGCTCCAGCAGGTCGGCCCGGGTCGCCTTCTTGCGGGCCGGGTCGATGTCCCGCCGCTCGGCCAGGGGAATAAAGGCAGGGTGCTCGGCCATGAATGCGACCATGCCGTCGAACAGCATGCCGCTGCGCTCACCCAGCGTGCTGCCAGGTGGCGTCGCTACGGCGAGGGCGTCGATCCTGGCCGACAGGGCTTCGAGCAGGGCCAGGTGCAGCGCCTCCGCGACCAGGACCTTGGTCGGGAAGAACTGGTAGAGCGAGCCGATGGATGCTCCGGCCTCGGCGGCGATCTCCGTCATGGTCGTGGCGTCGTAGCCTCGGGTCGCGATCACAGATGCTGCCGCGGCCAGCAGGCTCGACACCCGCGTCTGGCCACGCCGCAGACGAGGCACGCGGGCCGACGGCTTGGGGCTTGCATCTTGTGAGGGAAGGCTCATAAACATCCCTAGATGTGAGGTCTGCCTCATATGTGTAGCTTTGCAGAAACCAACGGGCAAGCAGCCCCGCCAACCCCCGCTCGAAAGGCGCTTCTCATGCCCGTCCTGGAGGCCGCGCGAACCGCGCTCGTTGTGATCGACCCGCAGAACTGGACGCTGGGCATGCCGCTCGCACCGCACCCGGCCGAGCAGGTGACGGCTAACGTGGTCAATCTGGCGACGGCCATCCGCGCCGGCGGCGGGGTGGTGTGCCTGACACGCGCCGCCTTCTCGCCGGGCTATGCCGACATGCTGCGCGTGCCGGTCGACGTCGGTTTGCCGGTGCCCGAAGGCGGCATCCCGCCCGAGGCGCTGGCGTTCCGGCCGGAGGTGGAGGCCTTGGGCGCCGAGGTGGTCATCACCAAACGGCAGTGGAGCGCGTTCCACGGGACCGAACTGGACCTGCAGTTGCGCCGCCGGGGGATCGGCACTGTCGTGATCGCGGGCGTCATGACCAACTTCGGCGTGGAGTCGACCTCGCGCGACGCCTGGCAGCACAACTATGCCGTGGTGGTCGCGGAGGATGCCTGCTCCAGTCTCCGTGCCGACATGCACCGCTTCGCCGTCGAGACGATCCTGCCGCGGGTAGCCCGGATCCGCGGCACAATCGCCACCGCCGAGGCGTGCGGGGCGGGTGCGGAGCTGTAGATGCACCTCCCTCTTATATTGATGACGGATTTTTTAAGACTCGTGCTGGCGGCATGACCACCAGCCCCGCCTCGGTTGAGGCCTCCTTTTTCCCTCCTGCCGCGATCGCCCCGGCACCCGCCTGCCCGGTTTTGTGGACACCCTGAAGCTTGCAGCAGAGGTGTTCCTGATGCCCAGAGGCCGCCCGCCATCTTCGCCTGAGTTCCATCGCCTGAGCGGATCGATCTTGAAATCCTACTTCCTGCAACCGCAAGAAAGTTGCGCCATGAGCGATCAGGTCCCCCCTCATTTTGTTACTTTGCTCGGCAGCCTTCGCCAGGGTCAGCATCAACTTGACCGCGTGGTCGGAGTAGTGGGGCTGCCCGCCGGGCGTGCTGCGCCTAGCACTACAGTTGCGTGTTCCTGATAAGTTTGTATCTCAGCGACATATCAACTTTAAGTTGACATCACTACTCTCATCGACGCCGTTTAACTTCGGTGATTAGCGCAAAAAACTTTTCTGGCCTTCAACCACGAAGATAAAGCAACTGTAATGCTAGGTGCGGCCCAACCCACGGCGACGTCCTGGTCCAGCCACAGCGTCAGGCCGCCACGTCGGCGCAGTCCAGCTTCGTAGGCCGGCCAGTTCGTGACGCGGTAGCGGGCCGGCGGAATACGGTGACGATGGGCAGCGTTGGCGTTGAAGGCCCTAACCGGACAGCCACTGCGCGCCTACCCCGCTACCTCGATGCATCAAAACCTCATGTATTCCGAACGGTGCGTAGCCCATCGCTTAGCAGAGCGACCATGCGTCGGGTTTCACCATCGTCGTGGTCCGAAGCGGAGATGCACAGCCTGGCGACCGCATGGAGGAGCACCTCGGCCTCGATGTCGGTGCGGGCCTCGCCGGCCGACACCGCGGCGGCGAGCAGGCCGCGTAGCGCGGGCCTGAGTCGCTCGTCGAAATACGCCGGCAGGGTGTCAAAGGTGGGGTCGCCCGAGTGCAACGCTTTGGCGAGGCCCCGCTTGGCCGCGACGAAGTCCGCGTAGCGTTGCAACCAGCGCGCCAGCGCCTCGAACGGCGAGTGTTCGCCCGCGAATACCGGAGCGACGTCGGCGCACGCGTCGATCTCACGCCGGAACACGGCGGCGACCAGCTCCGCCCGTTGCGGAAAATGACGATAGACCGTGCCGACGCCGACGCCGGCCCTATCGGCGATGTCCCGCACCGGCGCATCGACCCCCGACGCCGCGAATACAGCGGCAGCGGCTTCGAGCAGGCTGCCGACGTTGCGCTGCGCGTCGGCACGCTGGCGACGGCCGTTCTGGGGAGCGCGCGCTAGTGCCTCGTTCCTGTCAATCGCGACGTCGGCCATGCTACCCATCCACCCTCTTTACAATCGGAACATCGTTCCATATAAGACGGAATGCGGTTCCGCTTCGTCTAGATAGGCTGACCGGTTCTGCTTTGCCACCCCACACCACCCATCTGGAGGTTTCTCTCATGTCTACCGACAAGCTCCATCTTCTCAACAACACGGCCCTCGTGACCGGAGGCAGCCGAGGCATTGGCGCAGCCTGCGCCAGGCTTCTTGCAGCGCGCGGCGCGGCCGTCGTCGTGACGTACTCGAAGAGTGCCGAACAGGCCGAGGAGGTCGTGGCCTCGATAACCGGAAGCGGTGGCACGGCCTATGCGATCAAGGCCGATGCGGCCGACGCTGATGCCGCCAGGGCTGGCATCGCCCAAGCGGTCGAGAAGCTCGGCGGGCGGCTGGACATCCTCGTCAACAATGCTGGCATCGCCGAGCATGGGCCGGTCGGCGTGCTGCCGGACACCGCCTTCGAACGAATGGTGGACGTGAACATCCGCGGCGTCTGGCACACGACCTCCGCTGCGGTCGCGCATCTCGGCGAAGACGGCCGGATCGTCAACATCGGCAGCTTCTTCAGCGAGCGCATTCCCTTTCCCGGCGCCAGCGCCTACGGCATGACCAAGCACGCCGTCGCGGGGATGACCAAGGGCTGGGCGCGCGACTTGGCCGGCCGCCGGATCACCGTCAACACCGTCGAGCCTGGGCCGATCGAGACCGAGGCGAACCCCGACGAGGGGGAGCGGTCCGCCCGGATCAAGGCCGGGGTGCCGCTCGGCCGCTACGGCCAGCCGGAAGAGATCGCCGAAGTCGTTGCCTTCCTCGCCTCGCCGGCAGCCGCCTACATCACCGGGGCGCACATCCTCGTGGATGGTGGGATGCTCGCCTAGCGGGAGCCGGCCAAGGTCCCTGGCCGGCTTGTAGCACCCTGTCGAACGACAGCACACGCACTGCAACACCTGGCGTTCGCGCCGTTCATCGTGTGGTTCAGGGCGGCTGATGTGACCTCCTGCCGCCGCACTATCCCGTTCAAAGGATGATCCCATGCCTGCCAGCAACGCTCGGAATGCCGAAATCCCCACGTTATCTCTGGCCGAGCGCGACCGGCGCTGGAACCTCGCGCGTGCATTCATGGAACGTGAGGACCTGGAGGCGCTGATCGTTTTCGGCGAGCATGAGGATGCCGGCGCCGGCCCATTCTCCTTCGACACCTGGTTCACGAACGACCGCGCCGGCATGACCGTGATCTTCTCGCGAGCCGGAGAGCTGACAGCGTTCGTGCCGATGTCGACCTACATCAACACACATTTGGCGGCCTCACGCCGCGGCGACGTCAGCTGGTTCACCCCGGAGCAGGTCCGCGTCGGCCAGCAATCCGGTGACATCGCGAAAGTGCTCAAAGAGCGCGGGCTGACGAAGGGCGCTATCGGCGTGCTCGGACTGGAGCCGTACATCCCGTGGCTGTCCGAGGGGATCGTGCCCTATCGGCTGTGGAACAGCATCCTGGAGCAGTTCCCCAACGTCGAGTTCAAGCCGGTCGAGGCGAAGCTCGCGTTGCTGATGATGCCGCTCAGCCAGGAAGAGGTCGCCGTCGTGCGTCATTCCGCCAGCATCGGCGACGCGATGGCGCGTGCGATGGTCGATGCTGCCCGCCCCGGCATTTCCGAGACGGAGGTGTTCAAGGCAGGAATGGCCGCGGCGCACGAACGCGGCACGGCAGTTCCCTGGATGCATATGTGGACGGGACCGGAACCCACGGGCTTCGGGCCGGCACAATGGGCCTACCGCCCCCAGGCGCCGCGCATCCTGGAAGAGGGCGATCTCATCGCGAGCGAGGTGTTCTGCAAGTTCGGGATGCTACAGACCCAGCACCAGGTGATGATCGCGATCGGCGAGGTCCACGAGGATTATGAGCGCGCGGCAGGCGTCGCGCGTGCCTGCTATGACGCGGGCCTCCGGACGCTGCAGGCGAAGACGCCGTTCGGGGACGTCGCCGAGGCAATGCTCAAGCCGCTGGAAGACGCCGGCGGCTGGGTGAGAGGGCCTCAAATCCACGGGCTAAATCCCTACGGCTCGCTCTGCCGCTTCCCAGGCGATCTCAGCCAGCTCCCGGGTGCCGACAAATATCCCTATGTCGAGGGTCGGGCTACCGAACTCGCCGACATGGCGCTCCAGCCGGGTATGACATTCGCATTCGAACCGAGCTGCGGGTTCGGATCCCGCCTGGTCTGCACGGGTGGCACGGTGATCGTCGGCGAAGACGGGCCGATCGAACTCAATCCGTACACGGCACAGCTGCTGCGCGCAGGGACGTAGAAGCGTCAAGCCCATGAGGCAGTGTGTCCTGGTGCGGCTCAACCGGTGCGCCAGCCTGCCAAGCCCCGCAGTTCTTGAGTAAAGTGGCCCTATTCCCTCCATCGCAAGGCTGACCGAATGTCACAGGACCTCGTAGCCGACGTACCCCACTTCTCTCTTGGAGAGCGCGATCGGCGCTGGGCACGCGTCCGAGAGCAGATGCGGCAGGACAAGCTGGACGTGATCCTCGTGCCGCCGAACACCGGCTTGTGGGACCAGTTCCAGGCCAATGTGCGATACCTGACGGGCATCGGCGGCAACTGCGCACAGGCGGCGGCCCTCTTCCCGCTCGAGGGCGACGTGACAGCGGTCACCAGCCCCGACGTCGACGTGAGCTACTGGAAAGCTCGACAAAACTGGATCGAGGACATCCGCCCGGTGGCGAGCGGCTGGGGGTTCGCCGAATCCTCGATTGATCGGCTGCGCGAGCTCGGGCTGGACAAGGGGCGGATCGGCGTCACCGGCCTTGCCGGCAACACGCGCTACCCCGAAGGCATCACCTCGCTCGGTTTCTACCAGAAGCTGCGCGATGCGTTCCCCGACGCCGCGCTGGTCAACGCCAATCTAACGATGGAGCACGCCCGCTTCGTGCGGAGCGACGAGGAACTCGGCTTCATCGGGCGCGCGGTTAAGCTGGTGGAGAACGCCCTCGAACTGATGCGCAACGAGGCCCGGCCGGGCGTTCCCGAGAACGTGGTGTATGCCCGCATGCTCGCCAGCATGATCGAGGGGGGTGGCGAGATCCCGACCATGATCCTATGGTCCGCAGGCTCGCCGCAGCCGCCGTCGAACCAGTACATGCCGTCGCGCAGGCCGTTCCAAGAGGGCGACATCATCTCGACGGAGTGCGAGGCCCGCTGGGGCGGGTATATCGGCCAGAACACGCAGCAGATGGTCGTCGGCAAGGTGCCAGACGAGTATCAGCACATGTTCGCTCGGCAGCAGGAAGCGCTTGCTGCCTGCTGCGACAAGATCAGGCCCGGCAACACCGTCGGAGACATCATCGCCGTCGCGGATTCGTTCTCGAACGACGACTATGAGTGTCGGCTGCTGATGCACGCGCGCGGGCTCGGCGACGACTCCCCGATCGCGATCTACTCCGCCCGCGACAAAGTGATGAGCGACTGGAAGCTTGAGGCTGGTGCGACCTTCATCGTCAAGCCGGAGGTCCGGACGCGCGACAACGCCAGGCACGTCTATTGGGGCGACATGATCGTCGTGACCGAAGGCGGCGCGAAACGGCTCGGTCGCCGCACGCCTGAGATCTTCGGGCTCGACTGACCCCCCGATCTCGAACGCATCGGGACATGGCGTAATCGCGGAGAGGGCGACCGGGAGGCGGCGCTAGGCTCCATGGGGCAACACCGCCGCAGGAGACACGCCATGGATCAGCAGCACGCACCCGAACAGCACTACGCCGGCCTTGACGTCTCGCTCGACACCACCTCCGTCTGCGTCCTCGACGCCAAGGGCGCGGTGGTCTGGCGTGGCCAGTGCGCCTCGACGGCGGAGGCGATCCGGGACGCCTTGCGCAAGCACGCCCCGGCGCTCGTGCGCGTCGGCCTGGAAACCGGCCTGCTCTCGAACTGGCTCACGCACAGCCTACGCGGGATGCGCCTGTCTGTGGTCTGCCTCGACGCCCGCCACGCCAAGGCGGCGCTCAGGATGCAGATCAATAAGACCGACGCCAACGACGCGCACGGCCTGGCGCAGATCGTGCGCACGGGCTGGTATCGCGAGGTCGCGGTCAAGGGCATGGACTCCCACACGCTGCGCCTGCTGTTGGTCGCCCGCTCGCAGCTCGTCCCGCAGCGCCAGGCCATCGCCAACATGGTGCGCGGCCTGCTCAAGGCGTTCGGCCGAGGGCAACGACGCGCTGCTCGCCATTGTGGAACCTATGCTGCTGACTTGGCAGACGTTGCGCGAGCAGGTCGCCGTGGGGAGTGTCAAAAACCTGGGGCAGCCTGCTTGCCGGCTTCGGGCTGACCAGCCTGGTTGATGCCTGACGGGACTGTCCAGAAGTTGGGGGGACTACGCTGCCTCCGCCCAGTGCAGCCCAGAACCGGGTGCTGGCCCGAACAGCTGGCCGAAGGCGAAACCGAGTGCTCCGTTGTGGACGGCACAGCGGACTTGCAGCAGCAAGTCGGCGCCGCGCCGGGTCCAGCGCATTTGCTGCGACTTGGCCATGCGCCGGTTGACCAGGAAGTTGGCCGTGCCTTCGGTGAGCGATGTGCCCACCCGCAGTCCGGCCTGGTGCCGTTCGGCGTAGTTGACGAGCCAGGCGGTTTGGCTGCGCAGATACCGGTCGATTGCCCGCCGCGCTCGTCTCAGCTTGCATACGGGCTCGCGCTCGAGGACGGGCAGGAGCGTGCGCAGGCGCTTGAGGGTGATCCGGGCATCCTTGGCCTTGCCATTCCAGGTCCGCCAGCGCAGGCGCTCGACCTCGGTGACGATCTCCGCCTTTGCCTGCTGCTGATCCGCTGTGTCTGCCGGTAAGGCTTCCGCCACTTGCCTGGCGTGCTGGAGGCGCATGCCGAGATGGAACCAGTCTGCGATAGGCGGTCCCGCGATGCCAGCAGCCGCCAGGATGGCGCGCAGGCCCGAGCAGCCGTCGGTGAACGCGGTCAAAGCGGTGTCGTCGGTGCGGCCCAGGACGTCGAGGATGCGCCGGATCAGCGCCACGATGTCGGTGCCGGCGTTCGCGACCGCGCCGAACACCTGCCGGTCATTGCCTCCAGACGTTTCAGCGCTGCCGACACGCACCTCCAAGTGCCGCTCACCCTCGTGGCAGCTGCGGATGAAGGTGGAGTCCAGGCTGAGCGTGATCGCCAATGCCGGCGCTGCCGCGGCCATCGCCGGCTCGGGCATCCCAGCGGCAGCATGGCGCAGCTGCTCGCCCAGCTTGAGCGTGCGGCCCCGCAAGGTCTCGTGGCTCGTCCCGGTCGCGACCGGTAGCAGGTGGACCAGCACGCCAGCGGCGACCCGGTAGGTCAGCAGCGCGGACAGGTGCGCCTGCAGCTGATCCAGCTCAGGGGTCGAGCGGCAGTGCGCGGGCCAGCTGACACCGGCTTCGCTGCGCCCGCACGCCGGGCAGCGGAACCGCGGTAGCCGAACAGCCAAGGTGCCGAACAGCGTCGCGACCTGACGCGACTGCCAGTCCTTGATGTGGCAGTGCGCCCCGCAGCCCGAGCACTCCGGCCGCAGCGCCGCATGATTGCGGGCCTGCACGGCGACGACCGCTTGCTGGACACAGGCCAGCAGCTGCTTGGCTTCGGACAGCGTCAACCCGAGGTCGGCGATGTCGCGCAGATCGCCGGGCCGGTCGAGTTCCAGAACGTCGATGCCGCGTCCCCGAGTTTCCGACTTGCCAGCGCCTGTCTCGACCAGCTGCAGCACCAACCCCATCCACGCTCTCCCAGCCGGACTCGGCCCAGCTGGTCATACCGCTCCCTTCTTCATCCCCCCAAACTCTGGACAGTCCCGGCCGTCACCAGCAGGTGCGGACCGGGCTGGCCGGAGGAGATGCGGTGGACGAAGGGCGTGCCCGTGTTGCCGTCCCGCCAGCGGTCGATGCCGGGCACCTCGATCTCGACGGGGTAGTCGATCACGGGCTGCGCCTGCGCGCGCACGGAGGAGGTGTTCATCGCCGCGGTTCCCTGCTGGCCGCCCCGATTGGACTGGGGCTGGCCAAAGTGGTATAGACCTCTGTACTAAAGTCAAGGGGCGGACGACCGAGGCATGGGTGGCCTGGCGGACACGAGTGCAGGCCATCGCCTCTGGCGTGCCGTGGCCGACCGGCTCGCCGGGGAGATCGCGGCCGGGGTGTTCCGGCCCGGCGAGCGGCTGGCCAATGAGCGCGCGCTGGCCGGGCGGTACGCAGTGCATCGGCACACGCTGCGCCGTGCCGTCGCCGATCTGGCGAACCGCGGCCTGCTCGACGTGCGGCACGGGCGCGGCACGTTCGTGCAGGCGGCCCCGATCCCCTACCGCGTCGGCGCGCAGACCCGATTCCGGCGCAACATTGCGGCGCTGAACCGCGGTCCCGGTGGTCGCCTGCTCGCCTCCGCGGTGTTGCCCGCGCCCACGCACGTGGCCGCGCCGCTCGCGGTTGCGCCGGGGACGGGCGTCGTGCGCCTGGACATCTTGCGGGAGGTGGACGGCGTGCCGCTAATCCGGTCCGAGCACTGGTTCCCCGCCAGCCGTGCCCCGGACATCGCCCTCCGCTTCGAGGAAAGCCAGAGCATCTCGCGTGCCCTGGAAACGCTGGGCGTCTGCGGTCTGCGTCGGCGCGACAGCACGATCACCACGCGCTTGTCGACTCGGGCCGAGGCGGCGGAGCTTCGGCTGGCGCCGGGCGCGCCGCTGCTGGTGTGGGAGTCGCTGAAGGTGGAGGGTGATGGCACGCCTGTGGACTTCGGTGTCGCGCTGCTCGTCGGCGAGCGCGTGCAGCTCGTCCTCGACCTGGAGGCGACATCGTAGAAGGACCGTGGGCTCCAGGAACCACGGTCCATGTGCCATGACAGTGTGGAAGGAATGCGCGATGATCGTGCTGTTCAGCACGCCCGCGACACGCGGATGGCCGAGCAGAAGGGCCGCTACGACGCCCTGTTCGCCGCCATGAACCCAGCCTGAGCGACCAAGATACGGTGCCCTGGGGTCAATGCCGCGGTGTACCATCTCATCAAACGACTGGATCCTGTTGGCGAAGTCGGCCATCAGGCGGCGAGTGCGGTGAAGCGTGAGGTGCGGGTCGGCGCGAGCGGGCGTCCGGCGAACCAGGCCGCGATCCGGTCAAGGTTGAGGGACGCGGCGGTCGCGACGCCTTGCAGGCCCGTCTTCGCCAGGCCACGGTAGCGTGCCTGGCGCAAGCCAAAGGTGCGAACGGCCTGCGACACGGTGCCTTCGACGCCGTTGCGGTGTGCATACAGGCGTGGCTCTTATTGGGTTCTGGGGTGGTGAGGTCGGGACCGTGGCGCGGGGGGAGG
>CAXSAZ010000055.1:0-17484 GCA_964235485.1 uncultured Acetobacteraceae bacterium | reverse complement strand
CCCGTCGCTGCGCGGCCGGATGCTGGCGCCGTTCCTCGGCAGCTCCTACGGCGAGTGCCTGGAGCGCGGCGAGTTGGTGCTGCGCTTCGACGACCGCGACGGCCGCTTGTTCGTCGGCTACTACGACCACCGCTTCCCGATCAGCCCACGCGACTACGCGGCCGTCCTGCTGACCGTGGGCGGCCCGCTGGAACCGGCCGCGCGGGCTTTCGCGGACCTCGGCGCCGGCGGCCGGGAAGCCACCCGCAAGCAGGCCGAGGCCGCCCGGCACGAGCTGCTTGAGCCGGTGTATCGCACGGGGATCGAGGAATGCCTGCGGGCCTACGCGGTCGGCACCCCCGGCGGGCTGGACCGCCTGCACCGCCTCCTGGAACGCCAGCACTACCGCCTGGCCTGGTGGCGCGCCGCGGCGGACGAGATCAACTGGCGCCGTTTCTTCGACGTGAACGGCCTGGCCGGCGTGCGGGCCGAGCAGCCGGAGGTGTTCGAGGCAACCCACCGCACCGTGTTCCGCTTGTATGCCGAGGGCCTGATCGACGGCGTGCGCATCGACCACGTGGACGGCCTGGCCAGCCCGCGCGACTATTGCCGCAAGCTGCGCCGCCGCTTGCAGACAGTCGCGTTGTCCCGCCCAGCCGAGCTCCGGGACGAGCCGGTCGTGCTGTGGATCGAGAAGATCCTGGCGCCGCATGAGCGCCTGGCCGGCGACTGGCTGACGGACGGGACCACCGGCTACGACTTCATGAACGACGCCGCCGCGGTTCTGCACGACCCGGCTGGCGAGGAACCGCTGACGGCGCTGTGGACCGGCCTGACCGGGCGGCCCGGCGTGTTCGACGACGAGGCGATGCCCGCACGCCGCCAAATCCTGCGGGAAAACCTGAGCAGCGAGCTGTTCGTCACCGCGTCGGCGCTGCACCGGGTGGCCCGGCGCAACCTGGCGACCCGGGACTACACGCTGACGGCGATCCGCAACACGTTGACGGAATTGCTGGTGCATTTCCACGTGTATCGCATCTACGCCGGCCCGGGCGGCATCACGCCCACGGACCAGCGCGTCATGGACTGGGCCATGGCCGGAGCGCGCCGCACGGTGCGCGTCGCCGACCGGCCCTTGCTGGAACTGGTGGGCGAATGGCTGTCCGGCACCGGCCTGCGTAGCGTGCCTGCCGGAACGCAGCGGCAGGAACGGCTCCGGGCCATGGTGAAGTTCCAGCAGCTTTCAGCGCCGACCGCGGCGAAGTCGGTGGAGGACACGACGTTCTACCGATACGGCCGCCTGCTGTCCCGCAACGAGGTGGGCAGCGAGCCGTCCCAATGGTGCCTCAGCCCGGCGGCGTTCCATGCGGCCAACAAGGACCGGCAGAAGCGTTTCCCGATGGCCTTGCTGGCCACTGCCACGCACGATCACAAGCGCGGCGAGGACACCCGCGCCCGGCTGGCCGTGCTCAGCGAGATCCCGTCCGAATGGGAAGCGGCGCTGCAGCGCTGGACGCGGCTCAACGCCCTCCTCAAGCGCGACCTCGACGGCCCGGCGCCGGACGCCGCCGACGAGATCATGTTGTATCAAACCTTGGTGGCCGCTTGGCCGCTCGACCTGGCGCCGGACGACGCCGAAGGGCTGTCGGCGTTCGAGGCCCGGGTGGCCGGCTGGCAAGAAAAGGCGCTGCGCGAAGCGAAGCGCCACACCAGTTGGACCGTGCCGGACACCGACTACGAAGGGGCTTGCCGCAGTTTCCTGGCGGGCCTGCTCGACGCCGGGCGCACCGTGAACATGGCCGGCGAACTCGCGAGCTTCGCCGCACGCATCGCCCCGGCAGGCGCGATCAACAGCCTGACGCAGACGCTGCTGCGCCTCACCAGCCCCGGCGTTTCGGACCTGTACCAAGGAACCGAGTTCTGGGATTTCAGCCTGGTCGATCCCGACAACAGGCGCCCGGTCGATTTCGCGGCGCGGCGGGCAGCCCTCGAAGCGGGGGACGGGCCGGCCTCGCTGCTGCCATCCTGGCGTGACGGCCGGGTTAAGCAGGCGGTCATCGCCCGCACGCTCGCGCTGCGTGCCCGGGCGCCCGGCTTGTTCACCCAAGGCAGCTACGTCCCCCTCCGCTTGGACGGGCCGTTCGCCGACCATGCCTTAGCATTCGCGCGCGTGCATGAGGGCCGGTCCGCCATCGTGGTTGGCACCCGGCTGTCGATGGCTGTTGACCCATCGGCTGACAAGCCGCTTGTCCATGCTGGCAATTGGCGGGAAACTCATGTTTTATTGCCACGAAGCCTGGCTGACCGGCGGCTTGTGCATATTTTAGACGGAGAGGTGGAGACCATGAGCACGACGCGCCTGTCCCTGAATGAGATTTTAAGCCGGCTGCCAGTAGCCTTGATGGAGCTGAGGTGAACCGCCTCGTCGTCGTCAGCAACCGCGTCCCCGCGCCGGCGGCAGCGGGCGCGCAGGCGGGCGGCCTCGCCGTCGCGCTTGAAGCCCTGATGGAGCGGCGGGGCGGCGTGTGGTTCGGCTGGAGCGGCAACCTGTCGGAGGCTCCCGGGCCGGTCCGCCTGGCTGAGTCGGGCCGCGTCAAATACGCGACCATTGATCTCACGGCCGAAGAGCACGAACGCTATTACAACGAGTTCTCCAACAGCACGCTTTGGCCGTTGCTGCACTCGATGCCGGAACTCATGACGTTCGACCGGCGCAACGCGCAGATTTACCGCCAGGTGAACGAGCGGCTTGCCGGGGCGCTGCAGCCCATGCTGCGGGCCGACGACCTGATCTGGATTCACGACTACCACCTGATGGGTATGCCCCAGGCCCTGCGTGCCAGGGGCGTGCGGGCGCCGATCGGCTTCTTCCTGCACATCCCGTTCCCGTCCGCCGACATGCTGGCCAGCGTGCCGGAAGCGGGCGCGCTGCTCCGGGACCTGCTCGCAGCGGACCTGCTCGGCTTCCAAACCGCAAACGATGTCGAGAACTTCGCCGAGGTTGCCTGCCGCATCGGCGACGCGCTGCGGATGCCGAATGGCTGGCTGAGCGTCGGCGGCCGGCGGGTTCGCCTGGGCGTGTTTCCGGTGGAGATCGAGGCGCAGGACTTCGCCGCCATTGCCGAGGATGCCTGGCGCGCGGCGCCGACGGAACGGCTGCGCCGGAGCTTGGGCGGGCAGCGCCTCGTGCTCGGCGTGGACCGCATGGACCCGACCAAGGGGCTGCTGCAGCGGGTCGCGGGGTATCGGCGTTTACTGGAAACGCGGCCCGAGTTGCGGCGCCGGGTGACGTTCCTGCAGATCGCCGCCGAGTCGCGTAAGGACGTGATCGCCTATCGCGACCTGCGCAGCGCGGTGGAGCGGGAAGTCGGCAGCATCAACAGCGAGTTCAGCGAACCCGACTGGATGCCGCTTCGCCTCGTGGCGCGCGCGGGCGCCCGCAGCACCATTGCCGGCTACATGCGGGAGTCGCGGGTGGGCTTGGTGACGCCTTTGCGGGACGGGATGAACCTGGTCGCCAAGGAATACGTCGCCGCGCAGGACCCGCAGGACCCCGGGGTGTTGATCCTGTCCCGCTTCGCGGGCGCCGCAAGGCAGCTTGGCGCCGCGCTGATCGTCAATCCGCATGACGCCGACGAGATGGCGGATGCGCTGGACACCGCGCTGGGCATGAGCCTTGCGGATCGCCAAGCGCGCTGGCGGGAAAGCTGGATGGCCATTCAGGGCGCTTCCGCCTTGGCCTGGGGACGCTCCTTCGTCGGCACGCTGCTGCGCACGGCGGTGGCCCCCTCGCATACGCGCGGTCCGGCCGGCGAGAACAGCACTTTGGCGATGGCCGATCCATTGGGCCTGATGGCGCGCTCCTTGGGCGGCAGGGATGTTGATTTGGCGGACAGCCCGTCCACTTTGCGCCCGCCGCACATGTCGTGATACCAGCAAAACTTTCCGTGATAGGCCCGTTAAAGGGACTTCCATTTCGGTTAGATATCGTTACTGTGCTTTCCGTCAGCGGGGATAAGCGGGGAATTGCAGGATGTCCGAAGTATTAAAAACGCCGGAGCAGGTATCTGCGGCGGTTCGGGAACTCGATGGCTTGGCCAATCTCCTTGGCCTGCCCAATCAGGAACGTTGCGGCATTCTGGGCCTCACCGGATCGGCTTATCGGCTATGGTACACCGGCGCCATGCGGGCCGAGATTCTGATCACTGCGGAGTTGGTGCGCCGCTTGGGCTATGCTTTGCCGCTCATGCGGCGCATGGCGGCGCACACGCCCACCGGCGCAATGGCACGCAGCCAACGGCCACGCGCCATGCGGGACGAGCGGCTGGCTTAATCAAGCCGCGGTCAGGACAATGCGGCCGGTGACTTGTCCGTCGCGCAGCCGATGCAGCGCCGTCGTGGCGCTGGATCGCGGGAGCCGGGTGATCGGCAAAGACGTGATGCCGCCGTTTTGCGCCAATGTCACGAGCTCCCGCAACTCCTTGGGGTTGCCGACATAGCTGCCCTGGACCGTCAGCGCGCGTATTGCCATCAACGGCAGCGGCAGCGTCATGGAACCGCCGAACAGGCCGACCTGGATCAGCTTGCCGCCTTTCCGTAGGACCGGAAACGCGAAGGCCGCCGTCGCCGTGCCATTCACCAGATCGATGATGGCGGCGACCGGCCCGCAAGCGTCCATGATGCGCTCCGCCGTGCCCGGCGTGCTCGCGTCCACCACGGCCGTGGCGCCCGCGGCCATCGCCGCTTGCAGCTTTTCCGCGCTGAGGTCCACTACGACGATGGCTTTGTGGCCCAGGGCCTTGAGGATCTCGATGGCGTTCAGGCCCAGCCCGCCGGCGCCGATCAGGACGATCGGCTCGGTCGGCGGCATCGGCAGCACCTTGCGCACGGCGGAATACACTGTGACGCCGGAACAGGCGTAGGTCGCCGCAACCGCCGGGTCGAGCGTGCCGGGGTCGATCAGGTGGCGCGGATGCGGCGCCACGACGTGGGTGGCGTAACCGCCGTGCTGGTAAACGCCCAGGCTGCGGCTGGCGACGGTGCACATGTTGTCCTCCTCCGCCAAGCAGCGGTCGCATTGACCGCAACCCAGCCATGGGAACACGATCCGCACGTCCCCCACGGCCACGCCGTCCGCATCGGGGCCGAGCTTCGCGACGCGCCCGACGATCTCGTGCCCCATGGCCAGCGGCAGCGCCACGCCGCGGTCCTTGAGCGACATCCGCTTGCCGCCGCCCAAGTCGTAATGGCCTTCCCAGATATGCAGGTCGGAGTGGCACACCCCGCAATGCGTGACTTCCAGCAGCACCTCGGTGCCCCGCGGCTCCGGTGTCGGCAGTTCCAGTTCCTGCAGGTCCGCGCCGTTCTCGACCACTGCCCATGCGCGCATTGTCCGTCCCTCCGGTTTTTACACCGCGCATCGGACTCCCGCAGCGCCCGGCGGTCAAGCCGTGCCGCGCGGACGGCCGCGCCCCGACGAGTCCCGGTGGACAGGATCAGCGCCGCCGGGGGTCGAGCGCGTCCCGCAGGCCGTCGCCGACCAGGTTGAACGCCAGCACCGCCAGGAAGATGGCCGCCCCCGGGAACACCGCGAGCCAGGGCGCCTGTGTCAGGAAACGCTGCGCCGAGTTCAACATGCTGCCCCAGCTCGGCGCCGGCGGCTGCTGGCCGAGGCCGAGGAAGGACAGGCTGGCCTCCGCGATGATCGCCAGCGCAATCGCCAGCGTCGCCTGCACCAGCACGGGCGGCACGATGTTGGGCGCGACGTGGCGCAACGCCACGCGCCAGGGCGGGTTGCCCACGGCGCGGGCGGCCTCGACGTAATCGTAAGTCATCGTGTCCATGGTGGCGCTACGGGCGACGCGGGCGAACACCGGCGCGGCTGTCACGCCGATGGCGACCATGGCGTTGGTCAGCGCCGGGCCGAGAAACGCCGCCAGGGCGATGGCCAGGATCAGGAACGGGCACGCCAGCATGGCATCCACCACCCGGCCGATCACCGCGTCCACCCGGCCGCCGGCGAACCCGGCCAAGAGGCCCACCGGCACCCCCACCCCGGCCGCGATCAGCACGGACACGACGCCGGCCAGCAAGGACGCCCGCGCGCCGAACACCACGCGGGACAGCACATCCCGCCCGTTTTCGTCCGTGCCCATCCAGTGCTGCATCGACGGCGCCTTGCGTATGGCCGTCCAACTGGTGGCGATGGGATCATACGGCGCGATCAACGGCGCGGCGACCGCGACCAGCACGAACAAGGCGATGACCGCGAAGCCCAGCACCGCCGCGGGTCGCCCGCGGAACCGACGTAGGGCCAGAGCTGCCGGGCTTGACCTTATCATGCGTCGCGCAGCCGTGGGTTGATGACGACGTACAGCACGTCGGCCAGCAGGTTCAGCAGAATATACAGGCACGCCGTGACCAGCACGACGCCCTGCACGACGGGGTAGTCCCGGTTGAACACCGCGTCCACGACCAGCTTGCCGAAGCCCGGGATGCTGAACACCTGCTCCGTCAGCACCGCGCCGGACAGCAACGTGCCGAGTTCCAGCGCCCCCAGGGTCACGACCGGTACCAGCGCGTTGCGGAAAGCGTGGCGCAGCACGACGACCCACTCGTTCAGGCCTTTTGCCCGCGCGGTCCGCACGAAGTCCTGGTCAAGCGCGGTCAGCATGGCGCTACGGGTGTGGCGCATCAGGATGGCGGCGATGGCGTTGCCCAGCACGAAGGCCGGCATGATGGTGGTGGCCAGCGACTGCCGCCAATCCTCCGTCAGCGGCACGTAGCCGGAGGGCGGCAGCCAGCCCAGCTTCACCGACACCAGCAGGATCAGCATGATGCCGAGCCAGAAGTTCGGCGTGGACAGCCCGGCCAAGCCGATCAGGTTCGCCACGTAGTCCCAGGCGGTGTTGCGCTTCACCGCGGACAGGATGCCGGCCGGCACGCCGATGCACAGCGCAATCAGGAACGCCATCGCGGCGAGCTGCAGCGTCACTGGCAGCTTGGTCAGGATCAGGGACGCCACCGGCTGGCGGATGCGCCAACTGAACCCCAGGTCGCCGCGCAAAACGTTGCCGATCCAGTGGAAGTACTGCACCGGCAGCGAGCGGTCGAGCCACAGCTCGCTGCGGATTTGCGCGAGCACGGCGGGATCGCCACGCTCCTCCCCCGCCAGCACGACGGCGGGGTCGCCGGGCATGAGCTGCTGCAGCGCGAACACCAGGATGCTGACCAGCAGGATGGTGGGCAGGACTTGCAGCAGCCGGCCGCCGAGATGGCTACGCATGGCTACTTCGCCAAGCCCAAGCCTTGCAGACGAATGATGCCGTCCGGCACCGGGCGGAACCCGGTCACCCGCGCCGACATGCCGACCACGTTCTTGGGGTTGTGCAGATACACGATAGGCAGATCCTTGCTCAACTGCTCCACAACCTGGTTATACAGCCCGCGCCGCGCCGCCACCTCCTGCACGGCCCGCGCCTGGTCCAGCAGCGCATCCACCTTCGGGTTGGCGTAGTGGCTGTCGTTCAGCGCGCCGCCGCTGTGCATGAAGCTGAACAGGTTGCCATCGGGATCGACCCGGCCGGACCACATGGTCGCGAACGCCTCGAACTCGCCCCGTTGGGCCGCGGCCAGCGCGGAAGCGTACTCGGACGCGGTGATCTTCACGTCGAAGCCGGCTTCGGCCGCCATTGCCTGGATGATCTCGCCCGCTTGCCGCTGGTCCGGGTTGTTCGGCACCGTGAGCGCGACCGGCACCGGCAGTGCCGCCCCGGCTTCCTTCAGCAACGCCTTTGCCCGCGCCACGTCCCGTTCGCGCGGCTGCACGGCCTTGTCGTAGTAGGGGCTGCTGGGCGACACGCCCTGCGACACCGGCGTGTAAAGGCCGTTATACACGACCTGGTTGATCGCTGCCTTGTCCAGCGACAGCTCGAACGCTTGCCGTATCCGGGCGTCGCTGCCGAGCGGCGTCTTGGCGCGCGGGCCGTTGGCCGTGTTGATGGTGATGCCCGCGTAGCCAAGATTGTCCGACGTGACGAGGCGCAGCCGGGAGTTGCTGCGCACCGCGTCCGCGTCGGTCGGCAGGATTTGCTCCGACAGCTCGATGCTGCCCGCCTGCAAGTTCGCCAAGCGGATGGAGCTGTCGGGGATCGGCAGGTACACCACCCGGTCCAGCTTGACCGAAGCCGCATCCCAGTATCCGGGGAACCGCTCCAGCACGATCCGGTCCTGCGGCACCCGCTCCACGAAGCGGAACGGCCCGGCGCAGACCGGCTTGAGCCCGAAGTCCTTGCCCGCCGCCTCGGCCGCCTTGGGCGACACGATCATGCCGGCGCGGTCCGTCAGTTGCGACACGAACGGCGCGGACGCGGTTTTCAGCACGATGCGGACCGTGAGCGGGTCCACGACCTCCACCCGGTCCATGACGTTGATCTCACTACGGCGGAAGCTGCCCTGCATGGTCAGGTGGCGCTCCAGCGAGTACTTGACCGCCGCCGCGTCAAGCTTTTCGCCATCGTGGAACGCGACGCCGGGCCGCAGCTTGATGACCAAGCTGGTCGGGTCCGTCCACTCGTAGGACAGCGCCAGTTGCGGCACGATCTCCAGCTTTTCATTGATGTCGAACAGCTTGTCGCACAGCCCGGCAAAGGCGATGCGCCCGACATAGGTGCGGGCCAGGGTGGGGTCCAGGATGTCCGGGTCCTCGCGCAGCGCGATGCGCAGCGTTTGGGCATGGGCGGCGCCCGTCAGCATCGCCGTCAAAAGAACTGCAAGGATCGGTCTGCGCATCATCAACTCTCCTGTCCCGCGCACCCATGCCGGGCGCGGAGGATGCTGGCAAGCGGTGACGGACCGGCCTGCACAGGGTTTGCGGAACACCCTGCAAACCATGCGCCAACGTCTAGCGCCAGCCGAGCAGCGCCCGCTCCAGCCGTCCCAGCACCCAGGCCACCGACAACCCAAGCAGCGACAGCACGACGATGCCGGCCAGCAGGTTGTCGGTGTCGTACAGGTTGCCGGCCTGCAGCACGAAGGCGCCGATGCCGCGCTCCGCCCCGATCATCTCGGCGGCGACGAGCAGGATGATGGCGATGCCCGTGGTGACGCGGAAGCCGCTCAGGATGGTGGGCAGCGCGCCGGGCAGCACGATCTTGCACAGGATCGCGGCGCGGGACAGCCCGAAGGCTTGGCCCATCCGCACCAGGTTGCGGCTGACGGCATCGACGCCGGCGGCGGTGTTGATCACGGTGGGGAAGAACACGCCAAAGGCCAGGGTCGCGACCTTCGACCCCTCGCCGATGCCGAACCAGATGATGAACAGCGGCACCAGCGCGATCTTCGGGATGGGGAACAGGGCCGACACCACGGCCATGCCGGGGCTGCGCAGCCAGCTCGACAAGCCCACCGCCAAGCCGAGCGCCACCCCGCACACCGTCCCCAGCGTCCAGCCGACCGCCAGGCGCTGCAAAGACGCGCCCAAGTGCAGCCAAAGCTCGCCGCTGATCGCAAGCTGATACAAGGCGCGCAGGATGCTGGCAGGCGGCGGCAGGAACTGCGTGGCGATCAGCCCGGCGCTCGCCCCCGCCTGCCAAAGCGCCACGATGCCCAGCAGGGTGGCCGCCGCGGCGCCGGGCACGGCGCGCGGCGCGAAGCCGTGGGCGCGGAACGGCACGGGGCCGGCGATGTCGCGCCCGGCAGCGGCACCGGGGCTGTTCACGCCAGGGCTGTTCACATCAGGCATGGACGCGCTCCCGCTCGGCTGCTGCCGCGTCGCCGCGGATCATCTCCCAAAGCTGCCGCTCGACCGCCAGAAGTTCCGGGTCCGCCACGTCCCGCCCGCCGATGGGCCGGTCGATCTCCACCACGGCGCGCACCCGGCCGGGCCGGCGTGACAGCACGGCGACGTGGTGGCCCAGCCGCACCGCCTCTTGGAGGTTGTGCGTCACATACACCGTCGTGGTGCCCGCCCGCTCGATCAGCCCGGCGAACTCGTCCAGCAGCAGCGCCCGGGTCTGCGCATCCAGCGCCGAAAGCGGCTCGTCCATCAACAGGCACGCGGGCCGCACCGCCAAGGCGCGGGCGATACCGACGCGCTGCCGCATCCCGCCGGAAAGCTGCTTGGGCCAGGCGCAGGCGAATTCGGACAGGCCGGTGAGCGCCAGCACCTCCGTCACCCGCGCGTCCCGCTCGCGGCGCGGCAACCGCCCTTCCAGCACCAGCGACACGTTCCCGGCAACGCTGCGCCAGGGCAGCAGGGCGAAATCCTGGAACACGGGGGTCAGCGGGTTCAGGCAGTCGGGCGCGACGTGCCCGTCCATCCGCACCGTGCCGTCCGTGGGCGCGATCAGGCCGCCCATGATGCCCAGCAGCGTGCTCTTGCCGCAGCCGGACGGCCCGATCAGCACCAGCACCCGGCCCGCCTCGGCCACCAGCTCGATCCCGTCCAGCACCGGCAAGGCGTCGTAGCGATGTCCGACGCCGCAAACCGACAGCCGGACGCTGGACCCGTTCATGGCGTGGGAAGCGCGCCGGCGCGGGTGTCGATCACGTCCGCCGGCTCGATCTGGCCCTTCACCAAGCCCTGCCCGGTGAACCAGCGGAGCTGCGCCGCCACGTCCTCCACGTCGAGCCGCGCGTCCTCGTCGTAGTAGCCGACGCCTTCCTCGATCTTCCGCGGTCCGTCGGGGTCGCCGGCATAGACGTATTTCTGAATAAACGGGATCAACGCCGCGGTCTTGGCGTCCCGCACCGGCTTGCCCGCCGGGTCCAGCCGCAGGAAGCCGTCGCGGTAGTCGGCGACGCCGCGCCGATACGCGCGGATGAAGCGGCGCAGCGTGTCCGGCCGCGCGTCCAGCATCCGGCTCGGCGCGAACACGGCGGTGATCTGGTACGGCACGAGGTCGCCGGCCCAGCCGATGATGCGCGCTTCCCCCGACGCCTCCAACGGCCGGGCCATAGAGGCAACCGCCATGGTCGCGTCCACCTGCCCGGTCCGCACCGCCGCCACCATGTTGCCGATCCCCTGCAGCGGGCGCAGCGTCAGCTCCTTGAGCGCGAAGCCTTCCCGTTCCGCGATGCGCCCGGCCATGTAATGGAACGACGACCCGAACTGGGTGATGCCGAAGCTGTGCCCAGCCAGCCGCGCCGCCGCCGTCAGCCCGGCGTCATACGCCTTGCGCGATGCGAGGATCGCCGTCCCCTCGTAGCCCGGCTGCTCATGCAGCCCGCCGGCGATCACCTTCAGGGTGCCCCGCCCAGCCAGGCTGAAGAAGCCCCCGGTCAGCGCGGTGATCCCCACGTCGATGTCGCCCGACACCGCGGCGGCGGCGATGGGCTGCGCCGCCTCGAAGAAGCGGAAGCTGGCGTCCAGGCCCTCATCGCGGAAATAGCCGCGTTCCATGGCGATGTAGAGCGGCGCCGGGGACAGCGTGTGCAGAAGGCCGATGCGCAGCACGTCCGCCGCCTGCGCCGGGGTCCACAGCAGGGCGGCTGCGAAGCAAAGCAGGACGGCTGATCGGCGCATGAGGGGTCCTTGGTGGTGGCAGCCCCCCATGCCACACCGGGGCCGGGTTGCACAGGAAGGAGGGGCCGCCCATACCGGGGACATGGCCCCTCCGTTGCTGCTGCTTCAGAACATCCGCTTGTCGCTTGGAACCGCGCCGCTGCTGGACGGCGCCGAGCTTGGGGTGGGCGCGGGCGAGCGCATCTGCCTCGTTGGGCGCAACGGATCGGGCAAATCAACTTTGCTCAAGGTTGCCGCCGGGCTGCTGCAGCCGGATGCCGGCACGCGCTTCCTGCAGCCCGGCACGACCGTTCGCTATTTGCCGCAGGAGCCGGATCTCACGGGCTTCGCCACCACACTCGACTACGTGGAGGCCGGCATGGGGCCGGGCGACGACCTGCATCGGGCGCGCACCCTGCTGGACCAGCTCGGCATGACCGGCGCGGAGGACCCCGCGCACCTGTCAGGCGGCGAGAAGCGGCGCTGCGCCCTCGCCCGCACGCTGGCGCCTTCCCCCGACCTGCTGCTGCTGGACGAGCCGACCAACCACCTGGACCTGCCGGCCATCGAGTGGCTGGAAGGGGAGCTGGCCGGTTTGCGCGCCGGGCTGGTGCTGATCAGCCACGACCGGCGCATGTTGGAGAAGCTGTCCCGCAACGTCGTCTGGCTCGATGGCGGCATCACCCGGCGCATGGACCGCGGCTTCGCCCACTTCGAAGCTTGGCGCGACGAGGTGGAGGAGCAGGCCGAGCGCGACCAGCACAAGCTCACCCGGCAGATCGCCCGCGAGGAGGACTGGCTGCGCTACGGCGTCACCGCCCGGCGCAAGCGCAACGTGCGCCGCCTGGGCGAACTGGGCGCGCTCCGGCAGAAGCGGCGGGAGATGGGCGGGGGCGAGGCGGGGCTTCGGCTGGTGGCGACGGAGGCCGACCTGTCAGGCAAGATGGTCGCGGTCGCCGAGCACGTCGGCAAGGCGTTCGACGGCACCCCAGTGGTGCGCGACCTGACGCTCCGGGTGCTGCGCGGCGACTGTTTGGGCATCATCGGCCCCAACGGCGCCGGCAAGACGACGCTGCTCAAGCTGCTGACCGGGGCGGAGCCGCCGGACAGCGGCGAGGTGAAGCTTGGCACCAACCTGGCGGAGGTCACGCTCGACCAGCAGCGCGCCAGCCTCGACCCGTCCGCGACGCTGGCGGACACGCTGACGGCGGGCGGCGGCGACACCGTGGTGGTGGGCGGCGAGCGCCGGCACGTGATCGGCTACATGAAGGATTTCCTGTTCAAGCCGGAGCAGGCCCGCACCCCGGTCGGCGTGCTGTCCGGGGGCGAGCGCGGGCGGCTGATGCTCGCCTGCGCCATGGCCCGGCCTTCCAACCTGCTGGTGCTGGACGAGCCGACCAACGACCTGGATTTGGAAACGCTCGACCTGCTGCAGGAGATGCTGTCGGAGTATCCCGGCACCGTGCTGCTGGTCAGCCACGACCGCGACTTCCTCGACCGCGTGGTGACGAGCACCCTGGCCGCGGAGGGCGGCGGGCGGTGGACCGAGTATGCCGGCGGCTACAGCGACATGCTGGCCCAGCGCGGCCAACCAGAAGCGGGGACGCCGGAGCGCGCCGCCCGGGGCGGCACCAAACCGCCGCCCCGCCCGTCGGGCGGCCGCAAGATGACGTTCAAGGACAAGCACGCGCTCCAGGCGCTGCCCCAGCAGATCGCGGCGGCGGAGGCCGAGGTCGCGCGCCTGCAGAAGCGGCTCGCCGACCCCGACCTGTATCGCCGCGACCCCGCCGCTTTCCGCGCGGCTACCGGGTCGCTGGCCCAAGCGCAGGCCAGCCTTGCCGGGCTTGAGGAACGCTGGCTCGCTTTGGAGTTGATGCGGGAGGAGCTGGAAGCGTAGGCTCCGCTGCATGACCCGGGTTGTCCTGTTGCTGTCCCTGTTGATCCTGTCCGGCTGCGGCTTGGCCGCGGCACCTTGCCGGGTGACCTCGGCGGCGCTGAAGATCGTGCCGGTCGTGGGTCACGTCGCGGCAGCGCCAACGGATGCCTGCGCGGACATCATCGACTGATCAGCGTCCCGCCCGGACGGCCAACGCCATCAAACATCAGAGAGCCACCGCCGTCCGACCGCTGCGCCGGGCAAACAACCTCCCAACTGCCAGTGCTATAGTTCGGAGGTCGCCGTCGTGGCCCAGGTTGCAATCTACGGTCTTCGAGGCTCATTGGAGCACCATCGGGCGGCGCTTTCCGAAGCCATACACTTATCCGTCATGCAGGCGTTCGAATACCCGGCCGAAAAGAAGTTCCACCGCTTCATCGCCTTGGACAAAGCCGACTTCATCTACCCGCCCGACCGCTCAGACCGTTACACAATCGTCGAGTTCAGCATCTTTGAGGGGCGGTCGGTTGAAGCCAAGAAGCTCCTGATCAGGCTGCTCTACCAGCGCGTGCCCGAGCTTACGAACATCAGCCCTCAAGACCTTGAGATCACGATCTTTGAAACGCCGCGCCACGCTTGGGGCATCAGGGGCCTGCCGGGCGACGAGGTTGGCCTGAACTACAAAGTTGAGGTCTGACCAGGCGGACAGGAAGCGTCCCAAACGTCCGTGCCCCAACTCCCAAACTGACCCGATCATGCCCGTCTTTCCCGCTGACGAGGCCGCCCATGCCGCATGGCGTGACCGGCAGGGCTGACCGCGCCCTCTCGACTTCGGGCGCGCTTGCCCCAATAAGGGCGCACCACGAGAGGACGAAAGATGGATCGAGTTGACGTTGCGGGCCTGCAGGTTGCGAGCGAGCTGCATAGCTTCATCGCCGAGGCGCTGCCGGGCATTGGCATCGAGGCCGATACGTTCTGGACCGGTTTTGCCGCCTTGGTGCACGACCTGGCACCGCGCAACGCCGCCCTGCTCGCCCGGCGTGACGAGCTGCAGCGCCAAATCGACGAATGGCACCTGTCGCAATCGGGCAAGCCGCACGACGCCGCGGCATACGAGGAGTTTCTCCGCGGCATCGGCTACCTCCTGCCGGAGCCGCCGCCGTTCGAGGTCGGCACGGAAAACGTGGACGCCGAGATCGCCAGCATCGCCGGGCCGCAGCTCGTCGTGCCGGTGATGAACGCCCGTTATGCGCTGAACGCGGCCAATGCGCGGTGGGGCAGCCTGTATGACGCGCTGTACGGCACGGACGCGCTGCCGGAAAGCGATGGGGCGGAGCGCGGCCAGGATTATAACAAGAAGCGCGGCGCCGCCGTGGTGAAGCGGGCGAAGCAGGTGCTGGACCTTGCGGCGCCGCTGGCCGGGGCGTCGCACGCGGATGCGACGGGCTACACGGTGCAGGACGGCGTGTTGCGGGTCGCGACCGGGCACGGCACGGTTGGGCTGGCTGCGCCGGAGAAGTTTGTGGGCTACCGCGGCGAGCCTTCGGCGCCCAGCGCGATCCTGCTGCGCAACAACGGCCTCCACATCGAGATCAGCATCGACCGCAGCTATCCCATTGGCCAGGACGACCCGGCGGGCGTCGCCGATCTGCTGCTGGAAGCGGCGCTTTCCACTATTCAGGACTGCGAGGACAGCGTCGCCGCGGTCGATGCGGCGGACAAGGTCCTGATTTATCGCAATTGGCTCGGCCTGATGCAGGGCACGCTCTCGGCGTCGCTGGTGAAGAACGGCAAGCCGATCGTGCGCCGGCTGAATCCTGACCGCGAGTACGCGGCGCCGAACGGCGGCGCGCTGGTCCTGCCGAGCCGCAGCATCATGCTGATCCGCAACGTTGGCCACCATATGTACACGGACGCCGTGCTGACCGCGGACGGCGCGGAGGTCCCGGAAGGGATGCTGGACGCGGCGGTCACGACGTTGGCCGCCATGCACGACCTGCGCGGCGCCGGGCCGGTCCGCAACAGCCGGGCGGGGTCGGTCTATATCGTCAAGCCGAAGATGCACGGGCCGGAAGAGGTCGCCTTCGCCGCCGAGATCTTCGCGCGGGTCGAGGCCATGCTCGGCCTCGCGCCCAACACCCTGAAGATGGGCATCATGGACGAGGAGCGGCGCACCAGCGCCAACCTCGCCGCTTGCATCCACGCCGCCCGGGACCGGGTGGCGTTCATCAACACCGGCTTCCTCGACCGCACCGGGGACGAAATCCATACCTCGATGGAAGCGGGCGCCACCATCCGCAAGAACGAGATGAAGGGCACCGCCTGGATCAAGGCGTATGAGGACCTCAACGTGGATATCGGCCTGGCCTGCGGGTTGCGCGGCCGGGCGCAGATCGGCAAGGGCATGTGGGCGGCGCCGGACCGCATGGCGGACATGCTGGAGCAGAAGATCGGCCATCCGCGCGCCGGGGCGAACACCGCCTGGGTCCCCTCCCCCACCGCCGCCACCCTGCACGCCCTGCACTACCACCAGGTGGACGTGGCCGCGCGGCAGGCGGAGTTGGCCGGGCACCCGCGCGGCACGCTGGCGGACCTGCTGTCCATTCCCATGGCCGACCGCCCGAACTGGGCGCCGGACGACGTGCAGCAGGAGCTGGACAACAACGTCCAGGGCATCCTCGGCTACGTCGTGCGCTGGATCGACCAGGGCGTCGGCTGCTCCAAGGTGCCGGACATCCACGACGTGGGGCTGATGGAGGACCGCGCCACGCTGCGCATCTCCAGCCAGCACATCGCCAACTGGCTGCACCACGGCATCGTGACGGAGGCGCAGGTGACGGAAACCCTGCGCCGCATGGCCGGGGTCGTGGACCGGCAGAACGCCGGCGACGCCGCCTACCGCCCGATGGCGGCCAACCTGGACGGCCCGGCGTTCCAGGCCGCTTGCGACCTGGTGTTCAAGGGCCGCGCGCAGCCGAATGGCTACACCGAGTTCATCCTGCACGCCCGGCGGCGGGAGGCGAAGGCGGCCTAAAGCCGGCCCGACTCATCCTCGTCGTGCTGTTCGGCGGGAGCGGGTTCTACGGCCACAACCGCGGGTGCTACGGCGGGCGCGGGTATGGCGGCGGATTGCGGCTGCTCTTGCTGGTCCTGTTCCTGCCGTTCGGGCAGGGCCGCTTCTACTAAGCTACACTTCGGCCGCCGGCTCCGGCTGCGCGCTGACGCGCGATACCCGGCGGCCGTCCATCTCCACCACCTCGAACCGCCAGCCCCCGAACACAATTCGGTCGCCGATGCGCGGCAGCCGGCGCAGCAGCGCCAGCAGCAGCCCGGCCAAGGTGTGATAGCTGCCCTCCGATGGAAGATCGGGCAGTTCCAGCCTCGACTTGATCTCATCGACCGGCATGGCGCCGTCCAGCAGCAGGGCGCCGGCCACCGCGGCCTCGCCCTCCCCCAGCACGGCGGTCGGGTCGGCCGGCTCCCCGACGATGGCCTGCAGCACGTCGGATGCGGTCACCAGGCCCTCGAAGCTGCCGTACTCGTCCATCACCAGCGCGAGGCCAAGCGGCTCGCCCTTCAACCGCTCCAAGGCGTCCAGCGCGGTCACGGTGTCGGGGATCACCATGGGCTTGCGCAAGCTGGCCGCAACCGACACCTCGCCGCCGTCCAGCAAGCGGTCGAGGATGTCCTTCGCCTGCACGACGCCCACCACGTTGTCTATGGACCCTTCGCACACCACGAAACGGCTGTGCGGCGTGGCTTTCAGCGTCGCCGCGATGTCTTGCGGCGGGTCGGTGCGGTCGATCCACGCCAGCTCGGTCCGCGGCGTCATGATCGCGCGCACCGGCTTGTCCGCCAAGCGGAGCAGGCGCTCGATCATCTCGTGCTCCTCCGTTTCCAGCACGCCCTCCTCGGCGCCCTCGGCCAGCAGCGCCTTGAGTTCCTCCTCCGTCACCGCCTGGCGCTCATCGGCATGGGCGCCGAACAGCCGCAGCACCAGGGCGGAGGATTTGCCGAGCACCCAGACGATCGGCCCGACGATGCGCGCCAGCAACGCCAATGGGTTCGCCACCGCCGCCGCCACCCGCTCCGGCCGTCGCAGCGCCAACTGCTTGGGCACCAGCTC
>CAXSAZ010000054.1:0-17698 GCA_964235485.1 uncultured Acetobacteraceae bacterium | reverse complement strand
CCATCCAAACCGGGTGCTCGATCCGCAGCGGCACGAACAAGGCCGCCGTCGCCAGGATGATGGCGCCGAGCACGATGGATTTGGTGGCCGCGGCGCCGACGTAGCCCAGCACGATCTCGAATGGGGACACCGGGGCGGACAGAAGCTCGTAGATCGTGCCCGAGAAGCGCGGGAAGTAGATGCCGAAGGAGGCGTTGGCGATGCTCTGCGTCAGCAAGGACAGCATGATCAAGCCTGGCACGATGAACGCGCCATACGGCACGTCCTCCACCGTGCTGATCCGCGAGCCGATGGCCGCGCCGAACACCACGAAGTACAGCGAGGTCGAGATCACCGGCGCCACGATGCTCTGCAGCAGCGTGCGCCAGGTGCGCGCCATCTCGAAGCCGTAGATCGCCCGAACGGCGTGGATGTTCATGCCCGCTCCCGCAGCAGCCCGACGAAGATGTCCTCCAGCGAGCTTTGGCTGGTTTGCAGGTCCTTGAACCGGATGCCGGCCGCGGCAAGGTCGCGGAGCAGCGCCGTGATCCCCGTGCGTTCCCCCCGCGTGTCATAGGTGTAAACGAGTTCCATGCCGTCCCGGACCAGTTCCAGGCGGTAGGCGTCGAGTTCGGGCGGCAGGCGCTGCAACGGCGCCTGCAGTTGCAGCGTCAGTTGCTTGCGGCCGAGCTTGCGCATCAGCTCGGCCTTTTCTTCCACCAGGATGATCTCGCCCCGGCTGATGACGCCCACGCGGTCGGCCATCTCCTCCGCCTCCTCGATGTAGTGGGTGGTGAGGATCACGGTCACGCCGCTGTCGCGCAATTCGCGCACCAAGCGCCACATGTCCTGGCGCAGCTCAACGTCCACCCCGGCGGACGGCTCGTCGAGGAACAGGATTTGCGGCTCGTGCGACAGGGCCTTGGCGATCAGCACGCGGCGCTTCATGCCGCCGGACAGCGCCATGATCCGGCTGTCCTTCTTGTCCCACAGCGACAGGGTCTTGAGCGTTTTCTCGATGTGGGCCGGGTTCGGGGCGCGGCCGAACAGGCCGCGGCTGAAGCTCACCGTGGCCCAGACCGTCTCGAACGCATCGGTGGTCAACTCCTGTGGGACCAGGCCGATCTTGGCGCGGGCGGCGCGGAAGTCGCGCACGATGTCGTGGCCGTCCGCGGACACCGTGCCGGCGCTGGGCCGGACGATGCCGCAGATGACGCCGATCAGCGTGGTCTTGCCGGCCCCGTTCGGGCCGAGCAGCGCGAAGATCTCGCCCCGGCGGATCTCCAGGTTGACGTTGCGCAACGCCTGGAACCCGGAGCTGTAGGTCTTGGAAAGGTTGGCAACGGAGATGATCGGCGGCATCGCAGCGTGGTGTGGCGCGGCGGCGCGCCGGGCGCAAGCCCAAGGCGGCCCGCCCGGCCCGCGCCGCGCCGAGATCGCTGGGCCTCGCTCAGTTCCCGTGGATGTACACGTAGGCGCCCCCGCCCCCCCCGTCGTTGCCGAACGACACGGCCAGGCGCCCGCCGAGGTCGGCCTTGGCGTATCCGGCCAGGGTGATCGACGCTGCCGGCTTGCCCGGCGCCGTCGCGTGCAGCGTCAGGCCCGTCGATCCGGCCGCGCCCTGCCCATCCTGCCAGTCGAGCGCGAAGTCCGAGGGCGTCACGCCAAAGATCGTGGCGTCGTCGCCCGAATGGAAATTGACCACTGTGCTCCAGATGTCCGCCGCCGCCGCCCGGTCATCGACGAAGAACGTGTCCATCCCGGCGCCGCCGACCAGGAAGTTGGAGCCGGTGGAGCCGTCCAGGACGTTGTTGCCGCCCGCCCGGCTCACGTCGATGGCATCGTTGCCGGAGCCGCTGTGGATGAACGAGTTGGGCGCCGCCGCGGCGATGTTCAGGCTGTCGGTGCTGACGGTGATGTACTGGTGCTGCAGCCCGGCGACCGGGCCGCTATAGGCGATCCCGGCGGCGCTCGACGACACGCCCGTGGTCATGTTGGTGAGCAGGAAGTTGGCGGCCTCCGGCAACGGCACGACGGGCGCCGGGGAAGGCACGACGGGCGGGGTCACGACGGGGGGTGTGACGACGGGCGGCGCAGCGCCGACGGTCAGGTCGTAGCTGTTCGCCGCGGAGCCGGCCGCGACCTTGAAGGCTTGCCCGGCAAAATCCCCGGCAAGGGCAAGGGTGCCCAGGACGGCCGCGCCGCCCTTGAGGGTGAGCGTGCCGAGGCCGTTGGCGCCGGCGGCGTAGCTGACGCCCGTGACGGCGGCGGCGCTGTTGACGACGATCCTGTCGCTTCCGTCGAACCCGGCAACCGTTCCGGCAAAGCCCGCGGGGTCGTCGAGGATCAGCGTGTCGTTGCCGATCATCACCACGGTCTGCCCGGCGCCGACGCGGCCCACCTCCAGCGTCCCGGCAACCGCCGGGGAAACCGGCGTGTCGAAGCCGGGCAAGGGGCGGGTGCGGTTGAAGGTGATCTGCCCGGTGCCGGAAATGGCGCCGCGGAACGCCATGCCCGGCCCCTCCGAAACGATCTGGCCGTTGTTGCTCACCGCGCCGAGCACGGTCACCCGGCCGATGCTCGGACCGGCCTCCGTCGGCGAGATGCCCCCCATCAGCAGGCCGCCGGCCAGCACGGAAAGGCCGCCGGTGCTGAGCGTGCCGCCGGCCTGCTCGAACACGCCGTCCTTGCCGACCGTCAGGGTGTTGGCCGTGGCGTAGTCGCGGCCGTTGCGCACGTTCACGTAGGCCGAGTTGTCGATCCGCTTCAGCGTCGATTCGACCGGCACGTAGCTTGTGCCGTTCCAAGCGTTGATCTGCGATCCGGGATCGTCATAAACGAGCTGCGTCCAGTAGCTGTGGGTCGGGGTGGGCTTCGGCCCGGTCAGGGTCTCGATATCCATGACGAACCCGCCGGCCTTGCCGCCCAGGTTGATCGTCCGGCCGCTGCCCAACGCCTCGAACGCCCCGTCGAACAGGGTGTGCGTGGCGGCGTCATACTGGGCGATGCTGGACGTATCAACCGTCGCGGTGCCGTCCAGGACTTGCAGCTCCCACGCGATGTAGATCGGGTTGCTTCCCGTGAACTGGACGTCGCCCCGGGTCTGGATAAAGGTGAACATCAGCCCGGCGTTCACGATCTTGCCATTGTCGATCAGCAGCGCGCTGCTTTGGAACTCACGCCCGAGCGCGCCCGCCGAACCCGGCGCGAAGGTCAACGTCCCGTCCACCTCCAAGCCGATATCCGAGGTGGCCAGGTCCAGCGAGTTCACGGTCCTGTCCGTGCCGGCGGCGATCCTGACGTTGTAGTGGCCCTCGGCGCTGGCCGGCGCCGCGTCGATCACCACGTCCGCCGCCGGGCCGTTCGGAACCGCCCCCGCCAGCCAGTTGCCGGCAGTGTCCCAGTTGCCGGAAACGCCCTTGTTCCATTTGAAAGTTGCCATGCTTGTGCTGACCTCGAAAACGCACCACCCGGTGCGGAGCCGCCCCTTCCATGCTGGCCACACCGAATGACCGGCCCGGCTTGGGCGTGGTCAACCGGCCTTTGGCCAACCTGAGCAGGAACGTTCCCGTTACATCATGAACACAGACGTACGTTGGGATGGCGAATCAGTCATGGGCCGTGATGCCTGAACTCTTTGGTCCCCACCCTGGGATCAGTGCAGCAGCACCGGGTAAAGCGACGCGACCAGCAGGACGGCCATCAGCACGTTGAACGCCCTCATGCGGGCCGGATTGGTGAGCACCCGGCGCATCCCCTGCCCGAGCGCCGCCCAGACACCGACCGAGGGAAGGTTGACGATGCCGAACACGGCGGCGACGGCTGCGATGCCTGCCGCCGTCTGCGAGGGCGCGTAAACGCTGACTGCGGTGAGCGCCATCGCCCAAGCCTTCGGGTTGACCCATTGGAAGGCCGCGGCGGCAAGGAAGGTCATCGGCCGGCCAGCCCGCGCCGCTTCCCCGGGCGGCGGCGCCGTGGCGATCTTCCAGGACAGGAAAAGCAGGTAGGCGACGCTCGCGAGCTTCAGCACGGCATAAAGCTGCGGCACCGCCGCAAAGGCCTGCGCCAGCCCGGCCCCGACCAGGACGGCCATGAACACGAACCCGAGCGCCACGCCCAGCATGTGCGGCACGGTGCGGCGCACGCCGAAGTTGGCGCCGGACGCCATCAGCATGAGGTTGTTCGGCCCCGGCGTGATGGAGGTAACGAAGGCAAAGGCGGCCAGGGCAAGAAGCTGTTCGTGCGTCATCGCGCAATCCTACGGCGCTGGCGGCGCAATGGGCTTGCGATCTGCGGCGGAACCGGGCCTGATCTGCAATCAATGGTAAAAATGGACCGCATCGACGAACGGATCTTGCGTGAGCTTGGCCGTGACGGGCGGGTCAGCAACCTTTCGCTCGCCGAGCGGGTCGGCCTGTCGCCCTCCGCCTGCCTGAGACGGGTGCAGGAGCTGGAACGTTCAGGCGTCATCAAGGGATACCGCGCGGTGCTGGACCGGGCGGCGCTCCGGGCTGGGTTCACGGCCTACATCACGGTGGGCTTGGCGACCCACACCAAAGCGGCCCAAGCGGCGTTCGAGCGGGCCATGCAGTCCTCGCCGGAGGTGCGCGAGTGCCACAACGTGACGGGAACGGTTGAATACCTGCTGCGGGTGGAGGTGGCGGACCTGCGCGCCTACAAGGCGTTCCACACGGAGGTGTTGGGAACGCTCGACCAGGTGCGGTCGCTCACGTCCTACATCGTCTTGGAATCGCCCAAGGACGAGCGTGCATGACGCGGCCTCCATGCCCGGCCGCGTCAGCTTTTGGAAGCGCGCCCTTCATACATGAACGTGAACGGCTTCGGCCCGGCCATGTAGCCGACATGCAGGTCGGGAAGCCCGAAGCCGGCGCGCCTGATCAGCGCCTCGACCGGCCGGTTGAGGTGGCACCCCCCGGCGATGGGCGTCCACAACGGCGTCAGCCGGTCCTGCCAGCGGGCCACCCCGGCATCCGGTTTGCCTTCGCGCCCCGGCCGCCGGCCGGCAAGGCGCGGGGCTGTTGCGAAAATGTGGCGCGAATGCCAAGGTCGCCGCCGCACCATACGCGACAGGTCCTCCCGCCCATGCTGCTCGGCCACGCGCGCATCAGCACCGACGACCAGCCCGCGCCGCGGCGTGCTGCGCTGCGCGCGGCGGGCTGCCGGCGGTTCCGCGAATAAGCTCCGGGCGCCCATGACCAGCCCAAGCCGGCCCGGCCCGATGGAACGGGAAACAACCATGGATCGGGACAGGGGGCCAACGGCCAACGCCGGGAGGGCGTCGTGACCCCGCCCGCCCGCCTCCTCCTGCTGGCGGGGCTTTCTCCCCTGGCCTGGCTGGCAGCCAGGGCGCGGAAGCGGCGGAGCGGTCCCAGGCCGGGCCGCCCGTCAAAGCGGATGCGCGAGGCCGCCTTGGACCGCATGTCGGCGACGCTCGCCGCGCGCGAAGGGGAGCGCAGGGAAGCCGAAAACGCCCGGCGGGCGGGAGAAGCGCGGCTGGCGCGCTTGCTCGCCCTCACGCCGGCCGGCGTCATCGAGCTGGACGCCGAGGGCCGCCTCACCTACGCCAACGCCGCGGCCGAGCGGATCCTCGGCGCCGGCGCCGGGGAGCTGGTGGGCCGGCACTACGCCGAGCCGTCCTGGCAGGCGGCGGCGCACGACGGCTCGCCCATCCCAAGCGACCGCCTGCCCGCCGCCTGGGCCTTGCGGGGCGAGGCGGTGAAGGATTACGAATACGCCGCCACCGCCCTGGACGGGCGGCGCGTGGTGCTGCTGGTGGACATCGTGCCCGTGCGCGGGGAAGGCGGCCGGGTCGAGGGGGCGCTTGCGGCCTTTCAGGACGTCACCGCCCGGCGCGCGGCGGCGCAGGCGCTGCACGACAGCGAGCTGCGCTTCCGCAGCTTCGCCGACAACCTGCGCGACGTGCTGTGGATCGTGGACGCCGAGGCGCGGCGGCTGGAATACCTCAGCCCGTCCTTTGAGCAGGCCTGGGGCGAGCCGCGCGAGCGGATCATGCAGGGCCTCGACCATTGGTCGGCCACCGTTCACCCCGACGACCGCGCCCGCGCCGAGCAAAGCCTGCCGCGGGTGCTTGCGGGCGAGGCGCACGGCATCGAGTACAGGATCATCCGGCCCGACGGCGCCGTGCGCTGGATGCGCGACACCGGCTTCCCCATCCTCGACGCGAACGGGCGCATCCGGCGCATCGGCGGCATCACCCAGGACGTGACGGAGCAGAAGGCGGCCGAGGACCGGCTTGCCGCCAGCGAGGCGCGGTTCCGCCACATGGCCGACAGCGCCCCGGCGCTGATCTGGATGACCGACGCGGCCGGGGCGGTGACGTTTGCCAACATGCACTTCGACCACATGTTCGGCCGGCCGGCGGCGGCCATGTTGGGCAAGGCCTGGGCGGCGGTCGTGCTGCCGGAGGACCTCGGGCCGTTCCGCTGGGCGTTCGTGGGCGCGCTCCGTGCCCGGCGCCCGTTCCGGGCCGAGACGCGGGTGCGCGACAAGGACGGCCAAACCCGGTGGATGCGCTGCGACGGCGTGCCGCGCCTCGACGACACGGGCGCCTTTCTCGGCTACACCGGATGCGCCTTGGACATCACGGAGGCACGGCTTGCCGCGGACGTGCTGGAAGCGCGCGTGGCCGAGCGCACCGCGGCGCTGACCCAGGCGGTCGATGCCCTGCACGCGGAAGCGTTGGAACGCGAGCAGACCGAGGCGGCGTTGCGGCAAAGCCAGAAGATGGAGGCCGTGGGCCAGCTCACCGGCGGCCTCGCGCACGACTTCAACAACATGCTGCAGGCGATCGGCGGCAGCTTGGAACTCATGCGCCGGCGCATCGGGCAGGGGCGGACGGAGGAGGCCGGGCAGTTCGTCGATGCCGCGCGCCAAACGGTGCAGCGCGCGGCGGCGCTGACGCACCGCCTGCTCGCCTTTGCGCGGCGGCAGGCGCTGCAGCCGCGCCCCGTCGAGCCGAACGACCTCGTCACGGGCATCGCGGACCTGATCCGCCGGACAACGGGACCGGGCATCGCGGTTGAGCTGCGCCTGGGCCAAGGGATCTGGACGGTGCTGTGCGACCCGAACCAGTTGGAGAACGTGCTGCTCAACCTCGCCATCAACGCCCGCGACGCCATGCCGGAAGGCGGCAAGCTCACCATCGGCACGGAGGACGTGCGCTTGTCGGACGCGGACGTTGCCGGGCACGAGGAGGCAAGGCCCGGCGATTACGTGGAAATCTCCGTTGCCGACACCGGCACGGGCATGGACGAGGCGACGCGCGCGCGCGCCTTCGAGCCGTTCTTCACCACCAAGCCGCTCGGACAAGGGACGGGGCTAGGCTTGTCCCAGCTTTACGGCTTCGTGCGGCAATCGGACGGGATCGTGCGCCTCGACAGCGCGCCGGGCCAGGGCACGGCCATCCGGCTCTGCCTGCCCCGCCACCAGCCGGCGGGAAGCCGCGACGGAAGCCCGGCGCCGGAGGCCGGCCCGCAAACGTCCGGCGCGGGGGAGACCGTGCTGCTGGTGGAGGACCAGGACGGCGTGCGCGCCGTGACGGCCGAGCATCTCCGCGAGTCCGGCTACACGGTGCTGGACGTTGCGGACGGGGCTGCGGCGCTGCGCCTGCTCCGTCCCGGTGCGCGTGTGGACCTGCTGGTGACCGATGTCGGCCTGCCCGGCGGGATGAACGGCCGGCAGGTCGCCGACGCCGCACGCGAGCGCAGGCCGGGCCTGCCGGTGCTGTTCATCACGGGCTACGCGGATGGCGTGCTGGACCACCAGCTTGCGCCGGGCATGGAGGTGATCGGCAAGCCCTTCGCGCTGGACGCCCTGTCCGCGCGGGTACGGGCCATGCTGGAGGGGGCGCCCGTCCATTGATCTCCGCCATCAGGCCCGTCCCGGCGCCGCCAATGCGGCAAGCGCCTTCAAGGACTGCGCCGTGTCCGCCAGTTGCGCCGGGTCCACGGCCAGGGCGCCGGCGACCAGCGCCTTGCCCTGCACGTAGTCGCGCGTGGCGTTCACGCAGTCCAGCGCGACCACGGCGGAGCGGCGCAGGTAGATCACCGAGAAGCTGCGCGCGGCCGGCTCGCCCCGGACCACGAGGGCGTCGTGGCCGGCGGACAGGCCAACCGTTTGCAGCCGCAGGTCGTACTGGTTGGACCAGAACCAGGGCACCGCGTCGTCCAGCACGGGGGCGCCGGTGATCGCGCGGGCGGCAACGAGCGCCTGGTCCGTCGCGTTCTGCACCGACTCGAGCCGGACGCTGCCGCCGTCCGCGAACCGGCTCCGGTGCGAAGCGCAGTCGCCCAGGGCATAGATGTCCGGCAGGCTGGTGCGGCAGCAGGCGTCCACCTCCACCCCGTTTCCGCCCGCGGCGCCGGCGTCCAGCAACGGCTGCACCGCGGGGACGATGCCGATGCCGGCCACCACCATGTCGGCCGGCAGCACCGTGCCGTCGCCGAGCCGGACGCCGCCGGCCCGGCCGTTCCGCTCCTCGATGCGGCTCACAACCGTGTTGAGCATCATCCGGACGCCGCGGGCGCGGTGCTCGGCCTCGTAGAAGCGCGACACCGGCTCGCCCGCGACGCGGGCCAGCACGCGGTCCTGCATCTCGATCACCGTGACCGCCTTGCCCATTTCCGTCAGCACGGCCGCGGCTTCCAGGCCGATGTAGCCGCCGCCGACCACCGCCACGGTGGCCGCCGTTTCCAGCTCCCGGCGCATCAGGTCCACGTCGGCGCGCGTGCGGACGGCGTGGACGCCGGCCAGGTGGGCGCCGGCGCAGGGCAGGCGCCGCGGCGTCCCGCCCGCGCACCACGCCAGCACGCCGTAGCCGAGCGCCGCGCCATCGCCGGTGCGCACCTGGTGCGCGGCGGGATCGACGCTGACCACGCGCCGGCCGCGCAGGGTGGCGATACCCTGCTGCGCCCAGTATTCCGGCTCTTTCAGCAGCAGGGCCTCGAACGGCTTGGCGCCGGCCAGGTAGTCCTTGGACAGCGGCGGCCGTTCGTAGGGCCAATCCGGCTCGTCGCCGAGCAGGGCGAGCGTGCCGGCGAACCCCAAACGGCGCAGCGCCATCGCCAGGTGGGCGCCGGCATGGCCCGCGCCCACGATCAGCACGTCGAAGCGCGCCGCGCCGGGCAGGTTCAAGTCGGGCAGGTTCAAGCGGGTCAGCCCTCCTTGGCGACGGTCACGCGCAGCCCGTCCAGGGCCGGGCCGAACGGGATTTGGCAGGACAAGCGCGAGGTGGGCGTGCGCTCGCTGGAACTGTCCAGCAGGTCGTCCTCGTCCTCGCCGGGCGGGCCGACCCGCGCGAAGTCGTCGGGATGGACATGGACGTGGCAGGTCGCGCAGGCGCAACTGCCGCCGCACAATGCCTGTAGGTCGTCGAAGCCGGCCTTGCGGATCACCTCCATGACCGACAGCCCGGCGGCGCCCTCCACGGTTCTGGTGTCGCCGCGCGTGCCGGTGATGGTCAATGATGCCATGAAAGGTCCCCAACGTTGGTGCATGGCGCTGGCCGGAGTGCCGCGCCCTGTGATCGGGTTTTCAGCCTATCGAAGCTCGAACGGCAAGCTCGCGAAGCCGTAAAGGCCGCGGTTGGCGAGAAGCTCCGGCTCGCCGGCCTCCAGGGCTTCGCAATGCTCCAGCAGGGCTTCGAGCATGACTTCCATCTCCATCTTCGCAAGGTGCATCCCGCCGCATAGATGCGGCCCGCTGCCCCAGGCAAGCTGCGCCCGCGCATCGCGCGTGACGTCGAACCGGTCGGGGTCCTTGAAACGCCGCTCGTCGCGGTTTGCGGAGGCGTAGATCAGCATGAGGCGCGCGCCTGCCGGGATGACCTCGCCCTCGACCCGGTAGTCGGTTCTCGCCAGCCGCGAGAACCAGCGGATGACGGAACTGTGCCGCACGCTCTCGATCACGGCACCTGATATCAGCGAGGGATCGTCGCGCAGCATCCGCCATTGGCCAGGGTCCCGCGCGAGGTTGTAGAGGAGGTGGCCTTTGGCAAGGATCGTCGTGTCGAGGCTGGGCAGCACGTAGGCGCTGATCGCGCCGCGCGCTTCCGCCTCGCTCAGCTTTCCCGCCGCGATGGTGTCCTGCAGCGTGCGCGCCCAACTGCCCTCGCGGATGCTTGTCCATTGCAGGCCCGTCAGGTACGTGCGCCATCCGGCCAACACCTCGAAGTCCCGCTCCGAGCCTTCGCGCCGGGGTCCCACCGCATTGAACGTCGCCGCCGCCCAATCCAGCATGGATGCGCGCCCTTCCTCGGGCAGGCCGACCAGTGCGCTGATGGCGGCCGTGGGCAGGAAGCGCGCGACCTCGGCGATGGCGTCGAACGGCCCGCGGCCCACCAGCGACTTGACGCGTTCGCCGATCAGGTCCTTCAGGAACGGCCGGTGCTGCTTCAACTGCGCCGGCAGCAACGGGCGGATGACCTCCGAGCGCAGCCGCCGGTGGCAAGCCATAGGAGCTTGCGCTCCAGCTCCGCCAGGATCGCCAGGTTCGGGTTGGTGGTGTCACTGGCTTGCATGGTCGTTATCCCATCCCGGCGCTGTTCCGCCGGTCCTTGTTGGTAGTTGCCGGCGGTGCGGCGCGGGCGCCTTATTTGCCGAACAGGATGGTCAAGCGGCGTTCGGCGAAGCGCCATTGGCCGTCCGGGCATTTCACGTAAACATCGGCATACTCGCCGATGAGCAACGGCGCCGGGTCGCCGTCCCCTGGGCCATCGTGGCGATACAGCGTCAGCACCACGGTGCCGCGGATCGTCCCATCGGACGCCGGGTCGAGCCGGATGCTCGATTGGACGTGGCGGGACCGCCGCTCCGTCATCGCCTGGCGCTGCCCGGCCCATTCCGCGATGGCCGCGCGGCCGACCTTGTCCGGGCCGATGCCGAGCACGCGGCCGTCCTCCGTGTAAAGGTCGGGCAGCTTGCCGGCCTGGCCGTGGTCGATCAGCCAGGCGTGCTCATGGATCAGGCGCTCGATGGCCTGATAGGCCGCCGGGTCAACCGCTTGGTGCAGGGCGCTCATGGCGCTGCCCTGCACGCGCGGGCGGGTGTGCCCGGCGTGATGCCCGACAACACCTGGCTGGCCTCGCCGTTCGTCCTCCAGGCGTTGCCGGTGCCCTGGACGTTGACTTTGGCTCCGACCATTGCCGCACCCCACGCGACCATTTCGGGCAAGTGGGACGTCTTGAGGAGGACGCGATGGAGCACCGGCCGGGTCATGTTCTTTGCTTCCTCCTCAGCTTGCCTCGACAGCGGCCGTGGGGCCAGCCGGCGATTTGCTTCCTCCATACCGGGTGCGGCGATGCTGACAAAGATGATAGAACTCGGGCACCGATAAGCTCCTGGCATCCGTTCGGGACCACGCGCCTGCGTCAGCCCATCGCGGGCCATGGGGCGGGGCCAGAGCGCCGCCCCGCCTCCGGCCTTTCCGGGCTGCCATGCTTTGTTGAGCAATCATTGACCGGGATGACGCACGCTTTCCAGAAGAGCAGACATCACGGCCGCAATGACCGGCGTCCGGTTTGCGTGGGCGAACAAGCCATACTGAACAACCGGCGGGTCAGGGAGCGCAGCGCCCTCCAGCAGCCGCATGGCCGGCCGCCGGATGCAGTCCGGCGCCAGCAGCGCGACCCCAAGCCCGTTCTCGACGGCGGCCTGGACCGCGGCCACGCTCGGGCTGGTGAAGGCGATGCGCCACGGCTGGCCCGATGCCCGGACCGCATCGAGCATACGTGCCCGCCACGTGCAGGGCTCGGCAAAGACCACCAGGTCGAGCGGTGCCCCTGGATCACGCTCGTAGCCGGCGCCGCACATCCAGAGCAGGTTGACGCCCCACACGGCCGCGGCCTCGTCCGCCATGGCCGACACCGCGCCGATCATCAGGTCGAACGCGCCCGCCTGCCAGGGCAGCACGAGCGCCGCCGTGGTGTCCACCTGCACGTCGAGCCGCACCTGCGGGTGCGCCTTGCGGAACCGGCCGAGGGCCGACGGCAAGGCCGCGAGCGCCATCTCCTCCGTCATCCCGATCCGCACGGCGCCGTCCAGCGCCGGCGGATGCAGCCGGGCATGGGCCTCCTCGCCCAGCGCCAGGATGCGCAGGGCGTAGCCGAGGAACAGCTCGCCCTCCGGCGTGGGCACGACGCCGCGCCCGTTGCGGCGCAGCAGCGTCCGGCCCACCAGGTTCTCCAGCCGGCGGAGCTGCATACTCAGCGCCGACTGCGTGCGGCCCAGCGCGGACGCCGCCTGGCTCACGCTGCCGAGCCGGCACGCGCTGGCGAACCCTCGCAGCAGGTCCAGGTCGAGCGCCGCCGGTATCATGGCCCACGATATCTGCCCGCAACCCTATCTGGCTAGGAGCGGGTCCCAACCGCTGCCACGTCCTGGTGGTCACGGGCGTGGGTCATCTATTTGGCGCTGGGCGTGACCATCCTCGGCTACGCGCTCTGGTATTGGGCGCTCGGGCATGGCGGCATCGCCCGGGTGGGGCTGCTGCAGTTCCTGCAGCCGGTGTCGGGCGTTCTCCTGGCCTGGCTGCTCCTCGGCGAACGGCTGACAGGCTCGGCGCTGCTGGCTGCTGCAATTATCCTGCTGGGGATGGGGATCGCGACCCAGCGGACGCCGAGGCCACCCGGGCACGGCTGACGCAGGCCAGCGCGCCGTTCGTCGCGGGCGGGAAAGGTTGGCCGCCGGTCAATGGAAGGCAAGGTGGATTTCCAGGTGCCTACGACGGGCCGTTGGTGCCATCGACCAGGATCAGGTTCCGGCTGAGCGCTTCGTCCCGCACGTCCAGCGCCGCAGCATACTCGGCAGAGCGACACCAAGCGCGCTTGCTCAATGGTCGGGAACTCAACCACGATGACGGTGCGCGGCCTCCGGGTGCCTTCCAGCAGTTCGATCTCGTCGCCACGGGCAAGGTACCTCCCGCCGTGCTGGATAATCGAAGCGGCCGCGCGGGTTCGATATGTTTGGAACGCATCGGCATCCCGCACGGAAACGTCGGAGATCAGGAATGCGGTCACGACAGCCCCCTCCAGGCCGCAGAGATGCCGCAGCACCACGGCGGAGGACTATTTACTCGCCCATCCGACGGCGGGCCAGCACGATGGCTCACACGCTGCGCTCGGCTTGCAGCAAGCCTACACGCCGGCCAGTGGTTTCTCCATGAACACGCTCAAGGGGTCCGGGCCATAGGCGCCGAACGGCCCACGCTCGGCATACCCGAGGCGGCGATACAGCCTGATGGCCTCGTCGGACCTGACGCCCGTTTCCAGGAGCAAGCCAACCACCCCTTCGCCTTTGGCCCCGTGTTCGATGGCGGAGACGATGCGCCGTCCAACGCCGGCGCCCCGTGCCGCAGGCGAAACGAAGACGCGCTTCAGCTCAGCCCACCGGTCCGGGGCAAGGACGTAGCCGCCGCAACCGACGACCTGGCCGGCCTTGCGGGCGACGAAGAAGCGCGCATCCTGCGCCAGCAGATCGGTCAGGGTCGGACCGAACCGGCTCTCGACCGGGTAAAGGGACGCAGATCGCGCGTCGGCCTGGTCGAAGAGATTCTGCACCTCCGGCTGGTCCGGCGCCTCCTGTTCCACGGTCAGCATTCCGGTTGGTCCTCGCGGGCTGGAAAAGGTTTAAGGAGATGAAACACTCCGCTGCTTGACGCCCCAGCTTTCCGAAGCATCGATCCCGAGTTGCTGGCGCAGGCTGTCCCGGCCGGAACGGGTGAGCTGCACGGCGCGGGAGCCGGGTGTCCGCGTCAGCCATCCGAGGGCGCAGCAGCGCCGCAGCATGTGCGTGCCGAGTGACCCGGCCAAGTGGTGGTGGCGTTCCGTCCAGTCCAGGCAACGGCACGCAATGCCGTGCCGCCCCGGCCGGAGCGCGGTCACGTTCATGCCGAGCACGGCGGCGAACCACCTGATCCCGGCCGGGGTCACGTCCAATCGCTTGCCCTCGGCAGGTGCGAGCAGCCCGTGGCCCTCCAGCGCCGCCGCAATCGCAACGCCCAGCTCGCCGGCAAGGTGGTCGTAGCAGGTGCGGGCGTGCCGGAGCGCACGGAACTGGGCCGTGCGCGCTGCCGTGGGCCGGGACGGCTGCCCGACAAGGCGCGCCAAGCTCTCAAGGACACCGGCCACCCCCGGCCCAGCCAGCCGGTAGTAGCGGTGCCGTCCCTCGCGCTCGACGGCGAGCAGGCCGCCATCGGTCAGCTTGGCCAAGTGCGCGCTCGCGGCCGGAGGCGACAGGCCAGCGACGGCGGCCAGCTCGCCGGCTGGCAGGGCGCGCCCATCCACGAGGGCCGTCAGCATGGCCGCGCGGGCGGTGTCGCCGATCAGCGCGGCCACGGTTGCGATGTTGGGTTCGTCGCGCATGGTTCAGCATTGCCTGAAACGTCCGGTGTCGTCCAACGGCTATGACCTGGCCTCCCTGGCTGCAAGGAGGCTGCTACCATGCCGAGCGTCGAGCAACGCCTGACCGAGATGGGCATCGTGCTGCCCAAGCCCTGGGTGCTGCCGCCTGGCATCACGGTCCCGGCCAGCCTGGTGCGGGTACGGGGCAAACGGGTCCTGGTGTCGGGGCATGTGCCGCTCGACGCCAAAGGCGCCGTGGCCGGGCCGTTCGGGCGCGTGGGCGCCGAGGTTTCGGCTGAGCAAGGCCAGCAAGCGGCCCGGGCGGTGCTGCTCGCCATCCTGGCCAGCCTCAAGCACACGCTCGGCGACCTCGACCGGATCGGGGCCTGGCTGCGCGTGTATGGCATGGTCTGCGCCGCGCCGGGTTTCACGGCTTTTCCGGTGCTGATGAACGGGACGTCGTCGGTGATTGCCGAGGCGTTCGGGCCGGAGGTCGGCGACCACGCCCGTGTCGCCATCGGCGTCGCCGCCCTGCCGTTCAACGTGCCCGTCGAGATCGAGGCGGAGGTGGAACTGGCGTGATGCTGCCAGTTCTTGTGTCGGACGCGACCCTGCAACGCCGCATGTTGGCCGCGACCGCCATCAGCTACGTCGTCGTCATCCTCGACACCTCCATCGTCAATGTCGCCTTGGAACGGATCGCGGATGCGTTCACGGCCGGGATCGTGGGCCTGCAATGGGTGGTGAACGCCTACATGCTTGCCTTCGTCAGCCTGTTGCTGACCGGGGGTGCCTTGGGCGACCGCTTGGGCGCACGCCGCATTCATGCCGCGGACTTGGCTGTCTTTACCCTTGCGTCGACACTGTGCGGGGCTGCGACGAGCTTGCCGGTTTTGACCGCCGCCCGCATCCTGCAAGGGGCCGGCGCTGCCATGTTGGTGCCGTGCTCGCTCAACCTCATCAACGACGCCTACCCCGACCCGAAGCAGCGGGCCGGCGTGATTGGCCTGTGGGCCAGCTTCGGCGTGGCCGCGATGGCAGCGGGTCCGTTGGCAGGGGGCGTGCTCATTCACCTGCTCGGCTGGCGCAGCATCTTTCTCGTCAATCTGCCGATCGGCTTGGTGGGGCTGTGGCTGACGGCTCGGATCGGGACGGAGGCACCTACGACGCCGGGCCGGCACCTGGACCTTGCTGGGCAAGCGGCGGTAATCATCGCACTCGGCCTTTCCGTCGCGGCCTTGATCCAGGGACCGGCACTTGGTTGGGGGTCGCCGATTGTTCTCATGGGCCTTGTCGGAGGCGGCATCGCCTGGGTCATCTTTCTTTGGCTTGAAGCGCGCCACGCGCAGCCAATGCTTCCGTTGACCTTCTTTCGAGGGCGGGTCTTCTCGGGTTCGACACTGGTGTCAATGGTATCAGCATTCACCTTTTACGGCCTTGTCTTCGTGCTGAGCCTGTACCTGCAACGCATTCGGGGCTTCTCGCCTTTGCAGGCCGGCCTCGCTTTCCTGCCGCTGACCGCCGCGGGAATGGTGGGTAGCCTGATAGTTCGGTTAAATACGGGACGAGCGGCGGAGAGGTGCGCCACGTTCAAGCGGGGGTGCCGTCGCAATTCGTGTGGAAATTCGCTGAGCGGCGCGTCTGTTTCGGTGAGTCCATCTCGCCGGACTGGAACCGCCGCGGCGTCAGGCCGAAGTAGGCGCCCACGTCACGGGAACTGCTGAACCGTGCGGGGTCGTCCACGCCGGCGGCATAGGTCAGGACCACAAGCGGGCCAAACCTGGCACTGACATCAGCCGCTTGCAGGCCGAGCTGGCCTTGGCCCGCCTGGCAATCTCCTTGTCCAGCCCGGCCACTTGGCCGAAACGCAAAGCGTTTGCGGCTGGGCCGTCGAGGTGCTCGCCACGGCAACAAGCGGCCGCAGCAGCGGCGCCAGCGCCTCGTCGTCCAGTGCTTGCGCGACCAGGGCCTGAAAGGCCGGGCTGGCGAGCTTCGGCGGTTTCAGCCCCTCGACCTGCAGAATGGACCAGACGACGTTGCGTGCGTCGAGCGATTGCTGCCGGAGCTGCTCGCGCACCGTCAGCAGGGTGCGGTTTGATGTTGACCTGCCTTGGTGGAGCTTTTCCTGCTTTTGCAGGAGGCTTTCTTTATGCCCAAGACACGTCCGCCTTGTTAGCGCGACATCCTTTCCCGAGCGGCGGCCTGGTTCGCACGCGAGACCGGGGTGCCGTCCGGCTCTTCCGGTTCATGAGCGCGAACCAGGCCGTCATTACGTTTGTGTCAACCTCGATGGGGTTTCTATGCCTGGCCGTGGTGCTGGATGCTTGGAGCCGCAAGCCAAACGTGGAGCGTCAGTCTGGGATCGTCGGCTGGTCCCGCGCAAACCGCCTCGCGGTTTCGCAGGGCCAACCCCCTGCGCGCCGCGCTGGTGCTGGAGATGGCCACCGGCCAGCGTCGGCCGTGGGGCGTCGTCCAGCATTCCGACCAGGGGCCGCAACACACGTTCTGGGCGTTCGGCAAGCGCTGCAAGGAAGCAGGCGTGCGGCCGTCCATGGGGTCGGCGGGCGACGCCAATGACAACGCCATGTGCGAACGCTTCTTCGCCGTCCTGGAATGCGGGCTGCTGGAGCGCTGCCGGTTCGCCTTGCAAGCCGAGGCCCGCATGGCCTGCTTCTCTGGGCCTACGACTTCGTCGAGGACCCAGCCGCAAACCCTTCGGGTTTCGGCGAGCACCCAGGATGGGCGCAAGATCCGCCTGCTGAACTCGCCAAAACTCCGCAGGGGTTTGCGGCTGGGGTGGACGAGTTCACCCGCGAGTGCCTGGCGATCCGGGTTGGGCGCAAGCTGGGTTCGGCCGACGTGCCGGATGCGAGCGCATCCAGCGGGATCGACGTGTTGGCCGACCTGTTTATCGCCCGTGGCACGCCGAGCTACGTTCGGTCGGATAACGGGCCGGAGTTCATTGCCATGGCTGTGAAGGGCTGGATCAGTGGCGTCGGTATCAAGACGGCGTTCATCGAGCCGGGCAGTCCCTGGGAGAACGGCTACGTGGAAGGCTTCAACGGCAAGCTGCGGGACGAGCTGCTGAACGCCGAGGTGTTCAACACGCTGCTCGAGGCGCGCGTGCTGATCGAACAATGGCGCGTGCATTACAACAGGGTACGCCCACACTCGTCGTTGGGCTACCGGCCACCCGCACCGGAGGCCATCGTGTTAGGCATGCCCATACTGCCACCCGGGTCGGCAGGTCCGACCGGATCACATCAGCCGCCCGTCACCCTGCTGCACTAAGCAGCTTTTGGCAAGTTGTGCCACGGATGCATGACGGTGCGTTCCTTGTTC
>CAXSAZ010000053.1:0-19822 GCA_964235485.1 uncultured Acetobacteraceae bacterium | reverse complement strand
GCATCAAACTGCGGAAACTCTACCCGTCAGTTGAGAGATGACAGGCTACTAGGCTGGTTGAGGTCTTTGCCAAGCTACCGTCGCAGGCAGGTGGGAGGCGGCCCTCGGAAGCCTATGATGCTTTGACCATGAACGAGAGACACAACGACTGGGATGCGATAGCTGCGTTGAACAACGCCGAGTGGTGCGGCGCCGTATAAAGGTCGCACGGCCTCAGTCAAGCAAGCACACGGGATGTGGTTTACAAAGTCGCCACGCCGCCGTTTTCTGATCGCGGAGTGGACAGCTTAGGTGCCCGGCAGCCTTCCCGCATCGCGGCGGGCCTCGTAGGCCTTGGCGTGAAGGTAGGCCGCCTCGTGCAATTCGTCGGGCACGCCCACCCTGCGCGCTGCGTCGAGCAGGTAGCCGAGGATGTGGTCAGCCTCGATCCGGCGGCCGGCCTCCAAGTCGCGCAGCATCGAGGCGGTGGCGACCGCACTTCCGGCGACCTCAGTCCGGAAGAACGGCAGGAACTCCCGCTCCAACGCTTCGGGGCGCACCGGGTGGCCGTGCGCGGCGGCGATCGCCGCGTTACGCCCGATCAGCCGCTCCAGCCACGCGCTTCCGCCGGGCGCGCGGGCGATCTCGCCAAGGTTCGCTCGCATCAGCACTGTCGCCGCAGCCAGGGCACCAAGGAAGACAAGCTTCTCCCACATCCGGCCTTGGATATCGGACGCCACCTCGACCTTGACCGGCGTGCGGGCGAAGGCGGCCTCCAGTGACAGAACGCGCTCGCTCATCCGCCCGTCCAACTCGCCGAACTCGAGAGCCGTGAACGGGGCAAGATGGCGCACCGTGCCTCCGGGCGTCAGCGTCGCTTGCACCTTGGCCAGTCCGCCGAGCACGTGACCCTGACCGAAGGCGGCTTCGAGCGCGTCGATATGCGACAGGCCGTTGAGCAGCGGCAGCACCGCCGTGCGCCCGTCCACCGCTGGGCGGACGGCCTCAATCGCGTCCTCAAGGTCGTAAGCCTTGCAGGCCAGCAGCACCACGTCCCAACCCGGCCGGACCTCCTCAGCGAGCACCGCGCTCACCGGGCCGCGGAAGTCGCCCGCGCTCGGGCTCTCGATCACCAGGCCATCGTGGTCGAGCTGCGCCTTTCGGTCGGGCCGGACCAGGAAGGCCACTTCCTCGGCGGCGCCGGACTGCGCCAGCCGGCCACCGACATATCCGCCAACCGCACCGGCGCCCATGACCAGAACCCGCATCGTCACCTTCCAAGGCCCCCCGTCGCATGCGGACATCTCGGATGGAACAGCTCCGTCGCTGGAGCGCGCCTGGCGCTACCGCGTGCCGACGACGACCGTCGCCATTGAGAGCATCCGGACGGCACCATCGCGCACATGCCCTCGCGCCAAGTCAAGAACCTTGACCCGGATCCGCTCCCGCGTGACCTCGTCCGCCTTCGCGAGCCCGGCCACAACGGGCGCGGCAATGTCGTTCATGAAATCCCAGTAGCCTTCCGGCGTCTCGTGGATCATGTCCGCGGATACCTCCTCCACTACCACGTCCCACAGGCCCGCCTCGACGAACATCTCGTGCATCAGCCCTTCGGGCGCGCAGCGGAACAGGCCTGGCGATCCCGGCGGCGGTGCGGGCATCTCCACGTGACGAGCGATCGTGCCCATGATGGTCGTTGCCCAGGGGTTCTTCTCCGGCGCACCCCAAACCGCAGCGCAAACCCGTGTGCCTGGCTTTGCCACCCGCGTGAACTCGCGGGCGGCTGCGGTCATGTTGGGGAAAAACATGAAGCCGAAGCGGCACAGCACCGCGTCGAAACTCGCGTCGGCGAAGGGCAGCGCGCCGGCATCGCAAACTCGGGTCCCGAAATTGTGCAAGCCCCGGCGAGCTGCGTTCTCGGCGGCCACCGCCAGCATGCGCTCGGAAAGGTCGGTCACGGTCACGTGGCCACGCGGGACCCGCGTAGCCGCGGTGAGCCCGGGCTCGCCGGTGCCGGCGGTCACGTCGAGAAGTCGGGAGTCCTGCTGCAGGTTGGCGTGCCGAAGCATCGTGTCGCCAAAGGGGGCAAGCCAACCAAGAACCATCTCATCCCACTTCTTCCAGCCGGCGGAGAACCGATCCCACGTGTCGCGTTGCTGATCACGGATCTGGTCAAGGTTCGACGACATGCGCATCTCCTCCGTTCGGCGGATGGCCCGACCTACAGGGCGGCACACCATGAGATCATTCCGGAGTGCGTTACAACATAATTAGCAGCACAGGGTTGAGGCCTGACGTCACTGCAGCTCGCACGACGTCGCCGCTGCCGAAAAGGTGCTTTTTTGGCAGAGCATAGGACCGCAGTGGGCGAAGTAGGAGACTGCCGTAGCCTGGTGTGTGTGAAGCAAAGTGCGGTTTCCGTTGCATGGCCGCCTCCAACGGGTTGACGATAAGCGTATCGGCCCCGCGTATCCGAAGATCGGCTCAAAGGGAGACAAGAATGCTGTTGCGACGCACTTCGATACTTGCCCTTTCGGCTGGGCTACTCGCGCCCGCGATGGCCAGGGCAGCCAGTCCGGACGCGGACGTACGGGCAGCCTATGCAGCCTGGGATGCTGCTTTCGGCAAGAACGACGCCAAGGCGATCGGCGCCATGTACACGGACGACGCACTTTTCCTTCCACCGAGCCACGATGTCCTGAAGGGGCCGGCCGCGGTCCGACCGAGGGCATGCGGGTGGTGCGCGGGTGGGCGACAAGGCGGTTCAGCGCGCCCAACGTGTGCTTGGCGCGCGGGTAGAGCACCCAGCGCTCCTCCAGGATGGCGCGGCTGCGCCGTGCGGGCGGTTCGCGCAGGAGCTCTGCGGCGAGCGGCGTCAGGTGCGCGACGGATGGTGTTTCGCTCAAGTTTGATCCTCGACGGAGGCGACCGGCACGCGCGAATCGATGCCGCGCAGCGATCCCAATGGGTTGTCGGCAGAGGCCACGGGGCTTGCCCCGGAACGGCGGCCCGCCCGGTCGCGCCGCGTCGCGCCCTCCACGATGGCGCGCTGCGCCACCGCTGTGCGCACGAGGGTGCGCGCATCGACCTCGCGACGACCCTTGGCGTGGAGCGCGCGCGAGGCCGCTTTGGCCTCGGCCAAGGTGATCGCCGGCAGCGTGAGGTCGCTGTAGCGCGCCTCGACGAACGTGCCCGAAGGCCGGCGGACGAACACGCGCGACAGGTCGCGCGGGTCGTACTTGACCAGGAGCTTCTCTGCCTGGCGGCCCACGTCCGCGGCGAGCGCGGGCGACCAGTAGCGCAAGCCATGCAGGTGGATGCCGTCCGGACGTAGGGTCCGTTCCTGCTCGGGCAGGAACGACACCCAGAAGGCCATGCGGTCCGCTGGCAGGCGCAGCGGGGTTGCGCCCTCGTGCTCGCGCCAGACCGCGACCGGCGGACGGCGCAGCCCGGAATGCACGACCTGGTGGTAGCGGCCGGCGATCTCCCAGGCGACGAAGCGTTCAAGTTCGCGCAGGGTCAGCCGCGCCTCACTGCCCGAGTCGTAGCCGGCTCGTTCCTCCGGGCCGCTGAACGTCGTGCCCGGCAGCAGGTGCACCGCGCCCATCTGGGTGCCGATCAGCCGCTCGATGTGGCCGCCGTAGTGCGGCGTGCCGGGCTTGCGCCAGATCGTCTGGATGCCCGCATCGCGGCAGGCTCGCATAAAGGCGCGGCTGCGGAAGTCGGCGCCGTTGTCGGCATGCAGCGCCTCAGGCAGGCCGGCGATCGGCCAGGCCGCGTCGATGTCGCGCTCCTTGAGCCACATGGTCTTGTCGTAGGTGGCATGGAGCACGCAGAGGCTGATGGACAGCCGCGAAGGCGCGTCCATGGAAAGGTGGAAGCCGGTCACCATGCGGGTGAACACGTCCATGGCGAGCGTGAGCCAGGGCCGCCCGCCCGGCTTGCCGGTCTCCTCGTCCACAACGATCACGTCCACCTTGGTGTGGTCGATCTGCACGACCTCAAGCGGCTTCATGGCTTTGTAGCTGCCCGGGGTGGCCGTGGTCGCTTTCAGCACGGCCGCATCGCCGCGCCGCCTGGCCCTGGTCCGCAGGTCGATCTCGGTCAGGCGCTGCTTGATCGTCCGCCAGTTGGGTGGTTGCAGGCCCTGCTGAAGACACCTGATCTCTACCTCGTGCACAAGACGAGCGAAGGGCGGCCTGGTGGGCTGGAGATAGACGTCCTTCAGCGCTTGGCGGATCACGGCCTCGCGCTTGGCGTCGAGCAGGCGCAAGCCTTTCGGGCGGCCCTCGGGATTTGACATCAGGGCGGTGACGGTGCCCCCGGTCCGGAAACGCCGGATCAGGCGGTAGAGGCTGGCCCGGCTCAACCCGAGTTGCCCGGCCACCTGGTCGACCGCGGCGTGGGTCAGGCGTTGCGGATGATGGCGCAGGAGATCCCGGATGGCCTCTTCGCGCCGGCACGCCTCGTCCCAGTCAGGCTCATCGTCCTCAACGCCGGCGTCACCGGCCTCCTCGTCAGCGCTCACCCTGTCTCTCTCGCCTTTCTCGCCGGTTCCAGCCGACGGAAGGCTTCCGTCAGCGGGCCGGCACCTCATCAGCGGACGGCAGCGGTGGCAAGCCGCCACGTGGGGAAAACCTGTGTGGTGGACGGCGCGACTGCTGGAAGCTGAGGCGGCTTTCCCTGGCCGGGCCTGCGAAACCATCCAGGCAATCGGCCGAACGCAGCCCACAGCGTTCCGAGATCGACCGCGCCGCCTGTTGGGGCTTTTCTTCTTGCGGGTTCAAGGCCCCTTGAACCAGAAAAGCCGTGGCCGCATCTGAGCGTTAATACGATTCGGGCTCCTCTGGCTGGGACGTCGGGCTCCACAGCCGGCCAACCCAGCGATGTCGGATCAACGCACGTCTTGCTCAGAACGTCGCTGTGAGGGCCTGCATCGCTGCCTTCTCGGCGCCGGCTCAAGGGTGCGCGACTTCTTTCAACGCAAAGAAGAGGTGCCACTATGCCGAACAAGTATTCCCGTCATCGCCACGCAGCCATCCGGCTGGAGCTGCTGTCGGCTCTGATCGAGTATCGGAGCGGAAGGCTGATGGAGGCGACCGTGGCGGGTTGCGCCGTCGTCGCCCATGCCGACGGCGAGGTGTCGCCGCAAGAACTGGCTGAGATGTTCTTGGTCATGCGCACGGACCCGCTGATGTCGATGTTCCCACGGGACAGCATCGTGTCCGAGTTCGACACGCACGTCTGGGCATGGCAGGAAAATGCGAGGACGGCGCGCAACGAAGCCTTGAAGCAGGTCAGCCTGCTGGCGCCGCAGCCGCGACTGGGACGCATTGTGATCCAGGCCTGCATCAACGTGACCCAAGCGGACGGCCGGGTACATCCGGGCGAGATCGAGGCGATCGCGCAGGTGCGCGACGCGTTGGGGCTCGATCCCGAGCCGGCGGTGCAACCGAGAGCGCCGCGGCCAAGGTCGCGTTGCGAGGCGAAGCTGCTTCCGGCAGCTTGATGGGCTGGTCCGGCGGACAGCCGTCGTCCGGATGGCGGGGTGCCAAGGCGGCCCTCAGGCAGCCAAGCGGCCAGCCACGTCGTGTCGGACCCGACCCATTGTCTCGGACCCAGTGCTGCACCGATGGTTTCTCAGCCACAGGAGACGTCACCGTGCTCTACCTATCAAGCTCGCGACCCTTAGCGTCTGCACTCTGATGGCCGTACCGGCCTTTGCGGCCGGACCGCAGCAGGCCGTTACGCCGTCCGCGTTGCCATCCACGGCCGCGACGTCTTCCCACGCCGCTGTCCACGCCAAGTCTGCGCCGATCCGCTTGGAGCCGAGCAGCCGGGCGCATCTGGTGCAGACCGTGTTCGGCGGTCATGCGGTCGAGGTGATCGGCCAACGGGGCGACTGGACGCACGTGCGCAACGGCCAGCATGTGGGATGGATGCAGTCCCAGACGCTCGAGTCCGTGCCATAGGACCGCTGACGGGCGGGGCGGCCACCTAGCTCAACCTGCGCGCGGCTTCCATTCCGGCCGCGACCTGCCGGCGCAGGGCAGCCTCGTCGAGCAGGACGATGGCGCGCGTCCCTATGGCGAGCAGGCCGAGGCGGCCGAGTTCTGCCAGCTCACGCGACACCGCCTCGCGCCGGGCGCCGATGCGGGCGGCCATCTCCGGGCGGGCCGGGGGCGGGCTAATGACCAGGCCGCCCCCGGCCTCGGATGGGCGGGGGCGAGCCAGGCGCAGCAGCTCGGCGCACAGGCGGTGCCGGGTGGACAGGGCTGCATACTCCAGCAGGCGGCGGTTCTGCGCGCGGATCCGCTCGGCCAAGGTGACCAGGAGACGCTGCGCGGGGGGAGGCGAGGCGAGCACCAGCTCGAGAAAGGCCGGGCCGGGCAGGACGCAAAGGCGGGTGCGGTGCAGGGCCACGATCCCGGCGGAGGGCGGGGCGGCCGGCCCGGCGATGGCGGCCAGTTCGCCCACGAAGCCGCCCGGGCCGATTTCGGCCACGATCTTCTCCCGCCCGCCCGTCGTGCGCATCAGCACGCGCAGCGGGCCGCCACGGGTGACCAGGCGCACGTCCGTCGATGGGCAATCGTAGTCGAGCACCACCTGGCCGGCTTCCCAGTCCTGCCAGGTGCAAGCGGCATCGGCGCGCGCAAGCAGGGCCGGATCGATGCCTGCAAAGAGCGGAAAGCGCGCAAGGCTGGGCGCGGCGGTTCCGGTCCGGGCAGCGTGCGAAGCGTTGAGGTCGGGCAGCGATGTGTCCTCCGGCATGGGCGAAGCGGCCCGGCAGCGTGGCGCGGCCTGCAGCCTGCGGCAAGCCCGTGCGTTTTCGCTCGCCGCAACGGCGCGGCGGCACTCGGATGGTTGATGCAGCCAAGCCCCGCCGCCAACTGTGCGCGACCCCTGGTTCGGGCCCCTCTGGTGAGCGCGCGCCGGCCGCTCGCGATGTCGAACCCTCGATGTTGACCGGCCGGCGCACGGAGGATGGATATGGATTTCGGGTTCCTGATGCTGGACTGGCTGGGCAAGCCGGCGTGGGCTTGGCTCGCGTTCCTCGGCATCGTGGCCGGGCTGCTGGTGCTGGACCTCGGCGTGCTGCACCGGGACAGCCGCGAGATCGGCGCGCGCGAAAGCTTGGTGATGTCCGGCGGCTACATCGGGCTCGGGCTGCTGTTCGGCGGCGGGGTGTGGTGGTGGTTCGGGCCGGCCAGCGGCATGGCCTACATGACCGGCTTCGCCATCGAGAAGGCGCTGGCGATGGACAACGTGTTCGTCATCGCGATGGTTTTCGCCTACCTGGGGGTGCCGCGGCCTATGCAGCACCGGGTGCTGTTCTGGGGCATCCTCGGCGTGATCGTGCTGCGGGCGGTTATGATCGGGCTGGGTGCAGCGCTGGTCACGCAGTTCTCCTGGATGCTCTACCTCTTTGCCCTGTTCCTGGTGGCGACAGGCGTGAAGATGCTGGCCGCGCCCACTGCCGCGCAGGACCCGGGCCGCAACCCGGTGCTGCGCTTCATGGAGCGGCGGTTCAACGTCACGCGGGAGCTGCACGGGGAGCGGTTCTTCGTGCACCTGCCGCACCCGCAGACCGGGCGGCACGCGCTGTTCATGACGCCGCTGTTCGTGGCGCTGGTGCTGGTGGAGGTGGCAGACGTCATCTTTGCCGTGGACAGCGTGCCGGCGATCTTCGCGATCACCACGGACCCGTTCGTCGTCTACACCAGCAACATCTTCGCCATCCTTGGCTTGCGGGCGCTCTACTTCGCCCTGGCCGCGATGGTGCACCGGTTCCACTATCTCAAGCACGCGCTGGCCGTCGTGCTGATCTTCATCGGCGCCAAGGTCTTTGCCGCCGACCTGCTGGGCGTGGACAAGCTGCCGCCAGCGCTGTCGCTCGGCATCACCTTCGGCATTCTTGCGACCGGGGTGGCATGGTCGCTTTGGAAAACGCGGAAGGGGATGCCTGCCCAGGCGGGGGCGCAGGCAGGCCATCCGACGCAGGTAAACCGATAAGGAGAGATGTCCCATGCACGAGATGATGGTGGCGGTGATCGGTGCGTTGCTGGTTGGCCCGTTGCAGGCGCACCTGGCCGAGCTTTTGGCGGCGGCCCCGATACCCGAGGCGCTGGTGCGCGACGCGTTGGCTTGTGTGTCGCGCGCTGGGCCGGTGATCGCCGAACGGTTCGCCGATGATCCTTGGTGGGCGGCCCTCGCCGGCGTGCGCGTATGGCTTGGCTACGCCGATCCGATCGCCTTGTTGGCCGAGGCGGCGCCAGGTTGCGCCCCCGCGCTGCGTTCGGCTGGTACCCTTATCGCGTCGGCCTCGTCGTGAGGCCGGCGCGGCGCGTTCGAACCGGCGTTGCGTCACGCGCGCTGCTGCGCTTGGCGGACGGCTTGCCACCGGGCGCGGCGACGCTGGGCGACGTGCTGGATAGGCTCGGGCGGACCGGTCTGGGGCTGACCCTGCTCGTTTTGGCGCTGCCCTCGTTCCTGCCGATCCCCGGGTTGCCGATCGGAGCTTTGTTTGGCGCGGCGCTGATGGCCGTCGCGGCGCAGATGCTGATGGGATCGCCGCGGCTGGCTGTGCCCGGCTGGCTGCGGCGACGGCCGGTGCCGCGCGCCGCGGTGGTGGGGGCGTCGCGGTGGCTAGCCCCGCGGCTGATGCGGGTCGAGGCGCTGCTCCGGCCTCGCCTGCTGTGCTGGACCGGGCGGCGGGCGCGGGCGTGGACGGCAGTGCCGATCCTGTTAGCAGCCACTGCGATCCTGCTGCCGATCCCGCTCGGCAACCAGGTTCCGGCCTTGGGCATCGTCGCCTGCGGGCTGGGGTTCCTGGCGCGTGACGGCTTGGCGGTGGTGGCCGGGCTCAGCATCGCCATGCTGGGAGTGGCATGGAATGCCGCGGTCGTGGCGTTCGGCGTGGAACTGGCCGCCCTGCTGTTCTGATCCGGTGAGCCTGGCGACCCGTCCTGCGGTCGTGCCACGATGGGCGGCACTGGATCGCAGGACGGGGTGTTGTTGGCGCTTGTTCAGGCTTTGGACCTGCTATCCATCGGCACGGCGCTGGCTGCGGCCTGGTTATGGTTGCTGGCCAGCGGTGGGCGGCTGCGTCGGATTAGCCGATTCGAGGAGCTGGACGCAGCCGATATCAACCGGATCGTGGTGGCGGTAAACCGGTCGCAGCGCTTGAACCGCCGCGCCGCGCTGGCGGCGACGGCCTCGGCGCTGCTGGTGGCGTTGCGCGCCGCGGCGGACCTGGTCACACGGCAGGGATAGCCGTCAGCCGACGAACAGGATGATGAAGGCGACAATCAGCGCGAATAAGGCAATAGCCTATAGTTGCGCAGGCGCAGCTCGATAGGGTCGAGCTTCAGCGCCTCGGCAAGCTCGTCCATCGCCATCTCCTGCCCGATCAGGCCAGTTGCCCAGCCCGGCCCACGCATCGGGCAGGGCGTGCTGACGTTCATCGGCACAAGATCGTAACGGGTGCGGCGATTGGGGCAGGCGTAGGTGGTGGACGTGGGGGCGAGCGTGCCCTCGGCGAACTCCTCATAGGTGGAGGTCTGGCCCGTGACCTCGTGGATCATGGCGGTGAGCCGGCCGTCGCGGTCCGCGCCGAGCGCCACGTGCTGCCGCGTCGCGGGGCGGAAGCCGATCGCGGTGAAGAGCTGGCGCCGGGTCAGCTCCAGCCGCACCGGACGCCCGGCGCGGCGTGCGGCCATCGCGGCAAGCGTGACGTGCGGCCAAGTGCGCAGCGCCGAGCCGAACGCGCCGCCGACGAACGGGTTGATGACCCGCACCTTCTCCGGTGCGATGCCGAAGCGGCGGGCGATTTCGTCGCGCTCGTTGCCGACCCACTGCGTCTTGCTCCACAGCGTCAACTGGTCACCCTGCCATGACGCCACTGTGGCATGCGGCTCCATCGCGTTGTGCTGCTCGCGCGCCAGGGAGTAGGTCGCCTCGACCCGGACCGGCGCGGCGGCGAATGCGGCGTCGGGGTCGCCCCGCTTCGTCTCGGGGCCGCGCCCTTTCTTGGCGGCGGCCTCGGAGGTTGGCCTGGCGAGCGCCGGATCGAAGCGGATGCGGCGGTCGGGATCGGGGGCGTAGCTCACGCGGACCAGCGACGCCGCATAGAGCGCTTGCGCCTGCGTCGTCGCGACGACCAGCGCGACCGGCTGGCCGCTGAACAGGACTTCGGCATCCTGCAACACACGCAACTGCTCACCCGCGACCGGATCGACCGCTGGCCGTTCAGCGGGCGCTTGGTAGGATAGCCGGTCGGCGTTGAGATGCGTGAGCACGAGCAGCACGCCGGGCGCGCGCTCTGCGGCGGCGGTGTCGATCGCGGTGATGCACCCGGCCGGCACCGTGCTGTCGTGGGTCGCGGCATAGGCGAGGCCATCGGGGTGGAACTCGGCGGCGTAGCGGGCGCCGCCCGTCACCTTGGCAGGCCCCTCGATGCGGGTGAGCGGTGCGCCGACGGCGTTCATGCGAGCGCTCCCGTCTCGACCAGCGCACGCGCCACCGTGCGCCGGATCAGCTCGACCTTGTAGGCGTTGCGCCCACGCGGGACCGCGCCGTCGGCGGTGTGCGCCGCTGCCGCCTGCGCGAGCCCGGGGGTCAGGCGCTCGCCCCGCAGCGCCGCCTCGACCTGCGGCAGCCGCCACGGCTTGGTCGCAACCCCGCCGACCGCGATCCGCACGTCGCGCACCGTCCCGTCCTCGCCGAGATCCAGCGCCACCGCGGCCAACGCGATCGACCACTCGAAGCTCGCCCGGTCGCGGACCTTGAGGTAGTGCGAGCGCCGCGCGGCCGGACCGGTCGGCACGTCGATGGACAGGATCAACTCACCCGGCGCCAGTTGCGTCTCGACCGCGGGCGTGTCGCCAGGGACGCGGTGCAGCTCGGCGAGCGCGACCGTGCGCTCCCCGTCCGGTCCGGCGATCCTTATGGTCGCGTCGAGCGCCAGCAGCGCATTGGCGAGGTCGCCCGCATAGGTGGCGATGCACCGCTCGCTGCCGCCGAGCACCGCGTGGAAGCGGTTCTGCCCGGTGATAGCCGGGCATCCGGTCCCAGGCTCGCGCTTGTTGCAGGGTGCGCCGGGGTCGCGGAAGTACCCGCAGCGGGTGCGCTGGAGCAGGTTGCCGCCGAGCGTCGCCAGGTTGCGGACCTGCGCCGACGCACTCGCCAGCAGGGCTTCTGCGATCACGGGGCACTCGGCCCGCACCGCCGGGTGCGCGGCCGCGTCGCTCATCCGGGCGAGGGCGCCGAGCCGTAGGCTGTCGGCGCGTGGCTCAATCCGTTCCAGTCCTGGGAGGGCGGAGATGTCGATGATGCGGTCGGGGTTGCGCAGGTGCTCGCCCATGAGCTGCACCATGTCGGTGCCGCCTGCCAAGAAATCCGCGCCGGGCTCATGCGCGCCGTCCGAGCGGTGGCGCGCGCCGCTGGTGATCGCAGCGGCAGCGTTCGGAACACGGAGGTAGCCGAACGGCGTCACGGGAAGGGTCCCTTGACGGCGGTTCGAAGTCTCGGGAACAGCGTGGCCGCCCCTTCGTCGATGAGGGCGTGGTCTTCGGCGCCCATCGACGCGTAGTGGTCGAGGTTGGCCGTGAACGTAGCGCAAACTGGCCGCGATGCGTAGGGGAAGTCGGTGCCGAAGACGACGTGGCTGGCATCGGTGAATGACAGCAGGCTGGGCAGGCCACTCGGGGCCACCAAGGCCGTGTCGAAATAGAACTTCCGCATGTCGGCGAGAAGTTGGTCGGCACTCCGCTCCGGGGAGAGCGACGCCCTCAACTCGGCAAGGCGCGTGGCCGCATAGGGCAAGAAGCCGCCGCCGTGCGCGAGAATGACCCGCACAGAAGGGTAACGACGGAGGTGCCCCGAGCACACCAGGTCGAACGCGCACTTGGTGGTGTCCGCCGGACAATCCTCCATAGGGCTAGGCTGGCCAGGGATCACCTTCACGCCCGCGGGCGTCGTCGGGTGGATCAGCACGGTCGCATGGAGCCGCTCAAGTTCCTGCCACAGTGCGTCGAAGCCACGCTCACCGAGATAGTGGCCGTCGAAGTTGCTGTGGAGACAAACGCCGTCCACCCCGAGTTCGTCGTAGCACCGGCGCAACTCCGCCAGCGAGGCATCGACATCCGGCATTGGCAAGGTGGCCAGACAGCCGAACCGCGCCGGGTTCGCTCGTGCGAGCGCCGAACCGTAGTCATTGATCCGCCGGGCAATGTCCTCACGGTCCGCGCCGTGCCACCCCTCGATGCCGGGCGCGGTCAACGAGAGCACGCTCACCGCGATCTCAGCCGAATCCATGAACTCGATGAGCATGTCCGGCGACCATTCCGGGGCGCCCCAGCCGGACGGATCGCCGCCATGCGACTTCAGCTCTTCCGCCCAAAAGGGCGGCACCAGATGCGTGTGGACGTCAATGCGGTTCCTGGGCATCACGCTCTCCTGTGCTGGCGAAAAACACGATTGGCCGGTGAGTGACCGACCACTCCACGGACCTCCGGCGTCACCGTCAGCCCTCCCGGCCGGCGGCGTCGCGGATCGCGGCGACGATGTTGGTGTAGGCGCCGCAGCGGCAGATGTTGCCGCTCATCCACTCGCGGATCTCGTCGTCGGAGTGCGCGTGGCCCTCGGCGATGCAGGCGACGCCGCTGATGATCTGCCCCGGCGTGCAGTAGCCGCACTGGTAGCCGTCATGCGCGATGAACGCCGCTTGGAGCGGATGCAGCTCGCCGCCCTGCGCCAAGCCCTCGACCGTGGTGATCGCCTTGCCCTGGCTCATCACCGCGAGCGCGAGGCAGGCGTTCACCCGCCGCCCGTCGATCAGCACCGTGCAGGCGCCGCAGGCGCCGAGCGCGCAGCCCTTCTTGCTGCCGGTGAGTTGGAGGTGGTCACGCAACGCATCGAGCAGGGTCGTGTGCGCGTCGAGATCGGGCAGGCGGTGCTCAGCGCCGTTGATGGTGAGCACGACGTCGAGCTGCCGACGCGGCTCCCCCCGCCGGCTCCGGCGTGGCGCCCGAGGCAGGCGTTCCTGCCGAGCCGGTTACCATGGCAGTCCCGCCCGCGAGCGAGGTTGCGATGACGTCGCGCCGCGTCCAGTTCCGCTCGTCCATGGCCTGCTCACTTTCCGTGCTTGAGCGTGTAGTCGGCCATGACCGACCAGTCCTTGTCGCCCAGCCCCGCGTCAACCGCCTCGCCCAGGCGCTCCCGCACCGCATCGAGCATGGGGAGGCGGCGTCCGGCATCCTTGGCGGCTTCAGTGGCCAACCGCAGGTCCTTCAATCCCAGCCTCGCCTTGAAGCCCGGCTCGTAGCTCTCCTTGGCGATGTTGGCGCTGTAGCTCTCATAGGCGCGGCCCCCGAACAGCGTGCCCAAGATCAGCTCGAAGAAGGCGGCGCGCGGCAGGCCATTCGCCTCCGTCAGCACCACGGCCTCGGCCATGGCCTCGATTGCCATGGTGAGCATCATGTTGGCGGCAATCTTGGCGGCGTTGGCGCGCGGCGGGTCCTCGCCCATGTCCCACACCTTCTTGCCCAGCACGTCGAACAGCGGGCGCACCGTATCGACCGCCTCGCGCCTGCCGGCCACAAGGATGTTGAGCTCGCCCTTGGCGGCCACATCCGGCCGTCCGAGCACGGGGGCCGACACGTAGCCCACCCCCGCCGCCGCGTGCGCCGCCACCAGCTCGCCTGCGAAGGCGACCGAAATGGTCGAGGTCACGACGTGGACCAGGCCGTGCCTCGCGCGGCCCAGCACGCCGGGCGTCAGCAGCACCTCGCGGATCGCCGGGTCGTCGGACAGCATGGTGAACACCGCCTCGGCCCCGAACGCATCCGCCGGATCGGACGCCATCTCCACCCCTTCGATCCCGGGGTCGCCGGAGCGGTTCCACGCGCGGACCTTGTGGCCCGCCTTTGCCAGGTTGCGGGCCATGGCGCTGCCCATGGCGCCGAGACCGATGAAGCCGACTTCCATCATTCAAACTCCTTGCGTTCGCATCGCGCCGGCGTGGCGCTCCAGCCAGGCGAGCACCGGTTGCAGCGCCGCGTCCGAGTTCTTCTCGTAGATCAGCCCATGGCCGTTGCCGGTCACGCCGTGGTCCGGCAGGTGTAGCAGCTCCGCCGCGGCGCCGCCCGCCTTCAGCGCGGCGACAATGGGCGGGCTGGCCGGTGCGAAGGCCGAGGTGTCGCCCGTGACCACGGCAATCGGCAGGCCCGCCAAGTTGGGCAGGCGCAGCGTGGCGGGATCGGCGTCGCGCACCGCCTGGGGCGAGGCACGCGGCGGGTCGAAGGTCAGCGGCGCGGCAGCCAGCCCCCAGCGCAGCGGGCCGATGTTGGGGATGTCGGCAAAGGGCGGCCCCATCGGCTCGACGCTGACGATGGCGCGGACCAGCCCCGGCCGGCGGTCCGCCGCCAGCCAGCCGCTAGGACCGGACGCCGAGTGGGTGAGCAGGATCGCCGGCCCGATCCGGTCAAGCAGCCGCGCGAGCCGGTCGGCGTCCATGTCCTCGGATGCGGCTAGGTCGGCTGGCAGCGGGCCGTAGCCGGCGATGAACTGGTCCATCGCTTCGGCGTTGTCGGGCGCGAATGGCCATTGCGTGTGCTTGCCCGACGGATCGGGTGGAGAGTAGATCTGCCGCCCGCCCTCGTAGGAGAACGGCGGTCCCATCGGCCCGACGATGTCGACATGCAGGGGCGAACGGCCGTGACCGGGACGATCAACGATCACGGTGGCATACCCCGCCTCGACCAGGCGTTGCGCCCAGCCCGGGCGACCGTCCGGCGTGTCGAGCCATTCGGTGCCCTGGAACCCGCCGCCATGCACCAGCACGACCGGGTAGGGGCGCGTGACCTGCTCGGGCGCTTCCCACTCGGCGAACATCGGCCCGCACTGGTATGTCTTGCCGTCGCGCTCGACACGCTCGCCGGGAACCCAGAAATGGCCGCGCCGAACCGTGCGCGCGGGGGTGGCGGCCCAGAACGGGCGGGATCGAGTGTCGCTGGATACGTCTTGCCGGTTCATCGGGAACTCCTGACGGTTCGCAGTAGGCAGGCACGTTCCAGTAGGCCCAGTGAGCGCGAAACCGTGCGTTGGGCCATCTGGGGTAGTTGCCGCAGCAGCCCGCCCTCAGGCCCGGCCAAAGAACTCCAGCACGGCTTGGTTCAGTGGCTCGGCGCCTTCTTCGGGCAGCCAATGGCCGCATCCTGGCAATGACAGCCCCTCGACCCGGGATGCGTAGTGCCGAACTTGGTCTGCCTGCGCCGTCCCGAAGCCGCCATGGCCGCCACCGCCGATGGCCAGGATCGGCATAGTGAGCTTTGTTTCAGCCAGCTTGGCGTTCCGGCGCGCGGTCTCGTTCAATGCGCGGTAGTATTCGAACGACGCGCGCAGGCTTTCCGGCTTGGCGAAGGAGCGAGCGTAGCAGTCCAGCAAATCCGGCGTGAACGCGTCCGTGTTCGTCGCGTGGACCTTGATGAAGTGCTCAAGGAAGAACCGCTCCTTGCCGGTGATGAGCGTCTCCGCCAAGTGGCCGGCGGCGGCGAAGAAGCTGAAGTGCCAGACGAGCGACTCTCCTTCCCGGGTGAATGCGGGGTAATCGTAAAGACCTTCGTCGGGGATCGGCGCTTCCATGAACACCACCCGCCGGATGCTGGCCTGGTGCCGGACGGCCATGGGGTAGGTGTTCCAGATGCCGATGTCGTGCGCGACCAAATCGAACGCCGCGTCCGGGCTGAAGCTGCGGGCGAGGCCGTAAAGGATGTCCGCCACGTCCTGCCCGGCATAGGAGGGCGGCGGCCCGGATAGTCCGAGGCCGGGCAGGTCGGGCGCCACAACCGTGTGTGTGCGCGCCAGCAGCGGCATGAGCGTGCTCCACTCAAACCAGGTTTGTGCGAAGCCATGCACCAGGAGCGCCAACGGCCCCTGCCCACCGGTCACGTAATGCAGCTGGACTCCGTCGATCTCGCGGTACGCGCCGGTGAAGCCTTCAGGGATCGGGAACTCCTCGGTGCTTGCGGGCAAGGCCGGGTAGGTCATGCGGTCTCCTTCGCTGGATGCAACGCTTCGGGACCGGCCGCCTTTGAAGGGCAGCCCTGCTGGCGGGGTCCAGGGGGAAAGCCGTGATCGCGCGCCCGCCACGTCGCCAACAGGGCCAGGGCAATCGCGAGCAGCATCGCCCATGGGAAGGAACCCGGACCGAAGCGGGCGAGCAGGACGCCACCGACGGCGCTGCCGCCCGCGATAGCAATGTTCCACGCCGTCGTGTTCATCGCCTGCGCGACATCCACGCCGTTCCCGGCGGCATCGGCCCCAGCCGTCCCGAGCAGCGTGGCCGCGCCGCCGAACGTCAGGCCCCACACGGCAACGGAGGAATAGACGATGACAGGCGACCGGCCTCCGGCGATCAGCGCCACGGCGGCCACCGCGAAGGCTGCCAGGCTCACCAGCACCGACAGACGCAGGAACCGGTCAACCAGCAGGCTCGTGATCCAGATGCCAAGCAGGGCCGCAAGGCCAAACACGAGCAGCACGAGATCGAGCCGGCCGCCAAGCCCGGCCCGTGTCACGAACGGGGCGACGTAGGTGTAGAGGATGTTGTGGGCGAGCATCCAGGCGACAATGACGAACAGCACGGGGCGGATGCCCGGGGTGAGAAACACGGCGCGGATGCTGGGTCGTTGGTCAGCCGGTTGGCCCGGGAAGTCGGGCACGCTCCACATGATCCAGCCGACCAAGCCCAGCGCGAGCAGCGACAGGGCGGCGAAGGTGAGCCGCCAGCCGACCAGGCCGCAGAGCAGGGTTCCGAAGGGCACGCCCAGCGACAGGGCGAGGGGTGTGCCGATCATTGCCAGGGCGAGTGCCCGGCCCTGCAGCGGACCCGCCACCATGCGCCGCGCGTAACCCGCGATGATGCCCCATGCGAGGCCGGCCGAAATGCCGGCCAGGAAGCGGGCGGCCAGGGTCAGCGTGTAGAACGGGGAGACCGTGGTCACCGTGTTGAAGGCCAGCAGGCCGAGAACAGCCAGCAGCAGCACCCTTCGCCGCCGCCAGCCCAGCGTCGCCGCCACCAGCGGAATGGCCGCGAGCAGGGACCCCGCCGCGTAGGCCGTGACGACTTGCCCGGCCCAGGTGTCGGACACCCCAAGCCCGTTGCCGATCTGCGGCAGCAGCCCGGCCGGCACCGTTTCGGTCATGATCGCGACGAACCCCGTCATGGCCAGGGCAAGCAGCCCGCCCATCGGCAGCCGGGTGGTCGCGCCGATGCTGGTCGTGTCCTCTGCCAGGCAAGCCTCCTGCCATTCACGACCAGATAATCAGGATCGTTCGGTCTAGAATTGGGCGCGCGGTCCCGGCTTGTCAATGAGATCCAGATCGACCATTTCAGAATTACGGTGCAGACCACGGAGGCAGTGCATGGCGAGGACGGGCCGCCCACGCGGCTTCGACAAGGACGAGGCGGTGCAGCAGGCGATGCGGCTGTTTTGGGAACAGGGCTACGAAGCCACCTCGCTCGCGCAGCTCAAGGACGCGATGGGCAACCTGTCGAGCGCCAGCTTCTACGCTGCCTTCGGCTCGAAGGAGGGCTTGTTCAGGGAGGTCCTCGCCCGGTACATGGATACGCACGGCCGGGTCACGGCCCCCCTCCTTGACCTGGCTATTCCGCCGAAGGAAGCCGTGGAGCAGACCCTGCGTGCGTCGGCCCGGATGCAGACGGACCAAGCGCACCCGCTGGGCTGTTTCGTTGTTCTGTCCACGGCGACTTGCTCACCGGAGAACCGGCACTTGCAGGCGCTGCTCGCGGCGGAACGGCAGCGCAGCCGCACCGGGCTGCGCGCCTGTGTGCAGCGTGCCATGGGCGCAGGCGAGCTGCGGGCTGACACCGACGCGGATGCGCTTGCCGCCGTATTCGACACGTATTTGGTTGGCCTCTCAACACAGGCCCGGGACGGCGTCCCGGTCAAAGCTCTTGACGCTGGCATCTCGGAACTGATGCGGGTGTGGGATGCGGCTGGTTCGCACGTCTCGCCAAACGTTTGACCAACGTCAAACGGCCAGATACCGTTGGTGAATTCGGAGTTGGCCATTTGTTCATGGCCCCACTGGCCGCGTGAACCCTGCTTTGCCAGCATTGAGGACGGGCCTCCTCAGCATCCCGATGTGTGGCGTGCCGGATCAGGCGAATTCGCCAACGGTATCGGCCGCAAACCTGAGAGGCTGGCCCGAAAATTCACATGGGTGGGCCGGGTCCGGGGTGCTGATGTGCCATGGCGGGCTCAGGTGGCGGGCTTGGGGCGGAGCATGACGGCGTAGCCGAGCGCATCAAGGCGGCGGACCAGGCGCTTGGCGGTGCGGTGCTTGTCGACGCGGTCGAGGTACTCGGCGCCGAGGTCGGCAAAGGCTGTGGCGCGCTGCAGCATGTGGAAGGCGGCGACCAGGATCTTGTGCGCGATGGCCACGGCGGCCTTCTTCGCGCCCATGCGCGCCCGCAGCCGGTGGAACTTGTCGCGCAGGTAGGTGCCCTTGGTTCGCGCGCCGCACACTGCGGCGGTGACCAGGGTGGCCTCGAGGTAGGGATTGCCCTTGCGGGTGCCGCGGCGCTTCTGCTTGCCGGCACTCTCGTGATTGGCCGGGCACAGGCCAGCCCAGGCGGCCAGGCGCTGGGCGGTGCCGAACACGGACATGTCGGCGCCGATCTCGGCGACGATGGCGGCTGCCGTCAGCGCGTCCACGCCGGGGATGGTCACCAGCAAGCCTTGGGGGGCGGCAAAGGGGCGCATGGGGGCATGGATGGCTGCTTCCACCTCGGCGAGGTCGCGCCCGATCTCCTCCAAGCGCCGGATATGCATCCTGAGCAGCAGGCGCTGGTGCTCGGCGAGCGAGCCGTCGAGCGCCAGGGCGAGCCGGTCGATCTTGCTGCGCAAGCGGCGCTTGGCGAGGTCGGCCATGGCGGCGGGGGCGGCGCTGCCCTCGGCCAGGGCGCGCAGCATCAGCATGCCCGAGACTCCGAACACGCTGCTCATCACGCCTGCGAGCTTGATGCCGGCGCTTTCCAGCAGCTTGAGCGTGCGGTTGCGTTCCGCAGCCATGGTGCCGGCCAGGGCCTTGCGGTGGCGCACCAGCTCGCGCAGCACCCGGATCGCCGGCGGCGGCACGAAGCTCGCGCGCACCAGCCCGTGCCGGACCAGGTCGGCGATCCACTCGGCATCCTTCACGTCCGTCTTGCGTCCGGGCACGTTGCGCATGTGCGACGCGTTGCCGACGATGACGGTGCAGTCACCCTCCAGGGCGGCATGCACCGGCTGCCAGTAGACGCCCGTGCCTTCCATGCCGACGTGGGTGACCCCGTTCTCCAGTAGCCACGCGCGCAAGGCCGCGAGGTCCTGGCGCATGGTGCCGAAGCTGCGCACCTCCTTGATTGGTCGGCGCCCTGCCACGCCGAGAATGATGCAGGCCACCACTGAGCCCTGGTGCACGTCGAGCCCCGCGGCGCGTTCGATCAGTGCGTCCATAACCACCTCCAACAACAAGGGTGGCAGACACGGCGCCGCGGGACGGTAGACAGAGGCTGGCCCACGTGCTGGCCGGCATAAGCCGGCCGCGACTTTCGGTGGTCCCTGAACACGGCACGGACCGATCTCTTGTACGGGGTCGGATGCCACCTACCCACTACCGGCCTCCACGCGTCCGCCGCTCGGCATATTGGAAAAGGCCGCCCGCCATTCCACGCCGACCCCATTTTCTCCTTCAAGGCGGTGCGCGGCCAGACGCGCTGGGCATCTCTTGTCGGGTTCCGGGGTGGTGGCGGACACATCATGCGACCAGGGCTGCAACG
>CAXSAZ010000052.1:0-21457 GCA_964235485.1 uncultured Acetobacteraceae bacterium | reverse complement strand
AGGTCTAAGGATCGCTGACACCGCAATGGGGAGGCGGGCAACACCCGCCTCCCCTGTTGCCTGCCGGCGCGACATGAAGACTGGCCGCGCCTTGCTTTTGCCTCCGCTTGTGCACCGCTGGATCGACGGCGTTGCCCGTACATGGCTTGGGGTCGCCTGACCTTTCGCGCACAGGTGCTCAGCGATGGATCACGGCACACCTGGCCGGTCGCTGCTGCTCCCATCCGAGCCGTTCTAGTTCCGGCGTCTCCTCCTCCGATTGAGGATAGCCCAGGCAGAAATAGCCGATGAAGCTCCAGCCCGGCGGCACGTCCAGTGCCGCGGCCACGCAGGCCGGATCGAGGATCGACACCCAGCCAAGCCCCAAGCCGAGCGCCCGGGCGGCGAGCCAAAACGTATGCACGGCCATGACCGCCGAGTAGGCGGTGGCTTCCGGCATCGTGGCGCGGCCGAGACCGTGCCCCTGCCCCGGGTCAGGCTCGGCGAAAACGGCGAACTGACAAGGCGCCTCATCAAGGCCGGCCAGCTTGAGGTGCGCGTAGGCACTGACACGGCTGGCGGTTTGGCCCACGAGCGCCTGCGCGTTGCATGTCTCGAAGCTGGCCCGCACGGCGGCTCGGCGCGCGGGGTCATCGACCATGACCATGCGCCAGGGTTCGCTGAGGCCCACCGACGGCGCGAGGCTTGCGACCTCCAACAGACGGTTCAGCAGACTTGGCGGCACAGGCTCCGAACGGAAGCGGCGGACATCGCGCCGCCACCTGAACAGCTCCAGCAACTGCGCGCGGAATGCGCCGTCGAACATCGGCCCGGCCGTGTAGGCTCCCACCATGCCGCGGGTTCTATGACACTCTACAGCACGGGCAAACAGCGGCGTGTCGTGCCGGGCTGCATTGCCCGTGTCCGACGCGAGCGGCGGGCGATTGAAGCGCATATCTCGAGCGCCGGGTCGCTTCGCGCAAGCCGGATGGTGGCGACGCTAAGACCGGCTCCATGGAGCCGCACGGAAGGCATGATGCCGGGCCAGGTCACTCCGCCGCCGCGGGCCGCGCGTCCGGCTTCACCACCACCGAGGGCACAAGGGTGGCCAGGGCCAGCGTCGCCGCGGCGATGGCGAACACGCCCCAGAACGTGAGATGAAGCGACTGGCCGAGCGCCGCCCGCAAGGCGTCGTCGCCGGCCCCGGTCCGGGAAGGGTCGAGCAGTTGCCGGATCTGGTCGAAGTGCACGGCCGTCGCCCCGGCGCCGCCGTGGGCCAGGCTGACGTTCAGCACCGCGCCCAGCAGGGTCGCGCCCAAGGTGCTGCCGAGGTTGCGGGAGAAGATGTTGGACGCCGTGGCCGAGCCGCGCTCGCCCCAACCCACGCTGTCTTGGATGATGACGATGGCCGAAGTGCTCAGGAATCCCATGCCGAGGCCCATCACGGCGGACCCGGCGCCCGCCACGGCCGGCGACATGCCCGGCGCCAGGACCAGGAAGGCCACCGCCCCCACCGGCAGCAAGGCCGCGCCGAACAGCAGCGTCCTGCGCAGGCCGAAGCGCGCGAAGTTCCTGGCCGCCACCGTGGCCCCGACCGGCCAGCCCAGCACCATCACCGTCAGCGTGAAGCCCGCCACCAGGGCGGACTGGTTCAGCACGCCCTGCACATACATCGGCAGGAAGGTGGTCAGCCCGATCACGGCCATGCCGCTCAGCAGCGTGGCCATGTTGGCGGTGGCGATGGGGCGGCGCGCCCACAGGCCGAAATTCATCATCGGGTCGTGGGCGCGCCGCTCCTGCAGGACGAACAGGACCGTGCTGACGACGCACACCCCGGCGGCAACAAACGCGACCGCATGGTCGGACGTGCCGGCCTCCGTCAAGGCGACCATGAGGGAAGCGACCGCCGCCGTGAACAGCGCGGCGCCGGCCACGTCCACGCTTTGCTTCTCGCGGGCGACGCCCTCGTGCAGGAACAGCACGAACCCGACCGAGGCCGCGAGGCCGACCGGCAGGTTGATCCAGAAGATCCAGGCCCAGCTCAGGTGCTGGATGATCAGCCCGCCCGCCAGCGGCCCCAGCACGGAGGAGATACCCCAAACGCTGGCAAGGTAGCCCTGGATCTTGCCGCGCTCCTGCACCGAGTAAAGGTCGCCCACGACCGTGAGGCAGACCGGCTGGATGGCGCCCGCCCCGACCCCCTGGACCAGCCGGAACACGATCAAGGACGGCATGGACCAGGCCAAGCCGCACAAGGCGGTGCCCAGGAGGAAGACGGCGATCCCCACCAGCAGCACCGGCTTGCGGCCATACAGGTCCGCCAGCTTGCCGAACACCACCGTGGTCGCCGTTTGCGTCAGCAGGAAGGACGAGAACACCCAGGAATAAAGGTGCAGGTCGCCGAGCTGCCCCGCGATCTGCGGCATGGCGGTCGAGACGATGGTGGCCTCGATCGCGATCATGAACAGCGCCGCCATGACGGACGCAAGGACCAACGGGCGGCGGAGAGCGGGAACGGTCGACATGGGGTTCCAGATAGGACAATTCCGCTCGCATGGAACCCGCCGAGGCCACGGAGCAGGGCAGCGTCCGGGGGAGGTCTCGGCCGGAGCGCAGCGCCGCCTCCCCGACTAACCCTTCACCATGCGCCCTTGGTAAACCACCGGCCCGGTCGGCGCCCCGGTCGGCGATCCGCCCCGCGGCTCCGAGCTGACCAGCAGCAGCGTCCCCGCCGGCACGATGGCCGGCATCTTGACCCGCCCCGTCGCCGGGACCACGCCGAGGCTCACCGGCATGGTCGCGCCCGGCGGCACGCCCCAGAGTTCCAGCGTGTTGCCCGGCTGCAGCTCGGCAGCGTCGGCGATCACCGTGGCGTAGCCGTCCTTCGTCACCATCACCCAAAAAGCCGGCATGGGCGCATTCACCGGCACCAAGGCGGCGACGGCCGGCTCCGCGATCAGCATTTTGGACGCGAGCAGGGCTGCCATGGCGGCGGCTCCGATCACCCCTCCGGCAAACATCAGGCCGGCCTGCTGCCTAACCCGCCACGCCGCGGCATGATGCCAGGACCTCCGCCGCACCTCGCCGCGGGCAGGCGCAGGCGGCGGCATCACCTCCGCTTCCAGCCGCTGCCAAACGAGCGGCGGCGGCGTCACGGGCTGCACCCGCCGCGCCAGGCCGCTCAACCGCTGCTGCCAGGACAGGATGCTTTGGGCGAGCGCCGGGTCCTCAGCCGCGCGCGCCTCGACCCTTCGCGCCTCGTCGGGCGTCAACAGGCCGATGACGTATTCCGCCGCCAGGATGCCATCGTCGGGCGGCGCGTCGCCGGGCGGGTCTTCCATCACTCGGCGTCGTCCATGCAGGAACGCAGGGCTGCCAGCGCCCGGCGGATCACCGACTTGACCGTGCCCAGCGGCTCGCCGACGCGGGCGGCGACCTGGGCATGGGTCAAGCCCTCGATGAACGCCAGCTCGACCAGGTTGCGCGGACGGTCCTCGATGCTGCCCAGACAACGCTCCAACATGCGCTCGTCGCGCGTTTCGGCCAACCGCTCGAACGGATTAGGCTGCGGGTCGAGCTGATCGGGCGGGTCGGGCATCAGCGTTTCCCGCCTGGCCCGCCGCGCCGCGTCGATGGCGCGGTAGCGCACGAGGCTCATCACCCATGCCCGGCCGCTGCCGCGCGCCGCGTCGAACTGCCCGGCGTTGCGCCACACCTGCAGCATCGCGTCGTGCAGCACGTCGTTGGCCAATGCTGGCCGCCGGGTGATCCGCAACGCCACGCCGTACAGCGCGCCGCTTTCCAAATCGTAAAGCTGCCGGAACGCCCCGGCGTCTGAGCGGGCGCACCGCGCCAGCAGCATGGCAACCTCATCGTCGTGGCGTGCCTGGCTCTGGCCGACGTCCATCATGGCGGAACATAAGCTGATCATTGAATCGACGGCAATCTACCGCGTCCAGCGCGGGCACTCCCAAGCAAAACGCCGGTCCTGCGGCCCGGGATGGGCCGGGTGTCGATCACGAAATGCTGGGGCCGCGTCGCGGTCGCCGGGCGGGATGGGTGGCCCGGTTTCCAGACGGCGCCAAGCACCCCATTTTGGCTACGATGCCCGCATCCGTTCAGGAGCCTTCCGCATGGCACGCTTAAACTTCGGCGCCTTTCTCGCCCCGCACCATCCGGTCGGCGAGCACCCGATGCTGCAGTTCCGCCGCGACCTCGACCTGGCCGAGCAGTTGGACCGGCTCGGCTACGACGAGTTCTGGTGCGGCGAGCACCATTCCAGCGGCTGGGAGACCATCGCCTCGCCCGAAATGTTCCTGGCCGCCGCGGGCGAACGGACCAAGCGGATCAAGCTCGCCACCGGGGTGGTCTCCCTGCCCTACCACCACCCGTTCAACGTCGCGCAGCGCATGGTGCAGCTCGACCACATGACCGGCGGCCGGGCGATCTTCGGCTCGGGGCCGGGCGCGCTGGCGTCGGACGCCCATACGCTTGGGATCGACCCCATGGTGCAGCGCGACCGCCAGGACGAGGCCATCGGCGTCATCCGCCGGCTGTTCCGGGGCGAGCGGGTTTCGGCGCGGAGCGAGTGGTTCACCCTGCAGGACGCGGCGCTGCAACTGCTGCCGCTGCAGGAGGAGATGCCCTTCGCCGTCGCGTCGCAGATCAGCCCGTCCGGCATGACGCTGGCGGGCAAGCACGGCATCGGCATCATCTCCATCGGCTCCTTGTCGAAGGAGGGCCTGAACGCCCTGCCGACGCAATGGGGCTTCGCCGAGGCCGCCGCCGCCCAGCACGGCACGGTCGTTGACCGCCGCAACTGGCGGGTGCTGCTGAGCTGGCACGTTGCGGAAACGCGGGACAAGGCGCGCGCCGAGGCCCGGGACGGCCTCCAGCGGCACCACAACGAGTATATCAGGGGCGTGCTGCAGCGGCCCGGCGCCCGCGCGTTCCAAACGCCGGACGAGGCGGTGGACGAGACCGCCTGGTCCGAGGCGGCGGTCGCGACCATTGGCACGCCGGACGACCTGGTGCAGCGGATCAAGTCGGTGCTCGACATCAGCGGCGGCTTCGGCACCGTGGTCGGCTTTGTGCATGACTGGGCCAACCCGGAGAACACGGCGCGCAGTTGGGACATGGTGGCGCGCTACGTGGTGCCCGAGATCAACGGCCACCTTGCGGCGCTGCGCAGGTCGCAGGCGTTCGTCACGGACAACCGCGCGGTGTTCGACCGCAGCCGCGACGCCGTGATGGCCAAGATCAACGAGAACGCGGCGGCGGCGGCGGCATTCGCGGTGACCCGGTCGCAGGGGTTGAGCGCATCGGCCAGCAACGTGCCGGACCTCGGCCGGGCGGGCGCCGCCCGCGTCCGGTAGGCTTGCGCTGCCAAGGGGTGCCGAGCCGCGTCGGAAGTTGTCCACGTTGGCCAAGCCGCTAGAACGCCAGCCCCTTGAACTCCCGCGTGCGTGCGGTCAGCGCGGCCTCCACCGGCAGGCGCTCCATGCTGCTGGCACCGTAGAAGCCGTGGCACAGCCGGCTGTGCCGCAGCACGTGGGCGGCATCGCCGGGTTCGGCGATGGGGCCGCCGTGGCACAGCACCAGCACGTCCGGGCGGACGCGCCGGGCCGCCTCCGCCCACAGGTCCATGTCGCGCACGCAGTCCGCCAAGGTGCGCGCCGTGTCCGCGCCGACGCTGCCGCCAGTGGTATGGCGTTCAGACCGGCCACGTCCACTACCGAGTACATCATCGTGATGTCCGTCGGCCCGACATAGAACGCCACGTTGCCGGACGCGACGGTCGAAACCATCAGCTTCGGCACGCCCATCGGCAGCGCGCGCATCGCCTGCGTCACGATGGCCGTGTTGCCGGAGCCGCCCAGCCCAAGCACGGCGCCGATGTCGTCCGGTACTGCCTTGCCGCCCAGGCGCCGCCCCGTGCTAGTGTTGCCGCATGGACGGCACAGGCATCGCCACGGACCTCGACGCAAGCGCCCCGGCGGAGCCGGCGGATTGCGCTTACAACCGCGATTTCCACGCTTGGGCGATGCGGCAGGCGGCGCTGCTGCGCGACGGCCGGCTCGCCGAGGCGGACCTCGCCCACATCGCCGAAGAGATCGAGAGCATGGGGCGCAGCCAGAAAACCGAGCTGGTCAACCGCCTGGCCGTGCTGCTGGCGCACCTGCTGAAATGGGAGGCCCAGCCGAACCGGCGCGGCCGGAGCTGGGACCTCACGATCCGCGAGCAGCGCATCAGGCTGGCCGAGCACCTCCAGGACAGCCCCAGCCTCAAGACGGCGGCGCCGGACGCGCTGGCCAGCGGCTTCCGCCGCGCCCTGCTCCGCGCGCAGCGCGAAACCGGCCTGCCGGAGCACGCCTTTCCCGCCGCCTGCCCCTGGACCTTCGACCAGGTGCTGGACGACGGGTTCCTGCCGGGCTGAGGCGGCTCTCGCCCAACGGGCCGCGCAGCGGTTGCGAAATGGCCACCACCTGTTATGTTTCCCACTGTCGCCGGCGTTGTTGGACGTCTTGAGCGATTCTTGGATGGACAGCTCAGAACTGGGCATTCCAATCACCACCGTGAACGCGCTTCTGGCCTGCTTTTGGCAGTTCTTGCAGTGACAAACGGCTATGGCGACTGGTTCCGTCTGCGCTGAGTAGCGCACTTTTCCGCACAAGCATCCGCCTACCATTTTGCGCATCCCGCCCTTCTCACGTCGGCAACACGTTGATCTGTTGCTACGCTGCCGAGCGTCCCAGCGCCGACCAACCGATCCCTGCGCCCTGCCCTACCCCGCGGCTGCCGTCCCCACGCCCCCGGCGACCGCCGCGGCGCGGTTGCGCGGCAGCAGGAAGTGGATGATCGCCGTGGCAATCATGTAGACGCTGGCACAGGCGAAGAACACGGCCGTGTAGTTGCCGCCCGTCGCGTCGAGCACGCGGCCGATCACGGCGGCCGAGAACGCGCCCGCAACCGCGCTGATGCCGCCCGCAAGCCCGACCGCCGAGGCCACGGCATCCCGCGGCATGGTGTCGGAGACCAGCGTGAACAGGTTGGCGGAAAAGCCCTGGTGCGCCGCCATGGCGACGCCGATCAGCGCCACGGCGGTCCACAGGCTGTCGGTTTGCGGCGCCAAGAACATCGGCAGGGTGCACACGGCGCAGGCCAGCAGCGTCAGCTTGCGGGCGGGGAACACGTCCATGCCGCCCTTGATCAGCCGCGAGGACATCCAGCCGCCGGCGACCGACCCCACGTCAGTAAGCAGGTAGATCAGCAGCAGCGGCAGCCCCACGGCCAGCAGGGTCACGTGGAACTTCGAGTTGAGGAAGCTCGGCACCCAGTTGTTGTAGAACCACCAGGCCGGGTTGGTCAGCACGCCGCCCACGATATAGACCCAGGTGCCGGGGTAGGTGAGCAGCTTGCCCCAGGGAACCCGCCCGGCCGCGACCTCTGGGTCCTGGTTGATGTAGGCCAGCTCGCCCGGCGTCACGCGCGGGTGCTCGGCGGGGCTGCGATACGTCGCCAGCCAGAACAGCACCCACAGGAGGCCGACCGCGCCGGTGACGTAGAAGGCGGCCTGCCAGCCGGACAGGTAAACCAGCAAGGCCCCGAGCAGCGGGGCGATCATCGCGCCGATGTTGCTGCCGGAGTTGAAGATGCCGGTCGCAAAGGCGCGGTCGCGCACCGGGAACCAGGTGGCGACGGTCTTGATGCAGGTGGGGAAGTTCCCGCCCTCGCCGAGGCCGAGCACGATGCGGGCCAGGATGAAGCCGCTCACGGAAGCGACGGCGCCGTGCGCGGTGGAGGCGAGGCACCAGATGATCGCCGCGGCGGCGAGGCCGAGCCGGACGCCGACCTTGTCGGTCAGCCAGCCCATGCCGGCATAGCCGACGGCGTAGGCGATGGAAAAGAAGAAGATGACGTCGCCGAAATCGGTTTCGCTGAAGTGCAGGTCGGCCTGGATCGTCGGCTTCAAAACACCCAGGATGTTGCGGTCCATGTAGTTGATCGTCGTGACGGCGAACAGCAAGGCGAGGATCACCCAGCGGTATCGGCTCGCCGGCTTGGCCATGGTTGGGGTGTCGGGCTGCATGGGGACGCTTCCTCGTGCCTCGTTATGTGTTTTCTATGGGCAGCGCGTCGGGGCACATGACGATCCCGCGCCCAAGGCTCGTGCCGGGCAGGCAGGCTAGGACGGCCATGGCTGTACAGCTAGCCTCATACGGCCGGCTTGGTGGAATGACCGCTATCTGCCGATGGGTTTCACCCATCCTACGGCATGGGTCGCGTAGGATGGGTGCCCATCGGCGGGTGACTGCGCCCGGCCGACCGAGTGCAGGCGCCCGGCCTTCTGGAGACCGGGGGAGCCAGCAGCGTCCGGCCCCTGAGCCGCGCCCCGCCAGTTCGCCCTGGGCGCAAACCAGTGCCGGATGTCCGCCGCGGGGCGCGGGCGGTCGAACAGGAAGCCTTGCACCTCCGTACACCCGTCCCGGAATAGTTGGTCGAGCTGATCCTCCGTTTCCACGCCCTCCGCCGTCGTGGTCATGCCCAGCTCGCGGGACAGGCCGAGCACCGACCGGACGATGGCCCGGCAGTCCGGGCGGTGCGTCACCTCGCGCACGAACGACTGGTCGATCTTGAGCTTGTCGAACGGGAAGCTGCGGAGGTAGCTGAGCGAAGAGTAGCCGGTGCCGAAATCGTCGAGCGCGGTCCTCAGGCCGAGGCCGCGCAGCTCATGCAGGGTTGCCAGCACCGCCTTGCTGTTCTGCAGCAGCGCCGACTCCGTGATCTCCAGTTCCAGCCGGTGCGCAGGCAGGCCGGACATCCGCAAGGCCTGCCGCACAGCCGCCACAAGCCCGGAGCTGTGGAACTGGACCGGCGAAAGGTTGACCGCGACCCTGATCTCATTCGGCCAAGTCGCCGCATCGGCGCAGGCTTGAGCCAGCACCCACTCGCCGACGGGCACGATCAGGCCAAGCTCCTCGGCCAAAGGGATGAACTCCGCGGGCGACACCAAGCCCCGGTCCGGGTGGCGCCAGCGCAGCAAGGCCTCGAACCCGCTGACCCGCTGGTCCCGCAGGTGGAACACCGGCTGGTAGAACACCGTGAACTCGTTGCGCGCCAGGGCGTCGCGGAGGTCGCGCTCGATGGCCCGGCGTGCCCGCATCTGCTCGTCCATGCTGCTTTCAAACAGGCAGAAGCTGCCGCGCCCATCGGATTTGGCGCGGTAAAGCGCCAGGTCCGCGCTGCGCAGCAGCATGTCGGCCGAGCACAAGGCGGAGGTGGCGACGGCGATGCCCACGCTTGCCCCGACGACAGCCTGGTCTCCGCCGAGGTCGTAGGGAGCGCCGAGCGTTTCGACAATCCGCCGCGCCAGGCCGCTGGCGTGTTCCGCCGGGCCAGCGCCGCGCAGCAGGACCGCGAACTCGTCCCCGCCGAGCCGGGCCACCACGTCCCCATCGCGCACGCATCGGAGCAGCCGCCCGGCGACCGCTTTCAGCAGCATGTCGCCGGCCGGGTGGCCCAGGGTGTCGTTCACCTGCTTGAAATGGTCGAGGTCGAGGCAAAGCAGGGCAATGCCGCCCATCCGCCCCCCCTGCGCCAGCGCGTCCTCCAGCCGCTCGTGGAACATCAGCCGGTTCGGCAGGCCGGTCAGGGCGTCGTGGTGCGCCAGGAAGGCGATCCGGGCGTTCTGCAGCAGCAGCTCGCCGTCGCGTTTTTCCAGGGTCCGGTTCTGCTGCTCGACCTTTTCCCGGGCCTGGGCGAGCAAGCGGTTGTGCCGCAGAAGGGCGCCGATCAGGCTGAATGCGCACAGCGTGAGCGCGCCCAGGATCGCCGCGAACAGCCAGTGCAGGTTGCCGAGCTGCCGTTGGTCCTGGGCGACGAGCACGCCGCCATGGGTGTTCGCCGTCGCCGCCAAGCGCGACATCGGGGCGTTCAGCGCCTCGAACAAGGCCAGCAGCCGGCGCAGCCGCTCCGGCGTGGCCGGCTTTTCCATGATGGCCCGCCCGTCGTGGACGGTTCTGCGGAAATCGGCCACGATCGCGCGCAGTTCGGCCGACGTGGCGACGAACTTCGCGACCTCGCCGCCTTCAAACAACTGGACGCGGTTCGTGACGATATCGAGCCAAAGCTGGACGTCGTCCTCGTTCACTCCGCTGCCGGGCACCAGGGCCGCCGCCGTCACGCCCTGCAGCCGCGACACTTCCAGGGCCGCCTGGCTGGCGAACCACGTCAGGCTGTAGCGGGACACCTCGCGCAGCTTCTGCTGCCGCTGCACGATCAAGGAGGACGTGTAGGCAGCCGCAAGCGCCAGGATCAGCACGAGGCCGAGCAGGCCCCGCTTGACCAGGCGCGAGCGTCCGGCCTGTGCCGGCTTCACGTCACCACAAGCCTCGCCACCTGCCAGGCGGAGCGGCTGTAGAACTGATGGGACCGCAGTTCGGGCTTGCTGTCGAAGGGGTAGACGATGAACAGCGGCCCCTTGTCGCGCACCGGCATGTCCACGCCGTCGCGCTTCATCGCCAGGAGCGCGCCGTAGTCGTCGAAATCGGACATCGGGATGTCGATGGCGTAGTCGTTGAGGGCGAACGCCATCACGCGCGTTCCGAACGCACCGACGGCCTGCATGAGGCGCTGCATCCGCACGCCGTCGAACCGCACCGGCTGGTCATACCAGGGCGTCATGGTCCTGAACCCGTCCAGGCCCAAGGCTTCCAGCATGGGCCGGTCGAAGATGGCCGCATCGCCCCCGTTCGTGTTCGTGACCGCCCCGGTGACGGTCAGGAGCGCCTTTTGCGTGGGCGAGGACAGGACGCCGCCCGTGGCGGAACGGGCAAGGGCCGATCCCACCGCGCCGAGGCCGCCGGCGACAACGGTTCTCCGGCGCACCCTCGTCGTCATGGGCGGCTCCGGTGGGGCTGGGCTTCGGCGTGGACTAGGCCGGGGGGCGCCGGCGACGGCTCGGGACCGTCCTCGCTGTAGCTTGCGGCGTTGCCGCTGTGCTCGCTGACCTCGACCCGTTCCAGCCGGACGCGCCCGGCGGTGGCCTCGGCGACGAACTGCGCCACGTGCCCGAACACGATGCGGGCGACGCCCTCGCATCCCACCACCGGCAAGACCCGGAGGGCGACGATGCCGCGCTCGGCGAGCTGCTTGAACGTTTCCAGCTCTGGATCGTCCGCCGCCACGACCAGCGTGTGGTCGAACATTTCGTGCAGCCAAGCCTTGACGGGCTTGAGGCCGCCGAAGTCGAAGCACCAGTTGCGCTCATCGAGTTCCTCGGCGACGAACACGAACCTGAACGCGAGGGCATAGCCGTGCAGCAGGCGGCAATGCGAATGCCCCGCCCGCCATTGGCGGAACACGCAGGATAGCCCTTCGGCGTGGCCGTAGGACTTGATTGACCGGAAAAGCCTGCGCCGTGCCGCGGCGGCCTCCATGCCTGCTTGCGGGAACTGGTCAAACGGCATCATGTCCTCCCTTTTGAGGCTGGCGGTTTCGGGAACCGGCGCGCGGGTGGCGGCGCGGCGCGCGCAGGCGCCGCGCGCCGACACTCATCGGGCTTTTCCGGAGCTAGGCAGGGAGCAATGGCCATGCTTTACGGTCCTGCGGCGTGGAGGCGGCTTGCAAACCCTGACGCTTCGTCCTCAACAGATCATGAGACTACTGAGGTTAACGGGTCTTTTGAAGACCCCATACTGCTAAATATGATACCCGGCTGCACGTTACATAATTTGCTTCAGAAAAGTTTTTTTGTTGATTTTCTGTTCGACTCCATATTTTAGGACGTTGCTGTGCTCAGGCGTTCAGCAAACCGGTTGCGGCCAGCACCAAAGGAAGGCCAGGGCCGGCGTGGCGCCTGCCGCTTGGGACACCACCGCCTCCATCGCGCCGACCAGCCTTTCGCCTGGGTAGAAAAGCGGAGGCAATCCATCGCGAAGCAAGCTGTTGCGTCACGCACGCCAGCCGGTGCGGCAACTTGGGTGGAACGTCGCAATGGGCGGCGCGGGCAGAGGTCAGCGGCCCGCGCCCATCCCGGTCAGCATCGCGTCCAAGATGCGTTTCAGGAGGGGTTCGCGGTTCTCCTCGAAGTGCTCGGCCATGAGTTTGGGGTGGTGGAATGCGGACGTGGCTTCGTAAAGCAAGGCGGCCTGCCGTTGCGGCGCATCGCTGCCGAGCGCGCCCGCGGCTTCCTCAACCAACCCGACGAGCTGCCGGTTAACCGTTGCGAGGTGAGCGATGACGAACGGTTTTCGCAACGACGCAGCCATGTCAAACGCCCGATACAGCTCGGGATCGCGCAGCACCCGTTCCCTTTTGACCCGGTAAAGCGTCAGGAACCAGTCCCGGATTTTCTGGAGCGGGTCCTTCTTTGCTGAGCAGATCGTCTCAAGCAGGGCGTCGGCCTCGTCGAGCCACCGCTCGGTCACCGCGTCCAACAGGGCGTTCTTGTCGGCGAAATGCGTGTAAAGCGCGGCGTGGCTCACACCCAAGTCCTTTGCCACGTCGATCAAGCGGACTTTCTCGAAGCCATGCCTGCGCATGTGGGCCAGCGTGATATCGGTGGCCCTGGCCCGGACCTCCTGGGCGGTCATTCCCGTACGCGGCATGGATGGGGCTGGCCTCCTTGACGCAAGGCGGTTACATCTTACAATATATGTAACTTGCAACCTGTTTGAAGCCTCATGAGCGCCGATGCCAGAAAGGTAGGTCACAGATGCCGGCAGCTTGTCTCCGTCTGCTGTGCTGCACGGCCATGCCGGGGCACGACACCGGCGGCACGGCCGAGGAAACCAAGTGACCGCGCCCCGGCCGGTCGCGCCAGGCTTCGGGTTCATGCGCCCGCGCGACGTGGGATTGTTCCTGCGCAGCGCCCGCGCCGACGCCCGGCTGCGGCGGCTGCGTCAGGACGCGGCCGGCGGAACCGAAGATGCAGCCGCCTTCGACGCGCTGTACCTTGCCGACCCCGACCCTTGGGCTTCGGCCTCGCCCCGTTACCTCTACCAGAGCCGCAAGTACGACGGCCTGCTCGCCTTGCTTCCGCCGGCCCGGCGCTTCCATCGCGCCCTTGATCTCGGCTGCGGCCCCGGCCTTCTGGCCGAGCGCCTGCTCCGGCGCGGCGTCGCCGCCGAAGTGCTGGGCCTCGACGTTTCGGCCGCCGCCGCGCGGCTGGCGGAGGCGCGGTGCGCGGGCCTGCCGGGGGCACGCTTCGCGCAAGGCGACGTGCGCGGTCCCGACCCGGCGCTGAACGGCGGCTTCGACCTCGTTGCCGTGGTCGATACCCTTTATTACCTGCCGCCGTCCGAGCTCGCCGACGCGCATCTCAAGGCACTGGCGGCGCGTTTGGCGCGGCTGGTTGCGCCGGGCGGCCTTTTGCTGCTCGCGAACCACTCGTTCGGCGGCCTCGACCGCGACAGCCGCCTTACCGGGCGCATCCACCAGGCATTCCGCTGGGCGCCCGCCTTGGATCATCTGGCCACCCGCCGCCGACCGTTCTGGGTCGCCGACCTGTTCGCGCGCGCAGGCGAGGCGGGCGGGCAGGGACGGGCGACGCGCTTGTGACGGCAACATCAAAGGGTTTGTATATGAACGCTGATGTCAGGAAGCTGGGCTTGGAAGCGCTGGCCGTCCCCATAGCCCTGGGCTGCGCGGGCATGTCGGGGATGATCGGCCACCCCACGGACGACGCCGAGAGCATCGCCACCATCCACGAGGCCATCGAGCGCGGGGTCAACGTGGTGGACACGGCCGACTTCTACGGCGGCGGCCACAACGAGCTGCTGGTCGGCAAGGCGATCCAGGGCCGGCGCGACAAGGTGCTGCTGTCAGTCAAGTTCGGCGCCCTGCGCGCGCCGGACGGCGCGTTCGTGGGCCTGGATTCACGGCCAGCGGCGGTGAAGAACTTCCTGACCTACACGCTGGTCCGCCTCGGCGTCGACCACATCGACGTTTACCGCCCCGCGCGGCTTGATCCCCAGGTGCCGATCGAGGACACGATCGGCGCGATCAGCGATCTCGTCAAGGCGGGCTACGTCCGGCAGATCGGCCTGTCCGAGGTCGGCCCGGAGACGATCCGCCGCGCCCACGCCGTGCATCCGATCTGCGACCTGCAGATCGAGTACTCGCTGATGAGTCGGAAGCCGGAGCAGGAGATCTTTCCGTTGCTGAAGGAGCTTGGCATCGCGGTCACGGCGTATGGCGTGCTCGCCCACGGGTTGCTGAGCGGCAAAGCCCGGCCGGCCGGCGAGGGCGACCCCCGCGCCCACTTGCCGTGGTTCAAGGAAGGGAACTTCGAGCGCAATCAGAAGCTCGCCGAGGCGCTTGGGGAGATCGCGCGGGAAAAAGGCGCGACGACCTCGCAGCTCGCGGTCGCTTGGGTGCTGGCCCGGGGATCAGGCATCATCCCGGTTGTCGGCTCGCGCAAGCGCGCGCAGCTACGGGAAACGTTGGGCGCGCTCGACATGGAGCTCTCCGCCGACGATCTGGCGCACATCGAGCAGGCCGTGCCGGTCGAGGCCGTGGCGGGCACCCGCTATAACGAGCATCTTATGCGGATGCTGGACAGCGAGCGAACGGGTTTGTAGCGGGTCATGCCCGTGTTGCCGGCGGCAAGGCTGGCAACAGGCCGGGCGGTTTCGTGCGGAACGCTTGTCAACGCGCCCAGGCCAACGCGCCCGAGTCAACCCGGACCCGGCGGCGTCAGCAAGCCGGCGAGTTCGGCCCCGGGCACCGCCCCGGCAACCGCGGCCGGCAGGTCGCCGGCGCGCATCGCCCCGGCCGCCGCCGCCAGCCCGGCCATGGCGCGCCGGTAAAGCACGCCGCCGAGGCTCACGCGGCGCACCCCCGCAGCCGCAAGGTCGGCGAGGCTGCCCGGCCCGATCAGCACGTTCACCGGCTTTGGGGCGACCGCGCGGACCACGGCGCGGATGGCGTCCATATCCGGCAGGCCCGGCGCGTAGAGCACGTCGGCCCCCACCTCGGCAAAGGCGACCAGCCGGCGGATGGCGTCGTCCAGGTCGGGGCGGCCGTGGAGGAAGTTGTCGGCGCGGCCGGTGAGCAGGATGCGCCCGCGCGCCGCCCGTGCCGCGGCGCGGACCCGGGCGACGGCGGCGTCGAAGCCGTGGATGGGATGACCGGGGTCGGCGGTGGCGTCCTCGATGCCAAGCCCGGCAAGCCCGCCCTCGACGGCGGCCTCGACGGTTGCGGCGCAGTCTTCCGGCGCCGGGCCGTAGCCGTCCTCCAGGTCGCCGTTCACGGGCAGGCCGGCGACGCGCGCGAGGAGGGCGGCATGGGCGACCGAGTCCGCGCGGCTGACGGCACGGGCGCCGTCCGGCCGTCCCAGGGCCATGGCGACGGCAAAGGAGGAGCTGCCGAGCGCCTCGAACCCCGCGCGCTTGAGCAGCAGGGCAGACGCGCCATCCCAGGCGTTCGGCATGACAAAGGCACCCGGCCGGTCATGCAGGGCGCGGAAGCGTTCGTAAGGGCTGGCTGTCACGGCGTGTCCTCCTGGCCTTGGTCGTTGAAGGGCGGCGGACATAATATGCGGGCGATCCGGGCTGCACCACCGCGTGCGGCGCGGATGCAGGGCGCCGGCGCTGCTGCCCGAGGCGGTCCAGCGGGTCGGCGAAGCGTTCAACATCGCCAACCTGCCGTCCGCCCGGCGCGTTTAGGCCCGTTCCGGCTCGAAGCTCCGTTGCCACAGCGCGGTCCCGGCCATGTCCTTCAGCAGCACGGTCATCGCGCCGCTGCGCCCCTCGATGGCCACCTCGCCGAAGAACTGCATCCCTTCGGCGGGCGACAGGTTCTCCCGGCCCGGCCCGGGCGCCTTTTGCCACACCACGTCCAGACCGAACGTGTCGTCCGGCGCGTTCGGCCCGAAGGTGCCGGCGGCGAGCGGGCCGCTGACGAACTCCCAGAACGGGTGGAAGTCCCGGAACTGGGCGCGCTCCGGGTCGTAGCGGTGCGCGGCGGTGTAGTGCACGTCGGCCGTCAGCCAGACCACGTTGCGTATCCCGGCGCTCTTGATCGCGGACAGCAGCCCGGCGATCTCCTGCTCGCGCCCGAGCGCCGGGCCGTCGCCGTTGGCGATGGCCTCGAACTGCGGCCGGCCCTGCGCGTCCGTGCCGTCCGGCACGAGCAGGCCAATCGGCATATCGGCGGCGATCACCTTCCAGGTGGCGCGGCTGTTCAGCAGGCCGGATAGCAGCCAGGACACCTGCTGCGCCCCCATGAAGGCGGTGTCCGGCCCCGGCGCGTCCTGCCGGTTGAACGAGTTGGGACCGCGGTAGCTGCGCATGTCCAGCGCGAACACGTCGAGATGGGGGCCATAGCCCACCTTGCGGTAGATGCGCTCCAGCTCGTCCGCGCCGTGCGGGCGCATGGGCGCGTAGTCCAGGAAGGCGCGGGCGGCGCGGGCGCGCAGCACCTGGATGCGCTTCTCCCCATAGGCCGGGCCGAGCACCTTGCTGTCGGACCAGTTATTCGTCACCTCGTGGTCGTCCCACAGCCAAAGCTGCGGCACCTCCGCGTGGAAGGCGCGCAGGTTGGCGTCCATCAGGTTGTAGCGGTGGCGGCCACGGAATTCTCCCAATGTTTCCGCGACCTTGGCCACCTCCGGGGTGACCAGGTTGCGCCAGGCGCTGCCGTCGGGCAGCGCGACCTGCTCCTTCATGGGGCCGTCGGCATAGATCGTGTCGCCGCAATGGATGAAGAAGTCGGCCCCCGTGCGGCGCATCGCGTCGTAGGTGCGGTAGCCGCCGCGCGCCTCGTCGATGCCCCAGCCCTGCCCGGCGGTGTCCCCGGACCACAGGAAGCGCACGTCGCGCCGGGACGCGGGCGCGGTGCGGAACCGCCCGAGCACCGGGGCGGAGGCGGCCTGGTCGGCGTCGGGTCCTTGGAAAGTCGCGCGGTAGAAGATGTCCGTGTCGGACGGAAGCTCCCGCAGGTCAACGCGGGCGGTGTAGTCGCTCGCCTCCGTGGCGAACGGCCCTTGCACCCGGCGCGCGTCGCGGAAGCCCTCGTCGGTGGCCCACTCCACCACGAGGCGGGAGGTGCGGTCGGCCCGGCTCCACAGGATGGCACGGTCGGCGGTGACATCGCCCGTGGCGGCGCCCCAGTCCGCCCGGGGCCGGGCGCTGTCGGCCGCGATCACGCCCGGCGCGGTGCCCTGGCCGAAGACCAAGCGGGGCGCGGCGATGCCGCCGCCAAGGGTGGCGAGAACGGCGCGGCGGGTGGTGCGGTGCTGGGTCATGGTGCTGCCTCCATGTGCGGGATGTTGCGGTTGTCGGCATGGCCAGCCCAAGCCGTCGTTAGTCACGACGCATCATCGCGCACCTGCCCGCCGCGGTGCCATCGCGCTTCCATGACATCTGCACGCGGGCGGCACGGCATTTCCAAACGCTTCGGACCCGGCCATTGTGGGTGCCCGCGACCGGAGGAACGCCACGATGCGCAAGCTGCTGCTCCTCGCCGCCATGCCGCTGGTGGCCACCGCGGCGCCCGCCCAGATGCTGCTGGGCATTGACGGCAAGACCACGTTCGAGGCCGCGCAGGTCCGCAACGGCCCCGGCGGGTATGACCTGGTGGCCGTGCTGGACGTGTCCGACCCGGCGCGACCCAAGGTTTCGAGCCAGCTTGCCCTGCCCAACTCCGTATTCGGGCCGCCCACCAACCTGCAGGTCACGCCGGACGGGAGGCTGGGCCTCGTCGCCAACTCCGTGGTCACGGCGGAAAAAGACGGCGCCTTCGCGGCCTCCCCCGACAACACCCTGCACGTGCTCGACCTTTCGTCGCAGCCCGCCCGACTGGTGGAGACCATCACGGTGGGGCGGCAGCCCTCGGGCTTGTCCATCAGCCGTGATGGCCGGATGGCGCTGGTCGCGAACCGGGCGGGCAAAAGCGTGTCCGTGCTGCGCATCGAGGGTACGGTGGTGCGCCCCGTGGCCGAAGTGCCGGTGGGCGAGCAGGCCGCCGCGGTGGCCATCGCGCCCGACGGCAAGCGCGCTTTCGTGGCCGAGAACCTGGCGGGCGTGGTCGGCGTGCTGTCCATCGACGGCTCATCCATCACCTATGACAAGGCGAACGACATCCCGACCGGACCCGGCGTGTACAACCTGGACGTGACGCCGGACGGCCGCACGGTGATCGCGGCCAACACCGCGACCGACGGCAACGGCAGCGCGACCACGCTTTGTGTGATCGACGCCGCCGGCCCGCATCCCCATGCGGTGGGCTTCGTCACCGTAGGGCAAGGCCCGGAAGGGCTGGCGGTCTCGCCGGACGGCAAGTGGGTGGCGGCGCCGTTGCTGAACGGCTCCTCCGCGTTCCATGCGGCGCCGGGCTACCACCCGCGCGGCGTCTTGCAGGTGTTCGGCTTGGAGGGCCAAACGCTGACCCCCGCCGGGCAAGCGCCGCTGGGCGCCATCCCGGAGGGGGTCGCATGGAGCCAGGACAGCCAATGGCTTTATGTCGGCAACTACGCCGACCGCAGCTTGCAGGTCTTCCGCATGGAAGGCGGCAAGCCGGTTGACGCCGGAACGGTGCCGCTGCCGGGCCAGCCGGCCAGCCTGCGCGGCATGGCGCGTTAACGGGGCGCGTTGACGGGGCGCCCGCCCGTCCCCGCTTCACGGCATCAGGCCGGTGCCGTCCGCACCGTGCCGTGCCCGCCGCCCCGGCGCGCCCGGGCGCGCCACGCCAGCAACGCCGCAATCGCGCCGTTCATCAGGTTCCAGGCGATGCCGTTGGCAAAGGCCAGGCGATACGAGCCGGTGCGGTCGAAGATCTCGCCGGTCATCCAGCCGCCCAGCGCCATGCCGAGGATGGTCGCGCAGATGACCAAGCCGACCTTGGCGCCGGCCTCGCGCGCCGGGAAGTACTCGCGCACGATGATGGCGTAGCTCGGCACGATGCCGCCCTGGAACAGGCCGAACAGCCCGGAGATCACGTACAAGGACGCGAGCGAGTCGAAGAACAGGAACAGCGACAGCGACGCGCCCTGCAACACGGAGCCGGCGAGCAGGGTCGGCAAGCCGCCGATGCGGTCGGCGACCCAGCCGGAGGCGACGCGGCTGACGATGCCCAGGCCCAGCATCAGCGACAGCATCTCCGCCCCCCGCGCCGGGCCGTAGCCGAGGTCGCCGCAATAGGCGACGATGTGCACCTGCGGCATCGCCATCGCGACGCAGCAGCCCACGCCCGCGGCCGCCAGCAAAGCCAGCAGCAGCCCCGGCGACAAGCCGAGGCGCGCGCGCGACGTGGCGAGGACCGGGCCGGCCGACCCGGCTTCGGCCTGGGCCGGCGGGCGGGCGCGCAGGAACCACGCGAGCGGGAGGACGGTGAGCAGCACGGCCGCGCCGATGCCAAGCTCGGTGGCGCGCCAGCCATAGGCTTGCGTTGTCGCCGCGACGACCGGCGGCCAGATCGCGCCCGCGACGTAGTTGCCCGACGCCGCCACCGCGACCGCCAGCCCGCGCCGACGCCGGAACCAAAGCGAGGCGTCCGCCATCACCGGCCCGAACAACGCGCCCGCGCCGAGCATCCCGATCAGCACCCCATGGACCAGCGCATAGGCGAGCAGGCCGTGCGTGCGGCTGGCGAGGGCAAAGCCCGCCGCGAGCGCCGCGCCCGCGACGGCCACGGTGCGCGCGATGCCGAACCGGTCCGCGGCCCATCCCATGGCCACGCCGCCGGCCGCGAAGCCCAGCATCGTCATCGTGTAGGGCAGCGCCGCCCCGGCGCGCGCCGCGCCGAACTCCGCCTGCACCGCGGGCAGGGTCACCACCACCGACCACATGCCGACGCCGCCGATGGAGCCGACAAGCAGCAGCACGCCAAGGCGCACCCAGGACGCGCGGCTGTCCAGCATGGTTTCTCCCGGGGTCACCAAAGGCAAGCGTCCCTCCCTACCCCGGCGCGGCGCCCTGGGTCCCGACATACACGGCATACAGCGACTGGCTGCCGGCCATGAACAGCCGGTTCCGCTTCGGGCCGCCGAACGTGAGATTGCCGACGACCTCCGGGATGCGGATGCGGCCGAGCAGCTTGCCATCCGGGTTCCAGCAGGTCACGCCGCTGTAGCCGACGCTGCGCCCGGCGTTGCTGGACAGCCAAACGTTGCCCTCCACGTCGCAGCGCACGCCGTCCGGGGCGCACTTCACGCCGTCCACCATGCAATCCGTGAACAAGCGCTGGCCCGACAGCTTGTTGTCCCCGCCCACCTCGAACACGTGCATGTCGCCCTTGCCCCCGGCGCCCCCGTCGCCCGGCCCCTTGCCGGTGCTGGCCACGTAAAGCCGCTTGTAGTCGGGGGAAAAGGCCAGGCCGTTCGGGTCCGGCACCTCCCTTTCCGTCACCACGAGGTCGAGCCGTCCGCTCGGGTCCCAGCGATACACGTTGGTCGGCAGCTCCCGCCGGCCCGGCACGAAGCCGGGGGGCTGGCCGAGCGTGGGGTTGAGCCGGCCCGCGGCGTTCGACGGGCCGCCCGCGATGTCCGGCTCGCCTTCGTAAAGCTGGCCGCCATAGGGCGGGTCGGTGAACCACACGCTGCCGTCGGGGTGGGGCGCGGCGTCGTTGGGGGAGTTGAGGCGCTTGCCCTCGAACCGGTCGGCCAGCACGGTGGCGGAGCCGTCCAGCTCGTAGCGCACCACGCGCCGGGTCAGGTGCTCGCAACTGATCTGCCGTCCTTGGAAGTCGAAGGTGTTGCCGTTGCTGTAGTTGCTGGGGCTGCGGAACACGCTGACATGGCCGTCATCCTCAAGCCAGCGCCACTGCCGGTTGTTGGGGATGTCGCTCCATAGCAAGTAGCGGCCCTGCGCGCACCAGGCCGGGCCTTCCATCCACAGCGCGCCGGTCCAGAGCCGTTGGATCGGGGTGTTGGCCTGGATCAGGCCATCGAAGGCCGGGTCCACCGACAGCACGTCCGGGTCGGTGAAGTAGGTCGTGGGCGCGCCGCCCGGGCCGAAGTCGCGCGGCGGCGTGGTGATCGTGGTGGGCGGCGCGGCCGGGCGCGGCTGCGCCGCGGCGCCGGTGCTCGCGACCGCAAGCGCGGCGACGAGGGTTCGGCGGGACAGGCCCTTGGTGGACTGCTCTTGCATCAGCTTCTCCCCGGTTCCGGCCTGTGTTTCGGCCGTTTCTTCCTTGCGGCACCAGCAACAAGGCAGGGCCGATTTAGCATCGCGGCTCGGCAGGGCGTCAACCAGCTAAGCGGGCGGCGCCACCAGCACCTGGACGCCGGCCTGTTCCAGCGCGGCGGCGAGGTCCGGCGGCGGCGCGGCGTCGGTCACGAGGTATTCGACCTCCGCACACCCGGCCACCTGCGCGAACGCATCAACCCCGAATTTGCTGCTGTCGGCCAGCACGATGGTCCGGCGCGCGACCGCAATCATGCTCGACGACAGCGCCGCTTCTTCGAGCCGGGCAATGGAGAAGCCGGCAGCCGACAGGCCGGTGACGCCGATCACGGCGGTGTCGGCGCTGATCTGCG
>CAXSAZ010000051.1:0-22422 GCA_964235485.1 uncultured Acetobacteraceae bacterium | reverse complement strand
TCTTTGGCCCGAGGCACGCCGGGTAGCCGCCGTTTTCGGCGAACAGGGCCGGGGCGCCACGTGGGTTGTTCCGGCGAGCACTGCCAGGATGCTCATGACGAACAAGCCAGAGAGCTTCTGCACCGTCCCCAGGACAGCAAATTGCAGCACCGTTGACCCGCGCGCCGGGTCCACGAACTGCGGCAGGAACGCCAGCATGAACACCAGCGGCTTGGGATTGGCCAAGTCGTTGACCATGCCCTGGCGTGCCGCGGCCAGAAGGGAAACCCACTGCAACGCCTGGACTGTGGCCGTTGCGCGACCAGCGCCGTAAAGCAGCTTCGCACCAAGGAAAGCGAGGTAGGCCGCACCCAACCAGCGGACCAGGGTGAATGCGGTAGGCGAGGATGTCACGGCCGAGGCAATGCCGGAACTCAACAGCGGCACCCGGATTGCGCCAGCTCCCACGGTCATGCCAACGACAGTCCAGAGTGCGATATGTCGACCCTGGCTTATGTCCCGGCTGACCGGGAGCGCAATGTCGGGACCGGGCATCGCCTGCATTGCGAGTACCGCGGCGGTGAGGGCGAACAGGGTTGCAAGGGTGGGCATCCCGGCAGCATGGGGGAGCGCCTCCTGCCCTGATTCACACCTCCGATGATGGGGGACGCTCTCACGCTGTGGGAGGAAGGTCGCTGCCGCCGGGGCCGAGCGTCATCGCCCATAGTTCCTGGGTTGGCGAAGGCAGACCCGAACCTGCCTTGATCCGGTCCACGATCATCGCGCCAAGCCGGGTGCCGTAGTCGCGCAGCGACACGCGGAAGCAGGTCAACGCCGGCGTGAGGTGCTCGGTGACGCGGTTCTCGCGGAAGCCGATGACGGCCAGGTCGTGGCCGGGCCGCAGCCCCGCGTCCCTGAGGCGCCGGTATAGCCCGATGGCCATGGTTTCCTGCAACAGGACGACCGCCGTGGGCCGGTCCGCCATGGCCAGCAGGACATGGGCGAGGTCGCACCCGCCCTCCGGCGCGTCAGGCACGCGCACCACCAGCGCCGGGTCGCAGCGAAGCCCATGGGCGCGCATGGCGGCGCGGTAGGCGTGCTCGAAGATGTACGCCTGGTTCACCTCCCGCCGCATCGTCCCGAGCGCGATCCGGCGGTGGCCGAGCGACGCCAAGCGGGCGACCGCCTGTTCCGCCACGTCCGCCACGTCGAGGTCGAGCCAGGCGTGGCTGCCGCCCGACCGGCTGCGCCCGAGCGCCACGAAGGGCACGCCGCGGTCGATCAGGAACCGGCGGCGCCGTCCTCGACGCGGCCCGCTGACATGCGCATCACCGCCGTCCGCCTGCGCCGCCTGACCGGCACCCTGCCCACCCAGGGGGACATCTGGGAGGAGCGGCTGGTCCGGCCGCTCGACATCTATGACGAGTACCGGCACAGGAATGACTTCGAGGGCGGCGTGCAAACGGCGGACGGGTTCCGCATCGCGACCGTGTTCGTCGAGATCGACACCGACGAGGGTGTCTCTGGCCGCGCCGGGCCGATCCCGGAGGCGGTGGCCTCCATCGTCGCCCACAGCCTGCGCCGGCTGCTGCTCGGGCAGGACCCGATCGCGGGCGAGAAGTTGTGGGACCAGATGCACCGCGCGATGGTGCACGGCCGCCAGGGCGATGCGATGCTGGCGATCAGCGCCGTCGATTGCGCGCTGTGGGACCTGCGCGGGCGCTGGCTGGGGCAGCCGGTGCACCGCCTGCTCGGCGGGCCGACGCGCGACGCCGTGCCGGCCTACGCTTCCATGCTGGGCTTCGCGGTGCTCGACCTCGGACGGGTGCGGGAACGGGCGCTGGAATACAAGGCGCTCGGCTACGCCGCGCAGAAGTGGTTCTTCCGCCACGGCCCGATGAGCGGCAAGGAAGGGCTGCACCAGAACGTCGCGCTGGTGCGGACGCTGCGCGAGGCGGTCGGCGAGGACTACGACCTGATGTTCGACTGCTGGCAGGCGATGGACGTCGGCTACGTCGTGGACATGGCCGAGCGGATCGCCGAGTACCGGCCGCGCTGGCTGGAGGAGTGCGTGATGCCGGACCGCATCGACAGCTACCGGCGCATCAAGCAGCGCACCAACATCCCGCTCGCCGGCGCCGAGCACGAGTATACGCGGTGGGGCTTCAAGCGCTTCATCGACGCGGACGCGCTCGACGTGCTGCAGCCCGACATCTACTGGTGCGGCGGCCTGTCGGAAACGTTGAAGATTGCGGCCTATGCCACGGCGCATGACCTGGTGACGATCCCGCACGGCCATTCCAGCGGCGCGACCATCCACTTCTCGGTCACGCAGTCGCCGATCCACACCCCGTATCAGGAATACCTGGTGAAGTGGAACGCGATCCACCAGCACTTCCTGCGTGACCCGGTAGAGCCAGTGAACGGCCTGCTTCATGCACCCTCGCTGCCTGGATTGGGCATGGAGCTTGACCCGGCGAAGATCGAGACCGAGAGCGAGGTATTCGCGTAGCTGGATGGTGGGCCTGATCAAGCTACGGCCGCACTTCGGCCGCCTCAGAAGCGTTGACAAGTTCCGCTCAACCACATGCTGGAGCTTGGACGCTCGAACCATGTCCGCGCCGCTTGACCTCCGACGGGGTTGGGGCTGCTGCGCCCGTTCCACAGGTTTGTGCAACACGCTGGGCCGCGCCTGTGCCGCCGAACGCGCTGGACCAAGCAATCGCCTGCTTGGGACGTTGACGGAACATGTATCCCCAGCCTCCGTCCTTCTCGTCGGCGCTCCAGATATTGAGGTAAAGGATGGGGACACCCATGTTGACTGCTTGGTCGCACCGGGAGCGCAGGTAGTAGGGGAAAACCTCGTCCTCGGACGGGCCTTTGCCCTCGTCGGCAAAGTTCTGGCCTGCACCACACTCCGGGAAAGCAAGCGGCTTCCCGCACGATTTGGCGAATGCGATTGCATCCTGCATTCCCCAGCCGGCGGTTCCGCCCGTTTCGTTGCCACCCCCGATACCGTACTTGGCGGCGGGATAGTCCCAGAAGTGAACGCGGTTGATCGGGTTCTTCGCTTGCGCAATGCGCCACTTCGTGGGGTCGCCGGTGTCGTAGACCACGCCGTCGCTCGACCAGTTGCTAGGGTCCAGCGTGTACTGCGGCGAGTAGATGTCCAGGCCGTGGTAATCGCAATAGTCGTTGCCTGGATACACGTCCTTCGGATTGTAGCCGGCGTTGTAGTTTTGGTGGCACGGGTTCCAAGTCACGGACACCCTCTTTGTCTTGCCCGATGACGCGCTGGCTTCGGCGGCTGCCTGATGGCACATCGTGTAGATGCGCTTGAACGCGGCAAGCCAAAGGGGGCCGGTCGTGGTGTCGCCGTTCTGGCCTCCCCAGAACCAGTTCATGAACGTCCCGTTCATCTCGTAGCCGGGCCGGACGTGAACCTCGTCGAAGAAAGCGAGATAGCCCTTCACGCCATCCTTGATGTATTGGTCATAGGCGCCGTTGCCGAAAGCGGTGAAGTCCGCAATGGCTTGGCCGCCTCGCGCCATCGGCAGGCCGTAAACCGGGACGACGTTTGTTCCGGTCGGCGAGGCCGCAAGAGATCGTGCGGCGGCATGGGCGTTGTTGCCCCATGATGAGAAATCGCCGCCATCGGCGAACGCATTGACGTAGGAAATTTTGCCGACCTCCTTGATGAACTCGGCAGCCCATCGGCTGAACCGGGGTTCGTCTCCGATGCTGCCGGGATGCGACCCCAACCCGTAGGGCGGATCGCCCGCGGGCGCGACCGCATCGGCCACCAGGAACGTCTTGCGCGGATCGTCCGCCTCGGTATCGACGTCCGGCCCGCTGCCCTGGATTTTGAACCACGTCTGGGCGCCGAGGCCGTGGTCGGTCATCACGTAGGCGTTGTGGTGGTAGTAGACCACCTGGATAGCGTCGTCGAAGCTAGGGTTCGGGGCTGTGCCCACGCCCACCACGAGATCGACGCGGCCGCTCATGACATTGCCATTCAGCAGGATACGGAAATGGGACGGGTTGGACGGAGACGCCACCAGCGTCAGCTTGGTGCCGTCGCCCATGGTGATGCTGTCGGTGGCGTGGTTCGTCTCGTCCAGCACCTTGCCGTTCGGGCTTTCGGCCGAGTTGGTGGCCGTGTAAGCCGGCAGGCTGCGCGACGGTGCCGGAGGCACGGTCACGGCCACAGGCGTGGTCGCCGTGTTCCGAACCGCCGTCGTGGAGGCCGGGTAGCCAAGCCGGCCAGGCGGCGCCCTGCCTGCGGTGGCGCCGGTGGTCCCTGTCCCGCTCCCGGCCGATCCCGTGGGCGCCGTCGAGCTTCTGCCGGTGGCGCCGGCCGCCCCCGTGACGCTGGTCGCCAGGAACGCCTTGAGTGCGACCAGCGTCGCCCGCCTGGTCACGTCAGCCTGGCCCAGGAGCAGCGTATCGGCATCAGACAACGGGCCAGCGTTTGGGGTGCTGCTTGCCGGAAGGATTGGAAGATGGGTCATTGAACTGAGTTACCGTCGCAGTGAGGCGTTGCTGGGAAGGGACACCGCGGGAGATGCAGCCGGCCTTGGATCGTTGGCGAGTCTCCTGCCCATCGTTCGGGTTGTCACGTTCGGCTGCCGTTAAAGCCGTCACGGGCGTGCTGGCAGCTGCAGGGCGTGTTGTGTCAGAAGGCGGTTGCAGCGCCAAGCGGGCCGATGCCCGGCAGGCACCTCGCTGCAAACCATCGCCAGCGCGCTCAAGCCGGCGCGAACATAGACCACGTTCGACGGCGGGCCTGGATCGGCGTGGTATTAACCAGTCATGGCCCGGTAGCCGGCCCAGGGTTCCTCGCATAGGACCAACAGCGCGTCCCCACGTCCCGGCTGTCTCGTCCATGCCCCTCCTCGCCACCGAACTCGCCTTCTTGCTCGGCACGGTCCGCCGGCCCGGCCGAGCCTTTGGCGCCGTCGCTGGCCATCAAGGGCATCGGCCCCGTCGCGCTGCCCTTGCTGCCTGAGCAGGCCGAGAGGATCGTTGGCGTGGCCGAAGCCGTCCCGTACGGACGCGGCGAGGAGACGGTCCGGCCAACAGCATAGCATAGACCAGGAACTTATTGGTGCGGCCGCACAGATCGGTTAATGCGCCAGTATCTTCGACAGGAACACTTTGGCCCGCTCGCTGGTTTCCCCGCCAAAGAAGCGGTCGCGTGGCTGGTCCTCCACCACCTCGCCCGCGTCCATGAACACCACCCGGTCCGCAACCCTGCGGGCGAAGCCCATCTCGTGGGTCACGACCATCATCGTCATGCCCTCGCCGGCCAGTTGCACCATCACGTCCAGCACCTCGCTGACCATTTCGGGGTCCAGGGCGCTGGTGGGTTCATCGAACAGCATCGCAATGGGGTCCATGGCCAGCGCCCGGGCGATGGCGACGCGCTGCTGCTGGCCGCCGGAAAGCTGGCCGGGAAACTTGCTGGCGTGGACGGACAGGCCGACCCGCTCCAACAGGGCGGCACTTTTGGCGCGGGCCTCCTCGTTGCTGCGGCCCAGCACCTTTTGCTGCGCCAAGCACAGGTTCTCGATCACGCGCAGATGCGGGAACAACTCGAAGTGCTGGAACACCATGCCGACCCGGGCGCGCAGCTTAGGCAGGTTCACGCCGCGCCCGCGCAGGCTGATGCCGTCCACCGTGATCTCGCCCTTCTGGATGGGTTCAAGCGCGTTGACGGTCTTGATAAGGGTGGACTTGCCGGAGCCTGAGGGGCCGCACACGACGACCACCTCGCCGCGGGCCACGTCGAGCGAGCAGGATTTCAGGACCTGCATCGCCCCATACCACTTGCTCACGCCGGTCATGCGGATGATGGGCTTGGTGGTTGGAGCGGCCATGGGGCGCCTCAGCGGATGATGGCGATGCGGGATTGCAGGTGCTTCACGCCTTGGGAAGCGGCATAGCAGAACACGAAATACACGACGGCGGCGAACACGTACATTTCCACCAGCCGCCCATCCCGCTGCGCCACCTTGGAAGCGGCGCCCAGGAAGTCCGTAAGGGACAGGACGTATACCAGCGACGTGTCCTGGAACAGGATGATGGTTTGCGTCAGCAGCACCGGCAGCATGGTGCGGAACACTTGCGGCAGGATCACGGACCCCATCACCTGCCGGTACGTGAGGCCCAGGGCATACCCCGCCGCCATCTGCCCCTTGGGAATGGAGCCGATGCCGGCGCGGATGATCTCGGAGAAGTACGCCGCCTCGAACAGGGCAAAGGTCAGCAAGGATGACGTGAACGCCCCCACCGCCACCGGGCGCGAAGCCCCGGCGACCCATTGGCCGATGTAGGGGAACAGGAAGTAGAACCAGAAGATGACCAGCACGAGCGGCAGCGAGCGCATCAGATTGACGTAGCCCGTCGCCATGCCTGACAGCACCGGGCCGCCGGCCAGGCGCATGAGGGCCAGCAGCGTGCCCAGCACCACGCCCGCCGCCGCCGCCAGCGCAGTGAGCGTGAGGGTGAAGACCATGCCGTCCAAGAACAGGTAGCCGAGGCTGCGGCCGATGACGCCGAAATCGAAGCCCATCCGCTCAGCCCCCCACGTAGCCAGGCACGCGGACCCGGCGTTCCAGGGCGCGCATGGCAAACGTCGCCAGCAGGTTCACGATGAGGTAGGCGAGCGTCGCCGCGGTGAAGGCTTCAAACACCTGGAAGCTGAACTCCTGCATGGCGCGCGCCCGGGCCGTCAGCTCAAGCAGGCCGATGGTCAGGGCCACAGAGGTGTTCTTGATGGTGTTGACCAGCTCGGACGTGAGCGGCGGCAGGATGACGCGGAACGCCATGGGCAGCAGCACGTAGCGGAAGGTTTGCAGCGTGGTGAGGCCCAAGGCCATGCCCGCATAGCGCTGCCCACGTGGCAACGACCCAAGCCCCGCGCGCAACTGCTCCGCCACGCGGGCGGACATGAACAAGCCGATGCCCACCACGGCGATCAGGAACGGGGCGTTCTGCAGGCTCTTGAGCCAATCCCCGAACGCCGTCGGCACGACTTCGGGCAGGACGTAGTACCACAGGAACAGTTGCACCAGCAGGGGTATGTTGCGGAACAGCTCCACATACGCCGCCCCCACCGCCTGCCCGGCGCGGTTGGGCAAGGAGCGCAGCACGCCGATGGCGCAGCCGAGCACGAGCGCCACGATCCAGGCCAGGGCGGCGACTTGCAGGGTGACGAGCAAGCCTTGCAGGAGGACGTGCAGGTAGGTGCCGGTCCCCTCGGGAGACTGCGCCCAGAAGATGCCCCAATTCCAATTATAGTTCATGCGGCATCTCCGGGCAGGCTCAGGTGGGGGCGGCGCCCTCCCTTTCCCGTCGGGAAAGGGACGATGCGGTCAGCTCCCGTAGTGCGCCGGGTCGGCGTTGTCGGAAGGGGACTGGAACGAGCGTTGCAGCGCAGCGGGCATGGGCAGGTTGAGGTTCAGGTTGCGCGGCGGGATCGGGGACGTGAACCACTTGTCGTAAAGCGCTGTCATGGCTGGGCTGCGATACAGCCCGGAGGTGGCGCGGTCCACCACGGCCTTGAACGCCGGGTCATCCTTGCGGAGCATGATGGCATAGGGTTCCGCGGCCGAGAACGCATCGGTGCTGATCTTGTAGCCGGCGGGATCCTTGGACGACGCCACGAGGGAGGCCAGCAGCACGTCATCCATCACGAACGCTGCGGCACGCCCGGTTTCAACCAGCAGGAACGATTCGGCGTGGTCCTTGCCGGTCAGGATATTCAGGCCCAGGGACCGCGCCTGGTTGGCTTGGTTGAGCTGCAAGATGTTGGTGGTGCCGCTGGTGGACACGACGGACTTGCCCTTGAGGTCGTTGATGGCCGACAGGTTGGCCTTGGCCCGGGCCACGAACTTGCTGGCCGTCAGGAAGTGGGTGTTGGTGAACGCCACCTGCTTCTGCCGGTCCACGTTGTTGGTGGTGCTGCCGCATTCGAGGTCAATCGTGCCGTTGGCCATCAGCGGGATGCGCGTGGCGGACGTGACCGGGTTGGTGACGACCTTGAGGCCGGGCATGTTCAGCTCGCGTTTCACGGCGTCCACCACGGTCATGCAGATGTCTATGGCGTAGCCGACGGGCTGCTGCTTGTCGTCGAGGTACGAGAACGGCACCGAGCTGTCCCGCACGCCCAGGGTGATGGTTCCGGTTTCCTTGATCTTTTTAAGCGTGCCGGTCAGTTCCTGCGCATGGGCCGTTCCAGGCGCCAAGGCGGGGGGCAACAGCAGCGCGGCGGCAAGCGCCAGGGGGGTGAAGCGCATCAATGAGGTTCTCCTCGGGTTGAAAGTTTTGCCCATGACCGGTCGACGGCGGGGCGGGATTGGGCGCGGTCGCAGAAGGCGGGCGTGGACGTGTCCACGCTCCAAGAGCCGTCGTCCACGGGCACGAGCTGCTCACGATCGGCATGATGCGGGACAGGATGTCGGCGGCGTGCTCACAAAACCGCTCGCCCTCGGCGGTCAAGCGGGCGGGGAACGCGCCGCGGTCCACGAGCGTCGTGCCAAGCCACTGTTCCGGCGATTGGATGCGCCGGCTGAACGCCGCCTGCGACGAGTGCCGCGCGTTGGCTGCCCGCGTGAACGAGCCGGCGTCAGCCAATCCCAGGAAGCCCTGTAGCCACCATGTTTCCGCATTCCACCTTTGTTGACCGGCATAGCTGTGCATCCGTTTCGCTGCTAAGGCATAAACTGCATTGGACCGCTTGCGCCAGCCTGCCCCATATGGCACGCAGGCGGTTGTACTCGTCGCGGTAGTAGCTGCCCTTGATCTGCACCGCAGCCGAAGCGGCGGCGAACAAAGCGGACTTGAGGAACACGTGGTCCCGGCGCTTTTCGGCCTGCCGGCCCTCTCGTAGTTGCCCGGGGCGACCCAGACCAATTGGGCGATCCATTCGACGTCCTTCGTCGGTCTTGCGGCCAGGCACGTTCTTGATGTGGTGGGCGTTGCCGACGATCAGATCGACGTAGCCTTCCAGCGTGGCATACACCGGCTTCCAGTGAACGCCGGTGCTCTCCATGCCGACAGGTCCTGCGCGGGGTCAACCTGGAGGCGACGCGGGGCGAGTTGAAGGTGCTGTCGGACCGGCTGGGCCACGACCTGTCAGGCTTGCCGCTGAACGGCCCGATACCGGAGCTGCCGCCCTCGGGCATGATGCAGGGGCACGCCACCCAGCTTGCCTCCATCGCGCGTCGCAAGCGGATGGCCCTGCGGGAGTTGCGGGACTACGCCGCCGTCAGCTCCGGCCACTGCGTGTTGTACGCGACGGCGGAGGCTGTCGTAGATGACATGGAAGCTTGGTTCCGCAGCCTTTGCGCCGAAGGGTTGCTGCAATCCGACCTGAAAGCCGAGTTCCACCGCACGCTGCCGCAGGCGGGAATGGCCAGCGAAGGCGCGATCAACGCAGCGTTGGCGATGCTGCGGGAGGAGGCACTGGCTTGAGGCCGAGCAGGTGGCCGAAGCCGACCGTGCCTACGAGGCCGTGGCCCTGATGTGCTACAAAGGCCAGGGCGGCAAGTTGGCAGTGCCGTGGGAGGGGACGGAGGCGGCGGCTCTCGCAGCGTTCCGGGCGGCCCACCAGGCGCTGTATGGCTTCACGATGGACGCCCCGACCGAGTTCGTGACCTTGCGGGTCGAGGCCACCGGCCGAATGCCGGCAGCAGCAGCGGGGCGCCTGGCCGCCGCGCCGGCGCCGGACCCCAACGAGGTGCGGACCGTGCATTTTGCCGGTAGGTCCCAGGACGTTCCGGTGCTGGACAGGATGAGGCTGGGCGCCGGGGCGGCACTACAAGGTCCCGCCATCGTGACGCAGCTCGACGCGACGACGTTGGTACCGCCGGGGTGGGAAGCGGAGGTCTTGGACACCGGCGCGATCCTGCTGCGCCGTGACAAACGGTCGGCTTGAGCGTCCATTTGAAGTCATCCAGCGTGCCAAGGTGGCGGTGGCGACCCCATCAATGCCTACCTGATTTAAGCGCTGTGTAAGCCTTCCTGCCCTGACAGGGTTGTCAGAAAGGCTGAACCCAGTCGCGGTGTCCTGCCGCGGGGTGGGTCGGCGGCAGCAGCGGCCCTTGGCCGAACAGCTTCTCGCGGTACGTGCCCGGCGCGTAGGCCGACTTGTAGAGGCCGCGTTCCTGTAAAACCGGCACGACCAAGTTGATGAACGCTTCCAGGCACTCCGGCATCACGGTCCGGGACAGGTTGAAGCCGTCCACGTCCGCTTCTGCCATCCAAGCCTGAAGCGCATCGGCCACCTGCACGGGATCGCCGACGATGGGGGGCTGCCGGCTCCCGAGCACCGATTGCTCCAGCAACTTGCGTTTAGTCCAGGCCGGCCCGGCCACCCGCGCCATCGCCGCCACGTTCGATTGGATGGCGTTGGTCGGACCCGCCGCGACCGGCTCGTCCATGCCGTAGCGGGCCAAGTCGATCCCGAGCGAGGCGGAGGCGTGGGCCAGCGCGGCCTCGGCGCTGGCATGGCGGGCGTAATCGGCCAGCAAGTCGCGCGCTTCGCGCTCGGTGCGGCCGACCACGACCGTGGCCCCCACGAGAACCTTGATCGGCCGGGGCGCCGCCCGCGCGCGCAGGTCGGCGACCAGGCCGGCGACGACGGACGGCATCGTGCCGTTGACGAACACGCACTCCGCATGGCGGCCCGCGAAGCGGCGGCCTCGCTCGCTGGCCCCTGCTTGATAAAGCACCGGGGTGCGTTGCGGGGACGGCTCGCACAGGTGCATGGCGCTGATCCGGTACTGCCGCCCACGGTGCTCGACCCGGCGCACCTTGGTGGGATCGGTGAACACGCCCCGCGCGGCGTCCCGCGCCGCCGCCCCGTCCGCCCAGCTTCCTTCCCACAGCCCATAAACCCCGTCCATGTACTCGTCGGCGAAGTCGTAGCGGTCGTCGTGCCGCATCTGCTCGGCATAACCCAGCGCCTGGGCCGCGCTGTCGAGATAGCCCGTCACCACGTTCCAGCCGATGCGCCCGCGCGTGAGGTGGTCCAACGTGCTCATCCGCCGGGCGAACAAGTAAGGCGGCTCGTAGGCCAGGTTGCAGGTCACGCCGAAGCCGAGATGGGTCGTGACCGCGGCCATCGCCGGAACCAGCATGGAAGGATCAAGCAGCGGCACCTGCACCGCGCCGCGAAGCGCCGCATCGGGGGTGCCGCCATACACGTCGTACACCCCCAGCACGTCGGCCAGGAACAGGCCGTCGAACAAGCCGCGTTCCAGCAGGCGCGCGAGATCGGTCCAATGCTCCAGCCGCGCGTAGTCGGCGCTCCGGTCCCGTGGATGCGTCCACAGGCCCTGCTGGATATGCCCCGGGGCCGCCATGTCGAACGCATTCAGGAGCATGGGCCGGCACGCGCGAGGGACGCGGGCAGTGAGTCTGGACCGCATCACCTGCCCAAGCTGAGTTCCTGCTCGACGACCTGCACCCACCAGGCCGCGCCGAGCGGGATGATCTCGTCGTTGAAGTCGAACTTCGGCGTGTGCAGCCCGGGCGCCGCGCCGTCCGGCCCCGTGCCGTTGCCGATGAAGATGAACGCGCCGGGCTTGGCGTCCAGCATGAAGGCGAAGTCCTCGCCGCCGGTGACGGGAAGCGCATTGGCGTCCACCGCCCCCTCCCCCGCCAGCGCCCGTGCCGCCGCCGCGGCAAGGGCGGCCTGCTCGGGATGGTTCACCAGCGGCGTCGTGATCCAGGTGTTGGCGAACGTGGCAGTGGCACCGTGCAGGGCGGCGAGGCCGTGGGCCAGTTCCCCCATGCGCTGGTCGATGACCGCCTGGACCTCGGGCGTGAAGCAGCGGGCAGTGCCGGACAGCGAGAGAAGGGACGGCATCACGTTGGCCGCGTCCTCCGACCCGCCAGCGATGTGGCCCACCGAGATCACGGCGCTTTGCAGCGGCGGCACGTTGCGCCCGACGATGGTTTGCAGGCCGAGCACATAGTGCGCCTGCACGACGGACAGGTCCGCGGCGAGGTGCGGCGACGCGCCACCATGCCCGCCGTTGCCGTGGAAGGCCGCCGTCCATGCCGAAGCGCCGGCGAGGAACGGCCCGGTGCGGATGGCGAACTGGCCGACCGGCAGGCCGGGCGCGTTGTGCATCCCATACACGGCATCCACGGGGAACCGGTCGAACAGCCCGTCCGCCAGCATCTTGCTGGCCCCGCCGCGGCCTTCTTCGGCCGGCTGGAAGATCAGTTGCACCGTGCCGCCGAAGCCGCGCGTGGCCGCCAGGTGCCGGGCCGCGCCGAGCAGCATCGCCGTGTGCCCGTCATGGCCGCAAGCGTGCATCACCCCGGCGTTGGTCGAGGCATGGGGCGCGCCGGTTGCCTCAAGGATCGCCAGCGCGTCCATGTCCGCGCGCAGGCCCACCGCGCGTTGGCCCGGCAGCTTGCCGCGGACCGTGCCCACCACGCCGGTGCCGCCCACGCCTTCCGTGACCTCCACGCCCCATTCGCGCAGCTTCGCCGCCACGAGCGCCGCGGTGCGGTGCTCCTCCAAGCCCATCTCGGGGTGGGCGTGGATGTCGCGCCGGATCGCGGTCAGCTCGGGGTGGTGGGCGCGGAGCTGGTCAATCAGGGCGGCAGAGGGAGCGTCGGGCATGGGCAGGAGCCTGCTGGATGTGCCGCAAGAGCCTGATGCAACGGCACCGTTTGCGCAACTGCGCGGCAGGCTGGCGGCGATCATCCCAGCACATCCGGCTCCTCGCGGACGGTGCGGTCCCACAAGGGCAGGAAACTCAGCGAGGTGCCGACCTCGGCGCGTGCGACGGCTTGACGTGGTTCTTGCGTCGGCGGCCGGAATGATCGGCCGGCCCGCGGCCTCGGCGGCCAGCCGCCCGCACGCCGCGTCGTCGAAGGCGATGAAGCGCCAAGCGGTCGCCCGACTGTCGCGCCTAAGCTTTGGTGCACAACTCAGAGCGTGGACGTGGAGCCCCAGCCCAAGGTGTTTTCAGCGGACACGGTGGGGCCGTAGCCGTGGATCAAGCCCGCGCTGTGCTCCAGAGCCAAGCGTCGATTTCAAACCGCTATCGCTTGGGCGACCCCGAGGAGCGCGACGACACCCAGGCGAGGATGCGCCTGCGGGACGCGAGAACAACAACCGCGGCCACGATTGCAAAGAGCCAAGCCACCTCCAGCGACCCGTCCCCGCCGTCCGGAGCCACGCCGAACCATTTCTCGATCAAGTCCATCACCGTCTCCTGCGTGTTGTCACAGCCTTGCAGCCCCGCCCGGCGGTGTCCACCCCGCGTCGCCGCCGGGCGTCACCCGGCCACGACGGGAAGCGCCGCCTCCGCCGCCCGCCTGTTGATGGCGGCGATCTCGGCCACGGCCAGCGCGTCCACCTTGGCGATCTCTGCATCGACGCGGGCCATGATGTCCTCCGACACCGCTTCCGCCGAAGCGGTGGGCGCGGTGTCCGAAATCGACACGGTGCTGATCAGGTCCACAAGCGTGTCGTTCAAGCCGGCCGGGTGGCGCAGCACGTCGCGCGGCGATTGGCGAAGCACGTCCACCAGCACCGCCTCGACCGCTTCCAGCGTCTCCGTCGCCCCGGCCGCCTGTTCGGCAAGGCTGCCGCCCGACAGCGCCGCAAGCTGCTGCTTGAAGCGGCGGATGCGGCTCACGGCAGCGTTCAGCCGGCCGAGGCAACTCGTCAGCCGGTGCAGCAGCGCGAACTGGCGCGCGTACTCCTCCGGCGTGGTAACGAGGCGCGGGTCCGGGGCAACCGTCAAGCGCGCCGAGGCAATTTCTGGCCCGGCGGACAGCTCGACCTCGTATTCGCCCGGCGTCGCCGTCGGCCCTGGCTGCGGATCGGGTTCGCTGGCCAGCGGCTTGCTCCCTGGCTTCGCCGGAACCGGGTCGAGGCTGACCGGCCCGGCGTGCCGGAGGTCCCAAACAAAGCGGTTGAGGCCCTGCCGCGTCCCGGGCCGCTTCGCCTGCGGCAGGGCGTCGTCGTCGCTGCGGAAGGCCGCAACCGTGGCGCCCGCGGCGTCGCGGACCGCGAGGGCGACGGGGCCGGCCTCCGCGTCCGCGAGCCAGTAGGAGATGATGGCGCCGTTCGGCGGGTTCTCGCCGATGTCGAGGTGCTCGCGCTGCTTGACGCCGCCGGGCCGCTCCGTGGTGTGAATGCTGCCGCCGATGCCGAAGGCAAGGGCGGACGCGGTGCCGGGCCGCAGGCCGCGCAGGGCGCCGAAGTGCAGCTTGGTGCGGATGGCGGCGCGTGGCGTGAACAGCCGGAAGCGCGCGCCGCTCTCGGCCAGCTCGCGCAGGGGGGTGATATCGTCGAGAATCCAGAACGAGCGCCCGTGCGTGCCCGCGACCAGGTCGGCACCCTTGATTTTCAGGTCGTACACCGGGGTGACGGGCAGGCGGCCCGGCATCCGCGTCCAGCCCTGCCCGTCGTCCAGGCTGAAGAACACGCCGGTTTCCGTGCCGACGAACAACAGGCCCGGCCGCACCGGATCAGCGCGCAACACGCGGGTGATCTCGCCCGGCGGGAAGTCGCCGTTGATTGACTGCCAGGATTGCCCGCTATCCGTGCTGCAGAACAAGTACGGCCGGTAATCGGCGAGCTTGTAGCAGGTGGCGGCGAGATACACCGTGTCGGGGTCGTGCGGCGACAGCTCGACGCAGCCGACATAGGCCAGCTCCGGCATCTCCGGCGGGGTGACGTTCTGCCAAGACGTGCCGTCGTCCCGGGTGACGTGGACCAGGCCGTCATCGGTGGTGGCCCAGATCTCGCCCTTGCGGTGCGGCGACTCCGCCAAGCAGGCGCAGCTTGCGTGCACCTCGGCGCCAGCGCTTTCGCGCGTGATCTCGCCGCCCGAATGGCCTTGGCGGGACACGTCGTTGCGGCTGAGGTCGGGGGAGATTTCCTCCCAGGTCACGCCCTCGTCGCCCGTGCGGAACACATGGTTGCCCGCGGCATACAGCGTGCCGCTGTTGTGCGGGGAGAACACGATCGGGTAGGTCCAGGCGAAGCGGTAGCGGAGATCCTTGGGCGCAACGCCTGTGGACTCCTCCGGCCACACGTTGACCAGGCGGATCTGCCTGCTGCGGTGGTCGTAGCGCTGCAGCGCGCCGTTGCCGCCGGGGCTGGAGCCGATGGCGCCGCAGAACACGATGTTGGGATCGTCCGGGTGGACGGCGATGAAGCCGCTTTCGCCCGATCCCGGGTAGAAGCAGTCGCCCAGGGTGATGGCGCCCCACACGGCGGCGCTTGGGACCGCGATTGCCGTGTTGTCCTGCTGGGTGCCGTACACGACATAAGGATACTGGTCGTCCACGGCGATGCGGTAGAACTGGGCGGTGAGCTGGTTGTACACCGTGGACCAGGTTGCGCCGCCGTTGAACGACACGCAGGCACCGCCGTCGTTGCCCTGCACCATGCGCTGCGGGTTGGCCGGGTCGATCCAAAGGTCGTGGTTGTCGCCGTGCGGCGTCAGGATTTCGCTGAAGCTCGCACCGCCGTCCGTCGATCTCCACATCTGCAGGTTGTTGACGTAGCACGTCTCCGGGTGGCGCGGGTCGGCGAAGACGTGGGTGTAGTACCAGGGACGGTGCATCAGGTCCCGGCTGGACGAGACCTTGGTCCAGGTGTCGCCGTAGTCCTCGGATCGGTACAGCCCGGTCTGGTCCGTCATCGCCTCGATCAGCGCCCAGATGCGGCCCGCGCGGGCCGGGGACACCGCGACCCCGATCTTGCCCAACATGCCGTCCGGCAGGCCGGGCTTGCGGGACACCTCCTCCCACGTGTCGCCGCCGTCCATGGAGCGGAACAGGCCGCTGCCGGGGCCGCCGCTGGAGATGTTCCAAAAGGAGCGGCGCGTTTGCCAGAACCCGGCGAACAGGATGCGGGGGTTGTGGGAGTCCATCGACAGATCGACGCATCCGGCGTCCGGGCCGCGGTGCAGCACGCGCTCCCAGGTCGCGCCGCCGTCGCGGGTGCGGAACACGCCGCGCGTTTCATTGGGGCCGAACACCTCGCCGAGCGCCGCGACATAGGCGATGTCGGGGTCGCGCGGGTGGACGCAGATGCGGCCGATGTGCTTGCTTTCGCGCAAACCCACATGGCGCCAGGTCCGGCCGGCGTCGCTCGACCGGTATACGCCGTCGCCGTAAGACACATCGAGCCGGATGGTGGTTTCGCCGGTTCCGGCATAGATCACGTTGGGGTCGGACGGCGCCACCGCGAGCGCGCCGACGGCAGAGGCTCCGAAGAAGCCGTCCGTAACGCAGCGCCAGTACACCCCGGCGTCGGTCGTTTTCCACACCCCGCCGGCGCAGGCGCCGAAATAAAAGGTTTGGGGGTCGGCCGGGTCGCCCGCGACGGCAACGACGCGCCCGCCGCGCGGCGGGCCGATGCAGCGCCAGCGCATGGCGTCGAGGGTCGGAAGAAACGCAAGCTGGGCTGCCATGGCGGTGTTCAACTCCTGCTTGGCACACGGCGCGCGGGGCGCGGGTGGAGGAAAAGGTTAGGGCGCGGGCGTGCCGTGCTGCAACACCGCCGGCTTTCCCGCGCCAGCCGGGAACTGGCGCAGGTGGCAGGCGACGGCGTGGCCGTTCCCGTCCTGCGTGAGCGGTGGCACTTCGGCGGCACAGCGCGGCTCCGCGATCGGGCAGCGGGTGTGGAAGTGGCAGCCCACCGGCGGGTGGATCGGGTTCGGCACGTCGCCGTTCAGCACGATGCGCTTGCGCTTCACCGTGGGATCTGGGATCGGCACGGCGGACAGCAGCGCTTCCGTGTAGGGATGGCGCGGGTTGTCGTACAGCTCGCGCGCCGTTGCGATCTCGACCACGCGGCCAAGATACATTACCGCCACCCGGCTGCTGATGTGCTCCACCACCGACAGGTCGTGGGCGATGAACAGGTAGGCGAGGCCAAACCGCTGCTGCAAGTCCTCCAGCAGGTTGATCACCTGCGCCTGGATCGAAACGTCCAGCGCCGAAACCGGCTCGTCGCAGACGATCAGCTTGGGCTGCACGGCGAGCGCACGGGCGATGCCGATGCGCTGGCGCTGGCCGCCGGAGAACTCGTTGGGGAAGCGCCCCATGTGGTCGGCGCGCAGCCCCACCGTTTCCAGCAGCCGCACCACCTGGTCGTTCAGGTCCCGCCGGCCGCGGGCCAGGCCGTGGATCACCAGCGCCTCGCCGATGATGCTGCGCACGGTGTGGCGCGGGTTGAGGGAGGCGAAGGGGTCCTGAAAGATGATCTGCATTTCCCGGCGCAGCGCCCGCAGTTCCCGGCCGCGCAGGGCCGTGACATCGGCGCCGTTGAAGCGGATTTCGCCCGCGCTGGGCTGGATCAGCCGCATGATGCACCGCCCGATGGTCGATTTGCCGCAGCCGGACTCGCCCACCAGGCCCAGCGTTTCGCCGGGCGCGACGTCGAAGCTCACCCCGTCCACGGCGTGCACACGGTCGATCTCCCGCGCCAGCAGCCCGCCCTTGATCGGGAAGTGCTTCTTGAGGCCGCGAACCGAGAGCAGGGGAGAAGCGTCAAGCACGGATGCACGCCGCCGTGTGGCCGGGCGCCACCGGCCGCAGCGCCGGCTCCGCGGTGCGGCAGGGGTCAATCGCGAACGGGCAGCGCGAGGAAAAGCGGCAGCCCGGCGGCAGGTCGAGCAGGCTCGGCACCGTTCCGGGAATCTGCTGCAGCCGGGTGCGGCCGTGCGGGCGGGCATCGACGCGCGGGATCGAGCGGATCAGCCCCTGCGTGTACGGGTGGCGCGGCCGGGCGAACAGCTCCTCCACCGGCGCTTCTTCCACCACCACCCCGGCGTACATCACCGCCACGCGCTGCGCATTCTCCGCCACCACGCCCATGGCGTGGGTGATCAGCATGACCGCCATGCCGAGCCGCTCCTTCATGTCGGCCAGCAGGTCGAGGATCTGCGCCTGGATGGTCACGTCCAGCGCCGTCGTCGGCTCGTCGGCGATCAGAAGCTGCGGCTTGCAGGCGAGCGCCATGGCGATCATCACCCGCTGCCGCATCCCGCCGGAGAACTGGTGCGGGTAGTCATGCACGCGCCGCTCGGGCCGGGAGATCTGCACCAGGCGGAGCATGTCCACCGCCGCCTCCGTCGCCGCCCGGCGCGACAAGCCCTCGTGCGCGCGGAGCGACTCCGCGATCTGCGCGCCCACGGCGTACACCGGGTTAAGCGAGGTCATCGGCTCCTGGAACACCATGCCGATCTCCCGGGCGCGGACGCGGTCCATCTCCGAAGGCGAAAGCGGCAGCAGGTCGCGCCCTTTCCACAGGATCTCGCCCGCCTCATACCGGCCCGGCGGCGTGTCGATCAGCTTGAGCACGCTGCGCGCCGTCACCGTCTTGCCGGAGCCGGACTCGCCCACCACCGCCAGCGTTTCGCCGGCCGCCACCGACAGGCTCACCCCGTCCACCGCGCGCACAATGCCGTCATCGGTGCGGAACCACGTCTTCAGGCCACGGATGGCAAGCAACGGTTCGGGCGCATCGGGCATGGGGCGGCGCTACCCTACGCGCCGGGCGTCAAGCGCGTCGCGCAGCCCGTCGCCGATGAAGTTGATCGAGAGCACGGTCAGGAAGATCGCCGATCCCGGGAACAGCGCCCAGTACGGGGCGATGTCCAGGTGGTCCTTGGCGCTGAACAGGGTGCGGCCCCAGGTCGGGATGTCCGGCGGGAAGCCCAGGCCGAGAAAGGACAGGGTTGATTCCGCGATGATGGCGCTGGCCACCTCCACCGTGCCGGCCACGATCACCGGGCCGAGGGCGTTCGGCAGGATGTGGCGGACCACCAGGCGCAGGCGGGACGCGCCGAGCGCCTCCGCCGCTTCCACGAACTCCTTTTCCCGCAAAGACAGGAACTGCGCCCGCACCAGCCGCGCGACCGGCATCCAGCGCAGGCCGCCGATCACCAGCACGATCAGCACGAACAAGCCCGCTTCCAGCCCCAGCACGCGGCTGAGGGCATTGCGGAACAGGTAGATGACCAGCAGCAGCAGCGGAAGCTGCGGCAAGGACAGGAACAGGTTGGTGGCCCACATCAGCACGGCGTCGGTGCGGCCGCTCGCCGTGCCGGCCACCGCGCCCACCACCGTGCCGACCACCACGGCCACCACCATCGCCGCCAGCCCGACCGCGAGCGAGATGCGCCCGCCGTAGATCATCCGCGCCAGCAGGTCCTGGCCGAGGTCGTCGGTGCCGAACGGGTGCTCCGCGGAGGGCGGCGAAAGCTGGGCCGAAAGGTCGATGTCGTCAATCGGCACCGGCCACAGCAGGGGACCGAACGCGATGGCCGCCGCCAGCAGCAAGAGCACGCCGAGGCTCGCCACCGCCAACCGGTGCCGGCGGAAGCGCCGCCAGGCGTCCCGTGCCGGCGAAACGGCCGGGCGGGGCCGCGCCGGCGCCGCGCTGGGCGGGGCGGCCGCGTCAGCGGAAAGCGATACGGGGATCGAGCCAGCCATACAGGATGTCCGCAACGAGGTTGAACACGATGACCAGCCCGGCGAACACGAACGTCACGCCCATCACCACGGGCGTGTCGTTGGTCAGGATCGAGTCGATCAGCAGGGAGCCGATGCCGGGAACGCGGAAAATCTGCTCGGTCACGATGGCGCCGCCGAACACGGCCGGCATCTGCAGCGCCACCAGCGTCACCACGGGAATCAGCGCGTTGCGCACCACGTGGCGAAGCAGCACCCGGCGCTCGCCGATGCCCTTGGACCGCGCGGTGGTCACGTAGTCGAGCTTGATCACGTCCAGCACGGCGGAGCGGACGAAACGCAGCAGCGAGGCGCCCTGGAACAGCCCCAGCACCGCGACCGGCATGATCGACTGGCGCAGCTCCTCCCACCACCATTGGAAGCCCGTCGCTTGGAGGTCGGACCGGTACACGAAGGGCAGCCAGCCGAGGGTGATGCTGAACAGCAGGATGAGCAGCAGGCCGGTGAAAAAGGTCGGAAGCGAGAAGCCGACGAAGGCCACGGTGCTGGCGACCTGGTCGAACACGGAATACGGCCGGGCTGCGGCCAGCACGCCCACTGGCACGGCGATTGCAACCGCCAGCACCTGCGATGCGCCGATCACCGCAACCGTCACCGGCAGGCGCTGCAGGATAAGCTGATCGACGTTGATCCGGCTGATGAAGGAGAAGCCCCAGTCGCCTCCCAGCATGGCCAGGAGCCAGTGGAAGTAGCGCAGCCAAACCGGGTCATCGAGGCCGAACTTGGCGCGCAATGTTGCCTGCACGGACGCCGGCACGTTGGGGTTGCTGACCAGCTCGGAAAACGGGTCGCCCGGCGCCAGCGCAAGCAGCGTGAACAGCACAACGCTGATGCCCAGAAGGCTCGGGATCGCCAGGAGGACGCGGCGGAGAAGATGGGTTCTGGACATGAACTGCTCCCGTCGGAAGCCGTGGCGCGGGCGCGGCGGGGTCAGGCGTCCATGTAGAAGTTCGCGAGGTCCCAGATGTAGCTGTCGAAGCCGCTCATTTCGGCTCGCAGGTTCTTGGCGAGCGCCGCGACGTTTGGGCGCGTGACGACGGGGATCACGACGATGTTGTCGATCACCAGGTCGTTCAGCTTGATCAGCAGGGCGGCGCGCTTGGCCGGGTCGATCTCGGTTTCGGCCTGGTGGTAGATGCTGTCGAACTCGGCGTTGCGCCAGCGGCAGATGTTGCGGCCCTGCCACTTGTTGGACCTCTGCGCCGTTTCCGTGGACAGGAACAATTGCAGCCAAAGCTGCGGGTCCGGCCGGGTCGGCCCGGTGGTGTACATCTGCAGGTCTGCGTAGAAATGCGGGTAGGTGTCGGGGTTGGCGACGTCGGAGGAGAAGAACACCGACGAGACGACCGACTTCAGCTCCACCTCGATGCCGGCCTTTTTGAGCGCCTGCTTGACGATCTGCTGGGTTTTCTGCCGGGGCGCGTTGGTGGAGGTTTGGAACAGGTACTTGAGCTGCGTGCCGTTCTTGGCGCGGATGCCGTCCGGACCCGGCTTCCAGCCGGCTGCGTCCAGGGTGGCGATTGCTTTCTCGATGCTGAACTCGAACCGGGTGTTGGGCGAGCGGAACCGCTCCGGGTTGATGACGACGTTGGAGGTGGCGGCGCCGGCGCGGCCGTAGATGTACTTGTGCACCGCCTCCCGGTCCACCAGCATCGACAGCGCCTTGCGCACCGCCGGGTCGGACAAGGAAGGGTGGGTCGTCTTGATGCTGGACCGTTCGCCATCGACCTCCTTGTTGGGGTCGGTGCTGTTGAGCTGGATGAACTCCAACTGGCCGCCCTCCGTCACCTGGACCACGCCTTTTCCGGCGGCTTCCAGCCGGGTCAGCACGTCGTTTTCGACCTGCAGATTCCAGGCCAGGTGATACTCGCCGGTTTGCAGCACCGCCCGCGCCGCGGACGCGGCGTCCCCGCCGCCCTTCATTTCCACCGCGTCGAAGTAGGGTCGGTTGGGTTGGTGGTAGTGCGGGTTGATGACGCCGGTTACGAGGTCGCCGGGGCGGAACTCCCGGAACAGATACGGCCCGGTGCCAACGGGCTGCAGGTTGGCCGGCGCTTCCCGGGACTTGGCGCCGGAGTACGGCTCGAACAGGTGCTTCGGGATGATCATCCCGTTCGTGCTGACAAAGGCATCTGCCCAGAAAACCAGCGGAACCTCGGAGGACACCCGCACAGTGAAGTCGTCGATCTTCTCGGCGGTGACGGTGTTGTAGCTGCCGGTCGTCACCGCGGCGGTCGCCGGGTCGCGGGCATAAGCCCAATTGAACACCACGTCATCGGCGGTAAAGGGCTGGCCGTCATGCCACTTCACGCCCTGCTTGAGCTTCCAAGTGACCGACTTGCCGTCCTGGGCCAGCCCGCCGTTGTCGATGCTCGGCAGCTCGGCGGCCAGGATGGGGCGCAGCTCGCCTTTGGAGTCCCAGGCGGCCAGCGGCTCGTAGAACAAGCGGGAGCCGTCCTGGTCCTTGGTGCCAACGGCGAAATGCGGGTTGAGCAGGGTCGGGCCTTGCCACCACAGCAGTTTCAGCGTGCCGCCTCCGCCCGCTTTGGTCGGCTTGTAGGCCGGCGCGGGCTGCGCCATCGCGACGCCGCCGAGCGCGAGCAACTGCGTCGCCATCGGCGCCGAAAGGCCAAGGCCGACCAGGCGGCGAACGAAGTCGCGGCGCGACGCCCGGCCCTGCTTCACGAGGTCAATGGCATTTAGCAGCTCGTGTGCGTCCATCTGCGGCTTCCCTGAAGATCGTCACGCCGTTTTTTGGTGGTCCATTGCTGGAGAGTTTGCAAACGGCGTGCCAGGGTGGGAAGGCAAGGAGTTGGTGGAACGGCCCCGGCTCATTTCCGAGTGCGACAGCACCTATCCGGCGAGGCTTTTATTGGGTTCCGGGGTGGTGATGGATCCGTCACGCGACCAAGCCGG
>CAXSAZ010000050.1:0-22543 GCA_964235485.1 uncultured Acetobacteraceae bacterium | reverse complement strand
GTGTTGCAGGGCGGACTCAGTGACGGCGAGACGACAGCGTTGAACAGCCCTGGGTGCTGACGATGCCGCCGGCAATCGCGGCCCGCATGGCATCCACGATCGACGCGGTGGCGCCGGGCCGGTTCGGCATCAACATCGTGTCGGGCTGGCAGGAGGCCGAATACAGCCAGATGGGGCTTTGGCCGGGCAAGGCGCATTTCGACCGGCGATACCAGTATTGCGGCGAATACGTGCAGGTCATGCGCGACCTGTGGGCCACCGGCAGTTCCGACCTGCAAGGCGAGTTCTTCCAGATGAAAGACTGCCGGCTGAGTCCGCAGCCCAGGGGCAAGATCGAGGTCGTGGCGGCCGGGCAAAGCGCGGTCGGCATGGAGTTCGCGGCCGCCCACGCCGATTACAGCTTCTGCATGGGCGAGGGCGTGAACACCCCCGCCAAGATGGCGCCGGGCGTCGCGCGCCTGGTTGCGGCGTCGGAGAAAACCGGCCGCAAGGTCGGGGCCTACGCCCTGTTCATGGTGATCGCCGACGAAACGGATGCGGCGGCCGAGGCGAAATGGGAGCACTACAAGGATGGCAAGGACTTGGCGGCATTGAGCTGGATGGGCGTGCAGGCAGCCGCGGACACCAAGGCGGATGCCAGCTCAACCGCGAAAAGCATCGCCAACCCCGTGTCGGCCGTGAACTTCAACATGGGCACCCTGGTCGGGTCGTATGCCACGGTCGCGCGCCTGCTGGACGAGGTTGCGGCAGTGCCGGGCGTCGCCGGGATCATGCTGACCTTCGACGACTTCCTGATCGGCATGGACCAGTTCGACGCCCGCATCCAGCCGCTGATGGAATGCCGCGCCGCAGCGAAGGAAGCGGCCTGATGGCGGCGCCCGCCCGGCATTTCGTCACGGTTGACGGAGCGGGCGGGCCACGGCGGGTGCATTACACCCGCATGGGCGACGGGCCGCCGGTGCTGATGCTCCATGCCTCCGCGACCTCGTCCGGGGAGATGCTGCTGCCGCAATCGGTGTTCGCGCGGGACTTCACCGCCATCGCGTTCGACACGCCGGGCTATGGCCTGTCGGAGCCGCTGACGCTGGGCCGGGCGCCGGAGATCGAGGATTACGCCGACGCGCTGGCGGCCACGGTGGCGGCGCTCGGCATCGGGCCGGCGGCCGTGTATGGCCGCCACACCGGGGCGTCCATCGCGGTCGATTTCGCCCGGCGGCACCCGGCCCGTTGCGCCATGGTGCTGACGGACGGCTACCCGATCTGGACGGCCGAGGAGCGGGCGCGGATGCTCGGCGCCTACCTGCCGTCGCTGGAGCCGGACTGGGATGGCGGCCATCTGCTGTGGTCCTGGTTCCGTTATCGCGACCAGCACGCGTTCTGGCCGTGGTTCGACTGGCGGGCGGCCAGCCGGGCAACGCGGGACGTGCCGCCCTTGCCGCTCATCCATCGCGGCGTGATCGAGCTGCAGCAGGCCGGCGACGGGTATCGCATCGGCTATTCGGCTGCGTTCCGGCATGATGGCTGGGCCGGGCTGCAGGGGGTAGCGGCGCCGGTGTGCTTGGGCACCCGGCCCAGCGACCTGATCCACCCGATGCGGGACCGGGCGCCGCCGGACGCGTGGCGGGCCGAGCTGCCGCCCGACGCCCTGGCCGCCGCCGTGGCCGAGCGCGCGTTGCTGCACCGCCATCCCGGCGCCGGCCCGGTTCCCCCGGCGCCACCCTGCACCCCTGTTGCGGGACGGTCCACGCCGGACTTCCTCCGCGTGGCCGGCGACCAGATGCTGCTACGCCGCGCCGGCTTGGCTGCTGGCGGGGACACGCTGCTGCTGATCGGGGAAGTGCCGGGCGCCACGGCGACGCTGGTTCCGCTGCTGGACGCGCTGCGCCGCCCGGCAATCGCGTTCGACCTGCCGGGCCTGGGCGAATCCGAGGGCGACGTGGTGTCGGTCGAGGACTGGGCGGCCCGGCTGCTGCTGGCGCTGGACCAGGCCGGGGCCGGGCGGGTGCGCATCTATGCCCATCGCGGCGGCTGCTCGGTCGCAGCGGCGCTGGCGTTGCTGGCGCCGGAGCGGGTCGCGGGGCTGCTGCTGGCCGCGCCCTTGGCCGTCGCCGCTCCGGACCGAGCGGGGCTGGTGGACCGCTATGCCCCGGATGCGTCGCCGGGCTGGGATGGCGGCCACCTGCTGCGGGTGTGGCACCATCTGCGCGACCAGGAGATCTGGTGGCCTTGGTTCGACCGCCGGCAGGACGCGGCGTTGGCCACAGACCCGGCGATCTCGTCGGCGGCCTTGGCCGGGCGCGCCTTGGCCTGCCTGCAGCAGCCCGGCCATTACCGGGCGGCGTGGCAGGCCATATGGCGATACGAGCTTCTCACGGCACTGGCGGCAATCCGGACGCCCGTGACCGTGGCTGCCGCCGAGGGTGACGCATTCGGCCACCTGGCGGGCGCCGCCGCATCCGCGGCCGGAACGGAGGTCGCGCGCTTGCCAGGCACCCTGGCCGGCTTGGCGGCGTTGCTGGACGACCCGTGACCCCGCCACAAGAGAACCTTCGCCGTGATCCGAACGACGCTGCCGCCACAAGATGGAGCACAGGGGATGGCGGAGTCTCGAAGAAAGGTGGGCTTTCTGTAGAGATTTCGGACGGGGCGGCCCAGACCGCCCTTGTCCCCGGCGGCGATGCTTCGCCTCCTGGGGAAATCGCGCCTGCCGGTGCCCACGGCTTCTACACTTACGAAGCGAAGTGCTTGGATCCCCACGGCGCCGCCATCCGCATACCCGCTGACCTTTCCCCGGCGCAGGCCCGGCGTGTATGGGAGCTTGCGGTCAAGTCGTTCCAGGTGTTGGGCTGCGAGGGGTTGGAGCGGGTCGATTTCTTCGTCGATCCGCAGCAGGACAATGACCTGTTCGTCAACGAAGTGAATACCATGCCCGGCTTCACCGCGATCAGCTTGTATCCGAAGATGTGGGAAGCGGACGGCCTGCCGCAGAATGAACTCGTGGACACCCTGATCGCGCACGCCCTTGCCCGCCACGAGCGTCGGAGTGTTCTGGCAGGCGCGTGATGCAATCCTCACTGGTCTGGCGCAGGTGTCCTTTCGAGAGCACTCCCACCTAGCCGACCTTCGTCCCTTTGCCCTGGTCCGCACCGGCGGTCGCGGTGCAGGGGTTACGCATGAGAAGCTTTGAGTTGAATCAGGCCATAGAATATTAACCATCAAGCGGCCATTTGCGCTCCGTACATGCACGTTTTCTCAACCACGATAGATGCGCCAAACCAGGCTGAGCTACCGGGGCGATTTCATGCGTGGGCCCTGGGTCGCGGTGGCCCCGATCAGGGCGATCCCGGACACTGCAACTGCTCGCCCCAAGGACTTGCATCCGCGCATCATGCCGACTGGACTCCTTGAGGCGGTGCTGGAACGTGGATGCTGCCGCACAGGATGCCTGCCGGTCAAACCGCGGCCAGGCGAGCAGGTTGTCCGAGGACGATCCCGAACGGGCCTTTGCGTCACGCCGATGATCGCGCGATGACCGCCCCGCACGCCACAAGCTTGTCGGCCATCCGGTCGTAGCCGCGGTCCAGATGGTCCAGCCCGTCCAGGATGGTTTCCCCCTTGGTGCCCAGGCCCGCCAGAACAAGTGCGGCCGCCGCCCGCACGTCCGTCGCCGTCACCCGCGCCGCGGTCAGGCGTTCCACGCCGCGCACCCATGCCGTCCGGCCATGGACGGTGATGTTGGCGCCCATCCTCCTCAGCTCGTCCACGTGCCGGAAGCGTTGCTCGAAGATCGTCTCGGTGACGGCGCTCGCGCCCTTTGCCGTTGTCAGCATCGCCATGACCGGAGATTGTAGGTCCGTGGCGAACCCTGGGTAAGGACGGGTTTGAACGTCAATTCCGGTCAGCCCCGTGGGCGACCGGCGGGCGACAAGTCCGCTTTCGACCTCCTCCAACTCCACGCCAGCCGCGGCGAGCGCCGGTCCCGCCGCCCCAAGCAGGCCGGCGCGGGCGTGCTGCAGCATCACCTCGCCATCCGTCACGGCCGCGGCGCAGGCGACCGTGCCGAGCTCAATGCGATCCGGCATCACCGTATGCACGGCGCCGGTCAGCGGACGGCCACCCGCAATGGTGAGCACGCCGCTGCTCACCCCTTCGATCTGCGCGCCCATCGCGGCCAGGCAATGCACCAGGTCAGCAATCTCAGGCTCGCGCGCCGCGTTGCGGATAACGGTCCTGCCATTCGCCAGCACGGCAGCAGGTTCTCCGTCGCACCCACCGATGGGAGCGGCAACGCGACCTCCGCGCCGTGCAGGCCGCGCGGTGCCCTGGCCTGGATAATGCCGCCCGTGATCTCGACCTCCGCGCCCATGGCGCGCAGCCCTGCGACGTGGAGGTCGATGCCGCGCAGCCCGATGGCATCCCCGCCCGGCATGGGCAGGCAGGCTTCCCCGCAGCGGGCCAGGACCGCGCCCAACAGCAGGACGGAGGCGCGCATCCGGCCTACAAGCTCCCCGTTGATGCGTGCTGGATGCACCTGGTGGGCGCACAGCGTCAGCGAAAGGCCCGTGCGGCCGTTGCTGGACCAGTTCAGGCCCACGCCAAGCCGCTGCAGCAGGTTCGACAGCACGGCGACGTCCAGGCTCGCCGGCACGTTGTGCAAGGTCACCAGATGAGGGGTGAGCAGGGCCGAGACCATCAGCGGCAGGACAGCATTCTTGGCGCCGCTGATCGGGTAGGTGCCGACGAGTCGGCTTCCGCCCCGGATCACCAGGTTGGTCCCAGGATTGGAACGCCACCACGGAGAGGCCGCGCGCAGGCTCGTATCGGCAGGATGGTCCATTGCGGCATCACTCCTCGCGGTCTGCCGCAAGGTTAGCGGAAAAGAACTTGCTGCGACCAGCGAGGCGTAGCAGCTCCGCCTCGCTGCAGTGCGTGCGCGCACGTTTGCTGACCGGCATGACGAGCTACGAGAGTCCGCTGGCTCTCATCGCTTACCGGGTCGCCGCGCCGGAGAGTCGCGAACCGTGCCTGGCTGTTGCACCGGCCCACCCACGCGGGCAGGGTCGCTGTCCCAGTTGGAAAGAGAACGCATGGCCCTCCGCATCGCCGTCGGCGGCTTCCTGCACGAAAGCCACTCCTTTGCGCCGCGGCCGACCGGCTGGGCCGAGTTCGTGCAGCCCGGCGGATTGCCGCCGCTGCGCTCCGGCCCGGCCATGCTGGACGCGGCGCGCGGCACCTCCGTCGCCCTCGCCGGCGCGCTGGCCGAGATGGCCGCGGCGGGCGCCACGCCCGTGCCGCTCACCTGGTGCTTCGCCAACCCGGCCGGCCCGGTGGAGGACCAGGCATTCGAGCGCATCGCCGCGCTGATCTGCGCCGGCTTGGTGGGGGCGTTGGAAAGCGGCCCCCTGGACGGCGTCTATCTCGACCTGCACGGCGCCGCCATGGCCGAGAGCTTCCCCGACGCGGAGGGCGAGCTGCTGCGCCGCGTTCCGTGCCGACTTCGGGCCGCTCGCCAGCCGGGTGATCGTAGCCGCGGCCCCTGGGCCGGTGGCGGCCGACCCGGCATCCTTGCCGTTCCGGCACCTGCGCCCAGGGCTGCGGACGCGGCCCGGCCAGTAGCCGGGAACGGCTGGCACCGCTTGCGGGCAGCGCGTGCTCCGGTTTGGCCTGCGCGCCGGCACCCACCCCATCGCGAGAAGCCCCCATGAGCGTTAGCCTGCGCAACAAACGCATCGATCTGATCCGGGGCGTTTCGATCCTGCTGGTCCTGTTCCATCACTTCAACATCGCCTACCGCCTCGACGACACGGCGCTCGCCCGCGCCTTCGGATGGGAGGCCGTCCGCGCCGTCGCCCGCAACGGCAACTACGGCGTCACCATGTTCTTCGTGGTTTCGGGCTTCCTGATCACCCTCAACGCGCGCCGGCGCTGGGGCGAACTTGGCCGGGTGGGCGCGCGGGCCTTCTACGGCCTGCGTGCCGCGCGCATCCTGCCATGCCTGCTGCTGCTCCTGCTCGTCGTGGACGTGCTGGCACTGGCGGGCTGTGGGGTGTTCCAGAACCGCTCGCCTCAAGGAGACGAAGCCGGATCGGTCTCCTACTGGCTGTCGCACCTCGCGGCCCTGACCTCCTGGATGAACGTCCTGGTCGGCCGCGCCGGCTGGTTCAACTACCCCCTCGGCGTCCTGTGGTCGCTCTCGGTCGAGGAGGCGTTCTACCTTGCCTTTCCGCTCGCCTGCCTGGTCCTGCGGACCGAAGCGCGCCTGGCTGCCTTCTGGGCCGTGTTCATCGTTCTCGGCCCGGCCTGGCGCCTCGCCCACCAAGGGGACGAGGCGGCTTGGCTCTACGCCTACCTCGCCTGCTTCGACGGGATCGCGATTGGCTGCTGCACGGCGCTGCTGGCGGAGCGAGTAATCCTGCGGGGACATGCGGCGGCGACCCTCCAGGTCGCGGTCGTCGGCGGGATGGCTTTCCTTTACCTCTGCAAGCCCATCGCGCAGACAAACATCTTCGGTGTCACCTTGATGGCCCTGGGAACGGCCGTCCTCCTGCTGGGAGCGCAGGGGAGCCCGACCGGGCCGATCCTGGAACGCAGCCGCACCCTGGGAGCGCTCGGCTGGCTCGGGCGGCTCAGCTACGAGCTTTACCTGTTCCACCTCGTCGTGCTGGGCGGGATGCGAGTTGCCTTCCCGGCGCGCGCCGTCGCCGGAGATGGCAAGCTGCTGCTGTTGGCGGCCTACCTCGTGCTCTCGGGGGTGCTGGCCGCCTTGGTCGCCCGGTTCTACGCTGAGCCGCTCAACCGAGGGCTGCGCCGGCTTTCAAGGTCGCATGCACGTCCGGCATAGAAGCCACACGCAGTCAGTCCAAGGGGTTGTGGGTGAGCCTCACGCGCCGCCAGGCAAACGGACCGGCTTGCTCATGATGACGCTGCGGTAGGTCTTCCCCTCCCACTGCGCATACTCGACGAAGCGGAAGCCCTCACGCTCGTACCAGCCAATGAGGTGATCGGCACCCTCGGACGTGTCGAGGGCCAGCTCCGCCGCCCCGCTTGCGAGGGCGAATTCCTCGGCGCGGCGCAGGAGGCGAGTGCCGGTGCCGGTGCCCTGGCGGCTGGGCAGCACCCCGAACTGGCCGATGGTGGCCACGTCCAAACGTTCGTAGCAGGGGCACCCTGCCGAGCGCCCGGGCGGGTGCACCATGATGGTGCCGACGAGCGCGCCGTCGTCGACGGCCACCAAGCAGTGGCCGCGCGCGATGCGGCTACGGGTCACGTCCTCGGTCTGGTCCACGGCGGTGTAGTTGAAGCCCATCCCGCCCAGCCGGGCGTAGGCAGCGTGCAGAAGCGCGTCATGTCCGCAATCGAGTCCGTCGCCGCAAGCTCCCGTATGATCACCTCATCTCCTCCCCTACTTGGTGCCGAACCACCATCGCCTGTCCCGTTGCAACCCAGCGCATTCGGCGCAGTCGCGACCGCCGGACCTCCACGGCGGCCGCTGTGCCGCGCATGAAGCGGCATGGCCTCATCCCCTGTCGAGCCTACGGTAATGGTAGCGGTACAGCTCCGTCCGGAAGCCCAGGCCCTCGTAGAGCGGGATGGCCGCCGCGTTGTCGGCCGCGACCTGCAGGCAGGCCGCCTCGGCGCCGACCCCGCGTGCCCAGGCCAGCAAGCACAGCAGCACCCGCCGCGACAGGCCGCGCCGCCGGGCAGCAGGGTCGGTCGCAACCATGTTGACGCAGGCCAGGCCATTGTGGACAGCGGCATAGGCCAGCGACGCCACCGGTGCGTCCGGGCCGCCGAGGCGCACCGTCCCGAACGCCGCCGGGATCGCCAAACCCGCCAGCATGGCCCGGCGCGCGCGGGCCATCCGCGCCGTGTCGCCCGCGATCCGGGCCTGCGCGTCCAGCCACTCCGCCCCCGGCTGCCCTTCGGTCAGCTCCACGCCCGTCCCGTCCGCGCCGTCGCCGTCGAGGCCCGGGCGGAACAGGACGCGCGTGTCGCCTTCGGGCGGGGCGTAGCCGTGGGCGTCCAGCGCGGCATCCAGGCCCGGCGGCTGAAAGGAGGAAACGCGAAACAGGCAGGGCAGGCCCTGTGCGGCATACAGCGCGGCGCAGCGGCGGATGCGGTCGTCGGCGTCGAGGGCGCCGCCGGGCCAGAGCGGGTTCACCGAGTTGGCCCGGCGCGTGCAGCCGTCGGCGAAGCGCAGCAGCCAGCCGTCGAGCAGCACCTGCCGCGGCGCCGGCAGCGCGTTCAGCCCGGCTTCGTCTGCACGGCGAGCCAAGTCCGGATCGTTCGTGGTCAATGCAGGCGTCTCCTTGCACGGGCTGGCGGCGGCGCTGCTAGGAGCCGCCAGCGTTCCTGTCCCGTCTGGCCCAAGCTTCGCGCCGCGTCATCCCGATGTCGAGCAACAGCCGGTCATCCAGCTCACGAAGGGCGGCGCGCTGGTGCAGCCGGGACCGTGGGCTGCCGGAAAGGTAGCGGGCCGCTTCGAGCACCATCCCGGACAGAGTGGCGCCCATCCTCTGCTGGGCGGCGATGCCCAGCTTGACACGCTGTGGCTGGAGGGGAGGACGGGAGGCAAGGGGAACAACGTATCGCATGGCGCGATGGTGCCGCCGCGCCGGTGCGAACAGAAGCAAGTCTTTCCGATGCGCCGCATTCGGATAAGTTATCGTTATGGGCACTCCCACTCTGCGCCAGTTGCGGACCTTCCTGGCCGTTGTCGAGGCAGGCAGCGTTTCGGCTGCGGCGCGCCTGCTCAACTTCACCCAGCCCGCGGCAAGCCAGCAGTTGCGGGAGCTGGAGCGCACGCTGTCCGTGCGCCTGCTCGACCGTGCCGGCGGCAAGGTGATCCCGACCGCGGCCGGGCAGGCCCTGCTGGATCCGGCCCGGCGCGCACAGGCGGCTGCGGAGGACGCCATCGCCGCCACGGCTGGGCACCGGCGCGGCGACACCGGACGGGTGCGTCTCGGCACCGGGGCGACGGCCTGCCTTTTCCTGATGCCGCCGGTGCTCGCCGTGGTGAAGCGGGCCATGCCGGGCCTGGCAGTCACGGTCGTCATCGGCAACACCGCGGACATGTTGCTCCGGTTGGAAGCGGGCGACCTGGACGTGGCGCTGGTCACCCTGCCCGTGCCGGCGAACCGCGCGCTGAGCGCGACCAGGCTGCTGTCCGACCCGTTGCTGGCGCTGCTGCCCGACGCCTTGGCGCCAGTGGGTGCAGCAGTGACAGCGGCCCAGCTTGGCGCGATGCCGTTGATCCTCTACGAGGCCGGGGGCAACAGCCGCACCATCACGGATGCCTGGTTCCGGCGTGCCGGGGTCACGCCGCGGCCGATCATGGAGATGGGCAGCGCGGAAACCATCAAGCACCTGGTCGGGGCCGGCCTGGGCGCTACGGTGTTGACCTCGCTGGCATTGCGCAGCCCGGTGCCCGGCGCGGTCACGCGCAGGCTGCGCCCAGCCGCGTCGCGGGACCTCGGCATCGTGCTGCGGCGCGAGAAGGTGCTGGACCGCGGCCTGCGCCTGTTCCTGGCGGAGCTGGAGCGGACGGTTGCGGACGGGTGGCCCACGGCGTCGCGCGCCAAGCTGTCGGGCGGACCCTGCGGCACCCACGCTGAACAGTTCTGACGGCATCCAGCGGCAGCCGCCCACCGGGTTCGACACCCAGCAGACCGATAAGGCTTGGTCATTGTTCGAGCGCACGACGAAGGCAGAGGGATGAAGCCGTGAACCCGAGGGCTTTGTAGAACGCCTGGGCCTCGGTCCGATGGAGTGCCGTCGTGAGTTCCAGCAGGTCGCATCCCGCCTGTCTTGCCAGGGCGGCTCCTGCATCGACCAGGGTACGGCCGATGCCTTTCCCGCGCGCATCGTCGCGCACGACCAATGCCGTGATCCGGGCCACCGGCTTGCCGTGATGGAGCATGAACGTCCAATGCAGGGCGATCAGCCCGACGCCTTTGGCGTCCTCAGTCGCAAGCAGGACCGGATCGGCCGGCTGCTTCGCGAACAGGTCCAGGCGTGCCCGCACCTCCTCGACGGCAAAGGCCAGGATAGAACACGTGCGTGACGCCGCCGCCGTCCACGATCAGCGTGCACCGCTTCAGCAGTGTCATCCCGTCAGCCTCGAAGGTGGGCAGGCTCAGGGCGCCGGCAAACTCAAGCTGCTCGTCCGACAGCAGCGGAAAGGGCAGTGGCAGCGGCTCTGTCCCAATGGCCGCTCGGACGCGCAAGTTGGCATGAATGTTGCCACATGCCGCAGGCTGCCGTTCCGTCCCGCAACCGGAGGCGTTTCTTCCATGCCTGACTTGTTCAGCCCCTACACGCTCAAGGGCGTGACCCTGCGCAACCGCATCGTGATGTCGCCCATGACCATGTACAACTCGGTCGACGGCAAGCTGGACGACTACCACGTGAGCTACCTCGGCGCCCGTGCGGCCGGCGGCTTCGCGCTGGTGTTCGGAGAGCAGATGGCCATCACCCCCGACGGCCGCACCACAACGTCCTGCGCCGGCATCTGGAACGACGGGCAGATCGAGGGCCACGCCCGCGTCGCGGCGATCATCGAGCGGATGGGCGCCGTGCCGGCCATCCAGCTCGGCCACACCGGGCGCAAGGGCAGCGAGCTGCCGCCCCACCGCGGCACCAACTCCGAAGGCACCTGGAAGCAGCTCCCGCCGGAACACCCGGACGGCTGGACCTGCGTGGCCCCGTCCGCCATCCCCTATGGCGGGGGCGGGCACATCTACCCGGTCAAGGAACTGACCGTGGACGAGATCAAGGGCCTGCACCGGGCCTATGCCGATGCGGCCGTGCGCGCGCTTGCGGCCGGCTATAAGTGGCTGGAGCTGCACTACGCGCACGGCTACCTCGGCGCGAGCTTCCTGTCGCCGCTCGCCAACCAGCGCACCGACCAATACGGCGGCAGCTTGGCGAACCGGGTCCGGTTCCACCTCGAAGCGCTGGACGCTGTGCGGGCCGTGTGGCCGGAGAAGTATCCGCTGACGATGCGGCTCGGCTCGGACGACCTGCACCCGAAGGGCACGCAGTTCGAGGACGCCGTGGCCGCCGTCAGGATGATGAAGGAGCACGGCCTCGACCTCGCCGACCTGTCGCTCGGCTTCAACACCGACGAGATGGTGAACCCGCCGCTGAACGACGTGGGCTTCATGATCGGGCGTGCGCACCAGGTGCGCACCGAAGTGGGCATTCCCGTCGCGACGAGCTGGAACCTTGGTGTCCCGCAGAACGCGGACCGGGTCATCCGCGAGGAACTCATCGACCTCGTGATGCTGGGCCGGCCGGCGTTGGCCAACCCGCACTGGCCGGTCTGGGCGGCGCGCGAGCTGAGCCATGCTTCACCGTTCTCGTTGGTGCAGCAGGACTGGCGCTGGTGGCTGGAGAACTTCCGCGGCCATGCCCCCAGCATCGGCTGGCCCGAGGTGCAGAAAGAATCGGCATCCCCCGCCGCGCATGACATGGCGTCGAGCAGGAAGTTTGGACGGGATCGATCCGGACAGCTGCAGCTCAAGTGAACGGCGGCTTTGGAACAAAACATCTGCACGGTGCCACCCTCGGCAGCAATCATTTAACGACAAAGAATTGGAGAAGAAAGCTCGTGGGACAGTGCAGCCATTGCGTTCGCCGCGTCCTCGACGGACAGTCCTATCCGGCTGATCCTGGCTGTCTCCGTGCTGCTTGGGGGCGGCCGGGAGGCGCTCCGCGCTTACGTTGATAACCGTGCGATCCGCACTCCGCGCGAAAAGGAGATCGCTCCATGGCCCCGGCTGAAACCACCGAACTCGAACTCCTGGAACGGCTGGTCGGGTTCGACACCGTCAGCAGCAAGTCGAACCTGGAGCTGATCGAGTTCGTCCATGGCTGGCTGGCGAACCTCGGCGTCACGCCCACGATCATCCATGACGCCAGCGGGACGAAGGCCAACTTGTTCGCGACCATCGGCCCAGCAGGGCCGCCGGGCTTCGTGCTCAGTGCCCACACCGACGTGGTGCCGGTCGAGGGCCAGGCGTGGACCAGCGACCCGTTCCGCCTGACGCAGCGCAACGGCAAGCTCTACGGCCGCGGCACCGCTGACATGAAGGGCTTCTGCGCCTCCATGCTGGCCATGGTGCCGAGGTTCCAGGCGGCGTCGCTGCGCCGGCCGATCCATCTTGCTTTCTCCTACGACGAGGAGGTCGGCTGCCTCGGCGTGCCGACAATTATCGAGCACATGCGCGGCACTGGACTGCACCCGGCGGTGGCGTTTGTCGGCGAGCCCAGCCTGATGGGGGTGGTGAACGGCCACAAGGGCAGTTGCGGGCTGCAGACCCGTGTCACGGGCCTGGCCTGCCACTCCTCGCGCACCGACCGCGGCGTGAACGCGATCCTGCACGCCGCGGCCCTGCTGTCGCTGCTGGAGCGGCGGGCAGCGGCGCTGGCGGCGGACCCGGCCGAGGCCGGCCCGTTCGAGCCGCCCTACAGCACCGTCGGCGTCGGCGTGATCCGGGGCGGCGTCGCCCGCAACACGGTTCCCGAGAGCTGCAGCTTCGATTGGGACATCCGGGCTACCCGTCCGGGGCTGGTGGAGGAGATCATGGCCGAGCTTGACGGTTTCGCCCAGGCGACCGTTCTGCCGGCGATGCGGCAGCGCCACCCCGGTGCGGCGGTCGTGACCGAGGTGACCTACGACGTGCCGCCCTTGCTGGTGCAGCCGGACAGCGCCGCCGAGCGCTTGGGCAAGCTCCTGGCGCGGCGCAACGACGTGGGAACGGTGGCATATGGCTCGGAGGCCGGGTTCTTCCAGGCAGCCGGGATCGCCACGGTGATCTGCGGACCTGGCAGCATCGACCAGGCGCATGCGGCCAACGAATGGATCGCGGTTGATCAGCTCACGGCCTGCATGGGCTTCCTGCAACGGCTGGCCGACCATGCAGCGGCCAACTGAGAAACGCGGCCCTGACTTCCGCGCAATGACAACAAACCAGAGGGTGAAAGCCGATGCCGAACACCTTGTACGCCGGGCCGGTCATCGACGCGCACCACCACCTTTGGGATCTGTCGATGAGCCGCCACAAGTGGCTGATGCCGTCCGACGGCTCGGTCCAGGCGCTTGGCGGGCTGGAGGCGCTGGCCCGCAACTACTTGGTCGAGGATTACCGCCGGGACAGCGCCAACCAGAACGTCGTGGCCAGCGTGCACATCGAGGCGCTGTGGGACGCGGACGACTCCGTGGGCGAGACGCGGTGGCTGGAGACCCTGGACAAGACGCACAACATCGCCGCCCGCTATATCGCGCGTGCGCCGCTCGGCACGCCAGAGGCGGGGGCGGTCCTTGAGCAACAAGCGTCGTTCGGGCGCGTGGTGGGCGTGCGGGACATCTTGAGCTGGCACCCGGACCCGGCCAAGCGCTTCGCCGCTCGTCCGGACCTCGCCGAGGATCCGGCTTGGCGGCGCGACTTGGCGCTACTGCCAAAGTACAACTTCATTTTCGAGCTGATGATGTATCCCTACCAAGCTGGCGTGGTCGCCGACCTGGCGCGCGACTTCCCGGGCTTGCAGATCATCGTCAACCATTGCGGCAGCCCGATCGACCGCGACGAGGAGGGTATGCAGCGATGGCGCGACGGCTTGCGGCTGGTCTCGAAGCACCCGAACGTGGCGCTGAAAATCTCCAACATGGCCGCCTACGACAAGCAATGGACGCAGCCCAGCCTCCGCGAGGTCGCGCTGCACTGCATCGACTGCTTCGGGCCGGACCGGTCGATGCTGGCGACCGACTACCCGGTGGCGCGCCTGCAGATGACGTTTGACGCCATCTACGACAGCTTCAAGCAGATCGTCACCGACCTTTCCGAGCACGAGCAGCGCGCCCTGTTCCACGACAACGCCGCCAGGTTCTATCGGCTCAACGACCTCGCCTCGGTTCAGTAGAGTGCCCGCCCGGAACAAACAAGGTCCCGGCCTGGGTGTCAACACGATCACGCGCGTGCCGCAGGCCACGGCTTCCTCGACATCGTGCGTCACGAGGATGATCGTCTTGCCCGTCAGCGACCAGATGCGCAGCAACTCAAGCTGCATCGTTTCGCGGGTCAGCGCATCGAGCGCACCGAAAGGCTCGTCCATGAGCACGACGCGGGAGTCGTTGGTCAAGGCGCGTGCGACGGCAACACGCTGCTGCATCCCGCCTGAAAGCTCATACGGATGCCGTTGCGCCAAGTCGGAAAGGCCAACAAGCCTGAGGTAGTGTGCAATCGTCTTGCGCCGCTCCGGCACGCTGATCCCGCGCGTGCGGGGGCCGATCTCGATGTTGCCGTACACGGTCATCCGATGCCCACATATGGGTCATCCCCTACCCGGCGCGCTCGAGCCGCCTCGCATAGGCGCTCATCGCGGCGCAGAAGCCGAAATACACCAAGGCCACGAACAAGTAGCCCTCGACCGGGAAGCCCTGCCACGCCGGGTCGCGCAGGGCCGCGGCGACAGTGCTCAGAAGGTCGAACAAGCCGAGCACGATCACCAGCGACGTGTCCTTGAAGAACGCGATGACGTTGCTGGCCAACGCCGGCAGCGCGACCCGGAGCGCCTGCGGCAGCACCACCAGCCGCAACGCCTGGCCGGGCGACAAGCCCAGCGCGCGCGCCGCCTCGGTTTGCGTGTCGGGCACGCCGCGCAGGCCGCCGCGCACCGCCTCGCCCATGAACACCGCGGCGAACAGCACCAGCCCCGCCTCGGCCCGCAGCAGGCGGTCCACCGTGCCGCCAAGCATCAGCGGCAACAACAGCGAGGCGACCTCAAGCAGCGCCACCAGCGGCAACGCGCGCACGATCTCGACCAGCAGCGCCGCCGCCGCGGCCAGCGCAGGCCGGCGCGAGGTGCGGGCCAGCGCCACGCCGACGCCGAGCGGCAGGCCGGCGGCGATCCCGATGACCGCCAGCACCAGCGTCAGCGCCAGGCCGCCCCAGCGGTCGCTTGTCACCAAATCCAGCGGTCCCCCGCCGCGCATCAGCCACAGCCCGAGCAGCACCAAGCCGCCACCCCACGCCAGCCGGCGGCGCGCGGCCAGCGCGACCGCCCCGCACAGCACGACGCAGGCCGCCGCCGGGCGCCATTGCGCGTCGAACGGATAAAAGCCGAACAAGAAGAAGCGCGCCTTGTCGATCACGAACGCCCAGCACGCGCCAGTTGCCGCGCGGCAGGCGCTCGGCCCGCCGGTTATCACCGCGTCCAGCACTCCCCAGCGCAGCGCCCGCCAGCCGAGCCACACCGCGGCGACGGCCAGCAGAACCGTCGTGGCGGTGGCCCAAGGCCCCGCGACCAGCGCACGCAGCCGCTCGGCGCGCGTCGGGCGCGGCGGCGGCGTCAGCGTCGGCTCGGCCAGGACCGCGAACGCGGTCAGCCGGTCCCAGCCCAGGATCGCGGAGGCCAGGGCGCCGTTGAGCGCGCCGTAGATCAGGACCAGCAGGATCAGCCCGTCGACCGCTTGGTTGGTCTGCTCGATCGTGGTCCGCATGATGCCGACCAGCTCGGTGTAGCCGATGGCGACCGCCAGCGAGGTGTTCTTGACCAGCCCGACATACTCGCTGGCCAGCGACGGCACCATGATCCGCAGCGCCAGCGGCAGCGTCACCAGGCGCGCGACCTGCCCCGGCCGCAGCCCGAGCGCCCGCGCCGCATCAACCGGCCCGCGCGGCACCGACTGCACCGCCCCGCGCACGATCTCCGCGATGAACACCGCCGTGTAGAGCGAAAGGCCGATCACCAGCGCCGCGAACTCGGGCGTCAGCAGCAGGCCGCCTTCGTAGCCACGGCCGACAGGCTCGGGCCAGCCGAGACCGGGCCAGGGCAGCCGCAGCCCGCGGTTGCTCAGCACCATGCCGGCCGCCGTCACCGCGCTGCGCTGTGGCGGCAGGCCCAGCAGCAGCGTGTACCAGAACAGCAGTTGCAGCAGCACCGGGACGTTGCGCAGCAGCTCGACCATGGCGCCGGCCAGGCCCGACAACAGCGGATGGCGCGACAGCCGGGCCAAGCCGACAGCGATGCCCAGCACGCTGGCCAGGCAGCCGGCCCACAGCGACGCCTTGCAGGTGTTGATCGCGCCCACCAGGATCGCCCGGCCGTAGCTGCTGCCGGGCGCAAAGGCGATGGCGCTTTCGCCGACCTGCACGCCCGCCTCGCGGCCCAGGAAGTCGAACCCCGCCGCCAAGCCCGAGCGCCGCAACGAGGCATAAGCCCACCCGGCCAGCAGCAGGACCACGGCCAGCGTCGCGAGACCGCCGGCGCGGCCCCGCCAGCGGGAGGGCGTCAGGCCCGGGCTGCGGGTCGCCGCGGCCAACGGCTCAACGGAACGGCGGCGCATACAGCAGGCCGCCCTCGCGCCATGAGCGGTTCGGCCCGCGCGTCAGCCCGAGCGAGGTCTTCTCGCCCAGCGTGCGCTCGTAGATCTCGCCGTAGTTGCCGACCGCGCGGACGATGTTGGCGATGAACGCATCGTCGAGACCGAGCCCCTTGGCAATTCCCGCCTGCTTGCCCAGGATGCGCTGCGTTTCGGGATCGCTCGATCCGCCGAGGCCCGCGATGTTGGCCTGGGTGATGCCCTTCTCGTCGGCCAGGATCAGCCCCCACACCGTCCATGAGACGATGCCGAGCCACTGGTCGTCGCCTTGGCGGACCGCCGGCGCCAGCGGTTCCTTGGACAGCGTCTCGGGCAGCACGACGTAGTCGGCCGGGTTGGCCGCGACCGAGCGGGCCGAGGCGAGGTCGGAACGGTCCGAGGTCAGCGCGTCGCAGCGGTCGGCGAAGAACGCGCTGCGGATGGCGTCGTTGTTCCCGATCAGCACCGGCTTGAAGGTCAGCTTGTTGGCGCGGAACCAGTCGTTCAGGCTGACCTCGCTGCTGGTGCCCGGTTGCAGGCAGATGGTGCCGCCGTCGAGCTGGCGGGCCGAGGTGAAACCCGATTTGGCCGCCACCATCAGCCCCTGCCCGTCGTAGAAGTAGACCGGCCCGAAGGTCAGGTTCAGGGTGGTGTCGCGCGCAAAGGTCAGCGTGGTTTGGCGCGACAGCAGGTCGGCATCGCCGGAGGAGACAGTGGTGAAGCGGTTGTCGGAGGTGGTGGCGACGAACGTGACCTTGGTCGGATCGTTGAACACGGCGGCGGCCACCGCGCGGCAGATGTCGGCGTCGATGCCCTGGAAGTCGCCCCGGCTGTCGGGCGCGCCGAACCCCGGCGAGGAGGTCGGCAGCGCGCAGCGGAGCGTGCCCCGCGCGCGCACCGTTTGCAGGGTGGTCGCCCCGGCGGCGGTGGCGGTGGCCAGCAGCGCGAACAGGCTCAGCCCGAGCAGGATTGGTCGCATGGAGCAGCTCCTTGGAGGGATCAGTTGGCGCAGCGATCAGGGGGCGGCGGACGCCTCGGCCATCGCCAGCAGACGCAGCAGGTGCGCGGGTTCGTCCCAGGCGACCTTGTGGCCGGCCAGCAGGTGCTCGTCGATGATCGCGCGCATCCGCGCGTGCAGGGCCGGCGGAGCTGCCCGGCCGGGGGCGACGCCCAGCTCGACCAGCCGGCGCGCGAAGATCTCGCCGGCCGCGATTGCCGGCACCACCCGCGCGCCCGCGACCTGGCCGACCGTGGCGGCGGCAAGGTCGCCCGGATAGCCGCCCTGCTCGAACGCGGCCAGGGTCACGCGGTAGGCGTCACGGCCGACCACCGGCAAGCCGGCCGGGAGCGCCTCGCCGCGATGGATCGCGTGCATCTCCGCCGCCACCGGCGCGAGCCGGTCGAGGCGGAAACGGCGCGCCACGTGCGGGTTGCCGGCGCGCGCCAGGTTGGTGAGCAGGACCAGGCTCGCCGCATGTCCGATATAGGCCGCCTCGGGCAGCAGGCCGATCCAGGTGCCGTCCGCTCCGGCGAGCAGCGCCTCGGTGACGCTTGCGTGTTCAAGCCCGTTGCCGGCGTGGGGATGCACCAGCAACAGGCGCGGCGGCGGCACAAAGGCGCGAACCAGCTCGACCAGGGCCGCCGCGTGGGCGGGCAGCCGGGTGCCGCGCGCATCCTCGAACATGACCCCGTCGATCGGCAACCGGGCCGCCAGCGCGAGCGCCTCGGCGACGTATCCAGGCGTGTCGTCGAACGCGTCGTGCAGATCCTGCAGGTTCAGCAGCAGTCGGCCGGGAAGACGCGGCCGCAGGTGGTTCACGCTCGCTTCGATCTCGGCGAGGCGCGTCCCGTCGTCCGGGCCGCGTGCCCGGCGTGCCCGGCCGATGTTGGCGTTCAGCACCGCGCTGGGCACGCGGTAGTCGAGCAGCTTCAGGGTGCTGACGCTTGGCGTGAAGCGGCCTTCCGTGACCTCGCCCAGCATGGCGAAGGCGTGCAGCCCGGCGTGGTCGCCCTGCTCGCGCAGCGCCCGTGCGAACGCATCGTCCACGGTTTCACGCTCGTTGAAGTTGGCGATGATCGTTTCGGTGATGCCCAACTCGCGCACCAGCGCCAGCAGGCGCTGCTTGTCGGCCAGGGTATGCCCGAGCGGGGCGGAGGTGGCGCTTTCGCGGATCGAGTTGTCCAGGATGAAAGGGTCGACCGTGCGCAGCCGGTCAAGCACTGGCACGATGCGGCCGGCGGCCCGGCGCAGCGCCGGGTGCGCGTCATCGCGGAGGTCGGGCAGCCGGAACGGTTCGTTGGCCATGGCCGAAGAGCGCATGATTTTACGGCTGATGGCAAGCCATGCCGTTCCACTGTTCGCAACAGAACCCTCCCGCCTGTCCCGGCTCGGATGCGCCTTTGCGGATCGGTTGGGCGGTGGCGCCGAGCGGTGGGCAGCCTCGACGGCGACCCGATCCCTGCAACAAAGCCTCCGCTCAAATCCAACGTGTTCGGGCGTCGCAACTGCCCGAAGGCCGAGGACGCCGCGCAATCAAGCTCGCTTACGCACGGTAGCGGCGGGGGATCAGCAGGTTGCTGCCGGCGGTCAGCAACAACGTCGTGCTCATCAGCAGAAGCGCCATGGCGCTGGCGAAGGGCCAGTTGTTGTTGGTGCTGAACTCCCAGTACAGCAGCGGCGCCATCATCTGGAACCGCGGACCGCCGAGCAGGTAGGGGGTGGCGTAGGCATTCATCGCCAGGATGAAGCAGAGGATGCCGGCGATGGAGGTGCCGGGCAGGGCGAGTGGCCAGACCACGCGCCAGAAGCTGCGGCCCGGCGCTGCGCCCAGGCTCTGGGCCGCCTCCTCCACCCGGGGGTCGATGGTCTCGATGGTGCTCTGCACCGTCAACACCACAATGGGCAGGTTGATGGAGACGATCCCGGCCACGACCGCGATGGAGGTGTACATCAGCTCCATGCCCCGCCCGGATACGAAACGGACCGTCGTGTCGATCAGGCCGCCATGGGCGAACAGGATCATCCACCCCACCATGCGGACCGTGCTGCCGACGAACAGCGGCAGCACCAGGGCCAGCATACAGGCCGACTTCCAACGGCTGCGCATCCGGGCCAGCCGGTAGGCGATCGGCAGGCCCAGCAGCAGACACAGCGCGGTGGACGCGGCGGCGACCCAGAGCGTGGTGCGGAGCACGCCCAGGTAGAACGGGTCGGTCACGAAGCGCAGGTAGTTCGCCGCCGTTGCCGTCTCGATCATCAGCTCGATGGGATCGTAGCGGTTGAGGCTGAACCGGACCACCAGCAGCAGCGGCGCCACCAGCATCAGGCAGACCACGAGCAGCGCCGGGGACAGCAGCGCGGCCGCCGTCCCCAGGCTCCGGCGTTCGGAGGTCATGCCTTCTGCATGTTCTTCTTCCACCATTCCGAGGTGGCGCCCTGCAGCTTGCCGGTGATCTCGTAGTTCGGCGGATGCATGGTGAAGTCCGAGGTCGGCAGCGCCAGTTGCTCCGCCACCTTGCCTTCGAGCTTCGTGGTGCTCACTGTGCTTTCATAGCCCATGCGCTCGGCGAAGCGCAGTTGGGCCGCAGGCTCCAGCATGGCGTTCAGGTATTTGAAGGCGCCCGCCTTGTTGGCCGCGTTCTTCGGAACCACCATCCCGGCGATGTAGAGCACCGAGCCTTCCTTCGGGAACGAAGCCTTCACCGGGATCCCGGCGTTCTGCCACATCACCACGCGGGCATGCCACATCAGCCCCACGTCGATCTCGCCCGATTTCAGCCCGGCGCCGATGGAATCGGTGGAGGGATAAAGGCGCAGCCCGTTGTTGTTGAGCCTCAAGGCCAGCGCCCTGGCATCCCCGTGATCGACCTTGTTCAGGTCTCCGGTCGCGGCCAGGGCGGCGGCCATCATCACGTACATGTAGTTGATGTCGCCCACGCCCACCCGTCCCTTCCACTTGGGGTCAAGCAGGTCCGCGAAGGTTTTCGGCGGCTCAGGCACCTTGTCCGGGTTGTAGATCAGCACCTGCGGACTCCAGATGTGCGGTGCGTAGAAGCTGGCGCGGAGGTTCGGCAGCACGTGGGCGAAGTTCGGCACCTTCTCCGCGTCCAGGGTTTCCAGCAGCCCGGCCTGTCCGACCTCGTGCGCCCGGACGCCCTGCAGGCAGATCACGTCGCCCGTGCCGCGCGGCAGGCGGCGTTGCGCATACATCTTGGCCACGCGCGGGTCCTCGTCGCCGATGTCCTGGACCACCGTGATCCCGGCGGGCTTCAGGATCGGCTCCTCCACGTTGTTGCGCAGCAGGTTGGCGTAGTCGCCGCCCCAGGTGGCGATCACCACCTGCTCCTCCGCATGGGCCGGGCGGAGGAGGCCCATCCCGGTGGCGGCGGCGGTCCCGAGCAGGATGCGGCGGGACAGTCGAAGCCGGTCATGCATCACTGGCGATCCTCGTTGAGGTTGGTTGGGCTTGCAAGGGAAGCGGGGCGCTGTCGGCCCCGAAGACACGCTCGGCATCGGCATCCCACCGGATGGTCACGGCGGTGCCGGGCGCCGGCAGCGCCGCAGGCTGTCCGGTGCCGTCGCGGACGATCAGGTTCAGGCCCGGTGCGAGCTGAATCAGGTACTCGCGGACCGCACCCAGGTAGCTGGCGAGCATCACGGTGCCGGGAACGGTGCCAGGTCCCTGGAGGCCGGGCGGCGCCAGGGACAGCCGCTCCGGCCGCAGTGCCAGGGTGCCGGGTCCGCCGCCGCTGTAGGCGCCGGCCAAGTGCAGGGCTGCCCCCTCCAACTGGAAACGGCCGTTTCGCAGCGTGCCCGGCAGCATGGTGCTGCGTCCGATGAAGCCGGCCACGAACGGGTTGATGGGCCGCTCGTAGAGGTCCTCCTGCGTGCCGACCTGCTGCACGCGGCCTTCCTGCATCACCACCAAACGGTCGGCCATCGCCATGGCCTCGTCCTGGTCATGCGTGACCATGATGGTGGTCAGCCCGCGGGCTTTCTGCAGCAGCCTGATGTCCCGTCCCACCTTGCCGCGCAGGGCGGCGTCCAGGTTCGACAGCGGCTCGTCCAGCAGCAGCAGGCGCGGCTCGATCGCCAGGGCGCGGCCCAGCGCGACGCGCTGCTGCTGCCCGCCGGACAGCTCCCGCGGGTAGCGGCCGGCCAGCGTTTCCAGCCGGATTAGCCGGAGCATCTCGGCCACGCGGGCGGCGATGGCCGGGCCTTTCATGCCGCGCATCTCCAACCCGAAGGCGACATTGCGCGCAACCGTCAGGTGCGGGAACAGCGCGTAGCTCTGGAACACCAAGCCCAGGTCGCGCTTGTGCGGCGGCAGGGCGAGGATGCTGCCGCCATCGAGCAGGATGTCGCCGGCGCTGGCCTCCACGAAGCCCGCGATCATGCGCAGGGTGGTGGTCTTGCCGCAGCCGGACGGGCCGAGCAGCACGATCATCTCGCCTTCCGCGATCTCGAGGCTGACATCCTCCACGGCCACCGAAGAACCGTAGCGCTTCGCGAGGCGGCGCAGCGTGACCCTGCTCACGCGAGGACCCGGGCGACCGGCACGTAGCGGTCCAGCAGCAGCAGGGCGCCGCCCACCAGCACCACCTGCGCCACAGCCACCGCGGCAACCAGCGGGTCGATGTGGTATTGCAGGTAGGACAGGACGGAGATCGGCAGCGTGGTCATGCCCGGCGCCGTCAGGAACAGGGTCATCTCAAGGTTCTCGAACGAGACGATGAAGGCGAACAGCGCCCCGGCGACGATGCCGCCCCGCATCGCAGGCAGGGTGACCCGCCAGATGACGCGAAGCGGCGCGGCCCCCAGACTGGCCGCCGCTTCCTCCGCCGCACGGTCGTTGTTGGCCAGGGCGGCCAGGCAAAGGCGCACGACCCAGGGCAGGGTAATCAGCACGTGGGCCGCGATCAGGAGGCCGGAGCTGCCGCCGAGCGCCAGCTCCGTCCGCTCCTCGATCAGCACGGCCAGCACGAAGATGCCCAGCCCAATCGCCACGCCCGGTATGGTCAGGGGCGCCAGCAGCAACGTGCTGACCGCGCCGCGGCCCCGGAACCGATGCCGGGTGAGGCCAATCGCGGCCGGCACGCCTATGGCGAGGCTGATGGCGGTGGCCAGCAGGGCCGTCACCAGGCTGGTGCGCAGCGCGCCGCCGAAGGTGGGGACGATGC
>CAXSAZ010000049.1:0-23843 GCA_964235485.1 uncultured Acetobacteraceae bacterium | reverse complement strand
CACACGCAGACTCCAGCCGTCAACCGTGCGCAGAGGAAAACTGATGGATGGTGAGCCACCATCCTAACCACACTCAGCTACCGGCGAACATCCTGACGACGCCTGGCTCGTCGGTCGGATGTCATCTTTGCTTCTTCCAACACCTGCGCCAGGCATTCTGGCGTGCCGCGACAGACTGCCTTGTCGTATCCTGCGAATGTTTGCAAGGTGCGGAAGCCGCTACACGCGGGGCAGCGCTCGGCAACTTCGGGACGTTCGGTTTCATTGCTCATGGTGCTGCCCTCATCATAGGATGCCCGGCCTTGATAGTTTGGAAAGGTGAGGTGGCCCCGTCTTGTTGGACAGTTTGGCGGCCGAGTTAAGCTTGGGTCTGGTTGTCGTCAGGCCGCCAGTTTCTCCGTCTGTCCGGCCTCATAGGCCTTGTCGGGCGTGCTCGTCGATCAGCCGCATCAGCGCGCAGAAAACACCGCCGCCAGCCCGTCCATCCCCTGGCGCTTCCAACCTCCCGTCAGCGCCTGATGCACCCCGTGCTTGGTTGCCAATTGCGAGACCGTCAACTCGCCTCGCAACGCTTCCAGCGCAACACGCGCCTTGAACTCTGCCGAACATCGCTTCCGTTTGCCCGTCCCCGGGTCCGTCCTTCACAGGGGCGAACCAAGCTTAAAGGCCTGAGCCGAAGAACGGGGACCACCTCACCTCGACGTGGACGAGCGCACGGGCAAAGGCGGCATGTCCCTCAAGAGAACATCGGCTTCGATTGCGCTTTCGATTGCAAGCGCTGCCGCGTAGCCTTTCCGCAGCGGGATTTCACCAACACGGTACTCCACGAAATTGCACGGTTGCCACGTCGCCCATCCCAGCCGTGGCTGGCAGGGATGAAGTCCCAGGTCGATGCCGTTCATCGGCCTTGTGAGGCCGCTTCCAACGGCTTTGAGCAATGCCTCCTTGCAAGTCCACGTGGTCAGCAAAGCGCCCGCTTTCTCGCCGTGTGGAAGCGCCTTGAAGCGTTGCAACTCCAATGCGCCGAACACCTGTTCGGCCAGCAGCACAGGAATGGCGGGATCAACACGTTCGACGTCGATGCCCACCGCCGTTCCGAGGCAAAAGGCGTAGGCAACGACGTCCTCGGAATGCGTGACGCTGAACTGCAGCGGGTGCGGCACGAACGGCTTGCCGTGGCATGTCAAGCTGATCGGCACTTCGTTCGGCGGCAGGTCCAGGTACTGCCCCAGCAAGCAGCGCAGCAAGCCGCGCGACGCGATGGTCCGGCGCCGGCCCGCCGGGGAGATGTTCCGGTCGGCATGACGGCGCTCAGAGGGGGACAGCGCGGCGTCGAGGGCGGCAAGATAAGGCGTCAACGCCGACAGCGACGCCCGCCACACATCGACGGCGCCGGCTTTGGGCAAGGCGCATGGCTTGCAGCCGGGCAGCAACGGGGCAAAGGTGGCGGCCGTAGCCCGGGAGTTCAGGCCAGGTCCCAACGGCGTGCCAACCGAAGCGCCACAAGGAAGAACAGAACCGCAAAAGCGGCCAAGGCCAGGACTTGCGGCCAAAGCAGCACGCTGGGCGCCTGCTGCCAGAACACCTTGGTGAAGCCGTCAAGCGCCCAGGCGTTGAACGTGACGAGGCCAAGCGACTGCAGGATGCCGGGCATCAGGAACCGGGGGAACATGCTGCCGCCGAGCGCCCCCATGGCCAGCACGATCAAGCCTGACATCGCGAAGTTGCGCGCCCGCGTCCGGCAAAATGCTGCAATCGCCAAGCTGAAGGCGGCTGCGGCAAAAGCGGTCGGAACGCTGATGAGAAGCCAGCCGCCAAGATGGGACAGCAGGTCCAGGTGGAACAGCAACATCGCCCAAACAAAGATCGCCGCCAGTTGCGACAAGCAGAATGCCGCCGTGAACAGGAGCTTGCCGCTGAGGAGCTGGAACATGGACATCCGGCTCGACAGCACGCGGGCCAGGATGCCGGTTTCACTCTCCTCGACCAGGCTTGTTGCCGCGCCCGTGGCCGTGAACAGGATGGTCATCACGCCCATGGCCGCCGCATAGAAGGCAACCGTGGGGTCCGGCGCTGCGGCGTGCGCCACGCCTACCGACACCGTCACGGCCTGGCGCGCCTGCACGGGGACGCCGGGCGCGCGGCCATCGCCTTCAAAGCGCGCAGCGAGGCGGCGGCGCTGGTCGGGCGTGAGGCCGCCGGTCCAGCCTTCGACCGATTGCGGCCCGCTCCCCAGCAGCACGTCCGGCGTCAAGGCCAAGGCGGCTTGCTGCACCATGCCGCCATACGCCGGAATGGCGAGCGGGTCGGAGGGATCGACAACAAGGTCCAGTTGGGCCGGCACACCGCCGGGCAGGAAGTCGAGCGGGGCGGCGCCGAAGCCGGGCGGAATGGCGAGCACCGCGCCGACCTGGCCGTCACGCATCGCCGCGGCGGCGGTGTCGCGGTCATACGGCTGCCGCGCTGCCGCTTCCTCGCGCACGACCAGCCCTGGCTGCGACCACAGATGCAGGATGAAGCGGCGCGACGTGTCGCTCCGGTCGCCATCCACCACCGCGAGCACGCGGGCGGCGGCCGGACCCGGCGGCGGGCTGTTGCGGCTCAGCACGGCGATGCCCGCGTAGATGGAGAAAAACGCCAACGGGACAAGGTAGCCCAGCAGCAGGACGATGCGGTCCTGGCGGATGTTGGACCAGGACATCCGCACGACGCTCATGATCATTCGCGCATGTCCCGTCCAGTGAGGCGCATGAACACGCTTTCCAGGCTCGGCGGCCTCAGGCTCATCTTGCGGACCGGCACCGCCTCTTGGCGCAGCTCGTGCAGCAGCGCAGGAAACTGGGTTGCCGCGTCGTCCAGCCAGATCCGGGCGACGTTGCCCTCAACCGAGGCTCCGCGCGCGCGGAGCCTGTCGCGCCAGGCGTCGCCGAAGCTGCCGCTCTCGATCGTCGCCTCGTGCCGCGCACCGAAGATGCGCTGGATCATCTCCTCCCCGCGCCCCTCGGCGACTATCCGCCCGGCGTCCATGACGGCCACCCGGTCGCACAGGCGCTCCGCCTCCTCAAGGTAGTGGGTGCTGTAAAGGATGCCGACGCCGGACTGCCGAAGCTCATCGACCATGTCGAAGATGCGCTGGCGGGATTGCGGGTCGATCCCCACGGTCGGCTCGTCGAGCAGCAGGAGGCGCGGGCGGTGGATCACCCCCGCCGCGATGTTCAGCCGCCGCTTCATGCCGCCGGAATAGCTCCAAACCGGCTGGTGGGCCCGGTCGGTCAACGCGGCCATGGCGAGGACGCCGTCGATGGCCCTCTCCAAGCCCCCCGGCGACATGCCATGGCAAGCGCCGAACCAGCGAAGGTTTTCGCGAGCCGAAAGGTTGGGGTAAAGCGCCAGCTCCTGCGGCACCCACCCGATGTCCCCGGCGCGGGCGGCAGCGGCGGGCGCACGCTTCCCGGCGCCGATCCGTATGGTCCCGCCGTCCGGCGCCGCCCGTCCGACGATTGCTCGGATCAGGGTCGTCTTGCCCGCCCCATTCGGCCCCAGCAGCCCCAGCACCTCGCCCTCATCCAGCACGAGGTCGATCCCTGCCAGGACCTGGTGGCCGCCGAACGACTTGCGCAGCCCGGCAATCTCAACCAAGCGGCTGCGGGCTTCGGGGGCCGCATGGTTCCGGGTTTGGACGGGGTCGGCGCGCCGTGCCGTGGCGAGAAAGGTGTGCGGCAGCTCAAGATGGCTGCGCGGCGGCACCGGCAACTCCCATCGGCCGTAGTTCACGGCGGCGTCGCCCGGCTGCGCCACGGTCGCGATCCAGCCATGCCGGGCAAGCAACCGCTCGGGGTCGTCCGTGCCCGAGCGCCAGCCCATGCCCTGCTGCTCAAGCGCCCTGAGAACCTCGCGCATCCACGGCGCATGGAGGTAGGACAGGCTCACGAGGTCGGCCGCCAGGATGCTCCCCGGCGCGCTCACCGCCGCGGCCTGCGCCAGGATGCGGTTCACCGCCGCGTCGTCAAGGTAGTAGAACAACCCTTCGACCAGCCAGAACGTGGGATGCTCGGCGCGGAAGCCCGCCTCCACCAGGCCGGGCAGCCAATCCGTTTGGAGGTCCGCGCCGATGGCGCAGCGCGCGCAGCGCGCGCCCGCCGCCGCTTGTCCAAGAAGCCGTTCCTTGAGCGCGAGCAACTCCGGCCGGTCGATCTCGTAAACCCGCGTCCCCTGCGGCCAGTCCAGGCGGAAGCCGCGCGTGTCCATCCCCGCCGCGAGCATGACGACCTGGCGCACGCCCTCCCCGGCCGCGCGCAGCAGCGCGTCGTCGAGGTAGCGGGTGCGGATGGCGAGGTAAGCCGCCATCAGCTCGTGATGCGGGGCGTGCTGCTCGGCCTGCGCCAGCATCGCCATGCCCGCCTCGCCGGCCAGCAGCCCGGCCAGGGGATCGTGGAACAGCCGGTCGGGCCGCTCCGACTCCCGGGCGCGGTGGGCGGCCGTCCAGCGCGCCGTGGTCGCAACCGCGTCGATGGGCGGCGCAGCCTCGGCAAGCGGCAGGGCTGCGTCATTCATGGCGTAGAGCCTCGATGGGGTTGAGCCGGGCCGCCTTGCGCGCGGGGTAATAGCCGAAGAACACGCCGACGGCGGCGGAGAACAGGAAGCCGGCCACCATCCCGGGAAACGAAAGCACCGTCGGCCACTTGGCGAAGTAGGAGATGCCCTGCACCGCCGCAACGCCGAAGAGGATGCCGCCCAAGCCTCCCGTCACGCTCAGGATGACGGCTTCCGCCAGGAACTGCAGCAGCACATGCCGCCGCTGGGCGCCGATGGCCATGCGCAGCCCGATCTCGCGCGTCCGCTCGGTCACTGACACAAGCAGGATGTTCATGATCCCGATGCCGCCGACGAGCAGGGAGATCGAAGCCACGGTCGCCAGCAGGATCGTCATGACGTGGCTGCTGTTCGTGGCCGCGGTGACGATCTGGCTCAGGTTCTTCACGTCGAAATCGCTGTCCTGGCCCGGCTTGATGCCGTGCAGCCGGTTGAGGGTGCTGCGGATTTCCGCTTCCGCCCGGCCAACGGCGGCGGTGCTCACGGCCTGCACGTACATGACGTTCACGTAGCCGGTCAGGCGGGGCTGGGTCCCGAAAGGGTTGGGCGGCCCGCCATAGGCGGCGTCCAGCGGCTTCTGAACCTGGCTCGGCGCCGCCACGCCCAGCACCCGGCGCTCGGCGGTGTTGAACGGCGTCATGATGACGTCGTCCTGGTCGAGTCCCCACGCCGTTTGCCCCTTGCCGGCGAGCAGCCCGACGATGCGCAGCGGCACGCCGTTGACGAGGACGACCGCCCCCACGGGCGTTTGATACGGCTCGAACAGTTCCCGACGGGTGGTCTGGCCGATCACCGCCACCAAGGCGGCCCCGCGGTCGTCCTCCTCGGTCAGCGGCCGGCCTTGGGCGACGCGCCAGTTGCCCATCTCCCCGAAGTTCGCGGTGACGCCCTGCACCGTTGTGAGCCAGTTCTTCTTGGCGCTGAGCGCCTGGCCAGGCTGCTGGATGACGTAGCTGACTTGCGCCACGTCGGGAACGTCGCGACGGATGGACTGGGCATCCCTGGTCGTCAGCGTCGAGGCGCTTCCGGCTCCGCTCCGGGCGCCACCCTTGCTGGCCGCACCCGGAAGCACGACCATCAGGTTGGTGCCGAGGCTTTCGATCTGCTTGCGAACCTCTTGCGCCGCGCCTTGGCCGATGGCGACCATGCAAACCAGGGAGGCCACGCCGATGAACACCCCGAGCATCGTCAGCGCGGAGCGCAGGCCATTGCGCCGTATGGCCGATCCGGCCGCAGCTATGGTCATCCAGGCGAACGCCGGCCCGGCGCCCCCCCGGCCCGTTCCCGCACGCAGCGTTCTGGCGAACCGGGCGTGGCCGCCCGGCGGCGTCCCCAACTGTTTGCGCTCGTCGGAAACGATCAGGCCGTCGCGCAGGGTCAGCACCCGGTCGGCATAGTCCGCCATGTCGGCTTCGTGCGTCACCAGGATGACCGTCACGTTCGCCATGCGGTTGAGCGCCCGCAGGATCTTCATGATCTCGTGCGACGCCCGGGAGTCGAGGTTTCCGGTCGGCTCGTCGGCAAGCAGGATGCGCGGCGAGTTGATCAGCGACCGGGCAATGGCGACCCGTTGCTGCTGCCCGCCGGAAAGCTGCGCCGGCGTATTCGCCACGAACCGGCCCAGCCCGAACGGTTCCAGCACGGCCCGCGCCCGGTCCTGCCGGCTGCGGCGCGAGCTCGCCCCGCCGCCGGCGTAGAAAAGCGGCAGCGCGACGTTGTCCATCGCGCTCGTCCGCGGCAGCAGGTTGAAGCTTTGGAAAACGAAGCCGATGGTCCGGCTGCGCAGCCGTGCCAGCTCAGGCTCGCCCAGCCCGGCGATGTCGGTCGATTGGAGGCGGTAGGACCCGCTGCTCGGCCGGTCAAGGCAGCCGAGGATCGCCGTCAAGGTGGACTTCCCGGAGCCGGACGGCCCCATGAGCGCCACGAACTCCCCCTGCTCGACCTTGAGCGAGACGCCCCGCAGCGCCTGCACCGTGGTCTGCCCGACCTGGTAGCTACGGGTCAGGTTGCTGATCTCGATCATGGCGCGCCCGGGCTGCTGCCGGCGTCCCCATGCTCGGCGATGATGACCTGGTCCTGCAGCCGTAGATCCCCGGCGAGCACCTCGGTGTTGACGTAGTCATCAAGGCCGGCGGTTATCGGCACGGGTTGCGGCCGGCCGTCGCGCAGGACCCAGACCCGTGCCGCCATCGGCGCAGCCGGCGGCGCGGAGCCTGCCGCGGCGGCCGGCACGTAGCGCAATGCGGCGCTCGGCACGCGCAAAACGTTGTCGTGCTCGGCAATGACGATGCGGACCACCGCCGTCATCCCCGGCTTGAGCAGCAGCGCCTTGTTGTCGGCGCTGAGCACCACGTCGTAGGTCACGACGTTCTGCACCGTCTGCGGCGCTTGGCGGATCTGCTTGACAGTGGCGGGGAACGGGGTCGCGGGAAGGCCGGAAACGGAAAAGAAAGCCTTGGCGCCCGGCTTGACGCTGCTGATGTCGGATTCGCTGACATAGGTGTCGACCTGCATCCGGGACAGGTCGGTCGCGATGACGAACAGGGTCGGGGTTTGGAAGCTCGCTGCCACGGTCTGGCCCTGCGCCACGTTGCGCGACACAACCGTGCCGTCCACCGGCGAAACGATGTCGGTGTAGCCGAGGTTGACCCGGGCGACGTTGAGCGCAGCGGTTTGCTGGGAGATCAAGGCGTCGTCGATCTTCACCTGCGCTTGCGCTTGCAGGTAGTTGTTGGTCGCGGCGTCCAGCGTTCCCTGCGAAACGTCCTGGCGCTTGATAAGGCTCGCGGCCCGGCCCTGCACCAGCTCCATGTAGGCCAGGTTGGCCTTGTCCTTTTCCTTTTGCGCCATTGCGGTCGCGAGCGCGGCGGCCTGCTGGTCAGCCGTCGCCTGGTACAAGCGAGGGTCGATCTTGGCGCAAAGCTGGCCGCGGCGGACCGCGGTGTTGAAATCGCAGTGCACGTCCTGGATGACCCCGGACACGTAGGATCCGACCTGCACCACCGTTTCGGCGTTGACTGTTCCGCTCGCGGCAACCGACGTGGCGACCAGGCCGCGCGATGCCGGGGCGGTGACGTACCGTGTCGGCGGTGCGCTGCCCCAACCCCGGTACTGGACGAAGGCCGCGCCCGCCGCGGCGATCCCCAAGACGCCCGCGCCCAGCAGCAGCCTTCCGGGCAGGGTCTTGCGCCTTGGGCGGGCAGGCGCCTTCGCCGGGTCGAACGCCGCGCGGTCAACCGCGGCGCTCAAAAGGCGGTCCTCCGCGATGCTCAAGCGAGAGCCGGGGCGATTGCGGGAAGCTGCCGGGTTGCGGTCAGGGCCATCGCGTGGCCGCCCTCGATTGCGGTCGCAACCTGGGTCAGCACGTCATGCACCTCGTTGCGGATTTCGACCACGCCGTCCTCGGGACGCACGCGCTCGACGAGGAAGCGCGGCATCGCCTCCGTGCCGCGGCCGCACGATTTGGCGCAGGCCTCCTTGGCGCACCGGGCGCGGTGCGCCCATGCCGTCCGTTCCGGCTCCCCCGGCGGCAGGCGTTCCATCTCCTGGCGGCTCAACGCGAGATCCTGCAGGCCGCCCTGCCGGACGGCCATGCCCGCGATGTCGAGCTTGATCGGCCCTGCCGTTGACGCGACGGCAACCGCCTCGCCGGCCAGGGTCGTCACGGCGACCGCCGCCGGCCCGTGGCCCGGCATCACCAGCATGGCGCCCCCGGGCAGGTCGGCCATCTCCACCTCCAAGGGGTGCAGGACGGCGCCACGGTGCCGGCGGAACCAGTCGCGCACGCAGTCCTTGGCCGCTATGCGCCGAAGCAGCCACGGCACGTCCGGCGCGCGTGCGTAGTGCTCCCATTCCCGGGCCGTCAGGTAGTGCCGCGCGATCCAGGCGGGATCAACGTCGCCCAGGTCGGCGCGCTTCACGCGGCGGCAGGACAGGCTTGCGTCCCCGACTTCCCAGCAGCGGCCGATTGACCCTTCCTTTGGACGGTGGTTGCGTTCCAGGAGGCACTTCGGCCAGATCACCCAAAGCTCCTCCCATCCTTCGACCCGAAGCAAGGTTTCGCCGCCGGGTCCGGTGATGTCGAAATCGCCTTCGACCCGGCGCTCGTCCAGCCGGCGGTAGCTGATCCTGGCTTGCGCCCGCGTGCCCGCCGGCGGGAGGGGGCCGAACCGTGAAACGCGCTTGGCACGGATCGGGACGAGAAGCCGCCGGTCGTTGATCCAGGCGGGCACGCCCAGCATCTGCGCCACGCTGTCGATCAGGATGGGGTCGAAGATCGGTGCCGACTGCCCGCCATCCCGTGCAAAAAGGTCGCGGGGATCGCGCAGCACGACCTCGCCGGCAATCGCGTCCTCCGACAGCGCCGTGAGCGCCGTGATGGCGCGGAAATGCGGTCCTTGGAACAACGGCCCTTCGCCGTAGTAGTCGGCCGCGCTCAAGGGGGAGGGAGTTTCGCAGCGGAACGCGACCGGCGCCGGCGTTGGCGGGCGCTGGCCCATGGAAACGCGGCCGCGCATCGCAGGCTTCGCCTTGCCCTCGATCGTGATGTGGACCTGGACCTCGCTGTCGGTCAGGCGCTCGGCCACGACCGACAAGGGCAGCGGGCCGGCGCCCTCAAGCGCGATCCAGCTCATCGCCTCGATGTCATGGCAGTCCAGCACCGATTGGCCTGGCGCCAGGGCCTGCGCCGCTTGGGCCATGATCTCTATGGCGCAGGCGAACGGGAGCGCCGGCAGCAGGTCGTGCAGCGGCTTCAGTGCGCCCGGCGCCGCCATGAGGACGTGCTGCCCAAGGAAACGGTGCACCGCCAAGTCGAGCGTCAAGCGGCAGCGCAGCCGGCGGCCCGGTTCGGCTTCGACCGTCTCCCCCAGCAGCGGGGATGGGCGAGGCGGATGCGCGTCGTGATCCTCCGCCGGCGCAGGCAGGCGCGCAGGCGCGGCGCGCACCAGGCTGGTCAAAAGGTCGGCGAACACTTGGTCCGTCCTTCGCTCGATCTCGAACAGCTCCGCCAGCCACGTCGCAACCTGGCCTCGGCCCGGCGCCACGGGTGCGCCGTCGAGGGCGGCATCGGCGATCACCGCGTCGGCGTGCTGATGAGGCTGCGCGTTTGAACGAGGATCCAGGGCTTGCCCGCCGCTGCGAGCCGTCGCGATGGCCGGGCAGACGCCGGCATCCGGCTTGTCCCGGTCGGGGCCGGCAACGGGACCGTCCAGGTCGAGCAAGCCCGGGGACCGGTGTTCGTAAAGCGAGAGCGGGTTGAGCGGGACGCCCAGGGCCAGCAACTGGGCCAGGACGTATTGAAGCTGCTCAAGGCCGGACAGGTACTCGACGTCGATGGAGAGTGCGACGTGCGGCTCAAGCGCAAGGTTCTTCTCAACCGTTGACAGCAGCCGTCCGCCGCCGCCGAGCTGCAGGAAGATCCGGACGCCGTGCTTGTGCATCGTCCTGATCGTGTCGCGCACCCGCACGGCGTCCGTCACGTTCTGCCCCAGGATCCTGACGATGGATGCGGGGTCGCGGGGAAACAACCGGCCCGTCACCGAGGAATAGATGTCGCTTTGGAGCGGCTTCATCGGCAGCGCGGCAAGCGTCTTGGTCAATTGCTCCCGGTAAGGCGCCGCATACTTCGTGTGGAAAGCCGAGAACGACGCCATCAGCGGCGAGCTTGGAATCGCCGAAACCCAGATGCCGGCGGCGCGCAGCCGGTTGATCGCGACCGCGACCGCCGCTTCCTCGCCGCCGATGAAGGCCTGGTTGGGCGACACGTCGATCGTGACCGCGACATCGTCGCCGAGCGGCTGGATCACGGCCTCGATCTCGTCAACGGAGGCGCTGACCATGGCCCAGCTTCCCCGGTAGGAGTCGGTGATTTCCAGCAGCGCCGACGACTCTTCCTGCCCTTGCGCCGTGACCGCCGCGGCCTCCATGTCGATCAGGCCGGCGGCGACCAGCGCGCTCCATTCGCCCAACGAGAACCCGGCCATGACGTCGGCGCGCACGCCCAGCGCCCGAACCAGCGAGTTCGTGGCCAGGTTGGCGATCATCGTGCCGACCGAGGCCCGTTGCGACCATTTCAACTCTTCCTCGATCTCGGCCAGAGTTGCCATATCGCAACAAGGCGGCGGGAAGAGCTGGAAGCTCAGCTTGTAGCTGACCTCGTCCTCGGAGCACACCGTTTCGGCCCGGTCGAGCCAGTCCAGGATGTCCGGGAAATGCAGCGCGAGTTCGCCGAGCCGGTCGGCGTAGCCGCCGGCCAGGCCGGGAAACCCGACGCCGGGGAACAGGAAGCCGATCTTTCCCGGTTGCTTCCTGGAACCGAAAAAGGTTGCGGCAAAGCCGCTCCAGGCTGGGGTCGCATCGTTGCCGAGGCGCTGCTCAACGAGCGCAAGGCGGGCGGCCAGCTCGGCGGCGTCGCGGGCGACCGCGCCGAGCCTGAACCGATGGCCGCCGGAAAAGCGCGTCGCAAGGGTGAAGGCGAGAGCGGCCAAGCCTTCGCCCGTCATGCCCCCGGCGGCGACGCGCTGCACGCGCCGGATCTCCTGGCGCAGCTCCTCGCGCGTTTCTGCGGACACGACGATCAGCTCCGACCGCCAAGGCGTCAGGGACCGCCACGGCTGCGCCCTTTCGCCCGCCGGCTGCTCCAGGACGGCATGGCCGCATGATCCCGGCCCGCCGTCCATGCTGACGCCAGCCCGCCGGCGCGAGCCGGTCGGCGCGATCCACGGCCGGAGCTTCGCATGGAGGTAGATGCGCCCTGCCTTCAAGTCGCGGTGCGGGGTCTCGGCCCCGGGCGTCGGCGGCAGGGCGCGGTGGTGGATGGCCAGCGCCGCCTTGACCATCCCCGCGATGGCGGTTGCCTGCCCGGCCTGTCCGACCACCGAGCTGACCGCGCCGAGCGCCGCTTCGGGGAAGCCCGCGCTTCCGAACACGCCGTGCAGGGCAGCGATCTCATCCGCGTCGCCGGCCGGCGTGGCCGCCCCGCTGCCCTCGATCATGCCGACGCTCGCAGCATCCATCCCAGGCCCCGCATAGGCTGCGCGCAACGCGGCAAGGCGGTCCGGCCGCGACGCGAAGCCGGCGACCAGGGCGTAGATGCGGTTTCCGTCACGCTCGGCGTCGGAGCGGCGCTTCAGCACGAGGACGGCGCAACCCTGAGTCGCTTCGCTGTCCCCGGGCTTTGAAGGAAGCTCCGTGTAGGGCCTTGCCGCGCCGGACCCCCGGTGGCCGGAGCCGCCGGGCAGATGCGCGCCCGCGACGATCCCCACGTCGCACGCCAACTGGCGGAGGCGGCCGATCACCGCGGCGAGCGCATCGGCGGAGGACGCGGACTCGACCATCTCGGCCCCGGCCAGGTCTGGCCGGGGCAGGGCCGAAGCCGCGTCGGCAGCGGGCAAGCCTGAAGCAGCCACGGCCAGCTTCGCCGGCGCTGCATCGGACGGCAGGCCGGTCCGCGCGTCCTGCAACGCGGCGGCGAGCACGTGCGGCGCGCTTGGGCATTCAAGGGCGGCGCCGTTGGCGACGGCGCCGGCGGTTACGCTGCCCCAGAAGTCGGACAGGCTTCGGATGCCGTGGAACCCGCACGACATGCCGACGATGGCGATGTCCGGGGCGATGTCCGGCGCCTGCCCCTGGGCCTCGCCGCCGGTTTCCTCCGGCCCGTCCGCAACGTCGGCGCGGAGCGGCGTTCCAGCGTCAAGCAAGGGACGGAACGGGCTTGGCTTGGGGGGCGGCCGGCTGCGCCGCCGCGGTCGGCATGGACGGACCATCGCCCGCACTGGCGTAGATCAGCACCTCGGTGTCGCCCTTGCGGCCGAACATGAGTTCATCGACGAAGCACCGGCAGCCGTCGTCGATGGACAGCCAATCGAAGCCGCGCTCCCCGTGCAGCTTGCCGGAGTACCGGGTCGCCATGCCCGACTCCGCCCAGGGTCCCCAACCGATGCTGGCGACGCGGCCCGGCCATTGCGCGTCCAGCCGCCAAGCAAGCTTGTTCAACGCCTCGTTCGCCGCCGCGTAGTCGGCGCCGCCGGCGCAGCCGTAGCGGGCGGCAACCGACGAGAAGAACGCGATGAACCGAAGTTGCTCCGGACGCAGCACGCGCGCCAACGTCAGGGCGGGCGAGACCTTGGTTGCGAACACGCGGTCGAACGAGTCGGGCGACTTGTTGAGGACCAGCCCATCCTCGACCACGCCCGCGGCATGGATCACGCCGTCGATGCGGCCATGGTCGCGGTAGATGGATGCGACCAGGGCTTCAAGCGCCGGGCCGTCGCACACATCAAGGCAATGGTAGTCGAAACGCGCCCCGACCGCCGACAGCCGGGCGAAGCCCGCCCGCATTTCGCGCGCCTTCAGCAAGGCTTGGTAGTCCGCGTCGAGTTTCTGCAGCGACAAGCCGCCGCCGCTGGCACGCTGCTTGTTGGCCAACGCGCGCTTCAGCTCCGCTTCCGACGTGAGGTGCGCCGTCTCCTCCGGCTCTGCGGCCGGCAGCGTTGTCCGCCCCGTCATGATCACGCGGCAACCATGCCGTGCGGCAATCGCGGCGCAAACATGCGCGCCGATGCCCCGGGCACCGCCCGTGACCAGGACCACGGAGTCGCGGTCGAGCTTGAACTGCGGCGGCGCCGAGCGGTGCAGGGGCGCTTGGACCGCTTCCAGGGTGCAGCGGCCATGGCTGGAATACCCGACCTCGATTGCGCTGTCCCAACCGCCGATGTCCGGCCAAGCCATGGACGGGAGCGCCTTGTCGCCGTCGGCGGGGTCGATGTCCCAGCATCGGACCATGACCTCCGGCCATTCCTGGGCAAGCGACTTGACCAGGCCGGGCAACCCGGCTTGGCCGGGGTTGAACCGGGCGGACATGGGTTGCAGGCCGAAATTGCCGCCCATCGCCGTCACGGCGCCCAACGTCCCGCGTGCCCGTTGCAGGTCGCGCCCGAACACGGACGCCAGGAGGAACAAGCTGCGGAGTTCGAGCATGTCGCCGCCTTCCCCGGAAGCGGACGGCAGCAGGTGCCATATGTCCGTCACCGGCCCCATCTGCCGCCCGATGAGCTCCCGCAACTGCTGCACGGATTCGGCCGAAAGCAGGTCAGCCTCGTAATTGCCGTAGCTGCCGGCCCGGGACGCGGCGCCATGCCGAACCAAGGCGATCGACGGCGGGAAGTCGGCGCTGCGCAGCGTTTCCGCCAGTTGCCGCGCCCTGCCGCCCGCGTCCTCCGTGATCAGCAAGACGCCCCATTGCCGATCCCGCAACCCTTCAAGCTGCGCTTCCAGCATCCCTTCCTGCGGCCGGTAGAACATGACCTCGGCGTCGGACGGCCCCTTCACCGCCGTCAGTTCGGCCCGAACAAGGCAGCGCCTGACGTTGCCCGGCAGCGGCGGCTCGGCGGCGTCGCCCCAGCCGTCCGCCTCGGCCGGCCATGGCGCCGCGGCCTGCTGCGGCTGCACGATGGCTGGTTGCGGCGTCCGCTTTTCCTCCAGGAAGGCGAGGACCTGCTGCAGGGTGCGCGAAGGATTGACGCCGAGGAAGAACGCTTCCGCCGTCATGTCGATGGCCACCTGAGCCAGCCGCTCGTAGAGCGCGCCAAGGATTTCCGTCCGTTTGATCGAGTCGATGCCCAGGTCGGCCTCAAGGTCATGGTCCAGCCGCAGCATGTCCGCAGGATAGCCGGTGCGGTCGCTGACAAGGCTGAACAAGAGGTCGTGCGGAAGGGGGACGCGGAGGCTTGGCATGGCTGGAAGCGCGGAAGCCCCGGACGGCACGGCAGGCTCGGGCGCAGGCAACGGACTGACGGTTGAGCTTGCCGGTTCCTTTGAACTTGCCTGCGCTTTCGAGGCTGCCGGCTTCTCGAACCACGCAAGCACTTGCCGGAGGCTGCGCAGTTGCCCCGCCTTCGCAAGCAAGTCCTCAACCGGCCGGTCAGCCTCGAGGCCGTCGTGCAACATGCCGAGGATCTCGGTGCGCTTGATGGAGTCGATGCCGAGATCGGCCTCCAGGTCGGAGTCGAGATCCAGCATCTCCACCGGGTAGCCAGTCCGCGCGCTCACCAGGTCCAGCGCCATTCCGGTGGCGGACGTGCCGGCCGGGTTCGGCTGCGGCACGGGCAAGGCCTCGGCAGCAGCGGCCGTGACTCGCACGCCGAGTGCGGGCGCACCGGGCGTGGGCGCCTGCTCCGCCGCTGGCCGTTGCGCCGCTTGGAGCCAGGCCGCCACGTCGCCGAGACGGCGCAGTTGCGACACTTCGGCGAAGAACGTTTCCACCTTTGACGTGCTCAGCGCGTCGCCGAGCCGTTCGTGCAGCGCGGAGAATATCTCGGTGCGCTTGATGGAGTCGATGCCGAGGTCGGCTTCCATGTCCTGTTCCGCGTTGAGCATGTCGGGCGGATAGCCGGTTCGCTCGCTTACAAGGTCCAGCAGCACCTGGCCCGTATCCGGCCCGGAGGGAGCTGGCCGTGCGGCGGCGGGCAAGGGCGCGGCGACGGGTGTGGGGGCTGGTGCGGCAGCGCCGGCTCCTGGCTGAGGGCTGGGCGCCCCTTCCGACCGGCTCAACGCCGCCGGCTCCGGAAGCCGTGGCGCCGGGGTCCGTTCCGGCAGCAAAGGCTGCGCGACAAGGGAAGGACGGGCTGCAACGGGGTTTGCGGGAGGGAGGGCTGCCTCCTCGGCAGGAGGCGGCCGGTCCGTCGGCGGAAGCAGGCCGGCAAGAACGCGCTCCAGCAAAAGCTCACGCTCCCGCTGCACCTGGCTTTGATAAGCCTGGAACTGGTCGAGCAGCGTGCGGAGCGAGGCATGGGCGTCCCCTTCGGCCGCGCCCAGGGAAGGGCTTGGCGGCAGGGCCGGCGCCTGGGGCGGGGGTGCAGCCGCCGCTGGCAGGGCCGGCGCGGGGACGGGGGCGGCCTCGGGCACGCGAAGGCGGGGTGCCGGTGCGGACGCCGTGATCGGGGCGGCGGGCTTGCGAAGCGCGATGGGATCGGCCGGCTTGGCCGCCGCGCGCGGCTGGTTGTCTGGGCGGGCCAGCCCGGGTGCGGCCGTTGCGGGCCGGAGGGGACGGGACCGGCCGCTGTCGATCAGCCAGGTGGTCGCCGAGTGCGCCGAGTCCTTCGACGCCTCGCTGAACTGGCCGCCTCGCTGCCCCACGCCGGCGAACAGTCGTTCCAAGCGCGGCTGCTTGCCGGCGGCGAACAGTTGCCCGATGACGCCGAGGAAGTCGGCAACCGGATTGGCGGCACCGGGCCGATCCGGCGTCAGGATGCGCGCGGGCCGGCCAGTGAGGATCTGCCGGGCAAGCCCGCTCAGGACCTGGCCCGGCCCGACCTCGATGAACGTCCTCACGCCGGCGGCGTACATCGCCTCGACCTGGTCCAGGAAGTGCACCGGCTTGGTGAGCTGGTCGATAAGGATGCGCCGGATGCCGTTGGCGTCGCCCGGGTAGGGCTGCGCTGTCAGTCCGGTGTAGATGGGAAGCCGCGGGGGCTGAAACTTCACAAGCGTCGCGGCGCGGGCGAACAGGGCTGCGGCCGGGAACGCTTCGGGAATGTGGAACCCGGCGCTCATGGGAAGCTTGCTGCAACGGATCGACAAAGCGGCCAGCCGTCCGGCAAAGGCGTCGATCGCGTCGTACGCCCCGCCAACCGTCAACTGCTTGGGCGCGTTGATGGTGGCGATGGTGACACCGGGGCTGTCCGGCAGCAGCCCGGCCACGACGTCGCGGCTTTCGTTGACGGCCAGCATCGCGATGGCGCCGCGTCCCTGCGTTTCCTGGACCACGCGCCCGCGAAGCTCGGAAAGCCGGATCAGGTCGTGGAACGACAACGTGCCGCCGACGCAAAGCGCCACGTATTCTCCGTAGCTGTGCCCGGCAACGATGTCGGGCTGCACGCCGAGGTCATCGAGCAGTGCGTGCACGGCGCAATCGGCCGCCCCGAGCGCGGGCTGCGCAAACCACGTTTGATCGAGCGTTCCGCCTTGTTCCCGGGCCTCGTCCGCATCGTATGCGGGCGGCGGGAACACGACCCCTGCCAGCGACGAGGGCAGCACTTCCGACAGGATGCGGTCGGCAAGCTCGAACCGCTCCCGCACGATCGGGAAGTAGAGCGCAAGCTGCTGCAGCATGTTGACGTGCTGCGATCCCTGGCCGGGAAACAGGAAGGCCGTGGTGCCGGGATCGGGGTGGCCTTCGCCGAACAGGATCGGCCCGGCGGAGGGCATGGGCGCGCCTGACCGCAGCTTCTCCGCGGCGCTTTCCAGCAGCGGGGGCAGGTCCGCCAAGGTGCTGGCCACAATGGCAAGCCGGCAGTCGCCTTTCGCCGCGCGCTCTTGCGGCAACAGCGCGGCGGCCACGTCGATCAACCGCGGCGAGGCGCCCTGGACCGATTGCAGCAGCAGATCGATTTGGTCGGCCAAGTCCGCACGCCCTGGCGCACGGAACACCAGCAGCTCGGCGGGTCGCACCGGCAAGGCGGCGGCGTGCCCGGGAAACTCCTCCAGCACGGCATGGAAGTTCGTGCCGCCGAAGCCGAACGCGCTCACGCCGGCGCGGCGCGGCGCGGCGCCGCTGTGCAGCCACGGGCGCGCCTGGCCGGCCAGGTAGAACGGGATCGCCCGGTCCCGTACCGCAGCACTCGGCTCCTCGAACAACGTCGGCGGCAGCGTGCGGTGGTGCAGGGCAAGGCTGGTCTTGATCAGGCCGGCAAGCCCGGCCGCGTTCTTGGTGTGGCCGATCATCGACTTGACCGAGCCGATGGCGCAGCTTTGCGGGTCGGCCTGCGCGTCCTGGAACACTTGCCGCAACGTTTCCAGCTCGGCGCGGTCGCCCGCAATCGTTCCGGTGCCGTGCGCCTCGACCAGGCCGACCGCGGCGGGCGAGAACTCAAGGCCAGCATAGGCCCGCTCGATGGCCCGGCGCTGGCCCTTGACGGACGGGGCCGTGAGGCTCTTGTCGCGGCCGTCGCTGGACCCGGCGACACCCCGGACCAGGGAGTAGATGCGGTCGCCGTCGCGCAGCGCGTCGCCGAGGCGCTTGACGATGATGGCGGCCACGCCGTCGCTGATGGCGATGCCGTCCGCGCTGGCATCGAACGGGCGGCACCGGCCGCGCGGGGACAGCGCCCGGGTTTTGCTGAACAGGAGATAGCCGTAGATGTTCTGCTGGCCGTCAGCCGCCCCGACGACGGCAAGGTCGCTGGTGCCTTGCCGCAGCTCCTTGACGGCGGCGTCGAGGGCCGCCAGCGACGAGCCGCAGGCCGCGTCGATGGCGATGTTCGGGCCGCCGAGGTCGAAGCGGTTGGCCACCCGTCCCGCCATGACGTTGGGCAGGATGCCGGGGAAGCTGTCCTCCGTGAGCGCCGGCAGCTTGCGCTTCAGCGCCGCCACCACCGCCTCGCGGGCTGCCGGGTCGATGTCGTCGAGCTGGCTGATGTGGTGTTCCATCAGCGCGCGGACTTCGTAGGAGCCGGCGAGGTCGCACGGCGCGCCGCCGGTGCCGATGACGACGGCGGCCCGCTCCCGGTCGAACGGCCGCTTGTCGTAGCCGGAATCCTCCAGGGCGCGGCGCACCACGTCGAGGAACAGGAGCTGCAAAGGCTCTATGGAGGCGACGCTTGCCGGAGGGATGCCGTAGCGCACCGGGTCGAAGGGCACCGGGTCGATGAAGCCGCCCCACTTGGAGACGACCCGGTCAGGAAGGTCCGCGCGTTCGGAATAGAAATGGGTTGACTGCCAACGGTCGGCCGGAACCTCCACAATGGCGTCAAGCCGGCCCAACGTGTTGTCCCAGAACTGCTGAACGCTTGGCGCCTTTGGAAAGCGGCACGCCATGCCGACCACGGCAATCGGCTCAAGCTCGCCAGCGACCGCCGCCATGCGCGTGCGGCGCGGCGACTCGGCACGCGTTTCCGAGAACGTCCGGCGGAGCACGTTCGTCGAGCCGTGCGCGACATCCTGGTGCAGCTCGGCCAAGCCGCAGGTTTCCGCGCGGAGTGCGGCGATCTGGCCGAGCATGTACATGCCGTCGCGCTTCTGCTGCTCCGGCGCGATGGCGACCAGTTGCGGCCCGGCCTCTCCCGGTATGCGGGCCAGGCCCTTGGACGCGAGCCGCATACGCCCGAGGCCGTCTTCCTCGAGCTGCTGGCGTGTTTCGGCCTGGGTCATCCCGGCCTGGAGGAAGCCCTGCTTCAAAGCCTTGAACTCGCCGGCATAGGCGGTGGGTGCGCACTGGATGGCGTGTCCGCCGTCGGAATCCAGCATCACCGTGTCGCGGCACGCGATGGCTTCAGCCTGATAAGGCGCCACGATGGCGCCGGTTTCCACGGCGTCGCGCGTGAACAGGTAGGCCGTGCCCATGAGGACGCCGGTGCGGATGCCCGCGGCCGACGCGGCGCTGGCCAGAGCGCCGGCCATCGCGGCCGAAACGGCGTCATGGATGCCGCCGGCGAACAGCACGTCGATCATGTCGGGCTTGCTCGCCTTGGATTGGAAGTCGAGCAGGACGTTGAACGCGGCGTCCCAAAGCATTGCGCTCGACAATGGGCCCACATGGCCCCCGCATTCGCGGCCTTCAAAAACAAACCGCCGGCTTCCTGCCCGAAGGAACATGTCGAGCAGCCGCGCCGACGGCGCGTGGATGTAGGTCTTTATGCCGGCGTCTTCCAGCACCGCCGCTTGGTCCGGGCGGCCTCCGGCCAGGATGGCGAAGCAGGGCCGGACCTTCATGACGGCGCGCAGTTGCTCGGTCCGCAGCTCGGGCGAGATGAAGCCGAGGATGCCCACTCCCCAAGGCTGGTCGCCCAGCAGGGAAGCCGTGCCGTGCAGCAGGGCCTCGACTTCCGGCTCCCGCAGCATGGCGAGCGCCAGGAACGGCAGGCCGCCCCCGTTCGCCACCGCCTTGGCAAAGCCGGGCACGTCGCTCACCCGCGTCATGGGACCTTGGGCGATCGGAAAGCGGATGCCGTGGGCCTGCGCGAAGGCGCTCCCTTCGGCAAACGGCGCCGTGGCGGCGGCGACCCGCAGCCCGTCGCTGAGCTGGCGCCGGCACGCGCGCAGGATGCCGGCGACGGTCCGGTGCCGGTCGGCCAACCGCGCAGCGAGCGCGGCGTCCTGGCCAACCGGGCAAAGCGCGCCGGCGTCATCCCGCAGCCCGGCCCGGAGCTGGGCGACGAAGCTGTCGCGGTCGCCGCCTGCGCTTTCCAGCGCGAGGAGGGAAGCAATGCTTTCCCGGTTGATGAGCTTGTGAACCCTGAACCTCGCGTCCAGCGTTTCTCCGAGGCAGATGGTTTCCGTTCCGTCCATCGCCGCGATCAGCGTCCGAACCGGCTCCTCGACGGCGCTCTCCTCCGCAAGGGCGAACAGGGTGTCGAGGATGACCCCACGGGCGCCGGCAACGCGGCACGACGCCAAGGCGAGGGGAGTGACGCCGCCTTGGGCCCAGACGGGGATCGTCAGCCGGGAACAAAGCAGTTGCAGGAGCACGAACGTCGTCTTGCTGCCGACCCGGCCGCCCGCCTCGTTCCCCTTGGCGACCACGCCGTCGGCGTCGGCTTCTTGCGCTTGGACCGCCTCCTCCAGGGAGGTGGCTTCGCAGTATACCCGCCGGCAATGCCCGCGCAGAACCGGCACCGCGGCGGCAGGATGCGGAAGGTTGCCGCAAACGTTGACGATGACCACCAGGTCGATGGCGGCTTCGCGCTTGGACAAGAAAGCCGCCAAGCGGTCGGCAAGGGCGGCGTCAACCCGAACCGCGAAGTTGTCTCCCAGCTCTCGCTGGGCTTGCGAGAAGCAGTCGTCAAACGCGGGCAAGCGGTCATCGCCTGGAAAATCGAGCAGCGCGATCTCCCCGGCCCTGGCTGCAGCGAGCGGGATGCCTGCGCCGCGCGACCCGGGTGGAGATGCGACCGCGATCTCCATGTCGCGGTTCCTCATGATGCCGAAACGACGAAGAGTTTTGTTGCGATGCTGCGCATGTGCGCGCGTCCTTCATGAAAAGCTGCTGCCCTGATCGAGGGCGATATGTGCTGAAAGGCAATTTCCACAATTGCCCGACCAGATTTTCTATGGCCAGAACACGCACATGTCTTGGAATAAGGCCTGGATAACGGAACCAAGAGATCACAACGCACAACGAGGCGCTTGTTCTTGGCCAGATGTTCCAAGTTCCGGCAGAATAGGTTCGCCGCTTGCTATGCTTGACTTAGCTTTTGCCGCTTCGGCGCCGGGAAAGCGATTGCCATGAGGAATTGCATAGGCCGAGCGGGATACGGCTAGCGTTGTTTGCGGACCGGCCGCTGGGGCCGAAGCTCGCCAGCGGCCATGTCCAAGCCTGGTTCAGGTGCCGCCAAGAAAAGCGAGAAGGCTCTGGCCGCCGCTGTTGGGAAGGATGATGGAACCAAGGACTGAGCTGCCCGCCGATTGCAGGGCAGGCAACGGGTTCGACCCGGAAGCGGCGCTGCTTGAAATGGCCGACGCAAAAGCGCTGTCCACCGACAATGCCTGCGCGGCGAATGGGCTGGACGCCGCTGCCGACTGCAACGAACTCACAACCGACGCTGCATTGGGAGCAGCGCCGATGCTGATGCCATTTGCGGACAGGAAGCTCATGCCTGCCGCGGGGCCGGCACCGATGCTGCCTGCGGTCAAGCTGGCGATCAAGCTGGCGGGAACCGTGCCCCCCGAGGCGTCGCTCACTGCAGCGGCAAGCGTGCTGCTGGAAATGGGAGCCGCAAAGCCTAACGAGCTAGTTGTTCCACTCATTGCGATTACCTTTTCAACGTTCAATCAAGCCGATGTGAATGATTTCTGGTCCGCGTCAAATAGCTAGTGCCAACTTTGGTCACAGTCAACTACGTTTTTCGCCAAGGCTGATTCGAGGATTGCCACTGATTACTAGTACTTACATTCTTGTGTTGTTTATGATACCATTCAAGGCCGTTCAGTTTGCCCTTTCTGCGATCAGGGCCATTCAGACCCCGTTTTAAAAGGTTGGCTTGGCTGAGGTGGCCGGTGCCGTCCTGGCGGCGGTGCGGCGGGTGTGCATGTCGAGGTTGGAGCACCGCCCGACGCACGGGTTTCGACCGCAAAACGGTCCGCCGCTCCATCGCACGCGGACTGGAGCCGCCGGCCTACACGCCGCGTCCCGCCTTGCTTGATCCCTACCGCCGCTATCTGCTTGAACGCGTGGCGGCGTTTCCTGGGCTGCGGGCGAGCCGGCTGCTGCGCGAGTTGCGCGAGGTGGGCTACCGGGGAGGCTACACCCAACTCACGGACCTCCTGCGCACCGTGCGCCCTCAAACGCCGGTCGGCTTTGAACAACGGTTCGAGACCGCGCCGGGGCAGCAGGCGCAGGTGGACTTCGCCCACTTCCGCACCGCGTTCACGGCCGAGCCCGGCGTGAGCCGGGTGGTGTGGCTGTTTTCCATGGTGCTGGGCCACTCGCGGCTGATCTGGGCGCGGTTCGTCGCCCACCAGGATCTGCAGGCGATGCTGCGCTGTCATGCGGCTGCCTTTGAAGCGCTTGGTGGCGTGCCGGGTGAGGTCCTGTACGACCGCATGCGCACGGCAGTCAACGGCGAGGACGAGACGGGCGTGGTCTACAACCCCGTGCTGGTGGCCTGCGCCCGGCATTACGGCTTCCAGCCCCGGGCATGCCGGCCTTACTGGGCAAGAGCAAGGGCAAGGTCGAGCGCCCGTTCCACTACGTGCGCGAGGACTTCTTCCTGGCCCGGAGCTTCCGTGACCTCGACGACCTCAACGGCCAGCTCGGGCAGTGGCTGGACGAGGTGGCCAATGCGCGCACCCACGCCACCACGCGGCGGGTCGTGTGCGAGCACTTCACCGAGGAACAGCCCCATCTCAAGCCGCTACCCGCCGGGCCGTTCCAGGCCGTGCTGAAGCTGGAGCGGTGCGTCACCCGCGACGGCATGGTCTCGGTTGGCGGCAACCTTTACAGCGTGCCGGACACGACGCGCCGGCGCGCGGTGGAGGTGCGCGTCTTCGAGGAGGGCCGCCTGGTCGCGGCCCACCCGGTGCTGGAAGGGCATGGCGGGCGCCGTCTTGCATCTGGCCACCGCGCCGCTGTGCGGCAGCCCGCCAACGCCTGCACCGAGGCGCCCATTCCTGGCCGCCCTGGCGACCAGGTCGCGCGCCGGCCGCTGGCAATCTATGCCGCCATCGGCGAGCGCCTGGCAGCCGGGGCAGATGCTGCGGCCGAGGAGGCGCAGGCATGAGGGGGCGGGACACCGATGCAGCGCCGGCGACCCTGGAGCGGGTGCGCCGGCACCTGGTGGGGCTGCGCATGGCGCGCCTTGGCACGGTCAAGACGCTGGACAGCTTTGACTTCTCGTTCCAGCCCTCGCTGGATCGCGGCCGCGTGCAGGCGCTCGCCCAGCTCGGCTTTGTGGACCGGCGCGAGGTGCTCCACCTTCTGGGCCCGCCCGGCACCGGGAAGTCTCACCTCGCTGTCGCCCTTGGCGTCGAGGCGGTCCGTGCCGGCCGCAGCGTGTATTTCATGACCTTGGCCGACCTGATTACCGCGCTTGCCCGCGCCGAGCGGGACGGGAGCTTGCGCGAGCGCATCCGCTTTCTGTGCCGCCCGCAATTGCTGATCGTGGACGAGATCGGCTACCTCCCTGCGACGACTTCGACGTCGGGCTGCCCGTGGTGCCCGGGGGCGGCAACCTGTTTTTCCAGCTGGTCAACGCCCGCTATGAGCGCGGCGCCATGATCCTGACCTCCAACCGCGGCTTCGGCGAATGGGATCAGGTTTTCGGAGATCCCGTCGTGGCCACAGCCCTGCTGGACAAACTGCTCCACCACGCCACCGTGGTGCAGATCGAGGGCAACAGCTACCGCATGCGGCGGCATGCCGACCTCGTACCTGATGCAACGCGCCCCAGGTCCGCGGTGCCCCCGCCACCTCCGACCGCCAAGCGCCGCGGCAGGCCACCGAAGAACAGGAGCGACGATCAGGTTAGCGGCTGATTACCGCCCCGAACTGGGAAGATTTCAACCGGTAGCTTTGAGGAGCATTCAGGCGGTGTTGACAGTGTCCCGTCCGCCTCAGCCTGACTGGGGCCAGAGCGACGACGCACCGCATGCCAAAGCCTTGATCGCCGACCTGCCGGCCGAGGTGGTCATGGCGGACACCGCCTACAACAGCGACCGCCTGCGTGCCACCATTGCCGACAAGGGCGCCCTCGCCGTGATCTGTTTCGTCCCTGGGGGTTGTGACGCTGCTTTGACCCGAGAGGGGGAGGAAGCGC
>CAXSAZ010000048.1:0-23910 GCA_964235485.1 uncultured Acetobacteraceae bacterium | reverse complement strand
TGGTGCATGCACTGAAACTACCGAACCGCACCCGAGCCGGCCAGAGTTTCCACACAGTCTGAGGTTGGTTTGCGGACCGTGGCTGTCGTTGACCAGCACCGAGGCGGCGCCGCCGTCGAACGCGCCGGCCACGGCCGCGCTGACCTCGTCGGTCATCAGCCGGCGGGCGCGCTCATGCTCCGGGTTGCCGGGCTGGCCCTGCGCCGGGTTCACCACTCCGGCGACCCCTTCGATGTCGGCGGAGATGAAGACCTTCATGACCCCTCCCTAACCGAGCGCAAACCGTGCCGCACATGGCCGGCGCGGCCCGTGGTCGTCTCGGCCGATGCAAGCGCATCGAGGACGGCCTGCTCCGTGACGTCGGCCATGGCCTCGAACAGGCGGTCGATCCGCGGCTCGGCCAGGACCCGCATCGGCAACAGGTCAGACGGCGCGGCCAACGGCATACGATTGGCGGTCGAGAAGCCGATGAACACGTCGCCGCTGCCGTGCCCCCAGACGCTGCCGACGCGCGCCAGCCCTACGCCGCCGCGGCGGATCACGCGCGCCAACTGGCGATGCTCCATCGGGATGTCCGTCGCCATCACCACGACGACCGAGCCGTTCTCCGGCGCCGGGGCCGCGGGGGATGGCGCGCGCCGGCCGCCCGGCAGGCGCAGGTCGCCGGCCCGGCCGAAATTGCACAGCGCAAGCACGCCGAGCCGGTGCGGCACGCCGTCCAGGACGATGGCCGCCGAGGCCGTGCCGATGCCGCCCTTGAAGCCGAAGCAGCTCATGCCGGCGCCCGCGCCGACCGCCCCGGAAGCGAAGCCGATGCCGGCCGCGTCCAACGCGGCGCACGCATCCGCCTCGGTCACCGCCATCGCCTGGATGTCGTTGAGATAGCCGTCGTTGCACTCGGCCACCACCGGGTTGACGGTGCCGAGCTGCCGCCCGATGCCGGGATTTTGCGCGATGGCCCGGCGGATCAGCGCGTTTGCGCAGGTGCCGACCGACAAGGTGTTAGTCAGCAGGATCGGCGTCTCGATCTGGCCGAGCTCGTCGAGCTGCATCAGCCCGACGCTCTTGCCGAACCCGTTGAGCACATGGGAGGCCGCTATCGGGCGGTCCCTGAACACGTCGCCCCCGTGCGGCAGGATGGCGGTGACGCCGGTGCAGATGTCGCCCTGCTTTGAGCGTGCGATGGCCCACGCGGACGCCGGGCACGTCGGTGATCCGTCCGGTCATGGCGGGTTCATCGCAGCTTCTGGTCCAGCGCGTCGCGCAGCCCGTCGCCGAGCAGGTTGAAGGCCAGCACGGTGACGAAGATCGCCAGGCCGGGAAACAACGTGAGGTGGTCCGCCACGCCGAGGTAGCTGCGCCCCTCCGCCAGCATCGCGCCCCATTCCGGACTGGGCGGGCGGGCGCCGAGGCCGATGAACGACAGGCTCGCCGCAGTCAGGATCGACGTGCCGAGACGGAGCGAGGCATAGACGATCACCCCCGGCAGGACGCCCGGCAGGATGTGGCGCAGCATCAGCGCCGCCCGGCCCACGCCGATGCTGCGGGCGGCCTGGACATAAAGCGTCTGCTTCAAGGCGAGCGTGCTGCCACGCACGAGGCGCGCGAACACCGGCACGCTGAACACCGCGATGGAATAGATCACGTTGTCGATGCCCGGCCCGAGCAGGGCCACGACCCCGATGGCAAGGATGATGCCGGGGAAGGCCAGCAGCACGTCCATGAGCCCCGGCGCATCGTTTCGGGCGAGGCGGTTGCCAAGTCGTGGGTCCGGCCGGCGGCGTCCGTGAACTCCATCCGGCCGCCGGCGATGCGGCCGCCGGCGAAGTCGAGCAGGCGCGTGACGGCCAAGGCGGTCACCGACTTGCCGGAGCCGGACTCGCCCACCAGCGCCAGGGTCTCGCCCTCGGCCACCGCGAGGTCAAGCGAATGGATGATCCTGACAGAGCCGGCTTCGCCCGGGAACGCGACCTGTAGTCCGGCAATCCTTAGGAGCGGCTTCACACGCGAGGCGAGGTCGCAATGACGTAGGGAGATCGATTGTTCATGCGCCAAGCAAACACGCCAGACGGCTCAGATCAACATGTCCTGGCGCCACACGGCCTGAGCCTGCCCGATCACGCGATTGTCGTCGCGCATAAGCCCGACCTCGGCGGCCGGCGCAGGGGTCCGAACCCATGCGGCCCAGTTCGGCGGCAAATGGCGAGGGTCGGCAGTTCAATATAGGTAAGTGTCTTGGCGGAAGCGCGGTTCGCGTTTGATGGGGATCCGGATGCGTGCAAGCCCCAGGGCGGCTGCGCTACGGATGGGCGGGGCGCTTGCGGCGAGGCGGGATCGCGCGCTCGATCACGTGGGCGGAAGCCTGCGGCGGCTGGGCTCGACGGTATCGCCGTGGCCAATCGTTAGCGGTGCGACAGAGCGCCATTCAGGCCCACATGTCCCGGTCAGCCCACCGAAATCGCGCGTCGATCAGTCCCTGCGAAGCGGAGTGCGGGTGGTGGTCCGGGCGGCGGTGGCGCGTTAGGTTCCACCCGCTTCCGGAGTCGCGCCGCCCCATGGAACAGTTTCCGCTGCCCCCCGACGGCATCCCCTGGCCCCGCGCCACGCCGGAGGAGGCGGGGTTCGATGCGGATCGGCTTGCGGCCGCGGTCGCCTTTGTGGAAGCGCATGGGACGCCGTGGCAACGGGACCTGCGTGCGCAGTTGGAAGCCGGTAATTTCGAGCCGCCGCCGGACAACGAGATCATCGGTCCCGTCAGGCCCCGAGGCGGTCCCAACGGCTTGCTGCTGCGTCGCGGCAGGTTGGTGGCGTCGTGGGGCGACACGCGCCAGGCCGACATGACGTTCAGCGTCGCCAAGAGCTACCTGTCGATCCTGGCCGGGATCGCCGTGGCCGACGGGCTGATCGCCGACCTCGACGAGCCGGTCGGCCGGACCGTCGATGATGGCGGGTTCGAGGGGGCGCACAACGGCGCCATCACCTGGCGGCAAATGCTGCAACTGACCTCGGAATGGGAGGGCAGCCTGTTCGGCAAGTCCGAGCAGATCGACCGCAACCGCCGTCTGGCCAGCGAGGCGGCCGGGCGGCCCGCCGGGACGAAGGGCGCCGCGCGTCCCTTGCAGGCGCCGGGCGCGTTCTGGGAGTATAACGACGTCCGGGTGAACCGGCTCAGCCTGGCGCTGCTGCGGCGCTTCGGCCGCGCCCTGCCCGAGGTGTTCGCCGAGCGCATCATGCGGCCGGTCGGGGCCTCCGGCGATTGGCGCTGGGAAGGCTACCGGACCTCGTTCGTGGAGGTTGGCGGCCGGCCGGTGCAGTCCGTGTCCGGGGGCGGGCATTGGGGCGGCGGGGTGTTCATCCACGCGGAGGACCAGGCCCGGATCGGGCAGCTAATGCTGAACCGCGGCCAGTGGGGCGGCGCGCGCCTCCTTCCCGAAAGCTGGGTTATAGCCTCCGTCACGCCTTGCCCGCTCAACCCGCGCTACGGCCTGTTCTGGTGGCTGAACAGCGACGGCAGCTACCAACCCTCCGCGCCCCGCGACAGCTTCTTCGCCGTCGGCGCAGGCGGCAACGTCACCTGGGTCGATCCCGGACATAGCCTGGTTGCGGTGCTGCGCTGGATCGACAGCACGAAGCTCGACGCTTGGATCGGCCGTGTCGTGGCATCGCTGGTCGGTTGAGGGCGGGCGAAAGGGGACCGATAGGGTTGCCTTTCGCGGCGGCTGAAGCGCAGCGGCACAGGGTTGGCCGGTGACGTGGGCCATGAACGTGATGTCTGCACCGTCGTGCAGATGCTTCTCTCGCCCACTCGTGAGGCGTTGCCTGAAATGGGGCCGGGTGGCACATTCACCTCAAGTCGTACCAAGCGGCAATCGAGGGAACACCATTCATGCGCTCCGTCCGACTTGCCAGCTTGCTGGCCGCAGTGGTTGCGTGCGCCCCGGGCGCACACGCCCAAACGCCGAACTGGGTGACCAGTTGGACCGGCTCCGTGCAGGGACCCTATCCGGTCGGCAACGCCAGTGCGCAACCGAACCTCAGCTTCGCGTTCCCGAACCCGGCGGCGGGCGCGCGTGACCAGACCTTTCGACTGATCGTGCATCCCGGCCTGTGGGGCCGAAGCGCCCGGCTGCGTTTCTCCAATGCTTACGGCACCCGGCCCGTCACCTTCGACCACGTTTTCGCCGGCGAGCAGGCGATTGCCGGCACGCTCGTCAAGGGAAGCAACGCCCCGGTGGCATTCGGCGGGCAAGCCAGCGTGACGGTGCAGCCGGGGCAAAGCGTTTGGAGCGACCCGGTCATCCTGCCTTTCATCCAGGACCCGGCGGACCCCGCCCTGATGGGCCGCAAGCTCGCCGTCAGCCTCCACGTCGCCGGGCAAAGCGGGCCGATGACCTGGCACGCGAAGGCGCTCACCACCTCCTACGTCACCGCGCCGGGCGCGGGCGCTGCGGCGGCGGCTGACGAGGGCGACGATGCGTTCCCCTTCGCCACCGCGTCCTGGTATTTCCTCGACGCGGTGGACATGGACGCGCCGCCGGGCACGAAGCTTGCGGTCGCGTTCGGAGACTCGATCACCGACGGGACCGCCTCCACGCTGAACGGCGACGACCGCTGGCCCGACGTCCTCGCGCGACGGCTCCAGGCGCAGCATGGCAGCCGCGTGGTGGTGGTGAACCAAGGCATCGGCGGCAACCGGATCATCGGCCCGGCCTCCTACACGCCGGAGAAGCCGTTTGCCGGAGGCCCGGCGGCACAGCAGCGTCTGGACCGGGACATCCTGCAACTGTCGGGGGTGTCGGCGGTGATCTGGATGGAGGGCACCAACGATTTCGGCAAGGGCGGCGAGGGCGCCACCCCCGAGCAGGTCGAGGCCGGCGTCAAGGATGTCGTGGAGCGGCTGCGCGCCCGGCTGCCCGGCGTGAGGATCATCGGCGCGACGCTCACGCCCAACCTGCACAGCACCAACCCCGAGCACGGGTCCGACGAGGAGAACGCGAAGGTCCTCGCTTACAACGACTTCGTGCGGAACACGAAGCTGTTCGACGCCGTGGTGGACTTCAACAAGGTGACGCTCGACCCCGCCAGCGGCGAGATGAGGGCCGAATTCGTTCCGGACAACACGGTTGGCGGCCCTGGCGACAAGCTGCATCCTAATCGCGCCGGCTATCGTGCCATGGCGGACAGCATCGATCTCGGCCTGCTGGCGCCGTGATGTCATGCCCCCGAGGTTGGCTATGACCGGGGCTTGGGAAAGCCGGACGTGGGAGTTTGCGCCCTCATGGGTTGCCTTGCGTCTGGCACTGCCGCGCTCAAGCGGCGCCGGACCGGCCGTGGTCACGCCTCCTTCCTCACGTTCCACATCAGCGGCAGGCCTTTCAGCACGCCGCTCACCGTCTTGCGGTAGGCGGTCGGCTGATAATACTCCCCCGTCGGCAGGTAGGGCACGTCCTGGAACGCCTGCTCCTGGATCTGCACCGCGATCGCCTTCTGCGCCGCCAGGTCCGGCGCCTGAAACCAAGAGTCCCGTAATTGCTCGAGCCTGGGAGAGTTGCACCAGCCGAACCACCCGGCCTCGCCATTGCCGCGCAGGCCGAGATGCGTCGCCGGGGTGAACTGGTCCGCGCCGAAGAAGCTGGTGAAGAACACGCTCCACCCGCCCTTGTCCACCGGGGCCTTGCTGGCCCGGCGCTGGATCACCGTGCCCCAATCCGTGCTTTGCACGTCCACGTTGATGCCCGCCTGCTTCAGCATGTCGGCCCCCACCTCGCCCAGCGCCTGCAGGGGCGGCAGGTCGGTCGCGACCATCACCACCGCGCGCTCGCCCTTGTAGCCGGCGGCGGCGAGGTCCGCCTTCACCCGGGCCATGTCGCGCGGGCCTTGCAGCACCGACACCCCGGCGGTGCTGGCCAGCGGCGAGGCTGCGGCGAAGAAGCCAACGCCGTCCTTCCACAGCGCATGGTCGGTCCCTGCCACGGCCTGCATGAAGTCGGCCTGGTTCACCGCGCCCAGCAGCGCACGCCGGACCGCCGGATTGTCGAACGGCGGCTGCAGGTGGTTGAACCGCACCATGCCTGGCAGGCCCGTCGGGTCCAGCGTGTCGGTGAGGAGGCTGCGGTCCTGCCGCAACACCGGGAACAGGTCGAGCGATGGCTCCTGCCACCAATCCACCTGGCCCTGCTGCAGCGCGGCCATGGCGGTCGCCGGGTCGGGGATGGCGCCCCACTCGATGCGGTCCAGGTAGGCGATCTTGGGTCCGGCGGTCCAGCTCGGCGTGCCGCCCGGCCGGGGCACGTAGCCCTCGAACCGCGTGTAAACGCTGAGCGCCCCCGGCACCCGCTCGGCGGCTGCGTAGCGGAACGGGCCGCTGCCGACCATCTCGGTGATCGGCTTGAAGGGATCGGTGTTGGCCAGCCGCTCCGGCATGATCGCGCACATGACGCCGGCGACCTTGCCCAGCGCGTCCGGCAGCAGGGGGAAGGGACGCTTGAGGCGGAACACCAGCGTCTTGTCGTCGGCGGCCGAAAGCTCGTCGGTGGCCGCCATCAGCGCCTGGCCGAATGCGTCCCGCTTGCCCCAGCGGTTCACGCTGGCAACGCAGTCGCGGGCGAGCACGGGGGCACCGTCGTGGAACTTGAGGCCGTCGCGCAGCGTGAGCCGCCAGGTCTTGCCGTCGGGCGCGGTGGTGAACCCGTCCACCATCTGCGGCTGCGCCTTGAACGCGCCGTCCTGCCCGAACAGCGTGTCGAACACCACGAAGCCGTGGTTGCGCGAGATGTAGGCGCTGGTGACCACGGGATCGAGCAGCGGGACATCGATCTGCGGGACGAACCGCAGCGTCCGGGCGGCCTGCGACCGGGCCACGTGCGGCGCGGCAAGTGCTGCGGCGCCGGTAGCGAGCAGGGTGCGGCGTTTCATCATCGGGAAGCCTCGGTTCGGTGTTGGCCGGGGCGCAGCAAGAACGAGGCCATGCCCAGGGCCGCGCTCGTGAGAAAGGCCCGTTCCTTTCAGGACTCATTGCTTGCCCACTCCGCGCCCATGCTCGCCCTCATCCCGTGCGGCATCCAGCCGGCGTGGGCAGCAGCCAGATGCGAAGCCACGTGCGCTTGCCGTTCTCGAACGGGCGTCGAACGTCGCGCTTCACCGTGTCGTGCCGTCCGGTTTCGTGCTGATCATCACCGGCCACGGCTCGCCGGCTGTGCCGGTCGACGGAAGAGTGGCACGCGGGTTGCTGCGAACTGCGCTGACAGCCGCTTGCAACGCCAGAGCCGGAGCAACCAGAAGTGCATCCCTCGCAGAAGCCGATCACGCACGACACGCCGTCCGACCGCCGCGCCGGCGAGCCGATCCGTAAGTCCGCACCATTGGCGTCGGTGGGAGCCATGAGCCTCGCGGTGCTTATCGCGGCGGGCCTGGGCGGCGCGGCGCTCGCGCAGCCCCGCCCGCATGAGCAGCTCGTCGTGGGCATGACGTCGTTCCCGCCCAGCGAGCATCCCTACATCGACCCGCTGATCGTGAAAAGCTGGGTCCTCGGCTTTGCCAGCCGCCAGGTCACGATGTTCACGCCGGACTGGCAGAACGTTTGCGCGCTGTGCACGGAGGTGCCGAGCCTGGACAACGGCCGGGTGACAACCTGAAACGCAGCCGGACGGCAAGTCCGGCCTGGCCGTGCGCTGGACGCTGCGAAAGGACCTGTTCTGGGGCGACGGCGTGCCGCTGACGACCAAGGATATCGCCTACACCGCCAAGGTCGGCGCCGACCCCGGCAGCGGCTTCCCCGACGCGCGCATGTGGGGCCGTGTGCGCAACGTCGATGTCGTCGATGACCAAACGGCCGTGCTGCACCTCGACGAGGTGACCCCGCTCTACAACCGCATGAGCAAGCTGCTGTCCGAGCATTCGGATGGCCCGGCCTATTACGGAGCGGCCAAGCCGGGCGACTACCTGAACGGCACGGTTTACAACCGTGCGCCGACGACGCCTGGGCTTTGGAACGGGCCATACATCATCACGGGCTACGACAGCGGCTCGCAGATCGTGCTGGAGCCGAACCCGCACTGGACCGGCAAGGCGCCCGCGATCAAGCGCATCGTCGCCCGCTCCATCGCCGACACGGCGGCCCTGCAGGCCAATCTCCTGTCGGGCGACGTGGACATGGCGCCGGGCGACGCCATCGGGCTGCAGCTCGACCAGGTGCTGGCGATGCAGAAGGACAACCCGGCCCGGTTCCAGTATGTCCTCAACGACGCGCTCGCGTTCTGGAACATCGATTTCGACCTGGACAACAAGTTCCTCGCCGACGTGCGTGTCCGCCGTGCGATCCTCATGGCCATCGACCGGAAGACGATGAGCGAGAGGCTGGCGGGCGGGCGCTTCACGCTTGCCGCGACCTGGGTGCCGCCCAAGGAGCCGATGTTCGCGCCGGGTCTGCCGGTGGTCCCGTATGATCCCGCGCGGGCCAAGGCGCTGCTGAAGGAGGCCGGCTACGCGCCGGGGCCGGACGGCACCTGCGCAACGCCGGAGGCGAGCGGTTCAGCATCGAGCTGCACATGGGCCTGGGCGTGCGCCTGATGGAGCTTGTGGAGCTGGTGGTGCAGAACCAGCTCAAGGCGGTCGGCATCGACGTGGTCATCCGCAACGAGGTGGCGCGCACCTTTTTCGGCACGACGCTCAAGCGCCGGCAGTATGGCGGCCTCGCGCTGTTCAACGGTTGTTCAACGTCAGCTACCCGCCGCGCCAGCTCTACGGGCTGACCGCCATTCCGACGGAGGCGAACGGCTGGGGCGGCAGCAACTACATGAGCTGGAAGAACCCGGCGTTCGAGGATCAGCTCAAGATCGCCGAGACTGCGCTGGCCCCGGCCGAGCAGAAGGCTGCATGGGCGGCGATGCAGCGCATCTACGCGGAAGACCTGCCCGCGCTGCCGCTGTTCTTCGTGCCGCAGGCGCATGTCGTCCCGACCTGGCTCAAGGGCTACGTGCCGTCGGGGATGGTGGACTACACGACCTTGCGCGCCGAGGACTGGCACGCCGAATAGTCCGAACGGCGCCGCCTCGCGTCGCGCTGGGGCGAAACCCCAAGGCCGGCCAGGGACCGGAACGCGGCCGGGACGGCCCGCCCTCATGATTGTTGCGGCCACGACCGACGCAGGCATCCGCCTTGCTATGGTAGTCGCTCGAAAGGAAACAGGCAGCTCTCGGCCAACCTCGGTCAGTCGCGCCGCAGCTACGAAGCACCGCTTTGCCCCCTTCTACGGCATTATGTGCCAAAGTGCGAGTCGTGAGAACTGGTTCACGAGGTGATGGCGCGTGGTCTCCCATATGCCTGCGTTGATGAAAGCCCACATGTAACCATATACGGTGGGCCAAGGCGGGAACGCGGGAGGCGGCGGCAGGTGCCGCCCCTAGGCTCTGTGACCGAAGTTTCCGGGTATCCAGATTTCTTCTGATCCGGTCCCTGGCCGTGCGACCCTGGGAGTGTTCGAAGCTTCCGGAGTTGTGCGGCCATGACCAGGACCAGCCTGGACGACGCCCTGTGGGCGTCGCTGATGCTGACGATGCAGCAGATCCCGCGCGCTCGCGAAATCCCGCCGGGATTGTCGCTGGGAAGCGCAACGAGGCGGCGCTGCGGCGGTTTGTCGAGGCTGCGCTGTGGATCGGCCGCACGGGGGCGCCGTGGCGCGACCTGCCGGACGAGCTGGGTCGCTGGCCCAGCGTTTACCACCGCTTCCGGCGCTGGTCGGTGCGCGGCTGGTGGGAGCGGGTGTTCGAGGCGTTGCGCCCGGGTGCGCCGGCAGATGGGCTGGCGCTGCTGGACAGCACGGTGTGCTCTGCGAAACGCGCAGCGTTTGCACAGGGGCGCACCGCGCTGCTTCCGGCGCCGCGCGCAGCAACGCGGAAGCGGAGTGCCTCGGGCGCAGCCGTGGCGGCCTGTGCTCCAAGCTTCATGTTTGTGCGGACGGCGCAGGCCGTATCCTGCGGCTCGTTCCAAGCCCCGGCCAGCACTCCGACTTGCGCTACGCTCCAGCCCTGTTGTCCTCGCGCAAATCGTTCTGCGATTTCGCTGGCATTCCCGCGCGTGACGCTGCCCTTGACCGCGGCTACGTGTCGGCCCGGCTGCGCGCTGCGTTCGCAGCCGACGGCTGCGCTGTCCATACCCCACCCAAGCTTGGCATGGTGGACCCGCCGTTTTGGGACAAAGCGATCTACGCCGCAAACGCTTCGCGTTTCGGCGAGCCCAGCGCCACCACGTCGAGAACCTGTTCTCGAAGCTGAGAGACTGGAGCCGCATCGCGCTCAGGCGTGACAAAACGCGCCAAAGCTGGATGGGCGCCCATCTCGTCGCATCAGTCATCAACCTCCGCGTCGCAGAGTTCAGTCACAGAGCCTAAGGGTTTTCTGACGCTGGCCATCGCCATTGCTCGATGTGCCGGCGCCTGACTGGCTCGCCGGTCTTCGCCTGGGTGAACGTCGAACCAAGTGCCTTCCGCATCATCTTTGGACAGCCGGCCACCTACCAGTCCTCGCAGGCGGGTGAGCGCGTTTTCTGCGGCCGTTGCGGAATTAAACCATTTTACCGACCTGCAGACCCAGCGGGGCACATCTCGCTCAACACTGGCACCCTCGACAATCCGCGCGATCCAACCGTCGCACCGCGTGTCCACCTGTTCAGCGGCGAGCAGCTTCCCTGGCTGGCGCTCAGCGACGAGCTGCCCCGGTATCCGACCAACCAAATGCCGCACCCGGACCGCCGCTGAGCGCACGGGCAACCGTGCTATCCTGCCTGCTCCATAACAAACGTGGCCCCATGCTGACGGAAGGGCCGCAGTCGGCGCCAGTTGCGGCCAAGCAAACGACGTCATAAGCCGGGGTATGGCAACCTTTGCCGACATTCCCTTGCCCGAGGTGCCAGCCTTGGCTGGCACCGGGCCGTTTGCGGGCGCTTGGGCCGGGTACTGGGGCGGCGTGATCCCGCATGTGCTGCTGGCCGGAGATGGCGGGCCATGCGTGTATGCCGTGGGCGCCGTGCCGCAGTGGAACATTCCCGCCGGTTGGAGCTATTGGAACAGCACGATCAGCGGTGGGCGGCTCGTGCTGTCCGGCACTCCCATAACCGTCGAGTATTGGCCTGAGGGGCTGGACACGCTGGCCGGGCGCTATCGGGCAACCGCGGGCGGCGATACCTGGGGGCGGTTCGTGCGCGCAGCGCCGGACCTGCTGCATTCCGCGGCCGCGCTGCCGGACCCGGTGTGGGGCGAGGCCATCCGCATTCCGCACGTCGTCGGCACGCTGGCGGGGTTCTGGCACGCGCCTTTGACGGAGCCGGCGCCGCTGGCGGTGCTAAGCCACGGGTCGAGCGATGGCGTGGACCCCCGCATGACCATCACCATGGAAGGCGAGACCCGCTGGCTGCGCGAACAAGGCTACGCCGTGCTGGTGCCCATGCGCCGCGGCCGGGGCATGTCGGACGGGGCATCGGGAGAGGCTGGTTGCTGTGACCTCGACACGCGCGCGCCGCTTGATTGCACTGCCGGGCTGTTGGGGCGGTGGAGGATTTGCACACCGCCATCGGCTTCGGCCTGCGGCAGCCCGGCGTGCGGCCAGGTCCGGTTCTGCTGGCGGGGTAGTCACGGGGAGGGTTCCTGTCCATCGCCTATGCCGGGCTGCACCCGGCGGAGGTGCTGGGCGTCATCAGCTTCGTGGGCGGTTGGACAGCGGATTGGTGCAACGGTGCCTTCAACACCCGGCGGCTGGCTGAGGCCGGAGCGGGGGCGAAGGCGCCGCAACTGTGGCTGCACGCCGACAACGACCGCTACTACGGTGCGGACCACATCCGCGAGAACCATGCGGCGTTCACGGCGGCTGGCGGGCGCGCGGCGCTGCACATGCTGTCGGACGTACCCCATGACGGCCACCGGCTGGCAGCCTACCTCGACCGCTGGACGAGTCTGGCAACCGATTACCTGAACAGCCTGCCCCGGTAGCGGGCGGCATGACGATGCACGACCTTGTCTGTGTGCGGGCCAGCAGTGATGCTGCGCCGGGCTCAACCGCGGGACGCAGTGGATCGGTTGGCCGGAATGCGACGGCGTTAGCGGGTCAGGTCGTTTAACCGATAGAACTCGGCGAGGGCGCGTGTGGAACCGAGGCGCACCTTGGGCAGCTCGATATTTTCAAACATATGCTCATAGCGGCTGCGGTTCGCCCTGGTGGCCACGGTGATGTGGCGGATCATACCCCACTTCACGCTGTCTCGCCCGCCCTCCAGCGCCCCATGCCGATCGCGCTCGAACCAGCAGCGGCGTAGGTAACGATACAGGCTGACCGGCATGGGAACGTCGAGCAGGATGAACCCGGTCGCCCGATCCAGCCTTTGAGGGAGAAGCCAGGAGTAATTGCCCTCTATGATCCAGCGCGAACCTTTGATCGCCTCGTTGTGTAGAGCCGCAAACTCGTCCGCCGGTCGGGGAACCCAATCCGTATGCGGAAGGTGGTGTAGCTGATCGAGGTGGACCGGCACCAACCCCCGCGCCCGCGATATTGCTTCGGCCAACGTGGACTTACCGCTGTTGGACGGTCCCATGATGCAAATGCGCGACCCCAGCTCGTCCAGCGTCATGACAGGCTTGTAGCCCGGCCCCGTGCTTCCCGAAAACGAGGGATGACGGACAGGTGAGGTGAAGCGAACGGCAGTTTGCACAACGCTGGACGTGGCCGCTAGGCTCCGAGCCAACCCACCCGCCACCAAGGGCCGTTTCGGATGTTTTGCCTCACACCCGACGTGAGCAGTATCCGTTTGACCACCCCGAACGGACAATGAACGGCCGCTTTCCTTTGGATTTCGGAGGTTGTCATCAAAAAGATACGTACTCGGCCCGGGGTCGGATCAGCCGCCCATCGCGCCGCTGCTCCAGGGCGTGCGCGATCCAGCCCACCGTTCGGCTGGTCGCGAACAACGCCAAGCCGCTGCCGGAGGGCAAAGGCAGCGTGGCCTCCAGCATGGCCAGCGCAAAATCAAGGCCGGGCCGCAAACCCGTGAGCTGCGCGGCGGCTTCCATCATGCCCCGCCAGTGCGCGCCGGGCGGAAAGGCTGCGAGCAGCGCCGTGCAGCGTGGGTCGCCTCCAGGGTATAACCGGTGCCCAAAGCCGGGCAGCTTCTCGCCCCGAGCCAGCCGGGCACTGAATGCCCGGACCCGGTCGGTCATGCCGCCGTGTCGCGGGCCAGACAGCGCCGCGAGACCGGCGAGCAAGCAGGCTCCAAGCGACGCTCCTGTCGAGGCAACCACGCGCGTGGCGTAGGCCGAGGCGTTCAGCTCGTGATCGGCGCAGAGCACGAGTATCCGGCGGATCAGGTCGGTCCCGGCCGCATCCAAGCGCCACGCTGTGGCCATGCGATGATGCAGGTTGTTCCCAAAACAAGGAGCGGCTCCGCCCGACGCGGCTTGCGCCACGGCGCGACGCGCCCGCCCGCGACCGCGCTGCTCCACGAGCCCCGCCACGTCGCGTACATCATACAAGCTCCGGCGCGCGTCGCCCGGCACTGGCTCGGCCCGCACCAGCCCGCGGCCGACATAGCTGTAAAGCGTCTGGCGCAACACGCCGAGGCGGGTGCTCGCCTCCTCCGCGCTCACCAGGTGCGCAGGCCTGTCAGTCATGTTGATGATCTCGATCAAGATTGACGCTTCGTTTTGCTTTGGCTTCGCTGCCTGCGTCAATCAAGCGAGGGTGGCATGTTCGAGATCGCCGGAAACGCCGTTGCCGCCATTTGGACCGCCTTGGGCGGTTCGCCGGAATGGCTGTCTCAACTGGAGATCGGAGGAGAGGGGGATCTGCCTTCGGCCTTTGCGGTGTCCGACCTGGCCGGTGCTTCTGTCGGCGCAGCCTGCCTTGCGATGGCGGAGTTTGTTTCTGCACAAGATGGCAGGAAGGCCCGCGCGACGGTTGACCGCCGGCTCGCTTCCCTGTGGTTTGGCCGGTCCATCCGCCCGCAAGGGTGGGAGATAGCGCCGTCCTGGGATGCCGTGGCTGGCGATTACGAGACGAAGGATGGCTGGATCAAGCTGCATACCAACGCGCCGCACCATCGGACCGCCGCGCTGGCTGTGCTGGGCACGCCGCCGGACCGTGATCAGGTCGCTCACGCCGTGCGCCGGGCGGGATCGGGCAAGCCGTGGGCACCGCCACGGCGCTGGAGCGGCTCTGCCAAGCAGGCGCACGAGGCAGGGCAATCGAGCGAACAGCAGTCGTCGGCGCCCGCGACGGCGCCGCACAGCAGCAGAAGCAGCAGTTCCGGCAAAGGATACAGCACCTTGGCCGCCTGCCGAGGATCTTGCAAAGCTGTGAAATGCGCCAGGAAGGGCAGTGCTGCCGGCTCTACCATTGAACGCCCCCATCATGGAGCGTCTTATGAATCCTTCTTACCAGCCGTGTGGGAAGCCTGCTCGGGCCAACTCACTCGATTGCCCTGCTCCGCGGCGCTTTGCGGAATGCCGGCGCGGGGCGTGACGATCCGGTAAGGAAGCTCGCCACCGCCCGGCTTGGCAATCGTCACCGTGCAAGGCCGGTCATCCGAGTAGCGGATCGCGATCTCGACATCCATGCGCCGTGCTCCAGGCCGTGTCCGTTGTTCGATCATCCTCGAATCATGGTTGACGGGCCACGCCGACCTGGTATGTTCGATATTACTCGTATTGTTGGAGGCAGCCTTGGACGCCAAAAACGCCGTCGCTGCCTTGGCCGCCCTCGCGCATGAGCACCGCCTCGCGATCTATCGGATGCTGGTCGAGCGTGGGCCGGACGGCCTGCCGGCTGGCGCCATCGCCGAGCGCCTGGGCGTCCCCTCGTCGTCGCTGACCTTCCACTTGCAGCACCTGCTGCGCGCCGGGCTGGTGACGCAGCGGCGCGTCAGCCGCCAACTTATCTACGCCGCCGACTTCACGGCGATGAATGGGCTCGTCGGCTTCCTGACCGAGAACTGCTGCGGCCAGGGGCAGGGCGCCTGCCTGCCCGGCCGCGCGCCGTCGCAAGCCAACGAGGCGTCCTCCTTCCCGCAACGGAAGGCCCTGCCATGATGCACATACGCTTGCCCGTCGCCGTGGTCGGCGCCGGCCCGGTCGGCCTCGCCGCCGCGGCGCACCTGCTCGCCCGCGGTGAAACGCCGCTGGTCCTCGAAGCCGGCCCGGTGGTCGGCCATGCCGTCCGGCAGTGGGGCCATGTCCGCATGTTCACGCCCTGGCGCTTCTGCGTGGACCGGCAAGCGGGCGCGCTGCTCGCCGCGCACGGCTGGGCGCACCCCGACCCCGACGCCGTCCCAACCGGCGCGGAGCTGGCGGCGCACTACCTCGAACCGCTCGCGGCATTGCCGGCCCTCGCGCCGCATCTGCACCTGGACACCCGCGTGGTGGGCGTCACGCGCAAAGGCAGCGACAAGGTGCGGACAGCCGGGCGCGACGCCCTGCCGTTCGTGCTGCGCGCAGCCGGTGCGGACGGCCGCGTGCGGAGCTTCGAGGCCCGCGCGGTGATCGACGCTTCCGGCACCTGGTCGCAGCCCAATCCGGCCGGCGCCGATGGGCTGCCGGCACCGGGGGAGGCGGAGGCCGCGGACCGGATCGCCTACGGCATTCCCGACGTGCTGGGGCGCGACCGCGTGCGCTACGCGGGCCGGACCACGACCGTTGTCGGAAGTGGCCACTCCGCGCTGAACGCGCTGATCGAGCTGGCGCAGCTCGCGGGGGAGGCGCCCGGCACGCGCGTCCTTTGGATCACCCGCAAGGAACACGTCGAGGCCGCGTATGGGGGCGAGGCAGCCGACGCTTTGCCGGGCCGCGGCGCCCTGGGCAGCCAGGGCCGTGCCCTGGTGGAAGGCGGTGCCGTCGAGGTGCTGGCTCCCTTCCGCATCGCCGGGATCACCCGTGCCGCGGACGGGGGCGGGCTGCTGGTCGCCGGCGACCACGGCGGCAGTCCGGCCCAAGTCGCGTCGGATGAGCTGATCGTCGCGGCCGGGTTCCGCCCGGACCTGGCCATGCTGCGCGAGGTCCGCTTGGCGCTGGACCCGTGGCTGGAGTGCGCAGCCCGCCTCGGCCCGCTGATCGACCCTAACCTGCACTCCTGCGGCACCGTGCGCCCGCACGGGGCTGCCGAACTGGCGCACCCGGAAACGGGCTTCTTCGTCGCCGGCATGAAGAGCTACGGCCGCGCGCCGACTTTCCTGCTGGCGACCGGGCACGAGCAGGTGCGCTCCATCGCCGCGGCGCTCGCAGGCGATAATGAGGCAGCGGCCCGCGTGGAATTGGAGCTGCCGGAAACGGGCGTGTGCAACACCCGGCCGGCGTCGCGCGCCAAGGCGGCCCCGGCCGCCTCCTCGTGTTGCGGCAACTCCCATGCCATGCCCGAGCCGGTTCTTGCGGCGGTCGCCTCGTGCTGCGGTGGCCCGGCGCCGGCTGACGTGGATGCGTGCTGCGCCGACGACGCCGACGCCAAGGCAGCCGGCCCGGGCGGCTGCAGCCGCGCCAGCGCGCCCACGCCTGCCGCCGTCCCGTGCTGCGGCTGAGGAGTTCGCCCCCATGACCACCACCATCTGGCATAACCCGGCCTGCGGCACGTCACGCAACACGCTTGGCTTGATCCGCAACAGCGGCGAGGAGCCGCGCGTGGTCGAGTACCTCCGCACGCCGCCGGGCCGGGACGAGTTGGCTGCTGCGATCCGCGCCGCGGGCCTGTCCGTCCGCGAGGCGCTGCGCCGCAAGGGCACGCCCTACGACGCGCTGGGCCTGGACGACTCCACCCTCTCCGACGACGCGCTGCTGGATGCCATGCTGGCGCATCCCATCCTCATCAACCGCCCCTTCGTGTTTACCGAGAAGGGCGTGCGCCTGTGCCGGCCTTCTGAGCTGGTGCTGGACATCCTGCCCCCGCAGCGCGGCGCCTTCGCCAAGGAGGACGGCGAACGGGTGGTGGACGAGGCCGGCCGGCGCGTGACGGGAGCAACGGCATGAGCACAGCAGGGCAGGCGGCCATTCCGGCCGCGGCGGCACGGCCGGGCATGGGCACCTTCGAGCGGTTCCTGACGGCATGGGTGCTGTTGTGCATCGTCGCCGGCGTTTTCCTCGGCCAGCTTGCGCCGGGGGTGTTCCATGCCATCGGCGCGGCCACGGTGGCGCAGGTCAACCTGCCGGTCGCCGCCCTGATCTGGCTGATGATCGTGCCCATGCTGCTCAAGATCGACCTGGGCAGCCTAAGGGAGGTCGGCGGGCACTGGCGCGGCATCCTCGCCACGGTCGGCGTGAACTGGTTGGTCAAGCCGTTCTCCATGGCCCTGCTCGGGTGGCTGTTCATCGGCTGGCTGTTCCGCCCCTGGCTGCCGGCGGGTCAGGTGGACAGCTACATCGCTGGGCTGATCCTGCTCGCCGCCGCCCCCTGCACGGCCATGGTGTTCGTCTGGTCCAACCTGCTGGACGGCGAGCCGAACTTCACCTTGAGCCAGGTCGCGCTCAACGACCTCATCATGGTGGTGGCGTTTGCGCCCATCGTCGGCCTGCTGCTCGGCCTGTCCTCCATCACCGTGCCCTGGGACACGCTGCTGCTGTCCGTCCTGCTCTACATCGTGGTGCCGGTGATCGCGGCGCAGCTTTGGCGCGCGGCCCTGCTGCATTCCGGGGGACAGCCGGCGCTGGCCCGCACCTTGGCCACGCTGGGTCCGGTGTCGCTTTGTGCCCTGCTGCTGACGCTGGTGCTGCTGTTCGGTCTGCAAGGCGAGCAGATCGTGCGCCAGCCCACCGTCATCCTGCTGCTGGCCGTGCCCATCCTGATCCAGGTCTATTTCAACGCGGGCCTGGCCTACTGGCTGAACCGCCGCCTGGGCGTGGCCTGGTGCGTGGCCGGCCTTTCGGCGCTGATCGGCGCCAGCAACTTCTTCGAGCTGGCCGTGGCTGCCGCCATCGCGCTGTTCGGCTTCCAGTCCGGGGCGGCGCTGGCCACCGTGGTCGGCGTGCTGGTGGAGGTGCCGGTCATGCTCTCGGTCGTGCGCATCGTGCGCGCGAGCCGGGGCTGGTACGAGCGGGGAGCGGCGGCGTGAACGGGCCGGCAGCCATGGGCGCGTGCTTCCGGCTCTCCCAGCCATCGCCGCCACGGCGCAGTTCTCCTCGCTCTGCCCGGCAAGCGCCGGCTATCTCGTGAAGACCCTGCCGGCGGAGGCCTGATCGCATGGATGATCTCGCTCCTCCCGGCCTGCGCTGGCCGGATGACGAGCTGCTGACGGCTTTGCTGTGACTGTAAGGGTCAGGCACCGGGGCGTCGTCATCCTGGCGCTCGGCACGACGCAAACGCTGGCCTGGGCGTCGAGCTACTACCTGCCCGCGATCCTCGCCGACCCCATCGCGCGCGAGCTGGGCATTTCCGGCACGGCGGTGTTCGCGGCCTTCTCGGCGGCGCTGCTGTTCTCGGCCGCCCTCGGCCCGGCGGCGGGGCGGGCCATCGACCGCCGCGGCGGCCGTGGCGTGCTGTGCCTGTCCAACCTGGTCTTCGCCGCCGGCCTCGCGCTGCTCGCCGCAGCCCACAGCCCCCTGCTGCTCACGCTCGCCTGGCTGGTGCTGGGCGCGGGCATGGCGCTCGGCCTTTACGACAGCGCGTTCGCGACGCTCGCCGGGCTGTATGGCAGCGAGGCGCGCGGCGCCATCACCGGCATCACCCTGATTGCCGGCTTCGCCAGCACGGTGGGCTGGCCGCTCTCGGCGTTCCTCGATGGCGCCGTAGGCTGGCGTGGCGCCTGCCTGGCCTGGGCCGGTCTGCACCTCCTGCTCGGCCTGCCGCTCAACCGCTTCCTCGTTCCGGCGGCCCCACCACCGCACGCGGACGCGGCAGCGCCCGCCATGGGCGAGAACACTGCGCCCCGGGGCGCGATGGCGTTGCTGGCCTTCGTGTTCGCCGCGACCTGGGTGGTCAGCACCGGCATGGCCGCGCACCTGCCGCGGCTGCTTGAAGCCGCAGGCGCGAGCGCGTCAGGCGCCATCGCCGCGGCGGCCCTGGTGGGGCCGGCACAGGTCGCGGCGCGGCTGGTCGAGTTCGGCCTGATGCGCCGGGCGCACCCGCTCGTTTCGGCCCGGATCGCGACCGTGCTGCACCCCGCCGGCGCCGCGGCGTTGGTGCTGCTCGGCGGCCCGGCCGCGGCCGTGTTCACCATGCTGCACGGGGCGGGCAACGGGCTGCTCACCATCGCCAAGGGCACGCTGCCGCTCGCCTTGTTCGGGCCGGCAGGCTACGGGCTGCGCACGGGGGTGCTGTCGGTGCCGGCGCGTGTGGCGCAAGCCGGGGCGCCGCTCGTCTTCGGGCTGCTGCTCGACCGGGCGGGCCTGGGCGTGCTGGCGCTGTCCTCGGGGTTGGGCTTCGCGTCCACCGCTGCGCTGCTCGCGTTGCGGACCCCGCGCGCGTCCCCATGCCCCATCGCTGCCGGCGCCTCACAGCATCGGCCTTGAGCACGACCACGCCCGGCGACCGTTGGACGCTGCACGCCGGCGACCGCGCCCTGCTTGGCAATAGGAGCGGCGCCACGCGCCTCGGCTTTGCCGTGCTGCTCAAGGTGTTCCAGGCGGACGGCCGCTTTCCCCGCCGGCCGGAGGACGTGCCCTTGGCCGCGGTCGAGGCCGTGGCGTCCCAGATCGGCGTTTCCGCGGCATCGTGGCGCGGCTACCCTTGGCAGGGCCGGACCATCGGGTACCACCGTGCCCAGATCCGCGCTGCCCTCGGCCTCCGCGAGGCTACGGATGACGACGCGGCGGCCTTGGGCAGCTGGCTCGGGCAGCAGGTCCTTGCCCTGGAGCGCCGGCATGACCGGCTGGTCGCGGCCGCGCGCGAGCGGTGCCGGGCGCTGAAATTGGAGCCGCCCTCGCCAGATCGCCTGGACCGGCTGGTGCGCTCCGCCCTGCACCGCCAGGAGGGAACCTTCTGCGCCGCCGTGCTCGCGCGCCTGACGGCCAGGACGGTCGCGGATCTCGACAGCCTGCTCCGCCCGCCCTTGCCCGACGGCGCGGAGAACCACGCCGCGGACAGCCTTGGCACCCCACTCCTGCTCGCACTGCGGGCCGGCACCGGCCAGGCCAGCCTCAAGAGCGTGGACGAGGAGGCGGCCAAGCTTCAGCGCATCCGCGCGCTGGCGCTGCCACCGGACCCGTTCGATGGCGTGCCCGCGCGCGTGCTGCTCGCCTACCGCCGCCGGGTCGGCGCCGAGGAGCTGTACGAGTTGCGCCGTCACCCTGCCCAGGCGGCACCGTGCGCGACGTGATCTTCCCCGCCGTCGGCGAGCAGACGCTCCACGATCTGATCGCTGAGGGCGGCCACCGGGCCGGCCGGTCTACCGTCGGCACCTGCAGACGGTGATCCACAACTCCTACCGCTCGCACTACCGGCGCATGCTGCCGCTCGTACTGGATGCGCTCGCCTTCTGGTCCAACAACCAGGCGCACCGGCCCGTGCTCGACGCCTTGGACGTCATCACCCGCCATGCCGCGCGCCGGATGCGGTGCTGCCCGGCCGCCGAGTGGGTGCCGCTCGTCGGCGTGGTGCCGGTCGCCTGGCGTCACATCGTGCTGGAATGCGACGCCCAGGGCAGGCCGCGGGTCAACCGGATCGCCTACGAGATCTACGTCCTCCAGGCCCTGCGCGAGCAGCTCCGCTGCAAGGAGGTCTGGGTCGAGGGCGCGGACCGCTACCGCGACCCGGACCAGGCCCTGCCGGCCGACTTCGACGCGCGGCGGGACGAGCACTACGCCGCCCTGGGTCTGCCCCGTGACGCCCAGGTCTTCGTGGAAGCGGTGCGGGCGGAAATGACGGGCGCCCTCGCCGCCCTCGACCGCGGCGTGGCGAGGAATCCGAACGTACGCATCCTCAAGCAAGGCAAAGGCACCATTTCGCTCACGCCTTTGGAGCACCAGCCTGAGCCCACCGGCCTGGTCGCGCTCAAGGGCGAGATCGGCCGGCGCTGGCTGATGACGGACCTGCTCGATATGTTCAAGAAAGCTGATCTGCGCATCGGCTTCACCAAGGCGTTCCGCACCGTCACCGACCACGGAAACCTGCCGCGCAACGTGCTGCAGGAACGCCTGCTGTCTCGAACTGGCGTTCCACCGCAGAGTGCAGCATCTCGTCGCCCAGGTAGTCGTCGCAGGTGCGCCCCGAGGTGAAGCGCGCGATGCGCTCGGCCGCGCGCCGGGCGTCCCACAGGTACTTGGCCGCGCGGTCGTCCGTCATGCCGGCGGGAACAGCCGCTGCCGCTGTGCCTCAATCCGGCGGCGCAGGTAGGGGTTCTCCAGGGCGGGTTCAGTCATCAGATCCACCGCGCGCCCGAACAGGGCGACCAGGCCCTCATGCAGGCCGAAGTAGGCGTCCGCATAGGCGGCGCCTGGCAGCTCCTCAAAGGCAACCAGGAAGTCGAGGTCGCTGCGCGCCGGGTCGAAGCGCCCGTCCGCGGCCGAGCCGAACAGGTCGAGCTGGCGGACGTGAAAACGCCGGCACAGGGCGGGGAGGGCGTCGTCTGATGCCGCAAGGGCAGTTGGAAGGGCGTTCATGTCCAAAGCCTAGCACAACAGGGCGGATACCGCGGCTCGCTGAGTTCGCTTTTACTTGGAGCTTCGGCCGGACGTGGGATGCCGGGAAGGGTGCGGAGGCAGAGCCAGCGACTTCGCCACCAGCATCGATGTTGGATCGGCGCCGTCAGGCTGTCGGGTCCGAACGGTCAATGAATGTATGGTCCGCGAGTAGTTTGGCCGCGCGCGCGAGCACGAGGGCCGGCAAGCCCGCCAGTGCTACCACTTTCAGCCCGTGCGACCGCCCGGCCCGGCCGGGGCCGATCCGGTAGGTGAACACGTCCCCGTGCCGCCCCGCCGTGGCGTCCATGGCCATGCACACGGCCCGCGGCAGCGCGTCCGCCACGTCGGCCCAGCGGCAAACGCTTCGCGTTTCCGCGAGCTCGTGGAAGTGCGTCGCGAACAACGTGCGGCACCCCACGACGTCATGGAAGTGTTCCATGCAGGCCTGGGCGATCGGCAGGCCGTCGTGCGTGGACGTGCCGCGGCCCACCTCGTCGAGGATCACCAGCGAGCGATCCGTCGCCTGATTCAGGATGGCCGCAGTCTCCCGCATCTCGACCATGAACGTGCTCCGCCCGGCCGCAAGGTTGCCCGCGCGTGCGCGAGCAGGGCATGGCCGGCTGCTGTGAGCGTGACGCTGCCCCGGCTGCGCTCGAACAGCCTGGCCCCAACAGCAGCCTCCATGTTGCGGACCCGCGTGCTGGCGGCAGCCAGTGCCAGGTTGGCCCGGCCAGCGCCGGCGGTAATGCTGCCGGCCTCGGCGATGTGGCGGAACAAGCTGAGGTCGTCGAGGTCAAGGCGCATCCGTCCTTCGTGCCGCGCGAAAGGTGGCTTGCACAAGGGCGCATTTCCCTTCGCGCCGCCACCTGTCACCTTCACGTTCTGCAATAGTCGGCGGAAGAACGGTATGAATGGTTTGCTGCCGCCCGCCGCGTTGTCGGCGGGAACTGTCGCGCTGTGGGCCACGGCACGGCTTCCAGAGTACCTGGTCGCGCTGCTGTTCTTCGCGGTGGCGGTGGTGCTGCACGTCGCCCCGGCTGAACTGGTGTTCTCCGGCTTCCTGTCGTCGGCCTTCTGGCTGGTGCTGAGCGGCTTCGTGCTGGGCGTTGCCATCCGCAAGGTGGGCCTCGCCGACCGTGCCGCTCGCCTGCTCGCCTCACACCTATCTGGCTCCTGGCCCCGCTTGGTCAGCGGTGTGGTGCTGCTGACCTATGCTCTGGCCTTCGTCATGCCGTCCAACATGGGCCGCATCGCGTTGCTGATGCCGGTCGTCATGGCGCTGGCGGACCAGGCCGGGCTGGCGGCAGGCAGCCGGGGGCGGATTGGACTGGCCCTGGCCGTGGGCTTCGGCACCTTCCAGCTTTCGACTTCGATCCTGCCGGCCAACGTACCCAACCTGGTCATGGCTGGCGCTGCGGAAACAGCCTATGGCGTCCACTTCGCCTACCTGCCCTACCTGCCCTACCTCGCGCTGCACGCGCCCGTGCTGGGCGTGCTCAAGGGCATGCTGCTGGCTACCTGCATCTGCCTCTTGTTCCCCACCAAGCCGCAGCAGGTCGGTGCCGCGACACAAGCCGGGCCGCTGACAGCGGCGGAGCGCCGGCTGGGGCTGCTGCTGCTGGCGACCCTCCTGTTGTGGACGACCGACACGCTGCATGACGTCCAGCCCGCCTGGGTCCGCTTGGCCGCCGCCTGCATCTGCCTGCTGCCCCGCATCGGCTTCATCACTGGCGACGAGTTCGCCACGGGGGTCAACTTCCGCACCTGCATCTACATCGCCGGCATCCTCGGCCTCGCGGCCCTGGTCGCGCGAAGCGGCCTGGGCGACCGGATCGGGCAGGCCCTGCTTGCCGTGGCACCGCTTGATCCCGGCGCCCCTTTCCGCAGCTTTGCGTCACTGGTCGGCATCACGGCCCTGCTCAACTTCGTCGTCACCGCCAACGGCGTGCCGGCGCTGTTCACGCCGCTGGCCCGCACCCTGGCCGACGCCTCGGGCTTGCCGCTGCTGACGGTGCTGATGGTGCAGGTGATCGGCTACGCCACACCGGTGCTGCCCTACCAGGCTTCGCCCATCGTCGTGGCAATGGGCATGGGCCAGGTGCCCGCACGCGACGGCCTGCGCCTTTGCCTGGCGCTGGCCGCCATCACCTTCGCGCTGCTCGTGCCGCTCGAATATGCCTGGTTCGCGCTGCTTGGGCAGCTCGGCTGACGCCGCGCTGATGTGCCGCAAGAACAGGTGCCCGGATCAGGGGAGCCGCAGAAACTTCACCACGTCCCCGGGTCTAAGCAGGGTTCTCTTGACTGTGCCACGTTTGGTAGGCGTTCAGGTGGGCGTG
>CAXSAZ010000047.1:0-24697 GCA_964235485.1 uncultured Acetobacteraceae bacterium | reverse complement strand
CCAGCAGCGCCACCGAGTCGTCGGCCAGGCTGTCCACGGCATGGAGGATGGCGCGACGGGCGCCGGGGTCGATGGGAAGCAGGCCGGCTTCGGGCATGGTGGGGTTTCCGCTTGGATGCGAAGCCCAGTGTAGTCCGCCCATCCCCGCCCGTGCTAGACAGGGCCATGCTCCGCCTGGTCCTGCCGCCCGACCGCACGACGCCCCCATCCGAGCCTGGGCCGCCGCGGGTCCGCCTGCTGTCCGAGGGCGTGGTCAACCGCATCGCCGCCGGCGAGGTGATCGAGCGCCCGGCCGCCGCGGTCAAGGAGCTAGTGGAGAATGCGCTGGACGCCGGCGCCGCCCGGGTCGCCGTGACCCTCGCCGGCGGCGGCATCGAGCGCATCGAGGTGGAGGACGACGGTTGCGGCATGGACGCCGCCGACCTGGCCTTGGCGGTGCAGCGGCATTGCACCTCCAAGCTCGCCCCGGACGGCGCGGACCGCGACGCGCTGGTGCGGATCAGGACGCTCGGCTTCCGCGGGGAAGCGCTGCCGAGCATCGGCGCGGCCGGGCGCCTCCACGTCACGTCCCGCCCGCCGGGCGCGCCGCACGCCCACGCGATCCGGGTGGAAGGCGGGCAGGTGTCCGGGCCGGAGCCGGCGGCGGGTCCCCCCGGCACCCGCGCCGTGGTGTCCGACCTGTTCTTTGCCACGCCCGCCCGGCGCAAGTTCCTCAAGCATTCGCGCACGGAAGCCGAGCACGCCGAGCACGCGGTGCGCCGCTTGGCGCTCGCCGCGCCGCACGTCGCTTTTCGCTGCGTGACGGAGGGCCGGGTCGCATTCGACCTGCCGGCACAGGACCGCGCCGCCCGGGTGGCGGCGCTGCTGGGACCGGAAGCGGCGTCGGCGCTGCTGCCGCTCGACGAGAGCCGGGGCGACCTGCGCGTCCACGGCTTTGCCTGCGCGCCCACCGTCACGCGCGCCACCGCGGCGGCGCAGAGCCTGGTGGTGAACAACCGCCCGGTGACGGACCCGGTGCTGCGGACGGCGTTGCGCGTGGCGTATCGCGAGGTGATCGCCGCCGGGCGGCACCCGGTGGCGGCGCTGTTCCTCCATTTGCCGGCGGACACGCTGGACGTGAACGTGCACCCGGCCAAAACCGAGTTGCGCTTCCAGGACCCGGCGGCCGTGCGGTCCTTGGTGATCGGCGCCGTGTCCCGCGCCCTGGCCGGCGGCGCCGGCGCGGCTGCGCCCCGGGTGCAGTTCGCGGCCCGGTCGCCGATGCGGTTCGTCCCGCCCCGGGATGTCGGGGGCCACCGACCGGAACCACGATACACAGGCTTCGCGGAGGCGCAGCTTCCGTTGGCAGCGCCCCCCGTCGCCCGCGCGCCCCTCCCGGCTTCTCCCGCGGACGCCGGCTACCTCCCCGATTACCCATTGGGCGCCGCGGTGGCGCAAGTGCTCGATACCTATATCCTGGCCGTCGCTGGCGATGGCAGCCTGGTGCTAGTGGACCAGCACGCCGCGCACGAGCGGCTGACGCACGAGGCCCTGCGCGCGCAGCACGGCGCCGGCGGCGTGCAGAGCCAGGCGCTGCTGCTGCCCGCCGTGGTCGATCTGGCGGAGGCCGACGCGGCGCGGCTGCTGGCCCATGCCGACGCGCTGCGCCCGCTCGGCCTGGAAATCGAGGGCTTCGGTCCCGGCGCAATCCTGGTGCGTGCGCTGCCGGCGGCGCTCGGCGGCCCGGACCCGGCGCCGCTGCTGCGCGACCTCGCCGACGAGCTGGCGGAGTGCGGCGAGGCCACGGCGCTGCTGGCCCGGCTCGATGCCGTGCTGGCCCGCCTTGCCTGCCATGGCAGCATCCGCGCCGGACGTCGCTTGAAGGGGGCCGAGATGGACGCGCTGCTGCGCCAGATGGAGGCAACGCCCCGTGCCGCCACTTGCCCCCACGGCCGCCCGACGGTCCTGAAGCTCAGCCGGGCTGAGATCGAGAAGCTGTTCGGGCGGCGGTGAGGCGTACGGCCGCTCAGCAGCGGCGGCCGGTATCCCACGGAGCGCGCGATGCTTCCATCAGCGCCGCGCCGCGGCCGATGCCGATGTCGGCCAACAGGCGGTCGTCCATCTCCGCCAGCAGCCGCCGGGTGCGGTGGGCGCGGTGCATCTCGGCCAGCCGCGCCAGCGCCCGCTGGGCAAGGGACGGGCGCACCGGACGCTCCGGGAGCCGGTCTGGGCCGGCGGGAGCGACGTGGATGCGGTTGAACGCGCCGTGTGTTGCCATGGAAGCCTCCTGTGCTGACCGATGCGGTCAACAGGATCATGGGTCGTCGCCCCGCATCATGGAAATGGATTGCTTTGATGTGGCTTATCAACGATTCTGATGCCCATGACCCTTCCTGCCGGCCTTGATCCCGACCTGCTGCGCGCCTTCGCTTACATCGCGGAGGAGGGCAGCTTCACCCGCGCGGCGCAGCGGGTGGGGCGCACGCAGTCGGCCGTGTCCATGCAGGTGCAGCGGCTGGAGACCCTGCTGGGCCAACGCCTGCTGTCCCGCGGCAAGGGCGGCGCCGTGCAGGTGACGCCGCATGGCCAGTTCCTGTTGCAGCGGGCGCGGGAACTGTTGGCGCTGAACGACGAGATCTGGACCAGCTTCCGCGCGCCCACCGTGCATGGGACGGTGCGGCTCGGCACGCCGGACGACTACGCGCTCCGCTACCTGCCGCAAATCCTGAAACGCTTCGCCGACAGCTACCCCGCCGTGCAGGTCGATGTGCTGTGCCTGCCGTCGCATGACCTCCTGGAACGCCTGCGCGAAGGCGAGCTGGACCTCACGCTTTGTTCAGAAGGAACGCCGGGCATAAGCGGGCCGGCGGTGCCGCTGTGGCGCGGGCCGCTCACCTGGATCACCTCCACGGTTCACGCGCCGCACCGGCTGGACCCGCTGCCGGTGGCGCTGGCCGCGGACCACTGCACCTGGGCGGCGGCGGCGCTGCGCGCGCTGGACGGCATGGGACGGCGCTACCGGATCGCCTACCGGTCGGCGACGCAGTTGGGCACCCACGCCCCGGTGCTGGCCGGGCTGGCCGTCACCGTTTCCACCATCTCCTGGCTGCCCGACGGCTTGCGCCCGCTGCGGCCGGAGGAAGGGCTGCCCGCCTTGCCCGAATTCGGCATCCTGCTGCTGCGCCACCCGGACGCGCGGCAGCCGGTGACGGACGCGCTCGCCTCCTACATCACCGAAACATTCCAAACCGAAACGTTGCGGGACCGGGCTGCCGCCTGACGGTTACAGGCGGGCCAGCACGCTTTCCGCGGTGCTAACGTCGAAGCCGCCGGGCGACTCAACGCCCAGATGCGTCACCCGGCCGTCCTCCACCACCATGGCGTAGCGCTGGCTGCGGATGCCGAGGCCGCGGGCCGAAAGGTCCAGCTCCAGCCCGAGCGCCTTGGTAAAGGCGCCGGACCCGTCGGCCAGCATGGCGATGCGGCCGTCCACGCCCTGGTCCTTCGCCCAGGCCTGCATCACGAAGGGGTCGTTCACCGCGACGCACGCCACGCGGTCCACGCCCTTGGCCCGCAGCGTGTCCAGGTTCTCCAGGTAGCCCGGCATGTGCCGCATACTACAGGTAGGGGTAAAAGCGCCGGGCACCGCGAACAGCACGGTTTTGCCCGTCCCGAACATTTCCTCCGTCGAGACTTCCTTCGGCCCGTCCGGCGTGGCGGCGGTGAGCTTCATCGAGGGCACGGCGTCGCCGATCTTAACCATTTGGCAGTCCTTGTGATGCAAGATGCGGAGTCGTAGCGGCCCGGCGCCCGCAAGTCACGTTCCGGAAAACCGGGCGGATGCGGAGGGGCAAGGCGGCCATCATGCGATCTTGCTCCCACGCCATGCCAGGCCAACTTGATGCCCATGACCGATCCCGACGAAACCTCCCTGACCGGCCAGTTGCTGATCGCGATGCCGGCGATGGACGACCCGAACTTCGCCCACAGCGTGATCCTGCTGTGCGCCCATACCCATGAGGGCGCCATGGGGATCGTGCTGAACCAGCCTTTGGCCAAGCCGAGCTTCGATGCGCTGCTGGCCCAGCTCGACGTGCAGCCGGTGCCGCCGGCCCGGCAGATCCAGCTTTGCCAAGGCGGCCCGGTGGACCACGGGCGCGGCTTCGTGCTGCACACGTCGGATTGGACCTCGGACAGCAGCCTGCGGGTCGATGACCGCCTGGCGTTGACCGCGAGCCTGGACGTGCTGCAGGAGATCGCGCAGGGCGGCGGCCCCAAGGAGGGACTGCTGGCGCTGGGCTACAGCAGTTGGGGGCCGGGGCAGCTCGACCGGGAGATGCAGGAGAACGTGTGGCTGTCCGCGCCGGCCGAGCTGGATTTGCTGTTCGACCCGGACCACGAGAGCAAGTGGCGCCGGGCAATGGGCATCCTGCGGGTGGACCCGGTGCTGCTGTCCAGCGTGGCGGGGCGGGCTTAGGGAGGGCGCGACAGACTTGGCGGCCGGGTGCTATGGTGAGGTCCGGAGGTCCGCATGGGCGTGTTTCGACTTCCCGATGAGCTTCAGCGCGTGATCGAGCGGTAGGGGGCCGAGGGCCACGCTGCCGATCTGGCGGCATTCCTGGAGGAAGCCGTCATGCGCTTGGTGGAGGAGACCTTTGCCGAGGAAGGTGCGGTTCGGCGGGCGGCCGAGTACAGGGGTGAAGCTTGTTCATGAGCTTCGGAATGCACCTGATGAATTTCCGCAACGGTCGGGAAGTCCCCATCCCGCAAGCTGCTATCGTCAGCATCCTCGTGCAACATGGATGCTGGGTTCCCGAGCTTCGGGAGGGATCTAATGAAGTTGGGTTATTCCACGAGGAAGAATACTACTCTCCCATCGGCGAGTTTGCGCTTCTCTATGTCAAGGACAATGAAACTACTGGGTTTGGTCTGCACCGTCCACAATCCACGATACAATGTAGGACATTGCTGTTCTCGCTCATTGATGAGATGAGACTCACAATGTTTCCTGATTTCGGAAAAGTTTTATACGCTCGAAAAGATGTATTTGAGGAAATTCCTAAAGAGATATTGGACCAATTCTCGGAATTCATCGTGGTTGATCGACCTGAGGATTGTATCTGACGTTTCAATAACAACAGTGGCACCAGAGAGCGGACAGAGGAAGTTCACGAGCTGTTCGACCCGGACGTCAGACCCCGAGCCACTCCAACCCGCCCGGAAGCTCGCCCGCAGCGAAATCAACCTGAAGGACTCGTCGGTGCGCCGGCGCCGCCGCAGCGTCTGACGCATGGAGGATGGGCGTAGCATAGAGCCACACATCTCCTGCGTCGGCGAGGCACGCTTGCGTGCCGCAGCGGCGAACGACCTGGTCGATTTCGCCAACCGGCACACGGCCTGCAGTGTGCGATCCCGGAGCGATCAACAGCGGCGCGTTGGTGACCGAAACGTCGTCAAGGTGCGCGCGCAACGTAACCATCCGGGCGAGCACCTCGAACGGCGGAGCAACGTGTTGCATCCCGCCTTTCATGGTCCACGGACCGAAACCCTCGACATCGACTCGTTCCTTGACGCAGATCGTCCGATCCTGATGCCAAGCCAAGGACCAGTTGCTGCGCGGGGTCTTGTCGAACAGGATTGCCCGTACGGCACGGCCGCGTGTCCCGAGCGCGGAGGCAGCGATGGAGCCGAGCACGCCGTCAGGGGCGAGGAACGGATGAAGTCCGGGGATCCCTTTGAGGCGCAAGCCGGCATGATCTCTCGGCAAAAGGCCGAGCGCCGCACGAAGCTCGACGAGGAACGGTGTCAACGCTCCCCGGAAGCGCTGCGCCCCGTCCTTGACGAAGCACAGCGGGCGGGCATCGAACGGATTATCCATTCTTCCAAACTGCGAGGGGACCCGAATGGCTGCAATGGGTCTGTGTGGCCATGAGACATAGGCACCAAGCGCCAGATTACCCGCCCGCACCTCGCTACCAAACAAAATGCGGAACCGCCGCCACTGGGAACAGCCCGGCCCCCGCCGCCTCCGCTTTCACCGCCGCTTCCCCGCCCCCATGCGCCCCGTGCAGCCCGCCCAAGACCCAGCACGCATCAACCCCCACCGCCGCCGCCCCCGCGATGTCCGTGCGCAGCGCGTCGCCCACCGCCAGCACCCGCGACTGCGGCACCCCGAGCATCGCCAGCACGGGCGCGTAGATCGCAGGATCAGGCTTGCCGAGCGAGCGCACCGCGCCGCCCATGGCCACGTAGCGCACCGCCAGCGTGCCGGCGCAGATCACCCGGACGCCGCCGCGGATCACCTCCAGATCCGGGTTGGCGCAGATCATCGGCAGGCCGCGCGCCGCGCAGTCCCGCAGCACGGCGTCGTAGGCCGCCGGGTCGGTCGGGCCGAGATGGTCGTCCGGCCCGGTGTTGAGCAGGAACCCGGCGCCGTCCGGGGTGTCGCGCACATCCAAGTCCAGGCCGTGCAGCACGTTGCGGTCGCGCTCCGGGCCGAGGTGGAACACCGCGCGCCCAAGCGCCCGGTACCACGGGTCCGGCCGGTCGCGCAGCATGAGAAAGGTCGCCTCGCCGGAGGTCATCACGCCGTCGAACTCGCTGGCGGCAATGCCCATCTTGCGGAGCTGCCCCTGGACCGCCCCGGCCCGGCGCGGCGCGTTGGACAGCAGCACCACCCGCTTGCCCGCCGCGCGCAGCGACGCCAGGCACTCGGCCGCGCCCGGGTAGGGCGTAACCCCGTCATGGATTACGCCCCACAGGTCGAGGATGAAGCCGTCATACGCCGTTGCCAGCGGGGCGAAGCCGGGGAGAAGCCTCATGCGTCCACGCCCACGGCGTCCGCCACGCCGCGGAACCCTCCTTCGCGCAACGCCGCGGCAAGCTCGCGCTTGATGCGGGGGATCACTGCCGGGCCGCCGTAGCTGAACGCGGTGTAAAGCTGCACCAAATGCGCCCCGGCCCGGATTTTCTGCAACGCCTCGCCCCCCGTGGACACGCCGCCGCAGCCGACCAGCACCAGCCGCCCCGCCGCCAGCCGATACGCGCGGGCCAGCAGCCGCGTGCTGGGCGCCAGCAGCGGCGGGCCGGACAAGCCGCCGCCTTCCCCCGCCGCCCCCGACCGCAGCGTGTCCGGCCGGGCAACGGTGGTGTTGGACACGACCAGGCCATCGACGCCGTGGCGCACCGCGGTCTCGACGATGGCCTCCAGCCCGCCCTCCGGCAGGTCGGGCGCGATCTTCACCAGCAGCGGCGGGCGATGGGGCACCGCGGCCTGCACCGCGGCCAGGATGGCGGCCAGCCGCGCCTCCCCCTGCAGGTCACGCAGCCCCGGCGTGTTCGGGGAGGACACGTTGATCACCACGTAGTCGGCGTGCGGCGCCACGGCGGCGATCAGGGCGGGGTAGTCGCGCTCCGGGTCGGCACCGTCCTTGTTGATGCCGACGTTGGCGCCCACCGGCACGCTTCTCGGCACGCGCCCGCGCGGCAGGGCGGCGAGGCGGGCGACGTAGGGCGCGAGGCCGCGGCTGTTCAGCCCGTAGCGGTTGATCACCGCCCGGTCCGCATCCAAGCGGAACACCCGAGGGCGCGGGTTGCCGGGCTGCGGACGCGGGGTCACGGTGCCGGCCTCGATGAAGCCGAACCCCACCCGGCGCAGGCCGCGCAGCGCCATCGCGTCCTTGTCGAACCCGGCGGCAAGCCCGACGGGGTTGGCGAACACGAGGCCGAACGCCCGGACCCGCAACGCCGGGTCGTCCGGCGTGGCGTCCCGCCCGGCCAATCCCAGGCGCAAGGCGGTGATGGCCAGACGGTGGGCGCGCTCGGCTTCGGTCCGGCGCAGCAAGGGCATGAGGGCGGAGGCGATGCTTGGCGTCATGCCGAAGGTCTGCCCCATCCCCGCCTGCTTGAGAAGTGCGCGCCCCGCCGCTAGACCGGCAGCATGTGGAACGAGCCTTATTTGGAAACCTGCTGCCGCTCGGCGCTGCATCGCCTGATGCTGTGCGAGGCGCCGGGCCGGCCGGGCGGGTTGAAGGACGGGCCGTGCCTCCACCGCCTGTCCGCCATGGGCCTGGCCGCCGAGCACGGCGGCCGGTTCCATATGACGGAGGCCGGCCGCGCCCGGCACGATGCGGAGATCATGAAGCAGCCGGCTTATCCGGACGGCTTGGTTGAATGACCGTCAACGGCTGATGGGTTGCACCCATCCTACGTGATCCATGTCGTAGGATGGGTGACCATCAGCCGCACACGGGTCGATCGATGATGCCGCTTGTATCAGGGTTCCGCCGCGTCGTGCTCCTCGTCCGGCAGCGCCAGCCCTCCCATCCCGCCGGCGACGATCCCGCCGGCGCGCAGCGGCCAATCCAGTTGGCCCATCGCCTCGCGCCACAGCCGGGCGTCGCAGCGTTCGCGCGGCCAGGCCGGGTTGGGCGCCCGGCCGCGCCAGCCCCAGAAGCGCAGGATGCGGACGTGCAGCAGTTCGACCCGGCGCCGGCGATACAGGGTGTCGAGGCATTTCAGAACATCCTCCGGCCGGCACGGGCCAGGGCCAGGGGCGGGGCCGGCCTCCTGCCGCGCCCGGAGGTGGGCCGCGGTCCAGAACCACGCGGCCTCGGCGGAGGCGAAAGGCGGGGTCCGGCACGGGGCGCGTAGTTGGGTGTCGGCGTGGTGGGCGCGGGAAACAGGCTCGGTCGGCATGGCGCACCTCCTTGGCAAGAATGAGAACGGAATAAGAACATTCTGCGCGCTCCGCCGCAAGCGTTCCAAGGCGCAAATTCCTAGTTGCTCCGGTGTCAATTCCTAGGCACGATGGCGCCCATGAAACACGAGGACATCTGGCGCGCGCTCGACACCCTGGCGGCCGAGTATGGGCTGTCCGCGTCGGGCCTGGCCAAGAAGGCCGGGCTGGACGCCACGACGTTCAACCCGAGCAAGCGGCGGATGCCGGACGGCCGCGCCCGCTGGCCCAGCACGGAAAGCCTGGCCAAGGTGCTGGACGCCACGGGCGCCAGCCTGGAGCTGTTCACCTCCTTGGTCACGGGGTCGGCTACCGTGACCACGGCCCGCCCGCCGCGGCGCATCCCGCTGCTCGGCATGGCGCAGGCCGGGGGCAACGGCTTCTTCGACGATGCCGGGTTCCCGGTGGGCGGCAGTTGGGACGAGGTGAGCCTGCCGGAGATCGGCGACCCGCACGCCTACGCGCTGGAAATCTCCGGCGACTCGATGGAGCCGGTGTTCCGCGACGGCGACATGGTGGTGATCTCGCCCGCGGCGCCGATCCGCCGGGGGGACCGCGTGGTGCTGCGCACGGCGGCGGGCGAGGTGATGGCCAAGCAGTTGGCCCGGCGCTCGGCGAAGCGGATCGAGCTGAAAAGCCTTAACCCCGAGCACCGCGACCGCAGCTTCGACCTGATGGAGGTCGCCTGGATGCACCGGATCATCTGGGCCAGCCAATAGCGATAAATTGCGCTTGGCCGTGGGGCCATAGACTGAGACCATGGCCGGCGGAGGTGGCCCATGCGTTTGCTGATCCTGTTGTTGCTTTTGGCCGGCTCCGCACGGGCGGCCGAGCCGGTCGATATGGCGCTGGTGCTGGTGTCGGACGTGTCGCGCAGCGTCGATGACAGCGAGTTCCAGATGGAAAAGGCCGGCTACGCCGCCGCGCTCAACGACCCGCGGGTGATCGCGGCCATACGCGGCGGCGCGGTGGGCGCCATCGCCATCGCTTATGTGGAGTTCGCTGGGTCCTACGAGGTGAACACGGTGCTGGACTGGCGCGTGGTGCGCGACGCCGCTTCCGCCCGGCAGTTCACGGACGCGCTGGACAACGCGCCGCGCTCCTTCTGGGGCCGCACCAGCATCAGCGCCGGGATCGACCGGGCGATGCGGCTGCTGGCGGAAAGCGGGTTCGAGGCGCAGCGCCGGGTAATCGACGTGGCCGGGGACGGCACCAACAACTCGGGCCGGGAAGTCGCGGCGGCGCGCGACGACGCCGTGGCGGCGGGGGTCACGGTGAACGGCCTGGCGATCATCAACGAGCACCCGGTCAGCTACACCTATGCCCACGTGCAGCCGCCAGGCGGGCTGACGGAATGGTATCGGCAGAACGTCATCGGGGGCGCCGGCAGCTTCGTGGTGGAGGTGCGGGAGTTCCCGGCCTTTGGCGAGGCGATGACCCGCAAGCTGATCAACGAGATCGCGGCGCTGCCCGCCGGGCACGCCCCGCTTTAAAAGGCTGCCCCGGCACCGCGGGCCGGCCCTTGCCTCACAAAATCGTGTTTCGATGAACCGGAGCCTCGCTCAACCGTCAACTGGTCTCACCAGCGAGACGGACGGGCCTGGACCATGCAGTCGAACGAACTGGCCGAGGTGATCCCGGAAGCCAAGCGATCAGAGATGATTGAGGTTATCCCGGTCGTCGAGGAAACCCTCCGCGTCGAGAAGCGTGAGTATGAAAGCGGCCGGGTTCTGGTCCACAAGACCGTGACCGAGCGCGACGAGGTGGCCGAGGTCCTGCTGCGACAGCAGGACCTGATTGTGGAGCGGGTGCCCGTCGGGCGCGCCGTTTCCGAAGCGCCGCAGACCCGGCAAGACGGCGACACGCTGATCGTGCCGATCCTGGAGGAAGTCTTGGTCGTCGAGAAGCGGTTGTTCCTCAAGGAGGAACTGCACATCCGCAAGCATTCCAGCGAACGGACCGAGCAACACAAGGTGCGCCTGCGCACTGAGCATGTCGAGATCGAGCAAACTGGGCGCAGGCCGCCCGACGAGACACCATCCGACGAAACAATAACAGCAAAGGAGATGCCAGCATGAGCGGTTCCTACATGAACGAGTCGAGTTCGAGCAGCCTGAACCAGGGCGCGGCGCATGAGACCGGGCTTTACGATCCCTCCCTTCACGACAACCAGATCGTCGCGTTGTATGACACGCGCGCCCATGCCGATGCAGCGCGCGAGAAACTGCTGGCGGCCGGCGTGGACAGCAGCACCGTGCAGGTGATGGACAAGGGCGCCGACCAGATGGCTGGTGGTGTTGACTACGAGTCGGGCAACCAGGGCTTGTGGGGTTCGATCAAGAGCCTGTTCATGCCGGACGAGGACGCCCACGCCTATAGCCATGCGGTGGGCGCCGGCCATGCCATGGTCGTGGTGACGCCGAACGCCAAGTCCAACCGCAACCAGATCATCCAGACCCTGGAAGGCACCAACCCGCTCGACTTCGACGCCAAGCTCGAAGAGTGGCGCCAGTCCGGCTACAACTACGCGCCGGGCAGCGCGACCACGACGGCCACCGGCGCCAACATGGCCAGCACGGCGGCCACCGGCGGTGCGGCCCTGACCGGCGCGGCGACAGCCGGTGCGGCCATGACCGGCACCAGGGCGACGGCCACCACTGCGACGGCCGCCCCGATGACTGGCACCACGGCGCGCGCCGGGGACGCCGAGACGATCAAGGTGATGGAGGAGCGGCTGCGGGTCGGCAAGCGCGAGGTTGCCGGCGGCGCCGTGCGCGTGCGCAGCTACGTCGTGGAGCGCCCGGTCGAGGAGCAGGTGCGCTTGCATGAGGAGCGGGTCACGGTGGAGCGCCACCCGGTGAACCGCGCCGTCACCGGCGCCGACGCCGCGGCGTTCCAGGAGCGCACCATCGAGGCGCGCGCCACGAGCGAGGAGGCGGTCGTCGGCAAGGAGGCGCGGGTCGTCGAGGAGATCGGCATCCGCAAGGAAGCGTCCGACCGCACGGAAACCGTCCGCGACACCGTGCGCAGCACCAAGGTCGAAGTGGAGGACGGCACCAAGACCGTGCCCGGCGCCGCCACCACGACCACGACGACCACGGACAAGACGTCCTCCGGCACCATGGGCGCCGGCGGCGTCAAGTCGAATTCCACCCCGGGCGCCACGACGAGCGGCATGAACACGCCGCGCAAGTAACCCGGTCGGCATGGCGGAAGCGGGGGGAGGCGCAGGCCTCCCCCTTTCTTTATGGGCAATTGGATGCGCTGGGCAGCTTTGGCGCTGGTGGTGGGGCTACTCGGTTGCGGCGAGGCTTTGCCGGTCGGCAGTTTCCGCGGTACGGCCCCGGTTCTCGATCCCATCCGGTTCTTCACCGGCCATGTCGTGTCCTGGGGCGTCCTGGAAGACCGCGCGGGACAGCCGATGCGGGTCGTAAGGACGGACTGCGTGGGGGAAGCGGGGGATGGCACGTTGCGCATGACGCAGCGGCTGTCGATTGGGGAGGACGCGCCGGTGACGCGGACCTGGCGGATGCGCCGGGCTGGGCCGGACCGCTACGAGGCGACCGCCAACGACATGGTGGGCAGTGCCGTGGGCGAGTCGGCCGGCCGGGCGTTCCATTGGACCTGGACCCTTGCCACGTCGCCGGGCAACCCGTTGAGGAACGTCGATATGGACCAATGGTGGTATCTGCTCGACGACGGCTCGATGCTGAACCGCACCACGATACGCAAGCTCGGCGTGATCGTGGCCGAGGTGTCGGAGCACTTCGCCCACGTTCCGTAAGTGCGGCGGTCACCCGTGCGCGAGCGGGCGAACTGGGCGGCGGCGGCTGCATTGAACCCTTGGTATTGGATGGGGGATTGAACGGATGCTGGCGTCGGTGATGCACTCGTTGGGCGAAGCGTTGCGGCCGGTACGGCCGGGCATAATCATGCTGTCCACCAGCAAGTTCTCGGGCTTCCTGGGATCTGCCATCGAGGTCAGCAGCCCAGCTTTCGCCGACGGGCAGCCGATGCCGGTGCGGCTCACCCAGGACGGCGAGAGTCTCAGCCCGCCCTTGCGTTGGGAAGGCCTGCCCGCGCAGACGCAATCCGTGGTGCTGCTGGTGGAGGACGCCGATATCCCGTGGCTACGGCCGCTGGTCCACCTGATCGTGCACTCCATCCCGCCGGACAAGACCGAGTTCGCCGAGGGGGAAATCCCGTTGCGGGTGTCCGGGACGGCGCCGGGCGGCTGGGCGTGCGGGCGCAACGCGCTGGGCCGTCCGGGCTGGACCGCGCCCACGCCGCCGCCGGGCCATGGGCCGCACCGCTACGCTTTCCAGGTCTTCGCCCTGGATGCGCGCCCGCAATTTGATTATCCGCCGGGGCGCGCGATGCTGTTGAGGACGATTCGCCCGCATCTGATCGCGCAAGGGCGGATGATCGGGACCTACGAACGCCGCTGAACCGCTTGAACGTGCCGCCCATACGAGCGGCGCCATTGAGCGACTTGTGTGCGGCTGCTGATGGGTTGCACCCGTCCTACGCGACCTATGCCGTAGGATGGGTGCAACCCATCGACGGATGAGGGCCATTCAACCAAGTCATCCGTATCAGAATACCGGCAGACCAGGGAACGGCGTGCCAAACCATTTGCGGTGCAAGGCGTCGAGCTCGCCGTTGTTCTTCACGTGGTAAACGGACGTGTCGACCCATTGGTGCAGGTTGCACTGGTTGGCCCGCATGGGTGTAACCGTCCGGTTCTTGCTTGTCGTTCAGCAGTGCATGAGGCGGCGGGTCGATCAGCACGCCGATGTTGACCGTGCCGCGGCTCGTGGTCTCGTCCACCGTCTGCGCCCGGGCGTGCGGAAGCCCCAGCAGGAAGCCGACCGCCAGCGCCGCCAAGGCGATGATCACGTGACTGACCCGAAGCCGCATCGTTGTTCCTCCCATGGGCCGGGCTGCGCCAGCCTAATGCCTGTGAGACGGTTGGTATGCGCGGGCGAGCCAGACTTCAAGCCGCCGGCTGGCCAGCGTCAGCGGCCAGCACAAAAGAAAAAAGAAAGGAGATCAGCGCCACGGTGCCGAAGATGGCGAACGGCCGGAACCCCCGGCGTCGAAGCTCAGGCCCAGGATCGCCGACACACAGGCGCCCAGTCCGATCCTCAGCAGGTCGCTGCCGAAGAACACCAGGAAAAGCTGCAGCAGCGGCGGCATGCCCTGGAACACCCGGATGCAGGCGACCGCCAGCCAGCGTAGCGGCCAGCGCGGCGACACCCGCAGCAGCGACCGCCAGCCCGATCAGCCCTCCGCCAACGAACGCCGCAACCGATAGCGCCACCGTCCAGCGCGCGGCGTAGGGCAGGGTCAGGATGCGGACGCCATCAGGCCGGCGACGAAGGCGGGCAGGCTGGGCTGGCGGGAGATGGCGCAGCGGGCGGCGCGCAGGATGCCCCGCACGTCCGCCACCGCCGCGTCGAGGTCGCGGTTGATCAAAACGTGATCGAACTCCGCCCAATGCGCGATCTCGCTGCGCGCGGCGGCCATGCGGCGGGCGATCTCCTCCGGCGCGTCGCCGCCCCGGCCGCGCAGGCGCGCTTCCAGGGCGGCGTAGGACGGCGGCAGCACGAAGGCGCCCACGACATCGCCGGGCAGCGCCGCGCGCAACTGGCGGAAGCCCTGCCAGTCGATGTCGAACACCACGTCCCGCCCGGCGGACAGCATCCGCTCCACCGGCGCGCGGGGCGTGCCGTAGCTGCGGCCGAACACGGTGGCCCATTCCAGCATGGCGCCCTCCGCCACCATGGCGTCGAAGCCGGCCTGGGTGCGGAAATGGTAGTGCACGCCGTCCTGCTCGCCGGGGCGCGGGGCGCGTGTGGTGACGCTGACGGACAAGGACGCTTCCGGCTCGGCCGCCAGCAGGGCGCGGGTGATGGTACTCTTGCCCGCGCCGGAGGGCGCCGCGACCACCAGGCAAACGCCGCGTCGGGGCGGAGGCTCGGCCGGGCCGCTACTCAACGTTCTGCACCTGCTCGCGCATCTGCTCCACGGCCGCCTTGAGCCGCAGCCCGGTTGCGGTCAGGGCGATGGAGGCGGACTTGCTGCACAGCGTGTTCACCTCCCGCACGAACTCCTGCACCAGGAAGTCGAACTTGCGCCCGATGCCCGCCGCTTCCCGCAGCAGGGCGCGTGCGGCCTCGATGTGGCTCCCAAGGCGATCCAGCTCTTCCCGCACGTCGGAGCGGCTGGCGAGCAGCGCCACCTCCTGGGCGATGCGCTCCCCCGGCAGGCCGGGCTGGTCGCGCAACAGGGCGGCCAGGCTGTCCAGGGTGCGGGCGCGCTGCAAGGCGGGCTGCTCGGCAGCTTCCTGTTGGGCGGTGGCGAGCAAGGCCGCGACCTCATCCAACTGCGTGCTCAGCAAGGCCGCCAGCCGCGCGCCCTCCGCTTGGCGCGATGCCACCAGTGCTGCCAAGGCCGCGGCAAACCCGGCGCGGACGGCGGCCACCTGCGCCTCGGTCCAGCCGTCATCGGCCGTGGCAGCGGGCCGCAGCACGCCGGGCAGCGCCAACAGCGCCTCCGCCCGCGGCGCGGGCGCGCCGGGGATGCGCGCGGCGAGGTCGAGGGCAAGGCGCAGCAGGTCGTCCAGCACCGCCGGGTCAACCGTCAGCCGGGCGCGGTCGTCGCGCTTGGCGGTCAGGTTCGCGGCCACGTTGCCCCGGCGGAGCGCCCGCCCGGCCTCTTCCCGCAACGCGGGTTCCAGGGCGTCAAGGCCCGGCGGCAGACGCAGCTTCAGGTCGAGACCGCGCCCGTTCACGCTACGCAGCTCCCAGGCCCAGGCCACCCCTTCCGCCATGCCGTCCGTCCGGGCGAACCCTGTCATGGACGCCAAGGCGGGAAAGGCCAAGGCAGGTTGCGGCTCGCTCATGCGGGGGATGCCTAATGCTCCGCGGGCGCCGGCGCCGCAGCGGCCTGCCGTGCCCGCTCGACGCCGCGCCAGCGCGCCACGTTGCGCTGGTGCTCTTCCAACGTTTTCGCGAACACATGCCCGCCGGACCCGTCGGCCACGAAGAATAGGTCGTCCGTGTCCGCCGGCTGCGTCACCGCGCGGAGCGAGCCGACGCCGGGCATACTGATCGGCCCCGGGGGCAGGCCGTTGATCTTGTAGGTGTTGTAAGGGTCGGGCCGTTCCAGTTCCGCCCGTGTCAGGCCGTGCTCCAGCACGCCGGCGCCGCCGCTTGCGCCATAAACCACGGTGGGATCGGATTGCAGCTTCATGCGGCGGCGCAGCCGGTTCAGGAACACCGCGGCGACCCGGGGACGCTCCTCCGGCTTGGCGGTTTCCCGCTCGACGATGCTGGCCAGGATCAAGGCGTCGCGCGGCGTGTCCAGCGGCACGGCGGCGTTGCGGGCGGCCCAGTGGCGGGCGAGCGCCCGGTCCATGGCGGCCCGGCCCCGCTCCACCAGCGCGGCGCGCGGGGTGCCGCGCTCATAGGCGTAGGTTTCCGGCAGCAGGCGGCCCTCTTCGGGCACCGCCGGGTCGCCTTCCAGCGCCGGGGCGTTCTCGATCAGCAGCGCCACCTGCGTCGCCGTGAGGCCTTCGGGGATGGTCAGGCGGTGCTGCACCGGGCGGGCGGTGCGCAGGACGGCCAGGACCTGGCGCAGGCTGGCGCCGGCCGGGAACTCCAGTTCGCCGGCATGGACGGCGCCTTGGCCCCGCGTCGCCACCGCCGCGGCGCGCAGTGTGAAGGCGCTGCGGACGACGCCTTCCTGCGCCAGCGTGTCCGCCACCTGGTCCAGCCCGCCGCGGGGCACCAGCACGACGTTGGGGGCCGGCAGCGGACCCGGCTCATCATAAATCCAGAAGGCGTAGGCCGCGGCCCCCAGCATGGTCAGCAGCCCGAAGATGAGGAGGACGGAGCGCATCCTGCCCGCCCGCCCGCGTCAGGCCGCCCGCTTGAACAGGATGCTGGCGTTGGTGCCGCCGAAACCGAAGCTGTTGGACAGCGCCACGTCCACCCGGCGCTCCTGCGCCGCCAAGGGCACCCGGTCGATCACGCTGTCCCGGCTCGGGTCCTCCAGGTTGAGCGTCGGCGGCACCACGCCATCGCGGATCGCGAGCAGCGAGAAGATCGACTCGATCGCCCCGGCCGCGCCCAACAGGTGCCCGGTGGCGGACTTGGTGGACGACATCGCCAGCCCCTTCGCGGCGTCGCCGAAGAACCGCTCCACCGCTTCCAGTTCCAGATCGTCGCCCAAGGGCGTGCTGGTGCCGTGCGCGTTCACGTACTGCACGTCGCCCGGCTCGGCGCCCCCGTTGCGGAAGGCGTTGCGCATGGCGCGGAAGGCGCCCTCGTGCCCGTCCGCCGGGGCGGTGATGTGGTGGGCGTCGCCGGACATGCCGTAGCCGCCGACCTCGCCGTAGATCTTGGCGCCGCGGGCGCGGGCGTGCTCCAGTTCCTCCAGCACGACGATCCCGGCGCCCTCCCCCATGACGAAGCCGTCGCGGCCGCGGTCCCAGGGGCGGGACGCCGCGGCGGCCCGGTCGTTGAACGCGGTGGACAAGGCGCGGCTGGCGCAGAACCCGGCCATGCCCAGCGGGTTCACCGCGGCCTCCGCCCCGCCCGCCACCATCACGTCGGCGTCGCCCCATCCGATCAGCCGGGCGGCGTCGCCGATGGCGTGGACCCCGGTGGCGCAGGCGGTGACGACGGAATGGTTGGGGCCTTTGAAGCCGTACTTGATGGACACATGGCCGGACGCCAGGTTGATCAGCGCCGACGGGATGAAGAACGGCGACAGCCGGCGCGACTTGCCCTGCACCACCAGCACGGACGCTTCGTAGATCGTGCCAAGCCCGCCGATGCCGGACCCGATCATCACCCCGGTGGCGCAGCGCGCGTCCTCGTCCGGCGGGACCCAGCCGCTGTCCTCCACCGCCTCCGTCGCGGCGACGAGGGCGAGATGGATGAAGCGGTCCATCTTTTTCTGGTCCTTGACGGGGATCCACTCGCCGATGTCGAGCTTGCCCTCCGCGCGGGTGCCGACCGGGACCTGCCCGGCGATCTTGGCCGTCAGCTCGGCCGTGTCGAAGGACTGGATGGCTTTGATGCCGCTTTCCCCGGCGATCAAGCGCTTCCACACGTTCTCCACGCCCAAGCCCAGCGGGCACGCGATGCCCATGCCCGTCACGACCACCCGGCGCATCGCCACACTCATCCGCGCCCTCCCAGGCAGCGGCGGCTCAAGCCGCCTTTTGCTTCTCGATGAAGTCGATCGCGTCCTTGACCGTGCTGATCTTCTCGGCGGCGTCTTCCGGGATTTCGACGCTGAACGCTTCCTCGAAGGCCATCACCAGCTCAACCGTGTCCAGGCTGTCGGCGCCCAGGTCGTCGATGAACGACGCTTCCGGTGTCACCTTGCCCTCCTCGACGCCCAGGTGCTCCACCACGATCTTCTTAACCTTGTCGGCGATCTCGCTCATCTTGTCCTCGGTTCCTGTCAACTGTTCGGTGGTCATCGGTTGCTGTGGGCGGACACCGGCCTGCTCCCGTAAGATCGCCCGTACGAAGCGTGCCGCCGCTTAGCATGGTTTCTGGCCAACCGCCAAGGCAAGCGGGCCTTCAAGCCAGGGCATCGCCATTCATCGCCATTCAGGGCATCGCCATCCCGCCGTTCACGTGCAGCGTGGCGCCCGTCACCCAGGCGGCCTCCTCGGACGCCAAGTAAAGCACCGCCGCCGCCACGTCCGCAGGCCGGCCCATCCGGCCCAGCGGGATGGCGCCGGTGAGCTTCGCCCGCTGCTCCGCCGACAGCGCGTCCGTCATCGGCGTCTCGATGAAGCCCGGCGCCACCAGGTTCACCGTGACGCCGCGGCTGCCGACCTCCTGCGCCAGCGCCTTGGTCATGCCGGCCAGCCCGGCCTTGGCGGCGGCGTAGTTGGCCTGGCCGGGGTTGCCGGTGTGGCCCACGATGCTGCCGATGCCGATGATCCGCCCGCCGCGCCGCCGCACCATGCCGCGCAGCGCCGCACGCGCCAGGCGGAACGGCGCGGACAGGTCCACGTCCAGCACCAACTGCCAGTCCGCGTCCTTCATGCGCAGCGCCAGCATGTCCCGGGTCAGCCCGGCGTTGTTCACCAGGATGTCAACCGGCCCGCACGCCGCCTCCGCCGCCGCCACCAGCGCATCGGCGGCGGCCGGGTCGCGCAGGTCGGCCGGGCAGGCGTGGGCGCCCTCCCCCAGCTCCGCCGCCAAGGCGTCCAGCGCGTCGGTCCGCGTGCCGGACAGCGCGACCCGGGCGCCCTGCGCATGCAAAATGCGGGCAATGGCGTCGCCCAGGCCGCCCGAGGCGCCCGTCACCAGCGCCGTCTTGCCGTCCAGGCGGAACATGCCGCTCACAGCAGCTTCAGCATGGCTTCGATCTCCGCGGGCGTGCCGGCCGAGGCGGCGGCGCTGTCCGGGCTGATCCGGCGCACCAGGCCGGACAGCACCTTGCCGGCGCCAAGCTCCATGAAGCTGTCCACGCCCATCGCCGTGCAGGCCAGCACGCTTTCCCGCCAGCGCACGGTGCTCGTCACCTGGCGCACCAGAAGGTTGCGGATCTCGCCGGGAACCGTCGCGCGCTCCGCCGAAGCGTTCGCGATCAGCGGCACTTCGGGCGGGCGCAGCTCCGCGCTGCCCAGCGCGTCCGCCATCACGTCGGCGGCCGGGGCCATCAGCGCGCAATGGAACGGCGCCGACACCGGCAGCAGCATGGCCCGGCGCACGCCGCGCGCCTTGGCGAGTTCAACCGCACGCTCCACCGCGGCGCGGTGGCCGGAGATCACCACTTGGCCGCCGCCGTTGTCGTTCGCCGCTTCGACCACCTGGCGCTCTTCCGTCCCGTCCTCCCGCACCAGCACGGCGGCGTCGGCGCAGATCGCTTCCGCCGGCTCCAGCTCCGTGCCCAAGAGCGCCGCCATTGCGCCCTCCCCGGCCGGCACCGCGTCCTGCATGGCCGTGCCCCGGCGGCGCAGCAGCCGCGCCGCGTCGCTCAGCGCCAGGCTGCCGGCCGCGGCCAGCGCGCTGTACTCGCCGAGGCTGTGCCCCGCCACCAGCACGGCCTTGTCCGGGAGGCGGAACCCGCCTTCCGCTTCCAGCACGCGCAAGGCGGCCATCGACATGGCGAGCAGCGCCGGCTGGGTGTTCTCCGTCAGCGTCAGGGTTTCCGCCGGGCCTTCAAACATCAGCTTGGACAGCTTCTGCTTCAGCGCCTCGTCCACCTCCCCGAACACCTCGCGGGCGGGGGCAAAGGCCGCGGCCAGGTCGCGGCCCATGCCGACGGCTTGGCTGCCCTGGCCAGGGAAGATGAAGGCGTGGACCGGCATTGACCATTTCCTCACAAGTGCCGCGGTATTATCTCCGCGCGGGGCCGTGTCAATCCGTACGCGGCCTCGAAGAACTAGGCCACGTTATCCTTGCTGCACTGCGCGTGAAGCCTGTAACCTATCCGTCATCTTACGGAGGTGCCCGATGTGCCGCTTCCTCGCGTTCCAGGGCGAGCCGATCCTGCTGGAAACCCTGGTGGCAGCCCCCTGCCACAGCCTGATCCACCAGTCGCTGCACGCGGCGGAGGCGAAGACGGAAACCAACGGCGACGGCTTCGGCGTCGGCTGGTATGGGGAGCGGGAAACGCCGGGCCTGTATCGGGAAGTGCGGCCGGCCTGGTCGGACGAGAACCTGCTCAGCATCGCGGGCCAGGTGCGCAGCCACTTGTTCTTCGCCCATGTCCGGGCCGCGACGGGCACGGCGACCAGCCGGGCCAACTGCCACCCGTTCTCCCAGGGGCGGCATTTGTTCATGCACAACGGCCAGATCGGCGGCTGGGCCCGCGTACGCCGCCGGGTGGAGGCGATGATCCCGGACGCGCTCTACCCCGCGCGGGGCGGCACGACGGACAGCGAGGCGATCTTCCTCGCGGCGTTCGCCCGCGGGCTGGAGCGCGATCCCATCAGCGCCATGGCCGCGACGTTGCGGGACGTGAAGGCGCACATGCGGGACGCGGGCATTGAGGAGCCGCTGCGCTTCACCGCGACGCTCACGGACGGGCATACGTTGTGGGCGTTCCGCTGGGCCTGCGACGCGCAGCCGCCGACGCTGTATTACAAGGACGGCCCAGCCGGGCTGCTGCTGGTGTCGGAACCGATCGACGAGGACCGCAGCCGCTGGCGCGAGGTGCCGCGCGGCTGCACCCTGATCGCCGTGCCCGGGGAGGCGCCGCGCCTCCAATGCATGGATACGGAGGTGGCGCTGGCTGCCTGATCCCACCCGGCCCGGTCCAGCCAGGCAAGGCCGGCCAGCGCCAGAAGGCCGCCATGCACCAGCAGAGCGCCGGTTCCGATGTGGCCAAGCTGCCAGATCAGCCCGGCGCCGGCGACCATGCTGGACACGCCGGCGATGTAGGCCAGGCCGATGGCTGGGCGCACGAGTTGGCCCAGCCGCCACGCGATCAGGGCCGCGGCGCCGAGCGCCATCGCGGCCTTCACGGCGGCCATGAAGCGCAGCAGGGTGGCGAGTTCCGGGTCGTGCGGGCCGGCTTGGGTTGTGAGGGCGAGTGCTGCGGCGCCGAGCACGCTGGCGGCGAGGGCCAGACGCCAATAGGACCGGACGGCGGGGAGCGCAATTGGAAGTGGAAGGTCGGACATTCCGTTATAGAACCCTCACTTTGCTCCGCGTGCAATCAGCAGCGGTTGCGTTCAAGCGTCAGCAATAGGTGTGGAACGCACTCCCGCGTCAAACCGCTTGGACAGAAAGGACCGAGCATTTCCTGGCGGATAGTCGGCAATGGCACCGAACAACAGGTACCCGCGGCGCTCGTAGAAGCGACATGCATCCGCGCTGAACGTTTCCAGCCAAGAACCGAGACAACCACGTGCTCTTGCCTCACGCTCGGCTTCCGCAAGCAATCTTGTTCCAAGCTTTTGACCGCGCAGAGCCTCTGGCACGAACAAGAACTCCACAAAAAGCCACTGGAACGACGTACGGCCCCAAAGTCCACCGATCACGCGCGCATGGTCCTGGGACCGCACGAGCACTGCGACCGGGTGTATCTTGGGCGATCCAAAGAGTGATTCGTTGTATGCCAGCAAAGGCCGAGCAAGTGCGTCGCGGTCCTTCGGATCGGGTGCGTCCGTGATATGGACTTCGTAGGTCATCGACAGCGAGGGCATCAGTGGGTCCCATCATCAATGGAGGCATCCAGGTCGAACGCTGAAATCCAACCCAGCTCGCTCCCGCTTGCAATCCCCGCCCATCGGCGTATACCCCGCCGCTTCCCTGCCGGGGCGGCGGCATCCGCCCCGGCTGTGCCCATTCCGGGCCGACAACAGCCATAGGGGTGACAATGCCGCTATATGAATGCGTGCTGATCGCGCGCAACGATGTCACGCAGCAACAGGTCGAGACCGTTGCCGACACCATCGCCTCGGACCTCGAAACCGACGGCGGCGCGGTCAAGAAGCGCGAGTACTGGGGCCTGCGCAGCCTGGCCTACCGGGTCAAGAAGAACCGGAAAGGCCATTACATGCTGCTCGGCCTGGAAGCGAAGCCCACCTTCGTCACCGAGATGGAGCGCCTGCTGCGCTTGAACGAGGACGTGCTGCGCTTCATGACCATCCGCGTCGATGAGATCACGGAAGAGCCGAGCGCCATCCTGTCGCGCAAGTCGGACGACCGCGAGCGCGGCTTCCGCGGGCCGAAGCCGGCCGGACGGTTCGAGAGCGGCCGCAAACGCGGCTTCGACGACCGCGAGGAGTATCGCGCCCGGTCCGAAACCGATGGATTTCGCCCCCCTGAAGCGGGCGAGGAGTAACAGAAGATGTCCGACCGCACAGACCGTCCCGACCGCGCAGCCGAGGGCGACGACCGCCGGGGTGGCGGCGGGGCCGCCGCCGGGGCGCGCCGCCCGTTCTACCGCCGCCGCAAGAGCTGCCCGTTCAGCGGCCCGAACGCGCCCAAGATCGACTACAAGGACGTGCGCCTCCTGTCCCGCTTCCTGAGCGAGCGCGGCAAGATCGTGCCGAGCCGCATCACCGCGGTGTCCGGCAAGAAGCAGCGCGAGCTGGCCAACGCCATCAAGCGCGCCCGCTTCCTGGCGCTCCTGCCCTACGTCGTGGCGTGAGGAGCGGGGATCATGGCAGCCGTTGAACTGATCCTGCTGCAGCGCGTGGACAAGCTGGGGCAGATGGGCGAGGTGGTGAAGGTCAAGCCGGGCTATGCCCGCAACTTCCTCTTGCCACAGAAAAAGGCGCTCCGGGCCAACAAAGCGAACCTCGCGATCTTCGAGGGCCAGCGCGCCCAGCTCGAAGCGCAGAACCTGAAGCGCCGCGAGGAGGCCGAGCGGCTGTCGGAGCGGATGGCCGGGCTGTCGGTGGTCATCGTCCGGCAGGCGGGGGAAAGCGGCTCGTTGTATGGGTCGGTGTCGGCGCGCGACATCTCGGACGGCTGCACGGCGGCGGGGCTGACCACCAACCGGAACCAGGTGGTGCTCGACCAGCCCATCAAGACGCTGGGCCTGACGACTGTGAAGCTGGTGCTGCATCCCGAGGTCAGCCTGCCGATCACGGTCAACGTCGCCCGCAGCACGGAGGAAGCCGAGAAGCAGGCCCGCGGCGAGCAGGTCGGCCTGGCCGGTGAGGAAGACGTGGAGCCGGACGAGGTGCTGGAATACGGCGCCGCCCTGGCGGAGGCCGGCGGCGACCGCGACCGCGACCGCCAGTGACCGCACGCCTTTAAAAGCCTTCCGCCACCCTGACGCCGGCCCTTCCCCATCGGGAAGCGGCCGGCGTCTTCGTTTACGGCCCAGGCCATCTCGGGACAGGCTGCACGCGCCGAGCACACATTCCCCCGCAGCTACGCCCCCGGCGGCGCTTGTCGGCCCGGCACGATGCGGTCGCCGCGCTCCACGGCCAGCGGTTCTGCCGCATGTTCAATCTCTGCCTGTCCGGCGCGGAACCCGCCCGGCCGGCGGACGCCATGCCGCTCACCCGGGACTACGCCATGGGGGCGGGTCGCCTGGTGGCGCGCGTACCACAACCGGTATGATCTCCGACGCGGCGCCAGAGTTGTCCCCCTGATCCACAGGTATCCACAGGCTCGCCACCCTGCCCGGACGTTTCCAGATCGGCTAGGATGCAGGCCACATGAACAGCATTGATCCGCCGCTGCTTGGCCTGTCGCAACGCCATCCCCCGTCCAACGACCGGGCGGAAATGGCGCTGCTCGGCGCGTTGCTGGCCAACAACAAGGCGTATGAGCGGGTCAGCGAGTTCCTGTCGCCGGAGCACTTCTCCGATGCCGTGCACGGCCGGATCTACCAGGCCATCGTGCGGCGGGTGGAGGCCGGGCAGCTCGCCGACGCGGTGACGCTGAAAGCGGAGTTCGAGCATTCGGGCCTGCTGGACGAGGTGGGCGGCACCAAGTACTTCGCGGACCTGCTGACGGCCATGGTCGGCATCATCAACGCCGGCGAGTACGGCCGGGCCGTGCACGACGCCTGGCTGCGGCGCCAGTTGATCGAGATCGGCGAGGTCGTCGTCAACAACGCCTTCGGCGCCGAGGCGGAACTGGACGGGCGGCAGCAGATCGAACTGGCGGAAAGCGCGCTGTTCCGCCTGGCGACCCAGGGCGGCAACGACGGCGGCTTCGTCACCTTTGAGCGCGCGCTGACCGATGCGATCCTGGGGGCGGAGCGGGCGTTCCGACGCTCCGGCCACGTGAGCGGGCTGTCCACGGGGCTGCGCGATCTCGACAAGAAGACCGGCGGGCTGCATCCCTCCGACCTGATGATCCTGGCCGGGCGGCCCGGCATGGGCAAAACGGCGCTCGCCACCAAGATCGCCTTCGGCGCCGCGCACGCTTTGGTGCGGGAAGCACGGTCGGAGGACTCAAATGCCGTGGCGAAAGGCTCGGTCGCGGTGTTCAGCCTGGAAATGAGCGCCGAGCAGTTGGCGACGCGCCTGCT
>CAXSAZ010000046.1:0-25849 GCA_964235485.1 uncultured Acetobacteraceae bacterium | reverse complement strand
GCGAGGACGCGGACGAGTGCGTGGTGCTGACCGTCAGACGGCTGCGATGTTCAGCCACGTCAGCCCGGAAACCGGCGCCAAGGCGAACCCGGAAGAAGGACGGCGGCGCTGGGCTGCCCTGCCGGTACAGCGCCGGGGTGGGCCGGATCAGTAACTCCGCTTCACGACGCAGCTCGGGGCCGTTTCGGCTGGGCGCGCGTGTCGGTTTCCGGTTCCTTCCGCCGGGCCAGCATCTGCGATATGACCGTGGCGTGTTCGCGAAGGTCGCGCCTGATGGCCGCAGTCGCCGCATCCGGGTCACGCGCCTTGAACGCCGCGATCAGCGCGTCATGCCCGTGACCCTCAGGAGAAAGCACGCGCGGCGCGGAGAACAGCAGGCTGATCGTCGGACCCGCCTGGACCCACAAGCTCTCCACCAGCCGCTGCAGCACGGGCATCTGCGCGATCCCGATGACGCCGAAATGGAAACGCTCGTTCTCGGTCAGGACAACTGCCCGGTCCATCACGGCCCGCCCTTTCAGGAACCTTTTCTGGATGCTGGCCAGGTCGGCGATGTCTGCGGGCGTGGCGAGCATCGCCGCCCGCGCGGCCGCACGGCCTTCGAGATCAAGGCGCAGGTCAATGATCTCGTCATAGCGTTCAACCGCAAGGCGCGGGACCCAGGCAATGCCTCGGGCATCCAGCTCAAGCGCTCCCTCCGAAACAAGGCGCAGCAGCGCCTCCCTCACCGGCGTCGGGCTGACGTCCAGCTCATCGGCGAGAAGGCGGTGAACGAGCCTCTGCCCCGGTACCAACTGCCCTTGGATCAAGGCGTTCCGCAGGCGCGCATAAACCTTGCCCGCAACGCTGGCCGCTCGGTCGATCGGTGCCAGGGAAAGGTCGGGTTCCATCCGCGGCCGTCTATCGACTGCCCTCGTTGACAGGTCAAGAGTCATGAGCTTTGCTATAACAAATAGCAGATAACAACTCGGAGGGACACGTCGATGCCCAGCAACGGCCTTCACGCCGCCAACGCAAACGTCGCGTTTCGCTTGGCGCAAGCCTTTGCACGGCACGGCGTGACGGTCGCCTTTGGCCAAAGCCTTCCTTCGGCGTTCCACCTCGCCGCCCCGCACGTCGGCATACGCCAAGCGGCCTACCGCCAGGAAAACATGGGCGGCATCATGGCCGACGGCTACGCCCGGATCTCGCGCAAGGTGGGCGTCGTCACCGCGCAGAACGGCCCCGCCGCGACGCTGCTGGTGCCGCCGCTCGCCGAAGCCATGAAGGCCAGCGTGCCCGTGGTCGCCCTGGTGCAGGACGTGGCCCGCAGCAGCACCGACAGGAACGCCTTTCAAGAGCTTGACCACCTCCGCTTGTTCGACGCGGTGGCGAAGTTCGTCCGCCGCATCGACCGCGCCGACCGGCTTGAGGACTACGTGGACATGGCGTTCACGGCGGCCACCTCGGGCCGGCCAGGCCCGGCGGTGCTCCTGGTCCCGGCCGACCTGCTGAGCGAAAAGGCCGGGCCTGCGTCGCCGCGCAGTGCAAGCCTCGGCCGTTACCCGCTCGACCGCACGGCGGCCGACCCGGCCCGCGTCGCCGAGGCCGCCGCGCTGCTGGCCGACGCCCGGCGCCCGCTCGTCATCGCGGGCGGCGGCGTCCACCTGTCCGACGCGGCCCCGGAACTCGCGGCCCTGCAGGGGGACGCAAGCCTGCCGGTCGCGACCACCTTCATGGGCAAGGGCGCTGTGGACGAAACCCACCCGCTGTCGCTCGGCGTCGTCGGCAACACCATGGGCCTCGGCGCCCGCACGCGCGACATGCGGTCGGTGGTGGAGGACGCCGATGTCGTGCTGTTGGTCGGCACCCGCACCAACCAGAACGGCACGGATTCCTGGCAGCTTTACCCGCGGGAAGCGCGCTTCATCCACATCGACCCGGACGCGCTGGAAATCGGCCGCAACTACGAGGCGCTGCGGCTTCTCGGCGATGCCAAGCTGACCCTGGCGGCGCTGCGGGCGGAGATGGTGAAGCTCGACCTGCATACGCGGCAGGCGGCGCGGGCCGATGCCGAAGCGCAGATCGCCGCGGCGGTGTCCGGCTGGCGGGCGCTGGTGGCCGGCGTCACCGCCCGCGACGGCGGCCCGGTGCGCCCTGAGCGCGTGGTGGCCGAACTCGACCGGCGCTTGAACGCCGACGACATCGCCTGCGCCGATGCGTCCTACTCCTCCAACTGGATCGTCAACTACCTGACCGCGAAGCGTGCCGGCCAGCGGTTCCTCACCCCGCGCGGCCTCGCCGGGCTTGGCTGGGGCCTGCCGCTGGCCATCGGCGCCCAGGTCGCGGCCCCGGAAGCCCGCGTCGTGTGCCTGTGCGGCGATGGCGGCTTTGCCCATTCCTGGGCGGAGCTTGAAACGCTGCGCCGCCTCGGGTTGCCGGTGACGGTGATCGTGCTCAACAACGGCATCCTCGGGTTCCAGAAGCACGCGGAGGACGCGCTGCTGGGCGAGCACACCAACGCTTGCGACTTCGCCGACGTGGACCACGCCGCAATCGCCCGCGCCTGCGGGATCAAAGCCGCCCGGGTGGAGCGCGGCGAGGATGTCGGCGCAGCACTCGACGCCGCCTTTGCATCGCGGGCGCCGAACCTCATCGAGGTGCTGACCGATCCCGACGCCAAGCCTCCGCTCACGTTCTACCACGGGCGCTACCCGGAGCCGTTCTGACCATGCTCGCGCTTCGCAAAACCCAGGCTGGCTTCGGCCTTCAAGCCGTGGAGCTTCCCGAACCCAGCGCCCCCGGCCCCGGCCAGGTCAGCATCCGCGTCGAGGCGGCGGGCATCTGCGGCAGCGACGTCCACGCCTACGAGTGGACGGACGGCTACGGCTTCATGGCGCCCCACCTGCCCCTGACGATGGGGCACGAGGTGGCCGGCACCGTGGTGGCTGCGGGGCCGGGCGCCGGGGTTGCGCCCGGCACGCGGGTCGCGGTGCATCCCAGGATCGTCCGCGGCAGGCATGACGAGGTTTGGCCGGGCGACCCCAGGCTGACCGCGCCCCCCATGGTCCTGGGGCTGACCTGCGATGGCGGCTTTGCGTCCTTTCTCCAGGTGGAGGCGGGCAACGCGCTGCCGCTGCCCGACGCCGTTGATTCCGAGCTGGGCGCGCTGGTCGAGCCGCTGGCCGTGGCCGCGGATGCCGTGATGGTCGGCGAGGTGGGCCTCGGCGACACGGTGCTGGTGCTGGGTCCCGGCGCGATTGGCCAGGGCTTGGCGCTGATGGCGCGGGCGGCCGGGGCAGCCCGGGTCATCGTCGTCGGCCGTGCCGACGGCCCCCGCTTCGACGTGCTGCGCCAGCTCGGCTTCACCGAGTTCGTGGACGTGGCCGATTCGCCGATGGCCGGCCAGGTCCTGGCGCTGACCGGCGGCAAGCCGGTGGATGTCGTGCTGGAAGCGACCGGACATCCGCCGTCGATCACGGACGCGCTTCCGTTGCTCAAGCGGCAGGGCATCCTGGTGGCGGCGGGCATCCATGCCGCGCCGCTGTCCCTGCCGCTGACCGTTTTCGTGCGCAACCGCCATCAGCTTCGCGCGTCGCACGGCTCCGAGCACCGCACCTGGGAGCGCGTCATCGCGCTGCTCGCGGCCGCCCCGGAAGCGTTCCGCCCGATGATCACCCACCGCCTTCCCTTGGCGCGCGGGCTGGAAGGTTTCGAGCTTTCGCGCCAGCGTGCCGCCAGCAAGGTCATCCTGCGGCCATGAGCGGCGCCGGCCGCTTTGCTCCCGTCGCCGGCAAAGAAACCAATAATGAAAAGGGAACGTCCTCATGCACGAAACGCTCAAGCGCGTGGCCGGCGGCCTGGCCGCGCTTGCTTGCACGGGGCTGGCGTGCCTCGCCCTGATGGGCGGCACGGCCAGCCAAGCGCAAGCCCAGGAGATCCAGCCCTACGAGTTCACGCCGCTGCCCGCCGGCACCAACCTGGCCATCGGATACTACATCTACGGCCACAACACCGCGTTCAACCTCGCCCGGGGCAACACCATCAAGGACTCCGGCGTCGAGGTTAACGTCGGCGTGGGCCGCTACGTCCATTTCTTCGACCTCAAGGGCTATCCCGCGGGCTTCCAGATCATCCAGATCTTCGGCTCCGAGTCGGCGGCCCATGTTGACGGGCAAAGGCTCGGGAGCGCGTTCGGCGCGCAGAACATCGCCCTGTCGGCGTTCATCTTCCCCTACGTCAACACCGCGACCAAGACCAACACCAACATCACCGCCTTCCTTTACCCACCCACCGGCACCTATGACCGGAGGTCCCCCATAAACCTCGGCGACAACCGCTGGCGGGGGGACATCCAGATCGGCCTCACGCAGGGCATCGGCGAGCGTTTCGCCTTTGACGCCGAGTACGACGTCCAATTCTATGGCGACAACGACGAATACTTCCCCGGGTCCCAACGGCTCAGCCAGGACCCGACCCACCGCATCCAGTTCTGGGCCAACTGGCGCTGGAACCCGGCATTCTCCACGTCGCTCGGCTACGAAGGCTTCTTCGGGGGCGACCAGCAGGTGAACAGGTCCTTCGCGGGAACCAAGACCGAAGCCCAGCGCATCCGCGCGAACGCCGCCCTGTTCCTGTCGCCCACCGTGCAGACCATGCTGGAGCTCAACCACGACGTCCACGTCGTCGGCGGCTTCAAGCAGGAGTTCGGCGCGACCCTGCGCGTGCTCAAGGCCTTCTGACCGGCGCCGGCAGCCGCCTGAATGGAAAGATGTTCACCATGACGCACAGGAAATTCTTCGGCGCCGCCGCGATGCTGCTGGCGCTCGCCGCTTGCCAATCGCCCACCGCCACGCCCAGCGCCGGCGCGAACGCCGCCGACGCCCGGTTCATCACCGACGCCTACCAGATCATCGAGTTCGACCGCCAGGAAGGGCAACTGGCCCAGACCCAGGCGAAAGATCCGCGCGTGAAGGCGCTCGCGTCGCGGCTGACAAGCGAGGCGGACCAGTATGCGGCCCAGATCGCGCCGCTCGCCAAGGAGGCGGGAATCAAGCCGCCGAACGTGCTCCGCAACGACCTGCGCGTGCGCCTCGGCCACATGCGCCTGCAGAACGGCCTTGATTTCGACCGCACCTACCTCGACGACCAGATCGCCAGCCATGAGGAGGTGGTGCTCAGCGAGGGGGCGATGACCCCTCAGGAATACAGCCAGCCCCTTATGGGCGTGGCCCGCAGCGCCCTGGACCTCGTCCGGCGAAACCTTGCAGACCTCCGCGCGCTCCGGCAGCAGATCGGGCTGGGCCGATGAAGGCCGGCGGGGCGGCGCGCTTCCCGTTGCGGGACGGGGTTGCCGTTGTCACCGGGGCCGCAAGCGGCATCGGCGCCGCGCTGGCCGCGGTTCTCGCCCGGCGAGGCTGCAACCTGGCGCTCGCCGACGTGAACGCGACGGGCCTGCAGGACGTCGCATCGCGGGCCAGGGCCGCGGGGGTCAAGGTGAGCGAGCACCGGCTGGACGTGGCGGACGCGGAGGCCGTCGCCGCCTTTCCCGAAACCGTGCTGGGCGAGCACGGGCGCGTTTCCGTGCTGATCAACAACGCCGGCGTTTCAACCGGCGGCACGTTCGACCAGGTGCCGCCGGCGGACTTCGACTGGTGCTTCACGATCAACTTCTGGGGCGTGGTGTGGATGACCCGCGCCTTCCTGCCCGCGCTGCGGCGCGAGGACACGGCCCAGATCGTCAACCTTTCAAGCGTGTACGGCCTCATCGCGCCGCCGGGCAACGTCGCTTACGCGGCGAGCAAGTTCGCGGTCCGGGGCTTCTCGGAATCGCTGCGCCACGAGCTGGAAGCCGCCGGCTCGCCCGTGGGCATGACCGTGGTCTTCCCGGGCGGGGTGCGCACCAACGTCGCGGCCCATGCCCGGACCGGCGGGCTGAGCAACGCCGAGGTCGAAACGGGGGCGAAGCTCGTGGCCAGGCTCCTCACCTTTCCCCCGGAAAACGCGGCCGAGGCCATTGTCCACGGCATCGAGCGTCGCAGGAAGCGCGTTCTCGTCGGCAACAAGGTGCGGCACGTCGTCGCGGTGGAGCGGGTGTTTCCGGTCAATTACTGGCGCGTGATGGCCCGGCTCACCCGATGGGACCGGTAGCCGCCGGTGGCCGGCGTCCAGCACCGCCATTCGGCACAAGGAACAACAAGCATGAGCGACCAGGATACGGTTTTCGAGCGTGAGGCGGCCCATGCGAAGGGAGAGCAGGACGCCGCGACGGCGCATTTCGACGTCCTGATTGTGGGCGCCGGGCTGTCCGGCATCGGCGCGGGCTGCCACCTGCAGGCGCGCTGCCCCGGGCTGAGCTACGCGATCCTTGAAGCGAGGCACGCGACCGGCGGCACGTGGGACGTGTTCCGCTACCCCGGCATCCGGTCGGACTCGGACATGTACACCCTTGGCTACGCATTCCGCCCTTGGAGCAACGCCAAGGCGATTGCCGATGGCCGCTCGATCCTGGACTATATCCGCGATACCGCGAGGGAGCACGGGGTTGACCGGCACATCCGCTTCAACCACCGCGTCCGGAACGCATCCTGGTCATCGGCCACGGCGCGCTGGCTGGTGGAAGCCGAGCATGGGGACACGGGCGAGCCGATCCGGTTGACCTGCGGCTTCCTGCTGATGTGCAGCGGCTATTACAGCTACGCCGGCGGGCACGCGCCCGAGTTTCCCGGGCGCGAACGGTTCCAAGGGCAGGTCGTGCACCCCCAGTTCTGGCCTGAAGGCCTCGACTACGCCGGCAAGCGCGTGGTGGTCATCGGCAGCGGCGCGACCGCCGTCACCATCGTGCCGGAGCTGGCCAAGAAAGCGGCGCACGTCACCATGCTCCAGCGCTCGCCCACCTACATCGTTTCGCGCCCGTCCGAGGACAAGGCGGCGAACTGGCTCCGCGCCCACCTGCCGGCCAAGCTCGCCTACCGGCTCACGCGCTTGAAGAACATGGCGCTTGGCATGTATTTCTACCGCATCGCCCGCAAGCATCCGGAGAAAACCAAGCAGCAGATCGTGGCGATGACGCGCAACGCGCTCGGCGCGGACTACGACGTGGCGACGCATTTCACGCCGTCCTACAACCCTTGGGACCAGCGGCTCTGCCTTGTGCCCGACGCCGACTTGTTCCAGGCGATCCGGGCCGGCCAGGCTTCGGTTGCGACCGGCCACATCGAGAGCTTCACCGAGACGGGCATACGACTGCGGTCAGGGGAGGAACTTGAGGCCGACATCGCCGTCACGGCGACCGGCCTCAAGCTCAACCTGCTCGGCGACGTGACGCTCAGCATCGACGGCCAGGAGGTCGATCTCGCCCGGGCGCTGTTCTACAAAGGGGTGATGTTCAGCGGCGTGCCGAACCTGGCCTCGGTGATCGGCTACACCAACGCATCCTGGACGCTCAAGGCCGACCTCACATGCGAGTACGTGTGCCGGCTGCTCAACCACATGAAGCGGCGCGGCTACAAGGCCGCAACGCCCCGGCGCGACCCCGCGGCCGCGGAGGAGCCGTTCTTCAGCCTGACCTCCGGCTACGTCCAGCGCGGGCTGGACATGCTGCCGAAGCAGGGATCGAAGCGGCCCTGGAGGATGCACCGCAACTACGCTCTGGACGCGGCGGCGTTCCGTTTCGGTCCCGTCGCGGACAAGGCCATGGAGTTCGCCCGGCGGTGACGCCGCCTGCGTCATGGCCGAAGCGAAGCCAGCGGCGCGCAATCAGGCCGGGTCAACGAGCCATGAAAACAGAAAGCACGCCGCCATGATGCCCAACCAAGACGTGCCGGGGTCGAGCGAGCCAGGGTTCGGCGGCCTTTGGAACCGCCAGTTGCCGCACTACCCGCGCCGAAGCGTCCGCCTGGCGCTGCTGCTGCTTGTCGTCGCGATCACGGTTTCGCTTTACTATCAGCTTTATGTCGGCGGCGGCGTGGCGACGTTGATGCTGGGCGCGCTGCACATGCCGTTCGGATACTTCGTTTTCGCGCTGGCCATCGGCAACCTGCTGGGCGCGTTCGGCTCGCTGCTCGCCGGGCTTGCGGACCGGTTCGGACGGGCGAACCTGATCGTTTATGGCTTGCTTGTGGTGGCGCTGATGACGTTGCTCGTTCTTCCGAACGTCGAAACGCCGCTGCAGTTCGCCGTGGCGTCCAGCGCGGTTTCGTTCGTGGAAGGCATCGTCCTCGTCACCACGCCGGCGCTGATGCGCGACTTCTCGCCCCAGGTCGGGCGGGCGGCCGCCATGGGGTTCTGGACGGTTGGGCCGGTGCTGGGCAGCCTCATGGTCAGCGGAGTGAACACCTTGACGCTGCCCACCCTGCAAACGTGGCAAAGCCAGTTCTACATCTGCGGCGCGGTCGGGCTGGCCATGTTCGCGGTCGCTTTCTTTGGGCTGCGGGAACTCGCGCCCGCGCTGCGCGACCAGGTGATGGTCAGCGAGCGCGACCGCATGTTGGTGGAGATGCGGGCAAAGGGCCTGGACGTGGAGGCGAGCCTGCGCCAGCCATGGAGCCAGATCCTGCGCCTCGACGTCATCGCCCCGGCGGTCGGCGTGTCAACGCTGCTCATCTTCTACTACACGGCCGTGGCGTTCGGGACGATCTACCTCGTGACGGTCATGCAGCTTACCGTGGCGCAGGCGAACGAGCTGGCGAACTGGACCTGGGCGGCGAACGCCGTGTCGCTGGTCGGCGCCGGGATGCTGTCGGACCGGCTGCGCGTGCGCAAGCCGTTCATGCTGGTGGGCGGGGTCGGGGCGGTTGTCCTGATGTGGTACTGGCTGACGCTGGCCGGGCAGCATCCTGCCTTCCACACGCTTGTGGCGACGAGCTGCGCGCAATCGGTGCTGGTCGGCTTCGCCTACACGGCCTGGATGGCGAGCTTCACGGAAACGGTCGAGGCGCGCAACCCGGCGCTGACCGCCACCGGGCTGGCTGTTTGGGGCTGGCTGCAACGCTTGGTCGTCACCGCTTGCTTCCTGGCGCTACCCTACGTCGTCAACAGCGTGACGCCGTTGATCGAGGCCCCCGCCACCCTGGCCGCCTACCATGGCGCGCTCGCGGCGAAAGCGGCCCCAACCCCGGAACTGCTCGCCCAGCTTGCCGAGCTTCAGAAAGCGGCTGCGGAAGCGCCGGGGCAGTGGCGAGGCTGGTATTGGGTTTGCGTCGCCGGCGTCATGCTGTTCGTGGCCACGATCTTCACCATGCGGGGACGTTGGAGTCCGCTGGCCGCGAAGGCCGACATGGAAGCCCATCACGCGATGGTCACCCGTGAACTCGCCGGGTTGCGGGCGGAACTGGAAGGGCGAGGCAGCGTGCTGCATGGAACCGGGGAGCGCACGCAGTAGCCCGTCCGGGGTCAGGCGGTGCGGACGTCGTTCGGGCGTCCCAACCTTCGGCGGGAACCATCGGTAGCGGACGGCAAGCGCCGGAACCGATGCGAGAATAGAATGGCAAGCCGCCGATCATGCGCCTGAGGGGGCCACCCACGGCCGCGCAGGCCGGTTCGCGTGGGAGTGGCAGCATCTGACAAGTGCCCCGCTGCCGCAAAGACAAGCAAAATCAGGGATATACGACTGCAATCGACCGTGCCAGGCCTGAGTTTCGCCGCGCTGGAAGCCGAGCTGGTCTCGGAGTCGTGCAAGCTGTCTCTGATGAAGAACGGACCAAGTGGCGGTTGGCAACCGGCCATTGAGGCGGGTCCGAAAGGCGAAATAAAACGTCCTAGCTGAGTAAGAATTCTTTTCATCAATTATCAAGATATTATCACGTTTTTGTGTTTAGTTGCTCGGCGCGTGCCAATCTTTCCATGTTGCGGCGCGGCATGAGACGCTTATAGATGTCGGAAGCGATCACTATAATCATGTTGTGATGTTGTAACGGACCAAAAGAAGGAATTGGCACCTTCGGTTGCGTTCGGGCTCCGCTAGATGATCCTGAGTGTTAATAAATAACGTCCTCAATCATAGGTTGTATCGCGTCGTGGCGTTGAGTCTCGTTCTGATTGTGGATGGAGAATGACTGGATTGCTTGCCGCCCGAAGCTGAAGGCTGTTATCGCCTGGACTGTGTGGTTGCAGGTATAATCTACTGGTTTCTGAAAACCGGCGTAGGTCGGCAAGCGCCAGGCAGCGCAGAAGAACTGCCAAGCTTCAGGGTGGATGCTCCGCGAGTTCCTTTCCACGCAACGGCGCCGGCCTCGCCCGTCGTCTGCAAGCTTGCCGCCCCAAGGTTCCATTCTCAGACAAAGACGCAAGGAGATCGCAATGATCGCCGTAAATCATCGTGTGCTCGTAACAGGAGGAGCTGGATTTATCGGTTCGCATCTTTGCGAGCGTCTGGTTCGCAGGGGCGATGAAGTCCTTTGCGTGGACAACTACTTCACCGGCTCACGGGCGAACATCGCCGCCCTTTTGGGCGATCCTCAGTTCGAGGTCATGCGCCATGACATCACGTTTCCGCTTTACGTAGAAGCGGACCGCATCTTCAACCTTGCTTGCCCGGCTTCTCCTGTTCACTACCAATACGACCCGGTCCAAACCACCAAAACCAGTGTCCACGGCGCGATCAACGTGCTCGGGCTTGCCAAGCGGACAGGGGCCCGCATCCTCCAAGCATCAACCAGCGAGGTGTATGGCGACCCTGAGGAGCACCCGCAGCGCGAAACATACTGGGGCAACGTCAACCCGATTGGCCTGCGCGCGTGCTACGACGAAGGCAAACGCTGCGCCGAAACGTTGTTCTTCGACTATTACCGACAGCACAGGGTGGATATCAAGGTCGCCCGCATCTTCAATACTTACGGCCCGCGCATGCACCCGTCCGACGGGCGGGTCGTGTCCAACCTCATCGTTCAAGCGTTGAAGGGCGACCCCATCACGATCTACGGCGATGGCAGCCAAACCCGGTCCTTCTGCTACATTGACGACCTGGTGGAAGCGCTGATCCGGCTGATGGAAACGCCGGCTGGCGTTGTCGGACCGTTCAACCTGGGCAACCCCGCCGAGTTCACCATCCTCGAACTCGCGGAAACGGTGCTGCGCTTGACCGGCTCCTCCTCGCCGATTGAGTTCCGTCCGTTGCCGGCCGACGATCCGAAGCAACGCCGCCCCTTCCTTGAAAAAACCCAGGCGGCGCTCGACGGCTGGTCGCCAGTGACGCCGGTTGAGGAAGGGCTGAAGCGGACAATCGCCTATTTCCGCATCGCGCTCGGCTTGAGTCCCGGGGCGACCGTTCTTGCCCCGGTGGGCCGGGCCGCCGCGGCGCGCGTCGCCAAGGCGTCGTCCGCCGGCAACGGCGCCGTCGCGCCGTCACGCGACTTTGCGGGAACGGCATAGCCCAGGCCAGGCGCGGCCCATCGGCACGGCGCCCTGAACGGCAAGGACGGAGCAGACCAGATGAGCGAGCCGATCCACCTTGGCGCTGACCTTGCGCTCCGCCGCCTGCTCGACCAGCCGGTGCCGCCGCAACGGCAGCGGCGGATGCTGCGCGGTATGCAGGCGATCCGCGTCGGCGCCTCGCTGGCCGACGCGGCGCAGGTCATCATCGTCGGCCTCGCCTTGCGGCCGCTTTTCCCCGCCGCGGCGGACACCTTCTCCTTTTCGCAGGCCCTTGCGCTCGCCTTGCTGGCCGCGGCGCTCGCCGTCGCGACCCGGCGCGCCCTGCGCTTGCCGGAGCGCATCGAGCTTGAGCACACCCAGGCCGCCGCCGGGCGCGCCGCCACGGCCGCTTTCGCCGCGGTGGCGCTGCTGTCGGCGGTCTGCTGGGTCACCTTGTCGCAATCCGTCACTCCGAATCCGCATGGCCGTACGGCCTGGTTCGTCACCTGGGCGATCATCTCCAGCTTCACGGCGGCCGGCCTGCGCCACGCTGCCTTCCGCCTTGCGGAACAGTTGGAGTGCGGTTGCCGCATCCTCGTCATCGGCTCGCCCGAGCATACCATTCCGGCCGCCCGCACGATTGAGGCCGCGCCGCGCTCGCGTTGGCGCCTCGTGGATCGCTTCGATGACCGGGAACCCGGCGCGCTCGACGCAGCGGTTGACCTCACCGCCCGGCACGGCGCCGACCTCGTGCTGCTCGCCATGGCCGGGCCGGACGCCGCGGCCCGCGTTGCCGCGGCGTGCGAAAGGCTGGCCGACCAGCCGGTGCGGGTGAGCTTGGCGCTGGATGCCAGCACGTTGGGCGGCGTGCGGCGCACTGCGGCCAACCGCGATGGCCTGCCCTTGTTCGACATCGCCTACGACCCGCACGGCGGCCTCCGCGGCCTCGTCAAGCGGTGCCTCGACATCGGCGTGGCCTCGCTCGTCCTGCTGCTTGCATCGCCCGCCTTGCTGCTTGCGGCCTTGGCGATCAAGTTGGAAAGCCCCGGGCCGGTGCTGTTCCGCCAACCGCGCTTCGGCGTCGGCAGCCAGCCGATCCTCGTCCTGAAGTTCCGCACGATGCGCGCGGAAGCGCGGGACCTGAGCGGCGCGCAAAGAACGCTCGCGCGTGATCCCCGCGTGACCCGCGTCGGCCGCTTCCTGCGGCGCACCAGCATTGACGAGCTGCCGCAATTGTTCAACGTGCTGCGCGGCGACATGTCGCTGGTCGGGCCGCGGCCGCACCCGTTGCATATGCAGGTGGGCAACAAGTACTACTTCGAGGCCGTCGCCCGCTACCGCGCCCGCCACCTGATCCGGCCGGGCATCACGGGGTGGGCGCAGGTCAACGGCTCGCGCGGCGCCGTCGATACGTTGGAAAAAGCGCGGCGGCGGATCGAGCTGGACCTCCATTACCTGGAACACTGGTCGCTCTGGCTCGACCTGCGCATCCTCCTGCGCACCGCGCTGGGCGGCTTCCTGTCGGTCAATGCCGACTGATGGCGCGGGCGTCCATGGACAAGCGGCGCGACGGGACCTGCGGGAGCAGGACGTGACGGCCTTGCGCAGCCTTCCTGCCGATCCCGTGGCACAGGCGTCGCCGTGCCCCGCGGCGACGCCCGGCGCGTGCGCCCGCCCCCGCGTGCTGCAGCTTGGCACGGGCTGGTTCCCCGAACGAAAGGGCGGCGCCGAGGGCGTTTACTACAACCTCCTGCCGCAACTGCGTCGGCACGGCTTCGAGGTGCATGGCGTGGTGCCTGGCTCGCCGCGCGTCCAGCAGGACACGGCTGGCGCGGTGCGCAGCTACGACCCGGCCGGGTCGCAACTGCGGCGCGCCCAAGCCATCCGCCGCGCCGCGGTGCCGTTGTTTTCTGGCGCCGACGTGGTGGGCGCGCATTTCGCGCTCTACGCGCTGCCGTTGCTCGACCGCCTCGCGCGGCAGCCGTTTGTGCTGCACTTCCACGGGCCTTGGGCGCTGGAAAGCCTGGCCGAAGGCGCCGGCGCGTCCAGCGTGTGGGCGAAGCGCTTGATCGAGCGCATCGTTTACCGGCGGGCCGACCGCGTGGTCGTGCTGTCCGACGCCTTTGGCGGCATCCTGCGGGACCAATACGGCATTCCCGGCGACCGCATCCGGCGGGTTCCCGGCGGGGTTGATTGCGACCGCTTCGCCACCGGCCTGTCGCGCGCGGCGGCACGGCGGCAGCTCGGCTGGGAGCAGGACCGGCCCGTCCTGGTCACGGTGCGCCGGCTCGTGCGGCGCATGGGGGTCGGCAACCTGATCCAAGCGATGGCGGAGCTGCCCCGGGCCGGGCAGGATGCGGTGCTTTACGTGGTGGGCGCCGGGCCGGAACGCGCGGCGCTTGAGGCGCTGGCGGCCGGCCTGGGCTTGCACGGGCGCGTGCGCTTCACCGGGCCGCTGCCGGACGCGGAGTTGCCGCTCGCCTACCGCGCGGCGGATTTGGCGGTGGTGCCGAGCCTTGCCCTTGAAGGCTTCGGCCTGATCGCGGCGGAAGCGCTGGCGGCAGGCACGCCGGTGCTCGTCACCCCCGTCGGCGGACTGCCGGAGGTGGTCTCCGGGCTGTCCACGGCGCTGCTGCTGCCGGGCAAGGACCCCGCCGCCATCGCCCGCGGCATCGCCAGCGCCCTGGCCGACCCGGCCCGGTTGCCCGACGCCGAGGCTTGCTCCGCTTACGCGCGGGCACACTTCGATTGGGACGTGGTTGGACGCCAACTGGCGGCCGTTTACCGGGAAGTGCTATGAGCAGCTTTTTTGCAATCACCTTTGCTGAATGGATAACCCGACAATGAGCGGCAACCAGGTCACCGCGCTCGACGCCGAGCGCGGCCCGGCGCGCGACTGGCGGCGGGAGGTGCCACACGCCCGCCCTTCGGGCAACGAGACCACGCCGCTTCAGGTGCTGATGCGGCGGAAGTGGAGCATCCTGGCCGGCGCCGTGCTGGTCACCGCGGCGGCGACCTTTGTGGTGCTGAAAATGCCGGTGCGATACGAGTCCACCGCGTCCATCGTGGTCGATCCGCGCCAGCTCAAGGTCATGAGCGCCGAAAGCCTGATGACCGCCCAGTCGCCGGACCCGATGCTGCTGCGAACCCGCATGGAAGAGCTGCGCTCGCCGCAGATCGCCCGCGCCGTGGTCGAGCAGCTTGGCCTCAACCGGCACCCGGAATACTGCGACCCGCCGCTTTCGCTGTCGGAGCGGGCGTCCCGCTGGCTCGGCCTGGGGCCGGCGGACAAGTTGGAAAGGGCGGCCCCCGGAACGGCTGGACCCGGCAGTTGCGAGGTGTCGGTCGCAACCGCGACCGAGCGCCTGATCCGCCGCATTTCGGGCAGCACCGATGGCCGCTCCTTTATGATCCAGGTGCGCGCCGAGGCGGCCGACCCGCAGCTTGCCGCGACCATCGCCAACGCCTACGCCGGAGTCTTCATCGTCCGCCGGCGCGAGGAAATGCAGGAAGTCGCGCAGCAGGCCAAGATCTGGCTGACCCACAATGCGTCCGAGCTGCGCGACAAGATGCAGACCGCGGCCTCGGCGGTGGAGGAATACCGGGCGCAATACCGGCTCGCCCCGTTGCGCGGCGAGACCTTGGCGGCGCTCAGCTTGCAGGAGCGCAACACCCAGCTCTCGGCCGCGACCGGCGACCTGGCTGCCAAGCGGGCGACGCTTGACCAGTTGAACCAAGTCGTTCAGCGCAACGGCAGCATCGAGGCGAGCACGACGGCGCAGGCTTCGCCGGCCATGGCCCGGCTGGTCGAAGCGCATGGCGCCCTGCTGGCCAACAACGCCCAGTTGCAGGCGCGCCTGGGCGCCTCGCACCCGGACGTCATCGCGTCCAACGCCCGGGTCGAGCGCAGCCGGCAGCAGATCCGGGAGGAGGCCGGCAAGGCGGTGGCGGCGCTGTCCGCCGAGGTGCAAGCGCAGGAAGCGCGCCGGAACGCCCTGCAGAAGCAGGTGCGCGACCTGGAAAGCCAGTTCGCCGACCAGGGCCAGGCCGACGTGCGCCTGCGCGACCTGGAGCGCGAGGCCACCCTGACGCGCGACCTTTACAGCACGCTGCTCACCCGCTTGACGCAGATTCAGGCCGAGCAAAGCCTGCAGGTGGCGGATGTGCGGCTGGCGGTGGAAGCGCAAGTGCCGGACATCCCCTTCGCGCCGCGGACCAAGATGATCCTGGTCGGCGTTTTCCTTGCCTCCCTCGGCACGGGCGCGATGCTCGCCCTGGCGCGTGACCTGCTGTCGCGCATCTTCAGCGACTCCGACCAGGTGGAGGAAGAAACCGGCTTGCCGGTGCTCGGCTTCTTCCCCACGCCGTCGCGCGGCCGGGATCCGCAAGCCATGGTCATCGACAGCCCCAACTCGATCGAAGCGGAGGCGGTTTACAGCGTCCTGACCAGCCTGACCGGCCGCCAGTACGACCGGCCGGGCACGCAGGGGCAAGTCATCATGATCACGTCGGCTTTGCCGAACGAGGGCAAAACGTCGTTCTGCGTGGCGCTGGGACGCGCCGCGGCCCGGTCCGGGCTCAAGGCGCTGGTCATCGACTGCGACCTGCGCCGCCCGTCCCTTGCGCGCGTCGCCGGCTTGCCCGAACGCGACGGCAGCCGAAGGTCGGGGACGGAGCGGGCACAGGAGGCGCTGCTGTTCGGCGAGCCTGCGGTCGACCAAATGTCCAGCCTGCACGTTCTGCCGGTGCATGGGCCGGTTTCCAACCCGCACGAGGCGCTCGCGTCCTCGCGGCTGCCGAGCATCGTCGGCCGCCTGCGCGAAACCTACGACATCATCATCCTCGACACCCCGCCGGTGCTGGCCGTCAGCGATCCCGTCAACCTCGCCAGGCTGGCCGACGACGTCATGCTGGTGGTCAGTTGGCGCAAGGCGACGCGCATGGCGGTGGTGGCCGCGCTCAAGGCGCTGAACCGCAACGGCGCGCTGGCCACCAGCATCGTGTTGTCCAAGGTGGACCTGCGGCGCTATGCGCGCGGCTTCGGCGCCGACACCGGCTTGGCGCGGCCCTACGTCGGCTACCACGCGACCGCCAAGCTGGACGCTTAGGGACGGCGTTGACACCGCACACCGTGCCCGGCACCGTTCCGCCGAAGGCCGTGCCGGGCCGGTCGAGGCTCCGTGCGGGTGCGGCCGGCATGTATCGCCGGCTCATTGGCGGCGGCCAGGCCGGCGCGGTCGCCCGCGTCATGGCCTTCCGCGCGCTGACGCTGCTGATGAACCTCGCCACCGGCGTTTTCGTCGCGGGTGTGCTCGGGCCGGATGGGCGCGGCGAGTTGGCGGCGTTGCTGCTCGCCCCGCAAACCGTCAGCGCGCTTTGCTTGTTCGGCTTGCCGACCGCTTTCATCTACTACGCCAAGTCCGACCCGGCGCACGCAGACCGGTATTTTGGCCAGGCACTGCTGCTCACCTTGCCGGGCACCTGCGTCGCGGCAGCCATCACCTGGGCCATCATGCCGTTCTGGCTGGGGGGTCATGGAGCGGACATCATCGGCGTGGCCCGGCTCCTCCTCTGGAGCCTGCCGTTCAGCGTGATGATCCCGTTGCTGGGCGGCGTGCTGGACGCGCATGGCCGGTTCGGCCTGGCGAGCGCCATCCAGTACCTGCAGCCACTCGGTTGCGCCGTCCTGCTGCTGCCGCTGATCAGCTTCGGCTTGCTGACTCCAACCAGCGCGGCAGTGGCCTACACCGCGCCGGTGCTGCTGAGCTGCGGCGTCGCCGCATGGCAAGCGGTGCGGCTGCTCCGCCCCGCACCGACCATTGCGGCCCCTTTCCGGCCGCGGCTGCTTCGATACGGCTTGAAGCGGTACGGCTTTGAGGTGCTTGCCACCGTCAGCGCCTTTCTTGACCAACTCCTCGTCGTGCATCTGCTGTCGCCCGCGTCCACCGGGGCGTATGCCGTGGCGTTGAGCATCTCACGTGTGCTCGGCGTTATGCAGGACGCGGTGTTCAGCGTGGTCTTCCCCGGTCTTGCTGGCCGCCCGGTCGAGGAGGTCATGGCCGTCCTTGGCCGGGCGATCCGGATTTCGACCGCGCTGGCCGCCGCCGCCGCCGCCCTGCTTGCACTGCTCGGGCCAGAGGTCATCGCCTTGCTTTATGGTCCGAGTTTTGCGGTCGCTGTCACGCCGTTTCGCTTGCTGCTTGCAGCGACAGTGATCCAAGGCCTTACCCGCCTGCTCAGCCATGGCTTCGCCGCCACCGGCCGGCCGGGACCGCTTATGGCTATCGAGGGTGTGGGAATTGGCGTTATGCTGCTTTCCGCGTCGGTCCTGGTGCCGCGCTTCGGCGTTGACGGCGCGGCAGGCATGGCGCTCCTTGGTAGCCTCGGCCGCCTCGTCGGCACCTTTGCATGTTGGAGGTTGGTGCTCAATGTGCCAGTACCGCGCCTGATCATCAGCAAGGACGACCTTGTTGGAGTGCCCTAGCCATGACCGTCGCGCAGCCTTCACGCTTGGAAAGCAGTGCTCCGGGTTCCATCGGCGTGCTGATTGCGACCTATTGCCGGCCGGAGGAGCTGGCGCGCTGCCTGCGCGCCCTGGCGGATCAACAGCGCCAGGCTGACGACGTGATGGTGGTGGTGCGCGACACCGACGCGGCCACCCGCCGGTTTCTCGACGGCTTCCACGATCCGCGCTGCCCGGTGCGTGCGATCACCGTTTCGGCGCCGGGCGTCGTTGCCGCCCGCAACGCCGGACTGGCCGCCTGCCGCACCGATGTGCTGGCAATGGTGGACGACGACGCGGCGCCCCATCCCGACTGGCTCCTGCGCATCGGCGCGCACTTCGCGGCGGACCCTCTGCTCGGCGGACTGGGCGGGCGCGACCGCTGCCATGACGGGGCCGGCTTCGACGACCGGCAGGCGGCGGTGGTCGGCCGCATCCAATGGTTTGGCCGGCTGATCGGCAACCACCATCTCGGCGTCGGCCCGGTGCGCGACGTCGATTTCCTCAAGGGCGCCAACATGAGCTACCGCGTGCAAGCCCTGGCCGGCGTGCGGTTCAACACGCGGCTGCAAGGAAACGGCGCCGGGCCGCATGAGGACATGGCCTTCTCCATCGACGTGCGCCGCCGCGGGTGGCGGCTCCGCTACGACCCGCAGGTCTTGGTGGACCATTACGCCGCCCCGCGGGAGGAGCCGCGCCACTACGTCGCCATCGCCGGCGTGACGAACGCGGCGAGCTTCTCCAACCATGCGTTCAACATCGTGGTCGCCCTGTGGGACGACCTTTCGCCGCCGCGCCGCTTGGCTTTCGCCCTGTGGTCGCTGCTGGTCGGCACCGGCACCTTTCCGGGACTGGCGCAGGCGGTCCGCTTCACCCCGCGGCTCGGCCTGCAATCCTGGCGCCGTTTCATGCTGGCGCAGCGGGGGGTTTTCGCGGCCTACCGGACCCTGCTCGCCAGGGCCGATGCCGTGGAGTCCGGCCTGCAAACCGCGGCGTCGGGCAGCGCCGGGGATGGCCGCGCGTGAAGCTTGGCATCGTGACGCCGCGCCTCGCCGCGCATGAAGGGCAGGGGCGGGTCAACCTGGAGATCGCGGCCGAGGCGCTGCGGCAGGGGCACGAGGTCGTGGTGTTCTCGGAAAGCGTCGAGGCGGCGCTGGTTGGCCAGCCCGGCGTGCATCCCGTCCTGCTGCGCCCGCCGGCTTGGCTGCCCACCCGGTTCGTGCGCGACCAGTTGTTGGCGGTCCGGTCCTACGCCACCCTGCGGAACGCGCGTGGCGGCTGCGATGCGCTGCTGGCGAACGGCTTCGTGACCTGGGCGCCATGCGACGTGAACGCCGTGCATTTCGTGCACGGCTCCTGGGTGCGTTCGCGCTACCACCCTTGGCAACTGCGGCGCGACGCACGCTCGCTGTATGCCCGGGCCTACAACGGCCTCAACGCCGGGCTTGAGGTCGGCGCGTTCCGCCGCTCGGAACGGGTCGTGGCGGTGTCCGAAAGCGTGCGGCGGGACCTGCTGCGGCTCGGCGTGCCGGCGGCGCGCGTTTCAACCATCACCAACGGCGTCAACACCGCGGAATTCCATCCAGGTCCCGCCGAGCGGGCGCGGTTCGGGCTGCCCGAAGGGGTGCCGGTCGCGTTGTTCGCCGGCGACCTCAGGACGCCGCGCAAGAACCTGGACACCGTGCTGGCCAGCTTGCCCGACGTGCCGGGGCTGCACCTCGCGGTGGCTGGCCGGCACGAAGGCACGCCCTATCCCGCCCTGGCGCACACGCACGACGTCGCCGACCGGGTGCATTTCATCGGCTTCCAACGCGACATGCCCGCGCTGATGCGCTCGGCCGACATGCTGGTGTTCCCGTCGCGTTACGAGGCGTGCTCCCTGGTGCTGCTGGAAGCGTTGGCGAGCGGGCTACCGGTGGTGACGGCCGAGAGCGCCGGTGGCGCCGAGCTGGTCGCCCCGGACGTCGGCACCGTGCTCGCGGACAGCGAGAACCAGGGGGCGCTTGCCGCCGCGCTGCGTGACCTGACGGAGCATCCCGACCGCCGCCGCGCCATGGGGCGCATGGGGCGCGCCTTGGCGGAGCGGCATTCCTGGCCGAGCATGGCCCGCCGCTACCTTGACGTGCTGCAGGAGTCGGTCCTTGCGCGCCGAACCGTGGCGGGGATCGTATGAGCCGGCTTGTTGCGGGCCGGGCGGCGGCGCACGGGCAGGCATCGTTCCCGCATCATGCGCCTGCCCATCCGCGGGCCGGCGCATGGCAGATGGCGGTGCTCGGCGCCACCTTTCAGCTTCTCCTGGTCCTCGGCATCGGCCTGGGCAGCGTCGTGCTGGCGCGCGTCGGCGCGGCCACGCCGGCGCGGATATTCTTCCTGTTGGCGGCGCTCGCGGCGGCCGGCGCGACGATCCGGCGCTCGCCTTGGTACTACCTGACGCTCACGTTCTGGTTCTGGACGCTCACGCCGCTGTTCCGCCGCATGGTCGATTACTACGTCGGCTTCGACCCGACGAGCCTCATGTTGGCCACCCCCAACGTCATGACCGTGTTCATGGCGGGTCAGGTGCTGCGAAGCCCGAGGCTGCTCGGCACGCGGGAAGGCCGGCTTGGGTTGCTGCTGGCGTTGCCGTTGTTCTACGGCATGAACGTGAACCTCGTGCTGGGCGAGGTGGTGCCGGGCTTGGCGGCGGCGGCGGATTGGGTGGCGCCGCTGCTTTACTACTTCTACCTGATCTCGCTTGCCGACCGCATCGAGGAAGCGGAGCCGCACATCCGCATTTTCCTCACCTTCAACCTGGCGATCATCACGCTCTACGGGCTGCAGCAATACGTCGCGCCGAACGATTGGGACATCGCCTGGATCCGCGACTCCGGACTGTCCGAGCTGGGCGGCCCGCTGCCTTACACCATCCGCCTGTTCAGCACGATGAACATGCCGGGGCCTTTGGCCGCCTGGATCAGCACGGCGCTGCTCTTGGCGCTGCATTTCCGCACCAAGCTGATGCTCGTCGTGCTGCCGATGGCCGGCATCCTGCTGTTGCTGACGCTGGTGCGCGGCGCGGTCGGCACCATGCTGCTCGCGCTGTGCTGCGCCGTGCTGCTCGGCCGCGCCGCGGTGTTGTGGACGGTGGTGAAGTCGCTGTGCGTCATGGTGGCCGTGATGGGGACCATCGGCGCCTACGTCGTGTCAACCGACCCCGACAGCAGCGACCGCATCGTCAAGCGCTTCAGCACGGTCAATGAACTGCAGTACGACGTGAGCGCCGAGGACCGCCGGCTGACCTATGAGCGGGCGCCGGCGATGATCGACGCGAACCCGCTCGGACGCGGGATCGCCGCCATCGGCCGCGGCGCGGTGGCCGCCGGGGAGGGCCAGGTGGTGATCGACGCCGGGCCGCTGGCGATCTACGTGGCGCTCGGCTGGATCGGCGGCACCGTTTACCTGGGGGGCATCCTGGCCGTGCTCGGACAAACCTTGGCCGGGGCGCGCGCCACCGGATCGGCCGCTGCGCTGGCGGCGGCGGCGGCGGCCTTGGCCAACATCGCCAGCCTTGTTCTCGCCAACGCCATGGGCGTGCAGGCGGCGATCCTGTGGTTTTGCGTCGGCTACGCCAACGCGCTTTCGCTGTCCTGGCGGCAACGCCGGATCGCCGACGCGTCGGCCGATGCCCGTTTGGAGCGCGTGGCGTGAGCGTCCTGTCCCGCCGCCAAGGGTTGGCCGGGGCCGTCGCGGCGGCGTTGCGGCCGGCCCAGGCCGCTTGCGGCTTGCCGGCTGCGGCGTCGGCGGGCGCGCCGCTCAAGGCTTATGCCGATCCCGGCCTGCTGGCTCGGCTGCCGTTCGGGTCTCGGTCCCATTGGCTGCAGCCCTGGCGCGCGGTCGCCGAAACCGTGCCGGCGGCGACGCTGGCGCAGTCGATCGGGGCGGTGGTCGAGGACGTCACCCAGTCGAAGAATCCCGCCGCTGTCGAGACCTTGGCACGGCACGGCATCCGGCTGCTACGGCTTGAGATCGGTTGGGGCGAGGTTGATTTCAGCACCGAAACCCGGCTGCTCAACGAGGGCAGCGTGCGTCGGCTGCTGTTCGCCTGCCGGCGGGCGCGGATCCGGCCGCTGATCCTGCTCAACGCCCACCACGGCCAGCCCACGCCGTTCCAGCGCACCGAGGTGCGTTTGGTCAACCCGGTGGCGGCCGGCGACCGGTCGGTGCTGGTCACGGCCACGGCCGGGATCGTGCCGAACCGCACCGGCATCACCGACCCGGTCAAGAACGTGATGGCCGACCTGCTCGTGACGCGCGTCGAAGCTGGATACTTGCACCTTTCAAAACCGTTCCCCAGGTCGCTTCCGGCAGGGTCGGCGCTGGAACTCGCCACCCTGCGCTACGAGCCGTTCTCGACGCCCGGCACAGAACGGAACGAGGCGACAATCGCCGGCTGGCTGCGCTACGTGGACCTGGTTGCCGGTCTCGCCGGCACGCTCCTCGACCCGGACGGGAGCGCGGACCGCGGCTTTGACCTGGAGGTATGGAACGAGCTGACCTTCGGGTCCCAGTTCCTTTCGATCAACAACTACTATGACCCCAAGCCGCTCGAAGCGCGGGAGCAGCAGGAAGCGATCTGGGCCGAGCTGCCGGCGCGAACCGCGGCGCTTATGGCGGCCAACCCGGCGCGCTATGCCGGCGTCGCCCTGACCAACGGCTTTGCCAGCACCATTCCCTGGGTCGCGTCCTCCCGTCAGCATCCGCGGGTATCGGCCATCAGCAAGCACCCCTACCCTCCGGTCAAGCAGTTCCCCCGCGACGAGGAGACCCGCCTCGTCGCGCTGGGGCCGGATGCCCAGCCGACCCGCTTCGTTCCGTCCTATGCCGCCTTTTTCCCGGAGTACGGCGCGACGGCGATCCAAACCGAGACCCTGCTGCGCGACGTCATCGACACGCCGAACGAAATCTATGGCGTGGCGCACGGACGGCTGGCGCGCCGGGTGGATGGCCGGCCGGCGCCCGTCGATGTTTGGCTGACGGAGATCGGCGTCAATCCGCGCGAAGTCGGGGTCACGGACCGTCAGGCGAGCGAACGGCTGAAAACGAAATTCTATCTTCGGGCGGGGCTGTTCTTCGCCGGCATCGGCGTGGCCCGCACCTATTTGTTCAACGCCATCGGCCCGGTGGCCGAGTTCGGGCTGATCGACGCGGTGCTGCCGAGCGCGTCCACCCCGGCGCTGCGCGCGCTGGCGCGAGCCATCGAGCTGATCTGCGGCCCGGACGAGACCGGCCCGTCGCGCGTGCCGGTGCGGCGCCTGGCGTTCTCCGTCCAACCCACGGCGGCGGAAGGCGGCACGATCTTTGCCGGCGACGAAGCGAGCGGCATGGCGCCGTTGCGGGCTTCCGACTGCCTGGTCCTGCTGCCGTTTCAGCGTGCTTCCGGGTGCATGGCGGTTGTCTATTACATCATGACGCGCGACGTGCGCGCCGATTGGCCGCCTGAGCGGCTGCGCGTGCAGATCGAGGGCCTTGCAGCCGCCGGGCCGGTGCAGGCCTTCGATCCGATTGCGGGCCGGGATGCGCCTTGTCTGACGGTGGAGCGCGGGCGGGGCCGCATCCTGCTCGACCTTGAAGTGACCGACACGCCGCGCATCCTGACCATTCAATGCGACGGCTCGGCGTGACCGCCTGCTTGGCAGCGTCTGCGATGAGGCGTGCGCAGGCTCCTGCGCCAGCCTATCCAGCCGATTCCACCAACTCAGCGCCACCGCGAATGGCCGACGCCAAGACAGGGAAATGAATGCAAGCGATGCAGAAAGCAAACGTCAAGGGGCTGATCCGGTCCTATGCCCGGTGGAGTCTCAAAGGCACCCGCGTTCTGGAACATGCGGCTGGCTTGAGGACTTCCAGGAGAAGCCACTCGCAGTTCGGTGAGGATCTCATCATCCAGTCGTACTACGATAGGTTGAAGTACGAGCGGAACATCGCCCTGGACCCGAAGCAGGGCGTCATCGTCGATATCGGCTGCTTTCGACCGATTGCCTTCTCCAACAGCTATTTCTTTTACAAGAAAGGCTTCTCCTGCATCAACATCGATGCAACTCCGGGATCGAAAGCGATCTTCGACCGCACGCGCGCAAGGGACACCAATATCGAGGCTGCGATAGGCCGGGAAGACGGCACCGGCACTTTCTACGTCTTCGGCGCGCCTTCGGTTTGGAACACCATGGACGCCGAGGCGGCCGCCCGTGCCACTGAAACGACGCGCATCACGCCAAAAACGCATGTCGTGCAGATCCGGCGTGTCGAGACGATCCTCGATGCGCACCTCAAGAACCGCAAGCTGGAGATGCTGCTTATTGACGCCGAAGGCTTCGACCTGCAGGTGATCCAGTCGAACAACTTCGACAAGTATCGGCCCCGCGTGGTGCTCTTCGAGGTTGGCAGCCTTTCTTTGTCGGATCTACCCTCCGATCCCATCGTCGAGCACATGCAGGCGCTTGAGTATTCGCTTTATTCCTGGATCGCGCCCAACCTGATGTTCGTCAGGAATGACTCGCTCGTTTAGCGCACGTCCTGTTGGTGGGCCTCCGCGCAATCCACCTCTGCACGAATCCCAGGCGCATGCCGCACAGCGAGGGCGCGTCGGCGCCGACAATAGGGAACGCATATCTCGATGAAAGTCGCCCTCGTCCACGACGCGCTCAACCAGTATGGCGGCGCGGAGAAGGTGCTGGAGGAGTTCCACCGCCTCTACCCCGACGCCCCGGTTTTCTGCCCGGTTTACCTGCCGGACGTGATGCCCCCGGAATTCGCCGAATGGGACATCCGCCCGTCTTGGCTGGCGCGGCTGCCGGGTGCAAACCGTTACCATCGCGCGATCTTCCCGCTCTACCCTTACGCGATGCACAGCGTTGACCTGAGCGGCTTCGACGTGGTGCTCAGCAGCTCGTTCAACTTCGCGCACAACGTGGTGGCTGGCCCCGACACCTGCCACGTCTGCTATTGCCATTCGCCGTCCCGCTTCCTGTGGGACTTCCATGGCTACGTGCAGCGGGAAGGCTTCTCGACGCTGAAGCGGTCGCTGGTCGTGCCGTTCCTGCCGTCGCTGCGCACCCAGGATGTCGTCGCCGCCCAGCGCGTCGATACGTGGGTGGCCACCAGCCGCGTCGTGCAACAGCGCATCCGCACCATCTATCGCCGCCGCAGCGGCATCATCCCGCCGCCGGTCGATCTCGCGCAGTTCGAGGCCTCGCCGACAGGGCACGACGGCTACTTCCTTCTGCTCATGCGGCTGGTGGCATGGAAGCGCGCCGACCTTGTCATCCAGGCGTGCAACGCGCTGCGCCTGCCGCTGGTCGTGGCCGGCGACGGCCGCGACCGGGCCCGCCTTGAGCGGATGGCCGGGCCGACGATCCGCTTCGTCGGGCGGGCCGAGGGCGCCCGCAAGGCCCAGCTCTTCGCGCGCTGCGCTGCGTTCATCCTGCCGGCGATTGAGGATTTCGGGATCACGCCGCTCGAAGCGATGGCGTCCGGGCGCCCGGTGGTGGCGATCGGCGCGGGCGGCGCGCTCGACACCGTGGTCCCCGGCGTTACCGGCGAGTTCTTTCCCGACCAAACCGCCGAAAGCTTGACCACGACCTTGCAACGTTTCGAGCCGGACGCTTACGACCCCGCCGCCATCCGACGCCATGCCATGAGGTTCGGCAGCGACCAGTTCCGGCAGCGCATCGCCGAGGCCGTGGATGCTGCTTGGCGCCGCCATAAGCGCTGGGCACCGCTGGCGCAAAGGCCTCACGGCGTGGCAGCATCCGGGCAGAAAGCTCAGGCTGATGTCCAGTAGAACTGTCGCAAGGGCGCCGGTGGGGTTGTGGCCAAGCGTATGAACAAAAACAGGCCGACGCCAGCCGCGGCGTGATCATGGCCACGGTTTTGCATATCCTCGGTCGCCAACGTGTTATGCTGCGATGCAGCAAGAAGCAACAGCCAGGAGACAGGGTTTGCGCATTGCGATGATTGGCGGCGGCTACGTGGGCCTGG
>CAXSAZ010000045.1:0-26952 GCA_964235485.1 uncultured Acetobacteraceae bacterium | reverse complement strand
TGGCAGGCGACGCGGCGGGTGGACGGCGGGGCGGTGCTGCTGGGGACGGGGTAGGCTTGGCGATGTCGGAATATGACGATCCGGGGGACGGCGCAGCCCTACACCCGCTTCCAGCCCGCCTCGCCGCGGCACATGCTACGGCGCCCATGTAGGGCCTCGTCCTGCTCGGCGAGATCCTCCAGAGCTTGCTTCACGTCGCGATCCTCTTTCAGCCAATTGAGAACCAGTAGCCGGACCAGCCGTTCGGCGGCGGGGTCGATCCCGGACTGCCGCTTTTCCCAGCGCGCGACCCGCTGGTCGGAGCTGCCGAGGAGCTGTGCCAAACCGTTTTGCGACAAACCCATATGCTTACGCAGGAACCGCAGTTCCCATGCCGCAACGGGCCGCTTGTCAGTCACGATGACATGCGCGAGCACCCGGTGCAGTCCGTCGCTGTCCTCCACGGCAACGCCGTCCCCATAAGGAGTGTGCACAACCGAGAAGCCGTTGAGCAACCAAACGTCGTCCAAGCCGCAAGCCGTGTAATGGAATGGCTCGGCGACGGCCGTCTGCTCTGACGCCGGCAAGGCTGGCCCGTGTGATTGGCGCATCCCCGGCACTTCCTTAAGCATCAGAGGTCCCTCCACATCACCGTCCGCACGATCAGCTTATCCTCTGTTGGAACCACGGTCACGATTGCCAAGTCCCGGCCTCCAGGCATCCGCTTTTCAATCTCGACCTGCCAATCCCCCACCTCGTTCCGTATGGGCAGGATGTAAACCGATCCGCTGCGAAGGATGCGATACACCTCATCCGCAATCACGCCACGCTCGCCCATCCGCTCCAGCGCATGGAACGTCAGAACCACCTTGCTGGAGTCTGACGCCCTTTGATTGACGATCCGTTTGGCATTGGCACATGTCAGGCGGAACGTGCTCGGATTGATCATTCTATCCCGCCTGCATCGCGGCCTCCGCTCCTATTAGATTGATAGGGTTGCACGGCGGCGTCAAGTGGGATCACGCCAGAGCATCAGTCTTCTGCTGCGCCAGCCGCGCATCCTTGCGTGCCGACCCGGCGCTGCTGCCGACCCAGTAGCCGACCACGTTGGTCGCCATCGCGGCCAGAGTGCCGAGCAGCACGTTCAGCACCGTTTCCGAACCCGACGGCACCGCGCGCAGCAGCACCAGCCCCATAACCGTGCCAAAGGTCGCCAGCACCACCAGGCTCGTGACCGGCGCGCCCCAGGCCATGGGGCCGCCAGTCTGCGCCAACTGCACCGCGGTCGCGCGGGCGTGCGCCACGTCGGCCAGGCGCGACGCGAGCCGCGCCTCGGCGTCGGCCTCGGCAGCGTCGGCGCGGGCGGCGGCGATGCCGGCGAGGCCGAGGCGCAACCGGGCCGCAAGCGCCGGGTCGGCCAGGGCGGCGACCTGCGCCGCCGGGTCGGCCGTGCCGGTGGCGGCCTGCACCGCTCCCTGCACCGCCGCGGCCACCGGGGCGGCGTCCGGGCCGAACAGCCAACGGCCAAGCTCGGGCGCCAGGTCGAGCGCGATGCCACCCACGGCGCCAAGCGCCGTTGAGCCAGCCGCAAACGCTTCGCGTGTCGGCGAGGCGGCAGCGCCCGCGGTTTGGGACAGGTCCATTCACTTCTCCATCGTGATTGCGGCATACGGCAGGCGGCACAAGCGCCTGGCCCAGCCGAGGCCAAAGGTCCGCCAGGTCGGCAGCCCTGCCATGAACAGGAGGCGCTGTGCCTGGAACTCCGCGAGCAATTCGGTGCCCTGCCCCGCCCGGGCCGCCACCGCGGCGAGGGTGCGCGGCCCCATCACCCCGTCCGGCGGAATGCCCACCGCCCCTTGCAGCCAGCGTACCGCGCGGGACACCCCGTTGTTCACCGCGGCGTCGAACACCAGCAGCGCCAGCGGCGGCGGCAGGCTATCGCCCGCCACAAGGTCCCAGTAATCCCGCCGGTAGATCGCCCGCGCGGCGTCAAGCGTCAGCGTGGCGATGGCAAGGCCCGGATAGGCCGCCGCCGACACGCCGTAGCGCGTGCCGAGGCATTGGCCGCGCCCGCACGCGCCGCCGGTCCAGTTGCCGGGGTCGGCGGGGTTCGCGGTGTAGCCGCCCTCCTCCCCCACCACGACGCGGAACGCCTGGTCGAACGCGGTCATGGCTGGGCCTCGCCGGGCGGCGGGGCGGGCGCCGGGTCGGCGGCGGCGGCGGCGGCGGGCACGGGCTTCGCTTCCGTTTGCAGAAAGGCCGCGAGCGTGTCGGCGGCGGCCCGGGCGGCGGCCACGTCGGCGGGGCGGAAGCCGGCGCGGGTGCGCGTCACCTGCATCCGCTCCACCGCGCGCCGGGCTTGCAGGGTGAGCGCGCTTAGCCGGTCGATCACCGCGGGGTTGGCGTCGCGGCGCACGACGTAGCGCGTCGCCAAGCCGCGCAGAACCGCGGCCTCGCGCGCCACGGTGGCGGCGGAGGCCGCGCCGGGCGGCGGCGGGGGCGGCGCGGGCGGCGGCGTCAGCACGACCACCGGCCCTTCCGGAACCGCAAGCGTGTCCGGCGACGCGCCACAACCCGGCAGCGCCCCGGCCAGCAGCGCCCCGGCGAGAAGCCAGCCGCGCCCAGTTCTTGCCCCGCTCACCGCTTGGTCCCCCCGGCGGTGGCGAGATAGGCGACCTGCGCTTCCAGCCGCGCCAAGCGGATATCCACCCGGGCCACCACGTCGTTGCGGGTGTCGCTGCGGCGGTCGTCGCCCTCGAACCGGGCCGCAAGCGCCGCGTCGCGGGTTTCGGCGCGCTTGTCGATCATGTCGAACCGCGCGCTGGCGGCGGCCTCGAACCGGGCCAGGCGGTCGGCCATCGCCATGTTGGTGGCGCTTTGCGTCGCCAGGAACCACGCGCCGCTGCCGTAAGCGCCGACCAGCGCCAGGATCAGCGCGTAGCTCACCTGCGGGCTGGCGGCGACGCGGAGCGAGCTGTCTGCGGGTCCGGGACGCGGGGCGTCCGGCGACTTGAAGTCCGTGGCCCGCCGCCCGATCCTGGCCGTGAAGTCATCATCCGGCATGTCCATCCTCCTTACCGCTGCACGATCATCACGAGGGCCGGCATTCCCGCCGCCCCGCTGCCCGCCGTCCCGCCCGGCAGGCAGGACCCGCCGCCGCTGCCGCCCGCGCCGTAGCCGGAGCCTGCGCCGGCGTTGCCGCCCGGCCCGGTGACGCTGGACGCCCCGGAGCCGCCGGAGCCGCCCACGCCGAAGCCGAAAGGCGCCGCGTTCGCGGCGAGGCCGCCCGCGCCGACAGCCGCCGAGGCCACGGCGCTTGTGCCCGGCACGACGCCGCCGGTGCTGCCGGCAAAGGCCGCGCCCGCGCCGGAGGTGCCCGCGCCCGCCGCCCCGCTGGCCGGGCCGCCGAGGTCGCCGTTCTTGCCGGCGGTGCCGCCGCTGCCGGCGGAGGCACTGGACCCGCCGGGGCCGCCGCCCGCCGCGGTGGGGGCGGCGTTGCTTGAGCCGCCCATGCCGACGCCGCCGCCCACCGCGTTCAGCCCGCCGCCGGTGCCGCCCGCGGCCGTGCCGGTTTGGCCGCCGCCGCCGCCCTGGCCGCCAAAGGCCGACAACGGCCCGAAGGTGGTGGCGCCGCCCGTGGCGTTGCCGCCTGACGCCCCCACGCCGGTTGTGCCGCCGATCCCGCCCGCGCCGGGGGCCGCGATGTTGCCGGTGACGCTGGCGGCCACGAGCGACGCCGGCACCGTGAGGGCGTTGCGCGCGCCGCCGCCGCCGCCGGCCCCGCCGGAGCACGCCGTGCCCGACGCGAACACCCCGCCCGCGCCGCCGCCGCCGCCCGCGCCGATCAGCAGGATGTCCACCAGCGCCGCGCCTGCCTGTTTGGTCCAGGTGTAGCTGCCGGGCGTGGTGTAGATGTCGAGCCGCGGCAACGCGCCCGCCTGGCCCGATTGCAGCGCGTTGTTCAGGTAGGCCGACCCGCCTGCCGCCGAGAGCGTGCCGTCGCCGGCCACCGCCAGCCCGGCGCCGGGCTTGACCGCGCCGATCGTCGTGGCAGTCGCGGGCTGTGTGGAACCGGCCGGGCCTTGCGCACCTGTGGCCCCGGTGGGACCGGTGGCGCCCACGGGGCCGGGCGGACCCTGCGGCCCGGCGGGGCCGACGGGACCCGTGGCGCCGTCATCGCCGGCCGGACCCGTCAACCCGATGGGACCGGGCGGGCCTTGCAGCCCGGTCGCGCCGGTGTCGCCCTGCGCGCCCTTGGCCCCGGTAGAACCGGTGGCGCCCACGGGGCCGGGCGGGCCTTGCGGACCGGCGGGGCCGACGGGACCCGTGGCGCCGTCATCGCCGGCCGGCCCCGTCAACCCGATGGGACCGGGCGGGCCTTGCAACCCGGTCGCGCCGGTGGCGCCCACGGGACCGGCCGGGCCGGCTGCGCCCGCGGAACCCGTGGCGCCCACAGGACCAGGCGGACCCTGCAGGCCGGTGGCGCCCGTCGCGCCGGCGGGGCCAACCGGACCAGCCGAACCGGCCGCTCCAACTGGGCCGACCGCCCCGGCAGGACCCACGGCGCCCACGGGGCCGGGCGAACCCTGCAGGCCAGTGGCGCCGGTGGCACCGGCGGGACCGACCGCGCCGACTGGCCCCGTGGGACCAACGGGGCCGGCTGGCCCGGCGGGGCCGGTAGGACCGGGCTGGCTCGTGATGCCCGTCACCGCCGTTTTGACGAACGCGGTGGTCGCAAGCGTCGTGTCGTTGCTGCCCGCGAGCGGCGCAAGGCCGCGGACCGCGCCGGCGCTGACCGAAAGCGCCGTGACGCCGCCGACCACGACCTCGAAGGCGGCGGTCGCCGGGTTGTAATGGGTGTAGGTGGTGCCGACCGAGATCTTGGCCGGATTGGAGAAGCCGTCGGGAAAGGCGCTCGCGTTCAGGTAGGTGCGCTGCCCGGCGCCCTGGGTCCACACGGCCCTGTTGGGGCCGGGGATCATTGCCGTGGTGTCGAGCAGGTTGTTCCACCGCCCCGTCACCTGCAGCGCCACATCGACCGCCTTGGTGCCGCCCGACTGCAGACGGAAGGCGAGCCACCACACGCCCTTGGCGCCGGCGTCGTTGGTGCGGTTGAAGTTGCGCACGGTGCTGCTGACCGCGATGTCGTAGCCCTTGGCGCCGAAGCCGCCGTCGTCGTGGCTGAACTCGTCCACCTCCTGGTAGGTGCCGTCCGAAAAAGAGAACAGGCCGCCGGAAAAGGTCACGAGCGCGGGGTTGGCGAGGAAGTGCGTGGAGCCGGGCTTGGTGCCGGCGACGAAGCCGCCGGCGTGGATGAAGTAGGCGTCGCCCTGGCCGATGTTGCCGACGTTGCTGTTGATGGCCGCAACCCCGGTGCGCCCGCCCACCTGGTCGTTGCTCGCCTGGTTCCAGCCGCTTTGGTTCAGCATGGACAGGCTGATGGCGCTGTTCTCGTGGCGCATCACGTACTCGGTGGCGGGCTTGGTCAGCGTGTCCTCGCCCTCGATGCGGTGCTCGATGGCCAGGTGCACGGTGCTGAGGTCGCCGTTGAACGCCTGGTTGATGTCCCCCTGGTTGCCGTAGCTGGTGGGCGGCGTGGTGCGGCGGCTGAACCTGGGCGCGCGCTTGTAGCCGTCCGCGGTGCGGACCTGGCCCTCGCCGGTAAGGCGGCCGGTCATGCCCGCAATCGGCGTCTGCACCCGGGCGGTGCCGGAAGGCAGCGTCACCGGGCGCGCGGCCCCGCGTGCGGCGCCCAGGGCCGTGGACAAGGCGGCGGTGTCGTCCGCCGCGTCGTCCAGCGCCGCGCCGAAGTCGCGGGCGTTGACCTGATCCGCCGCACGGGACGCGAGGTTGCGGGCCACGGGCGCGCCGGCCGCCGTGACTGGCAGGGCGGAGGCGTCGGTGACGGCAGGCCCAGGCGGGCCGGGGTCGCCTTTCGGCCCTTGGGTGCCGCTGTTGGGGGCGGTGATCACGCCAGAAGCGTTGATCTGCACGCCGGGGCCGGCGGTGAACAAGCCGCGCAGGGCGGTGGCCGGCATACGCCGGGGGGCCGCGCCGCTGTTGACCAGCACCTCGTCGCCGGGCGACAGGGCGGCGGCGGCGGGCAGCGTCAGGTGGTCCGCGGCCGTGGCGGCCAGCGCGCCGCCGGACATGGCAAGGCCGGGACCCACCCCCACCGCCTCCGGCCCGCCCACCACGGGGGAGACCCGGCCCAGCAGCGCCGCGGGCGCCAGAGTGATGCGCGGCTGGGTGCTGGCCAGCAGGGTGCCGATCTGCGCGCCGCGGGTGACGCCGCCTTGGCTCAGCGGCACTTGGTCGGTTGCCGCCACCTGGGCGGCTTGGGGAAGTTGCTTGATGGTCGGCATGGATGCCCCCGTGTCTGTCGAATGGGTCGAGTGGAAGCGGTCAGGCGACCGCCGCCCAGCCCGTGGCGCCGGAGCCGCTGCGCTTCAGCCACAGCGTGGCGCCCGCGCCGCCGTCGAGGTTGCGGTAGTCGGAGCCGGGGGGCGCGGCCACCACGCCCTCCGGGCTGCCGCGTCCGAGCGTGCTGACGAAGCCTCCCGGCTCGGCGTCCGAGCCGACGCGGAGCCGGCCCGGCCCGGACGGGCGCAGCGTCAGGTCGCCCGCCGCGCTGCGCAGCACGAGGCTGCCGTCGCCGGGTGTCGCCAGGTAGTCGCCCGGCGCAAAGGCGAGCGCCTGCCACCCGCCCCAGGCGCCCGCCCAGTCCACCGCGGTGGCGGCCGGCACCAGGATGTCGGCGCCGGTCCAGTTGTCCTGGAACGGCACGCTGCCGACGCGCTTGAACCGCACGGCGCAGTTGCAATGGAGGCGGAGCTGCCGCCCTTCCGGCACCGGCAGGCCGACCGTGGCCGTGGCCGTGGCGCCCTGGCCGTCGCCGGTGATCGTGACCGTGGCGCCCGCCCCGTAGCCGCTGCCGCCGTTCAGCAGGGCAATGCCCAGCACCGCGCCGTCCCGGACATGCGCCACCGCCTGCGCGCCCGACCCGGCCCCGGCGACCGACACGTTGGCCCAACTGTAGCCCCGGCCGCCGTTCTGCATCCGCACAAAGGCCACCTGCCCGGCCATTGCCGCCTGGTGCGTGCCCACGATGCTTTGCACCCCACGCGGCGCGAAGGTCAGCATGGCGCCGTCCAGCGCGTCCGGCACCTGCACCTGCTGGATGTTGCCGTTGGCCGGCCCCCCGCTTCCACCAGACACTTCGACCGGGTTGCAGATCAGCCGCGCCTGGTTGTTCCAGGTGTTGTCCCGCACGGCCAAAGCGTCGGTGTGCGCCCACAGCGCCTGCGACGGGCTGCTGCTGGCCGCGCCGAAAAAGGCGTTGCGCAGCACCGCAATCCCCTGCGGCGCGTCCAGCAGATAAACGCCGCCGCCCGAAGCGTCGCGCAACGCGATGCGGTTGCCCTCGATGGTCAGCCCTTGGCAGGCGATGCCGAAGTTCTGGCCGCGGCCGTCGGTTTCCACGTTGTAGGCGGTGATGCCCCAGACGTTGCCGAGCAGTTGGTTGTCCGCCACCCGCATCCCGCGGCTGCCGCCGGGGTTGATGCCGACCGAGCAGCCGCTCACCAGGTTGCCCGACACGTCGCAGTCGATGCAGCCGCCGGCGTCGATGCCGAAGTAGCTGGGACCCTGGATCACGTTGCCGACCACACGGGACTGGGCGGCGTTGAGCAGCAGCCCGTCGCCGTTGGCCGACAGCGCGTTGTCCGAAACGCTCAGCCCTTGCCCGGCGGCGGCGATGCCGTAGGCGCTGTTGTTGTGGCAAGCGTTGCCGGCCACCACCACGCCCACCGCGTCCGGGTTGGCGTTGCCCCAGCGCGGCGGCTCGGCGTTGGTTTCGTTGTAGTTGCCGACCGAGATGCCGCGGGAGTTGTTCCACGCCTCGCACCCCAGCACCCGGCCGTGGCGCACCGTCTGCTGAAACGCCGGGTCGTTGAAGTCGAGGCAGATGCCATACGCGCCGTTGCCATGGGCGCGGCAGCCCTGGACCAAGGCGCCCGAGGCCGCCTGCACCCAGATGCCATGCACCTGGTTGTTGCGGGCCTCGCAGTTCAGCACGCGGTGGCGGCTCGGCGACCCCGAAAGCCCGTCCCGTGCCTGGATCACCAGGCCGCTGCCGAGGGTGGGGCCGGTGGCGCCCTGGAACACGCAGGCGTCGAACAGGGTTTCGGTGCAGCGCGGCGTCGCCAGCACGCCCCAGCTATCGCCGAACACGTTGCCTGCGTCGAAGGTCACGCCGAGCGCGGTGAAGGCTTCCCCGTCGATGTTGACGAACGCGCCGGCGGCCGGGCCGAAGCCGGAAAGGCGGCGCAGCACGGTTTGGCCGGGCACGCCGATCAGGGTGGCGCGCCCGCTCACCGTCCATTGGCCGCGCGTCGTGTAGGTGCGCGGGCCGAGACGCACCGGACGGCCGCTGGCAACGGCGCGGGTCAGCGCCGCCGTGTCGTCCGTCATCCCGTCGCCCACCGCGCCGAACGCCTCCGCCGGCATGGCGTCGGCCGCCCAATCGGCGAGGCTGCGGGGAACGCCGCCCGGGACGCGCGCCAACTGGGCCGACAGGTCGATCCCCGGCACGCCCGCCAGCCCGGCCATGAACGCGCCGTAGGACACCGCCGCGTCCCGCCCGCCCTGCGCCACGCCCACCATGTCCCGCGCGGACAGCGACCCCGCGCCCGGCAGGCCCGACACGCTGAACGGCGCGGAGCCGGACAAGGTGCCATCCTGCAGGCGCAGGTTGGCGCCGATCGTGATGCGCTCCGCGCCGCCCACCCCGGCGCTGCTGCGGCCCAGCAGCGCGCCGGACGGCAGCGCCAGCGCGGGCTGCATCCCGGCGAGCAACTGCGCCCGCGATACGCGGCGGGAGAAGCCGCCCTGGCTGACCGGCAGCAGGTCGTTGTCCGCCGCGGCCAAGGCGAGCGGCAATTCCTTGATCGTCGGCATGGCTCAGCCCCCCAGGAGCAGCGGATTGCCGGCTTCGTCCACCAGCATCCCGCCGGTTTCGTCGGTGAGCGCGCCGGTGCCGCCCGTGCCGCCGCCGATGCTGACCAGGCCGGTGGCAGTGGACAGCGCCAGCACCGGCAGCAGCACGGAGCGCGCCAGCGTGCGCCCGGCCTGGGTGCCGATGAAGATGGTGATGCTGTAGATCGTGCCGGCCGCGCCGCCGCCGAGCCACAGCACGGCGCGCGCCCCGTCCGCCGCGGCGGACACGAGCGCGAGGTCGCCAGGGTTGGACGGGTTGATGCCCACGTCCAGCGTCGCGATGGCATCGCCGTCATTGCCGCTGAGCGCCGGGGCGATGTCGAACTGGTAATCGAGCACGTCGGCCGGGTCCTTGGCCGGCCAGGACGGCAGCGGAACGGCGGACAACGGGTTGGCGCCCCCGCCGCCGCGCGGCCCCGGCACGAAGCCGTCGAGCACCAGCATCCGAGCGGCGGAGGGCTTGTAAAGGTGGCTGGCGTTCGTTGCCATTTTGTTCTCCAGCGCAATCAGTATTCGACGATGACGAGGCCGTTCGCACCCTTGGCCCCGGTGGCGGCGGGGCCGTAGCCGCCGGCGCCACCGGAACCGGCCGCCTGGCCCAGCGCCGCCGGGCCGCCGCCATAGGTGCTGCGCCCACCGCCGCCAAACGCGCTGGCGCCGCCCGCGCCGCCGGGCACGCCCCCGGAGATCGGCCCGTCGCTGCCGGGTCCGCCGGTCAGCAGCAGGGTGCCCGCCGTGCCGCGCCCGCCGTCGCCGCCGGTGCTGTCGGGATTGCCGGAATGCCCGCCCGATCCGCCAACGGCCGACGCCAGCGTGCCATCGGGCGAGGCGAACGTCGTGGCGCCGCCGGGCTGGCCGTTGACGCGCGGCGCGCCGCCCGTGCCGCCCACGCCCACCGTGACCGTGAGGGTGCTGCCGGGGTCGAAGGACACCACGGCCTCCGCGTAGCCGCCCGCGCCGCCGCCGCCGCCGGCATAGTCCGTGTCGCCGCCGCCCCCGCCGCCGCCTGCGGCGACCAAGCGCACCTTGGCCGAGCGCACGTCCGGCGGCGGGCGCCACACGGTGGTCTGCTTGAACACCTCCTGCCGGCTGAAGCCCGGAAACAGGAAGGGGAGCTTATACGGCACGAAGGGGCCGCCGGGCACGGGCGCGATATCGACCGGCGCCGTGCCCCGGCCGAAATAGGTCATCACGGAATACAGGCCGATCCAGCCGTCGTCCGCCTCCGGGACGCGGCGCCCGCCGACCTCCTGGAGCTGGCCGGGCTTGGCCGCGAGGCCGACGCGCAGCAAGCGCCGGGTGTTCTGCGCTTGGCCGTTGTTCCCCGGGCCGCTCCACGGCACGGCGGGGTTGGCGGCGTTGTAATAGGGCAGCGCCACCGGCGCTGCGTCGTACTCGGAGATCGCGGCCTGGATCAGCCAGCACAGCGCGTGCTGGCCGTCCGGCGGGCCGCGCAGCGCGAGCGGCGTGTCCTCGGGGTTGCGGGCGATCCGCACGGTGGGCGCGGGGTTCGCGGGCAAGGAGCCGAAGGGCTGGGCGTCCACCTGATACAGCGTGGACAGGCTGCCCGGCCCCACCACCACGCCGTAGCCGGACGCCGCCGGCACGCAGGGCAGGCCGTCCGCCACCACCCCCGTGCCCAGCACGCAGCGGGCCAGCGCGCCCACCGCCGCCATGACGTTGCGCTGCATCTGCAAAAGGTCGGTGTCGAGCGGAATCGAGCCGGGATAAACGATCTGCCGGTCCATGGAGCATTCTCCTGTTTGATGGTCAGCCCTTGAACCGCACCCAGGCGGCGGCGCCGGCCGGGAGGGCGTCGGCCAGCGCCGCCTGCACGGCGGCGTCCGTGGCCGTGCCGCGTTCCACGGTGACGAGGCATTCAAGCGGCATGGCGAGCGACCCCCAGCCGCCGGCGGCGCCCCAAGCGAGGCCGGGGCCGTTATACGCGCCGGTGTCCCGCGGCTGCGCCGGCTCGAACACCTGCACGGCGCCGGCGCCGGCCTCTGCCGCCGCGTCCAGCAACGCCGCCCGCGTGCCCCGCTCCCGGTTCAAGGCCCGGCCGATGCGGGCGCGGTAGGCGTCGTCGGCCTCATTGGGCCGCCGGGGCAGGCGCCCGCCGAACAGGTCCTGCGCCGACAGGTCGAGAAAACCGCCCGTGGCCGTGAGCCGCCGCGATTGCCGCCGCACCGCGCCGAGCAGGGCGTAAAGCCCGGCCCAGGCCGTGCCCAGCCCGAGCAGCAGCCCGTCCAGCACCGGCGCACCGCGCGCTGCGGGAACCGCTTCTGGCTCGGCGGAAACCAGCGGCTTCGCCGTTTCCACGGGTTCCGCTGGGTCCGCGAACCAGCGGTCCGGAAGCGCCAAGCGCAGCCGGGCACGCATGTCCTCCGCGTCGCCGGTCATGGCAGCACCGTGACCGTGCCGGGGCGCAGGATGCCGTAGGTGGGCGGCGCGAGGTCCGCCTCCTTGCCGTTCACCGTGACCGTTGTGACCCGCTCGATCCGTGGGTCCGCGTCGTGCGCGATCTGGGTCAGGCGGGAGATCACCAGCCCGGCGCCGAGCGGCAGCGCCGCAACGTAGGCGCCCAGCGCCGCCCGCACCGCCGCCTGGGCGTCGTCCGGGCCTTGGGCGAACAAGGAGATGTCGGCCCGCACCACTTGGGGCGCGCGGACGCTGAAAGTGCCGCCCAAGGGGCGCACCGTCTCGATGGCGGCGGACGCCCGGGCCAGCAGGTCGGGCGACGCGCGGCCGGTGCCGTCGTCGATCACCACCGTGAAATGGCCGGGGCGCGGAGCGCCCGCGGCGTCCACGCGCTCGGCGATGGCGTAGGACAGGCCTTGCTGCAGGTTTTGCACGGCGTAGCCCACGGCCTGCGCGGTGGCGCGGGTGCGGCTGTCGATGAAGCCGCCGAAGCGTTTGCGCAGCGCGGCGTCGGATTCCGCATCCAGGCCGCCGGCGGCGGGGGCCTCGTTGGTGACGGCATCGACGCCGGGGATGGCGGAAGCGAGCAGGCGCATTTCGCCCGCGCGGACGTTGCCCGCGCGCCCGGCCGTTGTCGCCGCGACGGGCGCCGAGACGGCAAGATCGGCCGGCCGCAGACCGTATCCGACGCCGTTCCAGGCCGGGTTGCCCGTGTCGGCCACCACCTTGAAGGTCAGCGCGTCCGTGCCGGTGCCGGTCTTCACCAAGGCGCCCACCGGCACCAGCGCGGGCAAGCCCGCCGTGGTGCGGCTGAAGGTCGCGGTGCCCGTGGCGGCGACGCCCGGCAGGCGTGAAAGGCCGAAGTCCGCGACCCAGCTATCGAGGTCGGCGCCCGTGCTGGTGGCGGCGCGCGTCGTGGCCAGCACCTCCGTGATCAGCCATTGCAGCCACAGGCCGATGCTGGCGTTGGCTTCCAGCAGCGCGCGCAGCACGCTGCCGACGGACAGATCGACCAGGCCGCGGGCCGCGCCGCGGGCAGCAGCGGCTTGCGTCCGCACCAGTGCGGAAAAGTCCTGCAACGGAAGCTGCATGGGTTTACCTTCCCAGTTCGATTGAAAGGGTTTGCGCGTCCGCGGTGTCCGCGTCGGCGTAGCGCACCTGGACGGAGAGCGTGCCGCCGGGGTCGGACTGCACGTCGATCACCGGCTCGGGCACGGGGGCGACCGCGGGTTCACGGCGCATCTGCTCGCGGATCAGGGCGCGTATGGCGGCGGGGTCGGCGGGCTGGCCCACGAAGCGCGCGAGGCCGGCGCCGTAGCCCGGCTGCCAGATGTAGTCGCCGGGGTTGGTGAGCAGGCGGCGCAGCACGCGCTCCGTGCCCAGCGCGGGGCCGGACACGGTTGCGAGGTCGCCGGTCGGCCCGGCGGACAGGTCGCCGGCCCAGGCGTGGTGCAGGTCGGACATGGGGGTGCTCCGGTTGTGGGGGTGCGCGCGTTTCGGGCTTGGGATCGGGTGGTTGTTGGCCTAATGTTCGGGCATGGACACCAATCCGCCGCCGCAGGCTTGGCTCGACGCGCTTGAGGAAGGCGAGGCCGACCGGGCCGCCGGGCGCGTGATACCCTGGCCTGCTGTCCGGGCCGCTTTGGAGGACGTGCTGGCTGCGATGGAGCACGGGGCGGACGAAGCCGAGCAGGAGCGCCTGCTCCGTGTCCTGGACGCGCTTGGGGAAAACACGCACGAGGACGCGGCCGCCCTCCGCCCCCGGTGACGACGCTAAGCCGTAGGGCGAAGAGCGATGTTGCCGCCCTCGCCCGCGATTTCAGGCGCAAGAGCCGGCCGGAAGCCATCCGCAACCTGCTGGCGGCTCTCAGCGAGGCAGTGAGGCAGATTGCCGCCGATCCCAACGGCGGCCTTGGCACGCCGCGTCCTTATCCCGGCCTTGCCCAGCCAGGCAGGGCATGGGTAAAAGTTGGACGCTGCTGGTTTGCCTACAGCCGAGACGGCCCGCCGGTCATCACTGCCGTGTTCTATGATGCCGCGGATATTCCGGGGCGGGTGTAGGTCGCAACGCCAAGCGTTGTTCCCTCATATGGCTGGAGTTGAGCCGCTGGTTGGCGTTGACGGCCCGGACGATCACACGCTGCCGTTGCCGAGCCGGGCCATGATGCGGGCGTTCAGCGCGTCGAGCGCCGGTCCGACAACGACCTCCGACGTCACCCGCAGGAACGCGCCGCCGTGCAGGACCTCGGCGCGCTCGCACTCCGGCGTAGCGCGCGCCGCCACCTCCGCCGCGTCGATCCCGAACGCCCGCCGGCACAGCAGGTCGTCGAAGAAGCACACCGGCCAAATCCGGTAAACGCTGTCGCGGCCGTTGATGTTGCGGCCCGTTTTCTGGGACTGCACGCGCGTGATGTCGAAATCGGCCAGCATCACGGCCTCGTCGGTATGCGCGGCTGCGCGGTATGGTTTGAAGATTTCGATCAGCCGCGGCAACGTGGCTGAGCAGAACCGGGCGTAGTCCGCCTCCTCGGTATTTAGTCGCAACGAAATGAAGTCGTCCGACTGCGCTATGTCCCTGGACAGGTACCCTGCGAAGCGCGCCCGGTATAGAACTTGCCCTCCCAACCCGCTCGCCAGCGCCGTTCGGAGGTCGAGCGAGGCGGATTCGCCCGTGAACTCGAACGGCGCGTCGCTCGCGGTCTTGTCGACACCCCAGAAGCCAGGAACAGCCGCGAACTGCTCGACGAACTTGGCATTCAGCTCCGGGCTGGGTTCATCCAAGTTCGCGCGGCGCCGCAGCATGAAGTCAACATACATGCCCCTCTCCTAACACATGCCCCAACCCAGATCACGGCCGCAACGGCCTTACGCGAACGGAAATGTTTTCAATGCCAAGATCGGCGATGACGCGCCTTGCGTCGGCGGCAGCCTCTGCCGTTGGAACTTCGATCACGCCCGCAAACCCAGGATTTTGTGCCAGTGCGGCACTCTGCCTTACCAACTGATTTTCAAATTTGGGTGGTACGAACGGTCCAGTCCTTTTTGGAATTATCGGGATCGCTCTCTTGGCATCAATGAGTTCGATGGTACCATCAGGCAGCACCTGAATGCCATCCCACTTCACGATAGGCTCACCGTTCGGGTTCGGGTTGTCGTACCTCAGCGCCGGCGATGCCGCGCTCCGCCCCGTGGCCGGGTCGGTCGAGGAGCCGGCCGTCTGCGCCTGATACCTGTAAGCTTCCCGTTTGGCTGGGCTTGGCGGCGGCCCGAGATTCTCAGACACGAACACAAGGCCGCGGTTGGCCCCGGTCGAAGGCGGCAATCCCACGCTGTAGTCGGTCGGACCCACGGTCAGCCGCGGCACCGGCCCGCCCGGATCGGCAGGCGTATTCACCGGCCCTTGCGATGCCGGCGGCCGGGCACGCGCACGAGCCACTTCCAGCCTCATGGCTTCAATGTCGGCCTCGGTCGGCACATAGCTCTTCGGGTCGGCAAGGGTCTGAAGCAGAGGGTTGTCGGGATCGATCTCTTGGAGTTGAGAGCGCAGGTTGCTGTAGCGCCCGATCCGGCCCAACTCGGGAAGGCTCCGACCCTCGCTGTTCGGCTCGGCCCGCCGGGCGGTCTCGTTCTCGGGGGGAGGCTCGGCCTGTGCAAGCTGCACGCCGCCTTGCGCCCTGGCTGCCCGAGCCTCCACCGCGGCGATGACCCGATCCAACGTCGCGCGCAGGCTGGACTGCGCACTGACCTGCGCAGCCGCGGCCGCAGCCGCCGCAGCCTCCTCCTCGTCCCACTGCGCCCCGCCCGTCCACCCCCGCAACGGCCGCATCCGCCACGCCCGCCCGTTGTAGCCCCGCGACGCCGGCGCGGCCGGGAAGCTGATGCGCAGCCGGATGGTGTCCACCCCGTACGGCATCGCCTTGTCCCTTGTCGCCTCGTCTCCTGTTCCGTCCATCGCATCACCCCCGATCTCGCGCGTGCCCGTCCGGCTCGCCCAGCACGACGATCCACGCCCGGCTCTCGTCCGGCTCCGAGGAGAACGCCGCGTTGAACAAAGTTCCGTTACTGTTCAGAAACAGCCATCCGCCAAGCAGCAGCCGCCGGTCAGCGCGCAGCGCGGCGGGGCCAGCCTTCGCCGGGCCGGGCGGGTCGAGCCGTCAGTTGTCGCAGAATCCAGCCGCGCCGCGTGGGCATCGGCATTCTATGGCGGAGTGATCGAATTCTTGGGGCGTCTGCGCAAGCTTTTCCTTCAACCCGTCGCAAGAAGGCTGTGGAGGCAGGGTGCCGGATGCCGAACGGCATCCACCAGTCCGCAGCCTTGAGGCGAAGGAACCTGCCGTTCTGATGCCCGTCCCAACAAGCCGGGCCGCTACGTCCCGTCCCGTGGCGAAGCACTGAGATTTGGATCGAGTTCCTTCGGCACAATGTCCGGGAACGTCTTGTGCAGCAGGGAGGAGAACTCGATGACCTCGCCCATCATTGCCCCAACCCTCCCAACAAGGGATTTGTATTCTTCTTCGGAGAGGTTGTTCTTCATGTAATGCGCGATGCCGCTCATGGAAGCGAGAACGCCGCTGAGCATCCCATCGATCCGGATCGCAACGTCCCGCTCCATGTTCGGCCTTTCCGGTCAATCCGCGACCGCCACAATCAGCCGAAAAGCCGATCAAGCGCAACCACCCGCGCCATCAGCCAACCTTCCCCCCGCCCTTCCCGTCCGCCATGTCCGGCATCCCCGTAATCCCGCCTTGCGGGTCGGGGTGCCGGTGCCCGTTGTAGGTCTGCCGCAGCCCGTCCAGCGATCCCCGCCGGTCATACACGTCCCCCTCCACGTGCAGGTCCCCCCGCACCGCCACCGTCCCGTCGTTCAGCAGCCGCACGGAACTCCCGCTCCGGTGCACGAGCCAAATCTCCCCCACCGGCGTCGCCGGACCCGGCGCCTGCGCGCTCCACGCGCGCCCCGCGATCACCCCGTGCTCCGCATCCCCTTCCTGCGGCAGCACCAGCACCTGATCGCCCGGCGACGGCGGGCAGGACAGCCCCCACCCCGCCCCCACCCAGGGGCTGAGCACCGGCAGCCACCCCGTCAGCACGCCGTCCGGCTGCAACTGCACCCGCGCGGTCGCCGCCGCCGGGTCCACGGAGGTCACGGTGCCGAAGCGCGGCTGGCCCGCCGCCAGGTCCTGCGCGCCGGAATGCGCCTTGATCGCGTTGAGCAGCCGATCCATCACGCCCCCCTCAAACAAAGCCGCTGGGTGAAGCCCCGGTGCGCGTCCAGGTGCCGGCTCAGCTCCGCCACCGCGTAGTCCCGGTCCCACGCCGTGCCGGTGCCGACCAGCGACACCCGGCTCCGCGCCGACAAGCCCAGTTCGCCCGGCATCGCCGCCTGCGCCGTCCATTCGTGGCATTGCAGGTCGGCCAGCGCCCGCTCCGCCACCCGCTGCGCCTGCACGGCGTCCAGGTTGGGGCGCACCAGGGCGTGACGCCGCACCGCGCCCTTGCCTCCTCCGCGCCGCGCCGTGTGCGACACCGCCGCCCCGGCGCGCGTGCCCCAGCTCCGCACCGTCACCTCGACCGCCTGGGCCAAGCCCAGCGCGTGCTCCAACTGCAGGCTCAGGCAATCCTCCACCCGCAGCGGCACGGGAGCGCCTGCCGGCGGGCCGAAGCGCAGGGTGCCGCCCTGCATACACAGGTCGAACCCTTCCTGCCCCGCAAGGAAAGCCAGCAAATCCCATTCCGTCACCGCCCGGGCGAACTGCCCGAGCGCCAAGCGGTCATGCTCCGCCTGGTAATAGCGCCCCACCGCCGTGCCCGTGCGCTCCACCTCGGCCAGCAGGCCGTGCCGGGCCGCGATCAGCTCGACGATCTCGCTCGCGGTGCGGTTGGCAAAGGTTTCGCTCGCCTGCGCCTCCACCAGCACGGCGGACAGGTCGCGGCCCTCGATGTCCAGCACGCCGCGCACGGGGTCAAAGGCCAGCGCGTCCGCCGTGCCGACCAGGAGGCTCGTCCACCCCCCCTCCCAGCCCGCCTGCACGTCGAGCCGCAAGCCCGGCGCGTGCAGTCCGGACCAGTCCCCGCCACCCGCCGCCAGCCGCACGCGGAAGCGGTCCGCCGCCAGGTGGTTGTTCGAGAACACATCGACCGACAACACGCCCGGCAGCGCGTTGCCTTCGGCCAGCACCTGGGCGCGTGGATGCCTAAGTCCGCTCAACGCCGCCCCCCGCCGCCGGATCCACGGGCGGCAGCTTCAAGGTGATGAGGCCCGACAGCACCGGGTCCGACAGCCCGTTCACCTTGGCAATCCGGTTCCATTGCGTCGCGTCCCCAAGGCGCGCGAGCGCCAGCCGGAACAGGTCGCCACCCGCCACCGTCACGGTTTTCATTCCTTGTCCTCCAAGCTTGCGGCAAAGGCCCGGCCCACGGCCAGTTGCGCCAGCAGCCCGGCCGCGCCCGCTACGTTCAACGGCGTCGCCACGGCCAGCCCGGCCTCCGCCGCCGCGATCTGATCGCCGGCCCCAGGATCCCAGCCCAGCGCCGCCGCCTCCACGAGCGTGGCCGCGACCGGCAGCAGCTCGGCCACCACCAGGTCGCCCTCCGACAGCACCGTGCAGGAGATGCGATACGGCACCCACCAAGGGTTGGCGCTGTCCGCCTCGAACTCCGAGATGATCACGGTGAAGCGCCATCCGTCCCAGGCGAGCGGCAAAGCCAAACCCACCCGGCGCAGCCGGTCCAGTTGCCGCACCCGCTCGGAAGCGCCCGCGCCCGAGAACGTGCCGGACCACGCCAGCTCCCCATCGTCCGGCCCCATGGCATCGACGATCCGCGCGCCGCCGGGCAGGGTGTGCACCGCGAGGCGCTGCTTTCCGCCCAGCGTGATCCGTTCCGGCACCTCGAAGCCGCTGAACACGACGGGACCCAGCACCGGCGGCATCACAAGGTTCCCCCGGGCTTCCAAGCGGGCGCTTGCCGGGGATCGAACTGCGTGGTCCCGGTGGAGGGCCGCGCCGCGTCCCGCCCCATGCGCTCCGCCAGCCAATGGCCGACCAGGTGTCCGTCCAGCATCACATCGCCTCCGTTCCGTCCGTTGTCCTGCGCCTCGTGCGGGGGCGCCGCCGGGCGGCCCGGCAGCAGCTCGCGCCCCGGCGCCGCTGCCCGCCCGTTCAGCACCGCCGCGGTGGGCGCCGCGGGCGCTTGCGGAAGTGCCGGCATCGCCGGGAGCCGCGGCACGGGGGCGTTCGGCGCACGGGTGAAGTCGCGCTCGGCCGTGCGGATCGGCATCTCGGGCGCGGCGGGTGCGGCCGGGGCGACGCGGGGCAGGACGGGCGGCAGAGGTGCCGCCGGTGCCGCCATGACGGGCGGCGCTGCGGCCTGCGGCGCGGCCCTCGCCACGGGTGCAGCGGGAATGGAGGCCGGAGCTTCCGGGGCGCGCGGCGCGATGGCGGGCGCGGCGGGCAGGCGGTCGGACACGGCCTGCCGCACGACCGGCGCTGCCGGAGCGGAGGGCGCCGCCGCCTGCGCCGGCGCTGCCGGGGCCGCGGGGGCGGGCGTCGCGAGGGGCGCCATGGGCGCCGCCACTGGGATCGGCGTCGCAACCGGGGCCGCCGGCCTGTCCGGAACACCCGGCCCCGCTGCTGCCGCGCGCTCCGGCGCAGCCCGTTCCGGCATGGCAACCGTCCGCACCGTGGGCGGCGCGGATGGCTCGGCCTGGGCCGGCCGCGCCGCGATGGGGGTGTCCAAGGCGGGCGCGGACGCGGGCCGGGCCGCAGCCGGCGTGCCCGGCGCGAGCGGCTCCGACGCTTGGGGCGCCGGCTCCGCGGCCTTGGGCACCTGGGCGGCGCCCGCCGCCGCTGCCGCCCGGGCCGCCCCCTGCGCTGTGGCGGTCAGCGTGTCCAAGCGGCCCGCCGCCGCCGCCGCGGCGCGGTCCAGCGCGGCCAGCTCCCCCGCGATGGCCCGCAGCCCGGCGCTCACCCCGTCTTGCAAGGCAAGCTGGATGCCGATCTCGTAGGCGTCGATCATGCGTGCTCCCATGGGAAAGAATGGCGCCCCGCGGGGCGCGGGCCGGCCAGGATGCGCGTCGCCGGGGGTGGCTACGGGACGTTGGTCCCGTCCAGCCGGGCAGCCATCAACTCAGGCGCTCCAAGGTGAGTGCGAGGTTGTATGCGGGCGTCCCCGTGACGCCGGCGAACACCGCGGAGTAGTTGACGGGGGAACCGGCCTGCGCCCGGAACGTGACGGTGGCCCAGGTGGCGCCGCCCGTGGCGCTGACCGGGGAACCGTCCAGGTTCACCGCGCCCACGCCGTCGTTGACGGTGATCCGCGGCGTGATGGTCCCCGCCGTCCCCGCCGCCGTCATGCGGATGTAGAACGAGGCCCGGAACATGCCGGTGACGTAGGGCGTGTGCAAAGGCGCGTTGGCGATCTGCGACGTTGCGCCCACGCTGTCCACGTTCCGCACCCGGACCGGCATGTCGGTCAGCAGGTTCGGCAGGTTCGGCTGGATGCCGAGGTTGATCTCGCCGACGCCCTTGATCCAGTTCGGCCGGGCGCCCGGTCCCGGGGTGCCGCCGTTGGCCCACTGCGCCACCGTGGTGCCGTTGCCGCTCGCGTCAATGCCGACGAAGCCACAGCTCGACGGCATGTTGTTCTGCTTGCCGTAGTCCAGCATCACCGCGGTCGCCTTGGCGCTGCCGCCGAAGATATGCGTGCCCTCGAACAGCACGCTGTCCGTCCACTGCAAATAGATCCCGAAGGTCGTTTGCGTGGCCGGCAGGTAGATCGTCGTGTTCCTGAACAGGTTGTAGCAGGCGTTCGTGACCTGCGGCGTCGATGCCGGCTGCCCGGTCTCGACGATGGCCTTGGCGCCGTAAACCGCCGGGACGTTGATGCTCGTGTTGGTCCAACTGTTGTGCATCGCGTTGGCGAGGCCGAAGCCGGTGAAGCTCGGCAGCGTTGTTTCCACCAGGGCAGTATCGGTGAAGTTGGTCAGCGCCAGGTTGCTGCTGCTGCCGGAGCTGGCGCTCAGCACGTAGATGCCGACGCCCGCCAGGTTGTTGCCATCCAAGTAAAGGTTCTGGACGCCCCAGCCGTTCAGCGGTCCCCGCACCTCGATCATGCGCCCGCCTGCCGCGCCGACCCAGCGCAACGTCACGCCGCCGCGGTTGGGGAAGCCCGCGAACAGCTCGGCCGGGAGCGGGGCAGCCCCCCCCCACGAGCCGCATCCCCCAAGCGGTTGACGCCGCCGCGGCGCTGCCGTTGCCCAGTGGGATCGTGCGGGACACGTTGTAGATGCCCGGCCGCAGCTTCAACGTGCCGCCGCTCGCCGGAAGCGCCGCCAGGCCCGCCAGGATGGCCGCCGTGTCGTCGCCGGTCCCGTCGCCGCGGGCGCCGAAATCATGCGCCGTCAGCTCCCCGGCGAACCGCTGCGCCAGGGTCCGGGGGGTGCCGCCGGGGGTGCTCACGACCGGCAGCGTGGACGGGTCCACCGGCTTGCCCGTGGACACCGCCGACAGGACGCCGGCGACCGCCGCGTCGGCGTAGCCCTTGGTCGCGAGGTCGGACGGCGCTTTCGGCTCGCCCGCGCCGTGCACCACGCGGCCCAGGGCGTTGTAGCCCAGGTCCGGCACGCTGCTCGCGGTCAGGCCCCGCTCGGCCAGGTCGGCGGCCTCCTGGATGCAGTAGAGCGCCTGCCGGGCGTTCAGGCTCAGGTCGCTTCCGGTCACCGCGGAGGTGTCCGAAACACGGGCCATCGCGTCCGCCTTGGGGGTGTCGCGCAGCACCTCGATCAGGGTGCCGCTCGGCGGCGCCGTGTCCATCAGCAGGCCGCCCGTCGCCGGCAGCGTGCGGGCCGTGGACACCGCGCCGTTCAAGCGCAGCACCACATGCTCGGGCTTGATGTAGCCGAACGGAAGCGGCAGCAGGCGGTTCACGCCGTCCGAGATATAGGTGTTGTAGGCGAAGGTCATGGCGTTCTCCCAAAAGGAAAGGGCGCCCCTTGCGGGACGCCCTCATTGGTGAAGCGGGTCGCGCCTTGCGGCGCGGGGTTACTGGAAACGGGTGCGCCCCTTGCGCATCGCCGTGTCCTGGATAGCCGCCCCAACGGTCGGCCCCTTCGAGCGAAGGGTCGTGCCGCCGGCCTGGACGGTGCCCGTCAGCTTTTGCCAGCGGTCGAACTGCCCGTTTGCGGCTGGCGGCGAGGTGACGGCGGACCCGCGCCTATCCGTTCGGACAGGGGCCGGGTGCCGCTCGCGGCCCAAACGGCTGTGCGCTGTCTCATCCCGTTCAGGCAGCGGCCGGTCAAGGCCCGAAGCTGACCGCATCGCCCTCGGCGAAATGGTCCGCCGCGTCCGGGTCCAGCGCGATGACGGCGAGGGCATAGGACCGATCAGTGAAATCCACGATCTCCGGGCCTGAGAACCGGGATGCGCCCCGCGCGCTCCGCACCACGCCCGGCCCCGTCACGACCCCATCGAGTTCATCGAGAACAAGCACCAGGCCGCGTCCGTGGATGCGGAACGTGTCTCGGATGGTGGCCGTGCTCACGGGGGTTGCACCGTCAGGCTTCGCCGTGCCCCGCCTCCTCATGGGCCTGCTCGAACCGCCGGGCGAACGAGGCAATGACGCTTTCGACCTCATACGTGCTGACGCTCCCATCCGTCTCCGTCACATACTGGAACAGCGTGCTCCCCTGCAGCTCGCCTGCCACATGCCACGCCTGCTCCAGCGCGTTGATGAAGTCGTCCGCCGCCGAGTTGCCCCGTTCCAGCTCGAAGTGCCCTTCCCACCCCTTGGGCAGCTCGGCTGCCAGGTGCCGCCCGTCCATCCGGTCGATCCGGATCGCGTGCGTCATCTGCCGGCTCTCGAACGAGGTCACGTGGCTCAGGTCCACACGACCCCGGGCCGCCCGCACCGAAATTCAAGCCTTTGCTCTACTCCGGTTACACGGCGGCCGTATAGCCTCTTTCAGTCAGGATATCGCTCATACCCCGAAATCTCAGTTTCAAACTTCTCCGCCAACTCAGCCGCTTCCTTATTGGAACTCCCATCGTCCTTGCCGAATTTGCCGTAAAAGCCGATCTTCATCCTCCCGCGACGGGTGATATCTGTGACCGCGAACCATACGCCGCTTGATCTCACGAACATGTCAAAGCCAAAAAAATGATCATTGAGGCGAAGGTTCTGGTAGTCTCGCATATGCACGAAAGAATATTTTGAAGCAAAGCTTAACACTAATTTGTAAAAGGATTCCCGCTTATCGTCTGGAACTTCAAGATCGAACTTCCGTGCAGGTAAGCCCGATTCAGGATTCCCGCCATTTTGATCGCTCAGCACCATATCAGGCCCGATCTTTCTCACTTCACCTGCCCCGTTCAAAATGAGAGGGGTCAGCAGACACACTACAGGTAGCAAGCGCATTAGCCACGATACCCTGAGACTAAGGTGAAACATAGATAGAAGGGGGAAGAGTTCCAAGCGTCGATCGTATAGCATTTGTTGAATTTTCGAAGGCAAGCGGTGCTATTTCTTTATTAAGCCACGCCAAACTCTTGTTTTCAGAAGCTTTGTTCTGAGTCTTGTTGACACCTATGCCCGTGGTCACCATGTAAAGTTTATCACCGACCTGGACAATCTGCCTTTCTACAAAGCCTTCAAAAAGAAGGTGACCCTGTAGCGTGTAGTTGAAAATAGCATGATTTTCTGGATCGACGTAAGTGATAACGGGTCCACCCTGACCCGCAAAGCTTGCGGTTGAGATCTGCTGATCTTGGATTGGCATCCCGGTATGCTCACCGCCAGGGACTGCATTTTTCAAGCTTGTTTCCCATGACGAAGCAAGGTTTGAGGTACTGGGGTTTCCAGAGGCCACAGGCCCCAGAGCTTCGGCGTATCTGTAGATATGGTACCCTGGAACGGTGCTGTCAGGAAACTGCGCATCCAACTTCTGAAACGTCGGTGAGGATGCCTGATTTTGCTGCGATGCAAGGATTGCTGCTATCTCTCCAGGCCCGGTAAGGGGTCGCATAATAAGTGGTACTTGATCCTTATCAAAAGGAAGGACAGACGAGTTTCTTTGCGGACTGATACCGGTTGGAAGCAGTGTCGCGGGCGCAGACCTGCCGACGAACTGTTCAGGATGCTGACTGGCTGAACGCATCCAAGCCTGATCACGCGGAAGAGCGCCACCAGCATCGGTCGCCGTGTTCTTCGGCGAGTTGGCCGCAAACCGCTGGCCTATAGGCAGCGCCTTGACCGCCGCCAGCGCAGCCAGCGCCTGGTCCGCAGCAGTCTGATAGCCTTCCCGGAACAGCCCGGCGTCGCTTCGGCCACCCAACCCGACTTGCTGGACAAAGGACGCCCGGGTTGCTTCGTCCTGAGAGTGTTGCGCATCAGGAGAAAACCGAGCGTAGCGGGCCAAGCCATCAGCAAAAGCCTGATCGCGTTGCGCCCCGGCCGTATCCGAACCAAAAGGCGCAGCCGCCTCGCCTTCTGGCCGCGCCGCGCCCGCCGCCTGCCCGCCCGTCCACCCCCGCAGCGGCCGCATCCGCCACATCCGCCCGTTGTAGCCCCGCGACACCGGCGCGGCCGGGAAGCTGATGCGCAGCCGGATGGTGTCCACCCCATACGGGGCCGCGTCGTCCCGGTGCTCGTCCCTCAGTCCGTCCACCGCATCGCCCCCCAATCCCACACGCGCCCATCCAGCGTGCCCAACGCCACGATCCACGCCGTGCGCTCGTCCTGATCCAAGGAAAACGCCACGTCGAACGGGATGCCGTTGCGGACCAGATACAGGCTGTCCACCAGGTCGGCGCTCGTGGTCAGCGCCCGCAGCGCAGCCGGGCCAGCCCCCGCCGGCCCGGCCGCGCCTACCCGTTTCCCGGGACGGCCGCCGCCATGCCCTCCCCCACCGCTTCCAGCCCGGCGTCGCCCAGCCGCGACACCAGCATCTCTACCTGCGCCTCGTTCGCCGGCACGGGGATCGGCACGTCGTCAATGGCGGACACGCAATACGCCAGCATGGCGTAGCCCACATACCGCGTGTTGTCCGACAAGCCCGGCCCCAGCGCCTTGAACAAGCGCAGCCGGTCCAAGGCGGAAGGCCGCCGGAACTCCAGCTTGCGCCCTTGCGCGTCCACAATCGTGAGCGGCGCCCCAGCCTCCGCCACGATCCGCTCGCTTGGCGACGCCATCAGATGCGCTTCCGCCGGCTGGCATAGAAGTCCAGCCGCTGCCGAACCGCCGCGTCCCCTTTCCACTGCCCCGCACTCGTCAGCTTGAACACCGCGTTCTCAAACTGATACGTGCTGACACTCCCGTCCGTCTCCGTCACATACTGGAACAGCGTGCTCCCCTGCAGCTCCCCCGCCCCATGCCACGCCTGCTCAAGCGCGTTGATGAAGTCGTCCGCCGCCGAGTTGCCGCCACCTCTTTATTCCGCATCCAACAGATTGCGATCAAAATAGAAAGTAACTTCAGGGCCATAGCCTTCATACTTGACAACCCGGTATTTCGGGTCCCTTTTTGATAAAGTCTTTTCCCAATCAAGGGCGATCTCGCTTGCAAGCCTCTCCAATTCCTCCTCATTCTGCACATTAGGAAAGTAGTCGTATATGTGTATATGGTTCAGCAGTTTCTCAAGATCAGTAGATGGTTCTACCTTTCTCTCGATCCACTGATCAACAACGCTGGTGTCTGTGTTGCCTGCGTTAAGGTGCAATCCCCTATACACCTTAATCTCAACATGCTTCAGCCATTGCAACGTGCTTTGATCTTCCGGTGTCATGGGATTTCCTTCAGAGTTGCTGGTCTAATTGGACTTGGTTTCCCCACGAATATTTGTCCTGATGGTGCCATATTACGACCGTGCTGGGCTGTTCAAAACGTATTCCTGCTCACGCCGAAGGGCTTCATCCACGATCTGTTCCTCGGTGCGCTCCTGATCAGGGTAGTAGATGAGATCACTTATGTTTGCGTGAGGCACCACCATCGTCAATTGTTGCCGAAGTTCATATAAATCAGCTTCACTTCCATCGGCGACAAACAGCCGTTCAACAGCTCTTACCATTTCTGAGCGCGTCATTGAGAGCCTCCACCAAAATGGAACTTGGGATCGAGTATGGACTGGTGCATCTTCGGAGTGACTATCACGATGTTACTCATATCATAAACTGTACCACCACCTGCAATCGGATTTCGATGATGCAGAATATACGTGTCTTGCATGACGTAGTGCTGCGATGTAGGAGAGACCGGTGCCTTGCCTTGCTTCATAAGCGCAAGATTAGATTTTGAGAACTGTGCTGCAAGCTCCGGCACATCTGCGGCCGCCTGCCAGAACGCTGAGCGGAACTCGCCAAAGTCAGCAAAGGTTCGGCCTTCCAGCTTTTCCGCAACTTGCCTCGGCACCAACCCAGCATTGCCGCTGGTCCCGCGTAGCCATGGACCGGTAATGCGCGGAAGCGGCGTACTTTGGCTGGCTATGCCGGGTTGGTTGCGTACACCCGCTGCGCCCGCACCGCCCCGGAAGCCCCGCCTACCCACCATGCCGGCGGCTCCGCCGACCACACCCAGGACACCACTCCCAAGCTCGCTAAGCACCCTGCCAACCGGGCCGCCAACTGCCTCGCCATACCGCCTCGCCGTCTCGTCGGCACGGGCGATCTCGTAGTCCGGCGCGTGCTTCCTGATGAACAGGCGCTGCTCCTCAGCCGACATCCGGTCATACGCATCCGGCTGCTTGCTCGCCTGCTTGGCCTGCTCGCGCAGCCACGCTTCCAGGTCGCCCGGCTCCTGCAAGCCGGTCCCGGACAGGCTGCTGTTGAACTGGCTGCGCAGGTTGGCGTCGATGATGTCGCGCCGGTTCTCCAGCCGCTGGTAAAGCTCGGCCGCAGCACGGCCATAGTCGCCGCCGGCATTCAGCCCGTCCATCTCCGCCGTGATCGCGGCACGCTCGGCCCACAGCGCATCCACCTTGGCATTCGGGTTGACCGGCATTGCCGGGTCGTCGCTGGCCGCTGGGATGCGGTCGCTGATCGGGATGGTGACGCTCCCGCCCGCACCGCCCCACCCGGCACTGTCCGGAGCGCCATCCCCGCCCTGTTCGGCCCCGGCAGGCGGCTCCGCATCCGCCTGCCCGCCCGTCCACCCCCGCAGCGGCCGCATCCGCCACATCCCGTCGTCATACCCCTGCGGTGCCGGCGCGGCAGGGAAGCTGATGCGCAACCGGATGGTGTCCACCCCGTACGGCATCGGGTCGTCCCTCAGTCCGTCCACTGCATCGCCCCCCAGTCCCACACGCGCCCATTCAGCTCGCCCAGGACCACGATCCACGCTGTTCGCTCGTCCCGATCCAAGGAGAACGCCACGTCGAACGGGACACCATTCCGGACCAGATACAGGCTGTCCACCAGGTCGGCGCTCCGCGTCAGCGCCCGTAGCGCGGCCAGGCCGTCCTCCGGCCCAGCCGCGCCTACCCGTTTCCCGGGACGGCGGCGGCCATGCCCTCCCCTACCGCGTTCAGCCCCGCAGTGCCGAGCCGCGCCACCAGCGTTTCCACCTGCGCCT
>CAXSAZ010000044.1:0-27139 GCA_964235485.1 uncultured Acetobacteraceae bacterium | reverse complement strand
CGTTGGCCTTGGCGTTGCACGACCAGGTGACGCCGAGCTTGCCCAGTTCCCGCGCAATGGCCTCGGCGCGGGGCAGGTTGTCGGTGAAGGTGTCGTCGTCGAAGAAGATTTCTCGCACTTGGGGGAAGTTGCGCTGGATGGAGCGCACCTCGTCCGCCACGTGCCCGGGGCTGCGTACCCGGTAGGTGTGGCCGCCCACCGTCTGCGGCCACAAGCAGAACGTGCACCGGCTCTTGCAGCCCCGCCCGGTATAGATCGAGACGTAGGGATGCATGAGGTAGCCGATGAAGTAGTCCTCGATGCGCAGGTCGCGCTTGTACACGTCCGACACGAACGGCAACTGGTCCATGTCCTGCAGGATCGCGCGGTCCTTGTTGTGGACCAGGCGGCCGTTCGCGTCGCGAAAGGAGATGCCGTCGATGGCGGCGAGGTCCCGGCCCTCCGCGACCTCCAAGCAGGTGAAATCGAACTCGTTGCGCGCCACGAAGTCGATGGGCGCGCCCGCCTGCAGGCTCTCCGTCGGCTGCACCGCGACCTTGGCGCCGACGAAGCCGATCTTGAGCGCCGGGTTCGCGTCCTTCATCGCCTGCGCCACCTGCACGTCGGACGCGAAGGAGGGGGTGCTGGTGTGGATGATGCACAGCTCATGCTGCCGGGCGGCTTCCAGCACCGGCTCCAGGCCGAGGTTCGCGGGCGGCGCGTCGACCAGCTTGGAGCCGGGCACCAGCGCCGCCGGCTGCGCCAGCCAGGTCGGATACCAGAACGACTTGATCTCGCGCTTCGCCTGGTAGCGCGAGCCGGCGCCGCCGTCGAAGCCGCCGAACGACGGGGGCTGCAGGAACAGGGTCTTCATCATGCCAATTTGTCTCTCACCGCGTCCAACTCACGCCGGGTATACCGCTTGCCCGGCACGAGGCCCGGCCCCTCCGTGCGCAGGATCTGTCCACGCCAAGCGACCTGGTTGGTCCGGTAGCTCGCCAGCATGATGGCAATCGACATGAGGTCGCGGAACGGCAAGCACCAGAGGCCGGCGCTGCGCGCCAGGCCGAGCGCGCGGTCGATGCCGCGCCCCGCGGCGCCCCGCACCAGCCAAGCGGAGGCGAACGCCAGCCAAGCCCAGCCCGCCCCACCCGACAAGCCCACGGCCAGCGCAGACCAGAACAGCGGATATTGCACGCTGGACATGACAAAGCCGACGGCCGCAAGGCTCCGGATCGTACGCGCCCAGCGCAGCTCGTGCTCGAACAGCTCCGGCAGGCGCGCTTCCGCCACGGTGGTGGCGGGCACTGTCCCGGCCAGCGCGACCGTTAAGCCGCGTGCCTTGACCAGCCGGCCCAGCACGGCATCGTCCGCCAGGTGGTTCGCCAGCGCCGGCAGACCGCCGATGCTGTCCAGCGTGTCCCGCCGCAGCGCCATGGTGGCGCCCAAGCAATCCTGCCGCCCCAACCCGCGCGCCATCAGCGCCCCCGGCAGGAACGCATGGTTGATCTGCTCCGCGCCGAGCCGTGCGGTCAGCGTCCGGCCGAACGGCAGCCCGGCATACAGCGTGGTCGCCAGCCCGACGCCCGGCGCCATGAGGGCCGCGACCAGCTCGGTCAGGTAGCCCGGCGCCGCGTGGATGTCGCTGTCCGCGATGACCAGCACGTCGTGCCGGATGCGCGGCGCCATGTTGATGAGGTTCGCGACCTTGCGGTTGACGCCGTGCGGGGTGGGGTCCACCACCACCGCCATGTCGAGCGCGGGGAAGCGTCGGCGCAGCCGGGCCAGCACCGCGAGCGCCGGGTCGGCCGGGTCCTGTAGGCCGAACACGATCTGGAACTCGGGGTAGTCCTGGGCGCAGAAGCTGGCCAGCGCCTCTTCCAGCAGCGGCTCGTCGCCGTGCAGCGGCTTGAGGATCGTGACCGGCGGGCGCCGGGCCGGGACGGCGGCGGCACGGCGGGCGAACCGCTCCACCGCGAGCCACCCGGCGCTGGACTGCGCCAAGCCGGCGGCCGTCAGCCCGGCCGCTCCCATCGCCAGAAGATCGAGCAAGGGCGTCCCGTCAGGCCATCGTGCCGCCGGACAGGTCGGCGGTCTTGCGTTGCAGGCTTTGGATCAGCGCGCCTGCGTCGCCGGAGCCGAGCAGGGAGCGGAAGTCCGACCGCTGCACCGCGACCCGGCTGATGGACCCGTTGAGCAGCACGTCCACCGCGCGCCAGCCGGCGGGCGTGCGTCGCATCACGTAGTCGATCCGCGTCGGCGATCCGCTTGACGGCACGATCTGCGTGGCCACGACCTGATCGGCGCCCACGGGGCGGCTGACCGGCAGCACTTCCAGCTTTTCCCCGTTGAAGTTGTCGAAGTTGGCGACGTAGCTCGCCACGGTGAAGCGGCGGAACACGTCGAGCAACTGCGACTGCTGCGCCGGCGGCAGCGCCGACCAGCGGGGGCCGACGGACGCCTGCAGGATGCCCGGAATGTCGAACGCCCCCTCCACCAGCGGCGCCAGGGCGCTGAAGCGTTGAGGAAACGGCGTGGCCTTGCCGGCGTGCATGGCGGTCAGCAGGCCGCGGTTCAGCGCGGCAATCGGCGACGCCGCGTCCGCATCGGCGGCAAGCGCCAGGCGCGCGAAGCCGGGCAGCAGCAGCCCGCCCAGGACCGTGCGCCTGGCCAGGCTCATCGCGCCGGCACCAGGAGGGTCGGCTTGGCCTCGCCCTTGCCGAGCGCCCCCATGACGGTGGCCACGATGTCCTTGGCGCCCAGCCCGGCCTCGATGATCTGCCCGGCCGGGGTGTTGTGGTCGATGAACCGGTCGGGCAGGGTCATCGACCGCACCCGCACCCCGCCGTCGAGCAGGCCGCGCCCCGCCAGGTGCTGCAGCACCGCGGCGCCGAACCCGCCGATCGAGCCTTCCTCGATGATCACCAGCACGGAATGGTGCCGGGCAAGCTGCTCCACGGTGGCGGCGTCGAACGGCTTGGCGAAGCGCGCGTCGGCCACGGTGGTGGACAGGCCACGCGCCGCAAGCTCATCGGCGGCGCGCAGGCTGTCGGCCAGGCGGGTGCCGAGGCTCAGGATGGCGACGGCCGAGCCTTCGCGCAGGATGCGCCCGCGGCCGACCGCAAGCGGCGTGCCGCGCTCCGGCAGATCGACCCCGGTGCCCTCGCCCCGGGGGTAGCGCACGGCGCTGGGCCGGTCGTCGATCGCGGCGGAGGTCGCGACCATGTGCATCAGCTCAAGCTCGTCCGACGGCGCCATCAGCACGATGCCGGGCAGGCAGCCGAGGTAGGCGAGGTCGAAGCTGCCGGCATGGGTCGCGCCGTCCGCGCCGACCAGCCCGGCGCGGTCGATGCCGAAGCGCACCGGCAGGCCCTGGATCGCCACGTCGTGCACCACCTGGTCGTAGGCGCGCTGCAGGAACGTGCTGTAGATCGCGCAGAACGGGCGCAGCCCCTCCGTCGCCATGCCGGCGGCAAAGGTGACGGCGTGCTGCTCGGCGATGCCCACGTCGAAGCAGCGGTCGGGGAAGCGCTTGGCGAAGCGGTCGAGGCCGGTGCCGGTCGGCATGGCGGCGGTGACGGCCACGATGCGGTCGTCCGCCGCGGCCTCCGCGATCAGCGCGTCGGCGAACACCCGCGTGTAGTGCGGCGGCCCCGGCGGCGCCTTGGCCTGCTCCCCGGTGATCACGTTGAACTTGCTGACGCCGTGATACTTGTCCGGGCTGGCCTCCGCCGGGGCGTAGCCGTGGCCCTTTTTGGTGATGACGTGCAGCAGGATGGGGCCGGCTTCCTCCGCTTCCCGCACGTTGCGCAGCACGGGCAGCAGGTGGTCCAGGTTGTGCCCGTCGATGGGGCCGACGTAGTAGAAGCCCAGCTCCTCGAACAACGTGCCGCCGGTCAGGATGCCGCGGGCATACTCCTCCGCCCGGCGGGCCGTGCGCTGGATGCCGCGGGGGAAGCGCGTCGCCATGCGCGACGCGAGGTCCCGCAGGTTCAGGAACGACCGGCTGCTCATCAAGCGCGACAGGTAGGCGCTCATGGCGCCGACCGGGGGCGCGATGGACATGTCGTTGTCGTTCAGGATCACCAGGAGGCGCGACTTGCGGGCGCCCGCGTTGTTCATGGCCTCATACGCCATGCCGGCGCTCATCGCGCCGTCCCCGATCACCGCGACCACGTGGCGGTCGCCTTGCCCGTGCAGGTCGTGCGCCACGGCCATGCCCAGCCCGGCGGAGATGCTGGTGCTGCTGTGCGCCGCGCCGAACGGGTCGTATTCGCTTTCGCTGCGTCGGGTGAAGCCGGAGAGTCCGCCGGGCTGGCGCAGGGTGCGGATGCGGTCGCGCCGGCCGGTCAGGATCTTGTGGGGGTAGGCCTGGTGCCCGACATCCCACAGCAGGCGGTCGTGCGGCGTGTCGAACACGGCGTGCAGCGCGACCGTCAGCTCGACCACGCCCAGCGACGCGCCCAGGTGCCCGCCCGTGGTGCTGACCACATCCACCGTCTCGGCCCGCAGCTCGTCGGCAAGTTGGCGCAGTTGCTCGGCAGAGAAGTTGCGCAGGTCGGACGGAACCTGGACGCGGTCGAGCATCGGGGTGGCGGGACGGGGTGGGAGCGGGAGGCTCGCGTTCATGGGGGTCACTCAGCTCCACCCGCGGGATGCGCCGCGCGGCTTAATGGTTTCTGGATCGGATGCGGCTGGCTTATATGCGGAAACCGCTAATCTAGAGATCGTCTTGCCGCCCGCACCGGGGCAGCGCCGATTGCCGGCCCGGTGCGGCAGTTGCGCCACGTTTGGCAGGAAGGGGCCGTCCAGCCAAGCCGGCTGCCGCGGCGTCCCGGCCCGCAGGGCGATCCTCGTCGGCGCGCATTGTTACATCCGTGCAGCACTGGACGACACTAGCCAAGCTGGCGGCATCCCGCCAGACCACCCCGTTCATCTTGCCGTAATGTGGCATCCTCGCCACAGTGCTGAGCCATAACCGACACATCGGTGGTTTGCCGCGCCCCGTTTTCCCACGTGAATGCGATATGGTCGGCGAGGCCCTGTCCGGCCACAGGAGAATGCTGCGGATGATGCGTGTGATCTTGGCCCAGCCCAGAGGCTTCTGCGCCGGTGTGGAGCGGGCAATCGAGATCGTGGAACGCGCCTTGGCCAAGTTCGGGCCGCCGATCTACGTGCGGCACGAGATCGTGCATAACAGGCATGTGGTGGAGGACCTGCGCACCCGCGGCGCCGTGTTCGTGGACGAGTTGGACGAAATCCCGCCCGGCTCCATGACGGTGTTCAGCGCCCACGGCGTCGCCAAGCGGGTGGAGGAGCTGGCCGCCCAGCGCCAGTTGCCGGTGTTCGACGCCACCTGCCCGCTGGTGGCCAAGGTCCACGCCGAAGGGCGGCGCTACGCCGCGGGGGGGCGCGAGATCGTGCTGGTCGGCCATGCCGGCCATGCGGAGGTGGAAGGGACGGTCGGGCAAATCCCCGGCAAAGTGCATTTGGTGCAGACGGTTGCCGACGTCGAAACGCTGGAGGTCGGCTCGCCGGACCGCCTGGCCTATGTCACCCAGACGACGCTTTCGGTGGATGACACGCGGGGCATCATCTCCGCCTTGCAGGGCCGGTTCCCGTCCATCGTAGGTCCGGACGTGCGCGACATCTGCTACGCCACGCAAAACCGGCAGCAGGCCGTGCACGACTTGGCGAAGCTGGTGGACCTGATCCTCGTCGTGGGGTCACGGAACAGCTCGAATTCCAACCGGCTGCGGGAGATCGGGCAGGAGCTGGGCAAGCCCAGCTACCTGATCGACGACGCTTCGGCGCTGGAGCGCGGCTGGTTCGAGGGAGTGGAGTCCGTGGGCCTGACGGCCGGGGCCAGCGCGCCGGAGATGCTGGTGCAAGGCGTGCTGGATGGGTTGCGGCGGTTCCAGGAAGTGGACGTGTCCACCCTGGCGGGCGCCGCGGAAGACGTGAAGTTCAAGTTTCCGGCCGAGTTGAGCTAGGCCGAGGGGGTTCATCAATGTCCGTTCCAATGAGGCAGGTCGCGCGTGTCGGCGCTTACGTGGTCAAGCAGCATATGCTGGGCCGCAAACGTTATCCGCTCGTGCTGATGCTTGAACCGCTGTTCCGCTGCAACCTCGCCTGCTCCGGTTGCGGCAAGATCGACTATCCCGCGCCCATCCTGAACCAGCGCCTGTCGGTCGAGGATGCGCTGGCGGCGGCGGACGAGTGCGGCGCGCCCGTGGTGTCCATCGCCGGGGGCGAGCCGCTGCTGCACAAGGAAATGCCACAGATCGTGGAAGGCCTGCTGGCGCGCAAGAAGTTCATCTACCTTTGCACCAACGCGCTGCTGCTTGAGAAGAAGATGGACCAGTACACGCCGCACCCCGACTTCTCCTGGGACGTGCACCTGGATGGCGACCGCGAGGTGCACGACCGCTCGGTGAGCCAGGCCGGCACCTACGACCGGGCGGTGGCCGCCATCAAGGAAGCGAAGCGCCGCGGCTTCCGCGTCAGCATCAACTGCACCCTGTTCGACGGCGCGGAGCCGGAGCGGGTGGCGAAGTTCTTCGACGACGTGATGGCGATGGGCGTGGACGGGATCATGACCTCGCCGGGCTATGCGTATGAGCGCGCGCCGGACCAGGCGCACTTCTTGTCGCGGCAGAAGACCAAGCAGTTGTTCCGCGACATCCTGACCTATGGCCGCGGCAAGAACTGGAAGTTCACCCAATCGCCGCTGTTCATGAGCTTCCTCGCCGGCAACGAGAACTACCAGTGCTCGCCCTGGGGCAAGCCGACCCGCAACGTGTTCGGCTGGCAGCGCCCCTGCTACCTGCTGGGGGAGGGCTACGCCAAGACGTTTGCCGAGTTGATGGACAGCACGGATTGGGACAAGTACGGCACCGGCAACTACGAGAAGTGCGCCGACTGCATGGTGCACTCGGGCTATGAGAGCACGGCGGTGATGGATGCCGTGAAGTCTCCGCTCAAGACGATGAAAGCCGCGCTGCGCGGCCCGAAGCTCGCCGGCCCGATGGCGCCGGAGATCGACCTGTCGAAGCAGCGCCCGGCCGAATACGTGTTCAGCCGGCACGTCCAGGAGAAGATGGCGGAGCTGAAGCACAAGCCGCGGGGCAAACCCCAGGTGGCCGACGCCGCGGACTGAGCCGGGCGCCGGCGCCGCCTAACCGCCGCGCGCCACCCGCGCGGCGGCGGCCACGCACAGGATCTCAAACAGCACGGACGCGCCGTGAAAGGCGGTCAGCCCGCCCACGTCGAACGGCGGTGACACCTCCACCAAGTCCGCCCCCACCACGTCCAAGCCCATCAGGCCGCGCAGGATGCGTTGCGCCTCGATGGTGGAAAGGCCACCTGCCTCCGGCGTGCCGGTGCCGGGCGCCCAGGCCGGGTCGAGGCTGTCAATGTCGAACGATAGGTAGCAAGGGCCGTCGCCCACCACCCGGCGCGCTTCCTCCACCGCCCAGCGCCAGCCGCGGTCGTGCAGCTCGTCCATCGGCATGACCCTCATGCCGCTGCTTTCGCTGAACTCCCACAGGCTGCCCGGCACGGTGCTGGTGCCGCGCAGGCCGATCTGGATGACGCGCTTCGGGTCGAGCAACCCGTCCTCCACCGCCCGGCGGAACGGCGTGCCGTGGTGGATACGCGACCCCATGTAGTCGTCGCCGGTGTCGCCGTGGGCGTCGATGTGCACCATGCCGACCGGGCGGTCCGCCGCGACGGCGCGCAGGATCGGCCAGGCAATCGAGTGGTCGCCGCCCACCGTGACCGGCACAACGCCCGCGGCCACCACCCGGCGGAAGAACGCCTCGATCTCCGCCAGGGCGCCGGCCAGGCTGTACGGCTCCTCGATCCAACAATCGCCGAGGTCGCGGATGCGCAGGTCGTTGAACGGCTGCGCGCCGGTCGCGGTGTTGATGGGACGCAGCAGGCTGGACTGGTTGCGCACTTCGCGCGGGCCGTGCCGGGCGCCGGGGCGGTTGGTGACGCCGCCATCGAACGGCACGCCGATCAGGCCGATATCGACCCCTGAAAGGTCCTGGGTGTGCGGCGTGCGGAAGAATGTCGGGATGCCCGCGTAGCGCGGCTGCGCCTGCGGGTTCGACATGATGGGGTAGTTGCGGGCGGGCTTCAATGCGTCCATGCGGCCTGGCTATAGCCGACCGATGGCCCGCACGCGAGCGACGAGTGCATGACGGGCGCGGGCCGCGTCGCCGCCGAGCCGCACCAAATCCGGGACCTCCCAAGGCCGCGACGCCGCCGCCCAGGCCACGCGCAGCCCACCGATTTGCCCGGCCCCGTCCAACGCCACCAGTGCGGCCCGCGGCAGGCCGCGCCCGGCGCCGTCGCACACCGCACGCAGGGCGGCGAAGGGCAGGCCGTGCCGCCGGGCGGCGCGCGCCACCGCGGCGCTTTCCAGGTCCACGGCGACGGCGCCGGTGCGGGCAAGCAGCGCGGCCTTGGCGGCGGCGGTGGCGACGACCTCGCCGCCGCCATACAGCGCCCCCGGCGTCCCGCCGCCCAGCCGCCGCGACAGCGCATCGTCGGCGTCCCACCGTTCGGCGTCGAGCAGCACGGCGGCCGGCACCAGCACGGTGCCGGGGTCCAGCGCCGGATCGAGGCCGCCCGCCAAGCCGAAGCTGACCAGCCCACCGACGCCGCGCTCCACAAGGCGCTGCGCCGCCGCCGCGGCCCCGTCCGCCCGGCCGCCGCCCACTTCGACCGGAACGCCGAAGCGCCGGGCGATCCGCGCCTCCGCTTCAAGCCCGGTGACGACGCCGACCGAGGGGCCGACCAAGGGGCTGACCGGACGCCCCAGCGTCAGCACTCAGAACCCGAAGCTGACCCGGCGGCTGTTGCCGCGCCGCAAGTTGCGGAACCGCGCCAGCGCCAGCAGCGGGAAGAACAGCCGGTAGCCGTGGTAGCGCAGGTAGAACACCCGCGGAAACCCCACGGCGGTGAAGGGCAGCTCGTCCCATTCGCCGTCCTCGCGCTGGGTGCGGGCCAGGTATTGGGCGGCGCGGTCCACCGCGGGGCCGGTTTCCCCAGCCGCCATCAGGCCCAGCATGGCCCACGCCGTCTGCGATGGCGTGCTGGCGCGATACTCGCCGGGGGCGCTGGCGGCGTAGCTTTCCTCGTCCTCGCCCCAGCCGCCGTCGTCGCGCTGCCGGTCCAGCAGCCACTCGCGGGCGCGCCGGATCGCCGGGTCGTCATGCGGCAGCCCGGCGGCGTTCAGCGCGCACAGCACGGACCAAGTGCCATAGATGTAGTTGGTGCCCCACCGGCCGAACCAGCTCCCGTCCGGCTCCTGGTCGGCGCGGAGGTAGGCGATGGCGCGGGCCATGGCCGGCTCGTCGGCGGCGTGGCCAAGCTGCGCCAGGAACGACACGCAGCGCGCGGTCACGTCGGCGGTGGGCGGGTCCAGCAGCGCGCCGTGGTCGGCGAACGGGATGTTGTTGAGGAAATCGTGGTTGTTGTCGGCGTCGAACGCGCCCCAGCCGCCGTTGCGGCTCTGCATCCCCAAGATCCAGTCCCGCGCGCGGCTCACGTTCGCCGCATGGGTCGGGTCGCCGTTGCGGTGCAGCAACATGCCGACCACGGCGGTGTCGTCCACGTCGGGATAGTGCGCGTTCTCGTATTGGAACGCCCACCCGCCCGGCGGCGCGTCGGGCCGGGACAGCGCCCAATCGCCGCGCAGCACCGTCACCTGCCGCTCCGCCAGCCAGGCGCAGGCGGCGTCGATCCCCGGCGTCGCGGCGCCCTCCGCTTCCGCCACGGCATGGCCGGCGAGGCTCGTGTCCCAGACCGGCGACAGGCAGGGCTGGCAGTATGCCTCGCTGTCCGTGACCACCAGCAGCTTGCGCACCGCGCGCCAGGCCGTGAGGGCGTCCGGGTGGTCGGGGCGGGTGCCGAGGGCGTCGAACATCATCACGGTGTTGGCCATCGCCGGGTAGATGGCGCCCAGGCCGTCCTCGCCGTTCAGCCGCTCGGTCACGAAGGCGACCGCATCCTCGACCGCGCGGGCGCGGACCGCGCGGGGAAAGGCCGGCTCGACCGCGCGCACGATGCTGTCCACCGCCTTGAACACGGGTCCCCAGGCGGAGCGGTACGGGCCGCGTATCCAGTCGCGCACCCGGTCGGGCGGCGTGCAGAACAGTTCCGGCACCTCGATCCCCCGCGGGTTGCGCGCGCGCGGGCGCAGCGCCATCAGCACCAGCAACGGCACCAGCACGGTGCGGGACCAGTAGGACACCTTGGACAGATGGAAGAAGAACCACTGCGGCAGGTGCATGATCTCGACCGGCATGACCGGCACGGCGCGCCAGGGCACCTGGCCGAACAGCGCGAGCTGGATGCGGGTAAAGACGTTGCTGCGCTCCGCCCCGCCGGCGGCCAGGATGGCGACGCGGGCGCGCGCCATGTGCGGCGCGCCCGGCAGGTCGCCGATGGCCTTCAGCGCGTAATACGCCTTGACGCTGGCCGACAGGTCGAACGGCCCGTCATGGAACAGCGGCCAGCCGCCGTGCTCGCCTTGGATGCGCCGAAGATACACCCCGATTTTTTCTTGCAGCGGACGGTCGATTCGGTCCAAGTAGTGCTCAAGAAGCACGTACTCGGCGGGAATCGTCGCGTCGGCCTCCAACTCGAAGACCCAATGCCCGTCGGCGCGCTGCCGCCCGGCAAGGGCGGAGGCAGCACGCTGGACGACGTGCTCAAGGGCGTCGTCCCCAAGCTGGTAGGCATGGGGACGGATCAGGGTATCGCTTGGCATGGGTGGTCTGCTCGGGTCACGCGGCCATGAGGGTGCTTGCTGCATTGCAACCTGATCTGATGGCACCTTCGATGGTCGCGGGCAAGCCGGTGGCGGTCCAGTCCCCGGCCAAGGCCAGGTTGGGCCAGCGCGTCCGGGCCGCGGGACGCCGCCGGTCCTGCTCCGGCGTCGCGGCAAAGGTCGCGCGCTTTTCCTTCACCACGCGCCAAGGGGGCATGGCCTCCGGCAGGCGCAGCACGGCGCGCACGTCCCGCCAAACCTCTGCCGCAAGCGCCTCTGCCGGCGCGTCCACCCGGCGGTTGCCGGCGCTGATGGTGACGCTGACGACGCCGGGCTTCACGAACACCCACTCGGCGGTGCCGCCGATCAGCCCGGTGAACCCGGCCTCCCCCGGGTCGGCATGGCAGCGGAAATGCACGTTCAGGATGGCCTCGAACCGGTCCGGCACCACCAGGCCCGGCACCAGCGCGGCGGCGACGGAGGCCGGGGCGGCGAGCACCACCGCCTCGTCGTCCGCCACCGGGCGGTCGCCAACCGCGGTGGCGCGGCCGGCCGCGAAGCCGAAGCTGCCGATGCGCCGGCCCAGCAGCACGTCCGCGCCGCGGGACGCGAGCCAGGCCACCGCCGGGTCGATGAAGCTTTCGGACAGCCCGTCGCGCGGAAAGGCCGGGATGCAGGCGCCGCCGCCCAGGGCCAAGCTCTCCTCCATCACGGCGCCCAGCAGCGCGGCGCTGGCGGTTTCGGGCGGGGTGTTGAGCGCCGCGACCGCAAGCGGCTCCAGCAGGCGGCGATACAGCTCGCCCGGCTTTGAATTGGGCCGCAGGACGCCGGCCACTGTGGCGTCCGGGCCACGGCGGCGGAGCATTGCGACCGGCAGGAACTCCCGCAGCCGCGCGCCGGGCACCCGGCGGTGCGGACTGAGCAGCCACCACGGCAGCCGGCCCCGACTCGGGCGCACGGTCCAACGTTCCCCGGTGGCAAGGTCCATGAAGGGGAACACCGGCGCGCCCGGCCCGGCCAGGGTGCCGCGGGCGCCCACCCGGTCCAGGAAGGCATACGCGCCCCGGTTGCCGGACAACAATAGATGGTTGCCGTTATCGAGCCGGCAGCCCAACTCCCGGTCGAAATAGGAGCGGCAACGGCCCCCGGCGGCCGGCCCGGCCTCGTGCACCGTGACGCGCACGCCACGCTCCACCAGCGCCATCGCGGCGGACAAGCCGGCCAGGCCCGCGCCGACGACGTGGACATGCGCAAGAGGCGGGTTCACGCCGCGTACCGGAGGGCGATCAACAGCTTCTGCCACTTCGGCACCCGCACGGGCTGCTCCAGCCGCGTCCAGCCGCGGCGTTCCAGCCTCTGCAGCAATGCGGTGTAGGACGCACCCATGAGCCGCGCCGGGCGCATCGCGCGGGGCGCGCAACGGCGCATGGCGGCGTGGGCCTCCGCGAAGTGCCGGCGCGCGTCGGCCGCCATGCGGGCGCAGACGGCGGGCAGCCCCGGGTGGCGCAGCGCTGCCGCCGGGTCCGCCGGCACGCCGGCGCCGTGCAGCCATTCCCGCGGCAAGTACAGCCGTCCACGTCCTGCATCCTCCGCCACGTCGCGCAGGATGTTGGTCAGTTGCAAAGCGCGGCCAAGATGCCAGGCCACTTGGTCGGCGGCCGGGGAGGCATCCCCGAAGGCGCGGACCGACAAGCGGCCGACCGCGGCGGCAACCCGGTCGCAGTACAGGTCCAGCTCGGCGAGGCCTGGCGCGACGATGACGCTTTCCGCATCCATCTGCATCCCGTCGATCACCGCCATGAAGTCGTCCTGGCGCAGCGCGTAGCGTTGCACGGCCGGCAGCAGCACGCGGGTCACGGCATCCTCCGCGCGGCCCGCGTAAAGCCCGGCGATCCGGCCGCGCCACGCCGCGAGGCCTGCGATCTTCTCCCCCGGTGGCCCCGGCTCGTCCGCCACGTCGTCCACCATGCGGCAAAAGGCGTAGATCGCGTACATCGCCGCCCGCCGGTCCGCCGCCAGCACCCTCATGCCGCGGTGGAACGAGGTGCCGGCGCGACGCACCAAGGCTTCGACCTCCTGCAAGTCGGAGGCCGCAACACCGAGCGGGGTCATGCCGCCCATCGCAGCGCCGCGAGCAGGCTGAAAACCGCGTCCGATTTCCGCAGCTTGACCCGCCCCGCCACCGGATCGCCGCGGCGCAGGCGCCGGGCCAGCCGGCGGGACAACCCCAGGATCACGGCGACCTCCACCCGCAGGCGGCGGTCGCGCGTCCAGCGCGGCAGGTCCGCGGCCTCGTTATTCAATTGGTCCACGTGGTCGAGCAGCCCCGTGAACACCGCCCGCAGCCCCGGCGTTTCCGCCGGCCCCGCCAAGTCGGCAACGCTGCTTCCGGCCGCGGCCAGCATGTCCTCCGGAAGATAGCAGCGGTCCAGCGCCGCCAGGTCCTTCGCACCGTCCTGCAAATGGTTCAGCACTTGCAGCGCGGCGCAGAGCGGGTCGGACGGGGCGTGGGTCGCCGGGTCCTCCCCGTGCAGGTCCAGCACATGGCGTCCGACCGGCATGGCGGACAAGCGGCAGTAGTCGTGCAGTTCCCCCCAACTGGCGTAGCGGCGCTTGGTGGCGTCCTGGCGGAACGCGGCCAGCAGGTCCTGGGCGTGGCGCGGGGTCACGCCGGTCTGCGCGAGGCTCCCACGCAGCGCGGTGCCGCTCGGCGAGCCGCCGTCCGCCTGGCCGAGCAGCACGGCCTCCATGCGGTCCAGCCGGGCAACCTTGTCCGCCGGCTCCAGCGCCGAACTGTCGGCGATGTCGTCGGCGTTGCGGGCGAAGGCGTAAAAGGCGTGGACGTGCGGGCGCAGCGCCGGGCGGATCAGCGCGGAGCCGACCGGGAAGTTCTCGTCGCCGCGGTCCTTGCCGGACCAGCTTTCGACGGAATGGGTGGCCGCGCTCACGCGCCCGCCCCCCCGTAAGCCCGCCGCTTCCACACCACGCCCCGGCCCCGGTGGTGGTCGATGGCGGAGCCGACCGTCGCGGCCAAGTAGAAACATGCGATGCCCGGCAGCGCCAAGGCCCAAAACGGCGACTGCCGAAACCGCCGCAAGGTCGGCAGGAACGACGCCGCCGACCCGGCCCAGGCCAGCGCCCCCGTCGCCCGCGCCGCCCCGTGCCCGAACAGCGCCAACAGCGGCGGCGCCAGCCACACCAGCGCCAGGCCCCCTACCGTGCCGAACAGGATGACCGGCGAGAACCGCAACTGCACATAAGCGGTCCGCGCCACCATGCGCCACACGTCGGCAGCGCCAGGGTAGGGCCGCACGCTGCGCGCGAGAAGGCTATGGCCGAGCCAGATGCGCCCGCCGCGCTTCACCGCGGCGGCCAGCGCCACATCGTCGATCAGCGCGCCGCGCACCGCCTCGATGCCCCCGATGCGGTCCAGCGCCCGGCGGCGCAGCAGCACGGTGCCGCCCGCCGCCGCCGCCGCGCCGCGCGTCGGGTCGTTCACGGAAGCGAAAGGGTAGAGCAGTTGGAAAAAGAACACGAAGGCCGGCACCAGCGCGCGCTCCGCCATACTCACGCAGCGCAGCTCGACCATCTCCGACACCAGGTCCAGGCCGTCCCGCTCGGCCTTGTCCACCAGGGTCGCAACGTGGGCCGGGTCGTGAACGATGTCGGCGTCCGTCAGCAGCACCAGCCCGGCCGTCGTGCGCGCGACGCCTTGCGACACCGCCCACAGCTTGCCGCTCCAGCCCGGCGGGCGCGGCTTGCCGTCGAGCACCAGAAGGCGCGGCTCGGACTCGCCGGGGTCGATCAAGCCCCGCGCAATCGCCCCGGTGCCGTCGCTGCTGCCGTCGTCTACCACGACCACCCGCAGCCGCCCGGGGTAGTCCTGCGCCAACAGGGAGCGCAGCGCGTCGCCGATGCCCTCCGCCTCGTCCCGGGCGGGGATGACGACATCGACATCGGGAAGCGCCGCCGGGCGCACAGGCGCGAGCATGGGGCCGGCCTGCCAGAACCGGCCGTGCAGGGCCAACAGGTAAACCCAGGCCAGCAGCGCCAAAACAGCAAGCGCCGTCATGCCGGCAGCCACCCGGCGCCGCGGAACCAGGTCACCGCGTCCGCCACCGCCTGCCGCGCCGGGCGGGGCGCGTAGCCCAACTCGGCAACCGCTTTGGCCGGGCTGAAGAACATGCGCTTCTTCGCCATCGCCAGCATTTCCCGCGTCACCAGCGGCTCGATGCCGAACGCCCGGGCCGCGCCCTCCATGCCGAGCGCCACCGGCCAAAGCAGGCCGCGCGGCAGCCGGGCGCGGCGCGGCGTCGGGCGGTTCATCACGTCATCGACCATCGCCAGCAACTCCGGCATCCCGAGGTCGTGCCCGCCCAGGATGTAGGCCTCCCCGATCCGCCCCCGCTCCAGCGCCAGCACGTGCCCGGCCGCCACGTCGTCCACATGCACGATGTTCAGCCCGGTATCGACGTAAGCCGGCATCCGCCCAGCGGCGGCGTCCAGCACCATCTTGCCGGTCGGCGTCGGCTTGATGTCGCGGGGGCCGACCGGGGTGGACGGGTTCACGATCACCACCGGCGCCGCGCGCTCGCGCACCAGGTCGCGCACCGCCTGCTCCGCCAGGTACTTGGAGCGTTTATACGCGCCCACGATGCCGTCGAGGTGGACCGGCGTATCCTCCGTGCCCGGCGTGCCGTCGCCCACCAAGCCGAGGGCGGCGACGCTGCTACAGTACACGATGCGCTCCACCCCCGCATTGGCTGCGGCCAGCAGCAGCGCGCGGGTGCCGTCCACGTTGGCGGCCAGCATCGGCGCCGGGTCCGGCACCCAAAGCCGGTAATCGGCGGCGACATGCACGACGAAGCGGCACCCCGCGACCGCCGCCGCGAGCGACGCCGGGTCGCGCAGGTCGCCCTCCGCCAGTTCCGCGCCCAGGCCCGAAACGTTGCGCCGGTCGCTGCCGGGCCGCACCAAGAGGCGCAGGCGGTGGCCGCGGTCGCGCAGGGCGCGGGCGACCGCGGACCCCACGAACCCCGTGGCGCCGGTGACGAGCGTAGGCTGGGTGGCTGGCACGGAGACTCCTGAGTGGCAAGCCGTGGTCTATAGCGGGCCGGGCCGGTCTGGTGTAGTGCCCCGGCTTCCTTTGCAGGCTGCTGAGCATGAAACGTCTTGCGGTGTTGCTGGCGCTTGCGGGGGTGGGCGTGTCCGTGCTGCTGCTGGCGTGGTTCGATGCGGGCCGGGTGCTGGACACCGTGCTTTCGGTGGGGTGGCGGGGCTTCGCGCTGTTGTCGCTGTGGCAGGGCGTGCTGTTCCTCGTGCTGGGGCTGGCCTGGGCCACCGTGCTGCCCGGGGTGCGGCCGGCGGTGCTGGTGTGGGGACGCATGGTGCGGGACGCCGCGACGACGTGCCTGCCGTTCTCGCCGGTGGGCGGCTTCGTGTTCGGCGCGCGGGCCATCGCGGTGCGCGGGGTCGCCTGGCCCACGGCGGCGGCGGGAACCGTGGTCGATGTGACGGCCGAACTGGCCGGGCAGTTCGTGTTCAGCGTGTTCGGGCTGGGGGCGCTGCTGCTGCTGTGGCCGGGGTCGCCGCTGCTGGCGCCGATGGGCGCCGCCTTGGCCGTTGTGGGGCTAGGAGCGGCGATGGCGTGGCGGGGCCGCATGGCCATCGGGCGGACCTTGCGCGGGCTGGGCGGGCGGCTGCTGGGCGAGTGGTTCCACGGGCAGGGCGGCCTCGACCGCGTGCAGGCGGAGCTGGCCCGGCTGTATCGCCACCCGCGCCGGCTGCTGCTGGCCGGCACGCTGCACCTGCTTGCCTGGTTCGGCACCGGGTTCGGCACCTGGATCAGCCTGCGCCTGCTGGGCTGGGACGCCGGGCTGCTGCCGATCCTGGCGTTGGAGGCGTTGCTGGACGCGCTGGTTGCCGCCGCCTTCGTCGTGCCCGGCTCGGCGGGCGTGCAGGAGGCCGGCTATGTCGGCCTGGGCGCCGCCTTCGGCGTGCCGCCCGACATGGCGCTAGGCGTGTCCCTGCTGCGCCGTGCCCGTGACCTGGCGCTCGGCGTCCCGATCCTGATGGCTTTTCAATGGATTGAGCTGCGGCGGATCAGATGAGCCGGGCACGTCGAGGCCCGCGTGCGGTCGCCGCGTTCGTTGCTAACATAAATCGAAACGACTTTTTAAGACATGCTGCGTATGGTGTCGGCATGTTGCGCCTGCACCAGATTTCCCCGGAGATGCCGGACCGCCACAGGCAGCGGCTGGGCCGCTGGACCTCGGCGCTGGCGCTGGCGGCTGCCCTCGGCATCCTCTTGTGGCTTGGCTCCTCCGGGACGGGAACCCGCGCCGAAATGCAGTTGGCAGCCGAGCGGGCGGTGCGCGTGGCCGAGCTGCGCGGCACCTTCGCCTATTACGACGAGTGGCGCACCATGTCCGCCCGCATGGCGGTGGCGACCGGCGATCTCCGATGGGTGACCCGGTTCGACGAGGCCGGCCCGAAGCTCGCGGCGGCCATCGCGGAAGCGGTCGCGCTCGCGACGCCGGAGGTCGGCTCGACGCTGGCGAAAACCGTGGAGGAAGCGAACGGCGACCTGACCATGATGGAGCGGACCGCCTTCAGGCTGCTCGCCGAAGGCGACCGCAACAGCGCGCAGGCGCTGCTCGACGGCCCGGAGTTCACCTACCTGCAGGCCGTCTATGCTTCGGGCATCGACGCCTTCGGCCAGGACCTCGAAACGCTCGCCACGGCCCGTGCCAAGACTCTCAACGACCGCGCCTGGATGGAAATGTCGGGGCTTGGGCTGAGCGCCATATTCCTCGTCGCGGCCGTGTTCGCGCTCAAAGGGCGTGCCCGATTGCGGACCGCCCTTGCCGCCACGGAAGCCGTGGCGCGCACCGACGCCCTGACCGGCCTGCCCAACCGGCGCGGCTTGTATGAGCAGTTGCGGACGGCCTTGGCGCGGGCGGACCGGAGCGGCGGCGCCGTCGCGCTGCTGCTGTGCGACCTCGACCGGTTCAAGGGGGTGAACGACGCGCACGGCCACCCCGCCGGCGACCATCTCCTGCAGCTTGTGGCGGCCCGGCTCCGCAACGCTGAGGGCACCGGCAGCACCATCGCCCGCCTGGGCGGGGACGAGTTCGCGCTGGTGGTCGCGTTCGACGCCGCGGACCCGTCCGGCCCGGCCAGCGAGGCGGCGCAGCTCGCCCGGCGGATCATCGCCGTGCTGGGCCAGCCGTTCGCGCTGCCTGACGGGCTGGTCGCGCAGATTGGCGTCAGCATCGGCGTCGCGCTCGCGCGGGCGGAGGACGGGGACGCCGACGCGCTGCTGCGCCGCGCCGATGTCGCGTTGTACCGGGCCAAGGCCGACGGGCGCAGCCGTTTCCACTTCTTCGACCCCGGCCTTGATGCCCACATCCAGGCACGCGCGCTGTTGGAAGGCGAGCTGCGCCAGGCCATCGCCTACGACGCCTTGCGCCCGCATTTCCAGCCGCTGGTCGATATGGCCACCGGACGCCTGATCGGCTTCGAGATGCTGGCGCGCTGGCCGCATCCCACCCGCGGCACCATTCCGCCGGGCGAGTTCATCCCCATCGCCGAGGATGCCGGCCTGATCGGCCCGATGACCGAGGGCCTGCTGCGCCGGGCCTGCCGCGCCGCCGCCGCGTGGCCGTCCGACATCGTCGTCGCCTGCAACCTGTCGCCGCTCCAGTTGCGTGACCGTGGGCTCCCCGCGACCGTGCAGTCCATCCTGGACGAGACCGGGCTGCCGGCGCACCGCCTTGAGCTGGAGATCACCGAAAGCGCGCTGGTGGGCGACATCGACCTGGCCCGGGACCTGCTCGGCAAGCTGAAGGCGCTGGGCGTGCGGCTGGCGCTCGACGACTTCGGCACGGGCTATTCCAGCCTGCGGCACCTGCAACTGCTGCCGATCGACAAGCTGAAGATCGACGCGGGCTTCGTGCGGGCGATGGGCGGCGACATCGAAAGCCGCAAGATCGTCGCCGCCGTGATCGGGCTGAGCCACAGCCTCGGCCTCGTGACCGTCGCCGAGGGCGTGGAGGACGAGGCCACGGCGGCGCTGCTCCGCGACCTCGGCTGCGACATCGGCCAGGGCTGGCTGTATGGACGCCCGGCGTCGGAAGAAGCGGTCGGCACGCTGCTGTTCGAGGCCGCGCGGAGCTGACGCCGACGCCCGGCGTGATTGGGGCGGCGCGCTCCGTGGCGCCGAGTCACTGCAGCCCGCCCGCCTGCTCGATAAAAGCCGCGACCTCCGCCACGCCTTGCCCGGCGCGCACGTTGGCGAACACGAAGGGCCGGTCGCCCCGCATCCGGCGGCTGTCCCGGTCCATGACCTCCAGGCTCGCGCCCACGTGCGGGGCGAGGTCGATCTTGTTGATGACCAGCAGGTCGCTGCGGGTGATGCCGGGGCCGCCCTTGCGCGGGATCTTGTCGCCGGCGGACACGTCGATGACGTAGATCGTGAGGTCGGCCAATTCGGGGCTGAAGGTCGCCGCCAGGTTGTCGCCGCCGCTCTCGATTAGGATCAGGTCCAGGCCTGGGAAGCGGCGGCGCATGGCGGCGATGCCGGCCAGGTTGATGCTGGCATCCTCGCGGATCGCGGTGTGCGGGCAGCCGCCGGTCTCGATGCCCATGATCCGCTCCGGCGCCAGGGATCCGGCGCGGGTCAGGAACTCCGCGTCCTCCTTGGTATAGATGTCGTTGGTGATCGCCGCGATGTCGAAGCGGGGTGAGAAGCGCCGGCACAGCGCGTCCATCAGCGCGGTCTTGCCGGTGCCGACGGGGCCGCCGACGCCGACGCGGAGGGGGCCGTGGGGCGATGTCATGTGCGGAACAGCCTCGTGTACTGGGTTTCGTGGCGCATGGCGGCGATGTCGGAACGGAAGCACGCCCCGCCCAGGTCGTCCAGCGTGGCGCCGCGGGTCGCCTCCGCCATTTCCCGGATGGTTGGTTCCAGCGCCGATTGGACGCGCAGCCCGGCGGTTTGGCCCAGCGGCACCAGGCGTACCGCCGCGCTGACCAGGTTGGCGGCGAAGCCGTGCAGGAAGGCCAGCGCCGCCGGGTCGGCCGCGACGCCGTGGGCCGCGGCCAGCGCGCCCACCGCGACGGGGTAGGCGACCGGCTGGCCGCTTTCGCGCAGCGCCAGGAGCAACGGGGCGCCCCAGACCTCGGCTGCGATGGCGAAGGCGTCGCCTTGGCCCAGCGTTTCCGCCCGGCGCTCACGGCCGGGCTGCACTGCTGCGGCAAGCTCGGCGACGGCGGCGAGGGCGGTTCCGTCGCGGGCGGCGTGGGCGTGGCGGAGCAGGATGGCGTCGGCGCGGCCCGACCCGAAGCGCAGCACGTCGCCGAGCCAGGCGAGCAGGTCGCCCTCCGAACGGACATCCCCGGCCTCGACCGCCCATTCCAGCCCATGGGAGTAGGCGTAGGCGCCGGTCGGGAAGGCGGGGGACAGCCAGGTGAGGAGCTTGGCGAGGTCAGCCGTCATGCGGGTGGGCGTGGCCGTCCTCGTCGTCGTGGGAATGCGAATGGCCGCCCGCGTAGGCGCCGCCCTCCGGGTCGAACGGCGCCTCGATCTCTGCGATGTGGCCGCCGAGGGCACGCACCATGTCGGCGATCACGTGGTCGCGCCGGATGCGAAGGTGCGCGCCGAGCAGTTGCACCGGCAGGTGCCGGTTGCCGAGGTGCCAGGCGATGCGGACCAGGGCCGCGGCGTCGTGGGTGTGGATGTCCAGCAGAGGTTCCGGTTTGGCCTGCACCAAGACGATGCCGCCCTCATCGAGCACAAGGCCGTCGCCGTGGCGGAGGCGGACCGCTTGTGGAAGGTCGAGCAGCAGGTCATGCCCGGCGGCAGTGCGCAGCACGATGCGGCGGCGGTGGCGGCGGTCGAAGTCGATCCAGACTTGATCGCGCCCGCGTGCCGGATCCCAGGTCCCACTCCGAAGAAGCTGCGCCGACCGCATCATCTTTCCGTCGATAACAGAAGCCGAGGCGGGCCAGGATCGTCCTTGCCCTCCGGCGCGCGCCCGGCCTTGACGGGCAAGGGTTCAAAGACGCGCTTCGCGATCTCGCCAACCGCCTTGGTGCCGAGCGCATCGACCGTGCCGCCCACCAAGCCGCCGACCACCGGCACGAACTTGGTGAGGTTGACGATGCCTCCCGTTCCCGCCTTGGTTAGCAGTTGAAAGCCCACGGCCTGGTTGATCCGGGCGACCGTGGCGCCGGCGATCTGGCCGATGGCCTTTTGCCCCACGCTGACGCCCAACCGGACGCCGGCCTCTTTGAGGATGTCGAGCGCGGCGTTTCCGGTGAGGCACGCCAGGGCAAATGTCCGCACTTCCGGCCCTTGGAGGTCATAGCCCCTGGCGGACGCGACCTCCGCGATCAACCGCAACTGCAGCGCGGCGACGCCCAACAGGTTCGCAGGCAGGGTGACGGGAAGCGTCAAGGCGCCGCCAACGTTGGTGACGAAGCCGGCCGTTCCAGCCATCGTGCAGTAGTATGTGATCCGACGGTCAATCTCGGCGTCGGATCGCAGCGTCCTGGCCGTGTCGGCAATCTCCTGGGACCCGGAAACCCGATCGTATAGCCAGTTCAAGGCCGCGATCAGCGCGGTTTGCGCCTTGTTCTTGAGGCCGCCATTCGCTTCGGTCATTGCGGCTTCCATCGGCAAAACTGCGTCACGCTGCAATACGCGATGCTGGAGCTGGCAAGCGTGGGGTTCTGGCGGGATTATGGAGCCGCCGGTCGTGCGACGCGCGTGCAACGTTCCCCATTGCTCTTTGCCCATGCGCCAGATTTTGCGATACGCGCCCCCACGACGCGCCTGGACGGAACCGCTTGCTCATAGCAACAGGCCATTCTCTGCCGCAAGCGCGACCCAAGTTTCGCCTCTGCCCTGCGCGATGTCGATCTGCATCAAAACAGGAAATACCGCTGCGCCATCGGCAGCACGACCGCCGGCTCGCAGGTCAGCAGCACGCCGTCCGCCCGCACCTCGTAGGTTTCCGGATCGACCTCGATCAGCGGCGTCGCGTCGTTGTGGATCATGCTGCGCTTGCCGATCCCGCCGCGGGTGTTTCGCACCGCCGACAAGCGCCGATGGAGGCCCAGCCGCTGGCCGATGCCGTCGTCCAGCGCCGCCTGCGACACGAAGGTGATGCAACTCGCGGCCATCGCCGCCCCGAACTGCCCGAACATCGGGCGGTAGTGCACCGGCTGCGGCGTGGGGATGCTGGCGTTCGGGTCACCCATCGGCGCGCAGATGATCGTTCCGGCCTTCAGCACCAGATCGGGCTTCACCCCGAAGAACATCGGCGACCACAGCACGAGGTCCGCGAGCTTGCCCGGCTCCACCGAGCCGACCTCGTGCGACAAGCCCTGCGCGATGGCCGGGTTGATCGTGTACTTGGCGATGTACCGCTTGATCCGCGCGTTGTCTGCCCGCCCGTCGCCGGGCAACGAGCCGCGCTGCTGCTTCATCTTGTGCGCGGTTTGCCAGGTGCGGATCGCCACCTCGCCGACGCGCCCCATCGCCTGGCTGTCCGACGAGACCATGCTGAGCGCGCCCAGGTCGTGCAGAATGTCCTCGGCGGCGATGGTCTCCTTTCGGATGCGGCTTTCGGCGAAAGCCACGTCCTCGGGAATGGCCGGGTCGAGGTGGTGGCAGACCATGAGCATGTCGAGATGCTCGTCCAGCGTGTTGGCGGTGTAGGGCCGGGTCGGGTTGGTGCTGGACGGCAACACGTTGGGCAGCCCGGCGACGCGGATGATGTCGGGCGCGTGGCCGCCGCCGGCGCCTTCCGTGTGGAAGGCGTGGATGGTGCGGTCCTTGAACGCCGCAATGGTGTCCTCCACGAAGCCGCTCTCGTTCAGCGTGTCGGTGTGGATCATCACCTGCACGTCGAAGCGGTCGGCGACGGAGAGCGCGCAGTCGATGCTGGCGGGCGTTGTGCCCCAGTCCTCGTGCAGCTTGAGGCTGCTGGCGCCCCCGCGGATCATCTCTTCCAGCGCCGCCGGGCGGGAAGCGTTGCCCTTGCCGGCGAAGGCGAGGTTGACCGGCAAGCCCTCCGCCGCTTGCAGCATCCGGGCGAGGTGCCAGGGACCCGGCGTGCAGGTGGTGGCGCTGGTGCCGGTCGCGGGGCCGGTGCCGCCGCCGACCAGGGTGGTGATGCCGGAGGCCAGGGCTTCCTCGATCTGCTGCGGGCAGATGAAGTGGATGTGGCTGTCTATGCCGCCGGCGGTGAGGATCTTGCCTTCGCCGGCGATGACCTCGGTGCCGGGTCCGATGATGATGGAAACGCCGGGCTGCACGTCGGGGTTGCCGGCTTTGCCGACCGCGTGCACCCGGCCGTCCAGGATCGCCACGTCGGCCTTGACGATGCCCCAATGGTCCAGGATCAGCGCGTTGGTGATGACGGTATCGACGGCGCCCTCCGCTTGGGACGCCTGGGATTGGCCCATGCCGTCGCGGATCACCTTGCCGCCGCCGAACTTGACCTCCTCGCCGTAGGTGGTGAGGTCGCGTTCCACCTCCGCGAACAGGTCGGTGTCGGCCAGGCGCACGCGGTCGCCCGTGGTGGGGCCGTACATGTCGGCATAGGCGCGGCGCGGGATGCGGGTCATGCTGACCCCATCGGGATGCGGGTCATAGCGGCCCCATGATGTCGCCGCGGAACCCCTGCACGATCCGGGCGCCACGGTAGGGAATGAGCGTCACGTCGCGGCTTTGCCCCGGCTCGAACCGCACGGCGGTGCCGGCGGCGATGTCGAGCCGCTGGCCGCGGGCCTGCGCGCGGTCGAATTGCAGCGCCGCGTTGGTTTCGGCGAAGTGGTAGTGGCTGCCGACCTGGATCGGGCGGTCGCCGGTGTTGGAAACGGTGAGCCGGGTGCGCGGCAGGCCGGCGTTCAGCTCGATGTCGCCGTCCTCGGTGAGGATCTCGCCGGGGATCATCGAATCGGCTCGTGCACGGTGACGAGCTTGGTGCCGTCGGGGAAGGTGGCCTCCACCTGGATGTCGGCGATCATCTCGGCGATGCCCTCCATCACCTGGTCGCGGGTCAGCACGGCGGCGCCGGCTTCCATCAGGTCGGCGACGCTGCGGCCGTCGCGGGCGCCCTCCACCACGAAATCGGAGATCAGCGCGACCGCCTCCGGGTGGTTCAGCTTGACGCCGCGCTCCAGCCGGCGCCGGGCGACGCCCGCGGCCATGGCGATCAGCAGCTTGTCCTTCTCGCGGGGGGTCAGGTTCATCGGCGCTCCTTTGCTCTCGCGTCCGGGCGAGGCTGGCTCAGAGTACGGGTCGTCGTCCAGCATTGCATCTCAGCACGCAGGCCGCGTCCAGCGATACAGGATATCCGGCTCGCCCTCCTCGTTGCCGCTGCCATCGCCTTCTTCCAGCGCGGTGAAGCCCCGCTTCTCGTAGAAGCGGCGCGCGGGCGCGTTCCGCTGGAAGGTCCAAAGCTGCAACTCGGAGAAGGAGTCCTTGGCAATGGTCAGCAGGGCCTCGCCGACTCCCTGGCCTTGCCGCGCTGGCAGGACGTAGAACTGCTCGATCCACCCCCGGCGGAACGCGATGAACCCGATCAGCCCCGCGCTGATGGCGCCCCAAACCTCGCATTGCGTAAAGACTTGGTTTTGGAAATAGGTGCGGTCCTCCTCGGGCGTATGCAGCCCGGCCAGCCACGGCACCCTCTCGTCGAACGCCGCCCTGTGGACCCGGGCGGCCTCCTCCATGTCGTCCTGCGACAAGCGCCGGAACGAGACAACCGTTGGCCCTTTCAGCATGGCCGTCCTCAGCAAAACCAAACGCGCGGCAGCGGGCGGCCGGCGCGGAGCGCCGCCAATCCTGCCACCACGGCAGCGCGCAGGCACGCGCCATCCGCGGCGACGATCCGGGCGACCAGCAGGCCATCCCAGGCGGAGGCGCCGGCCTCCTGTCCCGCCAAGGCGTCGCGCAGGGCGTCGAGCTTTTCCTCGGCATCGGCCGCGGCGTGAACCAGCGTGGCCACCGCCCGCGCCCCCCCGCCGGCCGCCCGGCGGTCCAGCACCGCCTGCACCGGCCCGTCCAGGCGGATCGCGTCGTGCAGCAACAGGCGCCCGTCTCGGCGCAATTCGATCAAGTCGCGGAACTCGGCGTCCTGCACCGCCTCGCCCATAGCCGTGCGCCCGAACACGACCTGCTCGACGCCCAGGAACCAGGCATCCCCGGCCAGGTCCACGCTCAGCCGCCGCCGCACGGCGCAGCGGTCGAACAGGATGCTTTCCTGCGGCAGCCATTCCAGCGCAGCACCCGGTGCCACGCTCAGCGCGGTTGAAACTCGGGCCGGCGGCGTGCCGGGCAGGGCGCGGTAGAAGCGCTCCGCCGCCTGCGACGCGACCGTTGCCCGCGTGCCGGGGCCGGCGGAAATCGTAATGTCCAAGGCGTCGCCGCCGACCACCCCGCCGGAACTGTTGAGCATGACCGCGCCGGCCCATGCGCCATGCTCGGTGCGCGGGAAGCGCGCCTTGAGGCAGCCTTCCTGGCGCAAGCCGTCCAGCACGGTGGCGTCGCCGCGGCGCTTGAACGACAAGCGGAGGGCGCCCTGCGCGCGCTGGTGCAAACGCGCTGGCTCAGCGGGACGCGATGTGACGGACCAGGGCCGTGACCCAATCGGGTGCTGCAAAAACCACCAAAATCGTGAGCGCAATCGAGATGAGCCAAGCCACAACCCCCACCACAACTCCGGGCCACCAAAAGCCAGTCGCAGATTTTATCTCTCTCGAAAGGCTTTCGAGTCTGCGGCCGAGTTCAAGCGTCGACTCTTGTACGCCCTGAGCGATGATGTCAGCGCGCTCCGCTTCAATCACGGTGGCGCCAAACGTTTCGAGATACCGTGCAGCTTGCGTTCGATAAATCTCGATCTCTTGCTTCCGTGGATCTCGTTTACCGCTATCGTCAGGAAGTCCTAAAGAACGACGTTCGTTGATCGTCCGCTTGTATAAAGCGTAGGCAAGCAGTCCTTCAACGTCATCAGAGGCTTCAACAAAGTTAGCAAAGGCTTTGCTATACTCTCCGCCATTAGCATTACTTCTTTCGTTCAATGTCCTTGCTCAAGTTAATAAGGTCATCTTTACGAATAGCCTGCTTCATGGCTGAAAGCGCAGCCCTATAGGTTGTCTCGCTCAGGGTCCGGCTTGTCTTAAGCGTTGTGAACCGGGCCGCAACCGAGTTGTCTGTAGCTACCTTGGTTTTCTTCATAACTCCTCCATAATGGAGGATGGATCGCCAAAGTTGCACAGTCAACAGTTCTTCTATCTCGAAAGCAGCCGCATTTCTGCTTTCCAGCGCGCTACCCAATCAGCGCCCGCAGCTTGGCGCGGACCTCAGCCAGCTCCCCTGCGCTGACCCGGCCCTTGCGCCTGGCTTGACGTGCGCCCCAATCCTGGCTTTCGGCCTGGTCCGCCAGCACCAGGCTTGGCGGGCTGCCAGCAATCGCCACCTCGAACGGGTAGCCTTTGATGCGCGTAGTCGTGGGGCAGCAGATCATCATGCCGGACAGCCTGTTGTAGCTGGCCGGAGTGAGCACCACGGCAGGCCGATGCCCGGCCTACTCATGTCCCGCTTGCGGGCCGAACTGCAACCAAACAACATCCCCCGCCTCCGGCACATAGCCCGCCATCACCATTCTCGGCCGACCGGCGGTCCCATCTCGACCGGCTCGTGCCGGTTTTCGTCGGTGATGCCGGCAATCAGCGTCGCAAAGTCGTAGGCCGGCTCTTGGATCGGTTCGATAACGATCCGCCCCGCCTCTTCCCGCACGTCCACCGGCTGGTCCAAGCGCAGCCGGGCGGCTTCCATGACGGCGGCCGGGATGCGGACCGAGGCGCTGTTGCCCCGTTTCTTCACAACGACCCTCATGGTGCCTCCCCGGCCTCGTTATCCCAGTTTTTAGCGTATCAACGCTCTCGATATGATAGCCATCCTCACACCGAAAGCCGCCGCCGCACCTCCGCCTCGTCCAGCGTGCCCGGCGCGCCGCTCAGCACGATGTCGCCGCGGTCCATCACCGCCAGCGTGTCCGCCAATTCCCGCGCGAAGTCGTAATACTGCTCCACCAGCAGGATCGCCATGCCGCCCCGGCTGCGCAGCAGGGCGATCACCCGGCCGATGTCCTTGATGATGCTCGGCTGGATGCCCTCCGTCGGCTCGTCCAGCACCAGCAGCCGGGGCCGCATCACCAAGGCGCGTGCGATGGCGAGCTGCTGCTGCTGCCCGCCCGACAGGTCGCCGCCGCGGCGGCGCAGCATGGAGCGCAGCACGGGGAACAACTCGAAAATCTCGTCATCCACCCGGCGCTGCGCCCGGGGCAGCACGGCGAACCCGGT
>CAXSAZ010000043.1:0-27342 GCA_964235485.1 uncultured Acetobacteraceae bacterium | reverse complement strand
GCCGGCTTGGTCGCGTGACGGATCCATCACCACCCCGGAACCCAATAAAAGCCTTCACCATATCGGCTGTTGGCAACGACGTCACTGCCGTTGAGAATACGATGACCGATTTCAGGTCAGCCCCCACAAAGCACCGCCGCGCATTCTGCGCCTACATCCTATTCAAGAACCGCAACGACTGAGCCAGCCACCCCGGCTCACGCCCCCGGCACGGCCCAGGCTTCCAGCATGGCCGCGCCGCGACGCAGTTCCTTCACCGGCTGATACTCGGGCGAGCGCCAGAACGCATGGATGGCGTCCACCGCCGGGAACTCGAACAGGACGATGCGCCGCCCGTCGTCCCGGCCTTCCAGCAGGTCCGCCCCGGCGCCCCCGCTCACGCGCCTGCCGCCAAACGACGCGATCAGCGGAACCACGGCGTCACGATAGGCCGCCCACCGCGCCTCGTCCGTGATTGTGATCTGCATGGCGAGATAGGCCGCCACCGCGCCCCCTACTCCTTCACCGCCCCGGTCAGCGAACTCACGTAATACTCCACGAAGAACGAGTACAGCAACGCCACCGGGATCGAGCCGAACAAGGCGCCGGCCATCAGCGCCCCCCACTGGTAATCGTCCCCCTGCACCAACTGCGTCAGCACCGCCACCGGCACCGTCTTCTTCTCGGACGACTGGATAAAAGCGAGGGCGTAGATGAACTCGTTCCAACTGAGCGTGAAGGCGAAGATGCCGGCGCTGATCAGGCCGGGCACGGCCAGCGGCAGGGTGATACGGCGGAGGATCTGCAACCGGGTCGCGCCGTCGATCAGCGCGCACTCCTCCAGCTCATACGGGATCGACTTGAAGTAGCCGATCAACAGCCAGGTGCAGAACGGGATCAGGAACGTCGGATAGGTCAGGATCAACGCCATCGGGCTGTCGAACAGGCCGAGCTTGAACACCATCGCCGCCAGCGGGATGAACAGGATGGAGGGCGGCACCAGGTAGGCCAGGTAGATCGACAGCCCCACCCATTGGCTCCCCCGAAAGCGCAGGCGCTGGATGGCGTAGGCGGCGAGCACGCTGGCCGCGATGCTGATGACGGTCGCCGCGGCGGCGATGCCCATGGTGGTCATCAGCCATTGCGGGTAATCCGTGTCCCACAGCAGCTTCTTCACGTTCTGAAGCGTGGGCGAGTGGACCCAGAACGGGTTGAAGTCCTTGTAGTTGTATAGCTCGTTGTTCGGCTTGAACGTCGTCACCGCCATCCAGTAGAACGGAAACAGCAGCACGACGATGAACAGCACGAGCGGCACATAGACCGTCACCACCCGGCGCGGGACGCTGTCCCAGGACAGCGCGCCTTGGCGCTCCTTGGCCTCAGTCATTGGATTCTCCCTGCTGCCACTTGCGCCGGGCCAGGCCGAAGTAGCTGATGAGCGTGGCGGCCACCAGGAACGGGATCATGGCGACGGCGATGGCGGCACCTTCCCCCAACTGCCCGCCGGGGATGCCGCGCTGAAAGGCCAGCGTCGCCATCAGGTGCGTAGCGTTCACGGGTCCGCCGCGGGTGATGGCGTAGACCAACTGGAAGTCGGTGAAGGTGAACAGGACGGAAAAGGTCAGCACCACCGACAGCACCGGCATCAGCATGGGCAGGGTGACGTGACGGAACCGCTGCCAAGGCGTCGCCCCGTCCAGCATCGCGGCCTCGTAGAGCGACGGCGAGATGGTCTGCAGGCCCGCGAGCAGGCTGATGGCCACGAACGGGATGCCGCGCCAGATGTTGGCGGCGATCAGGCTGAGCCGCGCGGACCAAGGGCTGCCGAGGAAATCGACGTTGCCCTCGATCAGCCCGGCGCCGCGCAGCATGTAGGAGATGATCGAGAACTGCGGGTCGTAGATCCACCAGAAGGCGATGGCCGACAGCACCGTGGGCACGATCCACGGCACCAGCACGATCGCGCGGATCAATGACTTGAACGGGATGCGGTCGTTGAGCAGCAAGGCCAGCCACAGCCCCAGCCCGAACTTCCCCACCGTGGCGACGCCCGTGTAGAACAGCGTGTTGGTGACGCTGAGCCAGAAGATGCGGTCGTGCCACAGGCTCTCGAAGTTCTCCAGGCCGATGAACACCCCGCTCCGCCCGATCCGCGTGTCGGTAAAGGCGAGCCATACGCCGAGGCCCAGCGGATAGGTCAGGAACACCAGCAGCAGCGCCACCGCCGGGAACAGGCACAGCGCCGCCAGGAACCCTCGATGGTCGAACAGCCGGATCAGCCAGGTGTCGCGCGGCGGCGACCAGCGCCATGGATGCGCCGCCACCGGCGGGGCCAGGCCGGTGCCCGGCAGGACCGCGTTCTCGCTCATTCGCTCCCCAACGCTTTATTAGGAAGCAGTATGCGCGGGCGCGGGGCGGGACGCCATAAGACTCTGCGCCGTGTGGCGCCGCACGACGCAGGCGCCGGCCGCGTCAGGCCAACGGCACGGGCACCGTCGAAGCGTGGACCTCCGACGCGCCCGGCAGCGCGTAGCCGGTGAGCGACACGCTGCCATCCGCCTGGTTGGCGACGTACACCGCGCCGCCCGCAGGCGGCGCCACATGGATGTCGGCCAGGAGGTTGCCGGCCGTGCCCCGCAGCAACATGTTGCCGGCGGTCAGCTCCGCCGTGGCCGCGTGCAGGCCCTCCAGCGACAGGGACGCGCCGGCCAGCGTGCCCGCGCCCGACGCCGGGGCGGCGTTGAGGGTCACGGCGCCCCCGAACAGCATCGGCTGATGGACCTGCACCGTGCCCTGCGTGATGTCGATGGACTGAGTGGCCGCCACGCCGCCCTTGAACTCGATGTGCCCGCCGTCCGTTGAGGCCGGGCTGACCGGTCCGAGGGTAGGGGGCGGCGCCGCGACGCGCATCGTGCCGCCGGCGGTGATCTTGGTCCCGAACACGGCGTCCGCCCCGCCGTTGACCACAACCGTTGAATGGTTCTCGAAGCTGACGCCGTGGAAGTCCGGCGCCGTGTCGCGCGTGACGGAGAACGACGAGCCGTTCTGCACCGCGAGCGGCGCGATGTTCACAAAGGCGCTGTTGTCGGCAATGTTCATGTCGAGCGTCATGGGCGCCTGGCCCGCGGCGCCGAGCTGTATCCCGGACGCGGCGGCGGACCGCCCCTGGATCTCCATATGGCCGCGGGCGGACAAAAAGGCGGAGTACTGCCGCGCGTTGACCGTGAGGGCGCCGACGATGCCGTTCTGCAGCGTGAGCGTTCCTCCGCCGTTGAGCGTGACGTTGACGCCGCTCCAGGTCGGCCCGGCGGCAAACACGTTGCCGCCGCCGATGATGAGCTGGTCGCCCGCTTCCGGGTGCTGGCCGTCCGGCCCGACGCCCGGCCCCGACCAGTTGGCTGCCTTGCCCATCCGGCCCGTGCCGCCCACCCAGTAAAGCACCGACGCCATGTGTTTGTTCCTTGACCGGGCCGGCTGGGGATCGGCCGCCCAGGCCGGATATGGCAGAACGGAAACGTACAGAACTCAACCTTTCGATCCAGTCCGATAAGCCTGGAAACGCCCCGCGTCCGACGGGCGGCCCTGGCGTTTGCCGCCCGTTGCGAGATAAAAACGGTTTTCATGCCGCGCCTTTTCGCCGTCTGCACCCTGCCGCCTTGGCCGATCCGCGACGGCTACTCGCTGCGGGTCGCGAACCTGTTGCGGCGGCTTGGGCGGCGGTGGGAGGTCACGCTGCTGGCGCCTGGCCGCGCGCCGCCGCCCGGGGTGGCGCGGCACGTTTCGCTGGCGCTGGACGGGCCGGGCCTGAGCTACCCGTGGCGCTTCGACAACCGGCCGCTCACGGCGGCGCTCGGGGCGGCGCTGCCGGAGGCCCGCCCGGACCGTGCGCTGGTGTGGCCGGGAGCGGAGGACGCCTGGCTCCGTGCCGGGCCGCCCGTGCCGGCGGTGTTCGACATGATCGACTGCAACCCGCGGGAGTTCTGGACGGAGGCTTGCGCCAGCTGGGGCGCTTCGGGGGGCCGGGACCGGCTGCGCTCGGCGCGGGAAGCCGTGATCGCCGCGATGGCTGCGCGCCGAGCGGTGCGCGGGTTTGCCGCGGCCGTGTGCGCGGGCGGGGCGGATGCAGCCTGGGCGGCGCGGCTGGGGGGACGCGCAGTGCATGTGGTGCCGAACGGCGTGGCGCTGCCGGATGCTGCCGGGGCGGAGGACCCGCGGCCCACCGTCATCTTCGCGGGCACGCTGGACTACGGGCCCAACGTGGACGCCGTGGCCTGGGCCGCAGCCAGCGTCTGGCCCGGCATCCGCGCCCGCGTGCCGGACGCGCGCTGGGTGATCGCCGGGCGGCGCCCGGTGGCGGCGGTGCGGGCGCTCCACGGGCGGAACGGCATCGAGGTGCGGGGAGAGGTGGCGGACATGGCCGGGGAGCTGCACGCGGCATGGGTGGCGCTGGCGCCGATGCGGACGGGGACGGGGATCAAGAACAAGGTGCTGGAAGCCTGGGCCTGCGCGCGCCCGGTGGTGATGACGGGGCGGGCGACCAACGGGCTGGTTTTGCCGCCGGGCCATGCCGGGCTGGTGCAGGACACGGCGGCAGGGTTGGCGGAGACGGCGGCGGGTCTGTTGCAGGACGGAAACGCGCGGCGGCGGCTGGGGCGGGCGGCGCGGGCGGTGGCGGCGCGGGAGTTCACCTGGGACGGGGCGGCAGGGCGGATGGATGGGCTGCTGCGCCGGGTGGGATCGGATGGAGGATAAAGGTCTGCCCGGCTTGTCAGGCCACTCCTGCCGTCCGGCGCGGACGGGTCTGGTCGCCTCGTCCAGCCAACAGGCCGTCGATGGAGATATCCTCGTCCAACGCTTCCCAATGCAGCCCGCGGCTGCTGATGGACACCTGCTCGCGCTGCTCGGCAGAGCCGTGCCGCAGGCGCGGGAACCAGGCCAGCGGGACACCCAGGGTGCGGCCGTCCGAAAGCTCCACCCACATGCTGTCCTCGTCGAAACGGACGGCCTTAGCCCTCACCAAAGAACTCATCCCATGCCCTTGCGATCTCGTTCCGGTGCCGCTCGACAAGGTCGGTCAGCTCCCGAAGCACCCTGGCGTTGAAGCCGTCATTGTAGGCCGGCTGGACCTCTGGCCATAGCCGGAACTTAGCATCGGCTCCCGCGGGTTTTCCTCGTTGGCATGGAACAGGAATCGGAAGGCTTTGTGGGAAAGACGACTGGCATCCAACCCTTTCTCTTCCACCCTGCAACCAGTCCAACGCCCGCGGCCAAACGGTCCGACCTGTCCGGAGCAGCCGGTGACGGATCCGGCCATTCCGCGAGGTTGCACATCCCGAGCCGCGAGGGCCACGATGACATACCTGACCAAAGAAGCGGCAGTGGCTCCAATCCCGCCGGCAGCAGCCCCATGATGCTGAACAAGAGCCTTGCTGGCTTCACCGCGCGTTATTGATCGCTTTCGGTTTCCGCCTCGCGGCGGTCCGGGTCGATCAAGGCCAGGATGGGCGGCCCGGCAGCAGAGCGCGGCCGAAGCGCGGCGTCGCTCGATGGGCGGAGCGTGCGAAGGCCGGGCGGCCCGGCCAGTTCAACCCCATCGGGCCGCACCGCCACCACGGTGAACAACCCTAGCCGGCCGCCTTCTCCAAGCACGATCGACTTCCCGTCCGGGCCGGCAAAGATCGCCCGGCCCCGCTGATCCGCAACGAGAAGGCCGGCCAAGCGCGGGGGCGCAGCCATGGGCACGGGCGCAGGGGTGCCCGGACCGGGCAAGGCGCGGCCCGGCGTGAACAAGGGACGGGCCAGCATCGCCTCGGTCCTCACCGGCGCCCGCTCGGGCGGCGCGGCGCGCGGAGCCGCGGACGGCGGCGGCGGCACTGGCTCTTCAACAACGGCTGGCCGCATCAGGCCGTACAGGGTGCAGCCGGTTTCCAACAGGAGCACGGCCAGCAGCGCGCGAAACGTCATGCGGCCGTACGGCTTGCCGGGCAATCCCCGCTCATGCAGGGTCGGGCGCTGGGGTCACGACCTCGTTGAACAACAGCAGCCGCCCGGCGTTGCCCAGGCCCAGAAACGTGCTGAGGTTGTGCAGCAGCGCCGCGACCACCGCGCCCCCCGTTCCCAGCATCCCCGCCGCCGCCAGCCCCACCAGCGCCAGCGTCCAGCCCAGCCCAATCGCCACGTTGACATGGATCGTCCGCCGGCACCGGCGGCTGAGGCGGATCGCGGTGGCAAGGCGGCGGAGGTCGCTGCTCATCAGCACCAGGTCCGCCGACGCCAGCGCCACATCCGTGCCCTGCGCGCCCATGGCGATCCCCACCGCGCCGGCCTTCAGCGCCAGGCTGTCGTTGATCCCGTCGCCCACCACCAGCGGGCGGAAGCCCCCGCGTATCTCCGCCAGCACGCGGTCCATCTTCTGTTCGGGAAGCGCGCCGGCCACGACATCGCCGATGCCCAGCTCGGCCCCGATGCGCCGCGCCACGGCGTCCCGGTCGCCGGTCAGCAGGACCTGCCGCTCCAAGCCGAGCGCGCGCAGCTCATCCACCGCCGCCCGCGCTTCCGCCCGCGTTTGGTCGGCGAACAGCAGCCATCCCTGGAACGCGCCGCCATGGCTCAGCCCGGCAATCGGCCCGTCATGCGCGGGCGGCGCGGGCGCATCCACCCCCAGCCCGGCGAACAAGTCCGGACGCCCAAGCGCCGCCGCCCGGCCGTCCACCGTCGCGGTCACGCCGAAGCCGCCCAGCTCCCGCACACCGTCCAGCGCCGGGCGGCTGCCGGGCGGCGCGGCCCGGAACGCCGCGCGGCTCACCGGATGGCTGCTCGCCGCCCCCAGCGCCGCCGCCAAGCGCAGGGCCGCGTCCTCCTCCACGCCGGGCGACGCGCGGAACCCCACCAAGGCCAGCTCCCCCGTGGTCAGCGTGCCCGTCTTGTCGAACACAACGGAGGACACCTCCGCCAGCTCCTCCAGGAACGCCGCCCCCTTGATCAGGATGCCGTGGCGGGCCGCCACCGAGATTGCCGCGACCGCCGTGGCCGGCGCCGCCAGCACCAGGGCGCAGGGGCAGGACGCCACCAGCACCGCAAGCGTCGCCGCCGCGTCGCCGGTGCCGAACCAGGTGCCGGCCGCGACCAGCAGCACCAGCGCCGTGTAATGCCCGGCATACCGCTCCAGCAGCCGCGCCGCCGGCGGCTTGGCCCGCTCGGCGGTGCGCATCAGCGCGATGATCTTGCCGAGCGTCGTGTCCGCGCCCAGCCGGACGACCTCCAGCTCCAGCCGCCCATCCGTGTTGATGGACCCCGCCAACGCCGTGTCGCCCACGCCCACATCGACCGGCACGCTTTCCCCGGTGAGCGAGGCCATGTCGAGGCTCGCCCCGCCCGCGCGCACGATGCCATCGACGGGCACGCGCCCGCCGGGCAGCAGCTCGATCCGGTCGCCGGGCCGCAGAACCGCGGTGGCGACGGTTTCGGCGCTGCCATCGGGACGGAGGCGCCGCGTGTGCGTTTCGGTCAGCCGGCCCAGCGCCCGGATCGCCTCGCGCGAGCCGAGCAGGCTGCGCTCTTCCAGCACATGGCCGGCGATCATGATGATCGGCAGCACCGCCGCGGTCATCAGGTCGCCGCTGGCCCAGGCGGCCACCAGCGCCACCGCGATCAGCCGGTCGGTGACGCCGTGCAGGCTGGGATGGCGCAGGCTGTGCCAGGCGGAAGCGACCACCGGCACGGCGACCAGCAGGGCGGCGGCGCCCGCCACCAGGTCGGCCAGCGCGCGCTCCCCGGGGAAGGCCGCCTGCCACAGCACCGCGAGCAGCAGCAGCCCGGCCGCGGCCATCGCAAGCGTGATCCGCAGCGCCAGCGCCCCGCGCTCGGCAAAGGCGAGCAGCGCGGCGCCGGGCCGCGCGGGCGCGGCGTGGACGGCGGCGCTCATGGGGCGCCGCCGCCCGGGGCGGCGGGCAGGATCACCCGGGCGCCGCCCGCGTCCACGGCGGTCAAGCGGCCCACCTTGCGCAGCAGCGGCGCCAGCCGGTCGCGGTAAAGCTGGTCCAGGATGGCGGGCCGGCTCGCGGGCGTCATGCCGGCCTGGATGGCGGCGATGCCGGCGGTGCGGCTGCGCGCCTCGCTCACCCGCTCCGCCGCGCCGGCCTCCGCCGCCGTCAGCAGGCGGTCGCGCTCGCGGTCGGCGGCTTGCAGGGTGCGGGTCGCTTCCGTGCGGGCGGCGGCGATGCCCTGCTCGGCCAACTGCGCGGAGACCAGCACGCCATCAAAGGCGATCTTGGCCGCGGGCGGCAGGGCGGCGTCCAGGTCGATGCGGGCCACCACCACCCCGAGCGACGCGCCGCGCGCTTGGAGGTCGGCCAAGCGCCGGTTCATCGCCGCCAGAAGGTCGCCCCGCAGCGCCTGCTGCCGGGTTGCCACCACGGCGCTCCGCGCCGCGTCGGGCCGGGCCGCCAGGATGTCATCCAGCCCCCGCGACGCCGAAACGCCCACCGCGCTGGCGGAGAACAACCGCTGCAGCGCCGGTTCGACATGCTCCCGCGCCAGGAAATAGGCCGCGCCGTCCGCGACCCGGTAGGCAACCGTGGCCGAAAGCAGCACCACGCCGCTGTCGCCGGTCAGGTAGCTGCCGGCGCCCTCGGGAACGGCGAGGTCGCTGGCGTCGGTGAACACGTCCTGCAAGCCCGCCAACCGCGCGGTGGCCGCCGTGCGCAGGGTGAGCAGCCGGTCCGCGCCCGGCACCAGCTCCACATGCCCCACCGGCCGCGGCCAGGACAGCGCCAGCCCGGCGCCCTGCACGCCCACGATCCGCCCGAAGCGCAGCACCACCGCCTGGCTGTCCGGCGGCACCTGCCGGCAGTTCGACGCCGCCCATCCGGCCGCCAGCAGCGCCACGGCGGCAAACAGCACGCGGAAGCCGATGGCCACCGACTGGGCAACGGGGCCGTCCGGTTCGGTGGTCGGCGGCGCGCTCACCGGGCCGATCCCACGGCCGGCCCGTCCGGCGCGGACGGCGGCACAGCACCCGGCAGACCCCGGACCAGCATGTCAAAGGGGGCCGCGTCCGTGCGCAGCACCATGCGGGTGTTCGGGCCGACCACGCTGCTCAGCGTGTCCATGGAGCGCAGCAGCGCATACAGCCCGGGGTCGGCCTGGTAAGCGCGGGCTTGGACGCGGGCGGCTTCTTGGCGGGAAGCGGCCTCGATCTCGGCGGCTTCCGTGCGGGCGCGGGCCACGGCAACGCGGGCGTCGCGCGTCGCCTGGGCGCGCAGCTCGGCGGCGGCGCGCAAACCCTCCGCGGTGCGGGCCGCCGCGACCGTTTCGCGCTCCGCCCTCATGCGCGCCACCGTGGCGGCAAGCGTCGCGTCCGGCAGGCTGAGCCGGTCGATGCCGACCTGCTGGATCTGCACGCCGTAAGCGTCCAGCGCGTGCCGCTCGATCTCCGCGCGCAGCCTGGCTTCAAACTCGGGAAGGCGCTGGCGCGCGGGGTCGGTGTCCACCAAGTCCGCCAGCTCGAAGCCGCTGGCGGCTGCCTGCAGGGCGGCGCCGATCAGGCTGCGGAGCTGCCGCGCGGCCTCGTCCGGCTCGCGCACGGCGCGGAGGAACTGGCGGATGCGCGACGGCTCGCCCGGCACCTGCCAAGCGGCGTAGGCTTGCACCAGGACGCGCAGCCCGTCCTTGGTGCCCACGTCCTGCAATCCGGTGGAGGTGGTGCGCAGCCGCAGATCGACCGGGATCACGCCCTCGATCGGTGTCGGCAGCTTCCAGGCAAGGCCCGGCGCGGTCAGCACGCGCGACAGGTCGCCGAACCGGGTGATCACCGTCGCTTGCCCGGCGCTTACGGTCACGGATGCCGACGCGAACACCGCCGCCGCCACGACCAGCCCGGCCAGCGCGAAGCGCAGCCCGACCCGCAGGCGGCGCAGGCCGGGCGGCCCGGCCGCTTCCGGCTCGTGGTGGTCGTGATCGTGGTGGCTGTGGTCATGGAACATGCGGCACCCGGGTTCAATCGTCGTCGGCGGGGCGGCCCGTGGGCGCGCCGAAGGAGCGCAGGTCGATCACCGGGGCGTCCGCGCCGCGCAGGCGGTGGTCCACGATCACCAAGGGCGACTTGGCCAGCGCCGTGGACAGGTTGGACAGGTAGCGTTCCAGCAGAAAGGCCGGGCCGCCGGCGCCGGCGGCGTCCTGGTCGGCCGTGAACACCCGCAGCGCCGTTTCCGCTTGCCCCGTCGTTTCCGCCGCGGTGCCGCGTGCGCCGGCGAGGAGGTCGGTCGCGGCTTGGCGCGCGGCGGCGGCCGAAGCCTGGGCGCGGCCCCGTTCGGTCGAGACGGCGGTGCGGGCGACGATCTCGGCGGCCTGGACGTTGTGGTAGGCATCGGCCGCCGCGGCGGGCGGGTGGATTGCCTCGATCACGACGGCGACCAGCTCGACGCCGCTGTTCAGCCGGTCCAGCTCGGCCTGCAGCGGCGCCCGGAGATGCCCGGCCAGAGCCTCCCGATCCTCGCCCAGCATGGCGGCCAGCGTCTTGCCGGCCAGCACCCGGGCGAGCAGCCGCCCGGCCTCCGCGCGCACCAGGGCCTCGGGCGCCGCGACGGCATAGGCGGCGCGCAGGGCGGAAGCGTCGTCGAGGCCGGTCCGGAACAGCACCTTGAGATCCACGCTGACCACCTGGAAGCCCTGCGCGCCCGAAGCGTCGAGGCTGGCGAGCAGAAAGGACACCTCCCCCGGATGCGCGCGCTCCCAAAGGCGGTCGGCAGAAGCGGGGGCCGGGTCTTCCGCGCCGGCGCGCGCTTCGGCGGCGTCCAGGCCGCCGAGCGCGACCGAGTGCATGACGCCCAGCTCCACCCGGCGCACCCGGCCGAACGGCCATGGCAGGCCGCCATGCACGCCGGGCGCCCACACGGCGGCCGGCGCACCGAACCGCTCGTAGATCCCCCGCTGGTCGAGGTCGAGCAGCACGACCCCGCTGAGGCCCCAGGCGACCACGGCCAGGAACGCCACCATCGGCAGCGCCGCGGTTCGCGCGTAGCGGAGCGCCCAGCTTCGGGAAAAGTCGAGGCCGAGATGGGCGCGGATCGGCGCCGCAAGACCGTCCGGCGCGACGCGGCGCGGCCGCAGCAGCAGCGCCGCGAGGCTCGACGCCGCCGCCCGCGCCGCAGCGGGGGGCGGCGGCGGCAGGAACCAGTTCGCCAGGGCGCGGACCGCCAGCTCGGCCGCGACGACGCAAAGGTAAGCGCCGGCCAGCGCCATTGCCGGGCGTGCCCAAGCCATGCCGGCCCCCGCCAGGACGTGCAGCAGCCCCGCCAGCGGGATGGCGGCGACCGGCACGAACAGCAGGGCTTCAAGCGCCGGCGCTTCCGGCAAGCGCGCGCGGGGCACCCCGGCCACGATCCGCTCCATGACCAGCAGCGGGAAGCCAAGCACGACCGCGCCGCCACCGAGCAAGACGGCGTGCGGCAGCGGGCCGGGCACGCCGGACCAGCGCCAAACGACGTAGGCGGCCAGTGCGCTGAGGACCGGAACAACCATCCCCTGTGGGCGGCGTGCCATCCGCGCCAGGCGTTCGGCCGCGTCGAGCCGGCCCTGGCGACGGGGCAGCCAGCGCGCCCAGCGGGACCGCGCCGGCGCGGGCGGCGGCGGGACGGTCCGGCCGATGCGCGACCGCGCCCACGCCATCAGTAGCGTCCCCCCCAGCCCCGCCAGCGCCAGCAGAACCGCGCCGGCCACGACGCCAGCCAGCCCGCTGGAGCGGGCCTCGGCGCCGAGCGGCGTCGTCCACAGCACGGCGAGCAGCAGCAGAACGGCGCCGTAGCCGCCGCTCAACCGGCGAAGGAGCCGCAGCGTGCCGGCCGCGTCCGGCCAGGGGTCGAGCGCCCCGGCTTTCTGGGTCCCCGTTTCTTGTGCCGCAAGCGGCGGGTGCAGCGCGTTCAACGCGGTCCTTCGCGCCGCTACCGCGCGCAGCGCATGGCGCGCGGGCTGAGAATGATGACGCAGCGGGCCAGGGTGTTGGAGGTCAGGTTATACACATGGGCGACATACCCGGCCTTTGTCGCGTCCAGCACCGTGAAGCCGTATTCGGCCTGGTTGGAGGTGGCCTGGATGGTGACGGTGGGCGTCCCCGCGACGCCGGGCAGGGCGTAGGCGGCGCCTGCGTTGGCGCCCGTGGTGTCCGGCACAAAGGCTTGCGGCTGGTTGCCGTCGTTGTTGTCGAGCAGCGTGCCGGAGTTGCCGACCACCAGTTGCGGCGCGTAGTCGGCGCCCTGGAAATCGACCACCTGGAACTGGTGGTCATGGCCCGAGATCAGCAGCTTGATCGGCGCCGGCACCGCGCCGGGCGTCAGGCTGTCGAACACCGACTGCTGCGTGGCGTCGCCGCCGGCGAGGTTGCCACCCAGCTTGGCCAACCGGATGTCGTAGGTCGATTTGTGCGTGACGTAGAACACGGAGCGCTGGGCGAGCGGCGTCAGCACGGCGGCGAGCTGCTCCTTGTAGATGTCCGGCAGCGTTTGCCCGTCCGTGGACAGGGTCTTAAGGTCGGGCGCGCTGGTGTTGGAACTGCTGGAGTCGAACAGCACCAGCGACACCCGGCCGGCCTGCACCACGTAGGGCGGCGTGTGGTCATAGGGCGTGAGCGGCCCCACGGCGCCCGGTGCCCCGGCCATCGGCACGTAAGGCCCGGTGCAGTCCACGGCGGCTTGGTCGTAAGGGCGCGGGTCGAGCAGCCGGAACCAGCCGCGCGCGCCGCGGTTGCAGCTTTCGTGGTTGCCGCGGCTCAGCGCCAAGGGGGCGGCGGCGATCAGGTTGCGCGCCGGGGCGAACCAGTCGGCGTTCCAACTGTCCCAGTTGTCAAAAGCCGGGCTGCCGGCGCAGCCGTCGAAGCCCGTGGGGCACGGCTGCTCGCGGTAGAAGAAGTCGCCGACGTGGACGATCAGGTCCGGCTTGAAGGTGGCGGCGTAGTTCGACAGGAACTCAAGGGGGAACTGCTGGGGGTCGTTGCAGTTCTGCGTGCCGGACACGGCGCTCGTGACCCGGCAGCCGGTGTCGCCCACCACCAGGATGCGGCGCGGGTGCGCGGCCGGCATCTTGAGCGGCACGCCCGCGACCTCCGCGGCGGCGTGGCCAAAGGCCGGGAGCGGCGCGCTTTCGCACATCAGGACGGGGTAGAAGGTCTTGGGCGCCTCCGCCGCGGTTGTGACGGGGCCGCGCTGCGCAAGCGGGACCGGCCGGCCGTCCACCGAGGCGGCCGGGCAGCCATGGCCCGGGTTGTCCTCGATGGCACGGATCAGCACGGTGTCGTCGGGTGCGAACTGCACCCATTGATTGAGCACCGCGGCGCGGGCGGGACCGGCAAACAGGGCTACGCCGGCCAACCCGGCCGCAAGGCTTATCCGTGACAGCATCGGCCCGTCATCCCACTTGTTTGCAGGATTATACCGGCCGATTGGACATGGACTGTTAAGCTTGGGTTACGGTCCTGAGCGGTTGAACGCCTGTGGCAAACATGCCGCTACTTCGGATGGCGCGGCGCTTCGGGGCCGTGGCGGCCAGACGGGCGGACGCCGCCGTCGGGGGGGCCTTGGTGGTCGCCGGCGTCGTTGCTGCCCTTTTGCTGATCCCGCTCGCGCGCCTTGTGGTGGTGGGTTTCCGGCTTGTCGGCGTTCTGGTGGCTGCTGCCGGGGCCGCCCACGGTGCGGTCGGCGTGCTCGGTCTTGGTGTTCTCGGTCATTGGTCGCTCCTTAATGGATGCGGGTTCAACGCAACGGGAGCCGGCGCGTTCGCCGGGTGCGTCGCCCTCTTGCCACGCGGCGGATCGAGGCTTCTGATGCCAAGCGCATCCGAAACACGGCCGGCCCTTTTTCCCAAGCAACGGCACCCTGCCCCCAAGCCATCACCGGCGCGATGGCATGACGCCCCGAACCCGGAGGAACCGCCCATGACCGAGATTTGGCGCCTGTCCGCCGCCGCCCTGGCGCCCATGGTCCGGCGGCGGGAGGTTTCGGCGCGGGAGGCCGCCGATGCCGCGCTGGCCCGGCTCGATGCGGTGAACGGGCAGATCAACGCCGTGGTGGAGCACCGGCCGGCCGAAGTGCGGGCGGCGGCCGACCGGATCGACCGGGCGGTCGCCGCGGGCGAGGACCCGGGCGTGCTGGCCGGCGTGCCCGTGACGGTGAAGGTCAACGCCGACCAGGCCGGCTTCGCCACCACCAACGGCGTGACCTTGCAGCGCGACCTGATCGCGCAGTCCAACAGCCCCGTGGTGGACAACCTGCTGCGGGCCGGGGCGGTGATCCTGGGGCGGACCAACGCGCCGGCGTTCTCCTTGCGCTGGTTCACCACCAACCGGCTGCATGGCGACACCCGCAACCCGCGCGACCCGGCGCTGACGCCCGGCGGGTCCTCGGGCGGCGCCGCGGCGGCGGTGGCGGCGGGGATCGGGCACCTGGCGCACGGCACCGACATCGCCGGGTCGATCCGCTACCCCGCCTATGCCTGCGGCGTGCATGGGCTGCGCCCGTCGCTCGGCCGGGTGCCGGCGTACAACGCCTCCTTGCCGGAGCGGGGGATCGGGCCGCAGCTCATGGCGGTGTCCGGCCCCATCGCCCGCACGGTCGCCGACCTGCGCTTGGGGCTTGCGGCCATGGCGGCGGCGGATGCGCGCGATCCCTGGTGGGTGCCGGCGCCGTTGGAAGGGCCGCCGGTTCCGCGCCGCGCTGCGCTGTGCGTGCGGCCCGGCGGCCTTTCGGTGGTGCCGGAGGTCGAGGCGGCCCTGCGCGACGCCGCCCGGCGCCTCCAGGCCGCGGGCTGGACAGTGGAGGAGATCGAGGACACCCCGTCGCTGCATGAGGCGACGGAGCTGCAGATCAATCTTTGGCTCGGCGAGGGCTTCCCGGCCTTGGCGGACGCAATCACGCGGGAAGGCGACCCCGGGGCGCTCGCGACGCTGGCGGGAATGCGCGCCCGGGCCGAAGCCCTGCCGCCGGACGTGGTGGCCCAATCGCTGCTCCGCCGCGCCGGGCTGACCCGCGAATGGCTGCTGTTCCTGGAGCGCCATCCGGTCCTGCTGCTGCCGGCCTCGGCGGAGCTGCCGTTCCCGGACGGGCTGGACATGGACCCGGCGGGGTTCGAGCGGGTGTGGCGGGCGCAGCTCACCCAAAGCGGCCTGCCGCTGATGGGCTTGCCCGGCTTGGTGGTATCGACCGGGCTGGTCGGACGAGCCCCGGTTGGCGTGCAGGTGACGGCCGGGCGCTACCGGGAGGACCTTTGCCTGCTCGCGGGCGAAGCCATCGAGGCCGGCGGCGTGCCGCCCGCGCCGATTGACCCGGTGCCTGGCGGCGCCTGACCGCAAGCCGGGTGCCACGAAAATGGCCGGCGCACCTGCTGGTGACGCCGGCCATTGATCGAAGCCGCACAGCCATCCGGCCGGATGCGATCCGGCCGGCTTGCGTGGTGCTCAGTGCTTCTGGCTGGCGCCGCTCTTGTCGTTGGACGCGGTGCCTGCGTCGAAGCGCGGGGCCGGCTTCGGCGGTTCGGCCACCGCCTTGCTTGACTGAACCGTCGCGGGCTTCGGCTCGGCCTTGGCCGGGCCAGCCTCGGCGCGCGGCGCCTTGTCGTGCTGCTCCGTGCTGGTCTCGAACCGCTCGGCGACCTTTTTCAGGTCGGCCGCCAACTGCGCCGGCTCGGGCTTGCTGGCCTGCGCTGCCACGGCCTCCACGTGCGGCGCGGGGAGCGCATGGTTGAGCGCGCGGCCCGCGTGCTCGACGACGACCTCATCGTGGCGCACGGTGTCGCGCACCGTTTCGTGCCGCTGCGTCACCTCGCGGCGCAGCACGACCTCCTCGGTCACGCGGACGCTTTTCCAAACCTCGGCCACCTCGAAGCTGTCGCTCATCTCGACCACGCTCTCGGTGAAGACGCCCTGGGCGGCGACGGCGGTTGCGGCGGAGGGCTTGCGGCGCTCCACGATCACCCGCTCCTCGCGCAGCGACACGGACTGCTCGACCGGCGTTTCCACCACGACGCGCCGCACCCGGGTCGTTTCGCCCGCGACCAGGCGGGTGCCGACGTTCAGCGTTTCCTCGCCGACCGGGATCACTTCCACGCTGCCCGTGGACTGGTGCACGGCGCGCGGGCTGGGCTGCGCGGCGTAGCCGGCCATGGCCTGCTGCGACGCCTTGCCGAAGGACAGCATCATGTCCCAGAACGGGATGCCGGTCGAGACCGGGGCCTCCGGGCGCAGGGCCGCGTCGCGTTGGGCGGTTTTGGGATCGTAAACCATCGTTGAACTCCGTTTTTCGCGACGGTGCCGTGCCGCCGGCACCGTCTTTGGGTCGGCACGCCGGGCTGGCTGCCGCGCCAGCGCCGGCGCTACTCGGCCGCGCTGCGCTGGCCTTGGCGGGCCTGCTGGCGCTGGCCGGCCTGCGCCTCGATGGGACGCAGGGTCTCGTCCGCGGTGCGGCGGATGGCGCGGAGCATCGCCGCGGTGCCCTGCATCAGCGTGTCCATGTATTCCTGGGCGAAGCGCTGCTGCATCTCGACAACCGCGGCCGGGTTGGAGAAGCGGAACAGCTCCTTGGTCATGCGCAGGTTGGTCTGCACGACACCTTCCACCAGGCCTGCCATGCCGTGCTGGATGTCGCGCAGGCCCCCTTCGGCGGCGTGAGGCAGCGTCATGAGGTGACGCACCTCCTCCGACGCGCCCTGCGCCGCTTGGGCCATCTTGCGGCTGACGGCTTCCAGCGTTTGCGCCGTGTCCTGGGCGATCTGCCGCTGGCCCTCGGCCAAGGCTTGCGTGCTCCGGCGCACCGTCTCGTTGGCGGTTTCGCTGACCCGGCGGATCGCCTCGACGCCCGCCTTGGCGCCCTGGCGCGTCACGTCGGCCGTCGTGTCGGCGCCTTGGCGCGCCGCCTCCTCCGCAGCGCGGGCGCCCCGCTGCGCAGCCGCGGCGTTCTGATGGACGGCTCGTTCAGCGGCCTCGGTTTCGGCCCACACGTTGGCACCGACCGTCGCCTGACTGCTGGCGGGCCTGTTGCCCTGCAATTTATTGATATCTGACACGCCACGTCTCCGTGAAATTTGGACTGGTATCTTTTTGTGCATTGCACAATAGGAAACTGCATGAATCCGGACAGTTATAGAAATCATTAAAACGTGATAATTGGTCACTCAGCAAGATGTTCGCGCAGATCAGCCTTCCACTCTCGATCATCGACGCTGTATGAACATTCAGCGGATTGTATGTCGTGCAATTATTTACAGAATCTGGTGAATCAGTGCTGTGCAAAGGCCGGAAGCATCTTGGCATTGTTTGTTTCTGGATTTGCAGCTCCTGGATTTCGGTACGGTCATTGCTGCTTTGGCGGCACCTGCCTGTGCTGCCGGGCATGGGGCGTTCGCCGCGGACGCTCCTGCGCCACCTGGCGGGCACGGCATTTTGAGCGCGGGCGCGCTTCGCGCCGGGCTGCGCCGGGCCTATGGTCAGGGCGTGAGAACTCCCAAGCCCCATGCCGCCTTTTCAACCCCGTTCATGATGGCGGAGCTTGCCTGGGCATCCTGGGAGACCATTGCCCGGCGCAGCCTGATGATGGCGCAGAACACCTGCTCGGCGGCCGAGTACGACCGCATGGTGTCCGAGAAGACGGCGGCAGCCCTGGAGATCGGCCGGGTGCTGGCATCCACCGGAAGCGTTTCGGCCGAAGCCCTGTTGCGGCCGCTGCACAGCCGGGCCACCGCAAACGCGAAGCGCCTGCGCCCACGCTGAACGCCAAAGCCGCGCAACCCTGACCACGCCTGGGTCATCCAGCGCCTGGGCCTGGTCCTCCCAATCTTGGCCCGGGTAAGTTCGGCCAAGGTTTGTAGTGGGTCGAGGACGGTTCATGCGCGTGCTGCTGATCGAGGATGACCAGTCCACCGCGGACTACCTGGCCAAGGGGCTGCGGGAGGTCGGGCACATGGTCGAGGTGGCGCGCACCGGGCGCGACGGCCTGTTCCTGGCGCTGAACGAGGGGTTCGACGCGATCATCGCCGACCGGATGCTGCCGGGTCCCGACGGGTTGAGCATCCTGCGGGCGCTGCGCGCGTCCGGCAACCGCACCCCGGTGCTGATCGTCACCGCGCTGGGCGAGGTCGATGCCCGGGTGGACGGGCTGGACGCGGGCGCCGACGACTACCTCGCCAAGCCCTTCGCCTTCAGCGAGCTGCGCGCCCGCCTCGACGCCATGACCCGGCGCGCCGCCGCTACCAGCGAAGGGGAGTCCGCGGTGCTGCGCGTCGCGGACGTGGAGATGAACCTGCTGCGCCGCACCGTGCGCCGGGCCGGCCAGCCGGTGGAGCTGCTGCCGACCGAGTTCCGCCTCCTGGAGTTCATGATGCGCCACCCGGGCCAGGTGCTGACGCGCACCATGCTGCTGGAGCGGGTGTGGGACTTCAACTTCGACCCCACCACCAACGTGGTCGATGTGCATGTGAGCCGGCTCAGGCGCAAGCTGGACGCTCCCGGTGGCCCGCCGCTCATCCGCACCCTGCGCGGCGCCGGCTACTTGTTCGGGCCGGATTAGTTCGTGCATGGGCGGGTTGCGCCAAAGCTTCGCGCTCCGGGTCGCGGCGCTGTCCGCGGCCTTGGTGGTGCTGGTCTGCGGCGCGGGGTTCGGGTGGGCCTACCTGCGGGTGGCGGGCGCGCTCGGCGCGCAGCTCGACGCAGCCATCGCGGCCGACGCGGAAGGCTATCTGGAGGACCTGGAAACCTTGGGTCCCCAGGCGTTCGCCGCCGGCATCGCCGCCGCCCGGCATCGCGGCGCGCTGGTGCTGCTGCGCACCGCGGACGGCAGCCGGATCGCCGGGTCGCTCGCGGGCGTGCCGGCTGGGCTGCGCGGCTTCACCACGCTGCGCGCGCCGGACGGGCGGGATTTGCGGGTGCTCGGCGCGGCGCTGCCGGGCGGGCTGGAACTGCTGGTCGGCGCGGACCTCGCGCCGGTGCGGCGGGGCGCCGCGGCGCTCACCGCCACGCTGCCGGTGGCCGGTGCCGTGGCGGCGGTGGCCGCCTTGCTGCTCGGCTTCGTCGCGGCGCGCCGGTTGGAGCGGCGGGTGCGCCAGGTGTCGGAGGCGGGGCAGGCCGTCATGGGCGGCGACCTGTCGCACCGCCTGCCCGTGAGCGGCACGCGCGACGAGTTCGACCATCTGGCCGGCACGATGAACGTCGTGCTGGCGCGGGTCGAGGCGCTGGTGGAGGGCCTGCGCACGACCACGGCCAGCGTCGCGCACGACCTGCGCAGCCCGTTGTTCCGCCTGCGCCAGCAGCTTGAAGCCGCCGCCGCCCGCCCGCGCGAGTCGGAAGCCGACACGCGGACGCTGGAAACGAGCCTTGCGGAGCTGGACGGCGTGCTCGCGACCTTCTCCGCCCTGCTGCGCATCGCGCAGGTGGAGGCCGGGCTGACCGGCGCGGGCCTGGAGGCGGTGGACCTGTCGGCGCTGGCGGGCGACGTCGCCGAGCTTTACGCGGCCGTCGCCGAGGATGCCGGGCAGTGCCTCCGAACGCGCCTCGCGCCGGGCCAGCGCGTGCGGGGCGACCCGGCGCTGCTGCGGCAGGCGGTCGCCAACCTGGTCGAGAACGCCCTGGCCCACGGCGGCCCCGGCGTGCAGGTGGAGGTGTCCGTCGAGGCCGTGCCCGGCGCCGGCCCCGCGCTGCGCGTCCGCGACACCGGACCCGGCATTCCCGCCGGCGAGCGCGGGCGCGTGCTGGAACGGTTCTACCGCCTGGACCGTAGCCGCAGCACGCCGGGCAGCGGCCTGGGCCTGGCGCTGGTGGCCGCCGTGGCGCGGCTGCACGGCGCGGCGCTGAGGTTGGAGGACGCGGCGCCGGGCTTAACGGTGACGCTGGCCTTTCCGGACGCGCTTGCCGCGCCCTGATTCTGAAAAAATCGACATGGTGGCGCAGGGCGTCGCTCCATGCGGGCCAACGCATATGGCTCCCCATGCGGAGGCGATCCGCAAGCAACCAGGAGCAACCCTCATGTCCAGTCTGAAATCCCGCCGCGCCGCGTTCGCCGCCGTGCTGCTGGCCGGCACCGCGCTGGGCGGCGTCGGCGCCTCGCTGCGCCCCGCCGCGGCCGAGAGCCAGGCCGCAGCCACGGCCCCCATCGCGGCGCCGTCCGTCCCGGCCCTGCCGGGCTTCAGCGACCTCGTGACCCGCGTGCGCCCCGCGGTGGTGACCATCACCAGCACCGAGCGCGTGCAGGCGGAGCAGGCCAGCTCGCCGTTCCCGCCGGGGTCGGAGCAGGACCAGACCTTCCGCCACTTCTTCGGCGGCGGCCAGCCCGACGGTCAAGAAAGCGAAGGCCGTGCGGCCAAGGCGCTCGGCTCCGGCTTCATCGTCGATGCGGAGGGCCACGTCGTCACCAACAACCACGTCGTCGAGGGCGCCACCAAGGTCGTCGTGACGCTCGACGACGGGCGGGAGCTGGACGCCCGCGTGGTGGGCCGCGACCCGCGCACCGACATCGCGGTGCTGCAGGTCGATGCCGGGGCGAAGCTGCCGTTCCTGTCCTTGGGCGACAGCGACAAGGCGCGCCCGGGCGATTGGGTGGTGGCGATGGGCAACCCGTTCGGCCTGGGCGGCACGGTGACGGCGGGCATCGTGTCGGCGCGCGGGCGCGACATCGGCGCGGGGCCGTATGACGACTTCCTGCAGGTCGATGCGCCGATCAACCGCGGCAACTCCGGCGGACCGCTGTTCGGCACGGATGGCAGCGTGGTGGGCGTGAACACCGCGATCTTCAGCCCGTCCGGCGGGTCCGTCGGCATCGGCTTCGCCATCCCGTCCAACCTAGTCAAGCAGGTGGTGGCGGAGCTGGAGGAGCACGGCCACCTGGAGCGCGGCTACCTCGGCGTGATGTCGCAGAAGGTGACGCCCGAGATGGCGTCGGCGCTGAAGCTCGCCCGCCCCACGGGCGCCCTGGTTGCGGATGTGGAGCCGGGTGGGCCGGCGGCGAAGGCGGGGCTGAAGCCGGGCGACGTGGTGACGGCGGTGGATGGCAAGGCGGTGGATGACCCGCGCGCCCTGGCCCGCCAGGTGGCCGCGCTGCGGCCCGGCACGGAGGCGGAGGTCACGGTGCTGCGCGACGGCGCGGAGCAGAAGCTCGCCATGACGACGGCGGCGCTGCCGGACAAGGTCGCGGATGCCGGCGCGCGGGGCGAGCAGGGAGGGGGCGGCAAGCTCGGCTTGGCGCTCGCGCCGATCAGCCCGGCCGCCCGGGAAAGCCTGGGCCTTCCGGACGACGTGACGGGCGCGGTGATCGCGGCCGTGCGCCCCAACAGCCCGGCGAGCGAGGCGGGGCTGAAGCCCGGCGACGTGCTGCAAAGCGTCGGCAACCGGCCGGTTTCGACGCCGGAGCAGGCGGTGCAGGCGATCCGTGCGCAGGGGAGCCGCGAGAAGAAGGGCCAGCAGGCCGTGGCGCTCCGCGTGCTGCGGGACGGGCATAGCCTGTTCGTCGCGGTGCCCGCCCAGGGGTGACGGTTGGTTGCTGATGGTCACCCATCCTACGACATGGACTGCGTAGGATGGGTAAAACCCATCAGCGGTTGATGGCCCTTCAACCAAGCCGTCCGTTTAAACGTGCAACTTGCCTGTAGCCTCCGCTTTTAAGGAAAGCCGTGCCGGCGCGTGAACCGGCCAGCCAACCGACAAGGGCGGCCCCGCGCCGTGGAGGCACCATGACCAGCCAAGCATCTGGGACCAGCCAAGCACCCGGCGCCGCGACGGCCGATCCCATGCGCCGCGCCCTGGTGGTCGGCGCCCTCGGCGTCGTATACGGCGACATCGGCACCAGCCCGATCTACACCTTGCGCGAATGCCTCAAAGCCGCGGGCGGGACGGTAAGCCCCGCGGTCGTGCTCGGCCTGCTGTCGCTGATCTTCTGGTCCGTGATGATCGTCGTGACAGCCAAGTACGTGCTGTTCGTCATGCGCGCCGACAACGACGGCGAGGGCGGCATCATGGCGCTGCTCGGCTTGGCCGCGCGTTCGGAAGCCGACCCGCGGCGCCGCACGGTTCTGCTCATGGTCGGCATCGCCGGCGCCGCGCTGTTCTACGGCGACGGCATGATCACCCCGGCCATCTCCGTGCTCAGCGCCATCGAAGGGCTGGAGGTCGCCGCCCCCTCCCTCAAGCCCTACGTGATTCCTCTCACCATCGCCGTGCTGATCGGGCTGTTCGTGGTGCAAAGCCGGGGCAGCGAGCGGATCGGCGCTTACTTCGGCCCGGTGATGGCGGCGTGGTTCGCCGTGCTCGCGGCGGCTGGGCTGGTGCAGGTGGTGCAGAACCCCGGCGTGCTGGCGGCGCTCAACCCGCTTCACGCTGTCCGCTTCCTGTTCGGCCACGGCGCCATCGGCTTCCTGGCGCTCGGCTCGGTGTTCCTGGCCATGACCGGGGCGGAGGCGCTGTATGCCGACATGGGGCACTTCGGCCGCGGCCCGATCCGGCTCGACTGGTTCGCTTTTGTGCTGCCGGCGCTGGTGCTCAACTACTTCGGCCAGGGCGCGCTCGTGCTCGCCCACCCCGACGCGGCCGACATGCCGTTCTTCAAGCTGTTCCCCGGCTGGGCGCTGGTGCCGGTCGTGGCGCTCGCCACCGCCGCCACGGTGATCGCGTCCCAGGCGGTGATCTCCGGCGCGTTCTCCTTGTCGCAGCAGGCGATGCAGCTCGGCCTGCTGCCCCGGCTCGACATCCGCCAAACGTCGGAGGAAGCGGTCGGCCAGGTTTACGTGCCGCAGGTCAACTGGCTGCTGATGCTGTGCGTGATCGGGCTGGTGCTGGCGTTCGGGTCCTCGGACAACCTGGCGGCGGCGTATGGCATCGCGGTGGCGGGCACCATGGTGATCACCACGGGCCTGCTGGCGCTCGTCGCCCGCCGGGTGTGGCGCTGGAGCGTGCCGGTGACGGCGGCGGTGATCGGCTCCTTTCTCCTTGTGGACCTCGCCTTTTTCAGCGCCAACGCGGTGAAGATTCCCCAGGGCGGCTGGTTCCCGCTGCTGATCGGCGTTGTCGTGTTCACGCTGATGTCCACCTGGCGCCGCGGCCGGCAGATCGTGCTGGCGCGCACCAGCGAGGAGAACCTGCCCATCGACCAGTTCCTTTCCCGGATCGACCCGGCGCTGCCCCGGGTGGAGGGCACGGCGGTCTATCTCGCGGCGCGCCAGGCGACGGCGCCCTACTCGCTGACCGACAACCTCAAGCACAACAAGGTGCTGCACGAGCGCGTCGCGCTGCTGACGGTGATCACCGAGCGGGTGCCTTTCGTCCAGGGCGACCAGCGCATGACGGTGCAGCCGCTCGACCAGGGCTTCACGGAGATCACCCTGCGCTTCGGCTTCGCGGAAGCGCCGGACGTGCCGGCGGCGCTGGACGCGCACCGGGCGGAGTTCCCCATCGACATCCCCGAAACCTCGTTCTTCCTCGGGCGTGAAACGCCGGTGCCCACCATGCACCCCGAACTGTCCCCGTGGCGGGAGCGGCTTTACGCCTTCATGACCCGCAACGCCGTGAGCGCGGCGAGCTATTTCCAAATCCCGCCCAAGCGCGTCGTCGAGCTGGGCACCCAGGTCGAGCTTTAGCGCGGCTCAAGCTGCTTCCGCGCCTCGGCCATCTGCGCCAGGCGTTCGGGCGACGGGGCCGGCATGTGGAGGTCCAAGCCCTCCATCGTCGTTTGCAGGATGGCCTGCACCAAGGCGCGCGCCACCGGCTTGCTGTCGGCCGGCACGATGAACCAGGGCGCCGCGGCCGTCGCCGTCGCACCCATCGCCGCCTCGTAGGCCGACTGGTACTCCGCCCAGCGGTCGCGCGCCGCGAAGTCCGCCGGGTCGAACTTCCAGGTCTTGCCGGGGTCGTCCAGCCGGGCCAGCAGCCGCTTGCGCTGCTCCTCCCGGGACAGGTGCAGAAAGATCTTGGCCTGCACGATGCCCTGCTGGGCCAGATAGCGTTCAAACCCGACGATCGCGGCGAGCCGCTGCGTCCAAATCTCCGGCCCGACCAGGCCGGGCGGGAGGCCCAGCCCGGCCAGCGCGCCCGGCTCCACGCGGGGCACCAGCACGTCCTCGTAGTGGCTGCGGTTGAACACGCCCACGGTGCCGCGCGGCGGCAGGGCACGGTGGATGCGCCACAGGAAGTCGTGCGACCGCTCCTCGGCGTTCGGCGCCGTGAAGGAGGTGACGCGAAAGCCCTGCGGGTTCAGCCCGGCTGCGAGCCGCTTGATCGCGCCGTCCTTGCCGCTGGTGTCCATGCCTTGCAGCACCAGCAGCACCGACCAAGCGCGCTGCGCGAACAATCGGCCGTGCAGCACGGACAAGCGCTCGGCGCCCGCGGCCAGCATGGCCTCGGCGTCCGCCTTGGACAGCCCCATGCGATCCGCCGAGTCGTGGTCGTCCAGGCGTACCGCCTCGCCCGGCGACACGCGGCAGCGTTCCACGAAGGCCGCCAGGTGCGGCGCAGTCACGGCGCGTGCCCGGCGGCGATGGCAGGGTTCTCCGCGGTGAACAGCCAACAGGCGACGTCGAGCGAGGCCCGGCCCCCTCCGGCACGGCCGTGCAGCGCGGCGCGGACGGCCGCAACGGCGCGCGTGCGCGTTGTGTCGTCCACGTCGCGCAACAGGGCGGAGGCTGGGCCGAACTCGGTCGCGAACTGCACCGCGTCGTCCAGCGCCGCGGTGTCCGTGCTGCCCGGGGCGGAAGCGTTCAGCGCCGCCGCGACCGCCGTGCTGGCGACGTTTGTGAAGCCGGCCCCCGCGAGGATGGCGCCCACCCGGGCCGCGTCCCCAAAGGCGAACGGACCCGGCGCGTGCGGCGGCGCGGGGTCGGGCGCCGGCACGACCGGCAGCATCGCCGCGCGGGGCGCCGCCACCCAGGCGTTGTCCGCCATCGGCCGCCAGCACAGCATCACGAGCCGCCCGCCGGGGCGCAGCGCGCGGCGCATGTTGCGGAAAGCCTGAACCGGGTCGGCGAAGAACATCACCCCGAAGCGGGACACGAGCAGGTCGAACGCCCCTTCCGGGAACGGCCAGGCCGCGGCGTCCGCTTCCTGCCAATCGATGGGCGCGCGGTCCGCCCCGGCCCGTGCGTCCTGGCGCGCCCGGCCCCGGTCCAGCATCGGCCGCGACACGTCCACCGCGAGCACCCGCCCTTCCGCCCCGAGGCGGTCCGCCAGCAACAGGCTGAGGTCGCCGCAGCCGCAGCCGATGTCCGCCGCGCGCTCGCCCCGGCGCGGCGCGGCTTGCTCGATCAGAACCGCGGTCAACGGCCCGAACGCCTCGTCCATGCGGTCCTGGTTGCGCGCCCATCGCTGCCCGACGTCGCCGTTCCAATAGTCGATCTGGTCCGCATTGCCCGGTGCCGCAGCGTCCATCCCGTCAAACTCCCATGTTCAGCGCCGAAGCCGTCGCGTTGCCCGCCGGATGCGCCCAGCATCGTTTGGCGCGTCCATGCTCGCAACTTGGGGGCGCGGCGCGGCGTTCGGCAACCACGATTGCATCAAGAAGGATCATGCGATGAGGGCAGTTCGCTTGGGCGTGGCCGCGGCGCTGCTGTGCGGCACGGCGTGGGCGCAATCGCCGCCTCCCCACAACGGCACTTACTACATCGCGCCGGGCACGCCCTCCACCGTGGGGCGCGGCGGCTCCGTGACCGGGGTTGTGCCGGGCGAGGCGGTTCCGGCGCCGCACGGCTCCATGTCCACCTTTGGCGGCCGGTTCGGCACGGGCAGCCCCTTGAGCGAGCACAACAACAGCAGCCCGTCGCAGCCCGCCGTCACCACCTCCGACGCCGACCGCAAGACCGCTGCCGCCCCGGTGTCCGGCTCCAACAGCTTCACCGTGCGCGAAGCGCGCCGGCGCATCGAGACCGGCGGCTTCACCCAAGTGACGGGGCTGCAAAAGGGCCGCGACGGCGTGTGGCGCGGCAAGGCGATGCGGGACGGCGCCGCCGTGGGCGTGTACTGCGACTACCAGGGCAACGTCGGCGCGCTGTAGCCGCAGCTTCGCCGGAGGCGGATCAGGCGGCCAGTGATCGGTAAACCGCGCGCTCGAACTGCTGGTACAGCCGCGTCGCGGGCGGGTCGCCGAACGGCAGGGTCTGGGTCATCAACAGGCCGACAACCCGGCGCGCCGGGTCGATCCAGTAATGGGTGTTGAACAGGCCGGCCCAGGTCAGCGTGCCGGCGCCGCGCCCGTCCGGACCCGGCTCTGCGTTGATCATGGTGGCCAGGCCCCACTTCAGGCTGGCGCCGGGGAAGAAATCGACATCGGCTGAGCGGCCCGGCGCGGTTGTCGCCAGGATGCCGGCCTCGATGCCGCCGATGTGGTTCTGGCCCAGCATCGCAACCGTTTCCGGCTGCAGGATGCGGGCACCCCCGGATACGCCGCCATGCAGCAATGCCTGCAGGAAGGCCATGTAGTCCGACGCCGTGGAGTAAAGGCCGCTGCCGCCCCGGAATTCCGGCGTGAACGGGGTCTCGAACGGTTGGGGCTGCAAGGAGCCGTCCGCCTGGCGCTGGTGCACCGCCGCCAGCCGCGCCCATTGCTCCGGCGTGGGCGTGAAGCCGGTGTCCGCCATGCCCAGCGGGTCGAGGACGTGCTGCCGGAAGTAAGAGTCGAGCGTTTGGCCGCTCGCCGCCTCGACGAGCAGCCCGACCCAGTCGATGTTGACGCCGTACTCCCACCGCTCCCCCGGGTCGAACGCCAGCGGCGTGCGCAGCGACGCGCGCTTGCCGGTGCTGAGGGCGGGCAGGCCGCTTGCCCGGACGTAGCGGACCGTTTCGGCGTTCCACTGCTCGTAGTTGAACCCGGCGGTATGGGTCAGCAGGTGGCGGAGCGTGACCGGGCGCCGGGCCGGGCGCAGCCGCGGCGCGCCGGACGGGTCGAAACCCTCCAGCACCTGCGGCGCGGACAGCGCCGGGTCGATGTCGGGCAGGGGGCCGTCCAGCGTGAGCTTGCCCTGCTCGACAAGCTGCAAAGCCGCGACCGACGTGACCGCCTTGGTCATGGACGCGATGCGGAACACGGTGCCGGGGGTCATCGCCGTGCCGTGCGCGATGTCCCGCAGGCCAAACGCGCCTTTGTAGAACACGCCCTGGCCGGTCGCGGCCATCGCCACGACGCCCGGGACCGCGCCGGCGTCCACGGCCCGGCGCAGCACGGCGTCGATCTCCGGCCGTTCCGCGGCTGGCCTGGGCAGGTCGCGGCGTTCCCCGTGGTTCCCTATGGTGCTTTGCTCCCGGAGCATGGCCGCGAACGTTAACGGGACGCAGCAGCCAGGGCAACTCGACGGACAAAGGTTTTAGGCTCTTATTGGGTTCTGGGGTGGTGAGGTCGGGACCGTGGCGCGGGGGGAGGA
>CAXSAZ010000042.1:0-28107 GCA_964235485.1 uncultured Acetobacteraceae bacterium | reverse complement strand
CTGGCGACGGCGGCCTTGTTCGTGCCGCTGCGGATCGAGCACCCGGTTTGGATGGCGCTGTTCCTCGTCCTGACCGCCGCGACGTTCAGCTTGTTCGGCTTCATCATCGGGCTGTGGGCGGACGGCTTCGAGAAGCTGCAGCTCGTGCCGCTGCTGGTGGTGACGCCGCTCACCTTCTTGGGCGGCAGCTTCTACTCCGTTGACATGCTGCCGCCGGCTTGGCGGACGGTCACCCTGTTCAACCCGGTGCTTTACCTCGTCAGCGGCTTCCGCTGGAGCTTCTTCGGCCAGGCGGATGTCAGCGTCGGCGCCAGCATCGCCATGACCCTGGCCTTTCTGGGCGGCTGCCTTGCCCTCGTGACCTGGATGTTCAGGACCGGCTACCGGTTGAAGAGCTGAGCTTGCGTCCACGCCGTTGGCTGAGTGGGATCATAGAAACGGCGTGAGGGGGGGATGAGGCACGACTTTGCAGCATGTTGTGCATACGAGCATGGGCCGCCTTCTTGTTCTATGGGCGCTGCGCCCGCAAGGAAACCGTGCCGGGCTACCTGACGCCCGCCGCCGGCACCATCTACGTCGAACAAGGCCAGCGCGTGGCGGCGGGGCAGCCGCTCCTGACCGTGGCGACCAGCCGGTATGGAGAATGACCGGGCGATCCGGGGATTGCAGGACCGGCTGAAGGAGGCCGAGGCGGCGCCGCAGCAGATTCGGGCCGACGCCGAGGCGGCGCAAAAGCGGCTGGCGGACACCAACGCCCAGGTGGAGCGCGCCGGGCAGCATCTTGCAACGCTGCAGCGCCAGTCCCAGGACGCGCAGACCACCGGCGCGGCGGTGGGCAAGCAGCTTACGGACGCCCAGGCCCGGCTCAGCCAGCTTGAAGAGCGGCGCAGCGCCGCCGAGCAGCAGGCGAAGACGTCTGCGGCGTCCCCCCTCCGTTGCGGCCCCGTCCCCGGCGAGCCGGGCGCAGGACCCGGTGGCTGCCGCGCTGCCCGAGACGATGATCCGCCGCGGCGATGCCTTGCTGCAGCGCGGCGACATTTCGGCGGCGCGCCTGCTGTATGACCGCGCCACGTCCGCCGGCTCCGCCCGTGCCGCGACGGCGATGGGCAAGACCTATGATGCCGCAGTTTTTGCCGGGGTCGGCGTTGTTGGCCTCAGCCCCGACCCGGCGCTCGCCGCGCTATGGTATGGCCGCGGCCTCAGCATGGGCGACGAGGAAGCGCGCACCTGCCTGCAGTTCCTCCCGCCCGCGGCCGGCTACGCCGCCACCCGGGCGGAGCGTCCCTGACCCGGGCAGGCCGGGCCGTTACGCCGCATCCGTGCAGGTCGCGTTCGGCCGAAGGACCGCCGACCTGTCCGCGGCTCAAGACTTGCCGGCAAGAAGCCTTCCCGGCAAGCCGACCAGCCGACGGCCGAGCTTATGGGCAAGGATCGCCGGGTGATACGAGTTCCGCTTGCCGTCGATGACGGCAAGGCCGTTGCCGAACGAAAGGGTGTGCAGCCCGTCCGGGAAGGCCCCGTCGGGGTCCGGCCGCAGGGTTGCGGCCGGTTCCTCCCGATAAGCGTCCGGGGTGCACAAGGAGACGCGGTTGATCGTCAACGCCCCGCCGTACTCGCGCGAGCAATCCTGCGCCGGGCGATACAGCCTGCCCTCCACCCAGAACGGCGTGCCGCCTGGACGCGACGACCTTGCGTCGATCTTGACCGGGTTCCCGGCATGGGGGGTCCAAGGCCCTTCAAGCCGGGGCGCGTGCAGCAGGCATAGGTTGTCATACGTGCCAATGTCCGTGTCGGTGTAGGCGATCCAATACACGCCATCCACCTTCATCAAGGTCGGATCGGCCATCTCGATGTCTTCGCCCACGACGCAAAGCGGCTCCGGCGCCACGCCCGGCTTCAGCTCATACAGCACTTGGCGCCGCGAGGCGGCCATTTCGGGCAAGCAAACGACACGCTCGCCCTCCGCCCACGTTGAGGGGTAGGACAAGTGGCCCGCCACGCCGAGCGGAAGCGGCTCGGTGCCGACCACGCGCCCGGCGTTGACCGACAGCGCCGTGAGTTCGCCCAGCCCGGTTCGGTGCAGGTATGTCTCGCACAACAGCACGCCGGGCCGCCCGGGCCAGAAGAACGGGTCGGCGATGAAGCCTTGGGACGGCGGGATCTGCACCCATTGCGCAGCCGGGCAGCGTTGGTCCCGTAGGAACTCCTCCGGCCGGCGGTCCAGGATGGCGACCCCGTACATCTCGCCGCCGACGCGCGCCCGAAGCCACGCGAGGCCGCTCGCAACCCGCGCGCCCTGCAGCGTTTGCGCCGGCCCAGGCCGGGCCGGCGCTGGCACCCAGGAACGCCGCGGGATGCCGCCGCGCACCGCCATGCGCAGCAGGCGCATGGCAGTCCGCCCCAAGACGTCAAGCAGCTCAGGGTAGGGCCGGGCGCTCGACACGTGGGCATCGGCGACAAGCTGCCATGTGGCGCCGCCGTCCTCGCTTTCGATCAGGTTCAGCGACGCGACGTAAGGCTCCACGCAGCAGACGGGCAGGGCGTGGAACGGTTGGAACAGGGGCGTGCCCGCCGCGTCAACGATGCGCCAGCTCCGCCCATCATGCCCCGCCGCGCCCTGGCCGAGGTCAACGGTGGTGCCATGGGCGCCGACTTCGCCCGGCGCCGCCACGGCGGAGCCGGACTCCGACCACCATTGCAGGCCGGTTCCGCGGACCACCCGGCGCCATGACTTGTCCTCCGGCGGCGTGCCGCCGCTGAACGCCACGTCGGCGTCGGCCAGAAGCGCCGCCGCCATTCGGCCCAGGGCGGACGCCTCGGCGATGCCGTCGAGCAGGATCGCGTCGGCGCGGCCGGGCACGCTCCGGACGGCGCCGGGCTGGCCGCGGGACGCGGCTGGAGCCGGCGCCTGGGCCGTGCCGGCCATGGCGGTCAAGCCGCCTGGCTCGAAAGCCGCCGCGCGCGGTCGCGGATCGCCTTGCCGAAGCGGACCCAAGCCGGCACCGCCTTTTCCCAGGACCGCTCCCAGAAGTGCACGCCGTAGGTGTCAGGGGTGATGCAGGAACTGTGGAACTCCGCGCCGAACGGGTATGGGAAGAAGGATTCGGTCGGGCAAACGAAGATGTCCTTCACGGTGGTGCCGGACGGCGAGTAGGCGTGCAGCCCTTCTGCAATCAGCAGCCGCGTGATGAGCTTCGGCCCAAAGGCCGTCGGGCGCTCGAGGCCTGGGAGCGACCGGATGCTGAGCAGGCTCCTGAGCGCATGTTCGATGAACCAGTGCCCTTTTTCCGCGCCGATGACCCCGTTCGCCACCCAGTCCTTCGAGGGCTGCTTGTCCTGGAAGCCAAAGAAGCACTTGTGATGAAGCAGCGGGTCCAGGCGCCTATGAAGCTGGATGTCGGTGTCGAGATAGATGCCGCCATGCCGGAGAATGGCAACGAGGCGGGCGATATCTGCAACCTTTGCCCATTTCCGCTTGTGGTAGGCCTGGGCGAGAAGGTCCAAAGAAAAGTCTATGTTGCTTTCGTTCCACAGGGTGAACTCGTAATCGGGATTGGTTTCACGCCAGCTCGCGATGTAGGCCTGCTGCGCTTCGGGCAGCGGGCCGCCGACCCAGACGTAATGGATGTGCTTGGGGATCATGGCCTGCTTTCAGATCAAGAACTAAACGCCGGAATAGCCCCACGCACGATCGTGAGGATGCGCGCGAGGTGGCCTGGCAGGAACAGGCTTTCCAACACCACGGCATAGACAACCGACCCGGCCACGACCTCGCCTGCTATGGTCCAAGGGCTGACCGGAAGGACAGACCTGACGAGCAGGACCGCGCAGACCATCACCGCGCCGGACAGCGCGATCCGCGCGATCTTCAGGAGGAGCTGCTGCACGTCCAGGCCGAACGCCCGCCGCAGCGACACCAGGGTGATGGGCACCATGACCGCGGAAAGCGCCGACCAGGCGAAGCCGACCGCGACGATGCCGAAATGCGCCGCAACCGGGAACGCCAGGCAGTAAAGCCCGAGCTGCCGAAAGGCGATCTTGGCGAACGCATCGGGACGGCCGAGCGCCGAAAGCGCCTGTCCCGCGAAGGCCCAAAGCGGCAGGGTCAGGCACGCGAAGCACATGGCCTGCAGCACCGGCACGGCATTGTGCCATTGGTCGCCGAAGACCATCGGCATCAAGTCCTGCGCGACAAGCCCAAGCCCGGCGACCGCGGGCACCCAAATGGTGCTGACGATCACCACCATGTCGGTGTAGGCCGCGCCGAACTTGGCCCGGTTGTCGGCGATCCGGCTGAGCACCGGCATCATCACGAGCTGCAGCGGCGTCATGGTCACGATGATGGCCGAACGGATCACGCGCAAGGCCAGCGCGTAATACCCCACCGCCGAAACGTCGAGGCTCAGGCCTATCAATATGCTGCCGAAATCGTCGATGCAGGAGGTGATGATGCTCGCGGCCATGAAGTGCTTGCTGAAATTCAGCAGGTTGCGGAAGGCTGGCACCGAGAACGTCCACTTGGGGCGCCAGTCGCTGGCCTGCCACATGACCAGCACGATCACGATCGTCTGGACAAAGGTCGAGGCGACCAAGGCCCAAACGCCCCAGCCGTTGAGCGCAAGCCCCAGGCCGACCAAGCCTCCGACCAGGTAGCCGGAGATCGTGCGGATCGCGAACACCCGGAGGTCGAGGTCGCGCCGGGCCAAGGCCGAATGCACGCTGACCATGGCCCGCGGGATGCAGATCAGGGACAGGCATGAGACGACAGGGCGGAACATCGGCTCGGAAAACAGCATCGGCCCCAGCAGGGCGATGACCTGCAGCACGGCGATCATCCCCACCGCGAGCAGCATGTTGGTCCAGAACACCGTGGACACGTAGCTCTCGTCCGGCTGCTCGGCTTGGATCAGCGCGTCGCCGAAGCCCTGGAACAGCAGGATGTTGACGGTGCCCACGATGGCCATGGCGAGGGCATAGGTGCCGAACTCGTCGGGCGTAAGGATATGCGCGAAGACGACGAAGAAGACGAAGGAGGAAACCTGGGCGCCCCCGGTTTCCACCGCCGCCCAGAAGGTCGCCTTCGCAGCGGATTGTCTCATGTGACCACGTCCAGAACTTGATTGCTGAATGAGCAGTTGTGCGTTTGTTTCCGCACGAAAACGGCGAGGCGCGGCGGCCGCGCCGGCTTCAAGCCGGGCGACAGCCGCCGCACCCAAGCGCCCGTTCTACGCGCTGGCAGCCCTTGTTACGTCAGGCGGCGCTTCCCGTCGTAGTAGCGCGTCATCTGCGGCGAGAAGACAACCGCGTCCCCGCCATTGTAGGTGCCGTGCTCGCGGGGCGGCACCATCGTCAGCACCAAGCCCGCGACGTTGGCCTGCGCGGTGATGAGCTGGTTGATGGCAAGCTCCACCGTCGGCATGGGCGTCGAACCCCACCGCGACAGCACGACGGTGGTGTCCGCATGGCGGGCCATGAGCCAGGTGTCGCCGGCGACCAGGACCGGCGGCGAGTCGATCACCACCAAGTCATACATCTGCTCAAGCTGCCGAAGCACCCCTTCCCATTCCCCGGTGGCCAGCAGCCCCATCGGGCTGGTCGCCAGCGCCCCGGCCGGAAGCACGGGGAAACCCCAGGCGGCGTTGTCGTGGATCGCCTCCTCAAGGGCGATCTCGCGCCGCAGGACCTGGATCAGCGTCCGGTCGCTGCCGTCAAGGCCGGCCGCCGCGGACAGCGAGCGGGAGCGCAGGTCGCCGTCAACCAGCAGCACCCTCAGGCCGCGCGCCGTCGCCGCCGCCGCCAAGGCGATGGATGTCCTGGTCTTGCCCTCCTGCGGCAGCGCCGAGGTGACAAGCAGGCTGCGCGGCACGACGCCCTTGGCCGGGAGCGTCACCCGGGCGAGGGTGAAGGCGACCGCGTCCTCGAACGTGCGGTTCGAGATGCGGCTCCTGCGGGACACCAGCGGGATCAACCCGATCGGCGTGACGCCCATCGTCCGCTCGACCACGCCCATGCTTGTCAAGCCCCGGCGCCCGTTGTCCTTCACAAAGGCGACCACAGCGCCCAAGCCCAGCGACAGGATCAGCGCCGCCGGCAGCAGCACCTTCTTGTTCGGGGACGCTGCATTCAGCGGGACCGCGGCGCGGGACAGCACCCGGGCGTTGGCCGCCTGGAAGTTGACGGCGGGATCGGTTTGCCGGGCGCGGTTGATGAAGCTCGTGTAAAGCTCCCGGTCCGCCGCGGCGTCACGCTCCAGCGCCTGGCTCCGCGCGAGGTCGCCGTCCGAGCGGCCGAGGCGGGCCGTCAGCTCGTTCAGCGTCTGGGCCAGCCGCTCCTCGTTGCCCTTGGTGACCGCCGCCCGGCTTTGCACCGTTTGGCGGATGCGCTCCCGCTCTTGCGCGATGGACCGGCTGATGTCGGCCACCCGTGCCCGGAGCGCGATCCGCCGCGGGTTGTCCACGCCGTCGCGGACCTCGCTTTCCGCCGCCTGCGCCGTCGCCGTCGCAAGCTGCTCCCGCAGCCGCGGCAGCAACGGGGACCCGGTTACGCTGGCCAGCATGTCGAGGTCGGCCAGGCCGTTGCCGCGGGTCTGGTCGAGGATCGCCTGCGCTTCCGCCGCGCGCTGGCGCGCCAGGGTCAGCTCGGTGCTGACCTGGGTGATCTGCTCCTGGGTGATCGTGCTGTCCTTGCCGCGCGCCAGGCCGCTCTGGAACCGGAACTGCTCATAGGCTTGGGCGGACTTGGCGGCACGGTCGCGCAGCTCGTTCAGGCGCTGATCGATCCACTCATGCGCTTCCTGCGTATTCTGCGTCTTGCTGGCGAGCAGCGTGTCCACGTAAACGCTGGCCACCGTGTTCGCGACCAGCGCCGCCGTTTCCGGGCGCTGCGAGGTGAAGCCGATGCGGATGACCCGGGACACGCCCACGGGATACACGGCAAGCTTGGACCGCACGGCGGTGACGGTTGAACTCAGCTCCCGCCGCGTGGCCTCCTCCGGGGTGCGAGCAGGCTCCTTGGGCCGCAGCACGGCCAGGAGCCGGTCGGCTTCCTGCGTCACAGGCGCGAAGGTGGTCGAAAGGAAGCCCGTCACGGGGTCGAGCAACGACGGGTGCGCCGGCTGTGGACGGGGCGCCAGCGGGTTGAACTCCGGGTCCGCGACGAGGTTGAGCTTCTTCACCACGCTCTGCAGCAGCTCCTCCGAGGTGAGCAGCTCGATCTCGCTCGCCAGCGTGTCGGGGCCGAACGGCAGGTCGCGCTGCGTATCGCCCAGGCGGACCACCTCTGCGCGGTCTCCTTGGAAGATGACGGCGCTGGTGGCCTGGTACGACTTGGGAAGTGTGAAGATCACCCCCGTGGCGACCGTCACCCCAGCCAGGGTCACCGCCAGGATCAGCAGCTTGCGGCGCTTCAGGAATCCCTTGATGTCCCACGTCGGCGGGCTGCTCCCGGCAACCGGGTCATAAAGTCGGCCGGGAGAGGAACGCTGGTCCGCGTTCCACTCATCCGATCCCGCGTCGATCAACACGTTCACGCTTCTGTCCTCCGCCCTGTGTGCTCGCCGCGCCGCTCAGCCTGGGCAATAGCCATGCGGAACCAAAAACGCCCGTGCGTTTGCTTGGCAATGGTGGAAAGGACCCGCATCATGGGCGGACCCGCCGCAGCTTCCGGAGGCTGGCGGCAAGGACCAGGACACCGAAATGCGGGTAGTCGAGAAGGTAGCGGCGCCACAGGCGGCCCGGCTCCCGCCCCAGCCGGTAGGCCCAGCGCAGGTTGGCCGCGTCGATCCAGCGCGGGTAGTAGGCGATCCCATTGATGAGCTGATCGAGGTAGCCCCCGCAGGTGAAGCCCCACCCGCGCCATCCCTGGTGCTTGAGCTCGAGCAGGAACGCTTCCTGCCGGATGCTGCCCATGCCGCAGATCACGATGTCCGGCCGAAGCTCGGCCACGGAGGCGGCCTTGGCCGCCATGTCGCCGTAGCCGTCATAGGCGGCGATGATCTGGATGCCCGGGAAATGCGCGGCGATCTGCGCGCGCGCCTGTTCCGCCACCTTTGGAGCGCCGCCGACGAGCACGATCCGCAAGCCCCGGAACCGCGCGCGGGCGAACAGGGCCGGGGCGAGCGACGTGGTGTCGAAGCTGATGCGCTGGGCCGCCAGGCCGTGCAGCCAGCGCACCGCCATGCACAGCCCGATGCCGTCCGGCAGCACGATGTCGAACTCCTGCAAGGAGCGCCGGAACGACGCGGACCGGCGCGCCAGCGGCGCGACGCCGGGGTTCGCGAACGTCACGAGCACCACGTCCTGCGCCATGCCCTCCACGAAATCCAGCACGGCCTCGGCCGCCCGGCCCGCGTCGGCCGTGAGCAGCGCATGAACCGGCAAGCCGACCGTTTCGGTTTTCTGCACGTCCCAGTCGCGTCCAGCCGTGGGCTGAGCCGTCCCTTCATGGGGCGCCACAACCGCCTCCGCAGCCGCAAGGCCTTGGGAGGGGGCCGGGCTGCGCGCCAAAGCCGCCGGAGTTGTCGCCATTTCCGTTAGATTTCCATTCTGCTTTCGAACCGAGACCTTATCGACAGGCACCCGGCCCGTCGTGGACCAGAAGAATGGTGCCGGACCAATGATGAGGCCTGGATCAAAGGATTTACCTGCCGGGCCAGCTTGGCCGCCGGCGGCGCTGTCCAGGTTTGCCCAAAAGCCGCGCCTTGGCAAAAAGGATAAAGCAAGCGCCAGGCATGGCGCAAGAATGGCGCCGGCTGACGCGCAAGCGGCGCGCCGGCCGCCTGCTGCCGGCAAGGCCTCACCCCCACGCAAGCGCGTCGCCGCCTCGGTCAGCGGCGTCCCATGGGCGGGCGGGCGGGATGTCTTGCTGATCGGCTTGGCGCCGGCGCCATCGCAGGGCGGCACCCGCCGCGGGAAGGCATGGCTCCGCCCGGCACCGGCGGCGCAGCATTCTCACATCGGCGTGTCTTGCGCGGTCCACGCCGGAACTTAGCCCGTCCGTCAGGGGCGGCGGCGTCGAGTTTTGTTATGAAGCTTGGAGCAATGCAGCAGCGGGTTCCGACGAAGCGGACCGCTGCCGCGCTTGCGTCCGGCGCGGCGCGCGTGCGCCGCGCCGGACGCGGGCCGCGCTACTTGCCGTAGCCCGCCTGGCGCATCGAGCGCGCCGTGGCCGCCTGCGCGGAGGCCAAAGCCTGGTCCACCGTGTTGGACCCGGCGATCACCGACGCCACCGTTTGGCCGACCTGGGTGCCGATGGCCTGGAACTCCGGGATGCCCACGAACTGCGCGCCGGTGTAGGGCCGCGGGTTTTTCGTCTGGCCGGTGGGGTTGGAGTTGTTGATGGCCGCCACCACGAAGTCGGCAAACGGCGCCACCGCCTTGTACTCCGGCGTGTTGGTCGAGGCCCGGGTGCCGGGCGGGGCGTTCACCCATCCGTCGGTCTTCGCGACCAACTGGACGTACTCCTTGGAGGTCGCCCAGGTGACGAACTGCCGCGCCGCGTCGGCCTGCTTGGAGGAGGCGGGGATGGCGAGGTTCCAGGACCACAGCCAGCTCGGCCCGCCCTTGAAGGGGCCGGTCGGCAGCGCCGCGAAGCCGACCTGGTCGGCGACCTGGGACTGCTTCTTGTCATACACCGTGCCGGCGGCGCTGGTGGCGTCGATCCAGATGCCGCAACGGCCGGAGGAGAACAGCGCCAGGTTCTCGTTGAAGCCGTTGGACGACGCGCCGGGCGGGCCGTCGGCCTTGAGGATGTCGGCGTAGTAGGTCAGCGCCGCCTTCCATTCCGGCGTGTTGATCGTGGTGTCCCATTTGGTGTCGAACCATTGGCCGCCGAAGGCGGTCACGAGCGGCGAGAAGTAGGCCATGTTCTCGCCCCAGCCCGGCTTGCCGCGCAGGCAGATGCCGTACACCTGGTTCGCCTTGTCGGTGATCTTGTCGGCGAACTGCCGGATCTGCTCATAGGTCGGCGCGTCCGGCATGGTCAGCCCGGCCTTCTTGAACAGGTCGGTCCGGTACAGCGTCATCACGCTTTCGGCGTAGAACGGCAGCGCGTACAGCTTGCCGTTGTGGCTGATGCCGTCGCGCACCGGCTTCAGGATGTCGTCCACATCGAAGGAGGCCGGCAGGTTGTCGAACGGCGCCAGCCAGCCCTGCTTCGCCCAGATCGGCACCTCGTAGTTGCCGATGGTCAGGATGTCGAACTGGCCGCCCTTGGTCGCGATGTCCGTGGTGACGCGCTGGCGCAGCGTGTTCTCTTCCAGCACCACCCAGCGCAGCTTGATGTCCGGGTGCTGCCGCTCGAACTCCGGCGACAGCTTCTGCATCTCGATCATCTGGACGTTGTTGACCGTCGCGATGGTGAGGGTCGCGTCCGCAAGCGCCAGCGACGGCAGGCCGCCCGCGGCCAGGATCGTCGCGCCGGCAAGAACTTTACGCAACATGCTGTCCATTTCCCCTCTTGGAGTAGGTGCGTCCGATATCACCGTTCTCAAAAAAAGGAAACAAGTCAGCTCATCCAGTTGCCGCCGTCGATGTTGTAGGTTTGGGCCACGATGTAGCCCGCGTCCGGGCCGGCCAGGAACACGGCGAGGCCCGCGATCTCCTCCGGGCGCGCCATCCGGCCGAACGGCACGGCGGCGGCGACCGCGCGCTTCTTTTCGCCGGGCTGCAGGCCCTCGTAGCGCGCGAACCGCGCGTCCACGTCGTCCCAGTGCTCGTTGTCCACCACGCCCGGCGCGATGGCGTTCACGTTGATGCCGTGCTTGATCAGGTCCAGCCCGGCGCTTTGGGTGATCGAGATCACCGCCGCTTTGGAGGAGCAGTACACCGCCACCAGCGCCTCGCCGCGCCGGCCCGCCTGGGACGCAAAGTTGATGATCCGGCCCCCGTGCCCTTGCGCGATCATCTGCCGGGCCGCGGCCTGCAAGGTGAACAGCAGCCCCTCCACGTTCACGGCATACACCCGGCGGTAGCTTTCGCGGGTGATCTCGGCAATGGGCGCCAGGTCGAAGAGGCCGGCGTTGTTGACCAGGATGTCGAGCCGCCCGCACTGCGCGACGGTCGCCGCGATGGCCGCGTCGATGGACTCCTGCCGGGTCACGTCGAGGGCCAGCGCCAGCGCGCCGTGGCCGATTGCCGCCGCCGCGTCCTCCGCACCCTTCTTGTTCAGGTCGGCGACCACGACGCGCGCCCCTTCCTCCGCGTAGCGCAGCGCGATGGCGCGGCCGATGCCGCGGGCGCCGCCGGTGATGACGGCCACCTTGCCGTCCAGTGTTTTCGTTTGCGACAGGGTTTGCACTCCTTATGGCGTTGCGGGGCCACGGCAGGCCCTGGAATAAGCGCGCAGCACGTCGCGCACCGCCTCGATCAGCAAGGCCCGGGCGTCCGGCGGCAGTTCCCTGGCCAACACGCGCCCGTGCAGCCGCGGCAAGTGCTGGCTGATCAGGGTTTCGGGGATACGCACGCCATCCAGCGCGGCCAGAAGCCCATCCACCGCTTCCTGCGCCGGGGGCCGCGGCCAGTAGTAGCGGATGCGGTCGCTGTAGCTGTAATGGCGCAGCCGGCGCTGCTCCTCCGGCGTGCCGGGGTAGTGGCCCTGCCAGTCCCGCGGCTGCGCCGTCATCAGTTGTTCCATGGCGGCCGGAACCGAGGCCGTGCCAGGCCGCAGCACCGCCGCAATCGCATCCAGCCCGTACAGCGCCTCCCGCAGCGCGAAGGTGAGGCCGGGACCGACTTTGAGGATGCGGAAGCCGTCCTGCACCAGTTGGCGCAGCGCCGCTTCCGGCTGGTAGTCGGTCGAATGCGCCTCGAACACCAGGCCTGGCATCCGGTCCAGCGTTGCGGCCAGGGCGCGGGCCGGCTCGGGCGCGTAAACCGCCACGTCCTCCAGCCCGAACTCGACGCCGGGCTGCACGACGAGCGCGATCACCCGCGGCCAGGCGGTGGCCGCGGTGTCCCGGAACGCCGCCTGGTGGACGGCGTGGGTGGCGAGCGCGGCGTCCGGCCGGGTCGGCGCCAGGTGGTCCAGCGTGCCGAGGGCGCCGCCGGGCGTCGGCACCTCCGTGCCGATCACGTAAACCGGGCGCGTGCTGGCCGCAGCCTCCGCCCGGGCGGCGAGCCGGGCTGCGCGTTCGGCGGCCACGGCGTCTCCGGGACTGGCCGGCTCGCCCGCGCAGCCCATGCTGCAATCCAGGTGCAGCTTCTCGAAGCCCGCGGCGGCGTAGGCGGCGACCATCTCCTCCGCCCGGGCCATGGCGTCGGCGGGCGGCAGGTGCTTCCACGGGTTCGGCCCCAGGTGGTCGCCGCCCAGGATGACCCGGCCGCGCGGCACGCCGATGCGGTCCGCGATGCCGCCCACGAAGTCGCGGAAGCCCGCCGGCGTCATGCCGGTGTAGCCGCCGTCCTGGTTCACCTGGTTGCACGTCGCCTCGATCAAAACCGGGCCGCCGTCCTCCGCCGCCTGCAGCAGCGCCGCCTCGATCACGGTCGGGTGCGCCGAGCATACGGAAACGATGCCGCCCGTGTCCGGGGCTGCGAGCGCGGTCAGGGCGTCCGCGCTCATGCCCCTTCTCCGCCCGCGACAAAGGCGTCCAGCTCGGCGAAGCTCGACGTGCCCTCCATGGGGCCGCGGATGCCGACCGCGCGGGCGCCGCTGGCGTTGGCGTAGCGCAAACTGTCCTCCACGCCCCGGCCTTGCAGACGGCAGGTCACGAAGGTCGCGCCGAAGCAGTCGCCCGCGCCGGTCGGGTCAACCTCGTGCGCCGGGAACGCCGCCATGCGGAGGGCGCCGTCCCGGTCGTGGTAGCTCGCCCCGTCCCCGCCGCGCTTCACCACCACGGCCGACACGCCGAGGCCGAGGATTTCGGCGATGGCGCCCTCTTCCAAAGCGGCCTCCGTCAACAAGGTCAGCTCCGGTCCGGACGGCAGGAACAGGTCGCATTGCCGAAGCATCGCCCCAAGCGCCTCCCGCATCCCTGGGGCGGCGAGCATCTCCTTGCGGATGTTGGGATCGAACGACACCGTGCCGCCTTGCGCCTTGACGTGTTTGATCGCCTGTTCCGCCGCCTCGACGAGTTGCGGCGAGAACAGCGACGATCCCATCACGTGGAGGTGTCCGCATCCGTCCAGCAACGCGCGCCCGGCCTCGGTGACGCGCGTGTGCCCGGCGGCGCTGTGCCGGATGTTGAACACGAAGTCGCGCTCCCCGGTGTCGCGGTAGCGCACAAAGGCGGTGCCGGTCGCCTGGTCCGGATGGATGGCGACCGCGCTCGTGTCCGCCCCATCCCGGCGCAGGCGCTCCACGTTGAGCCATCCGAAATCGTCGTCGCCCACGCAGGAAATCAGGCCGGCCGGGTGGCCCAGCCGCGCCGCTTGGTCGATGAAGATGGCGGGCGCCCCGGACGGATACGGGCCTTGCAGCCGCACCGGCTCGCGGAACCCGGCGCCGCGGTCCTCCGCGATGATCTCGGCCACGATCTCGCCAATGGACACGATGCGGGCGGCGTCCGATGCCATGGGGCTTGCGTTCCTCCCTGTCCGCGTGCTGGTTGCGTGCCGCGCCGGAATAGCCTGGCAGACGCCCATCCATCAAGGGCGCGGCACCTTGCGGACCTCCTGATCCGGCGGCGGCTGCTGCGGGGGCGCGGCCGGCGGCGCGCGCCGGAGAATGGCGACCTCTGCCCGGCCCGGCTCCGGCGGCGGGCGGGCCGGGCGGCGGCGCGGCACCGCCGGAGCGTCCTCGGCAGCCCCCACGGCCTCCCGCACCGCCTGCGCGGCCTCCTGGCCCCGCCGCCGGTCGTCGGAGCGCCACGACGCCAGCAGTTCCGCCCGCAAGCGCCACAGCCGGTCGTTCCCCAGGTTCTCCGGGCGGCCGAGCAATGGCAGGAGCGTTTCGAGCGCCTTGGCAACCTCCGCGCCGTTTCGCGCCGGGTCGCACGCCCACGGGATCTCGAATGCTGCCAAGCGGGCAACGGCCTGGCGCGCGGCGAGAACGAGCGCTTGGCGGTTCGCGGCGGTGTTGCGCACCACCGGGCCGGCGTCGCCGTCGATCTTGCCCGGCGGCGGCGCGGTGGCGAGGGCGTGAACGGCCTCCTTCGGCACCGCGGCGGCCTCAACGCCGTCGTTCAGCTCGGCGGCGCCCTCCATCACGGCGGCTTCGGGCCAGGTTCCCGCCCAAGGCAGCGGCCAGCACAGGCCGCCTTCGGGCACGAGGCGGCGAAAGCTGATGAACAGGCCATGCGCATGAGCAGGCCCGAGCGCCGCGACGTAATACTCGGTCATCATATTCCCCGCCGGCACAACGCGGCGAGCCTATGCCGTCCGGGGGCCGCGGTGCCAGCCTCACATCCCAATTATGAGGCTGGCATCGGCGCCGTCCACGATCACGAGCGTGGCAGCCCCGCCTTTACGTCGCCGCGGGCACGCGGGGCGCCGCGGCGGTGTCGTCGGTGGTCATGAACGACCCGCCGCCCGTCCGCAGGCTGGGACCGCCCGGCGCCGCGCGGGCCGGCGCCCCACCGCGGGACACGTCCAGCAACGGGAACAGCAGCTCGGCCACCCGGTAGGCTTCTTCCAGATGCGGGTAGCCGGAGGCGATCACCGTGTCGATGCCCAGCGCCTGGTACTCGCGGATGCGCTCGGCGACCGTGGCCGGGTCGCCGACCAGCGCGGTGCCCGCGCCGCCGCGCACTAGGCCCACGCCGGCCCACAGGTTGGGCGAAACCTCCAGCCGCTCGCGCGAGCCGCCGTGCAGGGCGGACATGCGGCGCTGGCCCTCGCTGTCGCTTTCGGCCGCGAGCTTGCGCTGCGCGGTGGCGATGGTCTCGTCCGATAGGTGGCTGATCAAGCGCCGGGCGGCGTCCCAGGCTTCGCCCTCGGTTTCCCGGACGATCAGGTGCAGGCGGATGCCGTAGCGGAGCGTCCGCCCGTGCGCCGCGGCGCGGCTCCGGACGTCGGCGATCTTCTCCGCCACCGCGGCCGGCGGCTCGCCCCAAGTCAGGTAGGCGTCGGCCTGCGCCGCGGCCAAGGCGTGCCCAGCCGGCGAGGACCCGCCGAAATACACCGGCGGATGCGGCGCCTGCACCGGCGGGAACAGGATGCGGCCCCCGTGGGAGGACAGGTACTGGCCCGTGAACTCCACCGTTTCCCCGGCCATCATGCCGCGCCAGATCTGCAGGAATTCGGCCGCGTGGGCGTAACGCTCGTCATGGCCGAGCGTCAGCCCGTCGCCGGCGAGGTCGGCCGGGTTGCCGCCGCAAACGAGGTTGACCATGGCGCGCCCGCCGCTGATGCGGTCCAGCGCCGAGTATTGCCGCGCCGCCTCCCCCGGCAGCGTCAGGCCGGGGCGCAGCGCCACCAGGAAGCGCAACTGCTCGGTGAACGGGATCAGGGAGGTCGCCGTGACCAGCGCGTCCTCGCAGCCCGCGCCGGTCGGCAGCAGCACGCCGTGAAAGCCGAGCTGGTCTGTCGCCTGGGCGATCTGCCGCAGGTAGCGGTTGTCCACCGGGCGCGCGCCCGCCGCCGAGCCGAGGTAGCGCCCATCCCCCCCGGTCGGCAGGAACCACATCATGTCGAGCGGGCGGGACGGCGAAAGCGCGTTCATGGCCGTGCCTCCGCACGCGGGCGTTCCGGCCGCCACACCGCGGCGCGCACGTCGATGTGGGCCGGGATCACGCGCAGGGCGGCGAAGGTGTCGGCGACGGACTGCTGCCGGGCGATGATCGCCTCGTCCATCGGCTGCACCGCGTAAACGCCGCGTGCGGCGGACACGCGCTGGGCCGGCAGCGGCACGCCGGTGATGCCGGCCAGCGTCTGCGCCAGCTCTTCCGAGTTAGCCCGCGCCCAATCGGCGGTCGCGTTGATCGCGTCGAGCAGGGCCAGCACGGCGCCCGGCTCCCGCTCGGTGAAGCGGCGGCTGGCGAGGAAGAACGAGTTGGTGGGGGCCACCTTTTCCGCCGTGGTCAGCACCCGGGTCGTCGGCTCCGCCTCGGCGATGGCGAAGAACGGGTCCCAAACGGCCCAGGCGTCCAGCGCCCCGGTGCGGAACGCGGCGCCGGCGTCGGGCGGCTGCAGGTTGACGTGTTGGATGTCCGAGGGCTTCAGCCCGGCGCTGGCCAGCACCTGCACAGCCATGTAGTGCGCGCTCGACCCCTTGGTGAAAGCGAGACGTTTGCCGCGCAGGTCGGCAATCGTGCGGATCGGGCTGGAAGCGGGGACCAGCACCGCCTGGTTCGCGCCGCTGACCGGCTGGCCGCCGACATACAGCAGCTCGGCGCCGGCGGCCTGCGCGAAGATCGGCGGCGTGTCCCCGGTCGCGCCGAAATCCACGGCACCGGCGTTCAGCGCCTCCAGCAGCGGCGGGCCGGAGTTGAACTCGACCCACTCCACCGCAAGCCCCGACCCTTCGAGCCGGCGCTGCTGGCGCATGATGGCGAGCGAGCCGTTCTTCTGATGGCCGATCCGCACCCGCCCGGCAGCGTGGGCCAGGCTTGGAAGCGACAGCGCGAGGGCGGCGGCGCCGAGGCCGCGCCGGGTCAGGCCAATGGTCATGCAAGAAACTCCTTGGAGAAGGTGCGCCGGCGGGATGCCGCGGGCGCTCACGCCGCGTGCTCCCGCACGCCGAGGCGGTCGAGCAGGCGGTCGCGCATTGCCGCAAAGGAGGCGGTGTCGCGTCGGCGCGGGCGGGCCGCGTCGTTGGGCAGGTCGAGCACGATCCGGCCGCCGGCCAGCACCAGCACGCGGTCGGCGAGCGCCACGGCCTCGTCCACGTCGTGCGTCACCAACAGCGTCGCCGGGCGGTGCCGCGCCCAAAGGTCCAGCACCAGCGCGTGCATACGCAGCCGGGTCAGCGCATCCAGCGCCGCGAACGGCTCGTCCAGCAGCAGCAGGCCCGGTTCGCGCACCAGGGCGCGGGCCAGCGCCACCCGCTGCGCTTCGCCGCCCGACAGCGTGGCGGGCCAGGCATCCAAGCGGTGCGCCAGCCCGACCTCGGCCAGCGCCGCCTCCGCGCGGGCGCGGGCGTCGCCGTGCGTGCCGTCCGACAAGCCGAGCGCCACGTTGCGCCACACGCTTTTCCACGGCAGCAGCAGCGGCTGCTGGAACGCCACGGCCACCGGGCGCGGCAGGGCGACAACCGCGTCCTCCGGCACCGGGTCGAGACCGGCCAGCGTGCGCAGCAAGGTCGTCTTGCCGGACCCGCTGGCGCCGAGCAGGGCCACGAACTCGCCGGGCTGGATATCGAGGTCGAGCGCGTCCAGCACCGGCCGGGTGTCCGCCGGGCCGAAGCGGCGGGTCAGGTTGCGGACATGGGCGGTCCCGTTGCGACCGGAAGCGTCGAGGTGCAGTGCGTCCATGGTCAGCTCCGTACAAAGACTGGCCGCCACGCGAGCAGCCGGCGTTCCAGCACCCGCACGGAGCCGTCCGCCCCCAGCCCCAACAGCGCGTAGAGCACCAGGCCCACCATGATCACGTCCGTGCGCAGGAAGTCGCGGGCGTCGTTGATCAGGTAGCCGATGCCGGCGCTGGCATTGATCTGCTCGGCCACCACCAGGGACAGCCAGGCGACGCCCAGGCTGTAGCGCAAGCCGACCAGCGCGGACGGCAGCGCGCCCGGCAGCACCACGTGGCGGACCAGCCCGGCCCGGTCCAGGCCGAACACCCGGCCCATCTCGGCCAGCTTCGGCTCCACGCCGCGGATGCCGGCAAACAGGTTCAGGTAGATCGGGAACGCCGTGCCGAGCGCCACCAGCGCGATCTTCGGCGTTTCCCCGATGCCGAACCACAGGATGAACAACGGCACCAGCGCCAGGAACGGCAGGGTGCGCAGCATCTGCACCGGCGCGTCCACCACGTCCTCGCCGAGCCGCGACAGCCCGGCAACCAACGCCAGCCCCGCGCCCACCGTCAGCCCGATCGCAAGCCCGGCCGCGACGCGCCCCAGCGACACCAGGAGGTGCCAAGGCAGCTCGCCGGACGCGAGCAGGCCCCAGCCGGTCAGCACGATCTGGGACGGGGAGGCAAGCGTGCGGGGCGACAGCAGCCCGAGCGTCGAGGCCGCTTGCCACGCCAGCACGAGCAAGAGGGGCGAGATGAAACGGCGGAACGGCAGCCGGCGGCCTCCCGGCAGCGGCACGGCGGGACGCGGCAAGGCGCGGGCCAGCTTGGCAGTCCCGGGCAACGAGGCCGTGGTCATGCGCGCGGCCGCATGGAAGCGGCGCCGCCGCGAAGCAATGAAGGGTTCATGACCGAAGCGGTCTCCTTGTCCGGGACGCCATTGACGCGGCCCTCAACATGGCCTTCCGATGCCTGCACTCTCAAGAGAAGCATCCGGCAAAGATTCCCGCTTTGGCAGAAGCCGCATTTATTTGAGCCTGAGAATACAGAAGCTTTTTCTCTGCTGGCCGTGGCGCATCGGGGAACGAATCGGCAGCTATCGCCGAGTTCTGCCGGCGAAGCGCAGCTTGCGGCGGCTTGCGGACGCTGCTCGGCCCTGCGGCCCGCGCTGCCGGGCGAAATCTTTTTTGAAGCAGCCGCGTTCAATCCCGGCTATGCAAGCAGAGTGCTTGTGCAACGGCTGCAAGGGAGATTTGGCGTGAACAACATCATCTACATCGTCGGGTTGGTTGTCGTGGTGATCGCGGTGCTGTCGTTCTTCGGGCTGCGCTGAACGGAGGACGGGTGCGGCGCCTCCGGGCGTCGCACCCATTGCCGGAAGCGGACGGGCCGCCCACGCTGCGGCCTCCGGCCTGTGCCCGGTCAGTCGTCCCGGTCCGGCTCCTTGCCTTCGTTCATCACGGCGTATAGGCGGTCCATCTCGGCGTCGAACTCGGCCCACAACGACGCGCCCTCCTCGGGCGGCAGCGCGTCCTTGCCGAAACGGAACGCATTGTCCTCCCGGATCATGGCGAGCCGGTCGGTCCACGGCATGGTTTCGGCCGCCTTGACCAGCGCCAACGTGGCGTGCAGCCGGGCACGGACAAGGCCGACGACTTCCTCGCTGGGCGGCTCGCCGGCGCGCGCGGGGCCGAACAGGTCAGCTTGCGAAGCGGACATGCCAGAAGCGTAGCAGGGCGGCCGGAGTCGGCATAGCCTCGTCGTCACGGCCTTGGCGACTCCGGCCCCGGTCGCGCATCGTGGAGCCGTGACAGCAGCTTGGCGCAGCGAACGATTGCCCGAACTGGCCCGCGCCCTCGCCAGCCGCCCACGGCACGAGGCGCTGCGCGGCCACGTCACCGAGCTTCTCCGCTCGGGCTTCGGCGCCCCGTATGAGGACATCGGGCACGAGGTCTATCTGCTGGACCGCAGCGGCCGCATCGACACGATGTGGGGTGCCGCCGTGATCGAGCTGAAAAGCGACCTACGTCGGGAGGAGCGCGACGTGCTCGCGCGGATGCCCGACTACCTCCGGGACGCCGCCGGCCGCAGCCGCAGCCCACGTCCCGTGACCGGGCTTGCGACGGACGGCGCGACCTTTATCGCCTACGCCCTGCGCGACGGCGCGCTGGTGGAGCTGACCCGCTTCGCCACCGACCCGGAACGGCCAAACGAGCTGATGGCGTGGCTTGAGCCGTTGCTGTCCGACCGGCCGGACCTGCTGCCGGAGCCGCGCGCCGTCGTGCAGGCGTTCGGCCGCGCCAGCCTGACCTTCAACCGCGCCCGGCTGGCGCTCGACGCGCAATGGGCGTCGCTGCGCTCCGACCCGGAGGTGCGGCTCAAGCGCGACCTTTGGGACAAGCTGCTGCGCGAGGCATACGGGGAGGAGGTCGGCCAAGACGCGCTGTTCTTGCAGCACACCTACCTCGTGATCGTGGTCAAGGCGATCGCAGCGCGGGTGCTGGATCTATCAGTGGACGACCCGGCCGTCCTGCTGTCCGGCCGCGCCCTGGCGGAGGAAGGCATTCAGGGAGCGGTCGAGGCGGACTTCTTCGACTGGCCGCTGCGGCTGCCGGCCGGTGAGGAACTGGTGCGCCAGGTGGCGCAGCAGGCCGCGCGGTTCCGGCTGCGCGACGTCGAAACGGACGTGCTGAAGGTCCTCTACGAAAGCCTGGTGGACCCGGACCAGCGGCACGACCTGGGCGAGTACTACACCCCGGACTGGCTGGCGGCGCGGGTGGTCGCGGCGGCCGTGGACGCGCCGCTCACGCAGCGGGTGCTGGACCCGGCTTGCGGCTCCGGCACCTTCCTGTTTCACGCGGTGCGCCGGCTGATCGCCGCCGGGCGCGCGGCGGGCTGGGCCGGGCCGCGCATCCTGGAGGCTTGCGTGGAGCAGGTGCGCGGCCTGGACGTGCACCCAGTCGCCGTCACGCTGGCGCGCGTCACCTGGCTGCTGGTGCTCGGCGACCTGCTCGCGGACCGCCCGGCGCGCTTGACCGTCCCGGTGTTCCTCGGCGACGCCATGTAATGGAACCTGCGCCGATACGTGGGCGGGGCGGACGTGGTGGTGGAGGTGCCGGGCGAGCCGCCGCTGCAGATCCCCGCCGGCTTCGCCGAGGACCAGGCGATGTTCGAGCAGGCGTTGGACGCGCTGAGCCAAGGCTTGGCCGACGACGCAGCGCCGGCAGCCGTGGGCCGCGCACTGCGGCGCATCCCGGGCGCAGCAGCGGCGGACGCGGACGCCCTGGCCTCCACCTTCGTGCGCTTGCAGGCGCTTTACCGGGCGGGGCGCAACGGCATCTGGACCTTCGTGTTCCGCAACCTGGTCCGCCCCGTCTGGCTGTCCCGGCCGGAGCAGCGGGCGGCCGTGCTGGTCGGCAACCCGCCCTGGATCGCCTATCGCCACCTCAGCCCCGGGATGAAGGACCGGCTGCGCGAGGCGCTGCGGGACTACGAGCTTTGGGTCGGCGGCAACCTCGCGACGCAGCAGGACCTGTGCGCGCTGTTCTGGGCGCGCGGGGGCGGAGCGTTACCTGGCGCCGGGCGGGCGTCTGGCCTTTGTGCTGCCGTATGCGGTGCTGAACGCCCCGGTGTTCGCCGGGCTGCGGGCCGGGCGGATGGGCGAGGCGCGGGTGCGGCTCACCGGCGGCTGGGCGCTGGAAGGAGTGCGGCCGATCTTCGGCGCGCAGTCCGGGAGCAGCACGACCAGCACCTGCGTGCTGTTCGGCCGGCGGGAGATGGCGGGGGCGCACCCGGCAGAGGTGGATCGCTGGGCAGGGCACCTGACCCGGCGGGACGCCGACGACGCGGAGGCCACGCGGGCGCTGACCCACAGCCGCGTGCCCTGGCCGCGAGCGCGGACGTTGGCGGGCGTCTCGCCATATCGAGCGCGCTTTCGCAATGGTGCGTCGATATTCCCACGGCGCTTCTTCATCGTGGACCCGGAGCCGGTCGGCCGGTTGGGCAGCCGTCGTGACGCGCCACGAGTGCGCGGCCGGGCCGGGCCGCTCGACAAGGCGCCGTGGACCAGCGTGGAACCGCCGCGCGGGCCGGTGGAGGCACAGTTCCTTCGGCAGGTCGCGCTCGGCGAGACGGTCGCGCCCTTCCGCCTTTTGGACACCGTGACCGCGGTGATCCCGCTGGATGGGCCGGTGCTGCTGGACTCGGCCGCGGCGGGCGAAGCGGGCCACCGCCATCTTACTGCGTGGCTACGCGATGCCGAAGCGAAGTGGGCGGAGCGCAGCAACAAGAAGATAGATGGGCAGCTTCAAATGACTTTGGCCGCGCGTATCAATCACATGCGCGGTCTTTCTAGTCAGGCTGGTCAACCCACAATCCGAGTTCTTTACACAAAAGCCGGCACTCGGCTCAGCGCAGCCATCGTTGCCGCCGATAACGTACTGGTTGACCACATGGCATATTGGGCGTCAGCCCGCTCTCAGGCGGAGGCGGCTTACCTGACAGCCGTCATCAACAGCGCCGCTGTCCTGGCCAAAGTCACAGACCTCCAGCCGCACGGCCAACGCGACAAGCGCCACTTCGACAATCTCGTCTGGACCCTGCCCATCCCCGAGTACGACCCCGCCGATCCGCTCCACCGCGACCTCGCCGCCGCCGCGGCCCATGCCGAAACGGTCGCCGCCGCCGTGCCGCTGACCGAGGCGCAGCACTTCACCGCCAAGCGCCGCGTCATCCGCGACGCTCTGGCCGCCGACGGGGTGGCCGCGGAGATGGAGGCCCTGGTGGACGCCCTGCTGCCGCCCTGACGCGCCGCCGCCCGCTTCAAACCCGCCGCGCTCCCCCCACCTGCACCGCATGGGACGCCAACACCACGTTGGGCGGCACGCCGAAGCGCAGGGCTGCGACGACGACCCCATCCGCTGCGCCCTGTGCGGCCGGCCGATCCCGCCGCAGGCCCGGTCCTCCCTCCATCATCTGACCCCCAAGCTCAAGGGCGGCACGCACCGGGGCACCGTGCGGCTGCACCAGGTCTGCCATTCCGCCATCCACGCCCGCTACACGGAAGCCGAGATCGCCCGGCGCCTCGCCGACCCGGCGGCGCTCCGCAGCGACCCGGACCTCGCGCGCTTCGTCGCCTGGGTCCGCACCAAGCCCGACGACTTCCACGCGCCCACGCGCCGGGCACGCGGGCGGACCGCGAAGTGGAAGTGACCGCTCCCGCCCTGCCGCCCCGCGCCCTGGGGCCATAGCCCAGCCCGGTCCGTTCGCCTATATCCCACCCTGCATGACCCCGTTCATCAAAGCCCACGGCGCCGGCAACGACTTCGTCATCATCGACGAGCGCACCCGCCGGCTCGACCTGTCGGAAGCCGCCGTCCGCGCCCTGTCCGACCGCCGTACCGGCATCGGCTGCGACCAGTTCATCACCCTGCACCCGCCGCCGCCGGGCACCGACGCCGACCTGCTGATGCGCATCCGCAACCCCGACGGGTCGGAGGCCGGCGCTTGCGGCAACGCCACGCGCTGCGTCGCCGAGCTTTTGTTCGAGGAAAACGGGCGGCCCTACCAGGTCATCCGCACCGTCGCTGGCGACCTGCCGGCCGAGCGCCTCGCGGATGGGCGGCAGCGGGTGGACATGGGGCCGGCCCGGCTCGATTGGGCCGATGTGCCCCTGGCCCGCGCGGTGGACACGCTGCATTTGCCGCTGCCGGGCGACCCGGCCGCGTGCAGCATGGGCAACCCGCACGCCACCCTGTTCGTGCCCGACCTTGAGGCGGCTCCGGTTGCGACGCTCGGCCCGGCGCTGGAGCATGACCCGCTGTTTTCCGACCGCGCCAACATCGGCTTCGTCCAAGTGCTGGCGCCGGATCGCATCCGGCTGCGGGTGTGGGAGCGGGGCGCCGGGCTGACGCTGGCCTGCGGGTCGGGCGCCTGCGCCGCGCTGGTCAACGCGCACCGCCGGGGCCTGGTGGAGCGCCGGGCTACCGTGCTGGTGGATGGCGGGACCTTGGAGATCGAGTGGACGCCCGCCGGGCGCGTGCTGATGGCCGGCCCGGCCGCGACCAGCTTCCACGGCATCGTCGCGCTGTGACAGCCGAGGTCCTCACCTTCGGCTGCCGGCTGAACGCCTATGAGAGCGCGGTGATCCGGGACCTGGCTGCCGGGCAACCCGATACGGTGGTGGTGAACACCTGCGCCGTCACGGCGGAAGCGGAGCGGCAATGCCGCAAGGCGGTCCGCCGCCTCCATCGCGACCGGCCCGGCGTCCGCATCGTCGCCACCGGCTGCGCCGTGCAACTCGACCCCGCCGCCTGGGCCGCGCTGCCCGGCGTGGACCGGGTGCTCGGCAACGCGGAGAAGCTGCAGCCGGAAAGCTGGGCGTCCGGCGCCCGCGCACGCGTGTCCGACATCATGGCAGTGCGGGAGGCCGCGCCGCACCTCGCGACAGGGTTCGACGGACGCGCCCGGGCGTTCGTCGAAATCCAGCAGGGCTGCGACCACCGCTGCACCTTTTGCATCATCCCGTTCGCCCGCGGACCCGGCCGCAGCGTGCCGCCCGGCGGGATCGTGCAGCAGGTCCGCGCCCTGGTTGCGGCGGGCTACAAGGAGGTCGTGCTGACCGGCGTGGACATCTCGTCATACGGCGCGGACCTGCCGGGCGGGCCGTCGCTGGGTTCCATGATCCGCCGATTGCTGGCGTTGGTGCCGGACCTGCCGCGGCTGCGCCTGTCCTCGCTCGACCCGGCTGCCATCGACCCGGCGTTGTGGGAGCTGATCGCCGACGAGCCTCGGCTGATGCCGCATCTGCACCTGTCGGTCCAGGCCGGGTCCGACTTGATCCTCAAGCGGATGCGGCGGCGGCATGGCCGCGATGGGGCGCTCGCCGTCATCGACCGCGCCCGGATGCTCCGCCCCGGCATCGCCATCGGCGCCGACCTGATCGCCGGCTTCCCGACCGAGACCGAGGCGCTGTTCCGGGACACCCTCGCCTTCGTGGACGAGGCGGCGCTGCCGTACCTGCACGTCTTCGCCTACAGTGAGCGCCCCGGCACCCCTGCCGCCCGTATGCCCGCCGTGCCCGACGCCGAGCGGCGGGAGCGCGCGGCCCGGCTCCGCGCCGCCGCCCTGCCGCACGCCGCCGCCTTCCATGCCGGGCTGGTCGGGCGCACGGTCCAGGTGGTCGCCGAGCGCGGCGGCGGTGGCCACACCGAGCATTTCGCCCCGGTCCGGCTGGCGCAGGCCGTCCCGCCCGGCACGCTGCTGGCCGTCCGCGTCGCCGCCGCGGACGCCGCCGGGCTGCACTCAAGCTAGGAACACCCGCATGGCGCTCGGCTTCTTCAACCGTCTCAAAGAGGGCCTGACCCGCAGCACGCAGAAGCTGACCACCGGGCTGTCCGCCACGTTCACCCGGCGCAAGCTCGACGACGCCGCGTTGGAGGAGCTGGAAGAACTGCTGATCGCCGCCGACCTCGGCCCCGCCGCCGCGGGGGAAATCATCGCCGAGTTCCGCCGCAGCAAGTTCGGCCGCGATGTCACGGACGAGGAGGTGAAGCAGTCGCTGGCGGAGGAGATCGCCGCCATCCTGGCGCCCGTGGCGCAGCCGTTGGAGATCGACCGGGCGCTGCGCCCGCATGTGGTGCTGGTGGTGGGCGTGAACGGCACGGGCAAGACGACCACCATCGGCAAGCTCGCGCTGCAATACCAGCAGCAGGGCCTGCGTCCCGTCCTGGTCGCCGGCGACACCTTCCGCGCCGCGGCGGTCGAGCAGTTGCAGGTTTGGGGCAGCCGCACCGGCGCCGCCGTGGTCAGCGGCCCGCCCAAGGCGGACGCCGCCGGCCTCGCCTTCGACGCCCTGACCCGCGCCAAGGCCGAGGGCGCCGACGTGCTGCTGATCGACACCGCCGGGCGGCTGCACAACAAGGCCGCGCTGATGGAAGAGCTGGCGAAGATCATCCGCGTGCTGCAAAAACAGGATCCGGCCGCGCCGCATTCCGTGCTGCTGGTGCTGGACGCCACCACCGGGCAGAACGCCGTGGAGCAGGTGCGGGTGTTCAGCGACCTGGTGGCGGTGACGGGCCTGGTCGTCACCAAGCTCGACGGCAGCGCCCGGGGCGGCATCGTGGTGGCGCTGGCCCAGGCGTTCGGCCTGCCGGTGCACGCGGTGGGGGTGGGGGAGCAGGCGGGCGACCTGCGCCCGTTCGAGGCGATGGACTTCGCCCGCGGCCTGGTCGGCGCCGGATGACGGAGGGCGAGCTTGCGGAGCTGATCCGGGACTGCCCCACGTTGTTCCACATGGCGGAGCGGGGAAGCTGGCCCTCCATCCGCCGGCACGGGCTGCTCAGCACCTCGGCTTTGCTGGACCTGTATGAGGTGCGGGGCGCCGAGCGCGAGGCCATCGAGGGCCGCCGCCGGCCCGAGGGCGTGACGGTCGAGCACCCGGCGCTGCGCCCGGCAAGGGTCCGCGACCAGAAGCCGATGGACGACGCCGGGCTGCGCATGTGCCTGCTGGACGGGCTGACGCCGGAGGACTGGTACCGCTGCCTGAACCGCAAGGTTTACTTCTGGCTGACGCGCGAGCGGCTGCTCCGCTTGCTGAACGCCCGCCCGTACCGGGACCTCGAACACGACGTGCTGGAACTCGACACGGCGGCGCTGATCGCCGCCCACCGGCCCGCCATCCGGCTTTCGCCGATCAACAGCGGCACGACCAAGCCGTTTCCCAGCACGGCCGCCAAGCGGGGCCGCGACACGTTCCTGCCCATCGCCGACTATCCCTACGCCCGGTGGCGCGCCCAGGGGCGGAAAGCCGGGGAGCGCGTGGTGGAGCTGACGGTGGACTACGCCGTGCCCGACGCGGCCCGGTTCGTGCGGCGGGTCGTGGCGATGCGGGGCGGGGTGGTCACGGGCGTCATCGAGGCTTGCGCTCCGGCGGAAACGGGAGACACTGCTGGCCCAACGATGAACGACACGGGGGGGACATGAGCGGTTCTTATTCGGGCGCGTGCTTTTGCGGCGCCGTGGAGCTTCGCGTGAACGGGCAGCCCAACGCAATGGGCTATTGCCATTGCGGGTCGTGCCGGTCCTGGTCGGCCGGCCCGGTCAACGCCTTCACGCTTTGGCCGCCGGACGCGGTGGAGGTCACCAAGGGGGCCGAGAACATCGCGACCTATCACAAGACGGACATGAGCCACCGCCAGTATTGCCGGCAGTGCGGCGGCCATTTGATGACCGTGCATCCCCCGCTCAAGATGATCGACGTGTATGCCGCGACCATCCCGGGCCTGTCCTTTGTGCCGCAGGTGCACGTCAACTACGCCGAAACCGTGCTGCCGATGCGCGACGGCCTGCCGAAGCTGAAGGATTTCCCCGCCGAGTTCGGCGGCTCCGGCGAGACCGTGCCGGAATAGGCCGGGCGCAGGTCAGGCTTGGGGCGAGCGCCGCAGCCGGGTGTTCCGGTAAAGCTCGGCGAGCGGCGTGCCCGGCGATCATGCGTTTGCCCGGGGATGAGATCGGGGGCTGGCTGCTCCCGGCCCCGGCGCGGACAGGGCAAGCGTCCGCCCGGCTGCGACAGGCCTTCGCAGCGTTCAGCCGAACAGGGTCGGCAGGTAGTAGGCGTTGTCGGCGGAGTCCTGCAGATACTCGACCCCGCTCTTGGCCGCAGGGTCGGCGGCGAAGTAGTCCTTCACGGTCACGAGATCCGAGGTATCGGTGTCCGTGCCAATGACGAGATCGGAGCCGTCCTGATAGAACGACAAAGAGGACAGAAGCGCGTCCGCGAAGTAGATGACGTCCTGGTCGCTCCCGACCGCGTTGGCTGCCTCGACGACGATGTTGTTGCCGTCCGTGGCGTAATGCGCAAAGACGTCATTGCCATCGCCGCCATACAAGGTGTTGGCGCCGGCGCCGCCAATGAAGAGGTCATCGCCCGCATCGCCGAAGAGGCTGTCATCGCCGCCGCCGCCCACCAGTTGGTCGGCTCCGTCGGCGCCACGGATGGTGTCGTTCCCGAGCAGCCCGATGAACAGCTCCGCCCGGCTGCCGCCCCCCATGCTGTCGTCGCCGTCCGAGCCGAAGGCGCCGCCGGTGAAGCCGACGACCTCGAAATTCTTGAGCGTGCTGAGCCGGCCGCCGGAACCGCTCACGGAGCGCGTGCCATCCTGACCCAATGTGACAGTGTAGCTTGCCAACCCGCCCGTGCCGACGTTGGTGAGCGTCCAAACGCCTGGGTTCGTCTGCTGTGCCTGGTACACCGAGCCGTTGCCGATCCCAATGTTGAAGGCATCCCGGCCTGAACCGCCGTCGATGATGTCTGTTCCACCGCTGTCGCTGGAAAAATCGTCGCCGTCCAAAAGATTGATCGCGTCCGACCCAGGAGACCCGATGACCACGTCTGCGCTGGCGCTTCCTTCAATGCTTGCGATGCCATCCAAGGTTGTTTTCGAGAGGTCCAGGGATCCGCCACTGGGTATGCATTTGATTTTTACGTCGTAATTGCCGTTGGCACTGATGAGTTCTACAGAGTCGGAAGGGTCTATCCTGCGCAATCCGATGTAGATTCCGTTCTGCATCGCAGCAATCTAGTCATACCCGCTTCCACCATTTACGTAATCGAAACCGTCACCGGCGTAAACGAGAAAGATATCGTTCCCGCCATACCCGTAAAGGCTATCATTGCCTGAGTCGCCGCGGAACACGTCGCCTTCCTCAGTGCCGTTGAGTATGTCTGCCCAGGGCTGTTCAACGCTGTCGTCTCGCCGTCACTGAGTCCGCCCTGCAACAC
>CAXSAZ010000041.1:0-30364 GCA_964235485.1 uncultured Acetobacteraceae bacterium | reverse complement strand
TGCGCACCTTCGGGGTGGAGCAGCGGTTCGGCTTCAACCGCACCCGGCCCGGCGCCTTCGCGCTCGACAAGCTGAAAGGCGCCGCGCTGTCCCTTGGCCTCGGCGTGCCCCTGCTCTACGGCCTGCTGTGGCTGATGCGGCAGCCCGGGCCTTGGTGGGTTTGGGCGTGGCTGGGCCTCGTCCTGCTCATGCTGGCGATGATGGACGCTTTTCCGCGCTGGATCGCGCCGCTGTTCAACCGCTTCACCCCGCTCGACGGCCCGCTGCGCGACCGGATCGAGAGCCTGCTGCGCCGTTGCGGCTTCGAGGCGTCCGGCCTGTTCGTCATGGACGCGTCCCGCCGCTCCGCCCACGGCAACGCCTATTTCTCCGGGCTGGGCCGGGCCAAGCGCATCGTGCTGTTCGACACGCTGATCGCGTCCAACAGCGAGGCGGAGCTGGAAGCGGTGCTGGCCCATGAACTCGGCCACTTCAAGCTGAACCACATCCTGATCGGCCTGTTGCAAACAACGGTGCTGCTGTTCCTGGCGTTCTTTGCCATCGGCTGGCTGTGCCGGCAGCCCTGGCTGCTGCCTTCCTTCGGCATCACGCACCGGGATGACGCCCTGGCCCTGGTGGTGGGCGTGCTGGTGGTGCAGGCTGCCGGGCCGCTCCTGGGCATCGCGGCCAACTGGCTCAGCCGCCGCCATGAGTACCAAGCCGACGACTTCGCCCGGCGCATGGTGGGTGCGGAGCCGATGATGTCGGCGCTGGTCCGGCTGTCGCGCGACAACGCCAGCACGCTGACGACCGACCCGCTTTACGCCCTGGTCAACTTCAGCCACCCGCCGGTGCCGCTGCGGGTGCAGCGGCTGCGGGACGCCTAAGCTCCTAAATCCCCGGCCGGGTCTGCCCGCGCATCGGGCGAAAGCCTTGCAGGACATCCGCGCCGGGTCCCGCCTGGACGGGGGGTGACGGGGCCGCGTCCGGCGCCGGGGTGGCGGGCGCTTCCGGGATGGAGGCGGCCGGCGCTTCCGGTTCGGGCACCAGTTCCGGCTCGGGCAAGGGGTCCACGGAGATCTCAGGCGCCGGCGCGGCCTCTTGCTGAGGCGCCGGGTAAAGCGGAACCGGGCCGGACTGCGGCACGGCAAAGGACGGCTGGGCCGCATAAGGCGGTTGGGCGACGTAGGGCGGCGGCAAGTAGCCCTGGGGCGGATAGGCCGGGTAGGGTGGCGGCGACACGCAGCCCGCGAGCAGCGCCGTGCCGCCAACGAGCGTCAGCCAGCGGATCATGCGCCCGCCCCCCTTCGTGCCCTGCATCCTCAACCCGGCGCCGAGGCTTTGCGATGCGACCCTCATCTTGCCATATCCCTGCCAATTCAAACCATTACGTTCCAGCAAACCGTATCCCACCCACCTTGCCAGGATGGCCCGTCAAGCTCCGCGCATGGCGCGCCGGAGCACCCGCCAGTATTCCACCGGGAACAACCGCTGTATCAGCGTGGCCCGTTGCGCGTCGCGTCCGACCAGGACACGCTTTTCCCGCCGCTCGATGCCGTGGACGATGCGCTCGGCAGCAATCCGCGGGTCGAGGCGGAGAAGCCTGGCCCACAGCTTGGCCTGCGCCTCGGCTTCGGCGTTGCTCAACCCGGCGCGTCGGGCGTTGGCCGCGATGGCGGTCCGCACGCCGCCCGGGTGCACAAGCGTGACGCCGACGGTTGAGCCGTCCAACTCGTGCCGCAGGGCCTCGGAGAAGCCGCGGACGGCGAACTTGCTGGCGGCATAGGCCGTTTGCCCGGGCGGGGCGACGATGCCGAACACGCTCGACAGGTTGACCAACTGCGCGGCCGGCTCGCGCCGCAGCAGGGGCAGGAAGGCGCGGGTCATGCGCACGACGCCCCCGAAGTTGATCGAGATCAACCAGTCGAAGTCCTCAGGCGAGACCTGCTCGAAGCGTCCGCCCAGGGACACGCCGGCATTGTTCACCAGCACGCTGACCCGGCCGTGCTCGGCCATCACCGCCTCCGGAAGCATTGCCACGGCCTCCGGGTCGGCGACATCGAGCCGGTGCTCGCTGACGGCGACGCCCGCCGCGCGCGCCCGGGCCGCCGCGTCCCGCAGCCCGGCCGCGTCCAGGTCGGCCAGCGCAAGGGCGCAGCCGCGGCCGGCCAGCACCTCCGCCAGCGCCGCGCCGATGCCGCCGGCCGCCCCGGTGACTACGGCCACCCCGCCCCGCAACGGCATCATAGCCCGCCTCGGGCTTGCAGCGCGCGCTTCATCGGTGCTCCCCATCCATCCGTATCAGGCGCCCTGGACCGCCGCCACAGCCGCAAACGCGAAGCGTTTCGGCGAGCCGGCCGCTCTCGCCGTCGCCCTTATAGCAAGGTATGTTGGGCTTCGCCGGGCCGCGCGGCAGGGAGGCGCGCGTGGCCGAACCTTGAAGGAAGCTGCCATGGCGTTGTCCGTCCTGACAATGGTTGGACCGGATCGACCGGGGCTGGTGAGCAGCTTTTCAAAGGCGCTGGCCGGGCAGTTCGCGGGCATCCTGCTGGTCAGCGTGCCCGACGTGCAGGTCGATGCGCTTACGGCCGGGTTGGAGGCGCTTGAGGAAGGCCATTTTCGCCTGACGGTGCAGCGGGATGCTTCCGAAGCAACGCTGCAAGCCCATACGATCCAACTGGACCTCATCGGCCATGACCGGCCCGGCATCATCCGCGACATCGCCGGGGTGCTCGCCGAGCGCCTGGGCGACGAGATGATGGCCAACATCGCGGTCACGGCGGCGGCCACGGGCGCAAGCAGCCTGTCTTGAGCACGGATCGGCTTTCCCGCGCCATGGCCCGGGGCACTCCCCAACGGAAGCGCATACGCCTTGCCGGCCTCGCGGCACTGTTCCTGCTGCTGCCTGCCCTGCCCGGTTGGGCGGCCGAGCAGGACACGCCGGTCGGCCGCTGGCTGACGCAAGACAAGGAAGCGGTGATCGCCATTGAACCTTGCGGCGCCATGCTGTGCGGGCGCATCGTCGGCATCACCCTCGACCATCCCAACGACCCTTTGCCGACCGACAACGAGGGCCGCAGCCAGTGCGGCCTCACCATCATACGCGACGGCGTGCCGGACGGGGAACAGGGCTGGAACATCCGGATCACCGATCCCCGGAACGGCAAGGTTTACCGCGCGAGCATGCGCCTCGACGAGCAGCGCCGCCTGCGCGTGCGCGGCTACATCGGCGTGCCTTTGCTGGGACACACGGAGGTTTGGACGCCGTTCCACGCCACGGTCGGCGAGAACTGCCGGTTGCCGGTCTCCTAGCGTCCGGCAGGGCAAGGCAAGCGCCGCAGGGCGGCTCCACCATCGTGACCGCCGGGCACCGCCCGGGGCAGGCTTTGGTCGCCACGGCGATCAGCCAGGCATCTTGTCGCTGATCGACTGATGGCGCCGCCGTAGGCTCAGGTCATGTAAATGTACGATTAGTAAACGAATAATTTGCACTTTCGGACAATAATCTACGGCGGAACCGGGCACAACTGTCAATCAACAATGATGAGCGGCTCCAGCGATCTCACGCTTCAGCTACAGCCATTCTTGCAATTCCCAAACGATATTTGAGCATAACTTCCTAGACATGTTAGGCTTGTGAGGTTGAATCCGCTGAACTTGCCCTTGAGGTTGAAAATCACCGCCCGCGAGCTTGCCGAGGGATTGTGCAGGCCGCTGCCCAAAGGCGATACCGCCCTCCGCGATCATCAGATCTCGGGCAATTGGATCGAACCGGAGGGTTGTCATGGCTGCGCCCGCAAACTCTACCTTGACCTTCGACGAGGAGTTCAACTCGCTTTCCCTGAACAACGGCTCGGGCGGCACCTGGTCGCCTACGTTCTCCTACAACCCGAACGGGGGCACGGACGGCAGCCTCAGCTCCTACCAGGTGAACCCGCTTTGGGGTCCCACCTCGGCCGCCGACGCGAACCCGTTCTCCATCGACAACGGCGTGCTCTCCCTGGCGATCAAGCCGACGCCGGCCGATGTCAAGGGCGTGGTCAGCAAGCCTTTCATCGCCGGGCAACTGCTCACCGACCGTTCCTTCACGCAGACCTACGGGTATTTCGAGACGCGCGCCAAGCTCTCGAACGCGCCCGGCGTGGTGTCCGCGTTTTGGATGCTGCCGGCTGACGGCTCCTGGCCGCCCGAACTCGACGTCGCCGAGGTGGTCGGCAGCAATTCCGACACGCTGGTGATGACGTCCCATTCCGGCAGCGGCACGACGCCGCATTGGACCGACGTGCCCGATACCTCCCAGGACTTCCACACCTATGCCGTCGATTGGGAGCCGGACAAGCTCACCTGGTATTTCGACAACAAGCAGGTCGCGCAGCAGAACACCCCGGCGGACATGAACAAGCCGATGTTCATGATGCTCAGCGCGCTTGTCGGCACGGCGGACACCTGGACCGGCGCGCCGGTCCCCGGCGAGACCGGACAGATGCAGGTCGATTACGTCCGCGCCTACTCGCACAAACCCGACACGGCCACCAGCCCCGCCGCGTCTTCGTCAAAGGCCGGTGCGCCGGCCGCCGAGGCCAGCACGCTCAGCCTCAGCCTTTCAGAGGACGCCTGGAAGGGTGACGCGCAGTTCTCGGTCGCCATCGACGGCACGACGGTCGGCACCCCGCAGACCGTGACCACGCTGCATGGGAGTGGGGCCACGCAAACGTTCACGTTCGACCAGGCGCTGACGCCTGGACCCCATGACGTGGCCGTTTCCTTTCTCAACGACGCCTACAACGGTTCCACGGACACGGACAGGAACCTGTATATCGACAGCGTCTCGGTCGGCGGCACGGCCGTTCCTGGCGCGGCGGCGACGCTGCTGTCCGCCTCGACCCAGCACATCTCGGTCAACGTGCCGGCCCCGGTCTGACATCCGGGTCTGACATCCGGGTCTGACATCCGGCCGGGGCCTGCGCCCGCCTGAGCTTTGCGCTTGGGCGGGCGCCGGTCAGGGGCGGAACAGCAGCCTGTCGGTGATGTAGAGCTGTTCCGGACGGTAATGGCCGACGCCCCAGGCCGTTTGCAGGCCGTTCGGATTGGCGCCGGGGTCCTCCGTGCCGATGTTCCACCAAGAGCCGGACAGCGGCGGCTCGAAGCCGTTCATGTAGTCCAGCAAGGTCGTCGCCCAAGCATGGGCGCTGCCGCCCGGGCCGGGATCGCTGGCGCCGAGTTCGCCGATCCAGACCGGCGCCAGGTTCTGGCGGGCGACGAAGCCCCAACCCGCCTCGTAGCGCGCCACGGCCGCCGGGCCGCTGTCCGGCGAAACGTCGCTGATCTCGCGGGGATAGGAGTGCACGGAATAGACTACCTTGTTCGGCACGCGCAGCGCCACGGGCTTGGTCACGATGGGGCGCAGGTCGCCTTCGGGCGCGTCGCCGCGGTAGTTCTGCAAGCCTTCGCAGATGATCAGCACGTCGGGGTTCACCGCACCGATGGCGTTGCCCACGTCCATGAACATGGCCCAGATGTCCGTTGGCCCGCCCTGACCCCAGTTGCCGCCATGCGGCTCGTTATGCAGGTCAAAGCCGATCACGGTGGGGTTGCCGGCGTACTGACGCGCGAAGCGCAGCCAGTTCGCCTTGAACATCGCCGCCGTCACCGTGCCGCGGTTCCCGGCGCCGTCCGTGCCGTCCGAACCCGGCCCCAAATCGAACCACAACCCGTTCGGCTGCTGGCCGCCGCCCCCGTCGTTCGTGTGATGGTCAAAGATCACCTTGAGGCCGATCCGCCCGGCGTAGTCCACGATCTCCTTGAAGATGTCCCACGTGGTCAGGCCAATGAGCTGGCGGTTGGCGTTGAAGTCGATCGTGCCGCTTTCCCGGGTGTTCCGCGGCTGCGCGTCCAGGTTCACGTCCGACCAGGGGATGCGGACGGTGTTGAACCCGGCAGCCACGATGCTGTCGCATATCTCGCGGTAGCTGACTGTCCACAAGCCTTGCAGGGCGTAGCCGGCCGGCCCGTCGGTGCCATACCAACCGATGGAGGCGATGCGGACCACGTTGCCCTGCGCGTCGATGATCTGGCTGCCGCGCGTGCTCAGCCAGCCCGGCGGCAACAGGCTGCCGCCGCGGCCCGCCGGGCGGAAGGCGCTGGCAACCTCCGCCGCGCCGCCGGGGCCGACGCTGCACGCAATCAACGCGGCAGCGACGGCAAGCTTTGCCAGGCTGCGCCGTGCGGCGGTCATCCGGCCACCACCCGTGAAGGGACGCGGACAATCCCCAGGTTGCGCGGCCCGACCGTTGCCGGCGCCCGGGACGGCTCCGAGGCCAGCGTCTTGATGATCAAAAAGGTGAACAGCACCGCCATGAAGTTGGTGGAGCGGAGGAAGTAGGTTTCGGTCAAGTTGATGGTGAAGAACATGATGGCATAGCCGGCTGTCATCTCCAGGCTCATCCGGTTCGACCGTGCATGGAGGAGCAGGAACCTGAGCCGCGGGGCCAGGCTGAGCGACATGGCGGAGAACAGGGCGAGGCCGACCAAGCCGGTCTCGATGGTGATCGCCATGTATCCGCTGTGGTAGTTGTCCAGCACCCACCCGTGCCAATTGAGGTAGCGCGACAGGATGTCCGCACTTGTCCAGAACCCGTTGAGGCCGAAGCCAAGGTAGGGGCGGTCCACCCAAAGGCTGACGGCGTACTGCCAGATGAACGTGCGCTCCGTCAGGTTGATGTCGGACCCGAAGACCTGGATCGAGGAGTCGCCGGTGGCGGAAAAGTAGGCGACCTCCCCGATGCCCAAAACCAGGCCGACCAGCAGGATGCCGGTCACCAGCGAGGCGAACCGCGGCGAGCGTCGGACCGCGATCAGGCTTGCCACCGCCACGACCGCCATCGCCCCGCCGCCGCGGGAGCCGGACCCGAGCAGGCAGCTCAGCCCAAGGGCGCAGGCCGCAAAGTTGAAGACGCTCCGCCGATGCGACAACCGCAGGAACGCCAGGACGAGGAACACCGCCGAAACCGTTCCCAGCCCTTGCTTGGTGGCGAACATGCCTTTCCATTGGCCTTCATGCTGCCAGTTGTTCAGCAGCAGCCCGACCTCCGGCATCGCGACCGCCAGGAAGAGGGACAAGGCCAGGAGCACGAGAAGCGCGTAGAACGTGCAAGTCAGCATTTCCTGGGCCGTCACCACCGAGGCCATGCGCCAGGCCGCCATTGAGCAAACCAGGAAGGCCACCGCCTTTGCCGCGCCGCTTGCCGGGTCGTCGCTCCAGAGCGGCGAAACCACCACCCAGCCCAGCAGGAGGGCGGGCCATACCATCCCTCCCGTGACCGGGCGGGACAGCGCCATGCCCGGGATAAACGACATCAGCAGCAGCGCGGTCCAAAGGCTGATCGCAGCGACCTGCGTGCGGATATCCGCGCCTTGCTGGACAGCCTGATCTTCGGTGATCCCGGTGAACTGCGTGTTGAAGGTGTCAACCGACGCGAACGCGGTCAGGCAGATGACGCCATACAGCACGTAGCGCATCCAGGGGGTCTCTCCCGGACGCCTCACGCGGTCAGCGGTCACGCTGCAACACTCGCGCGAAGCCTGTTCGGTGCGCGACAGGACACCCATGTGACTGCTGAGCGCGGGGGCTTGCACGATCGGTGGCGCACTGCTGCAACTGACATTACTGATCCCAAAACGACGTTGACGAAATCGGAGTTCCAGCCAACCAGCCGGACTCCCCGGCGCAGCCCCACGCACGCGGCACCGTCCCCAGAACGAGGCGCCCAGTGAACACTCTCAAATTAACGATAGTGTAACGCTTTATGAGACAGGCGCTTACACAGCACAATGCATCGAAATGGCTATGTAACGATGGTCTTATGCCGACTTCCCATGTGGGAAGCCCTGGGCACTATGGATGGGCAGCGCTTGCTTGCTGCCGCCGCAGCCTTATGCGTCCTGCGCCGCGGCGCGGCGCGAGAGCTTGGCCTGCATGACCACCACCGCGAGCAGGAACAGGCCGCGGATCACCGATTGCCAATAGGCCGAAAGGCTGATGAAGCCGCGCCCGTTCTCGAAGTTCAGGATGTTGAAGATCAGCCCGAGCAGCAGCGCCCCGGCCAGCGTGGTGCCGACCGATCCCTCGCCGCCGGTCAGCAGCGTGCCGCCCACCACCACGGCGGCGATGGCGAACAGCTCCCACCCCACGCCCTCGATGGGCTGGCCCGCGCCGAACTGCGACGCCAGGATCACGCCGGCCAGGCCCGCAAGCGTCCCGCTCGCCGCGTACACCGCCCATTTCGCCCGGTCTACCCGCAGCCCCATGAGCCGCGCCGCGTCCTCCCCGCCCCCGGCCGCAAGCACGGTGCGGCCCAGCCCCGTGAAGTTCAGCACCACCGACCCGGCGACGTAGGCGGCCAGCGCGATGGGAGCCGGCACCGGCAGGCCCAGCCAGTCGCCCTGGCCGATCTCGGTGAAGCCCGTGTCGTAGCTGACCGACACGCTCTCGTTGTTCGCCAGCAGCAGCGCGCAGCCGCTGGCGGCCAGCATGGTCGCAAGCGTCGCGATGAACGGCGCGATCCGCAACCGCACCACCAGCGCCCCGTTGAGCAGCCCCGCCCCCAGCCCGGCGGCCAGGCCCGCCAGCAACCCCGGCGCCCATCCCAGCCCCGAGGCCAAGGCGGACGCCACGCTGCCCAGCGCCGCCACCGCGCCCACCGACAGGTCGATGCCGCCCGACATGATGACGAACGCCATGCCGAGCGACACCAGCGCGAACATGGAGTTGTAGCGCAGGAAACTCAAAACGTTGAACGCGCCCAGGAAGTAATCGTAGCGCGCCGCCCCGAACAGGATCAGCAGCGCCAGCGCCGCTACCACGCCGTAACGCCCGGCCAGCGGCAGCGCCCTTCCCCCGAATGCCTTCATCCCGGGCGGCCCTGCCGTTGCAGCCAAACCGCGCCGATGATCAGCCCGGCCTTCACCACCAGCGCCGCCGCGTCCGGCACGCCCAGCGCCAAAAGGATGTAGCGCACCATCTGGATCACCAGCGCCCCCACCAGCGTGCCCCCGATCCGCGCCCGCCCGCCCGACAGCGCCGTGCCGCCCACCGCGACGGCGGCGATGGCGTCAAGCTCCATCCCCAGGCCGACCAGGTTCGCATCCGACGCCGAGTTGATCGCGATGACCACCAGGCCTGCAACGCCTGCGCACAGCCCGCTGATGACATAGACCCGGCGCTTGACCCGGGCCACCGGCACGCCCGCGAGCCGCGCCGCGCGCTCGTTGCCGCCCACCGCCAGCACCTGCCGCCCGAACAGCGTCCGGCGCACCACCCAGGCGAACAGCAGCACCAGCGCCGCCATCAGCCACACCTGCACCGGCAGGCCGAGCAGCCGGCCCAGGCCGATCACCTGGAACGCCGGGTTGCGGAACGCTTGCAGGTTGCCGTTGGTGATGACCTGGGCGATGCCGCGCCCGGCGATCAGCAGCACCAAGGTCGCCACGATGGGCTGGATGCGGTAGCGCGTGACCAGCCAGCCGTTGAACCAGCCGAACGCCCCCGTGACCAGCACCGGCACCGTGAGCGCGAGCGCCACCCCCACCCAAGGCGCCGGCAACGGCACGAGCTGCCCCAGGAACAGCATCGGCGCCAAAGCGCCGGCAATCGCCATGAGCGAGCCGACCGAAAGGTCGATGCCCCCCGTCGCCACCACCAGCGTCATGCCGAGCGCCACGACCACGATGCCCGCCACCTGCGTGAGGTTGACGTTCAGCGTGCGCAAGGACAGGAAATTCGGCGTCGCCACCAGCGCCACCAGCAGCAGCACTGCCAACGCCACGGCCGCGCCGTGCCGGGCCAGGAACTCGGTGGGCGTGACCCGGCGGCGCACCGGCGCCGGGGGCGGCGTCACCGCCACGCGCTCAAGCATCGGCGTGCACCCCCGCATGGGCGCCGTGCGCCATGGCGTCCATCACCGAATGCTCGCTCAACGCCGCGTCGGCAAGCTCGGCCACGGTGCGGCCGTCGCGCAGCACGTAGGCGCGGTCGGCACCCTCGACGACCTCCTCGATCTCGGAGGAGATCATCAGCACGCCCAGGCCCGACTCGGCCAGCGCGCGGATCAGCGCCTGGATCTCCGCCTTGGCGCCCACGTCGATGCCGCGGGTCGGCTCGTCCAGGATCAACAGGCGCGGGTCGGTGCACAGCCAGCGGGCCAGCAGCACCTTCTGCTGGTTGCCGCCGCTGAGCTGGCCCACCGGCTGCTCCGGCCCGGCGCAGCGGATGTCGAGCTGCTCCATGAAGCGCAACACGACCGCCTTTTGCCGCGCCTCATCGACCAACCCGGCGCGCGCAAGGCGCGGCAGCAAGGCGAGCGTCAGGTTCTCCCGCACCGACAGTTCCGGCACGATGCCCTCCGCCTTGCGGTCCTCCGTGCAGAATCCGATCCCCGCGCGGATCGCGTCGCCCGGCGTTTCCGGCGCGAAGGTCTCGCCGCCCAGCGTGACCCGGCCGCCCTCCCGCGGGTCCGCGCCGAACAGCGCCCGCGCCGTTTCCGTCCGCCCGGCGCCCAGCAGGCCCGCAACGCCCACCACCTCGCCCCGGCCAACGTTCAGGCTCACCTCCTGCACCCGCGGCCCGGCGCGCAGCCCCTCGACTTCGAGCAGCGCGCCGCCGTGCCGCCCCGCCTTGGCGCCGAACGCCGTGGCGCCGGCACGCGCGACGGAGGACAGGTCCCGCCCGAGCATGACCGCCACCAGCTCAAGCTTCGGCAGCCCGGACATCGTCGCCACCTGCACCGTGCGCCCGTCCCGCAACACCGTTACCCGGTCGCACACGGCATACAGCTCGTCGAGCTTGTGGCTGACGAACACCACGGAAACGCCCTCCGCCCGAAGCTGGCGGACCACGCCGAACAGCACCTGCACCTCGGCGTCGCTGAGGGAGGAGGTCGGCTCGTCCATCACCACCAGCGCCGCCTGGAACGCGATGGCGCGGGCGATGGCGACCATCTGCTGCACGGCCGTCGGGTAGCGCCCCAGCGGCTGGCGCACGTCCACATCGACGCCGAAGCGGCCGAGCAGAGCAGCCGCCTCCTTGTGCATGGCGCGCCAATGGAGCAGGCCGAAGCGCCGGGTTTCGCGGCCCAGGCAGATGTTCTCGGCCACCGACCGCTGTCCGACCAGGCTGATCTCCTGGTAGATCGTGCTGATGCCCGCCGCCTGCGCCGCTTGCGGGCTGGCCGGCGCGAAATCCTCCCCGCGGAACAGCACCCGCCCGGCGTCGCGCCGCGCGTAGCCGGTCAGCACCTTGATCAGCGTGCTCTTGCCCGCGCCGTTCTGGCCGATCAGCGCGTGCACCTCCCCCGCCTCCACGGCGAAGGAGGCGCCGCGCAGCGCCGGCACGCCGCCATACGCCTTGTCGATCCCGCTCATCTCCAGGAGGGGCATGGCCCGGCCCGGATCAGTAGGCGTCGGCGACGAGCTGCTGCGCGTTGCTGCTGTCGAAGAAGCGGTCCTGGTTGATGACCCACGGCTCGATGGCCTCGCCGCGGGCGTAGCGGTCCATGGTCTCGAACGCCTTGGGACCGAACTTCGGGTTGCACTCCACCGTGGCGCCCATCGTGCCGGCGATGATGGCCTGCAGCGCGTCCCGCGTGCCGTCGATCGAGACGACGATGATGTCCTTGCCGGGCTTCTTGCCCGCGGCCTCGATGGCCGCGAGCGCGCCGATGGCCATCTCGTCGTTGTGCGCATAGATCGCGTTGGTGCCGCCGTTCGCCTGCAGCAGCGTTTCCGCCACCTGCCGCCCCTTGTCGCGCACGAAGTCGCCGCTCTGCCCCGCGACGATCTTCATGCCCGGCGCCCCCTTGATCGCCTCCACAAACCCTGCATGGCGGTCGTTGGCCGGGGACGAGCCGGTGGTGCCCAGAAGCTCGATGATCGACGCCTCGCCCTTCATTTCCTTCACCAGCCACTCGCCGGCCCGGCGGCCCTCGGCCACGAAGTCGGAGCCGATGAAGCACACGTAGTCCCGGCCGGGCTTGGCCTGCGTTTCATCGACGCGCCGGTCGAGCAGGACTACCGGAATGCCGGCGCGCTTGGCCGCCATCACGGCGGGCACCAGCGGCTTCTCTTCCCGTGGCGCCAGGAAGATCATGTCCACCCGCTGCGCGATCATGCTGTTCACGTCGGCGACCTGCTTCGCGGCGGAGGCGGCGGCGTCGGTGTAAACGAATTGATGGCCGCGCTTCGCCGCTTCGCTGCGCATGCTCTCGGTTTGGGCGATGCGCCACGGGTTGTTGCTTTCGGTCTGCGCGAAGCCGACCTTGTAGCTCGCCTTTTGCGCCAGCTTGGGCAGCCCGCCCGCCTGCGCCAGCGCCCGGCCGCCACCCAGCGCCGTCAGCGCGGCGACCGTGGTCAACGAAAACAGGTCGCGTCGAAGCATCGTGTTTCTCCCTTTGGGCGCAGGCTTGGCGGACCGGCGGTCCCGCCTGGCGCTTCAGATTGGCGTTGCGATTAACCGACGCTAGGGACGGCGCGGGTCCCCTGTCAATGTAGCCGCGCGGATTGTTCCGGCGTTTGCAGGCCGATCAGGCAAGCTGTAGGCCGAGGTGGGCCGCCATCGGCTCGAAGTCGCGATCATTGTGCAAAAGGAGGTGGTCGCGCGTCATGCAGAACGTGCCGATGATCAAATCTATCGTTTTGCGGATCGTGATACCGCGGCTGCGCAGGAACCGGTAATTCTGGGCGGCACGCACCGCCAAGTCGGCGTCGAGCATCGGCGCAATCGGGAAACGCCGCATGTTCCGCTCGATGCGCGCCGCATGAGGCGCATCCCGGGCACCTCGCAGCACTTCAAGCAGAATAACGTCGCCGATCAAGATCTCGGTGCCGTCGGGACCGAGCGCTTGCAACTTGCGCACGGCCGCGTTGTCGGCGTTTCGCAAGTTGTCAATCCAAACCGAGCTATCAACAACAATCATATCTGCGGTTTGGCGTCACGGCCCTCGCGCATCGCGTCGAGATCGCCATCCCACCCAAGCCCGGCCATATCCCTGATAGCCTCCTGCTGCCGATGGTGGCGTACGAGCCGCCGTAAAGCTTCCTCAACAGTCGCCTTCTTTGTCGGCAGTCCGGTCGCTGCCATCGCTTCGGCAATCAAGCTATCTTCAATGTTGATATTGGTCCGCATCGCCGCCTCGTGTGTATGTTTCCGATTTAAGATACACATCATTTTCCAATCCACAAGCCGGTTGCCAAGCCCGGCGCAGCGCCGTCAACCCATGAACACCGCGATTGCCGCCGTGGCCCGCTCCACGTCCACCGTCCACCGCTTGTTGTGGGACGCCGGGTCGTCCTAATCGACCCGGCCCAGGATGATGCCGTAGTCGGCGTCCATGCTGGACAGGACGGTTGAATGGTTCTCCAGATGATCGCGGGTCGATTCAATATCGACGATCCGGGTGCCGGGCTTGCAGAAAACCGCGTTGAACAGGCCGCCCTCGCCGAGCACGACGATGCTCTCGAAATGGTAGGCCCGGCTGCAATCATGCAGGATCACGTCGGCGGCCTTGAAGCCGAGCAGCCGCAGCATCGCCCGCATGTTGGGGTGGTCGGCATGGATCAGCAGCCTGTCGTAGGCCGGCCGGTTGTCCATGAAGCGCATCACCGCGGGCAGCACGCAAAGGAGCCACACGCCCCAGTTGTGCGGCTCGTTCGACGACGCGAACATGGTGGTGCCGCCGATGTGCTCCGCGCTCCGCAGCCGGCGCCGTGACACGGCGAAACCGTCGCCCCGGCGCTGGATGCCCGCGATGTCCGACAATCCCGGCCAGTCCACGACGCCGGCCACGGCGGTCCGGGGGGCGTCAACGATTCATAACCGGGGTCGGCTCCGGCATGATGGCTGCCCTTTGCACAGGCCGCCGTCCCGCATCGCCACGCTCCGAGCACCCGGCCCGGACGGTCCAGCAGCGTGAAAACAGATCGCAGCGGAGCCACCCGCGATGGTATAAAGAACGCCATCATCAAAGGAACCCCGGCCGTGCGCGCGCTCACCCTCCTGCTTGCCGCCTTTCTGCCTGGCGTCGCCCTGCTGCCCGGCGCGGCCTGGGCGCAGGCGCACGCGATCACGGTGGTGAACCAAGCCGGGGCAACGGTCCGCAGCATCCAGATCGGGCCGGCCGGCGCCGGGTCCTTTGGGGCCAACCGCCTGCGCTCCCAACTGCCGCCCAACGCCGAAGCGCGCATCGGCTACAGCACGGGCTGTCCGGCGGACCTGCGCCTCGGCTTCGACGACGGGCGGGTGGAGGACCATCTCGGCCTGGACGCTTGCAGCGACCCGCGCGTGCTGACCGGCAGCAGCGCGGCGGCCGGCGCTGCGCCGCGCCGGGCGGCCGCCGCCGCGCCCACCCAGGCGGTCGCCGCTCCGGTCGTGCGGGCCGCGCCCGTGGCCGTGCCGCCCTGGTCCGGGCGCAGCATCACCAAGCGGTTCGGCGGCCTGGATTGAAGCGCCGCCGGCGCTGCCCCGTGGATACGGGACGGAAGGCGTGGGCTTGAACGACGGCCAAGAAGCCGACGAGTTCGCGGAACGGGTCCAGGGGCGCCTCGACCGCCTCGGCCTTTCGCCGGAGTATGCGGCCCGGGCAGCCGGGCTTCCCGCCGATTTCATCGGCCGGCTGCTGGAAGGCAAGCTGCCGCCGCCGCGCGGCCAGCGCCTGGTCAAGCTGGCGGACGCGCTGGCGACCTCGGTGTCTTACCTGGTCGGCCTCGACCCGGACGTGGCGGTGCCGCCCGAATACCTGGAAGAGGAGCAGGGCAGCCTGGGCCTGCTGGCCGGAGATGAGGAGGCGCTGCTGCGCGCCTACCGGCGGCTCGACGTGTCCTCCCGTGCGGCCCTGCTGCAGGTCGCCCTGAAAATGGCCCCCGAACCCGAACTGCCCGAAAAGAAGCCGAGGCAGGCCGGTCCGCGCCGCTGAAGCGGGCCGCGCGACAATGTGCGCGAGGATGCAACCCGCCGCGCCCCGGGCGGTTGTGACGCGACAAGCTTCTGTCGGAGCGCCCGCCACCGTGGCGCATGGGGCTTTCCGGGCCGCGCACGTGAACGGGAGGGCACCGAGCCATGAAACGCGACCCCGCCTCCATGCTGTTCACCGCCCTGGCCGTGGCCAGCCTTTCGGTCACGGCCTTCTCGGGCCGGGCGGGGACGCCTTCGACCGGCGGCAGGCCGTCCGGGGCGGCGCAGCGGCCGGGTAGCGCCGGACCCACGCCCGGGCGTGACGCCGCCAAGCCGTCGGACATCCCAGCCCGCGGCTGGTGGGCCATCGCGAAGCGGGTCGCCGCCAAGGTGTCCAGCGACCGGCTGCTGACGGAAGCGGCTGCCATCACCTTCTACGCCCTGCTGGCCTTGTTCCCCGCCCTGGCCGCAACCGTCTCGCTCTATGGCCTTATCGCCGACCCGGCCACCATCTCGGACCATCTGGACACCCTGTCCGGCGTGGTGCCCGGCGGCGGCATGAAGATCATCAGCGACCAGGTGCACAACCTCACCGCGAACGGCGATAAGGCGCTGGGCTTCGCCGCCCTGCTCGGTCTCCTTACGTCCTTATGGAGCGCGAACCAGGCGACCAAAGCCCTGTTCGACGCGCTGAACGTGGTTTACGGCGAAACCGAGAAGCGCGGCTTCCTGCTCCGCACCGCGGTCACGCTTGCCTTCACCCTGGGCGGCATCGTGTTCGTGCTGCTGGCGCTGACGGCCGTGGTGGCGGTGCCGGTCGTGCTCGACTTCGTTGGCCTGGGCGGCGTCGCCGGCCCGCTGCTGCGCATCCTGCGCTGGCCGCTGATCCTGGCGGCCCTCGCGGTCCTGCTCGCGTGCATCTACCGGTTCGGGCCGAGCCGGGAGCGTGCGCGCTGGCAATGGGTCAGTTGGGGCGGCGGCTTCGCGGCCGTGGCCTGGGTGGTCGGCTCGGCCGCCTTTTCCTACTACGTCAGCCACTTCGGCAACTACGACAAGACCTACGGCTCCCTGGGCGCCGCGGTCGGCTTCCTGACCTGGGTTTGGCTGTCCGCCACCATTGTGCTGATCGGCGCGGAGCTGAACGCGGAAACGGAGCAGCAAACGGCGCGCGACACCACGACCGGACCGGAGCAAGCGCCGGGCCACCGCGGCGCTCGGAAGGCCGACGCGGTGGCGACGGCGTAGCACACGGGATCGTGATCTCCCTGGCACGGCACCCGAAGGGGTCTCGTGTGTAATGGCTTCTAACATCAAGCACGGAGGCGACCAGCTTCACCGGCACCACACCTGACGGCCCTGGCCCGTGGCCCGGCCGCTTGCAGCTTATTAACAACGACACCCAACAGGAGTTTGACCAATGGCGACACGCACTTTGACGGCCATGTTCAAGACCCGCAGCGAGGCAGAGCGCGCCGAGCAGGCGCTCACGAGCGGGCTTGGCCTGAACCGCTCGACCATCCAAACCAGCCCCGGGGCCGGCATGACCGATGCCGGCTACGACCCGGCGCGTCCCTACGAGGAGAAGGGCTTTTTCGCGTCGCTCAAGAGCCTGACGCTGCCGGAAGAGGACCGCTACACCTATGCGGAGGGTATGCGCCGCGGCGCCGTCCTGCTGAACGCCAAGGTGGACGAAAGCCAGCTTGAACGCGCGTCGGACATCCTGGAGCACGCCGGCGCAGTGGACCTGGACGCGCAGGAAACCGAATGGCGCAAGTCCGGCTGGACCGGCTACGACGCCGGTGCCCACGGCAGCCTGCGCGGCGCCACGGTCGGGACGGCGCCGACTGTCCTTCCGAACGAGACGATCAAGGTCGTCGAGGAACGGCTCGTGGTCGGCAAGCGCGCCGTCGAGGGCGGCCGGGTGCGGGTCCGCTCCTACATCATCGAAACGCCGGTCGAGGAGAACGTGACCCTGCATCAGGAGCGGGTCACGGTGGAGCGCCACCCGGTGGACCGCGCCGCCACCGCCGCCGACCTGGCCGCCTTCCAGGAGCGCACCATCGAGGCACGCGCCACCAACGAGGAAGCGGTCGTCGGCAAGGAAGCCCGCATCGTCGAGGAAATCGGCGTGCGCAAGGAAGCGGCGGACCGGGTCGAGACCGTCCGCGACACCGTGCGCAAGACGCAGGTCGAGGTTGACGACACCGCCGCCAACCGTGTTGGCGCCGCGACCACTGGCACGACCGGCGCCGGCGTGGCGGCACCCGTTGACCGGGCGCTGAACACCAACGTGAGCGGCGCCAACCCGGGAGCCAATGCTCCGGACGGCACCGGCAGCAACCCGCCGGGCACGATGGCGAGCCGCGCGGTGGACAAGACGTTGGGCACCAACGTCAGCGGCGCCAACCCGGGTCGCAAGTAGCCCGGCGTCGCGCCAAGGGGGGAGCCGCCCGGCTTCCCCCGGCCTTTCCATGCGAACTACCACACGAGGAATTCCACTATGACCCGCATTTCGCTTGCGCTGGCGGCGACGCTGCTGGCCGGCACGGCCATGGCCCAAGGCACGGCCACGGCGCCGGGCAACACGGCGCCGGTTCCGGGCGTCAGTCCCGACGCGGGCGTCACGCCCGGCACGGGGCTGGTGGGCCGCTCGGGCGCCGCCGCCGCCAGCGGCGACCGCAACCAGGCGGTCGCGACGACGGGCGCCAACGCGGCGCGGCCCGCCCACGGCAGCAGCAGCTTCACCCAGGCCCAGGCCCGGCGCCGTCTGGAGCGCAACGGCTATGAAGGGGTCAGCGCCTTGACCAAGGACAGCGGCGGCGTTTGGCACGGCTCGGCGACCAAGGACGGGCAGCCCGTCCAGGTATGGCTCGACTACAAGGGCAACACCGGGCAGCAGGGCGGCATGGCATCGAGCATGGGCGCGTCGGGCGCCGCGTCCGGCCGCGCGGTCGATCCCGGCACGACCCCGCCGGGCGCCCATCCGACCGGCAACACCGCCGCACGCAGCGGCATCACTCAATAAGGCGAAGGCGTCACCATGACGGCCAAGCAGCCGGCGCCTTGTGCGCCGGCGCTTGTGCAGGAAAAACCGCGTTGGCCTGCCTTCAACCCTTTCCCTGACGCAGCGGCGCCCTCAGAAGGCCTGCCCCGCCGGCAGCGAGCCGTCCCGTCGCCCGCGCAGGTTGAATGCGAGCACAAGCAGCAGCGCCCCGAACACCAGCGCGTAGCCGCCCAGCCACCAGGTCAGGACCAGTGCGCCCGCGACCGGCGACATCCACAGCAGAACGCCCCAGACCAGCGACACCAGGCCGGACAGCGCGAGCAGCCAACGCCCGTGCCCGCCATGCAGACGCCACGCCGCGGCCAGCATCAACGCCCCGGTGATGACCGACCAGATGCCGAGCAGGGTCACCACGACCAGCACCGTCAAGCCCGGCACCAGCAAGGCTGCCGCGCCCGCGCCAGATCGACGACGCCCTCCAGGATCAGCAGGCCCCAGCGCTCGTGCCGTGCCGCGGCGCGGACCCCGGCCACGATGGCGAACACGCCATCTGCCAGCATGTAAGCGGCGAACAGCAGCACGAGCGACGCCACTGTGGTGAACGGCAGGATCAACGCTGCCAGGCCGAACAGGACGCCGAACACGCCGCGCAGCGCCACGGCCCACCAGTTGCGGGCCAGCAGCGCGCTCATCGCGTCCATTCTCGAACCGTATGGGCCGCCGCCGCTGCCCGGGAAGTTCATCCCGTTCGTGAAATCAAGCATGCTCGACCCTTATATGCCCTGCTTGTGCCACGATGTCGCCGAGTTCGCGGGAAACGCAAGCCAGAACACCGTGCGGCGTCCTGCGCAGGATGCGTGGTCACAAGAGGCGGCCCACGGCCTTCTCGGCGGCGCGCATCGCCGCAAACAGGCTGGGCGCGGCGCCGGAAGCCACCAAGGCAAACAAGCTGCCCTGCCCATACTGCCGCCGCAGCACGGTGAAGCGGGCCGTCCGCAGCCGTCCCAGACCGGCGTGCACCTCCAAGCGGAACTCGCCCACGTCGGCCAGCAGCCTGTCTTTCGGGCCGCGGCGCCATCTTGGTGTCGTGACGTGGGGCACGACGCTGAGGCCCTCTCCTATGTGAAAGGTATTCACTCGCCAATGCCACGATTGTGCCTGGGCAGGTAAGACACGTTTTAGTGCGCGGGCGGTTCCGTTGAAGCGTCCGGGCAAGCCGCGGCATGGCGTGGGCAACGGGACGGCTTGCCGCTATGCTGGCCGGCAGGTAGGGCGGGCCGCCGGCCTGCCCGTTTGGAGGACATCGCGATGGACGACATCAAAGCAGCCACGGCCAAGCACCACGAGGACGCCGCGCGCCAATTCGAGGCGGCAGCCAAGATGCACCACGAGGCCGCCAAGCATTGCGCGTCGGGCAACTTCGAGAAGTCCGAGCACCTGGCCACCACCGCCGCGGAGGCCGAGGCGGTCGCGAACCGGCACGCGCTGCAGGCCGTGGAGCAGTATCGCCACCACGCGCAAGAGGTCGCGGACCGCAAGGCCGAGGCCGCGGCGGAAGAAGCGGCACGCGCCGCGAAGCACGACGCCAAGGCGTCCGCCAAGGGCTAGGCGGCGCGCGCCGTGACGGACACCCCGGCCACCCGGCCGCCGATGCGCCAGGCGCTGCACCAGTTGGTGGTCCCGACGCGCGGCAAAGGCCTTGTCGAGATCACCCAAGAGATCCTCGCCTGGACCGCGGCCCAGGGCGTCGGGACCGGCCTGCTCACGCTGTGGTGCCGCCACACCTCGGCCTCGTTGACCGTGCAGGAGAACGCCGCCCCGGCCGTGCGGGAGGACATCGCCCGCTTCTTCGAGGCGCTCGTGCCCGAGGACCCCGCGCGCTACGCCCATGATGAGGAAGGGCCGGACGACATGCCGGCGCACCTGCGCGCCATGCTGACCCATGCGCAGTTGACGATCCCGGTGGCGGGCGGCGTTCCGGTGCTGGGCACCTGGCAGGGCGTGTATCTGTTCGAGCACCGCCGCCGCCCGCACCGCCGCGAGGTGGTGCTGCACCTGCTGGGCGAGTAGCCGCCGAAAGCTGGCGGTCGTGCGCCACCCAGCGTCACCCCATACTTCCACGCATGAATATCATGCCGGCTGGCCGGCTAACGGGCCTGTTCCGCCATGCCCATACCTGTGGCCGACGACGCGCTCCTGACCGAACGACGCCGCCTTAACCGGGGTGGAACCCGCCCCGCAGGAGTTCATGCCATGAAGACCCTTTTCCTCGCCGCCGCCGTCGCAGCCAGCCTCGGCACCGCCCCCGCCTTTGCCGGCGAGGGCAACGGCAATCCTTTCCCGTTCAGCGCGCAAGGCGTGACCACCCCTTCCTATGCGGCGCCGCAGCAGTTCGCCGACACGGGTTCGCAAGCCTACCCGAACGTTGCGGGACGCGCAGGCACCGGCCTGGAAAACCCGGCTGGCTTGCAGGCGCAGTTTGCCGACACCGGTTCGCAGTCTTACCCGAACGTATCCGGCCGGGCCGGATCCGACCTGCCCAGCCTTGCCGGCGACGTGCTGCCGACCAACGGCAGCCAGGGCGCGGTGCAGACCGCCAACTCCCTCCCGGCCCGCTTCGAGGAGGGCACGGTCGTCTACGCGCAGGCAACCCGGGTCCACAACTGGATGGTGGCCCATGCCCAGCGGTCCGCGGCCTTCGCCGCCGCGGCACGGCGCACGCCCGGCGGCTGATCGCCACCGCGCCGACCCATCGCGATGCGTCCCGGGCCGTTGCCGCCCGGGCGCCTCAACCAGAAAGCCGAGAACCATGAACACGCGCATCCTCAGCCTCGCCGCCTCGCTCGCCTTCACGCTGGGCGGCGCGGCCTTGGCGCAGCCGGTTGCCGGCCCGGCAGCCGGTCAGGCCGCCATCTACTCCGTCGCGTCCAGCGCGGTGGGCCGCTGGCTGTACGACCTGAAGGGCAACAAGATCGGCAGCGTCCGCAAGCTTGAGGACGGCGGCCGGACCGCCGTTATCATGGTCGGTTCCTACTTCCAGCCCGGCAGCCACGAAGCCCGGGTGCCCGCCGGCGCGCTGTCGATGGCTGACGGCAAGGTCGTGCTCCGCGGCGACACCGCGGAGGCGCTGAACACCGTCAGCCGGCAGTAGCCGCACGGGCCTGCCGCCATAAGCTGTTCCAGCACGGCGCCGGCCCGGCCGTTGCCGTTTGCATGACCTGCGCTGCTTAAAACACGCCCGCACCGTGCGGGAAGGCAATCTCGTCTACTTCGTGCAGGAAGCGGGCGCGGCCTGTTTGCAGAGCAGGGCTACCCGCCCGCGCTCCGATACTTTGCCCGCAGCCGCTGCGCATACACGTTCACCACCAGCGCCAGCAACAGCACCAAGCCGCGGATCAAGATTTTCAGGAAGCTGTCCATCCGCACGTGATCGAGGCCGTTGTTCAGCACCCCCAGCACCAGCAGGCCCACGATCGTGTTGCCGATGCCCCCTTGCCCGCCGAACAGGCTGGTGCCGCCCACCACCACGGCGGAAATGGCGTCCAGCAGGTAGTTGTCGAACTGGTTCTGCTGCGCGCTGCCGAAATACGCGACCCCCAGCATCCCCGCGGCCCCCGAGCACAGCGCGGAGATCAGCAGCGCCGCGCCCACCACGGCCTTGACGCTGACGCCCGAGTGCTCCGCCGCTTCCCGGTTGCCGCCGACCATGTAGATGTAGCGCCCGAACCGCGTGTAGGTCAGCACCAGGTGCCCGGCCAGCAGCACCAGCCCGGCCACCACCACGATCCACGGCACCGGGCCAACCGAGCCGCTGCCGAGCGTCAGCAGCACCGGCGGCACGCTGTAGGCGATCTGCCCGCGCACCAAGAGCGCGCAGATGCCGTTGCCGATCTGCAGCATTGCCAACGTCATGATGAAGGACGGGATGCCGATGCGGGTCACGCCGAACGCGGTGACGGCCCCAAGCAGGAGGCACCCGGCCAGCCCACCCGTGATCGCAAGCCAGCCCGGCAGCGGCAGGTTGGGAATGTTCACGCTGGCGTCCTGCAGGGTCAGGAAGGCGACCAGGATGCCGGCCGCATTGGCGACGCTCGCCACGCTCAGGTCGATCTCGGCGCACAGGATCACGAAGGTGAGGCCCACCGCGATGATCGCGGTGATCGAGACCTGCTGCAGCACGTTGCTGAGGTTGGACAGCGTGGCGAACGACGGGCTGGCGGCGCTGAACAGCGCGATCAGCGCCACCAGCGTGACCAGCGGCGCCAGGTTGCGGAGCTGCCCGCGCAGGCGGACCCAGGGGGAGACGCGCGCCGGGGCGGCGAGGGATGCGGTCATCAGGTCCTCATTCATGCGGCGGCGAGCAGGCGGTCCTTGCTGACCGGCTCGCCCGCGAACTCCCGGGCGACCGCGCCGCGCCGCATCACCAGGATGCGGTCGGCCAGCGACAGCACGGTTTCCGGCTCGGACGACACCACGACGACGCCGATGCCCGCGTCGCGCAAGCCGCGCACGATCCGCACCACGTCGTCCTTGGCGCCCACGTCCATGCCCCGCGTCGGCTCGCTCAAGAGCAGTACGCGCGGCAGGTGGGTGAGCCAGCGGGCCAGCGCCACCTTCTGCTGGTTGCCGCCGGATAGTTGGCCTACCGGGCGGTCCACCCCGGCCGGACGGATGCCGAGGGATTGCACATGGCCTTCGGCGATGCGGCGCTCGGCCCGGGGATGCAGCAGGACGCGGCCGATCCGCTCCAGGATGGCGATGCTGATGTTGCGGTAGACCGGCTCCTGCGCGAACAGCATGGCGCGGCGGCTTTCGGGCACGAAGGCGATGCCGGCCCGCTTGGCCGCCGGCGTGCCGCCGCGGAGCCGCGCCGCCCGCCCGTCCACCCGGACGATCCCGCGGTCCAGCGGCAGCTTGCCCGCCAGCGCCCGCGCCAGTTCAAGCTGGCCCGATCCCATGAAGCCGTAGATGCCCAGCACTTCCCCGGCGTGGACGGCAAGCGACACGTCCTCGAACAGGCCCGGCACCGAAAGCCGCTCCGCCTCCATCACGGCGGGCGCCGCCGGGCGATCCGCGAGCCGCATCTCGCCCGCGTGGCTTTCGCCCAGGCGTTCGTGTCCGGCGCCGACCATGCGCTCGATCAGCCAGGCTTTATCGACCGCATCCGCCCGCGCCCCCTCCACCCGGCGGCCGTTGCGGAACACCGTCACCTCGTCCGACACGCGCAGCACGTCGTCCAGGAAATGCGAGATGAACACGGTGCTCCGCCCGGTCTCGCGCAGCCGGGCCAGGAGCGCGAACAGCCGCTCCACCTCCGGCGGCGAGAGCGCGGAGGTCGGCTCGTCCAGGATGATGATGCGCGCGCCGGACAGCAGCACGCGGGCCAGCTCCACCATCTGCTGCAAGCCGAGTGGCAAGGAGCCGACCGGGGCGCGGGGGTCCACGTCGATGCCGAAGGCGTCGAGCTGCCGCCGCGCCTGTGCGCGCATCCGCCGCCAGGACACGACGCCCATGCGCGTCGGCTGCGCGCCCAGCAGCACGTTTTCGGCCACCGACAGCTCCGGCACGGTGGAGAGTTCCTGGTGCACCATGCCGATGCCGGCGTCCCGGGCGTCGCGGGCGTTGCGGAAGCGGACCGGGCGGCCGTCCAGCCGCATCTCCCCCTCGTACTCCGCGTGCACGCCGGCGATGATCTTCATCAGCGTGCTCTTGCCCGCGCCGTTCTCGCCGACGAGGCCGTGCACCTCGCCGGCGCGCAGGGTGAAATCGACGCCGCTCAACGCCGCCACGCCGGCGAAGCGCTTGGCGATGCCGGAAAGCTCCAGCAGGGGTCCGCCGGACAAGGACGTTCTCATACGGGCGGCACCACCAATCGACCCGTGTGCGGCTGATGGGTTGCACCCATCCTACGCGATCCATGCCGTAGGATGGGTGCAACCCATCGGCCACGCGACCCATGCCGGGGGGTGGGTGCAGCCCATCGACGGATGACGGTCATTCAACCAAGCCGTCCGCATCAGATCAGGAAATGCTTTTCCATCCACGCCATGCCCGGCGCGTTCGCCTTGGTGACGACCGGGCCATCGGTGACGACGCTCTTGGGGATGCCGGCCTCGCCCCCGGTCTTCTCCCCCGCCCTCACGGCCGCGACGCCCGCGATGATCGCCCCGCCGTGGATGCGGCAAGACGGGTTGCGCACGGTCGCCAGCATCCGCCCGTCCGCCACCGCGGCGAGCGCGGGCGGCATGGCGTCGCAGCCGCCGATCTTGATGTCGGTGCGCCCGCGCGACTTCATGACGTTGTAGGCGGCGAGCGCCATGTCGTCGTTGTGGAAATAGGCCGCGCTGATCTTGGGATACTTGGTCAGGTGGGTGTCCCAGATGCGCGCCACCTTGGTCACGTCCCAGTCGCCGGGCTGGGTGTCCAGCACCTCCACCTTGGGGAAGCGCTTCATCACCGTTTCGAACCCGCGGGCACGGCCCTGCGCCCCGGTGTGGCCCAAGGCGCCTTGCGTCATGATGACGGTGCCCTCGCCCCCGATGGCCTCCATCAGAGCCTCCGTGACGGAGGCGCCCATGAACTCGTTGTCGGGCGCCAGGAAGGAATGGATGTTCACCTGGTCGAGCGGCGCGATCAGCGTGTCCATGTCGATCACCGGCACGCCCGCGTCGATCATCCTGCGCACCGGGGCGGCGAGCGTCCCGATGCCGAAGGCCTGAATGGCGACGAAATCCCACGTCTGCGACGCCATGTTGTCGATGGCGCCGCGCTGCCGGGTCGCGTTCAGCTCGCCGTCGAACCAGGTCACATCGACGTTGAACAGGCGGCCCCAGTACTCGGCCGCGGCCTTGCCCTGCGCGCACCAGGTCGCTTGCAGCCCGGCGTTGGAGAAAGCGGCGCGCAACGGCTTCTCCGACCGGCCCATCTCGGCGGCAAGCGCCGGCCCCGTCCCGCCCAGCATGGACGCGCCGGCCCCGGCCGCCATCGCCGCAAGCAGCAGGGCGCGCCGGTTGGTCGGCGGAATCATGTGATCATTCATGGCGTCGTCCTTCCCAGGTGCCCGGGCGGTCGTGCTGCCGCCGCTTATGCCGACACAGCTTGCCCCGCGGAGGCCGGGACATGCAACGAACAATTCAGGCCGAGCGGCGCCGGGTCAGGCCCGGGCCACTACGCCCACCTTGGCCCGCCGCGCCAATTCCTGGTCCGCCAGCGCGCCGAGCAGGATCACGCCTCCCATCACCGCGAAGTTCAGCGAGGACGGGATGCCCAGGATGTTGACCAGGTTCTGCAGGATTTGCAGCAGCACGGTGCCGAGCACGATGCCCAGGATGCTGCCCTCCCCGCCGCGCAGCGAGCAGCCGCCCAGCACTGCGGCGGCGATGGCGTATAGCTCGTAGAAGCTGCCGAACGCCGAGGGAGACACCGAGTTGGTGTAGAACACCAGCAGAACCGTCGAAATCCCGGCCAGCCCGCCGCTCACGATGTAGGCCCCAGCCACCACCAGCCCGGTGCGGATGCCGGAATAGCGCGCCGCCTCCTCGTTCCGCCCCACGGCGAACAAATACCGCCCGAACACCGAGCGGTGCAGCACCACCGCCATGACGACCGACACGACCACCAGGATGAGGAACGGGTTCGGTATCCCGAAGCTGCGCCCCGAGGCGAGCCAGGTCAGGGTATCCAATCCCTCCGCGTAGCCGAAGCCGATGGTCGCGTCGCCGGTGTAGTAGCGCGCAGCGCCCCGGTAGATCAGCAGGCCGCAAAGCGTGACGACAAAGGGCTGCAGCTTGGCCCGCGTGACCAGCACGCCATGCAGCGCCCCGATCAGCAGCCCGCCCGCCAGCACGAACAGCAGCGCCAGCGGCCAGGCCACGCCGTGGTTCGCCAGCAGGTCGATGAACACGACCCCCAGCAGCGCAAAGACCGAGCCGACCGCGAGGTCGATGCCGCCGGTGATGATGACCAAGCCCTGCCCGATGCTGAACACCCCGAACAGCCCGATCAGGTTCGCCATGTTCAGCAGGTTCACCGCCGACAGGAAGCGCGGGTTGAGCGCCGTCGTGATCGCGCCGATTACCAGCACCAGCACGAGCAGGCCAAGCTCCTTCTTGCCCATTTCTTTTCCCTGGGCCTAAGCCTGCGCGCCGATGGCCAGGCGCAGCACCGCGGCCTCGCTGAGGTCCTCGCGCCCGAGAATGCCGGCCACCCGGCCCTCGTGCATCACCGCCACACGATCGCTCACGCCGATGACCTCCTCCATGTCGCTGCTGATCATCAGGACTGCCACGCCGCGGTCGGCCAGGCCGCGCATCAGCGCGTAGATTTCCCCCTTGGCGCCGACATCGACGCCGCGGGTCGGCTCGTCGAACACGATGGCGCGGGGCTGGAGCGACAGCCACCGCCCCAGCACCACCTTCTGCTGGTTGCCGCCCGACAGGGTGACGGCGTGCACCGCGGCACTCGGCGCCTTGATCCGCAGCGCCGCCCGCTGCGCTTCCCCGGCCCGCATCTCGGAGGCCGGGCTGATCAGCCCCATCCGCGAATGCCCGGCGAGCGCCGGCAGCGTCACGTTCTGCGCGATGGACATGTCGAGCACGAGGCCCGACAGCTTGCGGTCCTCCGGCACCAAGTACAGACCCCGCGCGATGGCATCCCGCGCCGAGCCGATCCGCACGGGATGGCCGTCCAGGCGGATGCTGCCGCCGAGCGCCGGCTCGATGCCGAACATCGCGCGGGCCAGCGACGTGCGGCCGGAGCCGACCAGCCCGGCGAGGCCCAGGATTTCGCCGGGCCGCGCATGCAGGCTGGCGCTGCGGTCCGGGAAGGCCGGCGTGACGAGTTCCTGCACCTGAAGCCCGCCATCGCCCGGCGCCGCGGCGGGCGGGCTGTACAGGGCTTGCAGGTCGCGCCCGATCATCAGCCGGGTCATGGCGGCGTGCTCGATGCCGTCTCGCGGCAGTTCCCCGGCCACCTGCCCGTCGCGCAGGCACAGCACCCGGTCGGCGCAGGCCACCACCTCGCCCAGCCGGTGCGTGATGTAGATGACCCCCGTGCCCGTGTCGCGGAGGGCGGCGACGATGGCGAGCAGCCGGTCGGTTTCCTGCAGCGTCAGGCTGCTGGTCGGCTCGTCCAGGATGATGATGCGGGCATCGACCGAGAGCGCGCGGGCGATCTCGACCAACTGCCGCTGCGCGATGGACAGCCGGGCCACCGGGGTGTCCGGCCCGAAATCCGCGCCCAACCGTTGCAGCAGCGGCGCCACCCGCGCCCGGCAGGCCCGGCGGTCCACCAGGCGCAGCGGCCCGGCCCGCAGGGACTCCCGCCCGATCAGCACGTTGGCGGCGGCGTCCAGGTTGTCGAACATCGACAGTTCCTGATGCACGAAGGCGACGCCTTCCGCCTGCGCCTCCGCGACCGTCAGGTGCGTGCGGTCGCGCCCGCCCAGGCCGATGCGCCCGGCATCCGGACGCACGACGCCGCCCAGCACGCGCATCAGCGTGCTCTTGCCGGCGCCGTTCTCGCCGATCAATCCAAGCACCTCGCCCCGGCCGAGCCGGAGCGACACGCCGTTCAGCGCCTTGACGCCCGGATAGCTCTTGCTGATGCCGTCGAGTTCGAGAAGCGGAGAAGCGAGATGCGAATCGGGCACCCGATCAGCTCGGGCGCAGGATCTGCTTCATGAAGCCCTGGAACTCGGCGACGTTGGTGCTGTCGATCACGCGGGTCGGCACGATGATCTGCTTGCTGGCGGGTATCCACGCCTTGTCGCCGCCGAGATAGCGGGCCATGCCCTTCATGGACTGGTAGCCGAACTCGAACGGCTGCTGCACTACCGTGGAGTGGACGGTGCCGTCCGCCACGCCGCGCAAGGTCAGCGCGTCCTCGTCGAAGCCCACGACCTGCACGGTCTTCTCGCGCCCGGCCTGCTTCACCGCCTGGTAGATCTGCGGCGTGTTGTAGGCCCACAAGCCCACCATCAGGCCGAGGTCGGCGTAGCGGGACAGCGTGTCCTCCGCGTTGCGCTTGGCGCGGGCGAAGTCGCTGTCGTCGGTGCGGACGTCGAGAATCTCGATGTTGCCGTCCTTCAGGGTCTCGCGGATGCCCTGCACCCGCTCGCGCGCGTTGTCCGCGTCCATGGTGCCGACGAACAGCATGGCCTTGCCGCCCTGGGGCAGCGCCTTCTTCATCTGTGCGCCCGCGACCCGGCCGGCATCGACGTTGTCCGTGCCGATATACACCAGCCGGTTGCTGGCCGGCGCGTCGCTGTCCGTGGTGAACAGCAGCGCCTGCGACGCCGCCCGGTTCAGCGCGTCCGTGGAGCTGGCCGGGTTGATGGCGGAGATGGCGATGCCGGCCGCCTGCCGCGCGATCAGCTCGTCCAGGATGCGGCGCTGGTCGGCGGCGCTGGCCTGGGCGGGGATGATCATCTGCATCTCGTATTCGGGATGCTCCTTGTTCGCCTTCTCGATGCCTCGGCGGGCGATAGTCCAGAAGTCCGCGGACACGTTGACGACAAAGGCGAGCAGCTTCTTCTGCTGCGCCGCGGCCGGGCGCACCCCGGCGGCGAGGGCGGCCGCGGCAAGCCCTGCCCCGGCGAGGTTGGCATTGAACTGGCGGCGATTCATGGGTGGCCTCCGCGAACGTTTCCCAGGATTTATCTTGGGGGGTCTGAGCCGCCCCCTCCGGTGCACGTTAGCAACAGGCCGCGGTGGATGGGAAGGCCCGGCTTACACCCAGCCGCCATCCACCACGTAATGCTGGTTGGTGCAGGCCGACGCTTCCTCCGACGCGAGGAACAGCGTCACCCGGGCGATCTCGTCCGGCTGGAGCTGGCGCTTGAGGCATTGCCGCTCCATCAGCTCCCGCTCGCCCTCCGGGTTCAGCCACAACTCCTTTTGCCGCCGGGTCATGATCCAGCCGGGGGCGATGGCGTTGACCCGGATGTTGTCCGGCCCGAAGTCCCGGGCGAGCGACCGGGTGAGGCCGAGCACGGCGCTCTTGCAGGCGGTGTACGCCGCCATGCCGCCCTGCCCGACCATCCACGAGACCGAGCCGAAGTTGACGATGGCGCCGCCGCCCGCCGCCTTCATGTCCGGCAGCACCGCCTGGGCGGCGAAGAACTGGTGGCGCAGGTTCACGGCGATGCGGTTGTCCCAGTACTCGGGGGTCACGTCCTCCGTGCGGTGGCGCTCATCGTGGGCAGCGTTGTTCACCAGCACGGTGATCGGTCCCATCGCGTCGCGCAGCCCGGCGATGGCGGCGCGCAGGGCGGCGATGTCGGTCAGGTCGGCGCGGGCGTAGCGCACGTTCGGCCCCAACTCCTCGGCCAGGGCGCGGCCTTCCTCGTCCTTGATGTCGAGGAAGCCAACCTTCGACCCCTGGGCCGCGAAGCGCCGAACGATGGCCTCCCCGATCCCGGACGCGCCGCCGGTGACGAGCACGGTCTTATTGGCCAGGTCTGGATACGTTGCTGCCATGGGGGGTGTGATCCTTCGTTGACGGGCGAACGGCACCCTCGATAGCCTGCCCCCAACAAGAATGCGAATTGAGGGGATGCGCTCAGGCTGGATCCATCGGCGTCCCGGCGGCGAACCGCGCTTACCGGGCCGGCGTGATCCTCCAAGGCGCGCCGAGCGGGCCTGCGCCGACATCCAAACCAACCCCACCAGGCCAGACGCCGCGCAACGGGGCGCGGCTTCCTGGAGTCACGCTGCCGAACGAAGCTGATAGACTAGCAACCTCAAGAGTCCGGCCCATCGTCGAGCGCGCGGTGGAAATGCAGGGATGACGCTGTGAAGCCCAAAGCTTTGTAGAAAGCTTGGGCATCAGTCCGATGGAGTGCCGTCGTAAGTTCCAGAAGGTCGCATCCCGCCTGTTCCGCCAAGGCAGTTCCTGCATCGACCAGGGTGCGACCAATGCCTTTTCCGCGCGCATCGTCCAATACGATCAGCGCCGTGATCCGGGCAACTGGCTTGGTGTGGTGCAGCATGGACGTCCAGTGCATGGCAATCAACCCGACGGCTCTGCCATTTTCGGTTGCAAGCAGAATCGGATCGGTCGGCCGTTCCGCAAATCGGGCGAGACGTGCCCGCATGTCCTCAACGGTGAGGCGTAACCGAGCTGCCTCAGCAACTCCTGCACAGCCAAGTCATCGCCCAGGCCAGCCGGTCGAACGTCAACTACGGTTTTCACGGTGTTGCCCAGGGAAGGTGGAGAGCCATGCGATCACGTCGCCCGCGTTCCGATCCGGCGGAAAAACAGGATAAAACACATGCGTCACGCGGCCGTCATCCACGATCAGTGTGCACCGCTTCAGCAGCGTCATCCCATCAGCTTCAAAGGTCGGCAGCTTCAAAGCATTGGTGAATCTGAGTTGCTCATCCGATAGATGCCGTAATGGGCCTGCATCGGGGCTGCTTCCCGGGTCGGCTTTCTTCCAA
>CAXSAZ010000040.1:0-31220 GCA_964235485.1 uncultured Acetobacteraceae bacterium | reverse complement strand
GCCGGGACGCCGGGCCGGCAGACGGCAAAGAACGGCGCGCAGACAAATGGACAACAGGCGCCGCCCCCTCGGTGCGGGAACAAACCATGCAGGTTGCCTTTGATGGAGCATGAGGAAGGAAAATAGGCTTATGGCTGCTTCTAAGGCCGTGTGGGCTTGGATGGTTCATTCAACATAAAGTGGGACGGGATCGGTGCGCGATGCGCGCCGGGCGGCTGAAGCAGGCGTGATCGGGCATCGCTTGCAGGCCGGCAACGCGCGCCGCCGGGGCGGCGTTGGAACGGCTTGGTCCAGCAAGGGGAGGCCCAAATGAGCGGCACGGACGATAAGCCGAAGAACGAGAGCAAGCCCGAAGCGGCGGCCCCGGCCCCCGCAGCGCCAGCCGATCCGGGCCAGCAGCATCCCGTGGACGTTGACGCCCAGGAGGAGGCCGCCCAGGAGCGCGCCGAGGGCGGCGGCTACAACTGAGGCGGATGCCCGGGGCGGCGCGGCTTGGCCGCCCACGGTGCGAACCGGCCCGGTGCCGGCACGTTGGCTGACGACACCCAAGGAGGAAGAACGGCATGTCTGCACACCCACCCCCGGTTCCCCCCGATCAACGGCCGAAGCACGGCGGCGGCGATCTCAGCAAAGCCGACGTGGCCGGAAACCCGGCGTCCGGGTCGCCCAACGGCAACTTGGCCGAACAAGGCCAGGCTGGGAACACGAAGCAGAACACGACCAACAAGGGCCTGCAGCAGGATCGTTGAGCATGAGCACGAAGAACGAGCATACCGACCGCTTCGGCGGACCCGGCAGCAGCCACTAGGACCGGGAGCACCCGGGCAAGAACCACCAGCCGACCGGCCACAAGGGCGGCGGCGACCGCGCCGGAACTGCGCCGGCGCCCGGCACGCCGACGAACCCGGTGCATAGCCGGCGTTCGGGCGGGGGTGGCGAACAGGACGCCCACCACACCCACACCGAGGACCGCTCCTAGTAATCCCGCCCCGGCGCTGCGCCGCAGCGCCGGGGCGTTTCGTTCAAGCCGGCCACACTTTGGCCACGACGGGGCTGCCGGCAACGGACGCTGGCAGAAAGGGTGCCGAGCCGTCCTGGAAAAGCAGGACGCTGAAATCAGCGAACCCGACCATGCCTCATTTCGCCGGTGATATCTGCACCGGCGCGGACGGCCCGGCAGTTGGAGATCCCTGGGCAAGAATCCGGTTGTCCTCGACCACGATGGTCTGGGCGGTGCAATCGTCGATGCTTTTGGCTTCCAAGGTACGGCCACCCTCGAACTGAACTCTCACCTCGGTCACGCACGCCTTGTTCGGCGCGGCAAAGGTCTGGTTGTGGGACTTGGTGATCGGACCCGTCTCGGTCAGCACGCGGGTGCTGTCGTCGGACAAGCGCACGCGGGCGTCGGCGATGGTATGGGCTGCGGTGTTGCGCAGGGTAAAGTTGCGGATGTCGCTGCTGCCGGGCGTGGCCCTGTCATAGGACTTGGTGGCATCTTTGGCCTGAGCCAATGCCAGGGCCGGGCAGCCTATCAGGGTCATCAGGGCGAGAATGTGCAGGCGGTGCATGGCGGGTGTCTCAGTCCGTCTGTGTGCTGCCATCGAGGCCCTGCTTGTTCGCCGGGCTGCGGCGGCCGGGAGCGCCGTGCTTTTCCTCGCCGCTGGCGCCCTCGACCTTGCGGCCGCCGCGCTGGTTGCCGCCGTGGCCGGTTGCCCCGGTGCCGCCCGCGCTGCTGCCGGCGGTGCCGATGCTGCCGTCGCCGTTCTCGCCGATGCCTCCGGTGCCGAAGCCGTCCTTGCGGCTGGATGCCTGTGACTTGTCGTTCATTGCGATGCTCCGTTGGGTGGATGCCTCAACGCGCAGGCAGCGGTCCGGCTCCGTTTGGGCCATGTGACAAGGTTGTGTGCCGCGATCAGGCGCGCCGCCTCCGCGGATGGCCGGGACGGAGGCACGTTCGTTGAAGCCCCTACCGGCCCGGCTCCGCCCCGTCCTTCAGGGCGCGGCCCACGGCGACCCAGGCGGCGGCGTTTCCCGGCAGCCGGCCCGGGACCTCCAAGGGTTGGCTGGACACGAGCACGTCCCCCGCCGGCATCGCCGCGTCCTGCGGGCCGAGGTTGACCACCACGCGCACGCCCTTGTTGTCGAACGCCAGCACGTCCGGCCCCGTCTCACGCCATTGGAGCCGTCCCTGTCCCAACCCGTGGGCGCGGCGCAGGCGCAGGACCTCGCGATACAGCTCCAGCGTCGATCCCGGCACGCCGTCTTGCCGGTCAACGGCGTAGCGTGCAAAGCTGTCCGGCTGCGGCAGCCAGCTCCGCGCGCCCGGGCCGAAGCCGAGGGAGGGGGCGCCGGCCTGCCACGGCAGCGGCACGCGGGCGCCGTCGCGGCCGATCTCCTGGCCGCCGGTCCGGTGAAAAGCCGGGTCCTGGCGGTGACGCGCCGCCATGGTCGTGTGCTCGGGCAAGCCGAGTTCCTCGCCCTGGTAGAGATAAGCCGAACCCGGCAAGGCCAGCGTCAGCAGCACGGCGGCCCGCGCCCGGCGCAGTCCCAGCGCCTCGTTCGGCTGCTCGCCGGCCGCGTCGATCCCCATGGGCCGGGCGCCGGGCCGGCGGAGGCCGAGCCGCGACGGGTGGCGCACCGTGTCGTGGTTGGACATGACCCAGGTGGCCGGCGCGCCGACCGCTTCGGTGGCGTCGAGCGACCGCTCGACCACCCGTCGCAGCGCGCCCGCATCCCAGGGCGCCAAGAGGTAGTCGAAGTTGAAGGCCTGCTGCATCTCGTCCGGGCGCACGTAGCGGGCCAGGCGCGATGGCGGGCGGACCCAGGCCTCGGCCACCATCATGCGCTGCCCGGGATACCCGTCCAGGACCCGGCGCCAGCCGCGGTAGATGTCGTGCACGCCGTCCTGGTCCCACATGGGGCCACTGTTCACGCCATCGGCCTCGTCGCTCCCGACCATGGCCGCCTGCCGTTCCCAGTCGGGGAGGCCGGGCGCCTTGACGAGGCCGTGGGCCACATCGACGCGGAACCCGTCCACGCCGCGGTCGAGCCAGAAGCGCAGCACGCTTTGAAGCTCGGCGCGCACTTCCGGGTGGTCCCAGTCCAGGTCCGGCTGCCGGCGGTCGAACAGGTGCAGGAACCATTGCCGGTCGCCTGGCGCCTGGGACCACGCGCCGCCGCCGAACACGCTTTTCCAGTTGTTGGGCGGCTCCCCGCCTTCGCCCCGCCCATCGCGGAAGATGTAGCGCGCACGCTCGGGGCTGCCTGCGGGCGAGGCAAGGGCGGCCTTGAACCAGGCGTGCTCGTCCGAAGTATGGTTCGGCACCAGGTCCACGATCACGCGCAGGCCCGCGGCATGGGCCTGCTGCAGCAGACGGTCGAAGTCCTCCAGCGTGCCGAACAGCGGATCGACAGCGCGGTAATCCGCCACGTCGTAGCCGGCGTCGGCCTGGGGCGAGCGGTAGAAGGGGGACAGCCACACGGCGTCCACGCCCAGGCGGACCAGGTGGGACAGCCGGGCGACGATGCCCGGCAGGTCACCGATGCCGTCGCCGTCGGAGTCGGCGAAAGAGCGCGGGTAGATCTGGTAGATCACCGCGCTGCGCCACCATTCCGCACCGGCCGGGCTTGGCGCGGCGGCTGGCTGGGAGGCTGGGGTCATGCCTTGCTCATGGGCGCGCCGTGGCGGGTTGGATCAACATGGGCCGGCGTTTCAAAGCTCCACTGTATTGAAAAAGGAAGCAGGACCCAACCGCCGGGCTGTTTCCTCCGCTCCTCGCATCGCCGCTTCGAGTCCGTCCCGGGTTCCCGATGCCAACAGCGTATCGGAACACTGGTCCTGCTCCATCCGGCGCCGGACCAGGAAGTGCGCATAAGCGCCTTCGGCCGGCGGATGGACCAGGAGCCGGAGCGAGCCGCACTCGGCCGCCATCGTGCCGTCAGGCCGGCTGTGCCATGCTGGCCTCGCGGTTTGGCTCAGCACCGCGCGTTTGTCCGGGTGTCGCATCAGTATCGTGCTTCTGCTGCCGGCACCGCCCCGTTCACAGCATGGGCCGCCCGCCGGTGACGGGGATCACGGCGCCGGTCATGTAGCTCCCCAACTCGGACGCCAGCAGCACGTAGGCGCCGGCCAGCTCCGCCGGCTGCCCGGCGCGGCCGAGCGGCGTTTCCTCGCCAAAGCTTTCGGCCTTTTCGGCCGGCATGGTGGACGGGATCAGCGGCGTCCAGATCGGCCCCGGCGCCACCGCGTTCACCCGGATGCCCTTCTTGGCCAGCATCCCGGCCAGCCCGGCGGTGAAGTTGGCGATGGCGCCCTTGGTGGCGGCATAGGCCAGCAACTGCGGCGTCGGGTTCTTGGCGTTGATCGAGGTCGTGTTGACGATGGCCGCCCCCGGCTTCATGTGCGGCACCGCCGCCTGGCACAGAAAGAACTGCGCGTAGATGTTGGTGCGGAACGTTTTGTCCCATTCCTCCGCGCTGATCTCCGAGATGTCCTCGTGGGTCCGCTGCATGGCGGCGTTGTTGACCAGGATGTCGAGCCGGCCGAACTCGGCCACCGCCCGCTGCACGATCTCGCGGCAATGGCCTTGCTCGGAAATGTCGCCGGGCATCAGCACGGGGCGGCGCCCGGCGTCTCGCACCCAATGGGCGGTTTGCTCGGCGTCCTCGTGCTCGTTGAGGTAGGAGATCAGCACGTCGGCGCCTTCGCGGGCAAAGGCGATGGCGACCGCGCGGCCGATGCCGCTGTCGGCGCCGGTGATGATGGCGGCGCGGCCGAGCAGGCGGCCAGAGCCTTTGTAGCTGTGCTCGCCGTGGTCGGGCTGCTGCGGCATCTCGCTGGTGTGGCCCGGCGGCTCGATGGGCCGGGTCTGCATGGGCGGCTGGGGACGGCTGCTGGCGGGGTCGTCGGGCATGAGAAGAACTCCTCAAAGGGTGGGCGTTACCGCGGCCCGCGTCGCGGGTGGCGGTCGGTCATGCTGATCAGCGCAAGCTCGCCCAGGCCGATGGCCGCCAGCAGCAGGCGGTGCGACGGCTTCTGCCGGCGCAGCGCCAGCCCGGCGCCCAGGAACGACAGCGCCCCTGCGGCGTCGCAAGCCAGATGGGTCCGCATGTCGAGCACCGGCACGACCCCGCCCTCGTAGCGGGTCAGCAGGGTGTAGCCGAGATGCCAGGCCGGCCCGACCTGCATGATGCGCCGCACCGGGCCGCCGAACCGCCCGCTCGCGGCAAGCGCCGCGATGCCGAGCGGCAGGAGGTAGTCGGTCACGGCATGGGCGCGGGTGCTGATCATGGCGGCACAACGGCGAGGCGGCGGAATGGCTGCATGGCGCGCCGCCCGCAATCGCGTGAAGCAACGGAACGTGAACAGCCGGGGGCGTGCGCCGTGGAACGTGTTGGGGCCATGGCAGGCGGCGGCTGCCGCCCAGGCTTTCGGCGTCGGCTGCGTGGCCTCCCTTGCCCCCATGTGGAAGCCAATCCAGGTTTCGATGCGCGACGACGTGCCCGCCGCTTCACGGCCGCACGCAGCCCGGCGAACCCTGGGCCGGTTTCCGCTGTTATGGGACGGCGACACACGACCCGTCGCTGCTTCCCACCGAGGACACCCGCATGAGCCGCATATGGACGACGATCGGGGTTGGCGCGCTCGCAGGCGCGGCCGGCGTGGTGGCGATGACGCTGAGCGAGAAGGCCGAACAGGCCGTCACCGGGCGGCCCAACTCCTACGTCCCCGCCCACACGCTGGAGCGTCTGCTCGGCCTGCCTGAGCGTCCCGACCGCGAACGCCTATGGCTGAACTGGACCATGCACTACGGCCAAGGGATCGTGCTTGGCGTGCTGCGGGCGGCGATGGCGCGGCGCGGGCTGCGCGGCCCGGCGGGGTCGTTCATGTTCATGAACGCCCGGCTGCTGAACGACCAAACGCTGGAAAACGCGACCGGGGTGGGCGCGCCGCCCTGGACGTGGCCCAAGGACGAGCAGGTGATCGACCTGCTGCACAAGGGCGTTTATGCGTTCGTGACGGGTGCGGTGGCCGACCGGCTCCTGCGCGGGCCGAAGCCGCCGGTGCGGTCGCGCCGGCGCTGGGATGGCGCGCCGACCTCCCTGCCGCGGTAGCGCGCCCTCTCAGGGCGACCTGCGCGCCCGGGACTGGCCCGGGGCGGGCTTCTTCGTGCCGCCATGCTTTTGCAGGGACGGTGCCGGCCTTCCGGGGTGGCGCACCGGCCTGCTGCGGCCGAGAGCCTGTTGGCGCAACACCCCCTCGATGAAGCCGTTCAGCCGGCGGCGTTCGGCCAGGGCCGCATCCGTGTCGGCATAGGCCGCCGGGAAACGCTGGGACAGCCAGCGCCAGGCCACCAGCCGCTTGGCCATCTTCTCCGCGTATTCCAGGGATGCCTGCGTCGCGCGCTCCGGCGCAGGCAGGTGCCCGGCCGCCGGGGGCGGAACCAGGGCGCCGGCCGCGTGCTCGACGCCCCAACGCAGCAGCCGCTCGATGCCGTCGTCGCGCCGCGCGTCCACGGGGCAAAGGGCGTAGGCCCAGCGGTCCAGCAGCGCCAAGCCGGTGCCGTCCATGGCGGTGGCGATGTCGATGGGGGTTGCAAGGTCGGCAAGGCGGTAGTTCGGGTCCCCCGGGCGCAGCACGGCGCGCCGGATGCGCCGAAGCGTTTCGGACAGGCTGTCCGTGCCAAGCTCCTCCGCCACTGCGGCCACGATGTCCCGGTCCGGCGACACCAGCGGGCGCCGGTCGTCCGGGGCCGCGGGGGCGGTCGCCATCAGTTGGCGGAGCCGTGCCGGGTCGCCGCCGCCGGCCAGCACCGCGACGATCCCCGCCTCGTGCTGCCCGTAGCGGCCGGCGCGCCCGCCGATCTGCCGGACCTCGGCCGGGGTGAGCGGGCGCTCCTGCCGGCCGTCCCACTTCGCCAAAGTGGAGAACACCACCCGGCGGATCGGCAGGTTCAGCCCCATGCCGACCGCATCGGTCGCGACCAGGACCGGCGCCTCCTTTTCCCGGAAACGCCGGCTTTCGGCCCGGCGGACCTCGGGGCCGAGATTGCCGTAAACCACCGCGACCTTGCGGCCCCGCGCCATCAACTGCTCGCGCAGGACGAAGATGTCCCGGCGCGAGAACGCCACCACGGCGTCGCCGTCGGTGATCGCGGACAGGCCCACCGCCTCGGCCGCCACATGCAGCGGGTTCTTGCGCGCCAGCCGCACGACCTCCACGGGTTCGTCGCACAGCTCGGCGATGCGGCGCACCAGCGGCAGGCAGTCGGGCGCGCCGAGCACGATCACCTCGCGGGCCGGGACGCCCATGATGGCGGCGGTCCAGGCGGCGCCGCGGTCGGGGTCGGCCAGCATCTGCGCCTCGTCGATGGCGGCGACATCGACGATCCGGCTGGTGTCCGCCATCTCCACCGTGCAGGCGACATGGCGGGCGCCGGGCACGATGTCGCGCTCTTCCCCGGTCAGCAGGCTGGCGGCCACGCCGCGGGCGGCCAGCGCCTCCTGGAACTCCAGGGCGAGCAGCCGCAAGGGCGCCAGCGCCGCGCCGCTTTCCGCCGCCGCCAGCCGGTCGAGCGCGTAGTGCGACTTTCCGGAGTTGGTCGGGCCGATCACGACGGTGATCCGCCGGGCCAGGCTGCGGGCGTTGACGAAGTGCGCGGCGTAGCGGTCCAGCCCGGCGCGGCGCGCGATGGCGCCGTTCGGCACCCGCGGCCGGGCTTCCGCCGGCTCCTCCGCCCCAGTGCCGCGCTTCCAGCGTGCGGCTTGGGGCAGTAGCGCCGCGATCTGGTCCGGGTGGAACTCCAGTTCCTCGGGCCGGCGCCCGCCGCCGCGCGCCGGCGTGCTGCGCGCAACGGGGATCAGGCCGTCCGCGATCCAGCGATCCACCTGTGGGCGCGAGGCGCCGAGCAGCGCCGGAAGGGCATCGGCGCCCACCAGCTCGCTTTCCCATTCCCGCAAGCGCCGCCGCTCGGCCTCGTGCATGTCCCGGGCGCGGTCACGGGCGGCGCGGGCGGCGGCGCGGCGGTCCCGCTCGGCAGCCGCCAGCCGCTGGGCGAACGCCGCCGCCGCCGATGCTTCAAGCCCCGCGGCGCGGGCGACCAGGCCGGCGAGCGCGGGAAGGGCCGGCAAGGTGGGCGCCCGGCCGGTCAGCCCTTCCAGCTCCCCCGAAGCCTGGGCGAACGCGGCGTCCAGGTTGTGCCGGGCCACGGGGGACAGGCGGGCGCACGCGGCGTCGCGCAGGGCATGGAGAAGCTGCTCGTCCCGCAACGGCGCTTCCGGATCGGACCGGAGCAGGACGTCCGCCGCCGTGTGGAGGTCGGCAGGGGTGGCCGGCAGGTCCCGCTGGGCGCGCGCAAGGGCGAGCAGGCGCTTCGCAAGCGCCGCCGCGCGCGACAAGGCGCCGGGGTCCGTGTCTGGGGCGGCGATGTCGTCCATGGTGCGGCTTCAAGTCCTTGCCCGTGGGGGGGATGGCGGCGCGAAGGCCGGCGTCGTGGGGCTGCTTCATACCAGGCCGGGCCGCCGGGTCCTACGGGCCTGTCCCGGCCAAGGCGGCGCATCCGCTTGCCGGCTGCGGAACAACTGGGAACGCTTCGCCGTTTGCGGAGTAGGGGATGCTGCTGGCGGGCGTCGGTTGGGAACAGGCGTTTGAGAGAAGCGCCCGACTTCTTCTGCAATGGGATCTTGGATGCCTAGCCGTTCCGCCGCCGCGACCAGCGCCATGCCGCCCCTCCCTGCTTCCGCCCCTGCTGACAACGGCTATCGCACGCTGCTGCGCGACCGGAACTTTCTCTTGTTCTTTGCCGCTTTCAGCATTTCCACCATGGGCACCGCCGCCGTCCCGGTCGCGCTTTCCTTCGCGCTGCTCGGCGCAGGCCGCTCCGCATCGGCAGTCGGCCTCGTGCTGGCGGCGCAAACAACGCCGATACTGGTGCTGACGCTCGCCGGCGGCGTGGTCGGGGACCGTTGGCCCAGGCGCCGCGTGATGATCGCCGCCGACCTGCTGCGCTGTGTGGGTCAGGCGACGCTGGCGGTGCTGCTGGCCTTCGGCGATCCAGCGCTTCCCGTGCTCATGGCGTTGGCCGCGTGCTGCGGCGCCGGCACTGCGTTCTACGGGCCTGCCGAAAGCGGCCTCATCCCTCAGGTCGCGGGCGCAGACCGGATCAAGGGCGCCAACAGCCTCATCAGCCTGTCCGGCTCGCTTGCGGCGATCCTGGGGCCGGCGCTTGGCGGCTTGCTCGTCGGCGTGGGGGGCGCTTTCGTCGCCATCGGCCTGGATGCGGCGTCCTACGCCGCGAGCGCCGGGTGCCTCGCGCTGCTGCGCACGGCGCCCCATGCGGCTCCGCCCCGTGCCTCGCTCGCCGCCGATTTCCAGCTCGGCTGGGGCGAGTTCAAGCGCCATCGCTGGCTGCAGTTGGTGACGGCGCAGCAGGGCGTGCTGAACCTGCTCGCCTTTGCTCCGTTCTTTGTGCTGGGACCGTCGCTGTTCGCTTCCGTGCCCGATGGCGCCCGGACCTGGGGCTTCATCGCGTCGGCGACGGGCGTGGGCGGGATCGCAGGCGGGTTGCTGGTCCTGCGCGTCCGTGTTCCCCGGCCGCTCCTTGCGGTGCAGCTTGCCACCGCCCTGCTGGCAACGCCCCTCGTCATGCTCGCGCTGCACGCGCCCGTGCCGCTTCTGGTGCTGGGCAGCGCGACGTTCGGCATTGCCCTCGCGGTCGTGAACATCCTGGTCCAGACATCGCTCCAGGGAAGCGTTCCCCGCGACTTCCTGTCGCGGGTCAGCTCGATATTCGGCCTGGTTGCGATGGGCTTCGGTCCCCTCGGCTTCGCCCTTTGCGGCCCCGTTGCCGGCCTGGTCGGCACGGAGCGCACGCTTGCACTGGGGGGTTGCGCCTTGTTGCTGAGCGTGGCCGCGCTGCTGGCGTCCCGGACCATCAGGGGATTCCCGCACCTTCCGAACGACGGCTCGGCGCCGTTGCCATGAGCGCGAGGTCACCGGACACGGGGCTGGTTGAGAGCCACCATCCCTCGCCGGCGAGCCAGCACGTGTCATCCGGTTCCTCCGGCGCGCGCCTGAGCGAGCGGATGGCGGTGAAGGGGGACAACTGCAAGGCCGTGCTCAGCCGTGCCTCCGCCCCGGCGTCGCGTCCTCCGACGCAGGCGAAGATGCCGGTCCGGCTTGCGAACTGGACCGGGTATTGCCGCGCGTCGCCGGCAGGCCGCGTGATCAGCAGAAAGGCGCCGAACCAGTCGGTGCCGGTGAGCGGGACCAAGAGGCGGCCCCCGTCTGCGAGGCAGTCGAGCCAGGCGGGCGAAAGGTGCGACACGCCGGCGTTGACGACCATCACATCGGCGGGCCGTTCGGGTTGGAACGTGAACCCGTCGGCGGTGACCACGCTCGCCTGCGGCCAGGCCGAGGCCAGGTTGCCGCGCGCCTGCTCCGCCAGGCCGGGGTCGATCTCGACGCCCGTGACGTGTCCGTTGCGGCCGACGATCTCGGCGAGGATGGCGGTGTAGTAGCCGGTGCCGACGCCGACATGGACGACGTGCTGTCCGGCGGCAAGCCCGAGCTGGTCGTAGAGGCAGGCCCACAGGCCGGGCTGCCCGTTGTTGAGGCGGCGGGTCTCGTCGATTGCGACCAGGACATCGTGGTAGAGGTGTCGTGGGTCGGCATCCTCGGTTGTCCAGTACTCCCCCAAGCGCATCGGGCTGAGCAGCCGCCAAGGGCCGGGGCCGGAGAAGCGCTCGCGCGGCACGGTCGCGAAGGCTTCCACCACAGCGGGCGACCGCACCTGGGCAGTGTGCCGCAGCTCGTCGGCGAACCACCGCCGGGCCGCTTCCATCGGATCGTCGGTCATGCGGGCCTCCGTTGGCTGCGCGCCGCCGCACCTTGCGGCAACGTGGGCGGCCGAGGCGGCAAATCCTCTGCCGCGCCGTAGCGCCGGAAGGCGCCGTCCAGCATGGTGGTGAACCGGGCGGCGTGAGGTGCGGTATCTTTGTCGGACGGTGTTGGCATCAGATCCCTCCAACCTGGCGGTCCGCCAGGCTTGCACCGAGCCATGCGCTCGATCAGGAGGAATGCGGACAGGCAAAATAATTTTGCTGTCCTGTCCGCGTCGTCGTTCGGCGCGCGCATAAGGCAGCGATGACGGAACCGGTGCAGCGTTGGAAGGAGCGGGTCGGAGGCGCAGTCACACCTCCGCCAAGGGACGTCGGCGCGGCGCTTGCGGCGTTGTCCGACGACGACCTGCTGCGCCTGCGCGCGCTGGCCCGGCTGCGCGCCCGCGGCTTGCCCGGCGGCGTGGCCTGGTCCGACCTGCTGCACGAGGCGGTGCTGCGCGCCCTTGAAGGCACGCGGCGCTGGCCGCCGGGCGTGCCGCTTCTGGCGTTCCTGGCCGGGATCATGCGCAGCCTGTGCGACGAGCACTGGCGCCGGCGCCGGCGCGAAGGCCCGCTGCCGCAGCCAGGGGACGCCGCGGCGGCGCTGGCCGGCACAGCCTCCGACGCCGATCCGGAGCGGGCCTATGCGGCGGCGGAAGCGCTGGCCGCCGTGGACCGGCTGTTCGCGTCCGACACCGTGGCGCTGAAGGTGATCGCCGGGCTGACCAACGGCCTGGGCGCGGAGGAGATCCAGCGGCTCTACGGCTTGAGCGCGGTCGAGTACGACACGGCACGCCGGCGGATGCGGCGAACCTTGCTGCGCCACGGCCTGGCCTGGGCTTGGCCGTGACCTCGCGATGGAACGCCCCATCCGCACTGGCCGCGCTGCTGGACGCTTTGGAAGCGGACTTGTTCGGCGTTTCTCCAGAAGAGGTGCAGGCCGCCTTGCGCGAAACCGGCCGGGCACGGGAAGGCGCCGTGCAGGAGGTCAGGACGCTGCTGCGCGATGCCGAGGCGGACGGCCATGACGGGTGCCCGCTCGCCCTGCCCTGTGACGGGCAGGATGGCATGGGCACGCAGCGGCACTGACCGAAGGCAGGAGGACGCATGTTCAGCCACGTGAACGTGGGCGCGCGCGACCTCCGGCGCTTGGGTGCTTTCTACGACGCCGTGCTCGCCCCGCTCGGGCTGGTGCGCGCCGAGGGCGGGATGATCGGCGGCCAGCCGGGGTTGCTGTGGCAGCGCCCGGGGCAACGCTGGCCGCAGTTCTGCGTGCAGCCGCCCTGGGACGGGCTGCCGGCTACCGGGGGCAACGGCGTGCAGGTCAGCTTTGCCGCCTCCTCGCGCCGGGCGGTGGACGCGGCGTGGCACGCAGCCCTCGCGCACGGCGGCACTGGCGAGGGCGCGCCGGGGGTGCGGGAACGCTACGCCCCGGACTTCTACGCCGCCTACTGCCGCGACCCGGAAGGCAACAAGCTGTGCTTCGTGCACGCAGATGGGCTGGGGGTGGGCGGGGCCGTCAGCACCTGAGCACGAGCACCAGCCCCGCCCCCACCAGCGGGGACAATGCGCGCTTGTGCGTTGACGGTTGCCGATGCGGTGAGGGAGGGTCTGGAGGGCAGAAAGCGTTTGCCAGCCTTATTTGCTCTGCAGATCTCTTGCAGGATCCTGGCCAAGCAGGCGGTTATCGCGCGTAGGAAAGTCACTTGGCCCGCCTTCATGGAAAGGGACGGGCGTTTCCGGCTGAACCTTTACCCGACGCTCCAGGCGGCCAATTCCTCCATGCGCAGCCGCGGCTCCACGGTCAACACGCCGTCCCGCCCACCCAGCACGTTGACCGGCAGCCCCCCGGCCGTTGCGCGTGCCCAGCCTTCACCGGGCGTGCCTTCATGCGCGAAACGCGCCCAGGCTCGAAGCATGGCTACCGACAGCGCCGCCTCGGCCGGGCCGGTGCCGGACTTGCCCGCGAAGAACGGGGCGCCAAAGGTGCCGAACACGAACGGGATTTCCGCCGTATGCGGCACGCCGTGCGCAGGCGGCGCGAGCGGGTGGGCGAACTCATACAGGTACACGGGCTGACCGGTGGCAGCATGTCGTTCCGCGCAGGCTCGGGCGCGCAGCCGGAAAACGATGTCGGTGTAGACCGCAAGCCAGACGGGCAACACCCCGTCCGGCTCGCCCCTGTTGCGTTTGGCGGCGGCATAAGCGTCCACCACTGCTTCGGGCGGTGTCGCCGAGGCTTCCGGCCGGTAGATCGCGGCAAGGTCGCGGACGGCGGCTATGAGCGCGGCGCGATCAACTGGCGACGGCAGGCCCGGCACGCGCTTGCCGTCGGGACCGACCAGGTCGTGCCAGAACACGGCCTCGTCGCGGGTGGTGCCGATCAGCAGCGGCACAGGCAGGAGCGCGCCGTCGCGCGGCCAGGTCCGCAGCACCACGCCATCCAGCACCGGCAGCACGGGCGGACGGCCCAGGCTGCGCACCATCGCGGGATCGCGCGCCAGCGCCAGCTCCGCCTGGTGCAGCGCCAGCGCTGGCACGTCGCGCAGGCCGGGCACGGTGGTGGACAGGCGCCGCGCAAGCGCCTCGGCATAGGCGGCGGCGGTGCCCACCTCGGGAAAGCCCGGGGCGCCGTGCAGCGAGCCGCTCTCGATGATGGCGCAGTGCAGCAGCCCCGCGTGGCGCGCGTCCTGCGCAATGGATGCGGCGGACGATCCGCCGGCGGACTGCCCGAACAGGGTCACGCGCGCCGGGTCGCCACCAAAGGCCCCGATGTTCGCCTGCACCCAGCGCAGCGCCGCGATCTGGTCCTGCAGGCCCCAGTTCGCGAAGGCACCGGTTTCTGTGTCGCGCAGGTCGGGATGAGCAAGCCAGCCAAGCGCGCCCAGGCGGTAGTTCACCGTCACCACCACGACGTCGCCCTGAGTCGCCAGCGCCGCGCCGTCCGTGCCGGCAGCGTCGCCGCGCCCGGTCCGCCAGGCGCCGCCGTGCAGCCAAACCATGACCGGACGGCGGCCCTCCAACGAGGGTGTCCAAACGTTGAGGAACAGACAATCCTCGCCTTGCGGCTCCGCTCCTTCGTAAAGCCAGGCGGCGGCACCCACGAGCGTCTGGATGGAGGCGGCGCCAGGCCGGGTGGCGTCGCGCATACCCTCCCAGCGCTGGGCCGGGCGCGGCGACGCATAACGCAGCGGACCGACAGGCGGCGCAGCGTAGGGCACGCCGAGAAAGGCCTGCAGGCCACCCGGCTGCACCAGGCCACGCAACGCGCCGCAGGGCGCGTCCAGGACACCTTGCCCCGCGCGGGCGCTGTGAAGAGCGGCGCCGGCCGCAGCTCCGCCAAGCAGGACACGGCGGCCGATCATGTCTGATGCTTCATGGCCATGCTTCACCTGCCTGCGAAATCGGGCTGCTCGCGGCTTGGTGGCGCGCCGCTCAGGATAAACGCCGGCCACCTGACCCGGCCAGCTTAACGCCGATCACCCCCGTAAGCGCGAACACCCCAGACATCCCGATGCTCTCCAATGTACTGGAAATCCGGGGCGCGGTCACACCGAACTCCTCAACTCAGGCAGCTCGCAGCAGAGCCTGGCGAGCGCTTCCATGTTGACGCGAATGATCCCGCCTGAAACGCGGCATTATATCCTGTTCGGAGCCGGAGCCTGGGATACGCCATGCAACAAGGATGCGTCCTACCAAGCCGTCCTGGGCGGTTTGAGGTTCAACGGCCTGCTGTCGGCAGACGCACCCTACACGTCGCCTGCTACTCGCCTCGAATAAGCCCCTACGCCGCCCGCGCCCGGGCCGCAGCCCGTGCCCGGCGCTCCTCCTTCTTGCTGCCGCTTTTGGCCGCGCCGGCCAGCTTGGGCGCCCGGCCTTTCTTCGCCAGCAGCACGCGATACTCGTCCATGTCGCCGTCATACGGGCGCACGGTGCCGTCATCGACCAGCCAAAGCTGGTCAGCCACCAGCTCCACCAAATGCGGGTCGTGGGTGATCAGCAGCACGGCGCCGGGAAACTCCCCCAATGCGCGGACCAAGGCGTCGCAGGCGTCGATGTCCAAGTGGTTGGTCGGCTCGTCCAGGATCAGCAGTTGCGGCGCGTCGCGGGTGGCGAGCGCCAGCAGCAGGCGGGCGCGCTCGCCGCCGGACAGGCTGGCGCTCCTTGTGTTGGCGCGGTCGGCGTCGAGGCCGAACCGGGCCAACTGCGCCCGCACCTGGGTGGGCGCCGCTTGCGGCAAGGCGCGGGCCATGTGGTCGATGGGGCTGTCGCCCGGCGCCAGCTCGGCCTCCTGGTGCTGCGCGAAGTAGCCGACGCGCAGCTTGCCCGGTCGCCGCAGGTGGCCCGCCATCGGCTCCAACCGCCCGGCCAGCAACTTGGCAAACGTGCTCTTGCCGTTGCCGTTGGCGCCGAGCAGCGCGATGCGGTCCTCCATGCCGAAGCTCATCGACAAGCCTTCCAGCACCGGCGTGCCCGCATAGCCGACGCTCACGCCGTCCAGCGCCAGGATCGGAGGGGCGAGCTTGGCCGGCTCGGGGAAGTTGAACCGGGTGGGCGCGGCCTCGATCACCGCCTCCATCGCGGGCATCCGCTCCAGCGCGCGGAGGCGGGACTGGGCCTGCCGGGCCTTGCTGGCCTGGGCGCGGAAGCGGTCCACGAAAGCCTGCATGTGGGCGCGCTGGGCGGTGATGCGCTCGGCGGCGCGGGCCTGCTGCATGGCGTGCTCGGTGCGGATGCGGACGAACTCGTTGTAGCCGCCGGGGGTGAGGCTGAGCCTGCGCCCGTCCAGGTGAGCGATGGCTTGCACCGAGCGGTCGAGCAGGCCCTGGTCGTGGGACACCACGAGGGCGGCGCCGGGGAAGCGGGCGAGCCAGCCTTCCAGCCACAGCGTCGCTTCAAGGTCGAGGTGGTTCGTCGGCTCGTCCAGCAGCAGCAGGTCGGGCGCGGAGAACAGAACGGTGGCCAGCGCCACCCTCATGCGCCAGCCGCCGGAGAACGAATCGAGCGGGCGGAGCTGCGCCTCCGCGTCGAAACCCAGCCCGGCCAGGATGATGGCGGCGCGGGCTGGGGCGGCGTCGGCGCCGATGGTGTGCAGGCGCTCGAACACCGCGGCCACCCGGTCGGGCGGCAGCTCGCCGCGTTCGGCGCGCTCCGCCTCGGCCAGGAGCGCCAGGCGCTCGGGGTCGCCTTGCAGCACGGTGTCGAGCAGGGTGGCGGGGCCGGAGGGCGCTTCTTGCTTCACCTGGGCCATGCGCGCCCGGGACGACAGGCGGATGTCGCCGCCGTCCACGGTGATGTCGCCGGCAATGGCTTTCAGCAAGGTGGACTTGCCGGCGCCGTTGCGGCCCACGAGGCCGATGCGGCGCCCGGCGTCCACGGCCAGGTCGGCGCCCTCCAGGAGGGTGCGGCCCCCCATGCGCAACGTCACGCCGGTGCAGGTCAGGAGGCTCATGCGGCCCGTTGTGCCGCATCGCACCAAAACAGTCCAGGGTTGCCAGCGCGCGGCGGGCGCGGGAGGGTGTCGGCATGACTTATTCCATCCTCGCGCGGGACAGCGCCACCGGCGCGCTGGGCGCCGCCGTCGCGTCGCGGTTCTTCGCCGTGGGCGCCTTGTGCATCCATGTGGAGGGGGGCGTGGCGGCGCTGGCGACCCAGGCGCTGGTGAACCCGATGTACGCCGTGCACGCCATGCCGCGGCTGCGGGAGGGCCTGGCGCCAAGGGATGCGTTGGCGGCGCTGGTCGGCCCGGACCCGGGCCGGGCGCAGCGGCAGGTCCACATCCTGGACGCTTCGGGGCGGATCGCGCAGCACACCGGGCCGGACTGCGTGTCCTGGGCCGGGCACGTGCGGGGCGCGGACGTGTCGGTGGCGGGCAACATGCTGGCCGGGCCGGAGGTGATGGCGCGGACGCTGGACGGCTTCACGGCGGCGGGCGGCAGCCTGGCGGAGCGGCTGCTGGCGGCGATGGAGGCGGGCGAGGCGGCGGGCGGCGACAAGCGGGGGCGGCAGGGCGCCGGGCTGAAGGTCTGCTTGGCCGACCCGTATCCCGACCTCGACATCCGTGCGGACGACCATCCGGACCCGCTGGCGGAACTGCGCCGGCTGCACCGGGTCAGCCTGGAGCGCTACGCGGTGTTCCGGCGGCACCTGGCCGGGAGCGGCAACCCTTGGGGCACGCTGGACCGCGGCGTGATCGAGGCGGCGGTCGCCCGGGACGGACGGCCGCTGTGAAGCGCCCTGTCTGGGCGGCGCTGCTTTGGGCGGCGCTGGCATGGGCCGGGCTGGCCTTTCCTGCCGTGGCCCAGCCATCCACCCTGACAATCGGGCTGCGGGAGGACCCGGACGTGCTGGACCCGACGCTCGGCTCTGCCTACGTCAGCCGGATCGTTTATGCGTCGATGTGCGACAAGCTGATCGACATCGACGCCGGGCTGAACCTCGTGCCGCAACTGGCGGCATCGTGGGAGTACGAGGACCCGACGCACCTCGTCCTGCACCTGCGGCCCGGCGTCGTGTTCCATGACGGCGAGCCGTTCGACGCGGAGGCGGTGCGCTACAAGCTCAATCGCGACGCCACGATCAAGGGCAGCATGAGGACCGGCGAGGTGAACGCCATCGCCGCCGTCGAGACCGTGGACCCGCTGACGGTGCGCCTCGTGCTGAAAGCGCCGTCCAGCCCGCTCTTGTCGCAACTGGCGGACCGGGCAGGGATCATGATTTCGCCCAAGGCGGCGGAAGCCGGGGAGTTCGGCAGCCACCCGGTCTGTGCCGGGCCGTATGCGTTCGAGAGCCGGGTGGCGCAGGACAGCATCGTGCTGCGGCGCTTCCCCCGGCATTGGGACGCGGCGAACTACCACTTCGACCGGATCGTGTTCCGGCCGCTGCCGAACTCGTCGGTGCGGCTGGCGAACTTGCAGGCGGGCAGCCTCGACCTGGTCGAGTATATCCTGCCGAGCGACGTGGAAGCGGTGCAGCGCGACCCGAAGCTCAAGGTCGTCATCGGCGACGGCCTGACCTATCAGGGCATCACCTTCAACACGGGCAACGGCCCGGCCGCCGACACGGCGCTGGGGCGGAGCCGGCTGGTGCGGCAGGCGTTCGAGCGGGCCATCGACCGGGACGCGCTGAACCAAGTGGTCCATGGCGGGCTGTTCTCGCCCACCGCGCAGGCCAACCCGCAAAGCTCGCCGTTCTTCGTGCCGGAGGTGCAGCCGCCGCCGCGCGACCTGGACCAGGCACGGGCTTTGCTCAAGGAGGCCGGGGTCAAACCGCCGGTGCCGGTCACGCTCACCTTGGCCAACAGCCCGGACGCGCAGCAGACAGCGGAGGTGATCCAGGCGATGGTGGCGGAGGCGGGCTTCGACCTCAAGCTGCGGGTGATGGAGTTCGCGTCGTCGTTGCAGGCCGGGTATGGCGGGGAGTTCCAGGCTTATCTGATCGGCTGGTCCGGCCGGCCGGACCCCGACGGCAACGTGTGGCAGCAGTTGCACACCGGCGGCACGTTCAACTACGGCCACTGGAGCAGCCCGGCGGCGGACGCGCTGCTCGACCAGGCGCGCATTCCGACCGACGTGGCGGCGCGCCGGGCGCTGTATGCCAAGTTGTGGGAGGTGGAGCGGGCGGATTTGCCGCTGCTATATCTTTGGACGGCGAAGAACGTGGTAGGGGTGAAGCGCGGGCTGAAGGGGTTCGTGCAGGTGCCGGACGGGCTGATCCGGCTGCGCGGGGTGACGCTGGGGCAGTAGGGGAACAAGGCTATGCCGACTGGAACATCAACGCGCCTCGGCACGGACACGCCATGACCATCCAGCGGCTCGCCGCCGACCTGCATATCATTCCCGGTCTCGTGAACGTCTATGTTCTGGAGACCAGCGACGGTCTGGCGGTTCTCGACACCGGATTTCCGAACGGGACCCCGAAGATTCTCGCTGGGGTCCGCGCGCTGGGCCGTTTGCCGACCGACGTGCGGCACATCATACTCACCCATTGCCATCCCGACCATTCCGGCAGCGCCGCCGCGCTGAAGCGTGAAACGGGCGCGACCGTTTGGGCGCACCCGATTGATGCGTCGAGGATCGAGGCGGGACAAAGCTTCCGCCGGCCTATGACTCCGTCTCCCGGATGGCGCAACTGGCTCCTGGCCAAGATCCTTGCCGCAGGCAATCGGCCAGTTGAGCCAGCCAAGGTCGATCGGTTTCTTGAGGACGGCGACCATCCGTCCTTCGCACCCGACATGGAGGCGGTCCACGCGCCGGGCCATTCCGCGGGGCAGATCGCCCTCCTCTGGCGCAGGCGCGGCGGCGTGCTGTTCACGGCCGACGCCTGCGTCAACCGCCGTCGGCTTCACCTTCCTGTAGCAACCGAAGACCCGCAACTCGCGCTCGCCACCCTCGCGAGGTTGGCGAAACTCGAGTTCGATGCCGTCTGCGTGATGCACGGAAAGCCGATCATGACCGGCGGCGGACTTCGGTTCCGTGAAACCTCCTTTGCGTCGTAGAGGGCATTCAGCGATGGCTTGTATCTCAACGGCGCTCGTCATCGGTGGCGCCGCCGCCGCCGCCGCCGCGCTTGCGCGTGCGGGTGTGCAGGTCGGTCTCGTGGAGGCGGCGAAGGAACCGTCGGGCGCCTCGCTGGCCTTCTCCGGCCGGGCCGCCATGGCGCTGGTCGAGCTTGGCATCTACGACGAGGTCCGCGCGACGGGTACGTCGTTCGGTCCCAGATCGACGGCGAGGTCAGCCGCGCCGGAACCCTGCGCGGCCCACAGACAATAGGCCTGAACAACACCGTTACATATCAAGCCCAAGATAAGTCCCTTGTCGGCTCAGCTTTTCCTGGAGCGCTGATACGTCCACCTGCCGGGTGGTGCCATTGCTGGCCAGGGCCATGACGGCGGCGGTGCCGGCGGCCTCGCCCATGACAAAGCAGGCTCCGGACACGCGGGCGGCGGATTGCCCGCCATGCGTCATGGACGCGCAGCGTCCGACGACCAGCAGGTTGTCCAAGCCCAAGGGCAGCAGCATCCGGTAGGGCAGGTGATTGAAGCCGCGGCTGCCCGGGATGTCCGGCCAGCGGAAGATCACGTCCCCGGCGACATGGTCCTCGATGGGCCATCCGTTCACGCCGATGGTGTCGTCGAAGCTGGCGCAGCCCAGCACGTCCGCTTCCGTCAGGACATAGTCGCCGATGACCCGCCGCGTTTCCCGGATGCCGATCTGCGGCGGGATGTCCACGATATACGACCCGGCAAAGCCCGGAATGGCCTCGCGCAGCAGCGCGAACGCATCGCCGATCTGCCGCCTGCCCTCGATCTCGCCATAGCTGAGCTGCGCGGCGTCCGTGCCGTCCACGGGGCTGCCGTCAGGGTTGGCCACCTGGGTCAGGTTCACCCGCCATTCGATATCGTGGTTCTGCGGCCGGATGATCGGGGTCTTGCGCGGGAAACGCCGGCCGGATCGGTCCTCGGCAGCGGCCATCAGCGCCGGAAAGCTGTCCCAGCCGCGGTTGCGCGCCAGCTCGGGCGCCACGTCGTTGACGCGGAACATGGTCGAGGGATACATCAGCCCGGCACCGTCGCTGCCGGACCCGCTCCCGACCTCGACCGGGGCGCCGGCCCACGCCGCTAGGTCGCCGTCGCCGGACCCGTCAACAAACACGCGCGCCCGCACGGCGCGGCGGCCCGACTTAGTCTCGACCATCAAGGCCGCAACCCTCGACGCGCCATCCATGACGACTCCGGCCGCCAAGGCGTGGAACAGGATGGTCACGCCGCGCGACAGCAGCAGCGCATCGGCCGCAATCTTGTAGGCCGCCGTGTCGTAGGCCTGGGCGTTGATCTTGCCGAACACCGTGTGCGGCGCCTTGAGGCCGCCCAGTGCGTCGATGCGCGCGAGCAGGTCGTCGGCGATCCCATGCACGACCCGGTCGATGGAGCCGAACCGGTTGGCGAACAGCCCGCAGAAGTTCGTAACCCCGGCCGCCGTGCCCATCCCGCCCAGGAAGCCGTAGCGCTCCACCAGCAAAGTCCGGGCGCCCGCCCGGCCCGCGGCCGCCGCGGCCGCGATGCCGGCCGGGCCGCCGCCGAGCACGCACACGTCGAAGGTCCCGAACACCGGGACGTCGCGGCCCGGCTCGTGCAGGGTGTCGCGCATCACGGCGCCGCCTTGGCAGGGGCCAGCACGAAGTCGTAGCGGAGCGCCGCCATTCCCGTGCCGACGGCAGCGCCGCGCTCCGTCGTCCCCGCTTGCTGATGCTCAAGCGGCCGGATCAGCGAGTCCTTGACGCCGAACACCACGTCAGACCCGAGATACGGATCGCCGGCCAGGAACACATGCGTCACGAGCGTTTCGCAGCCGGGGTGCCCGATCATGAAATGGACGTGCGCCGGGCGGAACGGGTGCCGGCCTTGGGCCTTCAACATATCTCCCACCGGGCCGTCATCCGGGATGGGGTAGGATGCCGGCACGATGGACCGGAACCAGAAGCGGCCCCGCTCGTCCGTGCGGAACCGTGCGCGGCCGGCCAGGCTTTCCAGCCCGGCTTCCCCCTGCACATCGTAGAACCCGTCGCCGTCCGTGTGCCAGGTGTCCACGACCGCACCGGCAACCGGCGTGCCGTCGGCCCGGGACACCGAGCCCTCGACCAGCAGGAGCGCTCCTGTCATCCCGTTGGAGATGTCGTCGCCCAAGGCATGCTCCGGCGCCTGCCGGACATAGAACGGCCCGAGCACCGTCGTTTCCGTCGCGTTGCCGGGGCGACGGTGGTTGATCGCGTCCACCAGCATGGAAACGCCCAGCGCATCGGACAGTAGGATGAACTCCTGCCGGGTGTCGCTGCACATGTGTCCGGTGCGCGTCAGGAAGGCGATGGCTTCCGACCATTCCTCCTGCGTCGGCTCGATCTCCCGCACGAAGGCGTGCAGGTGCCGGACCAGCGCCTCGCTGATATGGCGGGCGCGGGGCGACCCAGCTTGGCCCACTCGCTCCAGCACCGCGGCGGTGATGCTGGTTTCATCCAGGTCCTGCATGGGCTTCTCCTATCCGACCGACACCGGCGCGTGCCGGTCCGCCGTCACGGCGGCGTTCGCCAGGACCATCCTGAGTGCGAATGCGAGCACCGCAACCAGGACGAGGGGACTGGCAGCGGCCATGAACAACTGCTGGCTGGTCAGCCCGGCGATCAGCAGCCCGCCGACGTAGGGGCCGAGCATCGAGCCGATCTTCGCGATGCCGATGGCCCAGCCTACGCCGTTCGCCCGGATGCGCGTCGGGTAAAGCGAGCCGACGACCCCGTGCAGGCACGTTTGCACCCCGAATGCGAAGAACCCGGCCAGGAAAACCACCGGGAACAACATGCTGCTGGCGCCGTCGAGCATTCCGATGGCGGCCACCGCCGGGCAGGCCAGCACCGCCATCGCGACCACGGCCGCGATCCCGAACCTGTCGGCGAAACGCCCGCCCACGACCCCGCCGACGGCGCTGCCGGCGAACAGGAGCGATGTTGCGAGTGCTGCCGACCCCCGCGACAGCCCGACCGCCTCCACGGCCACGGGCATCCAGCTCGACAAGGAGAACACCGTCATGGAGCTTGCGATGTAGGTCAGCCAGACGAGCGGCGTTGCCGTCTGCAGCACGCCCGCGAACAGGTCGGACACCCGGCCGGGAGTGGTGGAAGCGGCGGCGTTGTCCGGGATCACGCGGGCGCCGGCATCGAACCGCAGGTCCGGCCGCAGGAACGCCGCAACCTTCAAGGCTTCGGCGGCCCTGGACGGCACGGTGACGAGGTAGCGCAGGGACTCGGGCAGCAGGAGTATGAAGGCGATTGCCGCCAACAGGGACAGGGCGCCGCCGGCATAGAACATCATCTGCCAGCCATGAGCGGGGATGACGTAGGCCGCCGACAGCCCCGCGACGATGCCGCCGACCGAGTAGCCGGCGAAGATCGCGCCGACCGCGGTGATCCGCAGCCGTTGGGGCGCGAACTCGGTGATCAGGGCCACCGCGTTCGGCACCGCGCCGCCCAGGCCGAGCGCCGCCAGGAAGCGCAGGGCGAGGAGCTGCTCATACGAAGCCGCCAGGCCCGTCGCGGCGGTCAGGACGCTGAAGGTGAGCGCCCCCAGGATGATGGCGCGCTTGCGTCCCAGACGATCGCCCAGCCGCCCGAACGCCACGGACCCGACCAGCAGCCCGAACAGGCCCGCGCTGAACACGACGCCCATCGAGGATGGGCTGAGATGCCAGTCCTTGATCAACGCGGGTGCCGCGAACGACAGCGCCGCAACGTCGTAGGAGTCGCAGACCATCAGGAGGAAGCACAACCCGATGATCTTGAGCAGCGGCGCCCCGAAGCCAGGACGTTCCACGACCTCGTTGACCGTATAGGCATCTCGACCCGGCACTCCGGACATTGCGCTCCCCCTTTTGTTCTTGCCGCACGGCCGCAGGTTGCTCTGGCGGCCGGAATTCCCATCAAACCGCCAGTTCGGCAGGCGCCTCCGCACGCAGGTGCGCGCCCTGCCCGATCAGGACCCGCTGCAACTGCTCGACGGGCACCCGGTCCGGGCTGGTCCCGGCGTTCGCGGCCAGCGCCGCCGCTGCGCCCGCCGCGTGCCCGGTCAGCCAGCATTGCGGGATTTCCCGCATAAAGGTGTGCGAGGAGGAGTCGGAGGACAGGTGCCGGCCGGCCACGATCAGCCCGGGCGTGGCGCGGGGCAGCAAGCTGCCATACGGCACCGACACGCTCGCCCACTTCGGCGCCAGGCTGGGGCTGACGCCGATCTCGTCGGCATGGACCCGCCCGCTTTTCCAGTCCTCGCGCGACAGCATCTGCTGCCCCATGAGGCGGCGTGTTTGCCGCACCCCGATCTGTGGCGCAGTCAGCATGATCCAGGCGTCCTGGAAGCCCGGCGCATGGGCGCGGTAGTAGGCCAGCAGCTCCATCATCTTGTCGTGCGAGCGCAGCTCGACCTCGGTGAGATCCTGCACGTCCAGGCCGTCGTATCCCGCCCAGCGCGGCCCCATGAACACGGCCACGTCATTGCGCCAGGTGGCGATGGGCCACTCGAACAGGCCGAGCGCCTTCCGCGCCTGCGCCGAGAACTCGTCGTACTCGGCCGACCGCCGGAAGGACAGCCACCGCTCGTTGTCCACGCCGCCCCAGAGCCAGGACGTGTTGATGCACTGGTGGATGTTGGCGGCCTCGACATCGGCGGCTGACGCCTCGCCGGCGCTGGCGAAGACGTCGCCGTCCCCGGTCGTGTCCACCACGACCCGCGCCGTGACGGCGAAGCGGCCCTGCTTGCTTTCAAACACCACGCCGCGCAGGCGCCCATCCTCGACGACGGCGGTGGAGGCCCAGGCGTGGAACAGGATCTCGGCGCCGGCGTCCCGGACGGCCCGCAACGACACCGCCTTGAGCTGCTCCGGGTCGATCATCGGCGCCCAGGTCACGGTGTCGTGGAAGGCGGAGAAGCGAGGCTTCCAGCGGGCCACCTCCGCGGCCTCGCGGCTGCCCCAGGCGGCCTTGCCGGGTCCGAGTTTTGCTTCGGCCGGCAGGCGATCCATCAGCTCCTGGCCCAGGCCCTGGATGACCAGGTTGCCGTCCCAGTCGGTCATGCGGTCGATCCAGATGACCAGGCCGCCGGTCGAAAGCCCGCCGAGGTGGTTGTATCGCTCGACCAGCATGACCCGGGCGCCCAGCCGGGCCGCGGCGATGGCGGCCGTCGTGCCCGCCGGGCCGCCACCCACGACCAGCACATCCACGTCATGCGTGACCGGGACCTGCCGCGCCGGCTCGGTCAGGGTGCCGAGCGTCGCCCGGACCCGGCGCTCTCGCCCGGCGTTGACCTCCTCGACATAAACATCCTCTCCGCCATAGGTGCCCATGGTCAGTCGGTCCTTTGCAACAGGGGTCGGCCGTGGAATGCGGCTTCCAGCAAGGCGCGCATCCCGTCCCGGGTCACGGGCGCCGGGTTCCGATACGGGTTGGCCACGGCAAGCTCTGCTGCCTGGTCCAGGGCGGCGGCGTGCATCCCGATCTCGGACAGCGAAGCCGGCGCGTTCAGGGCCTGACGAAGTGCGAACAGGCCGTTCGCTGCGTCCTGCGCGCCAAGCGCCCTGGCAATCCGCCGCATGGCATCCGGCGCCGAGGCGGCATTGTAGGCCGCCACATAGGGCAGCATCACGGCGTGGGTTGGCGCGTGCGGCAGGCCGAAGCTGCCGCCAAGCACATGGCAGAGCTTGTGGTGCAGCGACATGCCGACCAGCCCAAGGCAGGTGCCGCAGGCCCACGCGCCATACAGCGCATCCGAGCGGGCCGCAGAATCGGACGGGTTCCTTGCAATCGTCCTGAGCGCCGGAGCCATCACGGCGATGGCCTGTTCGGCCAGCAGTGATGCGACGGGGTTAGCGTCCTCCGCGTAGAGGGCCTCGACCGCATGGGCGATGGCGTTCAAGCCCGACGTTGCCGCCAGGGCAGCCGGCAGGGTCAGCGTCAGGTCCACATCATAGACGACCACCTCCGGCAGCACCTCGGTCGTGCGCTGCGTCGTCTTGCGTCCGCCATCCGTCTCACCCAGGATCGGCGTCGCCTCGCTGCCGGCATAGGTGGTCGGAACGGCGACCTGGGGCAGACCGGTCCTGAGCGCGATGGCCTTGCCAAGCCCGATGGCCGAGCCGCCGCCGGCTGCGACGACGGCATCCGCCGAGTGTTCCCGTACTTGCCGCAGTGCTGCGTCAGTCACCTCGACCGGCGTGTGCATCGCGGCGCCCGTGAAGGTGCCGATGCACGACGGCCCCAGCAGCGACGCGATGCGGCCTGCCAGGGCCTGCTGCTCCGGCGTGGACACGACGAGCGCGCGATGGCACCCGAGCCGGGCCAACTCCGCTGGCAGATCGCGGATTGTGCCGGTCCCGAACACGACGCGGGTGGGCAGGGCGGTGTAGGTGAACGGGGTCAAGCGGCGGGTGCCAAGCCGGAGGGCGCCGTGCCGCACCGGCGGGCCAAGTGGGCAATCCTGTCCTCGTCCAGCACCACGCCCAACCCCGGCCCGGCCGGGACGGCAATCACGCCGTCCTGGACGAGCAAAGGCTCCGCCACCACGTCCTCGGACAGGCGCAAGGGGCCGAACAGCTCGCATCCCAGGCGCAGCTCCGGCACGGCGACATAAAGGTGCGCGCACGCCGCGGTGCCGACCGAGGTTTCCAGCATCGTGCCGCCATACAGGCCCAGCCCGGCCGCCGCGGCGATGGCCGCCACGCGCCGGGTCGCCGTCGGCCCACCGTCGCGGTTGGGCTTCAGTGCAAAGGCCGACGCGCCGCCCCCGGACGCGATGCGGAACGCCGCCGCCGGTCCGGCCAAGGCTTCGTCGGCGATGACCTCCATGCCCAACCCCGCCCGCAGCCGGGCGATGCCGGCCAGGTCGCCGGCGGGCAACGGCTGCTCGATCGCTTCCAGCCCGGCATCTTGCAAGGCCGGCAAGTGGCGGGCGGCGATCACCGCGTCCCACGCCTGGTTCATGTCCGCGATCACCGTCGCCCGGCCGCGGAACGCTTCCAGGACCGCGACGGCACGCGCAACGTCGGCCGCCGCGGTGTCCCGCCCGAACTTCAGCTTGAAGCGGCGGTGCCCGCGCTCGGCCAAGGCACGCTCGCCCTCCTCGATGTCGCCGCTTGTGCTGCCCGTGGACAGGGTCCAGGCGACCGGGAGGGTTTGCCGGCAGGGGCCGCCCAGAAGCTGCACCGCCGGCACGCCAAGGCGATGGCCCAACAGGTCTAGCGCCGCCATCTCCACCGCGCCGCGCGCCGCGGCGTTGCCGCGGACGAGCTGGAACAGCAAGGCTGCCAGGGCTTCAAGGCCGTCCAGCGGGCTGCCGATCAGGGCCGGGGCGATGTAGCGCTCGATGGTCGCCTGCACGCCCTCGGCGCTTTCCTCGCCCCAGTGCGGACCGCCCAGGATGGACGCTTCGCCGACCCCCTCGGCCCCGTCGCTGTCGCGCATGCGGACCAGCACCACGTTCTGCAGGCGGACCATCCCGAACGACATGTGGATGGGCTGGCGCAGCGGGATGTCCAGCCGCGTGGTGGACAGGCTGGCGATGCGGGCGGCAGCCATGGCTAGACCGTGGCAACCGGGGTGACGGGGGAGCCGACCGCGCCGGGCAGGCGCAGCGGCGGCGCCGTCAGCAGGAAGCGGGAGCGCCCATGCTCGCGCAGCCAGGCGGCCAGCGGCGTGAGGTGCCAAAGCTCGGCCAGGTGGATGCCGAGCTTGAACAGGCATAGTTCGTGCAGCGGCACGGCGGAGTGGGTCACGGCGTCGCATCCCCCGGCCGGGTGGGCCTCCACGGCGTAGTTGTCGGCGATCAGCACGCTGAGGCCGGACGTCGCGATCCAGTCCAGCAAGCGCGCATCACGCCCGTCCAGGACGGCGCACGTGTGCTCCAGCGTGTGCTGGTCGGGCTTGCCGCCCATCTCCAGCACGGCCTGGGCAAAGCCGGTGTGCAGGCAAACCATGTCGCCCGCTTCCACGACGACCTTGTCGGCTGTCATGACCCGTTGCAGGTCCTCGAAGCCAACATGACGGTGCTCGCGGCCGAAGTGGGCGTGCAGGTCGATCATCACCGCCCGGCCCTGGACGCAGGCTTCGGCCATGTTCTCGATGCCCAGGGCACGGGCATGGGACGGCTCCGGCTGCGCGCCTGCCGGCACCGCACCGACTGGGCCGGTCACGTCCGACCCCGCCTGGTAGCCATTGTAGTAACGGGGTTCCGGCACGCCGTCGCCGTCGGCGTCGAACATCTGCCCGACATGGGCCAGGCCATCCCATTGCGTCGAATACTGGGTGTGCAGCAGGACCGCATCGTCGCTCATGACGTCGGACAAGCGCGTATCGTCCTGGCCGAGCTGGTAGTTGATGTTGGCCTGGCCGTTGCGGATCGTCGGCCGCAGCACCGGGGGGTGGCGGCGGGCGTTCAGCACGTTGCCGCCCGGCAGGTCGAGCGGCAGGCTGAGGCAAAAAGTCCGGCCCTCCCGCACCTCGGCGATCCCTTGCAGCACCTTCTCCGGCGTCAGCAGGTTCAGGCGGCCCCGCTGGTCGTCCGGCCCGAAGTCGCCCCAGTTGGACCCAGGCGGGCGATGCGTCCAGCGTGGGGCGGGTGCGGCCACGTCAGGCATCCTGCAAGGCCCCGTCCCGCATGGCTTGGCTGGACTCAGGCTCCAGGGCGAAGTCGAACGTGCCGGTGTGGAAAGGAGCCGTCATGCTGTGGGCGGCCATCTCACCGGGGTCGTCGTGCTTGACGAGGGTCAAGGTGACGTCGTCGCGCACGCTGAAGATGGAGTCGTCATCGATCCACGGGTCGCCGCGGAAGTAGAGCAGGGTGGTCATCGGCTGCGCCCCGGGCGCGGACAGCTTCACATGGACATGCCCCGGCCGCATCCCGTGCCGGCCGAGGCGCTGCATCAGCCGGCCGCAGGCCATGCCGGACAGGTCGCCGATCTCGTAGCAGCCGGGCACGACGGTCTCGATCCCATACCGGCCGGCGGCGTCGGCGCGCACCCGGCGGCGGAAGTTCCACTCGGGCTGGCTGGGATCGTCCTCGGCGTAGGCGCCTGCGGCGTTCGACTGCCACACGTCCAGCACCGCGTGGGGCAAAGGCTGTCCGCTCCGGGCGTCCACGACCCGGCCTGACAGGAACAGCCGCTCGCCTGGCTCGTCAGGCCGCATCATCAGCGCCGGGGTGTCCATCTCGGGTGCGCCGGCGCGGAACAGGGGACCCTCGACGTTGTCCACCGTGGCGCGGTCCTCGCCGCCATGCGTCGTTTCCGTCACCAGGGTGTCCAGCCCGAACACATGCGTCAGGAACCGCCATTCCTTGGTTGCCGCGACCGTGTCGAGGAAGGCGCACAGCCCGGCCAGCTCGGCTTCCGTGAGCCTGGTTTCTTCCACGGCCTCCAGCAGGTGGCGCAACACGATGGCCATGCGGGCCTGCAGGACGGGATCAGCGCCCGGCGCTTCCGGCCGCATGGCGCCGACGACCTGCTGGATAAGACTTGCGACGCGGGAACTGGGCATCGGACGACCTCCTGAACCGGGCTATGTTCGCATATCGCCCAAAGTTTGTATTTCGCACAGATTGCGGCCTGCGAACGTCCGATGTCAAGCACTCCGCTGCGCATCACCGATGTGACAGGGTGCGAATTTTGTGCGATATGCGCCCACATGCCTGCCGATACCCCCGCCACCTCTCCCAGCCGCGACCTAGTGGCCGGCCTTGGCAAAGGCTTGGCCATCATCGAACTGTTCAACGAAACCCGGCGCCGCATGGCGATCAGCGAGGCCGCAAGCCTCACCGGCCTGACGCGGGCCGCCGCCCGGCGCTACCTGCTCAGCCTCGTCCACCTCGGCTATGCGGAGTTCGACGGGAAGTTCTTCTCGCTAACCCCGCGCGTCATGCGCCTGGGCCATGCCTACCTGGCAATGACGCCCTTGGCGAAGCTGCTGCAGCCCTTCGTCGAAAGCATTTCCCGCCAGGCCGGCGATCCCAGCATGGCCGCGGTGCTGGACGACACGGACGTGGTGTGCATCGCACAGGCCGCGCCGCCGCGCATCGTGTTCACCAGCCTGAGCGTCGGCAGCCGCCTGCCCGCCTACAACACCGCGCTCGGCCGCGTGCTGCTCGCCTATGCGCCCACCGAGTGGCTGGACGGCTACTGGCAGCGCGTCCGGTTCGAGCCGCGGACGCCAAAGTCCCTGGGCACGCGCGCCAAGATTGAGCAGGAACTCACAGTGGTCCGCAACAACGGCTACGCCGTCGTTGACGAGGAGGTGGAGCTTGGCCTGCGCACGATTGCGGTTCCGATCCGCAACACCCGCGGGGTCGTGATTGCGGCGTTGAACGTCGCCGTGCACGCCAGCCGGATTGCCGTGCAGGACATGGCGCCGACCCTGCTGCCCCTTATGGCACCAGCGCAGGAAGCGCTCCGGCAGCTTCCTTGATCAGGTCCGCGCAGGCACTGCCGCATGGGTAGCCGGCACCCTTCCCCCGCACCGACAGCAGGCTGCAACCGTCCGCCCCTTCCATGGCTGGGACCCGGACAACGCCAGAACTATTCCTAGGCGGACGCATCCAGCATCCGGCTTTGGTCGAAGCCGCGCTGCGCCCGGTCGATCGCCGCCAGGTTCCGCTCCACCCAATGGTCGAGCGCCTTGATCGGCTCGCTGAGCGAGGCGCCGAGCGGAGTCAGCGAGTACTCCACGTGCGGGGGCACCTCCACAAAGGAACGGCGTGCAACGAAGCCGCTGCGCTCCAGTCGGCGCAAGGTTTGCACGAGCATCTTATCCGAGATGCCGCCGATGCGCCGCCGCAACGCGCCGGGCCGGGCCGGGCCGTCAGCCAGGGCATGGATCAGCAGCAAGGGCCATTTCTCGGCGAGAATGTCGAGCACGCTGCGCGCGGGGCACGCCGGGTTGAAGACATCTCCGGCGTCGTCCGCCGGAAGGGATGGGTGGTTTCGCATGTCAGCATCGTACGGCTGTTTGACACTTACCACAAGGTGGGTACTTGTCGGCCAGATAGCATTCTGCGACATCGGTTGCTCCAGGCGGTTCGACCGTCGTCAGCGCGCCTGCCGGACATCCGGCAGGCACACACAGGAGAGATCAATGAAGCTCTATTTTTCCCCCGGCGCTTGCTCCCTTTCGCCGCACATCGCCCTGCGCGAGGCCGATCTGCCTTTCACGTTGGAGAAGGTCGACATGCAGTCCAAGACCGACGCATCGGGCCATGACTTCGGCCGCATCAACGGCAAGGGCTACGTGCCAGCGCTCGAACTCGATGATGGGCAGGTGCTGACCGAAGGTCCAGCGATCATCCAATACATTGCCGACCAGAAGCCGGACGCTGGCATTGCCCCGGCGCCCGGCACCATGGAGCGCTACAGGCTGCAGGAATGGCTGAACTTCATCTCCACCGAACTGCACAAGACCATGGGATCCATGTTCAACCCGGCACAAACGCCCGAGTGGCGCAAGGGTGCCGAAGCGGTGCTGTCGAAGCGCCTTGATTGGCTTTCGGCGCAGCTTGCCGACAAGGATTACCTCATGGGCGACAAGTTCAGCGTCGCCGACGGTTATCTCTTTACGATCCTCAATTGGGAGAACTTCGTCGGTTTCAAGCTTTCGCCATGGCCGGTGATCCAGCGCTATGCCGCCCGGATCGGTGGCCGCCTAAAGGTCATCGAAGCTCTCAAGGCTGAAGGGCTGGCGTAGTTCCAGGCACGAACAGGCACGCGGGTTCGTGGCAACCTGCATCCTGACTGGGCCATGCCGGCGCTTTGAGGGGCGGTGTTGGC
>CAXSAZ010000039.1:0-33305 GCA_964235485.1 uncultured Acetobacteraceae bacterium | reverse complement strand
TCCCCCCGCGCCACGGTCCCGACCTCACCACCCCAGAACCCAATAAGAGCCTCAGCCGAATGCCGAGCCGCGCTTGACAACTCTGGCGCGCGGCATTGGTGTGCCGCCTGCTACGAAGGATGCCCGCACGCCATGTCCAATCCCGGGGACGCCGACACGACGCCGATCAGCTCGATCCAGCAGTTGGCGGACTACATCGCCGCCGGATGCAAGCCGCAATCGGAGTATCGCATCGGCACGGAGCACGAGAAGTTCGGCTTCCAGGCATCCGACGTCCGGCCTCCGCCGTACGAGCCTGACGGCATCCGCGCAGTGCTGCAAGGATTGGCTGCGGCCGACCCGGAGGGTTGGCAGCTTATTCTGGAGCATGGCGCCCCAATCGGCCTGAAAGGGCAAGGGGTCCACGCAACCGCCTCCGTTTCGTTGGAGCCGGCCGGGCAGTTCGAGCTGTCGGGCGGCATGGTGCAGGACCTGCACCAAACGCGGGACGAGCTTGCGGCCCATATCGAGGCGGTGCGCGCGGTCGCGGCCCCGCTCGGCATCGGCTTCGCCCCTCTGGGGCACCATCCGACGTTGGGCCGGGCCGACATGCCGTGGATGCCGAAGGGCCGCTATGCCATCATGCGGCGCTACATGCCGCTGGTCGGGCAGCTTGGCCTCGACATGATGCAGCGGACCTGCACCGTGCAGGTGAACCTGGATTACTCCTCCGAGGCCGACATGGCCCGCAAGCTGCGCGTGTCGCTGGCGCTGCAGCCGGTGGCCACCGCGTTGTTCGCCAACTCGCCCTTTGTGGACGGCAAGCCGAGCGGCTTCCTGTCGAGCCGCGCCCGGGTTTGGACGGACACGGACAACGACCGCTCCGGTATGCCGGCCGTCATGTTCGCCGAGGATTTCGGCTTCGAGCGCTACGTCGAGTGGCTGCTCGACGTACCCATGTACTTCATCGAGCGCCAGGGCGCCTACAAGGACGTGGCGGGCGAGTCGTTCCGCGAGTACATGGCCGGGCGCCGGCCCCGCATCGGCAACGGCCGCGCCACGATCGGCGATTTCGCCGACCACATGACGACGGCCTTCACCGATGTCCGGGTCAAGCGCTTCCTGGAGATGCGGGGCGCCGACGCGGGCCGGCCGGACATGATGGTGGCGCAGAGCGCGCTTTGGGTGGGCATCCTGTATGACGATGCGGCCTTGGCGGCGGCCGACGCGCTGGTCCGCAAGCATCCCTGGGCAGCGTATCAGGCGCTCCGGGCCGCAGTGCCCCGGCTCGCCTTGGATGCGCCCTGGGCTGACGGGACGGTGCGGGACTTGGCGCGGGACGTGGTGGCCATCGCGCGGGACGGCCTGCGCGCCCGCGCCCGGCGCGATGCCGCCGGCGAGGACGAGACGGCCTTTCTCGCCCCCTTGGAACCGATGCTGGAAGGCGGGCCGACCCAGGCCGAGCACTGGCTGTCACGTTTCCACGAAGCTTGGGACGGCCATGCCGAGCCCATCTTCTCCGAGGCTGCGCTCTACGAGATGGGAAGCCGGTCGGATTCGCCCGGAAACGATACGAAATCGTGAGAAAGAATGTCGCTTCCGCTACATTCGCCTTGTAATCGCGCGTGAGATAAGCGGTAATGCGGGAATGATCATCGGCCCGCCCCATGCGGTTACGCGCGCTGTCGCCCATACCGCTGAGCCGGTGGCGGTGCGCCTGCGCCTGATCGGCCAGATGGAAGCGTCCACCCCGAACGGGGAGAGCATTCTGCCACCGGGCCGCAAGACCCGGGCCTTGCTCGCCATCATCGCGCTGTCCGCGCCGCGCCCGGTGCTTCGCTCGCGGCTGGCCGAACTGCTTTGGAGCCGGCGGCCAGAGGAGCAGGCCCGCGCCTCCTTGCGCCAAGAGATCCACCGCCTGCTGGAAGTCCTCGCCCCAGCCGGCAAGGAGGTGCTGTCGATTAACCGGGACAGCCTCGCTTTGCGGCCCGGCGTCGTTTGGGTCGATGTGGAGGAGGTGCTCCGCGCCACCACGACCCACCCGGCGTCGCTTGCCCTGCTCGACGGCGAGTTGCTCGAAGAGCTGGACGGCGTCGATCCCGCGTTCGACGGCTGGCTGCAAACGGAGCGCGAGCGCCTGCGGGACCGCGCCCGCTCGGTCGGCGAGACGCTGCTGACGGAGCAGGGGTCGCCCGAGGCGCTGATCGTCGTCGCCCAGCAGCTCCTGTCCATCGACCGCGCGCATGAGGGCGCTTGGCGGGCGCTGATGCGGGCCCACGCCGAACGCGGCGAGCGCGGCATGGCGATCCAATCCTATGACCGGTGCCGGGCCGTGCTGGCCGACCTGCTGGATGCGACGCCATCTGCCGAAACCCAGGCGTTGCTGGCGGACATACGCACGGGCCGCACGGCACGGCCGACCGCGCCTGCCCCGTCGCCGCCCGTGGAACTGCGGACCGAGCCTCGCGCCGTTTCTCCCCGCGTGGGCGCCAGGCTCGGCGTGCTGCCGCTCACCCTTGTCGGCACGGACGAAACCGAAGCGCACCTCGCCCTGGGCCTTGCCGAGGAGATCACCGCGGCGATGCAGAAGGTCCGCTGGATCTTCCTGGTGTCGAGCGGGTCGCTCGCGCAGTTCGTTCAGCATGGCCGCGACGACATAGGGCTGCGCCGGACATTCGGCCTTGACTTCGTTTTGGACGGCTTGGTTCAGCGGGTTGGCCGGCGGCTTCGCATCACCTTGCGGCTGGTCGATCTGCGCGACGGCAGCCAAGTCGTTTGGGCCAGGCGCTTCGACCGGCAGTTCAGCGATCTGCTGACCCTGCAGGACGAGGTTGCGGCCGAGGTCACGGCACAGATCGACCCGGAAATCCTCGCCATTGAATGCCGCCGCGCAGCGCAGCGCCCGTCCTCGGACTCGGCAGCCTACGACTTGCTGCTCCGCGCGCTCCCCGGCTTGGGCCGGCTGGAGCGCGAGCGGTTCATGCAGTCCGGCCAATGGCTGCGCCAGGCCATTGCGCTCGAACCCGATTTTGCGGCTCCTTATGCCTGGTACGCCTATTGGCTCAGCCTGCTCGTGAGCCAGGGCTGGGCCAAGGACCGTGACGCGGCGGTGAACGATGCGGCGCACCATGCGGAGCGGGCCGTCACGCTCGACCCACAGGACGCCAAGGCGCTGACGATTGCAGGCCACGTCCGCGCCGCCCTCCAACGCCGGTTCCGAGAGGGCCTTGCCCTGCACGAGCGTGCCCTGGCGCTCAACCCGAACCTGGCCATGGCCTGGGCGCTTTCGGGCTTCGCCCACCTTTACCTCAACGATTGGGAGGAAGGCGACCGCCGCTTGCTACATTACAAGCAGCTTGCGCCCACTGATCCCCACGCCTTCCACTACGACACCGGGTTCAGCCTCGTCGCCCTGGCGAAGCGGGACTACGAGGGGACTGTCATCGCCGCGCGCGGCGTCAGTGAGATGAACCCGGCGTTCTCCGCTGCGTGCGAGCCTTACCTGGCCGCGCTCGGCCTGCTCGGGCAAACGCAGGAGGCGGCGGTGGTCCGCCGTCGCTTGCTCGCCATTGATCCCGACTTCAGCACCGAACGCTATCTCCGGAACAGTCCCTATGAGCAGGTCGAGGACCGGGAGCACGTCGCACGCGGGCTGAGGCTGGCAGGGGTGACGGAGGGGGCTGCGGCCGAGGTGACGGTCTAGCGCCGGGCTGACGCCGACCGGAGCGGCGGTGCCGGCGTGTTCAACCCCGCAAGGATCGCCGACGACAAGGCTTGCGCGACGCAGCGGTAGCCGAGGTCGTTGTGGTGGACGCCGTCATCCGAGATGAACTCCCCGTAGGGACGCCCGGAAAACTGCCACTGGTCCATCAACGCGCCGCGGTCGAACAGGCCCGTCCCCGTTTGGGCCGCGAGGTCCACCAGAACCTGGTCGATCTGCTGATGCAGCGGCGAGGCGAGGATCAGCGGCGCGCGTTGGTTGTCCATGAGCACGACATCAATCCCGCGGCTCCTCAGCCTGTGCACGCCGTCCGCGACGAGGCGCTTGAACTCCACGGGATCACGGTTCTTCAACGCCCCGTTTGCGCCGACCTGCCAGATCACCAGGCTGGGGCGCACCTCCAGCACGTCCGCCTCGATCCGCGGCAGCATCTCGGCGGCATCCTGGCCGCCGACGCCACGGTTGATGACCGCGACGTGGGCCGTGGGAAGGGCGGCTGACAGCGCCGTCTGCAACACCGCGGGGTAGCTTTGCCCGATGTTGCTGGAATGCCAGCCCTGCGTCGAGGACGAGCCGAACGCAACGATTGTCAGTTCCAGATTGTGGTCCAGGGTGTCCTTGACCCGGGGCAACACCAACGGGGCGACGTGCGCCGCCGGGCAATCATCGGGGCGGTCGGCTGCCTGCGCGGGCAGCGTGACGGCGAGCGCGAGCGCACAAGCCAGCAGGAGTCGCGACGGGAAGCCCAACATGCCTCGACTCCTACGTTGCCGTTCCGCCGACCGTCAAGCTTGAGAGCTTCAGGGTCGGCTGGCCGACGCCCACCGGCACGCCTTGCCCGTTCTTGCCGCAGGTGCCGATGCCGAGATCAAGGCCGGGATCGTTGCCTACCATGTCAACCTTCAGCAGCGCGTCCGGTCCGTTGCCGATCAGCGTGGCGCCCTTCACCGGGCTGGTGATGCGCCCGTCCTCGATCAGGTAAGCCTCGCTGGCCGAGAACACGAACTTGCCCGAGGTGATATCGACCGAACCGCCACCGAAGTTCACCGCATACAGGCCGTGCGGCACGGACCGGATGATCTCCTCCGGTTCCGACGGGCCGCCAAGCATGACGGTGTTGGTCATCCGCGGCATCGGCGCGTGGGCGAAGCTTTGCCGGCGTCCGTTGCCCGTCGCCGGCACGCCCATCAGCCGGGCATTCAGCCGGTCCTGGATGAACGCGGTCAGTACGCCGTCCTCGATCATGACGGTACGCCCGGACGGCGTGCCCTCGTCGTCAACCGTCAGGCTCCCCCGCCGGTCCGGCAGGGTGCCGTCGTCCACCACGGTGACGCCGGGGCTGGCGATGCGCTGCCCGATCAGCCCGGCAAACGCCGAGGTCTTCTTGCGGTTGAAGTCCCCCTCCAGCCCGTGCCCGATGGCTTCGTGCAGCAGGATGCCGGGCCAGCCAGGGCCGAGCACCACGGGCATCTCCCCGGCCGGCGCCGGGCGGCTGTCCAGGTTGACCAGGGCTTGGCGCAGCGCCTCGTCCACCGCGCCGCGCCAGAACGCTGGGTCGAGCAGACGCCCGTAACCGTGACGTCCCCCGGCGCCGAAGGTGCCGCTTTCCCGCCGCCCGTCCTGCTCCACCACGACCGACACGTTGAGCCGGACCAGCGGGCGCAGGTCGGCCGCCCGCGTGCCGTCCGCGCGCAGCACCTGAACCGCCTGCCATTCCCCGAACAAGGACGCCATGACCTGCTTCACCCGCGAGTCCCGGCCGCGCGCATAAGCGTCGATCTCGCTGAGCACCGTCGTGCGGTCCGGGAACTCGGTTTCGGTCAGAGGGTTGGCGTCGGAGTAAAGCCGGGCGTTGCTGGACCGCGGGGCCGCGGCAGCCGTGCCGGACCGCCCGGAGCGCACGGCCGAGACCGTCGCCGCCGCCCGGCCCAGCGCCTCCGCCGACAGCTCCCCGGCATGGGCATACCCGGCCTCCTCGCCCAGCATCGCGCGCAGCCCGAAGCCGAGCTGCGTGTCGAACCCGGCGCTGCGGATGCGCCCGTCGTCCAAGCTCAGTTGCTCGCTTTCCCGGTATTCCATAAACAGCTCGCCGTCGTCGGTGCCGGCCAAGGCGCCCTTGACGATGCGCTCGGCTTCGGAGCGGTCAAGGGCCGCGCCGGGCCGGTCGAAGAACAAGGCGTCCGTCGCGGCGACAGGGCTGGGAGCGGGCTGGGTCATCAAACATCCTCCAACACACACGGCGGGCATGGAACGCGGCGCGGGCGCTCCGGCTCACTTATACGGGGCGAATATCCCGGCATTGGCAAGGGGCGCCGCAGCCTGGCTGCGCCCGGCGTGCATCGCCGCGAGCGCCGCGGTCAGCACAAGCACCGCCATGGCCTGGTGCGCCGTGCCCAAGGCAACTGGCACCACCCAAAGCAGCGTTACCACGCCCAGGACATACTGGCCCAGCACCGCCGCGCCGAGCGCGAGCAGGGCTGTCCGCAGCCGTCCCGCGACACCGCCGTGCAGCCCGACGATCAGGGTCGCGGAGGCCAGGAACGCCGTGACGGTCGCAAGCAGCCGGTGGTCGAACTGCACGGTCGCGACGTTCTCCGTCAGGTTGCGCACGAACGGCTGCAACTGCGCGATGCCGGCCGGCACCAGCGAGCCATCCATCAGCGGAAAGGAGTTGTAGGTCAGCCCCGCGCGCAGGCCGGCCACGAAGCCGCCGGCCACAATGGTGCAGGCGACGGCGCAACAGGTTCCGACGACCATGGCCTGCAGGCCACGGACGCGCGGGCCGGTCGGCGCAGGGTCCGCCACCCCCTCCTGCCAAAGCGTCAGCGCCGTCCAGAAGATCGCGGCATACAGCGTAAGCGCCATGACGAGGTGAACCACCAACCGATAAGGCGAAACGGCCGTGCTGTCCGCTGCGAAGCCGCTGGCCACCATGAACCAGCCGATGGCACCTTGCAGCCCGCCTAGCAGGAACAGCAGGCCCAACCGCCACGCCAGCCGCCGGCTGATCGCCCCGCGCAGCGCGAACCACACCAACGGCCCCAGAAAGGCCAAGCCGATCAGCCGGCCCCAAAGGCGATGCGTCCATTCAAGCCAGAAGATGCTCTTGAAGCCCTCAAGCCCGAACCCTTGGTTCACCAGGGCATACTGCGGAATCTGCTGATACAGCCGATAGAGCCGCTGCCACTCCGCATCCGACAAGGGGGGCAGGGCGCCCATGAGGGGCTTCCATTCCATGATGGAAAGGCCCGATCCCGTCAGGCGCGTGGCGCCGCCCAGCGACACCATGACCAGCAGCATGGCGCACATCCCGAACAGCCAAGCCGCGACGGCGCGGGCCTGGCGCTGGCGCGTGGGGTGCGGCAGGGCGATGGAGGATGTGACGTCGAGCGGCATTCCTGAACTCTAGCCTCCAAACCGTTATCAAACTATGAAGTCGCGCCGTCTGCCCGGCACGCCCGGGCGGCCCCAACCAAACCCGCCATATGACGGCGCTTTTATGGAGATGGAGTGCCCGCCAGCGTTCGGCAACGCATCGTTTCGCTGTCCTCGGTGGCCGGCCCTCCGGCCCTTCTGCTGCTCGGCTTGGTGTCGGCCGGGCTGGCATTGCGGCACTTGGGATTGGACGCCGAGATCGCGGCGGCGGGGCAGCACGGTCCCTTGGCGTTTGTGGGCCTCGGCGCCGCCGCCTGCGCTTTGGGCATCCCGCGGCAGGTGGTCGCTTATTCCGGCGGCTTGGCGTTCGGCTTCTGGCCGGGGGCGACGCTTGCGCTGTTTGCAGAGGTCCTGGGGTGCATCGGGAACTTCTACTGGGCGCGTTGGGCAGCACGGGCATGGACAGCCCGCTTGCTGGCGCGCGGCGGCGGGCGGCTCCAACGGCTGAGCCGTTTCCTCGGCGCCAACGTTTTCGTTGCCACCTTGACGCTGCGCTTGTTGCCGGTCGGCAGCAATCTGCTGCTCAACCTGTTGGCCGGCGTGTCGGGCGTCGCGGCCGGGCCATTCCTGGCAGCCTCGGCGCTGGGGTATGTGCCGCAAACCGCCGTGTTCGCCTTGCTGGGCGGCGGCGTGCGGGTGTCGCATGGCGCGCAGGTCGCGGTGGCCGCCGTGCTCTTGGCGCTTTCGGTCGCGCTCGGGCTGGCGCTGGCGCGGCGACGGGCCGTGCCGTAGGGAGCCGGCGCGGCCGGCTCAGTGCAAATGGAGCATGTGGGAAGCATGTCGCACCGACGCCGGGCGAATCGGCCCGCCGGTGGCGATGCGGATGGAATGGAGGGGGCCGTCCAACTCGCGCTGCCAGAACTCCAGGAAGCGGCGCAGGGCCGGGAAGCGCGGCGCCAAGTCCAAATCCTGCCAGACGTAGCTTTGCAGCAGGCCAGGGTGGTCCGGCAGGAAGTAAAGGATTTCTGCCGTGGTGAGCCGGTAGTCCTTAAGCTGTAGTCCCAGGGTCATGCAGGGTTCCTAGCGTCTGAGCCATCGAGGAGCGGCCCTGCCGACCCGGGCCGCAACGCAAGCGTTCCAGAATGCCCGGCAATGTGAAAGGAAAAAAAGAGCGTTTTCAGCAGTTTAGCACTCATCATGCCGGAATGCTGCTTCGCCCTTGACTTCGCCGGGTGCAGCTTCTAGATCGCTGGCACTCTCGGCTTGAGAGTGCTAACGCCCAACCCGGGCTTTGGACAAGGAGGCGATCCCACATGAAGTTCCGTCCGCTGCACGACCGGATCGTGGTCCGGCGCATCACCGCCGAGGAGAAGTCCGCCGGCGGGATCATCATCCCCGACACCGCCAAGGAAAAGCCGATGGAGGGCGAGGTGATCGCAGCCGGCCCCGGCGCACGCAACGAACAGGGCGCCATCGTGGCGCTGGACGTGAAGGCCGGCGACCGCGTGCTGTTCGGCAAGTGGTCCGGCACCGAGGTGAAGCTGGATGGCGAGGAGCTCCTGATTATGAAGGAGAGCGACATCATGGGCATCATCGAGGCCCCCGCGGCCACCGCCAAGGCCGCCTGAGCCGTCCCCCTGCAAGACCCAACGGATTGAGGAACACACATAATGGCTGCTAAAGACGTACGGTTCGGCGGCGACGCCCGCCAGCGCATGTTGCGCGGCGTTGACGTGCTCGCGGATGCTGTCAAGGTCACGCTGGGGCCGAAGGGCCGCAACGTCGTGATCGACAAGAGCTTCGGCGCGCCGCGCATCACCAAGGACGGCGTGACGGTCGCCAAGGAAATCGAGCTGGCCGACAAGTTCGAGAACATGGGCGCGCAGATGCTGCGCGAGGTCGCGACCAAGACCAACGACATCGCCGGCGACGGCACCACCACCGCGACCGTGCTGGCCCAGGCCATCGTGCGCGAGGGCGCCAAGGGCGTGGCCGCCGGGCTGAACCCGATGGACCTGAAGCGCGGCGTCGATGCCGCCGTGGCCGCCATCGTGGCCGAGCTGAAGGACCGCACCCGCAAGATCACCACCGAGTCGGAAACCGCGCAGGTCGGCACCATCTCCGCCAACGGCGAGTCCGAGATCGGCCGCATGATCTCGGAAGCCATGCAGAAGGTCGGCAACGAGGGCGTCATCACCGTCGAGGAGGCCAAGGGCATCCAGACGGAACTCGATGTCGTCGAGGGTATGCAGTTCGACCGCGGCTACATCTCCCCGTATTTCATCACGAACGCGGAGAAGATGGTGGCTGAGCTGGATCAGCCGTACATCCTGATCCACGAGAAGAAGCTGTCGGGCCTGCAGACCATGCTGCCGCTGCTGGAAACAGTGGTGCAGTCGGGCCGCCCGCTGCTGATCATCGCCGAGGACATCGAGGGCGAGGCGTTGGCGACGCTCGTGGTCAACAAGCTGCGCGGCGGCTTGAAGGTCGCGGCGGTGAAGGCGCCGGGCTTCGGCGACCGGCGTAAGGCCATGCTGGAGGACATCGCGATCCTCACGGGTGGCCAGGTGATCTCGGAGGACCTCGGCATCAAGCTGGAGAACGTGACGCTCCCCATGCTCGGCCGTGCCAAGCGCGTGCTGATCGAGAAGGAGAACACGACCGTGGTGGAGGGCGCCGGGTCGGCGGACGACATCAAGGGCCGCTGCAACCAGATCCGCGCGCAGGTCGAGGAGACCACCAGCGACTACGACCGCGAGAAGCTGCAGGAGCGGTTGGCCAAGCTCGCCGGCGGCGTGGCCGTGATCCGCGTCGGCGGCAGCACCGAGGTCGAGGTGAAGGAGCGCAAGGACCGCGTGGACGACGCGCTGCACGCGACCCGCGCGGCCGTGGAAGAGGGCATCGTGCCCGGCGGCGGCGTGGCGCTGGCCCGCGCCAGCCTGATCCTCGCGCAGCTCAAGGCCGAGAACGAGGACCAGAAGTTCGGCATCGAGATCGTGCGCAAGGCGGTGCAGACCCCGTTGCGGCAGATCGCGGAGAACGCCGGCGAGGATGGCGCCGTGATCGCCGGCAAGGTGCTGGAGAACAGCGACTACAACTTCGGCTTCGACGCGCAGAGCGCGGAGTTCAAGGACATGGTGTCTGCCGGCATCATCGACCCCACCAAGGTCGTGCGCACGGCGCTGCAGGACGCGGCCTCGGTCGCCAGTCTGCTGATCACCACGGAGGCCATGATCGCCGAGCGCCCGGAGAAGAAGCCGGCCGGCGGGATGCCCGGCGGCGGCGGCGGCGGCATGGGCGGAATGGGCGGCATGGGCGATATGGACTTCTAAGCCCAGCCAACAAAGCGCCAGCGAAGGAGGGGGCGGGCCGCAGGGTCCGCCCCCTTTTTTTCTTTCGGGCGCAGGAGAAGCAAGCTCCGGGAGCCGACTTGGCCGGGCTGCGCCCTCCACACGGCCCGCGCTGTCATCTCGTTTCAATTGACTTGCCAAGCGCTTTCTGCGCCCATAACAAATCAGTCGTGTTTTTGACTAGCCTTGCTGCGCTTCCGCTATCCTCGGGTGCCCACAAGCCGTCTAAAGGCCCGATTGTCTCGCTGCTTGCGCTGTTGCACGCAGCAAAGACGGAGAGCGACGCAGTTATGGCGACCGGCACAGTGAAATGGTTCAACACCACCAAGGGCTTTGGCTTCATCATGCCCCAGGATGGCGGCAAGGACGTGTTCGTGCACATCACCGCCGTTCAAGCAGCGGGCTTGCGCGGCTTGGATGAAGGTCAGAACATCAGCTACGAGGTGGTGATGGAACGTGGCAAAGCCGCCGCCACCAACCTCAAGCTCGCGTAGTCAGCGACTGTCCCTGTCGAACTGAGGCCGCTTGGCATCAGTTCAATCGACCCAACCACCGCACGGTCGGCCGTGCGTCCGAGGAGTTAAGTGCGAATGGCTATCGGCACCGTAAAGTGGTTCAACGCCACCAAGGGTTTTGGCTTCATCATGCCGCAAGACGGCAGCAAGGACGTGTTCGTGCACATCACCGCCGTCCAAGCGGCCGGCTTGAACGGGCTGAACGACGGTCAGAAGGTCAGCTACGAGGTTGCCATGGAGCGGGGCAAGGCCGCCGCGACCAACCTGAAACTCGCCTAAACCCGAGGACTCCCCTGGCATCGGGCTGCCCGGCGACGGGCGGCCCGACCCTTTGGGCTTGCTTCCGACGGCCTGGACCAGGCTTACTCTCCCGTCCAGCCCGCTGAACTCACCCCCGTGGTGAGCGTCTGGTCGACGCGCGTCACCGCCTCGGTCCTTGTGGCGCCTGCCTGCTGCATGAGGCCTTTCACCTGCTCGACCTGTTCAGGCGTGGTCGTGCGAACGGCCAGGATGAGCCGGCCTTCGCGGCCGCGCTGATTGCGCGCCTCGACCTGCGCCTTGTCCGTGGCCTGCCCGGTCGCGTTCGCCGCTGCCCCCGTGCCGATGCCCACGGCCGCCGCGGCTGCCACGGCCAGCCCGGCGGCGCCCCCCGTGGCGAGCGTCGCGCCGGCCGCCGCCACGGCGCCGGCATAACCCGCCATGCTCGTGCCCATGGTCCGCAACTGCCGCTTGTCCGCGTCGTCCGTGGCCGGCTCCGCGGTTTCATTGGGCGTCGCCACCGCGTTCGCGTCATGCTCTTCCGGCAAGCTGAAATCGGCCCGGTCGTATCCCGCCAGGGTCAGTTGCGACAACGCGCCTTGCATCGTGTCATCGTCCGGGAACACCCCTTGGACTTCACGGACCGTGGCTTCTTGGTCTGGTCCGGCCTTTGCACTGCTCGTTTCGCTCATGCTGTCGCTCCGTGGTTTTCCCGACAACGCGCCAAGGCCTGTCCTGTTCCCGCCGCCGCGACGCTGCCCAGCGGCCTAGCCCGGCACGTAGCCCTCTACCAGCACGATATTGGATGCCGTGCTGGCCAGGCGCTGCCGCCGCAACGGCGCGTAATCGGCGCTGCGATAGAAGCCCCGCGCGGCGTCCATGGAGGGAAACTCCAGGATGACCAGTCGGCCCTTCGGTTCCGCGCCTTCCAACGTTTCCAATTGGTTCGTGCGGACCATGTATCGCCCACCATAGGCCGCGACCACCGGCACGACCTGGGCGCGGTACTCCTCGAACCCCGCCGGGTCATGCACGTCGATCTGAGCGACGAGGTAGGCCGGCATCGCTGCTACTCGGCCCGTTCAATCGTTTGGTGCCGCGCCCTGACCCCGCGCTCGATCGCCGCGGCCACCAGCGGCTCCAGCCGCAATTCACCCTGCACGAGTTCCAACATGCGCAGCACTGCCTGGCTCGTGCTTCGGTCGGCGGCGACGACCTCGCACGCCAAGGCGTAAGCGGTTTCCCGCAGCCGCGGCTCCAGCGCCGCCCGGATCATCGTGCCGGCATGGGCCAGCCCTTCATCCTCTCCCAGCAGGGCCACCGCCGCGTCGGACGCGAGTTCCAGATGCTCGCTGCTGAAATCCTGGAACGCCGGCAAGGTCTGCACCAAGCCCGCCATTACACCGATTTCCCGGTCGGTGATCCCGCCATCCGCGGCGGCGACGAGCACCATGGTGCAGACCAACGCTTCGGGGGCGTCCAGTCCGGTTCGGACAAGCATACTTCGTTCCCTGTTGTGTGCGCCCAATGTATCCCAGCCCGGCCGCGGCGCAAAACTACGGCTGCGTGATGGCCGGCTCCAGAAACGCCCGCGTCTGCGCCACCGCCTCGGCGAGGCCCACGCGCTGCGCGTCCACGCCGGGCGGGAAGGCGGACAGCAAACGGGACGGGGCGCGGCGGTCCAGCAGCACGAACACGCCGCGGTCCGTGGCCGACCGCACCAGCCGGCCGAACGCCTGGCGCAGCCGCAGCCGGGCCTTGCCGTCGTCGTAGCCCTTGGGATCGCCGCCCGATAAATGCACCCGGCGCTCGCGGTGCAGGATGTCCGGGCGGGGCCAGGGCACCCGCTCGAACACCACCAGCCGCAGCGCGCGGCCCGGCACATCGACGCCGTCCCGCATCGCGTCCGTGCCCAGCAGGCAACTGTCGAGCTCGGTCCGGAACACGTCCACCAAGGTCGCGTTGTCCATCGCGTCCACGTGCTGCGCGAGCAGCGGGATGCCCGCCGCTTCAAGCTCCGGCGCGATGCGGGCGTGCACGGCCCGCAGCCGCTGGATGGCGGTGAACAGCCCCAAGCCGCCGCCGCCGGAAGCCAGGAACAGCGCGCGGAACGCGGCGGCGAGCGCGCCGGGGTCGCCGGGCGCCAGGTCGGTCACGACGAACGCCCGGGTCTGCGCGGCGTAATCGAACGGGCTTGCGACCGAAACGCGGAGCGGCGGGGAGGGCAGGTGCTCGGCACCCACCCGCGCTTCCGCCGCGGGCCAGCCCGCTTCGCCGTCGCTCCCCGTGCCATCACCCGCGTCCCGCAGCGTGGCGGAGGTGATCAGCAGGCCGTGCGCCGGCGCCGCCAGGATCCGCGCGAACGGCATCGTGGGGTCCAGCCAATGCCGGTGCAGCCCGACATCGCGGTCCGCGCCGTCCCGCCGGTCCAGGTGCAGGGTGTGGACGTGCTCCGGCCGGGCGCCCGGCGCTGGCGGCGGGGCGCCCACGGCGTCCAGCATGGCCGTCCACGACGCCAGCCGGTCGATGGCCCGCCGCTTGACCGACCGCCGCGCCGCCTCGATCCGGTTGCGCTGAGCGGCTTCAAGCTCCTCCGACTCGTCTTCGAGCTTCTGGCCCAGGCGCTGCAGCAGCACGTTGAGCGGCTCGGCGATGCGGCCCAGCGCGCGGCCCAGCAGCGCCGCCGCGTCGGGCAGGCCGGGGGCGACCGGGTAAAGCTCGCATTGCAGGCTGCCGTATCCGCCCGCCTCGGCGGCGTCCCCGGTCAGCCGGGCCAGCACCTGGCCGCGCGCCAGGCGCAGGAACGCCTCGAACGGATTGCTCGCCTCCTCGCTGCCGGCCAGGCGGCCCGACCAGCCCAGGGCCGGCAAGGCGCGCGCCGCCTGCAGCGCGGCGTCGAGCGGCGTTTCGAGGTCGGGCTGCCCGGCCACCAGGTCTTCCAACCGCCGCCGCAGCCCCCGGGCGCGCGACCGCCCGCCTTCCGCTCCCAGCAGCCAGCGGCGCAGCTCCGCGCCCTCCAGCCCCGACAGCTCGGCGGAGAACGCGCCGTCGGCAGCGTCGAACAGGTGGTGCCCCTCGTCGAACACGTAGCGGCTCGGCACGGCGTCGTCGTCGAGGCCGCCCCAGGCCGCCTGCGCCATCACCAGCGCGTGGTTGGCGACCACCAGCTCGGCACCGCGCGCCCGGCGGATGGCGTGCTCGACGAAGCAGGTGCGGTAATGCGGGCAAGCGCCGTGGATGCACTCGCCGCGGCGGTCGGCGATGGCGGGGATCAGCGCCGTGCCGAACAGCTCAGGGAACCAGCCCGGCAGGTCGCCGCCGGCGATGTCGCCGTCCGCCGTCGCCAAAGCCCAGCGCGCCACCAGGCCGAACGCCGTCGCCCCGGCGCCGCCCATGCCCACGCCCATGTGCTCCTCCATGTTCAGGAGGCATAGGTAATTCTCCCGCCCCTTGCGGATCACCACGCGGCGGCGGCGCTCGGCAGGGTCGGGGAACAGCCGGGCCAGCTCGGCGTCGATCTGGCGCTGCAAGTGGCGGGTGAAGGTGCTGATCCAGACCGTGCCGCCGTTGCGCTCGGCCCACAGGCTGGCCGGCGCGATGTAGCCGAGCGTCTTGCCGGTGCCGGTGCCGGCCTCCGCCAGCACGACGTGCGGGTCGCCTTCCACCTCCCGCGGCGCAAAGGCGCCCGCGGCGGCGCTGGCGTAGTCGGCCTGGCCGGGCCGCTGCTCGGCGTGGGCGCCCAACATGCGCGCGAGCCGGGTCCGCGCCTCGTTCGCGCCGACCGGCAGGGCGCCGGGCGGCGGCGGCGGCGCTTGCTCTTCCCATTCCGGCAAGCGCCGCCAAACCCGCAGCGCATCGGCGGACGGCTTGGCCTTGGGCTTGCCGAGCGCGGCCAGCACCAGCGCCGCCCATGGCCAGCCCGCCTGTCCCATGTGGGCCGCGAGACCCGCCGCGTCCTTGTTGCGCGAAAGGTCGCGCCCGGCGGCAAGATAGCCCAGCAATGCGGCGGCGATGTCCGGTAGGGAGGCCGCCGCGTCCTCCATGCTGCCGGGCGGATCGAGGTCGAGCGCATGGGCCAGCCCGCGCGGCGTCGGCGTGACCGGCCGCGCCGGCATGGCAAAGGCGAACAGCTCCAGCAGGTCGAGGCATGGTTGCCGGCCCACCCCCAGGCGCCGAAGCGTGGCCGGGGCATGAACTAGGAGCGGGATGCTGCCGTGCAGGGCGGCGGCGGCCTCCTCCGGGGCGAGGGTCAGCAGCTCGCCATCCGTGCTGAGCAGGGCGGCGCGGCCATATCCGGCCACCACCGCCGGCGCGTTCGGGATCAAGGAAGGGCGGGACGTCGGCATGGGCGGCCTGTGTACGGTGTCGGAAGGGATAAGGGCAATGCCGGCGCCGGTAATCGCCTCAATTCCGTAGATTCTTCCCCGGAGTCCGCAAGCTGCGATTGACCCGGCATCCCCCCATTTCTAGCTTGCAGCCATGCCAGACACCCAACGTGACGCAATCGATCCGATCCCGAAGGCTTGGCCGTTCGAGGAAGCGGCGAAGCTCGCCCGGCGCTTGGACGCCAGCGGCAAGGACGCGGCGCTGTTCGCGACGGGATATGGGCCGTCGGGCCTGCCGCACATCGGCACCTTCGGGGAGGTCGCGCGCACCACCTGGGTGCGCCATGCCTTCGAGACGCTGACCGGCCGGCCGTCCCGCCTGCTGGCGTTCAGCGACGACATGGACGGCCTGCGCAAGGTGCCGGACAACGTGCCGAACCGGGCGATGCTGGAGCAGTTCCTTGGCCAGCCCTTGACCCGGGTGCCCGACCCGTTCGGCACGCATGACAGCTTCGGCGCCCACAACAACGCCCGCCTCCGCGCGTTCCTGGACGGTTTCGGGTTCGGGTATGAGTTCGCGTCCAGCACCGAGTACTACAACGCGGGCCGCTTCGACGCCGCCCTGCTGCGCACGGCGGAACGCCATGCGGAGATCGTGGCGACCATCCTGCCGACGCTCGGGCCGGAGCGCCGCGCGACCTACTCGCCGTTCCTGCCGATCCATCCCCGCACCGGCCGGGTGATGCAGGTGCGGATCGACGAGGTGGACGCGGCCGCCGGTACGGTGTCCTGGCAGGACCCCGACAGCGGCGAGCGGTTCCAGACCCCGGTGACGGGCGGCGCCTGCAAGCTGCAATGGAAGGCCGACTGGGCCATGCGCTGGTTCGCCCTGGGCGTTGATTACGAGATGTCCGGCAAGGACCTGATCGACAGCGTGCGCTTGTCCGGCCGGGTGTGCAGCGTGCTGGGCAGCCCGCCCCCGGTCGGCTTCACCTACGAATTGTTCCTGGACGAGCACGCGCAGAAGATCAGCAAAAGCAAGGGCAACGGCCTGTCGGTCGAGGAATGGCTGCGCTACGCCCCGCCCGAAAGCCTGGCGCAATTCATGTACAACTCGCCGCAGCGCGCCAAGCGGCTGTTCTTCGACGTGATCCCGCGCGCCGTGGACGAGTACCTGGCCCATGCCGCCAAGCTGCCGGGGCAGGACATGGCCGCCCGCTACACGAACCCGGCCTGGCACATCCAGGGCGGCAGCAACCGCGGCGCCGCCAGCCCGGTGCCGTTCGGGATGCTGCTCAACCTCGCGAGCGTGGTGAACGCGGACACGCCGGACATGCTGTGGGGCTTCCTGCGCCGCTACAGCCCGGAGGCCGCGCCGGGCAGGAGCCCGTTCTTCGACGGCCTGGTCGGCTACGCCGTCGCCTATTACCGCGACTTCGTGCGCCCGGCGAAGCAGTATCGCGACCCGACGACGGTTGAGCGCGCGGCCCTTGAGGACCTGGCCGACGCCCTGGCCCCGCTCGATCCCGGCTTGCCCGCGGAGGACATCCAGGACGTGGTATACGAGGTCGGCAAGCGGCACCCGCTGCCGGACCTCAAGGCATGGTTCGGCTGCCTGTACCAGGTGCTGCTCGGCCAAAGCGAGGGGCCGCGCTTCGGCGGTTTCGTAGCGCTCTACGGCGTGGCGGAAACGGTTGCGCTGATCCGCAACCGCTTGGACGCGACCGCAGCCGCCGGAGCCGTCCCCGGGCCGTGGCCCACGCCGCAGGCCGCGATGCCAGCATCGGACGCACGCTGAGCATGACCCTGCTGAGGAAGGTGGTCCGGCAACTGCCGGCGCTGTTGGGCGTGGTGCTGCTGGTCGGCGCGATCTGGGTGGTGTGGAAGGAGTTTCGGCACCTCAAGGTCGGGGACATCAAGGCCGCCCTGTCCGCGATCCCCGAACGCGCGCTGCTGGTGTCGTTCTGCTGGACGATTCTGTCCTACGGGGTGCTGACCTTCTACGACCGGCTCGCCACCATCTACGCCGGGCACAAGATCAGCTATGGCCGGGTGTCCTTCGCGTCGTTCTGCGCCTATGCGCTGTCGCACAACTTGGGGTTTGCCGCGGTGTCCGGGGCGGCGGTGCGCTACCGGCTTTACGCGCATTGGGGGCTGACGCCGTTCCAGATCGCCAAGGTGGTGGCGTTCTGCAGCCTGACCTTCGGGCTGGGCGGGCTGGTGCTGGGCGGGGTGATCCTGTTCCTTGAGCCGGACGCCATCCCGTTCTTTGGCGCGCTGGTGCCCAAGTGGGGCATGTATGCGATCGGCGCCACGCTCTGGCTGGTGGTCGCAATCTATGTCTGCCTGTCCCGCTTCGTCGGCACCGTCCGGCTGTTCGGCGCCGAGGTCACGCTGCCGGACTGGCGCATGGCCATCGTGCAGGTGACCCTCGCGACCGTCGATGTGGCGGTGACGGCGGCGATCTTCTACGAGCTGCTGCCCGAGGTGCCGGGGTTGACCTATGTGCGGTTCCTCGGCGTTTACGTGGCGTCCTACACCGCGGGGCTGGCCGCCAACGTGCCCGGCGGCCTCGGCGTGTTCGACACTGCCATGCTGCTGGGCCTTGAGCCTTACCTGCAGCCGCCGCAGATTCTGGGCGCCATCGTGGTGTTCCGGCTATACTACTACATCATCCCGCTGTTCCTGGCCGGCACGATGTTCGCCGGGAACGAGATCCTGCTGCGCGGCGGCGCGCTGTTCAAGGCGGGCAGCTTTGGCCGCAGCACGCAGGCTTTGGCGCGATGGAGCGAGCCGAGCTTCGCCGCCGGCGCCGCCTCGGGCGCCGTGGCGCTGTGCGGCGCGATGCTGCTGTCGCTGGGCGTGCTGGACGACCGGCCGGACTTCTCCTGGATCGACCCCGACTACGCCGACCTTGCGGCGAATGCCGGGCAGTTCGTGCCGTCGCTGATCGGCGCGGCGCTGCTCGTGCTGTCGGTTGCGTTGTCCCAGCGGGTCACCTTGGCCTGGGGCGCCACCATCGTGCTGCTGCTGGCCGCAGCCGGCTTCACCGCGGCGCAGGGCACCAACCTGTGGGTTCCGGCCGTGCTCGTGCTGGCGACCCTGCTGGTGGCGCCGTTCCGCGACGCTTATTACCGCCACGCCCGGCTGCTGTCGGGGCCGTTGCAGGCCGGCACCGCGGTGCCGTTGTTCGCGCTGGTGGTCTGCGTGCTGGCGCTGTCGGCGTTCGAGCCGACCATGCGCACCGTCAGCGAAAGCAGTTGGATCGAGGTCGTGCTGTCGCCCGACCTGCCGAACAGCCTACGCCTTTCGGTGGCGCTCGCGGTGGTGCTGGCACTGACGGCCTTGTGGCGGCTGATCCGGCCGGGCCGCGTCGGCTGGGTGCCGTGGGCCGGGGAAGGGCGGCGGCGCTACGCGGAACTCGGCGCCCTGCCGCCGGTGCAGGCGGACGGGATCGTGATGGGGGAGGCCGGGCGCGCCGGCATTCCGTTCCGCCGCATCGGCCGGGTGCTGCTCGGCCTCGGCGACCCGGCCGGGTCGGTGCAGGACCGCGTATCGGCCATCTGGAACCTGCGCGACCTGGCGCAGCAGGAAGGCCTCGACCCCGCGGTTTGGCGTGCCGGCCCGGGGCTGTTGAAGGTGTATGCCGACCTGGGCCTCACCGCCCTGCCGCTCGGCCCGGATGGGCTGCCTTTGCCGGAACGGACGGACGACGCCCCGGTGGTCGCGCAATACCTGTGCTGCCGCGCGGAGCGCGACCTGTCGCTGCTGCTGCCCTTGCTGCCCAGCCTGGCGGAAACCGGCCTGCGGGAACGCGGCCAATTGGCTAACTGACCGCCCCGCCTTGCGGACGCCGCGGCACGAGCACCGAAGCCGTCATGACCTGCACCGGCTCGTTCCGTTGGTTCAGCGTCGTCGTCCGGATCGTCACCAACCCGCGCTCGGGGCGGGAGCGCGAGGGCCGCATGTCGGTGATCTCGGCCTCGGCGCGCAGCAGGTCGCCGGGCCGCACCGGGCGGAGCCAGGCGAGCTTGTCGATCTGCGCGCCCAGGCTGCCGCCGGGAAAGCGGCCCATGAGGGCGTCGAGCTGCAGCCGCATGGTGAGCGCCGCCGTGTGCCAGCCGCTGGCGACCAACTCGCCGAACATGCTGCCGCGCGCCAAGCCTTCGTCCAGGTGCTGCGGCTGCGGGTCGAACTCCTCCGCGAACGCCACGATGCGGTCGCGGTCCATCGCCTCGGCACGGGACGAGAAAGTCTGGCCCACGGCCAGGTCGTCGTAATAGACCGGATCAACCACGCCCGCCCTCCCCGAAGCGCGCCGCCTCGCCTGGCCACATGTGGACAGAAGGCGCATATGCACCTAATCCTATGCGATGAACGCGCGTTGTCCAGCCTCCATGATATGAACGCCGCTGGCGCCTCAACGGGGACTTGCCACTGCCAGGCGCTGCGGCAAGCGGCGCGCCGGGCTTCGGCGTTCTACGATGCGGCTTTGGCGCCGTTTGGCCTGCGCGTTTCGCAGTTCGGCATCCTGGCCCGCCTCCGCCGGGATGGCCCACGCGGCATCCAGGCCTTGGCGGCGGAGCTGGCGATGGACCGCACCACGCTGGGCCGCAACATCCGCCCTTTGGAACGGGACGGCCTGCTTTGCGCCGCCGCCGACCCGGCCGACCGCCGGTCCCGCCTGTTGTCCGTCACCCCGCGCGGCGCGGCGCTGGTCGAAGCCGCCTGGCCCGCCTGGAGCGCGGCGCAGGCCGGGTTCGAGGCGCGTTACGGCGCGGCGCCGGCCGCCGAGCTTCATGCGGCGTTGCAGCGCGTGGTGGCGACGCTACATTCCCCTGAAGGGTAATGCGCGGCCGAAGATCGCCAGCCCTGCCGTTTGGGCAGCGAAGGGATGGCCATTTGTTTGAAATCGCTCGGGCGTCCAGGGTCGCCGAGGGACTGCCGCACCCGCTCGGCGCCACCTGGGACGGCGTGGGGGTCAACTTCGCCCTGTTCTCGGCCAACGCCACCAAGGTCGAGCTGTGCCTGTTCGACCAGGAAGGCCGCACCGAACTGGAACGCATTGAGCTTCCGGAATACACGGACGAGGTTTGGCACGGCTACCTGCCGGACGCCCGGCCCGGCACCGTTTACGGCTACCGCGTGCATGGCCCTTGGGACCCCAAGGCCGGCCACCGCTTCAACGCGAAGAAGCTGCTGCTCGACCCTTATGCCCGCGGCCATGTCGGGCAGTTGGCGTGGGGGCCGGAGGTGTTCGGCTACCGGCTGGAAACCGGCGACGACACCATCATCGACAAGCGGGACAGCGCCGCGCACGTGCCGAAATGCGTGGTGATCGACCCGGCCTTCACCTGGCTGCGCGACCGCCGGCCCAACGTGCCGTGGGAACAGACAATTTTTTACGAGGCCCATGTCCGCGGCTACACCAAGCGCCATCCGGCCGTGCCGAAGGAGCTGCGTGGCACGTTCTCCGGCATGGCGAACAAGGCGGTGCTCGACTGGATCACCGGGCTGGGCGTCACGAGCGTGGAGCTGCTGCCCGTCCACACCTTTGTCGATGAAAGCCACCTCCACGCCAAGCGGCTGACCAACTATTGGGGCTACAACTCCATCGGCTTCTTCGCCCCCGACCCGCGCTACTCCTCCAAGCCGGCCTTCGCCCATGCCGAGTTCAAGGAGATGGTGGCGCACCTGCACGATGCCGGGCTGGAGGTGATCCTGGACGTGGTTTACAACCACACGGCGGAGGGCAACGAGCTTGGGCCGACTCTGTCGTTCAAGGGGATCGACAACGCTTCCTACTACCGGCTGCTGCCGCAGGAGCCGCGCTTCTACATCAACGACACCGGCACCGGGAACACGCTGAACCTGTCGCACAGCCGGGTGCTGCAGATGGTGACGGACAGCCTGCGCTACTGGGTGCAGGAGATGCACGTCGATGGCTTCCGCTTCGACCTCGCCACCAGCCTGGCGCGGGAGCCGCACGGCTTCGACGAGAGCAGCGGTTTCCTGCACGCCTGCCGGCAGGACCCGGTGCTGAGCAGCGTGAAGCTGATCGCCGAACCCTGGGACTGCGGACCTGGCGGCTACCAGGTGGGCGGCTTCCCGCCGGGCTGGGCGGAATGGAACGACAAGTTCCGCGATGACGTGCGGCGGTTCTGGAACGGCGGGGAGGGCATGGTGCCCGCGATGGCCGCGCGCATGTCCGCGTCCGCCGACCTGTTCAACAAGCGGGGCCGCAAGCCGTGGTCCACGGTGAACTTCATCACCGCGCATGACGGCTTCACCCTGCGCGATGTCGTCAGCTACAACGCGAAGCACAACAAGGCCAACGGCGAGGACGGCCGCGACGGCAGCGACGGCAACCATAGCTGGAACCACGGCGTCGAGGGCGAAACTGACGATCCCGACATCTGCGAGCGGCGCCAGCGCCACATGCGCAACATGCTGGCGACGCTGCTGCTGTCGCAGGGCACCCCGATGATCCTGGCGGGCGACGAGTTCGGCCGCACCCAGGGCGGCAACAACAACGCTTATTGCCAGGACAACGCGGTCAGTTGGCTCGACTGGAAGCTGCCGGGATGGGCGCAGACCCAGGTGGCGCTGGTGCAGCGCCTGACCAAGCTGCGGCACGACTACCCGATCCTGCGCCGCGGCCGGTTCTTCACCGGCACGCCCATCGAGGCGCTGGACGTGAAGGACGTGACTTGGATCAATGCCTCCGGCGCGGAGATGGGGGAGCGCGACTGGCACGATCTCCGCATGAAATGCTTCGGCATGTTGATCGACGGCCGCGCCCAGGCGACCGGCATCCGCAAGCCCGGCAGCGACACGACCATGCTGATCGTGCTGAACGCGCATCACGACTTGGTGATGATCACCCTCCCGGAATGCACCAACGGCAAGGCGTGGGACCTGGTGTTCGACACCAACGTGCCCGAGCGGGATGACCGCCAGAGCTTTGCCATCGGCGATCCGTACGAGGTGACCAGCCGCTCGCTGCTGGTGTTCGCGCTGCGGTCCTGACGCGGCCTCAGTCTGCCATCATGCCTGCAAGCGCCCGTCCGGACAGGAAAGCGGCCTCCACCCGTGCGCCCAGGCACCAATCGCCGCAAACTCCTAGCCCGGCGGCGGCATCCCACAAGGCCGGTGTTCCGAGCGGCGCTTCGGCGAGGGCGTAGCGCCAGCGGTGCGCGGCGGCAAAGCGCGGTGCCGCCGTGATCCCGGTCTCTGCGGCAAACGCGGCGCGCAGGGAGGCCAGCACGGCCTCGGCCGGCTGTTCCAAGTGGTCGCGGGACCATTCGGGCGTCGCGTGCGCCACCCAGCACTCCGGGGTGGCGGCCCGGCCCGGCCGGGAGCTGTCGCGGCTGATCCAGCGCAGCGGGCCGGCCTCCGGGCGCAGCAGGTCGGGCGCGGACGCGGCCTTGTCAAAGGCCAGCATGGCGGCCCAGCATGGTGCCATGGGGGCGCGGCCCGCCTCGGCGGCAAAGGCGTGCGGCTGCAGCAGCCCGGCCGCTTGCGGCGCCGGCAGCGCGACCGCCACTCGGTCGAACGGCCCCGCCAACTCGCCGCCCGCGTCGGACACCAAGCCGGGCCGCGTGTCCGCCGCATCACGGTGCCGCACGCGCCAGCCTTCGCCGTCGCGGTGCAGGAACGCGGCGTGCCGCCCCGTGTGCAGGGTGCCGACGCCTTCCTGTTCCATGTGCCTGGCCAAGGCGGACATGCCGGGCACGCCGCACCAGCGGCCTTCGCCCGCCGCGGGCCAGGGCGCCGCGCGTCCTGATGCCGCCATCATCTGAATCGCAGCGATGAACGCCGGGTCGCGCACCGTCGCATACTGCGCGCCGTGGTCGAATGTCAGGCCGTCCGCCCGTCGGGTCGCCAGACGCCCGCCGACCCGGCGCGACTTGTCGAACAGCGTGACCGCCGCGCTTGCCCGATGCAGCGCGCCGGCGCAGGCGAGGCCGGCCATGCCGGCGCCGATGACGGCAATGCGAAGTGGGCGGGATGCGGACATATGCAATGCTGTCCTGCCCGGCGCGGGTTCGCAAGCCCAGCTTTGCGGTTGCGCGCGGCAGCCGGGCTGTCGATATAAAGAGCAACAGCTTCAGGATTTAGCATGAGCCGGCCAGCCCTTCGCATCATCCGGCACGACGCGGCAGACGGCACCGCGAGCTTCGATTTCGAGGTGTGGAACCCCTGGACCGCCGCCTATGAGCCGCAGCCGGACCTACCGGGCGCGCTCAAGCAGGTGGATGCCCTGCTGGACCGGGTGCGCCAAGCCTGGGTCAACCAAGACCCGGTGCAATCCACCCTGCGCGACGTGCCCGACCCTGACCTGCCGGAAGACTTGGAATGGGCGGAGTTCCGCGTCAGCGCGCAGGCCAACCGGGTGCACGAGACCCGCAACTTCGACGCGCTGCACTGGCGCAAGGCGATGGGCGGGCGCAGTGCTGCCCTCGAAACAACGTGCAACGAGGTCGGTTTCCAGTCAAACTGATGTCGTGCCCGGACTGAAAATCCTTTCGTTCTCGACGCTGTTTCCCAATGCCGTGCAGCCGCGGCATGGCATCTTCCTGGAGCATCGCCTGGCGCACTTGGCGCACGCCGGGGCGGTGTCGATTCGGCACGTGGCGCCGGTGCCGTATTTCCCGTCCGGCCATCCGCGCTTCGGCCGCTACGCGCAGTTCGCCCGCGTGCCGGATGCGGACGTGCGGGCCGGGCTTCCGGTCACTTATCCGCGCTTCCCGCTGCTGCCAAAGGTCAGCATGTCGGCGGCACCCTGGCTGCTGGCCGCGGCCACCCTGCGCCACCTGCGGCGCATCCGGCGTTCGGGTTTCGACTTCGACCTGATCGACGCCTACTACCTGTATCCCGACGGCGTTGCCGCGGCGGCGCTGGCCCGCATCCTGGGCAAGCCGCTGCTGCTCACCGCATTCGGCAGCGACGTGAGCCAGATCCCGGCCTACGCCCTGCCGCGCCGCGCCCTGCTCTGGGCGGCGCGGCAGGCGCCGCTGATGACCGTCGTATGCCAGGCGTTGAAGGATGAGCTGGTCCGCCTCGGCGTGCCCGCCGCCCGGATGCGGGTGGTCCTGCACGGGGTTGATCTGCAGTTGTTTCAGCCGCCGGCGGATCGGGCGGCGCTGCGAAACAGCTTGGGCTTGACGGGGCCGACGCTGATCTCGGTGGGGCACCTGATCGACCGCAAGGGCCACGACTTCGCCATCCGCGCTATGCCGGACCTGCGGGACCACACGCTGCTGATCGTCGGCGACGGCCCGCGCGAGGCGGCGCTGCGGCAACTGGCGCATGGTCTCGGGCTGGGCGAGCGGGTGCGCTTCCTGGGCCATGTGGACCAGGCCCGGCTGCCGGCGCTGATGGGCGCCGCGGACGCGCTGGTGAACTGCAGCGACCGCGAGGGCATCGCCAACGTGCTGATCGAGGCGATGGCCTGCGGCACCCCGGTCGCCGCTACCGCGGTCTGGGGATCGCCGGAAGCCGTGACCACGCCGGCTGCCGGCGTGCTGCTGCGGGAGCGGTCCGCCGCGGCCCTGGTGGACGGCACCCGCGCCCTGCAGGCCGCGCCGCTGGACCGCGCCGCCACCCGGCGCCACGCCGAAACCTTCACCTGGGAGCGCACCGCGGCCGAGCACTTGCAAGCCATCCGCGATACCTTGGCCGCGTGAGCGCCGACTTCCTGACCCTGACCTTCGGCGACGCCTGCCCGGCGGGGCGCGTCCTGTCGCATGAGCCGGCGGTGACTTGGCACAAGCCATGGCCCGGCCTCCTCCTGAACCTGTCGGGCCAGGCATTCCACCCGGCGCGCCTCAACGCCGGGGACCGTCCCTCCCACGCGCGGCGCTTGGAGTGCCTGCGCTCGGTGCATCTGCTGTGGTCCAACTTCTTCGTGGCAGACGGCCGCGTCAGCACGATCTACGACGGCGACGCCCGCGCGGCCGTGCAGCAGGTCGTGGCCTATGAGGACCTATCCCACTACATCGGCATTACCCGGCGCGGCAAGGACCTCACGGTATCCCGCGCCCGCCTGCAGGACGCGCAACGGATCGAGGGACCGGTGCTGTTCGCGACGGCGGACGAGCCGCACAACTGGGGCCTGTGGCTGCTCTACACCCTGCCGGCCGTTGTGCACTTCATCCGCAACCGGCGCCTATACCGGAAGCTGTTCGTCTTCGCCACACACCCCAACATGCGCGCTCTCCTGACGGTGCTCGGCGTGCGGGATGACGAGATCATCCTGCACGATTGCGGCATGGCCTACTGGTTCGAGGAGGTGCACCTCTTCCGCCAGTCGATGCGGGACTGCCACATCAGCCCGGCCATACGCGAACTCTATGCCCAGCTCCGTGATGCGGTCGTGGCCCGGCACGGCCCGTCGCCCGTGCGCAAGCTGTATGTCGCCCGCCTGCGCCGCACCCGGGAACTGAACGCCTACCGCGGGCTGCTGAACGAGCAGGCGCTGGCCGACCACCTGGCCGCGCTGGGCTACCTCGCCATCGAGCCTGAGTTCCTCCCCGTCGAGGAGCAGATCCGCCTGTTCGCCGCCGCCGAGCGCATCGTGGCCATCGGCGGCGCCGGGCTGTTCAACACCGTGTTCTGCCGGCCCGGCGCCCGGCTGCTGGACATCGAGAGCACGCCGCTGTTCCTCGACGCCCATTCCAATGTGTTTGCGGGCGCCGGGCTGGAATACGGCTTGATCATCGGCCGGGAGGACACGGCCGACAGCAGCCTTGCCCATCGCCGCTGGACCCTTGACCTCGATGCGGCGATGCCGGCGGTCGCGGCGTTCATGGAAAACCGGTAACGATCACCGCCATGCTGTCCGAATCGCTGCTGCCCCAACTGCTGCTGATCGTCGCCTGCGTGCTGCTGGTGGTCCTGTGCCTGCTGGTCCTGGCGCTGCTGCTCCGTCGCCCGCCGGAGTTGCAACGCCTGCTGCTGCTGGCCGAGGGGGGCACCGCCGGGCAGCGGCAGGAGGCGGAGGCGACCCGAAGCCAGTTGGCCGAGGTGGAGCGCGCCCTGTCGGTCCGCGCCGAACACGCGCGCCTGGAAATGCAGGCGGCGCTCGGCACCCTGTCCACCAGCATAGCCCGTGAGGGGGGCGACGCCCGCGCCCTCCTGGAAGCCAAGCTACGGGAAATGAGCGAGCAGGCGGCAGTGCGCTTGGCCGCCATCCAGCGCAGCGTGACCGAGCAGTTGCACCAAGCGGTCGAGACGCAGATGCAGGGCAGCTTCCAGCGCGTCATCGACCAGTTCGCCCAGGTGCAGCGCGCCATGGGCGACGTGCAGGCCATGACGGCGCAGATCGGCGACCTGAAGCGCATTTTCACAAATGTGAAAACCCGTGGGGCCTGGGGCGAGCTACAGCTTCGCGCGTTGCTGGAAGACGTGCTGCCCGCGGGCGCCTGGCACGCCAACCGCAAGCTGCGCGAGGACAGCGACGACGTCGTGGAGTTCGCCATCGCCATGCCGATGCGGGGCGCCGCCCGGCCGCTGCTGGCCATCGACGCCAAGTTCCCCGCCGAGGATTACGACCGCCTGCTGCTCGCCGCCGAGGCCGGGGATCTCGAAGGGGAGCGCGCCGCGCGCCGCCGGCTCGAAACCCGGCTGCGGCTGGAAGCCAAGACCATCAGCGGCAAATACGTCAACCCGCCCGTCACCGTCGATTTCGCGGTGATGTACCTGCCAACCGACGGGCTGTATGTCGAGGCGGCGCGGATGCCCGGCCTGATCGAGACGTTGAACCGCGAGCACCGCGTGCTGGTCATGGGGCCGAGCCTCGCGCCCGCGCTGCTGCGGACGATCCAGCTCGGCATGTTGACGCTATCGCTGGAACAGAAGGCCGAGGAAATCCAACGCCTGCTCGGCGCCACGCGGACGGAGATGGGCCGGATGGACGAGGTGCTCGACAAGCTGGCGAAACAGGCGGGAACGTTCAGCAACACCATCGACGCAGCCCGGCGCCGCACCCGGGCCGTGGGCCGCCGCCTGCGCGGGGTCGAAGCGTTGGAGCAGGGCGAGGCGAACGCCATGCTCGATCTTGAGGAGGCCGACGAGCGGGCCTGAAAACACTGAAGGCCCCGGGTGTGCCGGGGCCTTCACATTGTTCGACAGCCGAAACCGCCGGACGATGGGGTTTAGCCAGCCAGAACCTCGAGGCTCAGGGCGGGCGTCCAGGTCACGGGGCGCGGCTGAAGCGTCAAACAATGAGACACTGGATCACCTCCTTTCATCAAGTTGAGCCAGGGACTTGGGGCCGGGCAACCGTTTATGCAAGCCTGGAAAGCCGCCGAACTTCGCGCCACTTGCTGGACATGCCCAGCGATGACGTGATCCCAACAACCGAAGCTCCTTGGCGCGAGATCGCTATGGTCTGCGGCAAGTGCAGCCGCAAGCTGCATGGCGGCTTCGGCAAGAAGGGCAAGCATGGCCTGGCCGAGGTGCTGAAGGACGCGCTGAAAGCCGCCGGACGCCGGCGAGAGATACGGGTGGTCGAGGTCGGCTGCCTTGGGCTATGCCCCAAGCGCGCCGTGACGGCGGTGAGCAGCGCCCGTCCTGGCCAGGTGCTGGCCGTGCCGGGCGGCGCCGACCCGGCGCAGGTGCTGGCCCGGCTCAGCCCAGCGGCAGCATCAGCGCCGTAGCCCGCCCGCCCTCCACGACATGCGCCTGCAGCACGGCGTCCACGTCGGCGGGGCTGTCGATCCGATACCACACGCCCTCCGGGTAGATCACCATGCAGGGGCCAAGCTCGCAGCGGTCCAGGCAGCCGGCGGAGTTCACCCGCAGGTTGGCGATGCCCAACTCCTTCGCCCGCGCCTTCATGTAGTCCCGCAACCTTTCCGAGCCGCGGGCGGCACAGGACCCGCGGTGGTGCCCGTCCGGGCGGCGGTTGGTGCAAACGAACAGGTGCGCGTCGAAATATGGTGGCGGGTCGGTCGGCAGCGGGGCGCCCATCAGGTGTTCCCTAGAAATAACGCAGGTTGAAGCGGATGCGGCCACCGCCGGCCCCCAAGCGGAAGGCGGCATCGGCGAAGGAGGGCGGCCCGAAGCGGAATGGCGCGTCGTTGCTGAAGCCGATGCCCACGGTTGGCAGGCCGAAGAAGTTGCGGGTGATCTTGCCCACGTCGTTCTCGTCCTGGTAGGCCTGCGCCGCCCAGGTGCCGGGCGGCACGTCCAGCGTGACCATGACCTCGCCGGGCGCGGCCTTGCCTTGGCCGTACCATTGGCACGTCTCCTTGAGGAACGTGTCAGAGGAGCAAACGGCCACGCGGACATGGCCCTTGCCGCTTCGGACGTTTCCCACCACGATTTCCAGCTTCGCCGCCTGCACGCCGCCTGCGAGCATCGCCACCAACCCCGCTACTGCGCCGTATAGGCCCGGCCGCGCCAGGTAGCGGGCCGGCCGCGGGCGGCGCGGATCAGCGACCACCATTGCACCAGGAGGAGCGCCGCGATGCCCAGCGGGTGCAGCAGGGCGGACACCCAGGGTTGCCGGAACCGCGCCGCCAGCACCAGGCGGAACCCGACCGATGCCAGCAAAGCCAACCCGGCCGTCCAGCCCGGCGCCGCCAGCATCAGCACGGCCGGCAGAATTTGCCCGCCCCCCAAAATCACCGTCCAAACCGGCAGCGCCCGGGGCTTCGCCATGCCCTCCGTCGCGTTCTTGCATAACCCCTCCCAGACCTGTGCTGCGTTGGCATACATGCGGCAGCGCGCGAAGCCGCTCGCGTCGAACAGCCGGGTCATCAAGCCGGCCCGGCGGAAGGCGCGGGGCAACATCAGCCCGTCGTGTAGCGATGCCCGAATCGCCGCGTGTCCGCCGGCGCGCATGTAAGCGTCGCGCCGCACGATGAACAATTGGCCGCACCCGGCACCGAGACCGACCGCGGGCAGGCGCAGCATGGCCGCGATCGGCAGGTATCCCAGCAGCAGGAAGTGGATCAACGGGATCAGCAATTGCTCCGACCAGGTGACCGTATCCTGCGCCGGAAAGCCGCTGGCCAGCCCCACGTCGTGCCGCTGCATGGTCCCGGCCATCCGGCTCAGGGCGTCGGGCGCCAGCCGCACGTCGGCATCCACGAACACCATCAGCTCATGCCGGGCGAGGCCGCCCAGCACGTTGCACGCATGTTGCTTTCCCGACCAGCCCGGCGGCAGCTTCGGCGCTGCTGCCACCCGCAGCCGCGGGTCGGCGATCCCGGCCAGGATGTCCGGGGTCCGGTCGGTCGAGGCGTCGTCGAGCACCACAAGCTCAAGCTCCACCCCTTCGCTCGCCAGCACGGCGGCGCAGGCGTCGGCAATGTTGGCCTCCTCGTTGCGGGCCGGGATCAGCACGGACACCTGGGGCCGTCCGACCGCCGGGGCCGGGGCGCGGTAGAGCCGGAGGTTCCACAAACCCAGCAGCAGCGGCCCGATGGCCAGGAACAGCGCGAAGCCGGCCAGCGCCGTCATTCCCGGGCCTCGTGCCGCGGATCGAACCGGCGGCCGGCGGCGTAAGCCCGGCTGCGGCGATACAGGTCGTAGATGCCCCCCACCCCGGCGCCGCCGCTCAGCAGGGTCCGGAATTGGCGGGGGTCGCGCCCCATCGACTCCGCCGCGAGCGCGTCCATCGTGTGCGACAACTCGGCCTCCAGATGGCCGGTCCATTCGGCGACGCTGCGCTGCCGCCCGGTTTCGATGGGGTCGCCGAAGCGCGCCAGCGCCTCGGGCCGGCTCTCGTTCCAGAATGGGTACTCCACCGCGAGCGGCAGGATCACGGCGTCGGGCACGCGCCGCGCCAGGTGGGCGATGCCGGGCCGGAGCCGCAAGGGGCGGCGCCGCGCGTCGGTGAACTCGCCCTCCGCGGTGATCCACAACACGCTGGCAGGGTCCGACAGAATGCGCAGGCTGGTGGACAGGAAGCGGGCGGCGCCCCGCGGGGTGTCGAGCGCGATGCCGAACACCCCCATGCGCTCGAACATGCCGTAGTTGCCGAGCGCCTTGGCGTCCATCGGGCCGTAGCCGCGGCGGTCCGGGAACAGAAAGGTGCAGAGCAGGATGTAGAGCGCCGGGTCCCACCAGGACGGATGGTTGCAATAAACGATCAGCGGCCGGCCGTCGAAGCCGCGCGGCAGGCCGGCATGGGATAAGCGCACGGCATGGAACTTCCGGTAGAAGTACCAACGAAGATACCAGCCGAACGCCCAGAACGCCCGGCCCGACCGCAACGCGATCGGGTCGGACGCTGCGGCTTCAGGCACCGGCAAGAGCCAAGGCCGGCTGCGCCCCGTTCGGAGCCATGTCCTGTGCCAAGCTATCAGCGGCGATCCAGCCACTCATCAGCACCATCGGCATTCCTGGCCCCGGATGCGCGGCGCCGCCGGCCAGGTAAAGGCCGGCCAGGTCGCGCGACCGGTTGCCCGGCTTGAACGCGCCGTTCACCTTGCCGTGGCTCGCCAGGCCGTAGATCGCGCCGTCAAGCACGCGGTAGCGTTCGTGAATGTCCTGCGGCGTCAGGTGCCGCTCGAACACGATGCGCTCTTGGAGGTCCGGCATCCCGGCGCAGCGCGCAAGCTTGTCGAGGATCACCTGGCGATACGGGGCGAACATCTTCGACCAGTCGTGATGCGGGCGGAGGAACGGGGTGTGCACCAGCACATACAGCGCCTCGCCGCCCGGCGGCGCCACGCCCGGTTCGGTGCCGGAGGGCGCGGCGATGTAGCAGGTGGGGTCCGGGGCCGGCTCGCCCTTGTTATAGATCCAGTCGAACTCCTCTTCCGGGTCGCGGGAGAACACGAAATCGTGGTGCGCCAGGTGGTCGTAGCGCCGGTCGAGGCCGAGGTAGAGCACGACGCCGGAGCACGCCGGGTCCCGTTTCCAGCGCCGGGCAAAGCTGGCCTGTGGCTTGCCGCCCACCAGTTCGCGGTACGTGCGCACGCTGTCCATGTTGCTGACCACGGCGGAAAGCGGCACCGTTTCCCCCGCCTCGGTGCGCACGCCGCTGACCCGGCCACCCTCGGACAGGATGGAGGCGACACCGGTGCCGGGCCGCAAGTCCACGCCGAGTTCGCCGGCCAAGCGTTCGAGGGCCAGCGGCACGGCGCGGGTGCCGCCTATGGGATACCACACGCCCTTCTGCGTCTGCATGTGCGCGATGGAGCACAGCACGGCGGGCGAGGCGTAAGGGGAACTGCCGACATACTGCACGAAATGGTCGAGCATTTGCGACACCCGGGCGTCCGGCACCCGCTTCCTGATCTGGCTGGCAACCGAGGTGCCCATGCGCAGGCTCAGCACGTCGCGCAGGGTCGCGAGGTTCATGCCCTTGAACTCAAGCGTGTCGCCGATGCCCTCCACCGACTTCCAGAAGAAGAACTTCTCCGACACCTCGTGCAGCTTGGCCGACATGGCGATGAACTCGGCGTAGCCGGCCTCGCTGCCGGGCGCGTAGTCCGCGATGGTCCGGGCCATTGCCGGCACGTCCTCCTGGAGGTCGAGCACGGAACCGTCCTCGAAGAAGCAGCGCCATTGCGGGTCGAGCCGGCGCAGGTCCAGGTAATCGGACATCTGCCGCCCGGCTTCGCTGAACACCCGCTCCAGCACGTCGGGAACCGTGAGGATGGTCGGCCCCATGTCGAAGCGGAAACCCTGCTCCTCCAGCAGCGCCGCCTTGCCGCCCATCCAAGGATTCTTGTCGAACAGGATGACTTTGTGCCCGCGCGCCGCCAGCGTGCAGGCCGCCGCCAGGCCGCCCAGGCCCGCGCCGATAACGCCGACCGGCAGGGTACCGCGGATGGGGTTGATGGCGTTCATAGGGCCTCCGCGATGGCGGGTTCGTCGCGCCGAAGGCGCGCAAAGCTTTCAGGGTATGAGACTGTCATAGCGCCTCCGCTATGGCAGGCTCATAATGATCTTGCGCCATGGCCGACGGCGCTTCCCAATGTGCGTCGAGGCCCAGGTCCTCCGCCATCAGGCGGGAGGTGATGCGGGCGCTCTCGAAAATGACCGGCAGGCCCGATCCGGGATGCGTGCCGCCGCCGACCAGGTACACGCCGGCCACATCCTCGAACCGGTTGCGCGGGCGGAAGTGCAGCATCTGGCCGAGGTTGTGCGCCAGGTTGAAGGTGGCGCCGCGGTAGATCTGCAGGTCATGCTCCCAATCTTGGGGCGTCAGGATCTTCTCGAAGCGGATGCGCTTCTCAATGTCAGGAATGCCGATGCGCTGCAGCCGCTGCAAGGTCAGCGCCCGGTAGCGCGCCGTTTCCGCCGCCCAGTCCACGCCCTCGCCGATGCGATGGCCCACGGGCACCAACACGTAAAGTGTCGAGTGCCCCGGCGGCGCCAGGGCAGGGTCGGTGACGCAGGCGTTCTGGACGTAGAAGCTGGGATCGGACGGCGCCATCCCGGCCTCGATCTCGGCGATGTTGCGGCGGTAGTCGTCGGCCAGATAGACCGTGTGGTGCGACAGGCCGGGCACGTCGCCCTCAATGCCGAGATACATCATGAACGTGCTGCAGGAGAACTTCTTGGACGCGATCTTGCGGTCCGACCAGCGGCGGCGGAGGCGGTCCGGCACCAGCTTGGTCATCGTCTGCGCAAAATCCGAGTTGATCACCAAGGCGTCATAGCGCCGGTCTTCCCCCCGCGTGCGCACGCCCACCGCGCGGCGGCCCTCGAACAGCACTTCCTCGACGGGTTCGCCGAGCTGGATCTTGACGCCCAGGTCGCGCGCCACGCGGGCCATGGCCGCCATCACGGCGCCGGTGCCGCCGCGCGGGTGATA
>CAXSAZ010000038.1:0-34851 GCA_964235485.1 uncultured Acetobacteraceae bacterium | reverse complement strand
ACCCGCCATGGCCGCACACGCACACGCCGACGAACAAGGGTGGGAGGAGTTCTGACGACGGCCGCTCGCTCCGACGCCGTTGCGAGCGACCCGGGGGCAGGGCTGGCTTTGCCGATGATTGCCCCCAAGCCTCGCGCAGCCCATGCAGGCGGTGGCTTCCGGCAGCGTGCCTGTTCGAGACGCTGCTTGCCGCATGTCAAGCGGTTCCAAGCCGGCCACATGGACCCGGCGGAGCATCAGCCGTTCCACCGGCTCCGCTCGGTGCCGTAGGACGGCGGCACGCAGCCTTGTGCTTGGACGGCGCGGCAAAGTGGCACCAGCGGCCGGTGATGGATAAGCGCAGCGTCATCCGTCATGGATGGAAGGCACTCGGCCGCTGGTATAAGCAGGCGCGCTCGCGCGGACACGCCGCGTCGAATGGCACGGGCATTGCAGAGCAGCGGGTCATGGTGATGAGTGCGGCCAGCAGACAAGTGGACGGGATCGCGGTTGCCGCGCCGCCGGGTCCGGTGCCGGTGCGTCGGCAGCAGGTCCGCGTGCCGGCCGCGGCGTTCGGGGCGGCGTCGGTGGCGGGCACCGTGCTGGCTTGGTGGGTGATCTCCGCGAGCGGGGCGGTGTCGCGGGACTTGCTGCCCTCGCCGGCGGACGTTTGGGCGGCGGCGGCGGAGATCCTGCGGGACGGGTATCGCGGCACCACGCTGTGGGGCAACGCGCTGTCCACGCTGGGGCGGCTCGGCGCCGGGTTTGGGCTGGCGGTGCTGGCGGGCGTGCCGCTGGGGCTGTGGATGGGGGTCAACCGCGCGGCCTCGGCGGCGCTCGATTGGATCGTCCAGTTCATGCGCCCGTTGCCGCCGCTGTCCTACATGATCCTGCTGATCTTGTGGCTTGGCACCGGCAATGGGTCCAAGGCCGCGCTGCTGTTCCTGACGGCCTTTCCCATCATCGTGGCTGCGAGCGCCGCGGGTGTGCGTGGCGTGAAGCAGCAGCGCATCCAAGCCGCCCGCGCCCTGGGCGCGAGCCACGCCCAGGTGTTCCGCCACGTCGTGCTGCCGTCGGCCGCGCCCATGGTGCTGACGGGCCTGCAGGTGGCGCTGGCGGCGGCGTTCTCCACCGTGGTGTCGGCGGAGCTGCTGGCCGCGACGGACGGGCTGGGCTGGATGGTCATCTCCGCCAGCCATTTCCTGCGCAACGACGTGATCGTGCTGTGCATTCTGGTGCTGGGCGGGTTGGGCGTGACGCTGGCGTGGATGATGCGGGTGCTGGATCGGCGGCTGGTGCATTGGCGCGGGCGGGATTGATGCCGCGGGCGATGCCGTCCTGGGCCATCACCGGGCTGAGCGCCGCGCTGCTGCTGGCGCTGTGGGTCGGCGTCACGAGCGGCGGGCTGGTGCGGGACCTGTTCCTGCCGGGTCCGCTCGACTTGTGGCACGGGCTGACCGAACTGGTGCAGGAAGGCTACAAGGGACGCTCGATCCTTGAGCATATGGGCATGAGCCTGCTTCGGGTGGGTGCGGGTTTCCTGACCGGGGCCGCCGTGGGCACGCTGCTGGGCCTCGGCATGGGCTATGCCCCGCGGCTCGACGCGGCGGCGTCGCCGTTCATCGAGTTCCTGCGCCCGCTGCCGCAGTTGGCCTACCTCGTGCTGTTGATCGTCTGGCTCGGCATCGGGGAAAGCAGCAAGATCACCATGCTGTTCCTGGCGGCGCTGCCGGTGGCGGCGATTGCGGCGCGGGACGGGGTGCGCAACGTGCCGGCGGCGCGGCTGCAGGCGGCCCGCGCGCTGGGCGCCAGCGATTGGCAGGTGCTGCGCCATGTGGTGCTGCCGTCCGCGCTTCCGGAGGTGCTGATCGGCGCCCGGCTCGCGGCTGGCATCGTGTATGGCACGCTGATCGCCGCCGAGATCATTGCCGGGTCCAACGGCATCGGCTGGATGATCATGGACGCCGGGCGGTTCTTGCGGTCCGACTACGTGTTCGCGGGGATCGCGATGATCGGGCTGGCGGGGGTCGCCATCGACCGCATCTTGGTCCTGATCGAGCGGCGCGTGGTGCATTGGGCCGGACGGTGACGACACAAATGGGAGTTTCAATGAACGGTATGGGATTGACCCGGCGCGGCGCGCTGCTTGGCGCTGGCATGGGCGTGCTGGCGGCGCGCGGGGCCAGGGCCGCGGCGCCGCCTGGCGTCAACATCGGCTTCTTCACCGAAACCAAGCCGACCATGATCGCCAAGAACCTGGGCTGGTTCGAGGAAGGCGCCGGCGCCAAGCTCGCCTGGACCGAGATGGGCAGCGGCGCCGACATCAACACCGCGATCACCGCCGGAAGCTGCGACATCGGCCTCGCCACCGGCTCCGTCGCCACGGCGGCGGGGATCAGCCAGGGCCTGCCGTTCCAACTGGTCGGCATCGTGGACAACATCGGACCCGGCGAGGACATGACGGTCCGCACCGCTGCCAACATCAAGTCGCCCGCGGACTTCCGGGGCAAGAAGGTGGCGACGCCGTTCGGCTCCACCAGCCATTTCCGCCTGCTGGGCTTTCTCAAGACCAACGGCCTGACGCAGCGGGACGTGACGGTGCTGGACATGAAGCCCGCCGCGATCCAGGCGGCCTGGTCGCGCGGCGAGATCGACGCCGCCTACGTTTGGCCGCCGGCGCGCAGCAAGATCATCGAGAACGGCGGCACCCCCTACAAGACTTGGGACACGCTGGAAAAGGCCGGCTACGTCATCGCCGACCTCATCGTGGTCCGCACGGCGTTCGCGCAGCAGTACCCGGAGGCCGTGGTGGGCTTCCTGAAAGCCTATGACCGCGCGCTCGCCATGTGGCAGGACAAGCCGGAGGAGGCCGCCGTCATCGTGGCCAAGGAGGCCGGCGTGACCCCCGCTGTCGCCACGGCCGACATGAAGGAGTACGACTTCGTGCCGTTCAGCCAGCAGGCCGGGCCGCAATGGCTGGGCGCCCCCGGCGCGCCGGGCAAGTTCGCAAGCGTGCTGAAAAGCACCGCCGATTTCCTGGTGGAGCAGCGCAGCATCCGCAACGCGCCGGGCCTGGACGCCTTTCAAAAGGCGATCAACACGGACTTCCTGCGTAAGGCGGTCGGGTGAGCGAGTCCTTCGTCCAGTTCGCCGGCGTTTCGGTCCGCTACGGGGCCGGGGCGTCGGCAGTGCAGGCGCTGGAGCGGGCGGACCTCGGGTTTGACCGCGGGGATTTCGTCTGCATCGTCGGGCCGTCCGGCTGCGGCAAGACCACGATGATGCAGACGCTGGCCGGGTTCTTGGCCCCGACCACGGGGGTGGTCAGCCTGGACGGCCAGGCGGTGACCGGGCCGGGTCCGGAGCGCGGCGTGGTGTTCCAGCAGCCCGCGCTGTTCCCGTGGATGACCGTCGCCGCCAACGCGGGCTTCGGCCCGCGGATGCAGGGAAAGGCCGCCGATGCCCGGGTGGAGCAGTGGCTGCGCACCACGGGCTTGTGGGAGTTCCGCGGGCGCTACCCGTATGAACTCTCGGGCGGGATGCAGCAGCGCCTGGCCATCGCGCGGGCCTTGTGCAACGAACCTAAAGTGCTGCTGATGGACGAGCCATTCGGGGCGCTCGACGCCCTCACCCGGGAGCGGATGCAGGAGGAACTGCACGCCGTTTGGCGCCGCACCGGCATGACGGTGGTGTTCATCACCCACAGCGTCGAGGAGGCCGTATACCTCGGCACGGAGGTCGTCGTCATGTCGCCCCGGCCCGGCCGCATCGTCGCGCGCCTGCCCATGCCCTTCGCCCGCGATCACGCCGCGGAAAGCATCCGTGCGGTCAAGAGCCGCCCGGACTTCGTGGCGGCGCGCGAGGAGGTGCTGTCCTTGATCTGGGAAATGGCCGACCATTAGGCCGCTATCGGAGACCGTCATGCACCCGAATTCATTGCACGCCCGCGACATCGCGAGCCTCGTCCACCAGCAGACCGACCTCGACCGCCATGCCCGCGAGGGCGCGGTGCTGATCGACCGCGGCGAGGGGTGCCGCGTGTGGGACACAGAAGGGCGGGAGTACATTGAGGCGATGGCCGGGCTGTGGTGCGCCAGCCTCGGCTTCAGCGAGCGGCGCTTGGCGGACGCGGCGCACCGGCAGATGCTGAAGCTGCCGTACTACCATACCTTTTTCCAGAAGGGCCACGAACCCGCCGTGGAGCTGGCGGAGCGGCTGCTGGCCGTGGCGCCGCCCGGCATGGCGCGCGTGCTGTTCCAATGCAGCGGGTCGGAGGCGAACGACGCCGCGATCAAGCTCGCATGGAATTACTGGGGCGTGCAGGGGCAGCCGCAGCGGCGGAAGTTCATCGGGCGCACCCGGGGCTACCACGGCAACACGGTGGCGACCGTCAGCCTGTCTGGGCAGCCGCACATGCACCAGGGTTTCGGCCTGCCGCTGCCGGGCTTCGTCCATGCAGACAACCCGAACTACTACCGTTTCCACGAGGCGGGCGAGAGCGAGGAAGCGTTCAGCGCGCGCATGGCTGCGAACTTGGAGGCGCTGATCCAGCAGGAAGGGCCGGACACCATCGCCGCCTTCTTCGGCGAGCCGGTGCAGGGCGGGGGCGGCGCGATCACCCCGCCGCGCGGCTACTGGCCGGCGATCCAGGCCGTCTTGAAGCGCCACGGCATCCTGCTGGTCGCCGACGAGGTGATCTGTGGCTTCGGCCGCACCGGCAGCATGTGGGGCTGCGAAACCTACGGCATCGAGCCGGACATGATCTCCTGTGCCAAGCAGCTTTCGGCGGCCTATCAGCCGATCTCCGCCCTCTTGGTCAGCACGGGCGTGCACGAGGCGTTGCTGGAGGGCAGCCGGCGCCACGGCATGTTCGGCCACGGCTACACCTATGGCGGCCACCCCGTCGCCTGCGCCGTCGCGGTGGAGACGCTCAAGATCTATGAGGAGCGCGACATCGTGGGCCATGTGCGGGACGTGGCGCCGGCGTTCCTGCGCGGGCTGGAAGCGTTTCGCGATCACCCGCTGGTCGGCGACGTGCGCGGCGTCGGGCTGATCGCCGGGGTAGAGCTGATGGCCGACAAGGCGGCCCGGCAGCCCTATCCCGCCGCCGCCGGGGTCGGCGGGCGCGTGCAGGCGGCGTGCGAGCGCCACGGCCTGATCGTGCGCGCCATCGGCGACCGCATCGCTTTCACCCCGCCGCTGATCCTGGACCACGCGGAAGCGGCGGAGCTGTGTGCCCGGTTCGGCCGCGGCCTGGACGCTGCCTGGGCGGAGATGCAGGGCAGGCCGGACCTGGCTGCGGCGGAATAGGGCGCGGGCCGGCTGTCCGTCGAGGCCAAGTCCCGCACCTTCCTTAAAGCCCCTGGCTTGCTCCAGCTCCTGATCCGTTATGATATGAGAACATCGTAAACGGTTCGGGGGCGCGCCAGATGACGCTGCGGACAGAAATCGTCGGCACGTCGGCCCGGCTGGCGGAGATCGGCCCGGCCTGGGACGCGCTCTGGCAACGCGGCCGCCGGAGCGTTTTCCAAAGCCATGGCTGGATCAGCGCATGGTGGAACGCCCGGTCGCCGTCCGACGCATCGCGCTTGTGCGTGGCGCTGTGCTGGGCGGGTGGGCGGCTCGCCGCGGCGATGCCGCTCGCGACGCGCCGGCACCGCGGGGTCCGCGTGCTGGAATGGGCGGCAAAGGATTGCAGCGACTATTGCGACGTGCTCGTCGATCCCGAGGCATCGGACGGACGCGCCGCGTTGCAGCAGGCCTGGGCGGCCGTGGCGGCGCCGGGCGGGTTCGACCTGGTTTATCTCAGCCATGTGCGTCCCGACGCCGCTTTCCATGCCCTCCTTGAAGGGCGGGAGCAGCCGGTGAGGCTGAGGCCGGGCCGTCGCACGGCCAGGAGCTTGCAGGTCCGGAGCCACGGGGCCGATGGGCAAGCCTGGCGTAGCCGGCTCAGCGAGGAGACCAGAACCGGCCATGCCAGCCGCCTGCGCGCCCTCGGCGAGGCGGGGCCGGTCGCGGCCAAAGCGTGGGGGCCTGGAGAGCCGACCGAGGCCATAATTGAGCGCATGGTCGCGCTTAAGCAGCAATGGCTGGCTGACACGGGCCAGGGTAGCAGCATCATGGACAACGACGCCGCGATCCTCCGCGCTCTGGCGGTGGAACTCGCGCGGCAGGGGGCGCTGCGGCTGTTCACCGTCCACTGCGGCGACCGGCTTGCGGCGGGCCTGCTCACCATCGCGAACGGCAGCCGCGAGCAGGTGTTCTTCTCCGTGCACGACTCTCACTTCGACCGCGCCGAGCCGGAGGCGCTGGTGCTGGTCGAGTACATGGTCAGCGCTTTGGACAGCGGGGTGGCGGAGGTCGATCTCCTGTGCGTCGAAGACGACAGCAAGTACGGGTATGCGAACGCCCGGCTCGACCTGGCTTCCTTTGTGGGGGCGAGGACCCTGGCGGGGCGGTTGGCGCTGGCGGTCGGCGAGCGGATGGACCGGGCGCGTGCTCCGGCCGGGGCAGTCACGCGATAACGTCGTCGGCGGAGCCGCGCAGACGGCCGCCGGGCATTCCCTTCGCACGCCGCAGGTGCTTCCCTGGGTGTGCCGCCGAACGGAAGGGAAGCCAGCCATGCCGCTCGAAGACCTGCACTACCGATCCCTGCTCGACGTTTCGGAGCGCATCCGCCAGCGCGCGCTTTCGCCGGTTGCGGTGCTGGAAACGACCCTGGAACGGATCGCCCGGCTGGATGGTGCTGCGCGCAGCTTTGTCACGGTGCTGGCCGACCGCGCCCGCGCCGCGGCGGCCCGGGCGGAGGCGGAAATCGCCGCCGGGCTGTGGCGCGGCCCGCTGCATGGCGTGCCGCTCGCGGTGAAGGACCTTTGCGCCACGAGCTTCGCGCCGACCACCGGCGGGATGCCGATCCGCAAGGGCGCGACCTCTGACCACGACGCCACGGCCGTACGGCGGCTGGAGGACGCGGGCGCGGTGCTCGTTGGCAAGCTGAAGATGACGGAGGGCGCCTACACCAGCCACCACCCGGACGACCCGGCGCCGCTCAACCCGTGGAACCCCGGGCATTGGGTCGGCTCGTCCTCCACCGGCTCGGGCGTGGCGACGGCGCTGGGCCTGTGCTTCGGGTCGCTCGGCTCGGACACCGGGGGGTCGATCCGGTTCCCCTCGGCGACGTGCGGGCTGACTGGCATCAAGCCGACTTGGGGCCGGGTCAGCCGCCATGGCATCCTGCCCTTGGCCGCGTCGCTCGACCACATCGGGCCGATGGCACGCAGCGCGGCGGACGCGGCGGCGATGCTGGGGGTGATCGCCGGGGCTGACGCCCTTGACCCCACCGCGATTCCTGATCCGGTTCCCGACTACCTGGCGGCCTTGGGGCAGGGCGTGCGCGGGATCACCGTGGGCGTTGACCGCCGCTACAACGAGGACGGCATCGACGGGGAAGTGACAACCGCGGTGCGCGCAGCGGAGAATGTGCTGAGGGCGCTCGGCGCGGAACTCCGCGAGGTCGCGTTCCCGCCCACGGGCGCGCTGCTGCGCGGCTGGATCCCATTCTGCGCCGTCGAGACGGCGATTGCGCACGGGGCGGACTACCCGGCCCGCGCCGCCGAGTACGGCCCGGACCTTGCCCAATTGATCGAGCACGGGCGGCGTACGACGGGCATCGAGTTCGGCTCGATCATGCACGAGCGGCTGGAGTTCGCCGGGCGCCTCCGCGCGCTGTTCCGGGGCGTGGACCTGCTGCTCATGCCGACGATGCCGGTGCCGGTGCCGAGCCTGGAGCGCATGGCGGAGTACGGGCAGGACGACATGGTGCTGCTGCGCATGTTGCGCTTCACCGCGCCGTTCAACTTCGCGGGCAACCCGACGATCACCCTGCCGTGCGGCATCGACGCGGCCGGCTTGCCGCTCAGCTTGCAACTCGTCGCCCCCCCCGTGTCGGAGGCGCTGCTGTGCCGCGCTGGCCATGCCTTCCAGCAGCGCACGGATTGGCACACCCGGCGCCCGCCGGAGCCGTAGGCACCCTGTCCGAGAATAATGACATTCCGTGCCAGGATGCCCGATGCGCGTCCTGAGCTGGAACCTGCTGCGGCGGCGCGGCGCGGGGGTGGAAGACATCCGCCGCCTGGTCGAGGCGCATCGTCCCGACCTGGTGTTGCTGCAGGAAGCGACGGCCGGCATCGACGCGCTGCCGGACGCGCTCGGCGGCCGCTACGCCCGGCGCGAGATGGAAGGGCGCGGCCACGGCTTGGCCGCCTGGAGCCTCCGCCCGTTCACGGCGGAGGCGGTGCCGCTGCCGCCCGCCACGCGCTTCGACCTTCCGGTTCCGCTGCGGCGGCGGCTCACGGGCCGCATTGCCCTGTTTGTCCAATGGAAGGGTATCGAAATTGCAAACGTGCACCTGGACCACGGCCAGCGCGCCAACCGCCGCGCGCTTCGGCATCTCCTCGGCCAATGCCCGCGGCTCCATGCGGTGGTCGGCGACTTCAACGCGCTGGGCGCCGTGAGGCTGCCCGGCTTCGCCGATGTCGGGCCGCGCCGCGCCACGCACCGGGCGAAGGGCATCGTGCCGCTGCGCCTCGACCGCTGCCTAGCGCGCGGCCTGCGTGGCGCGAGCGCCGCGGCGCTTGCCTACGGCGCATCCGATCACCGGCCGATCCTCGTTGACCTCGTTCCGGACGGAGGACGGTCGGATGGGTGAGGCGCGGCGTTCCCACGGCCGCCGCTGGGCGCGGCTCCTGCGGCTGCCGGCCGTGTTGGGCTTGGGGCTGGTCTTGGGGGGCGCCGGCGATCCGGCCCGCACGACCGCCACGGTCAGCACGGACGCGCAGCAAACGTTGCGTGGCTGGGGCATGTCGCTCGCTTGGGAGGCCAACGTCATCTATGGCGGCCCGTTCGACGCCGCCTGGGTCCCGGACCCGGCGGAGCAGCGCCACTACATGGACCTCCTGTTCGGCGACCCGGCGCGCGGGCCGGGCCTGGGCCTCAACGTGGCGCGCTACAACATCGGCGGCGGCGACCACCCGGAGCCGGGCCGCTGCCCGGCGCCCCCCGCGGTGCAGCCGGGCGCGCGGATGGAGGGGTTCCTCGCCGGGCCGGGCGCGGAGTACGACTGGTCCCGCGACAGGAGCCAGCGGCATATGCTGCAGGAAGCGAAGGCGCGCGGGGCCAACGTGTTCGAGGCGTTCTCCAACTCGGCCCCTTGGTGGATGACTGTGAGCGGCTGCGCGTCGGGCGCCGAGCGGGGCGGCGAGGACAACCTGCGCGCCGACGCCGTTCCCGCCTTCGCCGCTTATCTCGCCAGGGTTGTCGAGCATTTCCGCCGCGAGGAGGGGATCGCCTTCGGCAGCGTCAGCCCGCTGAACGAGCCGGACGGCGCCTGGTGGGTGAAAGGCGGCCGTCAGGAAGGGAGTTTCGCCAGCCTCCCCACGCAGGAGGCCGTGGTCACGGCGCTGGCCCGGGCGCTGGCAGGGACCGGCGCCGCCGTGTCCGGGACGGAGGCCAACAGCATGGACGCCATGACGGGATACCTGGCGCAGATGGGCGCCGCGGCGCTCGATGCGCTGAGCCAGGTGAACGTGCACCAGTACAACGGGACTGATCCCGAGACCTTGCGCCGCCGGGTCGCAGCCCTGGGCAAGCCGCTTTGGGCGAGCGAGGTCGGCTGCTGCCTTTCCGCCGGCCAGACCGAGATGGAGGGCGCGCTGTATATGGCGAACGCCATCCGGACCGCGTTGCGCGTGCTCCGCGCGGAGGTTTGGTGCTTTTGGCAGCCGGATTGGGGCGTGATCGACGCCCGAAACGGCCACCCGCGCCCCTTGCGGCAGTTCTTTGCCATCGCGCAGTACACCCGCTTCATCCGCCCGGAGTTCACGGTGCTGTCCAGCCAGGGGGACACGCTTGCGGCCTTGTCGCCGGACCGGCGCCGGCTGGTGCTGGTGGCGACCAACGGGAGCGGGGAGGGCGCCGTCCATGACATCGACCTGACCGCGTTTCACCGGCCCGGCGCCGCGGTGGCCATCTATCGCACGGCGGAGGATGCGGCCGTCAGCCTGGCCTACGAGCCGGGCCGGGTGGACGGTGCGGGCCATTTGATCGACCGCCAGCCGCCCAACTCGGTCAGCACCTACGTGATCGAGGGGGCGCCGGTGGCCGCGTTGGGGCGTTCCTCGCCATGATGGGGTTGGCCGCTCCGGATGGGGTGGGATTCGAACCCACGGTGGGCTTGCACCCACGGCGGTTTTCAAGACCGCTGCCTTAAACCGCTCGGCCACCCATCCACATCGCTGGGCACCCTCCCTAACCGTTGGCCAGTGGTTTATCAAGGTGGGACAACCCGGCGGCGTAGGTGGCGCTCTTGGGAGGATCAGGAATGACGCGAGTTGCCTTGGCCAAGCGCGCCCCGTCGGCAGCGTTGATGATGCTGCTCTCCGCGCCGGTGCAAGCCGCGCCCTCAGACGCCTATGACACGCTGTCCCGCCTCGTCGGCCATAGCAAGGCCGAGTTGATCCAGCGGTTCGGCCAACCCAACGATACGGTCACCACCATCGACGGCGAGCGCCTGTTCTACCAAACGCTGGACACCGGCCGGGTCGGCGGCGTGAGCGGACGGAGCACCCGCGCCGGCGGACCCGGCGGTTTCGGCCTGTTCCCGGGCGGCTACTCCTTCCGCTGCAAGACCGAGGTGGTGATCGCGGACGGCCACGTGCGGGCGTTCAACCGGAGCGGCAATGGCTGCCATTGACTCCGGGGCAGCATCCAGCCTGCGCAACAATTCAGGCAAGCCCCAGCACCACTACTTGCGACTCCAGGTTGCACGGAGGGATGCGGCCTGCACAGCACATCGCGCTGCGGGCGGCAGCCCGCCAAGCCTTGAGGCTTGCAGCCAAGGCGGCGCAGGCCAGGCCGGAGTTGAGAATGCCAATCATTTACACCATTGCGTCCTCGTCTTGACTGTCCAATACCTGGCCCTAATTGCTGGCCTATGCGCAACTTCTCTGAGCTGACCGAACGCGACTTGCTCGCCCTTGCCATATCCAGCGAGGAAGAGGACGGCCGCGTTTACGCCGACTTCGCCCACGACCTGCGGGACGAGTATCCCGGCAGCGCCCAGATGTTCGCCGACATGGCGGCCGAGGAAAACGAGCACCGCCGCAAGCTGATCGACGTGTTCGCGGAGCGGTTCGGCTCCCACATCCCGCTCGTGCAGCGCCAGGAAGTGCGGGGCTGGGTGCAGCGCAAGCCGGCCTGGCAGGTGCGCGCCATGGGCATCGAGGCCGTGCGCCGGCACGTGCAGCAGATGGAGCAGGACGCCGGGCGCTTCTACCAGAAAGCGGCGTCCCGGACCACGGACGCGGGCATCCGCAAGCTGCTCGGCGACCTCGCCGAGGCCGAACTGGCGCACGAGCACACCGCCGGCGCCATTGAGCAGAAGCGCCTGCCCGGCGAAACCCGCGTGGCCGAGAACGACAACGCCCGCAAGCGGTTCGTGCTCCAGGTCATCCAGCCCGGCCTCGTCGGGCTGATGGACGGCTCCGTGTCCACGCTTGCCCCGGTGTTCGCAGCCGCCTTTGCGACCCACAACTCCTGGAACGCCTTCCTGGTGGGCATGGCCGCCTCGCTCGGCGCCGGCATCTCGATGGGCTTCGCGGAGGCGCTGGCGGACGACGGCAAGCTGTCGGGCCGCGGCACGCCGCTGCTGCGCGGCCTGGTCTGCGGCCTCATGACCATTGCGGGCGGCATCGGCCACACGCTGCCTTACTTGATCCACGACTTCGTCACCGCGACGGTCTTGGCGGGCGTCGTGGTGGTGATCGAGTTGGCGATAATCGCCTGGATCCAATGGAAGTACATGGACACCCCGCCGCTGTCCGCCGCCGCCAAGGTCATGCTCGGCGGCGCGCTGGTCCTTGCCACCGGCATCCTGATCGGCAGCGCGTAGGACCAAGCCGGGGCGCGATGGGGGCCAACGTGTGCCCGACTTGCCGTTGACGACGCCGCACGCTTCCGGATATTCCTCAGATAAAGCCATCAAGCGCCCATCTTCGCCTCGATGAACAAATGAAAAAGTCCGGAGGGATACTTCATCGTGTCAAGCAAAGCCAAGCTGAAGCAACGTGGCGGGTTTCGCTGGCGCTTGCTCGCCGCGGCTTCAATCGCAGCGGCAGGTCTGGCTACAGGCGCGGCGCGGGCTGCCGATGCGGGGCTGGATTCCAGGCTCGACCAGTTGCTGCATGGCGGCGGGACGGCGACGACGTTTTCGCGCGTGGCCACGATCCAGGTTCCCGGCAACCCGCTCACGTCGTTCGACTTCACCGCCATCGATCCCGTGCTGCCGCTTTACTACCTGAGCGACCGGTCGAATGCCGGGATCGACATCATCGACATCCGCACCAACGCCTTTGTCACGCGCATCGGCGGCTTCGTCGGCTCGCGCAACGATCCCGAAACGGGCCAGCCGAACCCGGACATCTCCGGCCCTGCCGCCGTGCAGCCCGTGGGCATCGGCGAGGTCTGGGCCACCGACGGCGACAGCACGGTGAAGGTGGTGGACCTGTTCTCGCAAAGCATCGTCGATACGATCTCCACCGCCCTCCCCGGGCAAACGGCCGATCAGGCGCTGCGAGCCGACGGCCTGTCCTACGACCCGCGTGACCACATCATGATGGTGCAGAACGGCGCGGCCTCGCCGCCCTTCGTCACCTTGATCTCGACGCTGCCGTCGAGCCGGCGCGTCCTGGGCCATGTCGTGTTCGACGATGCGGAGGGCGTGGAGGCCAGCCTCTACAACCCGGCAAACGGCCTGTTCTACGTCAACCTTCCGCAGGTCGGCTCCGATCCCAACAACGGCGCGGTGTCCGTGATCGACCCGCGGAACCTGGCCGAGGTCGTCCGCTTCCCGTTGACCGGGTGCAACGGCGCCGGGCTGGCGCTGGCGCCGGGGCAGAAGCTGCTGGTGGGCTGCTCCTTGAACAACGGCTCCCAGATCATCAGCGCCCATGACGGGACCGTTCTGGCCGACATCCCGCAGGTTTCAGGCTCCGACCAGGTTGCCTACAACCGCGGCGACGGCAACTTCTACCTGGCCGCACGGACCAACCCCCCGGAAAATGGCGGCCCGTCCCTGGGCGTCATCAATGCCGCGACCAACGCCTTCGTCGCGAACGTGCCCACCAACGCCAGCGCGCACGCCGTCTCCGTTGACCGCCGGACCAACCACATCTTCGTTCCGAGCGGCCCCGTCGCCGGGGACCTGGCGTGCGCGTCCGGCTGCGTGGAGGTTTACGCTGGGCAAAAGTGAAGCAGCACGCCCGAGAACGGGTGAGCCTGGCCTTCCCGCGATGACCTGGCTTACCCTTGACCTCGCGGACCGCTTCGCGGCCGTCGCCCTCGGCCACATCACGCGCGAGTATCCGAACAAGCTCGACCACGTGATGACCGGGCCGGCGGACGCCCGGGAGCCGCGCGACCTGCACCCGGTGTTCTACGGCAGCTTCGATTGGCACTCCTGCGTCCATGGCTATTGGACCCTGGCGACCCTCTGCCGCCGCTTTCCCGCGATGCCGCAAGCGCCCGCCATCCGCGCCTTGTTCAACGAACACCTCACGCCCGACCGGGTGGCCGGCGAGTGCGCCTATCTCGGCCGCCCCGAAGCGCGGGGGTTCGAGCGTCCCTACGGCTGGGCCTGGCTGCTCAAGCTCGCGTCCGAGCTGGCGCTGCACGACACGCCGGAGGGGCGGGCCTGGTCCGCCGCCCTCCATCCGCTCGCCCAGGCTTTCGCCGCGCGGTTCACGGCGTTCCTGCCGCTCGCCACCTACCCCGTGCGCGCCGGCGTGCACAGCAACACGGCATTTGCCGTCCGGCTCGCGCTCGACTACCCGGACGCGGCGCTCCAAGGCCTGCTCGCGGACGCGGCCCGGCGCTGGTACGCACAGGATGCCGACTGCCAGGCCTGGGAACCCGGCGGCGACGAGTTCCTGTCGCCTGCGCTGATCGAGGCGGAGTGCATGCGCGCCGCCTTGCCCGGCGACGAGTTCGGCCCCTGGTTCGCCCGCTTCCTGCCGCGCCTGGCGCAGGGGCAGCCGGCGACGTTGCTGACCCCGGCCACCGTCAGCGACCGCAGCGACGGCAAGATCGCGCATCTCGATGGGCTGAACCTCAGCCGTGCCTGGTGTTGGCGCGCGCTGGCCCCCCTCACCCCGGACCCGGACGCCGCCCGGCGCACCGCCGCGGCGCACATCGACGCCAGCCTGCCGCATGTCAGCGGCGACTACATGGGCGAGCATTGGCTGGCGAGCTTCGCCGTGCTGGCGCTGGAGGGGGCCTAAAGCCCGGCGCCGCAGGCCAGCTAAAACCCTGTGCCGCCGTGGCCGGGATGCAGGCAATGCTCGTGCGAATGGTCGGCGAGCACCTGGATCACCCGGCACGCCCCGACCTTGCCGTGCCCGCACGCATCCACCATGCGCGACAGCTCCGCTTCCAGCGCCTGCAGCCGGGCGATGCGGCTGCGCACGGCGCCCAGGTGCTGGCGCGCGATGGCGTCGGCCTCGTCGCAGGAACGGTCCGGGTCGTCGGACAGGCGCAACAGCGCCCGCACGTCGTCTAGCGGGAAACCCAACTCGCGCGCATGGCGGATAAAGGCCAGGCGGTGGAGGTGCGCCTGCGTGTAGGCCCGGTGCCCGCCTTCCGTGCGGGCGGGGGGCGGCATGGTGCCGTCCCGCTCGTACCAGCGGATCAACTCCACCTTGGTGCCGGTTTGCCGGGCCAGGTCGCCGATTGCGTAGGTGGCCGTGTCCATTGTCCGTTTCCCCAATCGTGGCGCAACACCGCCTGATATGGGGCTTGCACCTATAGCGGCTACAGGTCCTACGAGGGTGTCCGGTGACTGGAGGGAAGCATGGTGCCGGACGGGACGGGCTACGCGGGCGAGACCAGGACCTGGCGGGTCGGCGGCATGGACTGCGCATCCTGCGCCGCAAAGGTCGAGCGGGCCGTGTCCAGGCTGCCCGGGGTCCAAGACATTCAGGTGAACCTGATGGCGGAAACACTGACCGCACGGCTCGGCGCGGGCAGCAATCCCGCGGCCGTCGCGGACACGGTGGGCGCCCTGGGCTACACGGCGACGCTCCGGCAGGACTCGGATGCGGCGCCGCAGGCCCGCGCCAGCCACGCCCCTTCAAGCAGCGGCGCGCACGGGCACGACGACGAGCCGGGCGCATCCTGGTGGCGCACCGGCAAGGCCCGGCTGACGTGGCGCTTGGCCGCGCTGATCGCCGCCGCCTACCTCGTCTCGCTGCTGGTGCCGGCGGCGGGCGGTTCCGTGTTCGCCGCCGCCACCCTGGCCGCCGTGTTCCCCTTTGCGCGCCGCGCCTGGGCGCTGGCCCGCGCCGGCAGCCCGTTCTCCATCGAGACGCTGATGACCGTGGCCGCCCTCGGCGCCGTGGCCATCGGCGCGGCGGAGGAGGCCGCCGCCGTGGTGCTGCTGTTCGCCGTCGGCGAGATGCTGGAAGGCGTCGCGGCCGGGCAGGCCCGGTCCGGCATCAAGGCCCTGGCCGCCCTGATGCCCCGCACGGCGCGCGTCGAGCGCGGCGGCGCGGTTGTGGACCTGCTGGCCGACCGCCTTGCCCTCGGCGACATCGTGCAGGCCCGGCCCGGCGACCGCATCCCGTGCGACGGCGTGATCGTCGAAGGGCAGTCCGCCGTGGACCAAAGCCCCGTCACCGGGGAAAGCGTGCCCGTGGCGCGCGGACCCGGCGACCCCGTGATGGCCGGGTCGATCAATGTCTCCGCCCTGCTGCGCGTCCGCGTGACGGCCACGGCTGCCGACAATACCCTGAGCCGCATCGTGCGCATGGTGGAGGAGGCCACGGCGAGCCGCGCGCCGACGCAGCGGTTCATCGAGCAGTTCAGCGCCTGGTGGACGCCGGGCGCGATGGCGGTAGCCGTGCTGGTCATCCTCCTTCCGCCGCTGCTGTTCGGCGGCGATTGGGCAAGCTGGGTGTATCGCGGCCTGGCCGTGCTGCTGATCGCCTGTCCCTGCGCGCTGGTCATCTCGGTACCGGCGGCCATGGCGTCGGGCTTGTCGGCCGGGGCGCGCCGCGGCCTGCTGGTCAAGGGCGGCGCGGCGCTGGAAGCCATGGGTCAAGCGGCGACGGTTGCGTTCGACAAGACGGGCACGCTGACAGCCGGGCAGCCGCGCGTGACCGACCTGCTGACGGCGGACGGCGTGGACGAGGCGACGCTGCTGCGCCTAGCTGCGGGCGTCGAGGCGGGGAGCGCCCATCCGCTCGCCCTCGCCGTGCTGCAAGCGGCCGAGGCCCGCGGCGTGGAGCCGCCCCCGGCCTCCGAGGCGGCAGCCATCCCGGGCCGGGCCGCGACGGCGCTGGTCGAGGGGGCGCGGGTCACGGTCGGCAGCCCCGGCCACGCCGCGGAGCAGGGCGCCGACCTGTCGGGCCTCGCCGCCGCCATCGCCGCCTTCGAGGAGGGGGGCAAGACCGCCGTGGTCGTGCTGCGCGACGGCCATGCGCTGGGCGTGCTGGCATTCCGCGATGAACCCCGGGCGGATGCGCGCGCCGCCATCGCCAGGCTGCGGGCCATGGGCGTGGCCTCCGTCATGCTCACGGGCGACAACGAGCGCACCGGGCGGGCGGTGGCCGGGGCGCTCGGCCTGGACGTGCGGGCCGGGCTGCTGCCGGAAGGGAAGCTGCGGGAGATCGAGGCGTTGAAGGCGCGCGGCCCCGTGGTGATGGTCGGCGACGGCATCAACGACGCGCCCGCCTTGGCCGCGGCCAGCGTGGGCGTCGCCATGGGCGGGGGCACGGCGGTGGCGCTGGAAACGGCGGACGCCGCGCTGCTGCACGGGCGGGTTTCGGGCGTGGCCGAGCTGGTGGCGCTGTCCCGCGCCACCTTGGCCAACATCAAGCAGAACATGGCCGTGGCCGTGGGCCTCAAGCTGGTGTTCCTCCTGACCACCCTTGCCGGCGTGACGGGCTTGTGGCCGGCCATCCTCGCCGACACCGGGGCGACCGTGCTGGTCACGCTGAACGCGCTGCGCCTGCTGGGCTGGACGGGCGGGCCGGCCGCGGCGGAACCCGGCGGCGGTCCGTCCCGTTGGCAAAGCCATGCTGACCCGCGCCGCCCTCGAACAGCTTGACCGCGACGACCCGCTCGCGCCGTTCCGCGGGCGCTTCGCCCTGCCGCCCGGGGTTGTTTACCTCGACGGCAACTCGCTCGGGCCGCTGCCGCGCGCCACGCCGGGCCGTGTTGCGGAGGTCGTGGCGCGCGAGTGGGGCGACGGGCTGATCCGGAGCTGGAACGACGCCGGCTGGATCGATCTGGCCGCCCGGGTGGCGGACGGCATCGCGCAATTGGTCGGGGCGCCGCCGGGCAGCGTCGCCGTGGCGGACTCCACCTCCGTCAACCTGTTCAAGCTGCTCGGCGCCGCCCTGACGCTGCGGCCGGGGCGCTGCGTGGTCGTGTCGGAGCGCGACAACTTCCCGACCGACCTGTACGTGGCGCAGGGATTGGCCGCTTTCCTCGGCGGGGAGCATAGGGTCCGGCTTGTGGACCCCGGCGCTGTCATCGACGCGGTTGGCGACAACACCGCCGTGGTTATGCTGAGCCACGTCAACTACCGGACCGGCGCGATGCACGACATGGCGGCCGTGACCCGCGCGGCGCAGGAGCGCGGCGCGCTCGTGCTGTGGGACCTGGCGCATTCGGCGGGCGCGATGCGGGTGGACCTTTCGGCGGCGGACGCCGACTTCGCCGTGGGCTGCGGCTACAAGTTCCTCAACGGCGGACCCGGCGCGCCCGCCTTCCTATATGTGGCGCCCCGCCTGCACGCCGGGCTGCGCCTGCCGATCACGGGATGGCTGGGCCACGCGGCGCCCTTCGCGTTCGAGGCCGAGTACCGCCCGGCGCCTGGCCTCGCGCAGGCCATCGTCGGCACGCCGCCGATCCTCAGCCTCGCGGCGCTTGAGGTCGGGGTCGGCCTGGCGCTTGAGGCGCCCCTGTCCGACGTGCGGGCCAAGTCGCTCCGGCAGGTCGCCCTGCTGGCGGCGCTGGTCGAGCAGGCCGCGCCCGGCGCGTTCCGCCGGGTCACGCCGGACGACCCGGCGCGGCACGGGAGCCAGCTTTGCCTATCGCACCCGGACGCCTATGCCATCATGCAGGCGTTGATCGACCGCGGCGTGATCGGCGATTTCCGCGCGCCCGACATCCTGCGGTTCGGCATCACGCCGCTCACGCTCAGCTACGCCGAGCTATGGGACGCGGCGGCGACCCTCGGCGCCATCATGGCCGAGGGCGCCTGGCGCGACCCGCGCTTCACCGTGCGCAGGGCGGTGACGTAGCCGCCGGCTGGGTCAGTCGCCGCCCAGCACGCTTTCCGCCGGGCGGGCCGCGTCGGGCGCGGGCGCGCTCGCGGCCGGCTTGGCCAGGAACTCCCTATCGAGCGTGAAGGTGATGGGCCGGCGCTGTTTGCGCCCACGCTTGAGCAGCCCGCCTTTGGATGCCGCCGCATACAGCGCCGTCTTGGCCAACAGCGACGGGCCGGACAGGGTGCGCGTGGGCTTGACCTTCAGCTTGTCCCGAAGGAGGCCGTTCGCGCCGTTGACGAACATGCTGCGGCGGATGTCGGTCGTGAAGTACTCGATCGTCATGGACACGCTGAGTTCGTCGGCGTTCTCGATCCGATGGGGCATGTTGAGCGGCCATTGCGCCATCTCGCCGGGCCGCAGGTCGATGCACTGGGCGTAGTCCTCGTACCAGTTCTCGTACTGGATGCCGGTCTCGTTGTTGTAGAGGATCACGTTCTCCAGGGTTTCCGGCGTCAGGAACGGCGGCTCCTTCGGGTAAAGATAGACCCGCTTGCTCCCGGCGATCTGCCACAGCGTTTGGCCCGCCGTGTCGAAGTGGTAGTATACCTGGGCGCGCGGGGAGGAGATCAGGATGCCGTTGATCTGCTTGAACGTCTTGAAGCCGGGGATGCGCCCCTCAAGCTCGCCGAAGATCTCGTCCAGCAGCTTGCCGTATTGCGGGTCGATCTCGTTCACGCGGAGCAGGTTGAGCCAGATCCGGCCGCTGGCGATGGCGTCCATGACCTCCGTGCCGCTGAGCTTGCCCATCTCCCCTTCGCGCCACAGCTTGCGCTCGTTCGGGCGTCCGGTCTCGATCAGCATGTAGTTCGACTTCGGCGCGGCCTCGATCAGCCGGGCCAGCGCCGGGCGGCTGAACAGCTCGTGCTGATGCAGCCGGTGCTTGAGGCGCAGCGGCACGTTGCCCCACAGCGCCGAATGCTCCGGCTTCCAAGCCGTGAAGATGGGATCGGTCATGAACAAGCTCCAGGGAGTCCGCGTCCATCCTGCATACACAAAAATGGAGCAAAAAGCGAACGAACTTCCCTGAACCCAATGGCCCGGGCCGGCCGCGAATGGAGGTCGCGCCATTCAGCCTGGCGGTCATCGCCGGGCGCGGGCCTGCTGCCGGGTGGACTTTGCCGCCGATTTGCGATGACCTTGGCGTGCGGTCCGCAGAAGGGTCCCCGACCCTGGACCGCGGAGGGGCGCCATTCCCGGCGCCTTTGCGGTCCGGGAGGGCTGCCTTCCAACCGGAGTATGGGCGATGCCACGACAGGAGAAGGCCATGGACGGGTCCGAGCCGCAGCAGGCGGTCAACGAGGCGGCGCGCGGCCTCCGCGCCCCGGCCCGGGCGGTGCTGCAGGTGGAGAAGCACGACTACACCGACCTGCGCCCCCATGGCCGGGCGCCGGCGCAGGGCATGGCCGGGTTCGACCCGATCTACACCGACATCGTCGATTACATCATCCGCTGCACCCACCGGATCTGGGACGAGCGAAACGTCGGGCTGATCTACAGCCACTACGCCCACAACGCCGTGCTTTACTCCGCGACGGGCACCATGCGCTCACGCGAGGAGGTGGTTCACGACACCTTGCACCGCCTCGCCGAATCCCCGGAGCGGCGGGGCCTCGGCACCCAGGTCATTTGGGGCGGCAACGACGTGGACGGGTTCTACACCTCGCACCTGGTGACCGCCGTCGGCCGGTTCACCCAGCCGGGGCGGTTCAACATGCCGGTCGGCCAGACGTTCTACTCCCGCGGCATCGCCGATTGCATGGTGTTCCAGAACCGCATCTACCGGGAATGGCTGGTCCAGGACAACATCAGCCGGCTGCTGACCCTGGGCGTCGATCCTGATGCGGTGGCGACCAAGATGGCGGCGGAGCAGGCGGCGCGGGGAGCCACGGCGCCGCCGCTCGGCGACTCCGCCCGGCTGCCGGGCCAGGAGCCGCCGGCCGAGCGCATCGACACCGCTATTGCTAATACGGAGGCGGAAGCGGAACTGCTGCAGTTGCTGCACGAGATCTGGAACTGGCGCATGTTCGGCCGGGTGCGGGAAGCCTACGCGCCGCAGGCCATGTGGCACGGGCCGCGGATGCTCGACCTGCATGGCCCGGCGGCGGTGACGCATCAGCTTCTGAGCCTGCTGGCGATGGTCCCGGACGCATCCTGGACCCCGCATCACGTCTGCTCCGTCGAGCCATCGAATGAAGGCGGGCGCAAGCTCGCGGTGCGCTGGACCCTGGAAGGGCGCCATACCGGCTGGGGCATATTGGGCACGCCCACGGGCAAGCCGCTGATGATCATGGGGATGTCGCAGTTCCACATGAAGAACGGGCGCATCGTCGAGGATTACACGCTCTGGGACGAGCTGGCGCTGCGCGTGCAGCTCAAGCTGCCGCCTGCGTAACGTTCGCGCTGCGGCCGGTTGAGGCACTTGCGGAGCCGGCCCGCCATTGCGACAGTGCGGGGAAGGAGCACGAGCATGTCAACAGCCCCGGCGGCGTCCAAAGGCGATGCGATCCTTCAAGCGCGCGGGATCACCAAACGCTTCGGCCATGTCGAGGCATTGCGCGGCGCGGATTTCGACGCCCATGCCGGCGAGGTCACGGCGCTGATCGGCGACAACGGCGCGGGCAAGAGCACGCTGGTGAAGATCCTGTCCGGCGTATACGGGGCGACGGCCGGGCAGGTGCTGGTGGACGGCGCGCCGGTGTCGTTCGGATCGCCTTCCGACGCCCACGCCATCGGCATCGAGACGGTGTACCAGGACTTGTCGGTGTGCCCTGACCTCAGCCCGTCCGCCAACATGTTCATGGGGCGGGAGGCGCTACGGCCGGGGCTGCTCGGCCGGCTTGGCTTCCTCGACAACGCCACCATGCGACGGGAAAGCGCGGTGGCGTTTCAGCGGCTGAAGGTCGCGCTCAAGGACATGGACGCGCCGATCTCCAGCCTGTCGGGCGGGCAGCGGCAAAGCGTCGCGATCTGCCGGGCGTCGATGTGGGCCAAGCGCGTGGTGTTCATGGACGAGCCAACGGCGGCGCTGGGCGTGGTGCAGACGGCGCGCACGCTGGACCTTGTGCGCCGCATCCGCGACACCGGGGTCGCGGTGGTGCTGATCAGCCACAACATGCGCGACGTGATCCAAGTGGCGGACACCGTGGAGGTATTGCGGCTCGGGCGGCGGATCGCGTCCATGCGCAACCAGGGCATCACCGTGCCGGACCTGGTTGGCGCCATGACCGGGGCGCTCGACACCGTGGCGGAAGCCGAGCAGGGAGTGGCGGCATGAGCGGGGACGCGGCGATCCATGGGCCGGCCGGCGCGGCCGACACGGCCGGGCTGCTGGCGCCGCAGGGCTTGGGCCGCAAGCTCAAGGTGGCGATGTCGTCGTCGCCCTTCTACATGGGCATCATCCTGCTGCTGCTGGTCGCGTTCTTTGCCTTCCTGAACCCGGCCACCTTCGCCAGCAGCTACAACGTCCGCAACATCTTCCTCGATGCGTCCGTGCTGCTGATCCTGGCGGTGGGCACGACCTACATCATGATCGCCGGCGGGTTCGACCTGTCCATCGGCTCCGTGCTGGTGTTCTCGGGCGTGGTCGCGGCGCAGGTGATGCTGCAGTTCAGCACCGACAGCCTGCTGACCGTGGCCCTCGGCTTCATCGTGGCGCTGGCGTGCGGGACGGCCTGGGGCGCGTTCAACGGGTTCTGCATCACTCGGCTGCGCGTGTCCGCGCTGATCTCGACGTTGGGGACCATGGGCGCGGCGCTCGGCGCGGCCTACCTGGTGAGCGACGGCAGCGACATCCGCACCGTGCCGGACGCGCTGATCGCACTTGGCCACGGCTCGGTCGGAGGCGTGCCGTGGCTCGTGATCATCACTGCGGTGGTGTCGCTGATCGGCGGGGTGATGCTGCACATGACCCGGTTCGGCCGCCACACCTTCCTTGTCGGCTCCAACCCGGAAGGGGCGCGCCGGGCCGGCATCAACGTGTCCGGGCACCTGCTGAAGCTGTATGCGCTGAGCGGGATGCTGGCCGGGTTCGCAGCAATGATGTCTTTGGGCCGCTTTTCCACTACGACGCTGGAGGGCCATGCGAACGACCCGCTGGAAGCGATCACTGCGGTGGTGCTCGGCGGCACGGCGCTGACCGGCGGGCGCGGCACCATCATCGGCACGGTGGTCGGCGTGTTCATCCCGGCCGTGCTGGCGAACGGCTTCATCATCATGGGCGTCCAGCCGTTCTGGCAGATGGTTGTCGTCGGCTTCGTCGTCATCGCCGCCGTTTACGCCGACCAGATCAAGCGCCAGAAAGGCGAGCGCCTTTAAACTTCGCCTGACGCTTCCACGCCTGTCCCGAAGAAGGACTGCCTATCCATGCGCCTGTTCCTCGCCACCACGCTCCTTGCCTCCCTGGCGGCGCTGCCCGTTCCGGCACGGGCCGACAAGCCCTACAAGATCACCTACGTCCAGGGCGTGACGGGCAACCCGTTCTACATGTCGGTCGCCTGCGGCGGGGCGGAGGCGGCCAAGCGCCTCGGCGTCGCGTTCGAGGCGCAGGGGCCACAGCAATACACCCCTGCCCTGCAATTGCGCGTGCTGAACGCGGTGATCGCGTCGAAGCCCGACGGCATCCTGTTCACCGCCGACGACCCCGTGGCGCTCACGGCGACGCTGATCGACGCCAAGGAGCGGGGGATCAAGATCCTCTCGATCGACGGCGACGTGAAGGACATGAGCGTCGCGGTGTCCAACATCCAGTCCGACAACTTCGACGGCGGCGGGCAAGCTGCCAAGAAGATGGCCGAGTTGCTCGGCGACAAGGGCAAGGTGATGGCGCTGATGAACTCGCCCGCGGCCAACGTCGCCCAGCAGCGCCTGCAAGGGTTCCAGGCGGAACTCGCCAAGCACCCGGGCATTACGTTCCTCGGCGCGCAATACAGCAATAACCAGACGGCGAAGGCGGCGTCCATCGTCACCTCCACCATCGCGGCGCATCCGGACCTCGCCGGCGTCTTCACCCTCACCACCAACAACACCGAGGGCGCCGCGACCGGCGTGCGCGAGGCTCAGCGCGAGGGCAAAATCATGATTGTCGGGTTCGACACGTCCGATCCCATCGTCGAGGCGATCCGCAAAGGCATCGTCGCCGCCGACATCGTTCAGCATCCTTACCGTGTCGGTCAGCTTGGCGTGGAGATGATGGTCGCGGCGCTCGACGGTAAGCCTATCGAGCGTCAGGTGCATACGCCGTTCGTCGTTGCGACCCCGGCGAACATCGATACACCAGAGGTCCAGCAGTTCATCTACCGGACGACTTGCCGGTAAAGCGGGCTGGCACGTCGCGGGCCGACGTGAGGCGACCGGGCCGAGCCTCTTTATTCGGGGCCTGGCACGGTCGCCCGCTCCATCAGCTATGCGTGCCCGGGGCGGCAGGACGCCCATTCTGGGAAGGCGCTGGCTGCTGCGCCGGGGCTGCGGCCTGCCGGGCCGGTTGCGGCTCCATCTGCACCATGTTGCCCGTCGAGTTCTCCGCCCCATAGGCGTAGTTGACCTTGGGCTCCTGCGCCGGGGGCGTTACCGCGTCGAGGTCCAAACCGTTCGCGTGCTTGTAGACCGGAGCCGGTCCCGGGTAGCTCACCCCATCGCCGTTCCCGGAGCCGTACTGCCAACTGACCTTAGTCGGGGCGGCCCCTGGGTCCGTGGCGGTGCAGCCGACCAAAGCGGCCATCGCCGCGACGACAACGAGATTGCGCATCGAAACCCTCCTATATCATGCGTTGCCGGCTTTGATATCTTGCCAGCTCTACCGGGAGCTTGGGTACGGGCGCGCCAAACTTCCAATGATGATTCGTCATAACGCGAATGAACAGCGTTCATTTCATCCTATGCAGCAAAGAAGCCTGCGATGACAAACTTCGCGAACATGGACCTGAACCTCCTCCGCGTGTTCGACGCCTTGTTCGAGGAACGCAGCGTCACGCGGGCGGGGACCCGACTGCGCGTCACCCAATCGGCCGTGAGCCACGCGCTGGCCCGGTTGCGCGACATCCTGGGCGACGAGCTGTTCATCAAAGGCCCGGACGGCATGACGCCGACCGCCAAGGCCCGGGCCGTCGGGCCGCGCCTGCGCGCCGGGCTGCTGCAGCTTCAGGCAGCCCTCGCGCCCGATGCCTTCGACCCGGCCACCGCGGAGTACCATTACACCGTTGCCGCCGACGCCTATGCCTGCGCCGTCCTGCTGCCGAGCGTCATCGGGCGCATCCGCGCCGACGCGCCGGGGGTTGACGTCCGGATCACGCCGGGCGTCGCGGACATCGCGGAGGCGCTCGACACCGGGCGGGTCGATCTCGCGATCTCGGGGTATTGCCGGGTGCCCGAACGCCTGGGCCTGCGCGAGCTGCTGCGCGACCGGCTGGTTTGGGTGCTGCGCGCCGACCACCCGCTGGCGGGAGAGCCGCTGACGCTGGAGCGCCTGGCGAGCCTGCCGCACCTCGTGCGCGCCTTGGCGGACGAACGCACGGAGGCGATGGACGGCATGGTGGTGGAGCACGGCCTGGAGCGCCGGGTCGCGCAGGATGGCGACGGCGCGCTTGCCGATGCGCTGGCCGGCATCGGGCGGCAGCGCCAGGTGCGGCTGACCGTGCCGAGCACCCATGCCGCGCTGGCCATCGTGGGCGAGACCGATCTGGCGGCCCTGGTGCCGTGGCGCATGGCCGCCACCTGGGCGGAGCATTACCGGCTGAAATGGATGGAGCCGCCTTACCCCGGCCCGGAAGCGCAGCTTTCCATGGTGTGGCACCTCGGGCACGGCAGCGACCCGGCGCTGATCTGGCTGCGGGACATGGTCGCCGAGACCGCAAGCCGCGTGTGAGACAGGACGCCAGGCATTCACCTTGCTGTGAGCACGAATGGCATTGGCCCGGATGGTGCGTAGTGACGAAAGCCACTCTGGTTTGATCCGCGGAGCTTCATGAAAACTTCCTACGCCTTGGCGCTCGGCGCCGTCCTGTTGGTCGGCGGCGGCTATGGCGGGTGGCGCGCGTTCGGGGGGCACGGCAAGCCGGAAGGGGCCGCCCCGCCGCCGCCCGTGCCGGTGACCACGGCCGAAAGCACAACCGCCGACGTGCCGGTCTACCTGCGCGGGATCGGCACCGTGCAGGCGCTCAACGCGGTGGAGGTGCATCCGCAGGTCGGCGGCGTCCTGATCGACGTGCCGGTGCGGGAAGGGCAGGACGTGAAGCAAGGCGACACCCTCGCCGTCATCGACCCGCGCCCCTACAAGGCCGCGCTCGACAAGGCGCAGGCGCAGCGGCAGCAGGACGAGGCGCAGCTTGAGAACGCCCAAGCCGACCTCAAGCGCTACTCAAGCCTGGTCCGCAACGATTTCGCGTCCCGCCAGCAGGTCGAAACCCAGCAATCAACGGTGGCCCGGCTGCAGGGCGTGATCGCGGCCGACGACGCGGCCATCGAGGACGCGCGGCTGAACCTGGGGTTCTGCGTGATGCACGCTCCGATGGATGGGCGGGTCGGGCTGCGCCGGGTCGATCCCGGCAACCTGATCCAGGCCAACAGCAGCGGCCCCGGCATCCTGTCGGTCGTGCAGGTGCACCCGATCTCCGTGGTGTTCACCTTGCCGGAGGAGGACCTGCCGCGGGTGCGCCAGGCCAGCGCGCAAGGCGAGCTTCCCGTGCTGGCCGACAGCTCGGACGGGCAGGACGAACTGGCGCGCGGCACCTTGCTGACGGCGGACAACACGGTGAGCACGTCCAGCGGCACGATCCAGTTCAAGGCGACGTTCCCGAACGCCGATGACCGCCTCACGCCGGGCCAGTTCGTCAGCACGCGGCTGCGGGTCGAGACCCTGCACGGCGTCACGGTCCCGCATGAGGCGGTGCAGCACGGGCAGCAGGGTCTGTATGTGTTCACGGTGAAGCCGGACAAGACGGCGGACCGGCGCGACATCCAGCTCGGCTACGACGACGGCAAGACCGTGCTGATCGCCAAGGGGATCGACGCGGGCGAGCAAGTGGTCGTCAGCGGCCAAACCCGCGTCGGCCCCGGCACCCGCGTCAGCCCCCAGGGCCAGCCGGGCGCGCCCGCCCAGGACGGGCACCAAGGCGGGCCATCCTCAAACGGGCAACCCCGGAGCGCGCAGCGTTGAACATTTCCAGCATCTTCATCCGGCGGCCCATCGCGACCTCCTTGATGGTCGCGGCCATCTTCCTGGCCGGCGCTGCCGCGTATCCGTTCCTGCCGGTTTCGCCGCTGCCGGCCGTCGAGTTCCCGACCATCACGGTCACAGGCTCCTACCCCGGCGCCAGCCCGGCCACCATGGCGACCGCCGTGGCGACGCCGCTTGAAACCCAGTTCGGCCAAATCCCGGGACTTGCGCAGATGACCTCAGTGAACGTCCTGGGCAACTCGCAGATTACGCTGCAATTCGACCTCAGCCGCGGCATCGACGCCGCCGCGGTGGATGTGCTGGAAGCGATCAACGCCGCCGGCGGGCAGTTGCCGAAGGACATCCCGAACCCGCCGACCTTCCGCAAGACCAACCCGGCCGACGCGCCCATCCTGATCATCGCCGTCCGCTCCGACACGCTGCCGATGCCGGAGGTGGACGCGGCGGCCGAGAACATCCTGGCGCAGCAGCTCAGCCAGGTCACGGGCGTGTCCCAGGTGCTGGTCGGCGGGCAGCAAACGCCGGCGGTGCGCGTGCAGGTGGACCCGGCGCGCCTCGCCGGCCTCGGCCTCACGCTGGAAGACGTGCGTACCGTGCTGACCCAGTCCACCGCGAACCAGCCGAAAGGGTCGGTGGACGGGCCGAACCAGTCCTACACGGTCTATGCCAACGACCAGCGCACCCGCGCCGAGGAGTACAACAACGCCATCATCGCCTACCGCGACGGCGGCGCGGTGCGGGTGCGGGACGTGGGCCAGGCCATCGACGGGCCGCAGAACCGCGAGCTGACGGCCTGGCAGGACAACAAGCCCGCCGTCCTGCTGCTGGTGTTCAAGCAGCCCGGCGCCAACGTGATCAACACGGTGGACGCGATCCGGGCCAAGCTGCCGCAACTCGTGCGCAGCGTGCCGGCCGACGTGCACGTGGACATCGTGTCCGACCGCACGCAGACCATCCGCGCGTCCGTGGACGACGTGGAGTTCACGCTGGGGCTGTCCATCGCCCTGGTGGTGGCGGTGATCTTCGTCTTCCTGCGCAGCGTTTGGGCGACGGTGATCCCAAGCGTCACCATCCCCATCGCGCTGGTTGGCACGCTGGGCGTCATGTTTCTGTGCGGGTTCAGCCTCGACAACCTCAGCCTGATGGGCCTCACCATCGCCGTCGGCTTCGTGGTCGATGACGCCATCGTCATGCTGGAGAACATCGTCCGCTACGTCGAGGAGGGCTTGTCGCCCATGGACGCGGCGCTGAAGGGCGCGGGCGAGATCGGCTTCACCATCATCAGCATCAGCATCAGCCTGATCGCGGTGTTCATCCCGCTGCTGCTGATGGGCGGCATCGTCGGCCGGCTGTTCCGCGAGTTCGCCGTCACCGTGTCCATCACCATCGCCGTGTCCGCGATGGTGTCCCTCACGCTCACCCCCATGATGGCGTCCCGCTTCCTGTCTTCCGAGACGCATGAGCACGGGCGGCTGTACAAGGCGGTGGAGGCGGTGTTCGACGCGATGCTGCGCTTCTACGAGCGCACGCTGGACGTGGCGCTGCGCTTCCAGTTCGTGACCCTGATGGTGTTCTTCGCGACCGTCGCCAGCACCGTGGGCCTGTTCGTCATCATCCCCAAAGGCTTCTTCCCGGTGCAGGACACCGGCATCATCATCGGCATCACCGACGCGGCGCAGGACGTGTCCTTCCAAGGGATGCAGCGCCTGCAGCAGCGCGTGAACGAGCTGGTGGGCCAGGACCCGGCGGTTGCGGGCGTCACCTCCTCCGTCGGCGCCGGCTCCGGCGGGCAGACGGCGAACAACGGGCGGCTGTATATCTCGCTGAAGCCCTGGAGCGAGCGCAAGGAGAACGCATCCCAGGTCGTGGCCCGGCTCAGCCAGAAGATGCAGGGGGTCGAGGGCATCCGGCTGTTCATGCAGCCGGCGCAGGACGTGAGCGTGGGCGGCCGGCTGTCGCGGACGCAGTACCAATACACCCTGTCCGACCCCGACGGCGATGAGCTGAACACCTGGGCGCCGCGGGTGCTGGACAAGCTGCGCACGATCCCGAGCCTGGCAGATGTGACCTCGGACGCGGCGTCGTCCGGCCTCACGGCGACGCTCACCTACGACAAGGACGAGGCCGCGCGCTACGGCATCCAGCCCGGCGCCATCGACGCGACGCTCGATGATGCGTTCGGGCAGCGGCAGGTGGCGCAGTACTTCACCCCGCTCAAGGCGTATTACGTGATCCTGGAGGTGACGCCGGGCCAGCAGGAGACGCTTGATACTCTGCGGCAGCTTTACGTCCGCGCCGCGTCGGGCGCGATGGTGCCGCTTTCGACCTTTGTGCGGATCGACACGGCGCCGGTGCAGCCGCTGGTGGTGAACCACCAGAGCCAGTTCCCATCCGTCACCATCTCCTACAACCTGAAGCCCGGCGCGTCCTTGGGCGAATCCGTTGCCGCCATCCAGCAGGCGACGGCGGCGCTGGGCGTGCCGTCCACGGTGACGGGCGCGTTCCAGGGCACGGCGCAGGCGTTCCAAAGCTCGCTCAGCTCGCAGCCGCTGCTGATCCTGGCGGCGTTGGTCGCCGTGTATATCATCCTGGGCATCCTATACGAGAGCTACATCCTGCCGCTCACGATCCTGTCCACCTTGCCGTCCGCCGGGGTGGGCGCGCTGCTGATGCTGCTGGCGGCGGGGTATGACCTGACGGTGATCGCCATTGTCGGCATCATCCTGCTGATCGGCATCGTCAAGAAGAACGGCATTATCCTGGTCGATTTCGCGATCAACGCCGAGCGGAACGAGGGGGCGGAGCCGCTGGCCGCGATCCGGCAGGCGTGCCTGCTGCGCTTCCGGCCGATCCTGATGACCACCATGGCGGCGCTGCTGTCCGGCCTGCCGCTGATGCTGGAAAGCGGCGCCGGGTCCGAGTTGCGCAAGCCGCTGGGGTTCGCGATGGTGGGCGGGCTGGCCCTCAGCCAGGTGCTGACGCTCTACACCACGCCGGTCATCTACCTGTATCTCGACCGTTTGCAGCACTGGTTCAGCCCGGCGCGGCAGAAGCGGGAGATGCCGCGTTTGGCCGGCGCCATGCAGGCCGAGCCGAAAGGGTCGAAGGCCTGACCGTCCTCGGCCGGCGCGGCGCTCAAAGGTAGGGCAGCATAAGCCGCACGCCGGCGTCGCGCAGCCGGATTGGCACAGTGCGGGCGTCCAACTCCGCCTGCGTCAGCGCCGGTCCGCGGCTGGACTGCATCAGCGCCGCAAGCGCGTCCGCGAGGCCGCGGTCGTAGAGTTCCAAGCACAGCTCGAAGTTGAGCCGGAAGGAGCGGAGGTCCCAGTTGCTGCTGCCGATCAGGCACCATTCGCCATCGACCACCGTGACCTTGGAATGGCGGAACGGCGGCGGGCATTGCCAAATCCGCACTCCGTCCTTCAGCATCGGCCCGATGTTGGCGCGGGTGGCCCAGTCCACGAAAGCGTGGTCGCTGCGTTCGGGGATCACGACATCGACTGCAACCCCGCGCATCGACGCCAAGGCGAGCGCCGTGGTCAGCCGCTCGTCCGGCAGGAAGTACGGGGTCATCACCGCGATGCTTTCCCGCGAGCAGGCGACGGCCTGCAGCAGGGCGAACTCGATCTTCTCCAAATCCTCGTCCGGTCCGGAGTCGATCACCCGCGACGGCGCAGCGCCGCGGGGCGGCACGTCCGGGAACCAGGCGTCGCCGTCCAGCTCCTCATCCGTCGCGAAGGCCCAGTCCTGCGCGAAGGCCTCGGTCAACTGGCCGACAACCGGGCCTTCGATCCGGAAATGGGTGTCCTGCACCGGCGTCGCCGGGCGCGCGGCCACCGCGTTCGCGTCGGAGATGTTCATGCCGCCGGTGAAGCCGACCGACCCGTCCAGCACCAGGATCTTCTTGTGCGAGCGAAGGTTGAGGAACGGCATACGCCACGGCAGCGGCGAATGGAGGAAGCGCGCGGCCGGCACGCCCCGGCGGCGCAGCCGGTGGTAGGCCGGCGACCGCAGCCAGCCGCCGCCGATCCCGTCGATCAGCACGCGCACCGCGACGCCCCGGCCCTGAGCCGCGGCCAGCGCGTCGATGAACCGTCCGCCCCAAGCATCGTCTCGGAAGATGTAGGATGACAGGCCCACGCTGCGCTTCGCCGCTTCGATGGCCGCCAGCATGGCCGGGTAGGCCTCGTCGCCGTCGTGGTAGATCTGCACGGCGTTGCCCGGCATCACGGCCCGTCCGGTGATGCGCCCGATGCCGCGGTCCAGCGGGTCCAGGTGGTCATCCTCCAGGGGCGAGGGCCAGGCGGCATGGCCGCCGCCGCGCCGGTTGGAGGACCGCAAGCGCCGGGCGCGGCGCTGCACCCGGTTCACGCCGAACAGGACGTAGCTGAGGCCGCCGATGACCGGCGCGAACCAGGCGAACGCGATCCAGCCGGCCGCCGTCGCCACCTTCCGCTTGCGCAGCAGCACGTGCAGGGTCACGAGCACCGCGACAACGAGGCCGGCCGCGAACGCCACATCCGCGCGCAGGCGGGCGAGGGAGATCCAGAGGTCGTTCACTCAGGGCCGCGCGGCGCCGCGCACCGTCAGGCGACCAGCCGTTCCCGGATGCGGTCCCCCACCCGGAGCGCGTTGGCGATGATGGTAAGCGTCGGGTTCACCGCGCCGATGGACGGGAAGAAGCTCGCATCCGTCACATACAGGTTGTCCAGCTCATGCGCCTTGCAATCCAGGTCGAGCACGGAGGTGGCAGGGTCGGCGCCGAAGCGCAGCGTGCCGGCCTGGTGCGACGTGCCGTTGATCGGGATGTTCTTGCCCAAATAAAGCCGCCGCTCGATCAGATGCGGCCACGCGCCCATCGGCATCACCATGGCCTGCGTCTTGGCGCGCAGGCGCTTCAACGCTTCCCCGTCCGTGTCCTCCACATCCAGCACCACCCGGTCGCCGTCGTAGCGGATGCGGTTCTCCGGGCGCGGCAGGTCCTCGGTTTGCAGCCAGAAGTCGATGGAATGCCGGGCCATCTTGTCGAACGGCCATTCCGGCAGGAACGGCATGATGGGCTGCGCCGGCGCTTCCCCGCGGATTTGCTCGCCGTGCGAGGTCGCGCACATCTGGATCAGGCCCAGCGGGTATTCCCAGTCTGGGGCGCCGAAATAGTAGTCGCTGACCGCCAGCGTCTTCTGGAACACCGTGTCGTTCGGCTCTTTCAGCAGCGCCATCACCACCGACATGGCGTGGCGGACGTAGTTGCGCCCCACCTGGTCGGAGCCGTTGGCCAGCCCCTTCGGATGCGCGTCACTCGCCGAGCGCAGCAGCAGCAGGGCGGAGCTGAGCGCGCCGCAAGCGACCACCACGATGTCGGCGGAGTACTCTTCCGGCTGGTTGTCGCGGACCACGTGCACCCGGCGGACGCTGTGGCCTTGCGGGTCGGTTTCCAGCCGGGTCACGTAGGCGCCGGTCAGCAGGGTGAAGTTCGGATGCGCCGCCCGGGTGGGATCGACGCTGATCACCTGGGAGTCCGCCTTGGCGTTGATCGCGCAGGGGAAGCCGTCGAACGCATCGCAGCGGATGCAGGGGCTGTAGGTGGTGGCGCTGCCGTCCGGGTTCTGGTCCAGCTTGATGCCGAGCGGCAGGTGGAACGGGTGCAGCCCCTGGTCCTTCAAGACCTTTTCCAGTTCCTGAACGCGCGGCTCGTGCTGGACGGGCGGGTAAGCGTAGGGGGTGCTGGACCACGGCTCGTTCGGGTCTTCCCCGCGCTGGCCGTGGACGTGGTACAGCGCCTCCGCCTGGCCGTAGTACGGCTCGAACACGTCGTAGCCGAGGGGCCAGGCGGGCGAGATGCCGTCCTTGTGCCGCACCTCGCCGAAGTCCTGCTCGCGCAGGCGGAACAGCGCCGAGCCGTACACCTTGGAGTTGCCGCCGACGAAGTAGTGCAGCCCCGGGTGGAACTCCTCGCCGTCGCGGCCGTACCATGTTTCCTTGGCTTGATAGGCGGCGTCCACGAACACGTGCTTGGAGTCCCAGTTGGCGCGGGAGCGGGGCAGGTATCCGCCACGCTCCAGCATCAGGATGCGCTTGCCCGTGGGCGCCAGCCGCTGCGCCAGCGACGCGCCGCCGGGGCCGCTGCCGATGACGATCAGGTCGTAGTGGCCGTTGGGCATGGCGGATGGCTCCTGGTTTGGAGGCGGGTTGGGGCGGCGCCAAGCATCCCGGGCCAGATGCGGCGGGCCGCCGCGCGGGCGGGGCAGACGTGGTGGTGAACGAGCCAAAAACGGGAAAACGTGCCGCAGGAGAGAAGTTGCGCAGGAAAGCGACGGAATGTGCCCCGGCGCCGGCCCGGCTGACGCGGGCGGTTGCGCCGGTCTTTCTCAGCAGCGCGGCAGCCGCCTCGACGCGGCGCTCAGCCGCCGGTGGCGAAGCCGGGATAAAGTGTCATGCCGCCATCGACGAACAGCGTGGCGCCGGTCACGTAGTCCGACGCATCGGAGGCGAGCCACACCGCCGCCTGCGCGATGTCGTCCGGCTCGCCGATGCGCTTGTAGGGCACGAGCGTCATCAGGTCGGCATAAGCGGCCGGCGTGTCCCAGGCGGCGGTGTTGATCGGCGTGCGGATGGCGCCGGGCGCGATGGCGTTGACCCGGATGAGATGCGGCGCCAGCTCCTGCGCGATGCTCTTCATCAGCATCATGATGCCGCCCTTGGACGCGGCGTAGTTCGCGTGGCCGGCCCAGGGGATCTGCTGGTGCACGGAACTCATGCAGATCATCTTGCCTGCCGCAGCGGACGCGGAGGGCACGACGCCGCGCCGCTTGAACTCGCGCGCGGCGGCGCGGCAGCACAGGAACTGGCCGGTCAGGTTCACGCCGATCACGGTGTTCCATTGCTCAAGCGTCATCTCGTCGAACGCGGAGTCCCGCTGCAGCCCGGCGTTGCTGACCGAGATGTGCACCGTGCCGAACTGTGCTGTGGCGGCGGCGAACATGCGCTCGACCTCGTCCTCCTTGCTGACGTCAGCTTGCAGCGTGACGGCGCGGCGGCCCATGGCCTCGATCTCATGCGCCACGGCATCGGCCGATTCGGGGTGGGTGACGTAGTTCACCGCCACATCCGCGCCGGCGCGGGCCAAGCCCAGGGCGACCGCCCGGCCGATGCCCGAGTTGGCGCCCGTGACCAGCGCCGGCTGCCCGGCGAGCACCGGGTAATACGGCGCCGGCGGCGGTCGGCGGTCAGGCGTCGCGTTCGATGCGGGATTGTCGGTGCTGTCGCTCATGGCGGGCCGCTCCATGGGTTGTTTGGGAGCGATCCTGGCATGTCCCGCCGGCCGCGGCCACCGCGCGGGCGCCGTCAGCCGCTGTCTTGGTGCTGCTCATGCGCCGGGCTGCGGGAAAACAGCCGGTAGGTGCCCCGGCCGCCGGTCTTGGCCTGGTACAAGGCGCGGTCGGCGTTGTCGAGCAAGGCCGCGGGCGGCACGCCCGGCGCCGACAGCGCGATGCCGATGCTGACGCGGACCTCGACCTTGTGCCCTTCCAGGAACACGGGATGGCTGACGCCTTCGAGCACGCGCTGCGCCAGCAGCGACGCCGCCTGCTCGGACGCCCCCTGCATCAGGATCGCGAACTCGTCGCCGCCCAGCCGGGCCGCCATGTCGCCTTCCCGCACGCAGTTGCGGATGCGCTGGGCCACCGCGAACAGCAGGGCGTCCCCGGTCGCGTGGCCCAGGGTGTCGTTCACCTGCTTGAAGCCGTCGAGGTCGAGGTAGAGCACGGCAGACCGGCTTTCCTCCGCATCCGCGCAGGCTTCCTCCAGGGCGCGCTGGAACACGATGCGGTTGGCCAGCCCGGTCAGGCTGTCGTAGGACGCGAGGTAAGCCGTGCGCCGCGCGTCCTGGGTCGCCTCCGTCACGTCCGCGCCCACCCCGCGGAAGCCGACAAAGTTCTTGAACCGGTCAAAAGTCGGGCGACCTGTCAGCGACCACCAGCGTGGCTGCCCCGCCACATCGACCGGCACGACGAGGTTGGCAAAGGCCGACCGCGCCTGGAGCTGCTGGACCACGGGTCCCGGGACCGCCACCCCGGCCATCAGGGTCTGCACCCGCAGCAGCTCGAAGATCGAGCGGTTGGTCAGCAGCTCGGCCGGGGTTTGCGCGATGTCGGCAAACCGGGGCGACACGTTCTTGAGCCGCAGCTCGCTGTCGGTTTCCCACAGCCAATGGCTGCTGTTGGCTTCGAAGTCCCGCAGCAGGAGGCCGATCACGTCTGCCTGGTCCTGCAGCCGGGCTTCGTGCTTCACCCGGCGGACCAGGGTGCGGTTGATGAACAG
>CAXSAZ010000037.1:0-36041 GCA_964235485.1 uncultured Acetobacteraceae bacterium | reverse complement strand
CCAACATATCCCTTCCACATTACAAACAGATTTATAAATCAATGAACACACGCCCAATAGGACGAAAACTGGACCGAACGCGCCGCGTCCGGTGAGGAGCTATCTAGTCGCTGCACCCCACCATGTCAACGACGTGGCAGAATTGGGTCAAATCGACTTTGCCATTGAAAAAGCTCACTTTCAGGGCAAGCCGACCCAACGCCCAGCTCATCCGGGCTTCTTCATAGCTGCTATGCGGGCCATGCCAAACGCTCCGGCATGACCCGACACAGCCGCTTGCCCCCTCCGCTACGCAGCGGCAGGCACTTGCTCGTCCAGGACCAGCCCATCCCGGGTTGCCGACACATCGACCGTCGAGTTGTCGCGGATCGCCCCTTCCAGCAGCTTCTGCGCCAGCGGGTTCTGCAAGCTGCGCTGGATGACGCGCTTCAGTGGCCGGGCGCCATACACCGGATCATACCCCGCCTCCGCCAACCAATCGGTCGCCCGCTGGTCGAGGTGCAGCGCGATCTTGCGGTCGGCCAGCATGTCGCGCAGCCGGGCCAACTGGATGTCCACGATCACCGCCATGTCGCTCCGCTGCAAGCGGCGGAACAGCACGATCTCGTCCAGCCGGTTCAGGAACTCGGGCCGGAAGTGCTCGCGTACCACCCGCATGACCTGAGCCTGCGCCATCTCCGAAATCTCGCCCTCCGCCTGCGCCGCCAGCACGTCGCTGCCCAGGTTGCTGGTCAGCACGATAATGGTGTTGCGGAAATCCACCGTGCGCCCTTGCCCGTCCGTCAGCCGCCCGTCGTCGAGCACCTGCAGCAAAACGTTGAAGATGTCCTCGTGCGCCTTCTCCACCTCATCGAACAGGATCACCTGGTAGGGACGACGCCGCACCGCCTCCGTCAACACACCTCCCTCGTCATAGCCGACATAGCCCGGCGGCGCGCCAATCAGCCGGCTGACCGAGTGCTTCTCCATGAACTCGCTCATGTCGATCCGCAGCATCGCCCGGTCATCATCGAACAGGAACGCCGCCAGCGCCTTGGTCAGTTCGGTCTTGCCCACGCCGGTCGGGCCGAGGAACAGGAAGCTGCCAATCGGCCGGTTCGGGTCCTGCAAACCCGCCCGCGCCCGGCGCACTGCGTTCGCCACGTGCTGCAGCGCGTCCTCTTGCCCCACCACCCGGCGGCGCAACTCGTCTTCCATGCGCAGCAGCTTGGCGCGCTCGCCTTCCAGCATCCGATCCACCGGAACGCCCGTCCAACGAGACACCACGGCGGCGACCTGCTCCGGCGTCACGGCCTCGTTCACCAGGCCGCCCGCCGGGCTTGCGCTGTCATGGGCGCCGGCGATCCGGCGCTCCAGGTCGGGCACCGTGCCGTAGATCAGTTCGCTGGCCCGCGCCAGGTCGCCGCGGCGCTGGGCCGCCTCGATCTCGCCGCGCGCCTGGTCCAACTGCTCCTTAAGTTTCTGCGCATCCGCCACCCGGCTCTTCTCGCTGGCCCAAGCAGCCGTCATCGCGTCCGACCTCTCGCCGAGGTCAGCGATCTCCTTCTCCAACCGCTCCAGCCGCTCGCGCGAGTTGGCGTCGGACTCCTTGCGCAGCGCTTCACGCTCGATCCGCAACTGCATCAGCCGCCGGTCAAGCTCGTCCAACGCCTCGGGCTTGCTGTCCACGGCCATGCGCAGGCGGGACGCAGCCTCGTCGATCAAGTCAATCGCCTTGTCCGGCAGGAAGCGGTCGCTGATGTAGCGGTTGCTGAGCGTCGCCGCCGCCACCAGCGCGCTATCAGTGATCCGCACGCCATGGTGCAGCTCGTACTTGTCCTTGATGCCGCGCAGGATGCTGATGGTGTCCTCCACGCTCGGCTCGCCCACGAACACCGATTGGAAGCGCCGGGCCAACGCCGCGTCCTTCTCGATGTACTTGCGATACTCGTCGAGCGTCGTGGCGCCCACGCAGTGCAGCGCGCCGCGCGCCAGCTCGGGCTTCAGCAGGTTGCTCGCGTCCATCGCGCCGTCCGCCTTGCCAGCGCCGACCAGGGTGTGCATCTCGTCGATGAACAGCACGATCTCGCCCTCGGCGGACTCGATCTCCTTGAGCACCGCCTTCAGCCGCTCCTCGAACTCGCCGCGGAACTTGGCGCCGGCGACCAGTGCGCCCAGGTCCAGCGCCATCACCCGCTTGTTGCGCAGCGACTCCGGCACGTCGCCATTGACGATGCGCAGCGCCAAGCCCTCGACGATGGCAGTCTTGCCGACGCCGGGTTCGCCGATCAGCACGGGGTTGTTTTTGGTGCGCCGGGCCAGGATCTGGATGGTGCGGCGGATTTCCTCGTCGCGGCCGATCACCGGGTCGAGCTTGCCGTCGCGCGCCAAGGCCGTCACGTCGCGCGCATACTTCTTCAGCGCCTCGAACCCGGCCTCGGCATTGGCGCTGTCCACCTTGCGCCCTTTGCGTATGTCGGCCACCGCCCGCTCCAAAGCCTGCGGCGTGGCCCCGCCGGCGCGCAGCGCCCGGGCCGCCGGCGTATCGCTTGCGGCCAGCGCCAGCAGCAGCCGGTCCTGCGCGACGTACTCATCCCCCACCTTGCTCGCGGCCTGTTGCGCGCCGTCCAGCACGCGAACCAGGTCGGGCGTGGCCTGCGGCTGGCCTGCGCCGGAGCCTTGCACCTTGGGGATGCGCCCCACCTCGGCATCCACCGCCCGCTTGACGGCGGCGGCATCACCCCCGGCAGCCTGGATCAGCCCGGCGGCAGCGCCTTGCTCGTCATCCAGCAGCGCCTTCAGCAGGTGCTCCGGGGTCAGCCGTTGGTTGAACTCGCGAATCGCGATAGTCTGCGCTGCTTGCAGAAAGCCGCGGGACCGTTCGGTCAGTTTTTCAATGTCCATTCCACGTTCCTATAAATCAGGCAACGGGCACGGGGTGGCCCCTCAAAAGGCAGCCACCGCAAGTGCTTGCACCGATAAAATAGGAACGCGGACCCGACGGCTCAAGCGCCGCCGTCGTCTTCTAGGCTGGGGCAAACCGCCCTGCTTGCTCAGGTCGCGACCGGCGGCGCGCCCCGCATCGCCGCGCCCAGCCGGCGCCGCATCCCGCCGATCCGCCCAACCCCCGCCAGCCGCCGATCCAGGAAGGCAAGCGTCGGCGCATCGTCGTCGCTGCCGTCGCCCAGCCAATATAGCAGGGTCGAACCATACACCCCGGCCAGGATGGCGCGCTTGGTATACCAACTGAAATCGACCGAGCCGTCCCCCGCCGCGTGCCAGATGGTGTCCACCGTCCGCGCCGTGCAGCGCAGCGCGACCCCGGCCTTGCCCGGCAAAGCCAACACCGCCAGCGCGCGGCGCACCGCGTCCTTATAAGGCCGGTTCTGCTCCAAGCGCAGCGCGATGATCGCCCGCACCCGCTTGGACACGCCCAGGCCCGACAGGTCGGCCGCGGCGGCGCCCTCCTCCATCCAGCGGTCGCCGAGGTCGCAATACGCCTCAATCATATCGGTCGTGCCGCCGGGGAACAGCAGGTCCGCATCCGGCCCGGCGGCGGCGCGCAGCGCGGCGGGCGTCCAGCCGTCGAACGGCACGTTGGGCAGCAGCGCCTCGATGGCAGCATCGCGCTCGGGGCTGCGTTCAGGCGGTTGAAACATGGATCTCAGGTCCTCGGCTGGGGCGCGCTGGCGCGGGCCAGTTCCTCGTTGAAGCCAAACAAGCGGAAGTCGGTCATGCGCATCGGATACAGGATGCCGTCCAGGTGGTCGTTCTCGTGCTGAACAACCCCGGCATGGAAGCCGCTGGCGTCCGCGCCGACCGGCTGCCCATCCAAGTCCACCCCGCGGTAGCGCACCCGGACATGGCGCGGCACGGCGGCGCGCAGGCCCGGGATCGAGAGGCACCCTTCCCAGCGGAGCACCATCTCCTCGCCGAGCGCCTCGACCACCGGGTTGATCACCACGGTGTTGCCCATCTCGCCATCGCCTTCGGCCTGCTGCGTGCGGCCGGGCGGCACGCGGAACACGAACAACCGCAAGGGAACGTGCACCTGGGGCGCGGCCAGCCCGGCGCCTTGCGCATCCTCCATGGTCTCGATCATGTCGGCGACCAGGCGGCGGATTTCGGGCGCCCCGGGGTCAGCCACCGGAGCGGCCGGGGTCAGCAGGACCGGATGGCCCATGCGCGCGATTTTCAGGATGGCCATGGCGTCCTCAGCAGTTCAGCAGCCTCGCTGCAAATGGGGTGGCGAAAGGCTTTGGCGAGCCGGCGAGACGGTGCTATAGCCGCGTTTCCGTGGTCCGGAGCCGGACCCATACCATGTTTCAGGCCCCGGCGTGTCCCGGGCAATAAGGAGAAAGCGGCCAAGTGCAGGTTCTCGTTCGTGACAACAATGTCGATCAGGCGCTCAAGGCGCTGAAAAAGAAAATGCAGCGCGAGGGCGTGTTCCGCGAGATGAAGCTTCGGCGTCATTACGAGAAGCCGTCGGAGCGCCGGGCGCGCGAGGCTGCGGAGGCGGTGCGCCGCGCCCGTAAGATGGAGCGCAAGCGGCTGGAACGCGAAGGCTTCTAGCCTTCCCTTCGCCGGCACCGTTCCACCGCACCGCGGCCCGGGCCATAGCTCGTCGGCCGCGGTTCACGTTGCGGACCAGCGTAGCTTCCTGATCCCACGGGCTTCGCGCAGCGGCGCTGGCGGCTTGCGTCCCCGCACCGGTTTTCAAACCTTCGCCAACATCCTCCACGCCTTTGCGGGGGCATAGCTCCAGGCTGGCCCTGACGATTGAGCCTGACCGCCCGACGCATTGGGCATCGTTCCCTACGCTCCCCGGCACGCTTCCCTCCCGCCCGGCCATCGCCCGCCCGGACCAGTGCCCCGGCGAGGCGCAGCCCAGGTGTTCACGTTTGCGTTGCAATGCAGCATGAATGGCGCAACCTCGGTACGTCGCCAAACAAATGCCGTTTTTGACGACTATTCAGACTGCGTGAATGTGAGGAGAAGCCTGACCATGCGTATCGCGCAAATCGCGCCCCTGCACGAGGCGGTTCCCCCTAAGTTGTATGGCGGGACAGAACGTGTCGTCTCGTTCCTGACCGAGGAGCTGGTCGCGCAGGGCCATGACGTGACGTTGTTTGCGAGCGGCGACTCCGTGACCTCGGCGAAGCTGGAAGCGGTTTGGCCGCGCGCCCTGCGCCTGGACCCGACGATCCGCGACGCGATTGCGCCGCAGATGCTGATGATGGAAGCCGTGCGCCGCCGGGCGGACGAGTTCGACGTGCTGCACTTCCACCTGGACTATTGGTCGTTCAGCCTGTTCAGCCGCCAGCGGACCCCGTATGTCACCACCATGCACGGGCGGCTGGACCTGCCGGAATGGGGGCCGTTGTTCAACCTGTTCCATGACGCGCCCGTTGTCTCCATCAGCGACGCGCAGCGCCGCCCGTTGCCGCAGGCCCGCTATGCCGGCACGGTGCTGCACGGTTTGCCGGAGAACCTGCTGACCCCTCAGCCGGGTCCGAAGGATTACCTGGCGTTCCTGGGCCGGATCGCGCCGGAAAAGGGTCCGGACCGCGCCATCCGCATCGCCCGGGCTTGCGGCATCCCGCTCAAGATCGCCGCCAAGGTGGACCGGGTTGACCAGGCTTACTTCGACGAGGTGATCCGCCCGATGCTCGCGGGCGGCGGCGTGGAGATGATCGGCGAGATCAATGATGCCCAGAAGCCGGCATTCCTCAGCGGGGCCAAGGCGCTGCTGATGCCAATCGACTGGCCCGAGCCGTTCGGGCTGGTGATGATCGAGGCCATGGCCTGTGGCACGCCGGTCATCGCCTTCAACCGCGGCTCCGTCCCCGAGGTCATCGAGGACGGCGTGAGCGGCTTCATCGTCGAGGACGAGCGGGGCGCGATGTCGGCCGTGGACCGCCTGTCCAAGCTGTCGCGCGCCACCGTCCGCCAGCGGTTCGAGGCCCGCTTCACCGCCCGGCGCATGGCCGAGGACTACCTGGCCATCTACCGGTCGCTGGCCGGCGAGGACCGTTCGGTGCTCCGCGCCATACGCTGAAGCCTGGACCTCTCGGCCGGGGCTGCCCGCGCGTCGGGCAGCCCCTTGCCTCACCAGAACATGTCACCGCTTCCGTTTTGAAAAAGCTCGTTGCCCGCCCGCGTCGTCGAAACGTTCGCCATTCGCATGTAGGGCAGGTTCGCTAGGCGCTGCAGCACCTGCTCGCCCGGTTCCTGGAACACCGGGCTGCCCAGTTGGGCAACGGCGGAAGCCTGGTTGCCGCCGGCCAGCGCGTTGGCCGCGGTTGTCAGGTGATCCACCACCGCCTGCGACGACGTGCCCGGCACCACGCCGAGCGCCGCCCGGACCTCTTGCCGCCCTTGCAGCAGTTGCTCCTTGGTCAGCGCGTCGATGTTGGCCCAGCGCGGGCTGGTGTAGAGTTGGCCAGCAATGTAGTCCATCGACGCCGCCGCCCGCGCGCCCTCGATAGGCAGCCCGCGGGTGCGCCCGCTACTCGCGAAGGCCCAGCGCGCCAGGTTCACCGCGGTCACGTCCGGATCGAAGCCGCTGCCCAGCGCCCCCGGCGCCAGCCGCGCCGTGTCGGGCACCACCGGCTGCGATCCGCCCGCGCAGGCCACCGGCAAAAGGCACGTCACGGCAAATAACAGCTTTCGCATCGGTCGTCCCCGTTCGTCGGCCGCTGTTCGTGGCGGCTCGCGACATCCACCAGATATGGTGGCTCACGACGCGGCGCGAAGCCCGACGCGGAAGCGCGCGGCCCGTTCCACGTAGTGCACGGCGATCTGGTCCAAGCCGGCCCGCTCCTCGTCCGGCATGTCGCGCAGCTTGCGCGCGGGGACGCCGGCCCAAAGCTCCTGCCGCCCGATCCGCTTGCCCGGCGTGAGCAGGGCGCCGGCGGCCAACATGCCGCCCTCCTCGATCACCGCGCCGTCCAGCACGGTGGCGCCCATGCCGACAAAGGCGCGGCGGTGCAGCCGGCACGCATGGACAATCGCCGCGTGGCCAATCGTCACGTCGTCGCCGATCACGCAGGCCCATTCCTCGCCGGCGTTCACGTGCACCACCGTGCCGTCCTGGATGTTGCTGCCTGCGCCCACCGTGATGTGGTTGGTGTCGCCGCGCAGCACGCAGCCGAACCACACGCTGCTGCCCGCGCCCAGCCGGACATCGCCAATTACGGATGCGGTCGGCGCCACCCAGGCGTCCCTAGCAATCGTGGGGACGACGCCCTCCCACGCGAACAGCGGCCCCATGCGGTCAGCCGGCATCGGCCATCTCCTGCGCCGCCGTCTGATCGAGGCCCAGCATGAGGCGCAGGTTCTGCACCGCGGCGCCGGACGCGCCCTTCCCCAGGTTGTCCAGCCGGGCGACCAGCACCGCCTGGCCGTCCCGGTCGCCGAACACCCGAAGCTCCATGGTGTCCGTGTCGTTCAGCGCCGTTGCCTCCAACGTGCCCGTCTGCTCCGGCGGCAGGACGCGCACGGAGGGGCTGTCGCCGTAGCGGGCGGCAAGGGCGTCGTGCAGGTCGCCCAAGCGCGGACGGCCCGGCAGCGTGTCCAGGTGCAGCGGCACCGACACCAGCATCCCCTGCCGCGCGTGCACGACGGAGGGCACGAAGATCGGGCGCCGGGTCAGCCGGGCATGGAGCTGCAGCTCGGGCACGTGCTTGTGCTGCAGGCCCAGGGCATACAGCTCGAAGGCCGGGCCGCCCTGCGCCTCGTGCGCCTCGATCATGGTGCGCCCGCCGCCGGAGTAGCCGCTGACCGCGTTGACCGACAAGGGATGGTCGCGCGGCACCAGCCCGGCATCCACCAGCGGGCGCAGCAGCGCAATGGCGCCGGTCGGGTAGCAGCCGGGGTTGGCGACCCGCTTGGCGCCTGCGATCCGCGCCGGCTGCTCCGGCGACAGTTCGGGAAAGCCGTAGGCCCAGCCGGGGTCGCAGCGATGCGCGGTGCTGGCGTCCAGCAGCCTCGGCGCGCGGTCTCCCAAGCTGTCGGCCAGGGCGTTGCTTTCCCGCGCCGCCGCGTCCGGCAGGCACAGGACAACCAGGTCCACCGACGCCATCAGTTCGCGACGCGCCTCGGGATCCTTGCGGTATGCGGGGTCGATGCTGCGCAGGGTCACGCCCGGCACCGCGGCCAGGCGGTCGCGGATGCCCAGGCCCGTCGTGCCGGCCTCCCCATCGATGAACACGGCGGCGGGCGGCGTGGTGGTGGGCATGGCGGACCTCCTGTGTATGCTGTGCTGCCTGGGGCCGGGGCGCATGGGGCCGAAACGCAAAAGGGGCGGCCCGATGCGGACCGCCCCCTTCGTGACTCGCGCCGGGTGTGCGGCTACCGCTTGCTGAACTGGAAGCTGCGTCGGGCCTTGGCCCGGCCGTACTTCTTGCGCTCCACCACGCGGCTGTCGCGGGTCAGGAAGCCCGCGAGCTTCAGCACGCCGCGCAAATCCGGCTCGTAGTGGGTCAGCGCCCGGCTGATGCCGTGGCGCACCGCGCCTGCCTGGCCGGACAGGCCGCCGCCGGTGCAGGTGCAGAACACGTCGAACTGGTTGTAGCGGTCGGTGACCAGGAAGGGCTGGGTGATCAACATGCGCAGCACCGGACGGGCGAAGTACTGGCCCACGCGCTTGCCGTTCACGTTGATCTCGCCCTTGCCGGGCTTGATCCACACGCGGGCGATGGCGTTCTTGCGGCGGCCCGTCGCGTAGCTGCGGCCCAGCGCGTCGCGCTTGGTTTCCCGCTTCGGCGCGTCGCTGGTCTCGACCGCCGTGGCGACCGCGAGGTTCTTGAGGTCCGCCAGCGTGCGGGTCGGCGCGTCTTGGGTGTCTGTGTCGGACATCGTCAGGCCCTCTTGTTCTTGGTGTTCAGGGCGGCAACGTCCAGCGGCTTCGGCTGCTGCCCGTCATGCGGGTGGGCGGCGCCGGCGTAGACGTGCAGGTGCCGCATCTGCTGGCGCTGCAGCGGACCGCGGGTGATCATGCGCTCGACCGCTTTTTCGATCACGCGCTGCGGGTGCTTGCTTTCCAGGCGCTGGCGGACGCTGCGGCCCTTGATGCCGCCGGGAAAGCCCGTGTGATAGTAGAAGATGCTCTGGTCGGCCTTTTTGCCGGTGACGCGCACCTTCTCGGCGTTGACCACGACGATGTTGTCGCCGCAATCGACGTGCGGGGTGAACTGCGCCTTGTGCTTGCCGCGCAGGCGCTGGGCGATGATCGCGGCCAGCCGTCCGAGCACGAGGCCGTCGGCGTCGATCAGGGTCCAGCCCTTGCTCACCTCGGCGGGCTTGAGCGAAAGGGTCGTCTTCATGGTAGATATCCCAACTGGATCAGAGCGGCGCATATGCTCTGAAACCCATGCGGGGTCAAGCATTTAGCTATGTGGTATGGCCATACCACAGGCTAGGCGAGGTTCGGGGGATAGGGTGCCGCGATGGACCGCATCCATGTCATCGGCGCCAGCGGCCGCTCCGGCGCGGCGCTGTGCCGCTCGCTGCTGGCCGACGCCGTGCCTTACGTGCCGGTCGTGCGCAGCGCCGCGCGCTGGGCAGCAACCGGGTTGCCGGGCGCGCCCGTGGCCGCCGACCTCACGGACGATAGCCTGCGCCCGGCGCTGGCGGCGGCGGCGCGGGTCGTGTCCTGCGCTCACGCCCGGCACATCCCCGCGGTCCTGGCCGCTGCCCCCGTGGCGACGCGCTTCGTCTTTCTCGGCAGCACCCGCAAGTTCACCCGCTGGCCGGACGCGCACGGCGGCGGCGTGCTGGCGGGAGAAGCGGCGTTCCTCGCCTCCGGGCGACCCGGCGCGCTGCTGCACCCCACCATGATCTACGGCGCAGCGGGCGAGGACAACGTGCAGCGCCTCGCCGCCCTGCTGCGCCGCCTGCCCCTCGTGCCGCTGCCCGGCGGCGGGCGGGCGCTGGTCCAGCCCATCCACCAATCCGACGTGACCCGCTGCCTGCGCGCCGCGCTGGACGTGGCCTGGGACGGGCCGCACAGCCTGGTGATCGCCGGGCCGGACGCCGTGGCCTACAAGGCGTTCGTCCGCGCCGTCGCGGAAGCCGCCGGGCTGCGCGCGCCCCGGACCGTGCCGGTGCCCGCCACCCTGCTCCACGCGCTCTCGCCGCTGACCGCCCTGCCCGGCCTGCCGCGCATCCGGGGCGACGAGGTGCGCCGGCTGACCGAAGACAAGGCATTTCCCATCGACGCGATGCGGCGCATCCTGGGGATCAACCCCGTCTCGCTACCCGCCGGCCTCGCCATGACCTTTGAAGGATCCTGTGTATGCCCGTGATCAACCGCATCGCCGAGTTCCACGCCGACATGACGGCGTGGCGCCGCGACCTGCACCGCCATCCTGAGCTTGCGTTGCAGGAGACCCGGACCTCGGCCGCCGTGCAGCAGCACCTGCGCAGCTTCGGCGTGGACGAGGTGCACGCCGGGCTGGCCGGCACCGGCGTGGTCGGGGTGATCCGCGGCGCGCACCCGGCGCCGGAGGGCGCTCCCGGAGCCATCGGGCTGCGCGCCGACATGGACGCGCTGCCGATCCACGAGGAAACCGGCGTCGAGTGGGCCAGCCAAACGCCCGGCGTGATGCACGCCTGCGGCCATGACGGGCACACGGCCATGCTGCTGGGGGCGGCGCGCTACCTGGCGGAAACCCGCAACTTCGCCGGCATCGTGTATATCATCTTCCAGCCCGCCGAAGAGAACAAGGGCGGCGGGCGGATGATGGTCGATCAGGGCTTGTTCGAGCAGTTCCCGATGCAGCAGGTATACGGCCTGCACAACTGGCCCGCCGTGCCGGCCGGCGTGTTCCAATGGCGGGACGGCCCGATCATGGCCGCGGTGGCCAACATCGAGATCACGGTCACGGGCCGCGGCGCCCACGGCGCCCAGCCGCATACCGGCATCGACCCCATCGTGGTCAGCGCCGCCATTGTGCAGGCGCTGCAAAGCATCGTCGCCCGCAATGTGGAGCCGGCGCAGTCCGGCGTGGTCACCATCGGCAGCATCCAGGGCGGCCACATCTACAACGTCATTCCCGAGACGGTCCACATGCTCGGCACCGCCCGCTGGTTCGACCCGGCGGTGGGCGACGTGCTGGAAACCCGGCTGCGCCGTTTGGCCGCCAGCATCGCCGAGGGCTTCGGCGCGGAAGCGGAGGTCGTCTTCGACCGCACCTACCCCGCCACTGTGAACGACCCGGCCGCGATGGCGCTGGCCCGGCACGCGGCCGAGTCCGTGGGGGGCGCCGCCGCCGTCGAGCACATGGAACGGCCCACCATGGGCGGCGAGGACTTCAGCTTCATGCTGAACGCAAAGCAGGGCGCCTACATCATGCTGGGCGCAGGCCGGGGCGCCGGGGACGCGATGGTGCACCACCCGAAATACGACTTCAACGACGCAATCCTGCCGGTCGGCGCGTCGTATTGGGCGACGCTGGCGGAGCAACTGCTGCCCCGGGGCTAATACAGGTTAAATGATCGTCGTCCGCCGATGGTCACCCATCCTACGGTATGGGTCACGTAGGATGGGTGACCATCACTAACCGCACGCGGGCCGATCAATAATGCTGCCCGTGTAACTCCGACGTTCAATCCAACCAGGCCAACATGCCCGCGAACCTTGCGGGGTCGATGGCCCAAGCCTCGGTTTGCATGATGAGCGGCGCCGGGTTCACGCCCATTCAAACGCGAAGACCTCGTATCCGAACAGCGCGGGCGCGAAGCCCAGCCGCTGGTTGTGCGCCCGCACCACACAGGACTTCGCGATGTAGGGCGGCGCGTCCGGATCGTCGAGCAGGCCGTGGACAAAGGCCAGAAGCGTCGCGTGCGCTTCCCAATGGCACAGGAACAGCTTGTTGCCGGCCCAAGCGAACGGCGCCAGCACCGTGCGGGGGTGGGCGGCGAAGTGCCGGCACAAGCCCTCCATCACCCCGGGCGTTTGCGGGTTGAACACGTCGGCGGCGGCGATGACCGTGTGCTCCGCCATCAACGGCTCGACGAGCGCCAGGTCCGCCGCCAGGTGCCCGGCGTCCACGCTGATGAAGCTGTAGCCGCGCGGGCTGAGGTCCCGCAGCGTGCCGACCTCCACATCGGCGGTGAAGGCGACGATCAGCGTTGGCGGCGCCGAGCCGGGCGCCAGCGCCATGACCGTCGCCAGCGCGGCATCGCGGGCGTAGTCCCGGTCCGCCTGTGGAAGCTGCTCGCCGACGCGCGAGGTGAAGGCATCGACGCCGACGACCGGCGCGCCGGTGCCCTGCGCCAGGCTCGCCAGCAGGCTGAGATACCGCCCCTTGAACACGCCGAGTTCCAGCACGCCCGTCACTGCCCGCATCGAACGCTGCCAATGGAACAGCCGGCTGGTGAGGTCGGCCGCCTCGTCCGCCATCCAGCCCTCGATCCCGCGGAACGCATCGAGGTCGAGCGGCGGGACCGCTGCCAGGGCCGGCTTGGCGGGCGGGGCCGCTTTGTGCCGCGCGACCAAGCAGGCGAACAGCGGCTCCGCTTCCCCGCTCCGCTCCGCTTCCTGTTCGAGGCGCATGATCCCGTCGATCAACGCGTTGTCGCCGTCGTCGTCGGGGTCGAAGTTGTGCATGATATCGAGCAGCACCTCGAAGGACAGGCTCATGCCCATCGGCACCACCTCCACGTCGAAGAACCGGCGCATCACCGGGATGATCTCGGCCGACCGCACCGCCTCGCTCGGGTCGTGCTGCAAGTAGAGTTCGACCGGGCGGCGCGCGATGGCGGTTTTCAGCACGCCGAAGCGGTCGAGCCGCTTCGCCTCCGGCAGCGTGGCCAGGGCGGCGTTCATGACGGCGAGGTGCGCGTCCGCATACTGCATCTGGGACGGGCCGACGTAATCGCTGGCGAACAAGACGCCGCCGGGCTGCAGCGTTTCGGCGACTTGGGCGAACAGGTGCTCCAGGTTTTCGATGTGATGAAGGGCGTGGCTCGCATACACGAAGTCGTACTGGTTGCGTGCCATCACCCAACGATTGCCGTCCAGCAAATGGAACCGCAGCCCGCGCACTCCCGACTCGCGCACCCGGGCCTGCGCCGCCGTGATCGCGCCTTCGGCGATGTCGAAGGCATCGATTCGCTCGCAGGTGCCTGCCTCGATCAGCCCGAAGGCCAGGTCCCCGCCGCCGCAGCCGATCTCCAGGGCAAACCGGGCCGGCGCCGCCATGCGCGCCCGCATCCAGGAAAACGGGTCGAGGCCGCCCAAGTATGTGTGATACAGCCCGGCCCGCAGCCGCGGATGGTCGATGGCATACATCCAAGCCGCCCGGCCCGGCGCTTGCCGCTCTTTCAGGCAGGCGGTCCAGAACTCGGACGTCTTGACGGTGTCGGACGGCATGGTGCGAAGATCGCATCACACGCGTCGGTTGTCATCCCTGGATTTACTCGCGCCTTATCACTTGCCGACGTTCCACTCCGGCTCTTGCACGGCGACGGCTTCGGGGAACACCGTATGGTAGGTGCCGCCACGGACCTGCTGGATCACCGGCGTCGCGTCCTGGTTCTGCCCGGTCTCGTCGAAGCGCACGCCTTTCCACGGCATGATCGTCTGCTCGCCGGGCACGTTCGTCGCGACCAGGGCGCGGCGGATGTCCTCGGGTTTCACCGACCCGGCCCGGTTGATCGCGTCCGCCAGGATCTGCATCGCGACGACCTGGCGCGACGTGTTGTCGTTCAGGTCCTTGTTGGCCCGCGCCCGGAACAGCGCCATCACCGGCGCGATGGCCGGACGGGAGGCCACGGCGTCGCCGGCGAAGCTCGACCGGCTGAAGATGCCCTCCGCCAGCGGCCCGGCGGCGAGGAGAAACGCCTGCTCCTGGAACCCCGCCGCCTGGGCCATCACCGCATGGGGCTTATAGCCAAGCTCGGACAGGCTGCGCATGATCTGGATGGCGTCCGACGTGTAGCTGGATGGCATCAGCACGTCGGCGTTCGCCGCGCGGAGGCGCTGCGCTTCCGCGGACAGCGACGGCGAGTTCGCGCGATACTTGATGTCCGCCGCAACCGTCATCTTGGCCGTGGCCGCGAGCTTGCGCTGCACGGCGCTGCTGTCGGCGCCGAAAATGCTGTCCTCGTAGAACAGCGCCACGGTTTTCGCGGGCCGCCCGGTTTTGCGCCCGACCTCCGCAAAGAAGTCGAACATCGCCTGCGTGAACATCTCGTCGTGCGGGCTGGTGCGGAAGAACCACTTGAGGCCGCGCTTGTTGAGGCTGGGCGACGAGTTGTCCATCGACAGGTACGGCACCTCGTAACGCTCCGCCACCTGGCTGATGGTCGCGGCGGTGGCGCTGGTGTAGCTGCCGACCAGCGCCACCACGTGGTCCTGGGTGATCAGCCGCTCGGCCTCCGCCCGGGCCTTTTGCGGGTCGTTCTGGTGGTCGGCATAAACGACGCGCAGCTTGGCGCCGCCCAGGCGGTCCAGCCCGCCGCCACCGCCCATCAGCATCGGCAGCGGGTCGTGCGCGCCGTTGACGATCTCAAGGGTCGTGTCGATGGCGGCGCGGGCGTCGGCGCCGATCTGCGCCGCGTTGCCGGTCAACGGGTAGATCGCGCCGATCACGACGTCCTCTGCGGCGCGGGCGGGCGGAGCGGCCCATAGCAGCACGGCGACGACGGCAACAACAACACGCTTCATGCCTACCCCTTCCGGATTACGTATCGGAAGTGAAGCACACGGCGTGCCGCGGTGCACTACGGGGTGGGCGTGGGATTGGGGGAACTGCTGGGGCGAACGACGGGTCTCGAACCCGCGACATCCAAGACCACAACCTGGCGCTCTACCAACTGAGCTACGTCCGCCACACAGCAGGCGCGCGGTTTACGGCGTTCAGCCCGCTGCCGTCAACCGGGCTGTGCCGTTCTGCCCCCGGAAATGCCGCCGGAGGCGGGCCACCGCCTCGTCCAGCAGCGCATCCTGCTTGCAGAAGGCGAAGCGGGCGTAATGGCCGGGCGCGTCCCGCTCGTAGAAGGCGGACACCGGGATGGCCGTGACGCCGGCCTGCTCGGTGATGTGCCGGCAGAACGCCACGTCGTCCCCGGGGAAGCCCAACGGGCTGAAATCAACCGTGACGAAATAGCTGCCCATCGCCGGCAGCACGCCGAAGCCGATGCCGGAAAGGCCCGCCGACAGCCGGTCCCGCTTCGCAGCCAGGCCCGAGGCCAGCCCGGCGAAATACGCATCGTCCAGCCCCAGCCCCACCGCCACCGCGCGCTGCAGGTTGGGCGGCGTGGTGAAGGTCAGATTCTGGTGCGCCTTGGCGACGACGGCGCACAGCGCGGCCGGGCCGGACACGTAGCCGACCTTCCAGCCCGTCAGGCTGAACGTCTTGCCGCCGCTGCCGATCCGTAGGCAGCGGTCGCGCAGGCCCGGCAGCGTCATCAGCGGGATGTGCCGCCAGCCGTCATAGGTCAGGTGCTCGTAGACCTCGTCGCACACGGCAAAGGCGTCGTGCTTGACCAGGAGGTCGGCGATGAAGGCGAGTTCGGCCGCGGTGAACAGCTTGCCGCAAGGGTTCATCGGCGTGTTGAGCAGGATCGCCTTGGTCTTGGGGCCAAAGGCCGCGGCCAGCTCGGCCCGCGGCAGCTCCCACCGCGGCGGCAAAAGGCGCACCAGGCGCGGCACGGCGCCGAGCATACGGACCACGGGCAGGTAGGTGTCGTACAACGGCTCGATCAGCACCACCTCGTCGCCCGGGTTGAGCAGGGCCATCAGGCTGGCAGTGATCGCCTCCGTGGCGCCGGAGGTGACGACGACCTCCGTTGTTGCGTCAATGGAGAGGCCGTAGAACCGCTCGTTGGCGCGGGCGACGGCCGCGCGCAGTTCCGGCACGCCGGTCAGCGGCGGATACTGGTTGCGCCCGTCCCGCAGCGCGTCCGCCGCGGCCTGAATGACCTCCGCCGGGCCGTCGGTGTCCGGGAAGCCCTGGCCGAGGTTGATTGCCCCGTGCTGCGCCGCAAGGGCGGACATCACGGTGAACACGGTTGTTCCGGTGGCGGACAGCAACTGGTTCACGGGCTTCAAGGATCGAGCCTCCGGGGCAGGACGGGTTTCGAGTATGGGTCCAATCGGCCGCGGCTTCAACTTGCCTATAGGTTGGGCAGCCATGCCGTGGCGTGCCTCCTTGCGGCACCATGCGCCGCCGCGCCGCGTCCCCGGCGCCGCGCATTGCCGGCTGGCACGCCGCGTGCAAACCTCCGGCGCCGTCCCCCCATGGGCGGCCTACGCAGCAAGGGAGGACGCGGGGTTTACCGCCCGGCGCGGCACGCATGAAGAAGATCGAAGCGGTGATCAAGCCGTTCAAGCTGGACGAAGTGAAGGAGGCGCTGCACGAGGTAGGGCTGCAAGGGATCACGGTGGTGGAGGCCAAGGGGTTCGGCCGGCAGAAAGGCCACACGGAACTGTATCGCGGTGCCGAGTACGTCGTGGACTTCCTCCCCAAGGTGAAGATCGAGGTCGTTTGCGACGATGCAGTCGTGGAGCGGGCCGTGGAGGCCATCGTCACCGCCGCGCGCACCGGCCGGATCGGCGACGGCAAGATCTTCGTGAGCCAGATCGAGGAGGTCATCCGCATCCGCACCGGCGAGCGCGGCGACGACGCAATTTAGACCCCGCCCCCTCGGAAGCGCCCCGCTTCCACGGAAGCACCCTGCTTTCCGCAAGCGCATCGAATGGCTAAAACGAACGAGGATGGAGGCCGCGTCGGGCGGCCTGCAAGCAAAAAGGACAGAGAACCAGGATGGCAATGGAGCCCAACGAAACCGGCGCCGGAAGCGGCCCGGCCCCCGGCAGCATCGCCCACGTCATGGAGATGATGCGCGAGAACTCCGTGGAGTACGTGGACCTGCGGTTCACCGACCCGCGCGGCAAGTGGCAGCACACGGCGCAGCACGTTTCGACCATCGACGAGGATGCGTTCCGCGACGGCATCATGTTCGACGGCAGCTCGATCGCCGGCTGGAAGGCGATCAACGAAAGCGACATGATCCTGATGCCCGACCCGGCCACGGCGGTCATGGACCCCTTCGCCGCCAAGCCGAGCATGATCCTGTTCTGCGACATCTACGAGCCGAGCACCGGGCAGCCCTACGCCCGCGACCCGCGCAGCACGGCCAAGAAGGCGCAGGCCTACGTGGAAAGCAGCGGCGTCGGCGACACGGTGATGGTGGGCGCAGAAGCCGAGTTCTTCATCTTCGACAGCGTGCGCTTCGGCGTCGGCCCCAATTCCAGCAGCGTCGCCATCGACAGCGTTGAGGGGCCAGGCGCCAACCTCAAGGACTACCCCGAAGGCAACATGGGACACCGGCCCACCGTCAAGGGCGGCTACTTCCCCGTGCCGCCGGTCGATAGCGAAAGCGACCTGCGGGCCGAGATGCTGTCGAGCATGGGCGAGATGGGCCTGCCCATCGAGAAGCACCACCATGAGGTCGCGCAAAGCCAGCACGAACTCGGCACCAAGTTCGGCACGCTGCTGATGATGGCCGACCAGATGCAGATCTACAAATACTGCGTCCACAACGTCGCCCACAGCTACGGCAAGACGGCGACATTCATGCCGAAGCCGATCTACGGCGACAACGGCTCGGGGATGCACACGCACCAGAGCATCTGGAAGGACGGCAAGCCGATGTTTGCCGGCAACGGCTACGCCGACCTGTCGGAAACCTGCCTTTACTTCATCGGTGGCATCATCAAGCACGCCAAGGCTTGCAACGCCTTCACCAACCCGAGCACCAACAGCTACAAGCGGCTGATCCCCGGGTTCGAGGCGCCGGTGCTGCTGGCCTACTCCGCCCGCAACCGCTCGGCGTCCTGCCGCATCCCCTACACGACCAGCCCCAAGGCCAAGCGGGTCGAAATCCGGTTCCCCGACGCTTCGGCGAACCCGTACCTCGCGTTCTCCGCGCTGCTGATGGCCGGGCTGGACGGGATCAAGAACAAGATCCACCCCGGCGATCCCATGGACAAGGACCTTTACGACCTGCCGCCGGAGGAACTGAAGGGCATCCCCACCGTGTGCGGCAGCCTGCGCGAAGCCTTGGGCGCGCTGGAAGCAGACCACGAGTTCCTGCTGGCGGGCGACGTGTTCAGCGCCGACCAGATCAGCAGCTACATCGAGCTGAAGTGGAACGAGGTATACCGCTTCGAGCATACGCCGCATCCCGTCGAGTTCGAGATGTACTACTCCGTCTAGCCCGCGGGGCGCATCCGGCTCGGCCGGGTGCGCCGACGCGCAGGAAAGCGGCACCATTTGCCCGATCACGCGGCGCTTCGGCGAAGGGCGAGCCTAGCGTTTTTACGATGAATCACATATCCAGAACGGTACGGCTTGTGCAAGACATCCAACATGCAAAATAACCTCATCCCTGTCCGCCGGGCTGCACGCCCTTTGTTCAACACCGCAGCAGCGATGCTGCTGGCAAGCACCGCGTTGTGCGACAGCGCCCATGCACAGGCGAGCCCGCCAGAGCAGACCCTGATGCCGGGCAACCCATCCGTGGCCCCGGACGACAAGCCCTACGTAGCCCCGGCCAACTTCAAGGAATGGGCCAGCAGCATCAAGCTGGACTTCCAGGGCGACGCCGGCATCACGGTCAACCCGGCCGGCCCCGACAACCGCCGCAACTTCGGCCGGCTGTTCGACGACAACTCGAACCGCCCGGTGCTGAACCAGCTTCTGGCGACCCTCAGCCGGACCGTGGACCCCAAGGCAACCAGCCCGGACATCGGCTTCAAGCTGCAGTTGATGTACGGCTCGGACGCCCGCATCGTCCACACGCTTGGGGTGTTCGACCAGCTCATCCACGACCGCAACCAGCTCGACATCGTTGAGGCCAACGTGACCGTGCGGCTGCCCGGCGTCTTCGCGAACGGCTTGGACGTCAAGGCCGGCATCTACCCGACGCCGCTCGGCGTGGAGCTGATCGACCCCAAGACCAACGCCTTCTACTCGCATTCCTACATCTTCAACTACGGCCTGCCCTACAAGCACATCGGCGCGCTGGCCACCGCGCACGTTTCGGACCTGATCGACCTTTACTTGGGCGTGGACAGCGGCACCAACGTCGCGATCGGCTACGGCAGCGGCGACAACAACAACCGGCCGGGCGGGATCGCGGGCATCGGCTTCAACATGCTGGACGGCAAGCTGACGGTGCTGGCGCTCAGCCACATGGGGCCGGAGAACTCCAAGCGCAACACGCCGTTCGCCAACAGCGCGATGCGCTACTACAACGACGTCGCCGTCGTGTGGAAGGCAACGGACAAGCTGACCCTCACCACCGAAGCCAACTACGTGCGCGAAGACGGCTTCCGGGCGGAGGCATACGGCATCGCGCAGTATGCGTCCTACGCGCTGTCGGACACGGTGACGCTGAACGGTCGGGCGGAGATCTACCGCGACAACACCAATTTCTTCGTCTCGACGCCGGTGGCCGACCGCGATTACGTCAACCTGGAGCGCGGCGTGTTCAGCCGGTTCATCACCGCGCCCAAGCCCACGACCTACACCGAGTTCACCGCCGGGCTGACCTACAAGCCGAGTTGGGCACCGCAACAGCTCAGCACCCTGCTGATCCGGCCCGAGGTGCGCTACGACCAAACGCTCAACAACTCCCGGGTTTTCAACGACAGCAAGGACCGCGGCGCCGTGACCTTGGCCGCGGACGTCATCATCGGCTTCTGACCGGCCATGCGGGAGGCCGCGCTCTACCCGGCCGTCAAGCGGTTCCTGGCCGCCCGGGGCTTCGAGGCCAAGGGCGAGGTCGGCGGCTGCGACGTGGTGGGCGTGCGCGACGGGGAGCCGCCCGTGCTGGTCATCGGGGAGATGAAGCTCGGCTTCACCCTGGACCTGGTGCTGCAGGGCGTGGACCGGCTGGCCTCGGCCGACGAGGTTTGGCTTGCTGTCCGTGCTACCCGGCGCGGACGGGACCGGGACCGGCGCGCCCGGGCCTTGTGCCGTCTGTTGGGCTTCGGGCTGCTGGCCGTGCACCAGCCCGGCGGCAACGTCGAGGTCCTGGCGGAGCCGGAGCCGTATCGGCCCCGCGCCAACCTGCGCCGCCGCCGGGCGCTGCTGGCCGAACACCAGGCGCGGCGCGGCGACCCTTCGCCCGGCGGGACCCGTAGCGAGCCGATCATGACGGCTTACCGACAGGAGGCGTTGGCCTGCGCGGCCAGGCTCGCGGCCGGGCCGCTCCGCCCGCGCGACCTGGCGATGGTAACGCCCCGGGCAGGCGCCATCCTGCTGCGGGACGTGTATGGCTGGTTCAGCCGGGTGGAGCGCGGAGTTTACGGCCTCAGCGACCAGGGGCGGGCGGCGCTGGCGCGGTGGCAGGCTTGTTAGCCTGACGCCTCAACGGTGCGGCGCCCCGCCGCCGGGTGCCGCCGCCCGCGTGTCGGGCATCCAGTTCTCAAAAACAACATCGGCAAGCGGCCAAGGGCAAAGGCGGGGGAAATCCGCGATGTCCAACCCCGTCTCGTCGGCTGCCGCCGTGAGCGCATCGCCCCAAACGTCCTCGATCCAATCGGCATTCTCCAACTCGGGGCGGAGGCTCGGTGTCCGCGTCAAGCGCCGGATGACCTTCTTTTGCTGCTCCCGGATCGTTTCCCAACTGCGGCTGCGGCGTGCCGATTGAAGTTCCCATTTGATCCGGTGCGCCAACAGCACCGCCATCCGGCTGGCCGGCTCGCGCCCCTCGCTCTTGCCCACGTCCTCGATCTCGTCCGCGATGTGCTCGACATCGAGCAGATGGAACAGCCCGGCGCGCAATAGACGGGCCTGCTCAACCGACCACGCCACGACATCCCGGTCATAGCTCGCATGGGCCGGAGTTGGCTCGGTTGGCGCTGCAACGGCGAGCTTCTTGGCTTTCACGGTGGACCATCCCAAACCATGGCGCGCCCTGAGGGACTCGAACCCCCGACATGCGGATTAGAAGGCCGCCGCTCTATCCAACTGAGCTAAGGGCGCGTTGTCCCCTTGCATACAGCTAATGCGTCCAGTTTTCAGCCCGGCCGTAGCGGAAATTATCGGCGTAAGCCTTCGGCTTGATCGGCCGGCTCGCGGGCGGCACTTCCAGGTCGTAAGCGACGCCCTTCTGCTCGGCGAACGCCACCGCGGCTTCCGCCGTGTCGAAGCGCAACCGCACCTGGCCCTCCGTGTTGCTGCTGCCCCACCAGCCCATCAGCGGGTCGTTCTTCTCGCGCTCCGTCGGCTGGTATTCCAGCACCCAGTTGCCGGCGCCAGCATGGCCGGACTGGGTGGCGGTTTTCGGGCGCTGGAAGATGCGGGCACGCATGGCTGATCCCTCGTGTTGGTTGGTCGGGGCGCCCGGACTCGAACCGGGGGCCTCTTGTACCCAAAACAAGCGCGCTACCAGGCTGCGCCACGCCCCGGACCTAGCCGCAACCTAGGTTCCAGCCCTGCGCAAAGCAAGGCCGGCGCTACGGCGCCGCGCCGAAGATGCGCTGCTGCACTTTGTCGCCCACCCGGATGTCCAGGCGCTTCGCCGTGCCAGCCGCAAGCTCCAGCGTCGCGCGGACCGGGCCGCGGCTCTCGACCGTGGCGAGGCTGCCGGGCACGGTGTCCTCGGCCACCCGGCGGATCGTGCCGTCGGCGTTGATGAACAGCATGTCGAGCGGGCTGATCGTGTTGCGCATCCACATGCCGCTGTCCCGCGGCGCGCCCCAATCGAACAACATGCCGCCATCCGCCGGCACGCTGGGGCGGAACATCAAACCCACCCGCTGCTGCTCCGGGGTCAGCGCCATCTCGACCTGGAAATCATGGCGCTTGCCGTCGCGCGTGGTGATCGAGAGCGGCTCCTTGGGCAGCTCCGGCTGAGCCGTGGTTTGGGCGTCGGTGTCCGGGGATGCGACCATCAGGGGCGTCACCATCAAAAAGGCAAACAGGAAACGGCGGTTCATGCAGGGTGCTCCGAAAGCGTCTGCTCGGCGAGCAGCTTGATGGCGTCGCGCACTGGGCCGTCCCGCGGCGCGTCGCGAATCGTGGTGAACCAGTGGACCGGCGGGTTGCGCCCGGCCGCCCGGTTGTAGGTCAGCGCGCGCAGCACGGCCTCCGCCTCCGGCGTGGTGCGGTCCGGGATGGGGATGCCATTCAGCGTCGCCCACACCCCGGCCCAGCAGCGCCCCACCGTGTAGGGGTTGTAGCCGCCGCCGCCGGTGACGATCAGCCGCGGCGCGAGGTCGCGGACCGCCGCCACGACCGACCAATGCGCGTTGTTGGACAGCGACAGCCGGGCCAGCGGGTCCTCTTCCAGCGCGTCGGCGCCGCATTGCAGGAAGATCGCCTGCGGCCGGTGCGCCGCGACCACCGGCAGGATCGCATGGTCGAGCAGCCAGGCCATCTCGCTGTCGTTGAACCCTTGGGGCACCGGCAGGTTGCGCGCCCCACCCCCGGCACGGTCGGAAGCGAGGCCGGTGAACGGCCACCGCCCAGCCTCGTGCACGCTGACCGTCAGCACGCGGGGATCGTCGTGAAAGGCGTCCTGCACCCCGTCCCCATGGTGCGCGTCGATATCGAGGTAGGCGATCCGCTCAAGCCCGCCGTCGAGCCAGGCAAGGATGCCCAGCACCGGGTCGTTCAGATAGCAGAAGCCGCTGGCGCGGTCGGGGCGCCCGTGATGCGTGCCGCCGCCGGGGCAATGCACGATGCCGCCCGCCGTGGTGAGCGCCGCGGACAGCATGACGCCACCGGCCGAGGTCATGGGGCGGCGGTAGATTTCCGCATACACCGGGTTGCCCTCCGCGCCGATGCGGTAGCGGGCGCGGTCCTCGTCGGACACCGCCTGCGCCGCCTCCGCCCGCGCCAGGGCAGCAACGTAATCGGGGGCGTGGAACCGGGTCACGGCGGCGAGATCGGCCATCGGCGCCGTGACGAACACGTCATCCGGCAGCCAGCCCATCGCCCGGCACAAATCGGTGCAGGTCGTCACCCGCGGGATCGCCAACGGATGGGTCGGGCCGTAGGTCGAGCGGCGGTAAATCTCGCTGCCGACATAAACTGGGCGCAGCAGCGGAGACGGGCGGCGCAGCGGGTCGTGCAGCATGCTCAATCCCGCTGCGGCATCCCGTGCGGCACCACCGTGCTGACGATGCTGCGGTCCAACGCCTCGTAGCCGGCGTAGTCGATGGTGGCGTAAAGCTCGGCCCGGGTCTGCATGGCGTCGATCATGTTCTGCGTGCCGCCGTCCCGCCGGATCGCGGCATACAGGGTTTCCGACGCCTTGGCCGAAACGCGCAGGGAGCTGACGGGCCAGATCACCATACGGTAGCCCATGGCCTCGAACTCGGTGGCGGTGAAGAACGGGGTGCGGCCGAACTCCGTCATGTTGGCGAGCAAAGGGACCCCAGGCATTCTCTGCGCGAACTCGCGGAACATCTCGGCGGAATGCAGCGCCTCCGGGAAGATCGCGTCGGCGCCGGCCTCCATATACAGCTTGGCGCGGGCCACGGCGCCGTCCATGCCCTCGCTCGCGGCGGCGTCGGTGCGGGCCAGGATGTAAAGGTGCCGCCGCGCCTTGCGCGCCGCCGCCACCTTGGCCGCCATGTCCCGCGGGTCCGCGAGCTTCTTGTCGTTCAGGTGCCCGCACTTCTTGGGCAGCAGTTGGTCCTCGATGTGCACCGCCGCCGCGCCGGCGTCCTCAAAGGAGCGGACCATGCTCATGACGTTCAGTGCCTCGCCGTAGCCGGTGTCGCCGTCCACCAGCACCGGCAGCGCGCTGGCGCGGGCAACCTGGCGGACGAAGAAGCACACCTCGTCCACCGTGATCATGCCCAGGTCCGGCAGCCCCATGCTGGCGGTCATGGCGGCGCCGGATAGGTATGCCGCCTCGAACCCGGCCGCCTTCGCCTGCAATGCTGCCATGCCGTTATGCGCGCCCGGGATCTGCAGGATGCCGCCGCCCAGAAGCGCGCGGAACCGGACGCCCGCAGGCTCGGCAGGGAGGTCGGCGGCGACCAGGTATGACATGGGGCAGCTCCGGAACGCTTGGGGTGGCGGATCGTTTATCAGGTCCAAATGGGCGCGTCAGGTGGGGTTGGTTGCACGGCTGGCACCCTGCCAGTAACGTCCGGCGCACTGAACGAGGTGACAAGATGGACATGACAGGCGAGCGGCGTATCCCCGCGCCCCGGCAAAAGGTGTGGGACGCGCTGAACGACCCTGAAGTATTGAAGGCCTGCATTCCCGGCTGCGAAAGCCTGGAAAAGACCTCGGACACCGACCTGAAGGCGACGGCCGCGGTCAAGATCGGCCCGATCTCCGCGCGCTTCAACGGCAAAGTGCAGCTTTCCGACCTGCATCCCCCCGACAGCTACCGCATCAGCGGCGAGGGCCAAGGCGGCGTGGCCGGGTTCGCCAAGGGCGGCGCCAACGTGCGGCTGTCCGACGACGGCGCGGACACGCTGTTGCAGTACGACGTGAAGGCGCAGGTCGGCGGCAAGATCGCGCAACTCGGCGCGCGGCTGATCGACGCCACCAGCAAGCAGATGGCCGACATGTTCTTCGACCGCTTCACGGCGACGGTGGCGGCCCCCGCGCCGGACGCCTCCGCGGCGGCGGCGGAGCCGGTGCCCGCCAACGTGCTGCCCCCCGCGGGGCCGGACGCGCTGGCGCCCGTCGAGGCGCCCCAGCCGGCGGTGGAACGCGCCCGGGCAAGGACAGTGGCGGCCACCGCGGCGACGGCGGCGGCGCCGCAAGACGTCCTGTCCAAAAGCATCGCAACCCCCACCGGACCGGGCGAAGCGCCGGAGATGCAGCCGCCGCTGCATTTGCCCAACGCTGCGCCCGCCGCGATCAGCATCTTCGCGCTGATCCCCAAGGAGCCGTTCGGCTTCCCGCGCATCGCCTTCATCGGCGGGGCGCTGTATCTCATCATTTTCGTGATGATCTTCAAAAGCTACGTCTTTGGCTGACGGGCCCTTGGCCGGCACGCTGCCCGGCACCGTCGCTGACACCGCCGCCCTGCTGGCGGCGGGCGGCTACATCGCCGACACCGGCCTTTCGACCACGGTGCACCTGGCTCTCGCCATGCGCCGCCCGCTGTTTCTGGAAGGGGAGCCCGGCACCGGCAAGACGGAGATCGCCAAGGTGCTGGCGGCCGGGCTGGGCCGGCGGCTGGTGCGGCTGCAATGCTATGACGGCATGGACCTGTCGGCGGCGGCCTATGAATGGGACCACGCGCGCCAGTTGATGGCGATTCGCCTGGCAGAAGCCGGGGGCGACCGCGACCAGGACCGCCTGGCGCAGAGCATCTTCTCGCGCCCCTTCCTGCAGGCCCGGCCGCTGCTGTCCGCCATCGACCCGGACCAACCGCCCGCCGTGCTGCTGATCGACGAGCTGGACCGCGCCGACGAGCCGTTCGAGGCGTTCCTCTTGGAACTGCTGGCCGACTTCCAGATCACCGTGCCGGAATACGGCACCGTGCGCGCCGCGGTGCCGCCCGTCGTCGTGCTGACCAGCAACCGGACGCGGGAGGTGCACGACGCGATCCGCCGCCGCTGCTTGTATCAATGGGTGGACTACCCGTCCGCGTCGCGCGAGCGCGCGATCTTGGCCGCCAAGGCGCCGGGCTTGCCGTTGCGGCTGTCCCAGGAAGTCGTAGAATTCGTGCAGCGGCTGCGCGAGACCGACCTGTTCAAGCTGCCCGGCGTCGCCGAAACCATCGACTGGGCGGGCGCGCTGCAATACCTCGACCAGCGGGAGCTGAGCGCCGAAGCGGTGAACGAGACGCTCGGTGTGCTGCTGAAGTACCAGGACGACATCGCCAAGGTCCGCGGCGCCGAAGCGGGCCGCCTGGTCGCGGAGGCGAAGGCAAAGACCCAGCCCCCGCTATGACCGCCGCCGCTGCGGGCCTGCTGGGCGCGAACGTCATGCACTTCGCCCGCCTGCTGCGCCGCGCCGGGCTGCCGGTCGGCCCGGCCGAGGTGATCGCCGCCGGGCAGGCTTTGGCGCTGATCGAGTTGGGCGACCGCCGCCAGGTCCGGTCGGCGTTGCGCGGCCTCATGGTGCACCGGCACGAGCACATCGACCTGTTCGACCACGCTTTCGACCTGTTCTGGCGCGATCCCGACGCCGGGCAGCACGCCGCCGCCCTGGCCTTCCTGGAAGGCAGCCCGCCCCCGGAGCAGCCGCCGCAGCCTGGCACCCGGCGGATCGCCGAAGCGATGGCCCCGCCCCGCAAGGAGCCGCCGCCCAAAGCCGAGGACGCGCCGCCCGAACTCGACGCCGTGATGACGGTGAGCGAGCAGGAGCAGCTTCGCAGCATGGACTTCGAGCAGATGAGCGCCGAGCAGGTTTCCCGCGCCAAGGCGGAGATCCGCCGGCTGTCCCTCCCCCTCGACCTGCGCCGCACCCGGCGGCTGCGCCCGGACACGCACGGGCCGCGCATCGACCTGGCCGCCACGCTGCGCCGCAGTTTGCGCCGGGGCGGGGAGCTTACGGACCTGTCCCGCAGCGCCCGAGTGGTCCGCCCGCCGCCGCTCGTCGTGCTGTGCGACATCTCCGGCAGCATGGCGCGCTATGCGCAAGTGCTGCTGCATTTCCTCCATGCGGTGGCGAACGACCGGGACCGGGTGCACGTGTTCCTGTTCGGCACCCGGCTGTCCAACATCACCCGGCAACTGCGCTTCCGCGATCCCGAGGTCGCGTTCCAAATGGTGTCGCACGCCGTGCCCGACTGGTCCGGCGGCACCCGGATCGGCGAGGCGCTGCAGGAGTTCAACCAACGCTGGGCGCGGCGCGTGCTCGGCCAGGGCGCCGTGGTGCTGCTGGTGACGGACGGGCTGGACCGCGACGGCGCCGCGGGCCTGGCGGAGAACATGGACCGCCTGCACCGCTCCTGCCGCCGGCTGATCTGGCTGAACCCCCTGTTGCGGTGGGACGGGTTCCAGCCCAAATCCGGGGGCATCCGGGCGATGCTGCCGCACGTGGACGAGTTTCGGACGGTCCACAGCCTCGACAGCCTGCGCGACCTGGTGAACCTGCTGTCCCGCCCGGCCCCGCCGCGCGGGCGCGTGCAATGGAGGGCTGCATGACCGAAGCCGAAGACGTGCTGGGCACCGCCGCCGCTTGGTCAAAGGCGGGCGAGCAGGTGGCCATCGCGACGGTCACGGAAACCTGGGGCAGCTCGCCCCGCCCGCCCGGCAGCCAGATGGCGGTGACGGCGGGTGGCCGCATGGCCGGCTCGGTCAGCGGCGGCTGCATCGAGGGCGCGGTGGCGGACGCGGCGAAGCGCACCATGGAGACCGGCACGCCGCAACTGCTGGACTTCGGCGTGACCAACGAGCGCGCCTGGGAAGTCGGCCTGGCTTGCGGCGGCAAGCTCAAGGTGTTCGTCGAGCGCCTGGGATGACGCCCGACTTGCTGGCCCGGTTGGAGCAGGCGCGGGCGGCGGGGCGCCCGGTCGTGTTGGCAACGCGCCTACCCTCCGGCGAGCAGCTTCTGCTGCCCGGCGACGACGCGCCGGGCAGCCTGGCAACCGCGGCCGAGGCGGCGCTGCAAGCGGACCGCAGCCAAACGGTCGAGACGGACGGCGCGCACTGGTTCCTCCACGCCTACAACCCGCCGCTGCGCCTGGTAGTCGTGGGCGCGGTGCACATCGCCCAGGCGCTGGTGCCCATGGCGGCCGGCCTGGGCTACGGCGTGACCGTCGCCGACCCGCGCCGGGCCTTTGCCACCGACGAGCGGTTCCCCGGCGTGACCGTCAGCACGGACTGGCCGGATGAGGCCATGGACGCCCTGCGCCCCGACAGCCGGACCGCGGTGGTGACGCTGACGCACGACCCCAAGCTCGACGATCCGGCGCTGGACCGGGCGCTGCGCTCGCAGGCGTTCTACGTGGGCGCGCTCGGCTCGCGGAAGACGCACGCCGCGCGGCTTGGCCGGTTGCGGGAACTGGGCCACGGCGAGGCGGCGCTGGCGCGGATACGCGGGCCGGTCGGCTTGGACATCGGAGCGGTGACGGCGCCGGAGATCGCCCTGTCGATCATGGCGCAGGTCGTGGCGGTCCGGCGCGGCGCGGCGCTCGTCGGGTGATCTTCGGCCGGGTTGCGCTTGCGGAGGCTGAGGGCACGGTGCTGGCCCACACCCAGCGCCTGCCGGGCACCATGCTGCGAAAGGGCGCGGTGCTGGACGCGGCGGCCATCGAGGCGCTGCGCGGCGCGGGCATAAACGACGTGATTGCGGCCCGGCTCGAACCCGGCGACGTGGCGGAGGACGCCGCCGCGGCCCGGCTGGCGCGGGCTTTGGAAACCCCGCTGGTTTCGGCGTCGCGCGCCAGCACGGGGCGGGTGAACTTGGTCGCCGAAGTGCCGGGCCTGCTGCAGGTGGACCGGGACGGGCTGGACGCGGTGAACGCGGTGCACGAGGCGCTGACGGTCGGCACCCTGCCCGACGCCGCCGGCGTCGCGGCGCGCGAGATGCTGGCCACGGTCAAGGTCATCCCCTTCGCCGTTGCGGAGGATGCGCTCGCCCAGGCGGAGCGCGTCGCCCGGCAGCGCCCGGTGCTGCGCCTCCATCCGTTCCGCCCGCTCCGCGTCGGCCTGGTGATGACCAGCCTGCCCGGCATGAAGCACAGCATCCTGGCCGGCACCGCGGAGGCGACGGCGGCGCGGGTCGCTGGGCTGACTGGCACCCTGCTGCCGCCGCTGGAATGCGCCCACGCGGAGACGCCCATCGCCGACGCGCTGCGCACGCTGACGGCGCAGGGTGCGGACATCCTCTTGGTCGCGGGCGCCAGCGCCGTGGTGGACCGGCGCGATGTCGGCCCGGCGGGAATCGTGGCGGCCGGGGGCGAGATCCTGCATTTCGGGATGCCGGTCGATCCCGGCAACCTGATCTGCCTCGGGCGCATCGGCGAGCGTCCGGCGCTGGTGCTGCCGGGCTGCGCGCGCAGCCCCAAGCTGAACGGCATCGACTGGGTGCTGTCGCGCTTGTTCGCCGGGTTGCCGGTGGACGGGGCGGTGATCGCCGGCATGGGCGTGGGCGGGTTGCTCAAGGATACCGGCGCCCGCCCGCTGCACCGCGCCAAGGCCGTGGCGTCCGCCGCTGCTGCCCCGGCGACGCCGAGGGTGGCGGGCATCGTGCTGGCGGCCGGGCGGTCCAGCCGCATGGCGCCGCACAACAAGCTGCTGGTGCCGGACCGCGCCGGGCGGCCCATGGTGGCGCGTGTGGTGGACAACTTGCTGTCGAGCGCCGCGCGCCCGGTGATCGTCGTGACCGGGCACCGGGCGGAGGAGGTCCGCGCCGCCGTCGCGGGCCGCCCGGTGCAGGTGGTGCACGCCCCGGACTACGCGGATGGGCTGTCCGCCAGCCTGCGCGCCGGGATCGCGGCGGTGCCGGCAACGGCCTCCGCGGCCCTGGTCTGCCTGGGCGACATGCCGTTGGTCACGGGGCGCATGATCGAGCGGCTGATCGAGGCTTACGACCCCGACGAGGGCCGCTCGGTCGTGGTGCCGACCTGCCGGGGCAAGATCGGCAACCCCGTGCTGTGGGACCGGCGGTTCTTCCCGGACATCGCCGGCCTGGTGGGCGACGTGGGCGCGCGGCCGTTGCTGGAACGCCACGGCGAGTATGTGGCGCAGGTCGAATTGGACACCGACGCCGTGCTGCGCGACTTCGACACCGTCGAGTCGCTGGCGACGCTGCCGGCGCACCTGCGCCCGGAGGATTAAGCCAAGGCCGCCGCGACCCAGGCCGCCCAGGCCAACGCCTCCCGGTCCCGCCCGCGCGGGGCGACGATCTGCACGCCGAGTGGCATCCCGTGGGGGCCGGTGCCCGCGGGCACCGTGACGCAAGGCACGTGCAGGCTGGTCCAGATGAAGTTGAACGCCGCGTCGCCGGTCCAGCCCAGCCCGACCGGCGCCTCCCCCGGGGCGGCCGGCGTCACCAGGATGTCGAGGCCGCCCAGCATGTCCTCGAAACGGTCCTGCAGGAAGCGGAACAGCGCCTGGCTTTCGATCACCGCCGCCTCGGGCTGCGCCAGGCCCCATTCCAGCCGCTCGCGTAGCGCGGGACTGATCTGGTCGCGGGCGGTGCACATTTCCCAGCCCATGGCGCGGGCGCTTTCGCCGTTCATGATGACGGCGTGGGCGGCTTCCAGCGCATCGAACGCGGGCGGCAGCGCAAAGTCGCGCACGCTGGCGCCGGCCCGGGCGAGCGGCCCGGCGATCCCCTCGAACAGCGCCACCGTTTCCGGCTCGGCGCGGTCCCAGACCGGGGAGCGGCACAGCCCGATCCGCGGGCTGGACGGCGCCCGGGCGTCGGGGTCGCCCAGGTCGCGGCCGGACACCGCGCCGGCGAACAGCGCGCAATCGGCGACGCTGCGCGCCATGACGCCCACCGTGTCGAGACTGTCCGACATCAGCTTCATGCCCATGCGGTTGATCAGGCCGAAGCTGGGCTTGAAGCCGACCACGCCGCAATAGGCAGCCGGGCGGATCACGCTGCCCGCGGTCTGCGTGCCGAAGGCCAGCGGGAAGAACCCGGCCGAAACGCCCGCCGCCGATCCGCTGCTGGACCCGCCGGGCGTGCGGGCAGGGTCGTGCGGGTTGGTCGTGGGGCCGGGCGTGCGGGTGGCGAACTCGGTCGTCACGGTCTTGCCGAGCACCACGGCGCCGGCGGCCTTGGCCCAGGCAACGCAGGCGGCGTCGGCCCGCGGCCGGTGCCCGCGCCAGATCGCCGAGTTGTACTCGCTCGGCATATCGGCAGTGTCCAGCACGTCCTTCACGCCCACGGGCAAGCCGTGCAGCGGCCCCGGCGGCGGCACGGCGGCCTTGGCCTGCGCGGGATCGACATAGGCCATGGCCTGCACCACCGCCTCCCGCGCGGCCAAGCGGTCGAGGCAAGCCTCGGTGAGCGCCGCGGGCACGAGCGCGCCGGAGCGGATGGCGCGGGCGGCATCTGTCGCGGTCAGCGCGGCGGGGTCGGCCATGTTTCCTCCGGTGTTCTGCTTACGCCAGGCTGGCGCAGGCGCGCGCATGGGTCCATCTCTATCGCCTGATGCAGCATACCCCCGCCCCCATCAAGGTCGGCCGCACCCGGGACGGCACGGTGGCCTACTTCGTGAACCTGCCGCCGGAGGCGCTGCCCCCGGTGCTCGGCCGCGACCTGGCGGCGGCCTGGGAAGCGGCGCGGGACGCCGCGGCGGACGCGGCCTGGGGCACCGCCCGGCTGTTCCGCTTCCGCCGGCCGGACGGCAGCGTGACGGACCTCGTGCTGTCGGACGAGGACGCGCGGTGCTGGGCGGGCGCGGTGGACGGGACGGTGGGGATGCAGACCAGCTACGGCCTGTCGCTGTGCCTGCGGCTGCTGGCGCTGGTGGACCTGTTGGCGCGGGCGACCTGGATGGCCGACCTGTTCCGCATCGGCCGCACCGGCACGGCGCTGCACCCGGCCCTGCTCAGCGCCGCCGCGACGGCGCAGTTGACGCCCGACGCGCGATTCGACGAAACCGGGTTCCGCGCCAGGCTGGCCGGCCTGTCCGGTCCCCCATCCACAGGAGTGCTTGCATGACGCTCATCCCGACTGGCCCGAATGGAAGGCTGGCCTTTGCCGTCGCGGCCGTCCTGTTGCCGATGCTGGCGGCTGGATGCCAGTCCGCGCCGCGATCCCGGGCGGACGCTTCGGCGAGGGCAGCGTGCCGGGCAGAGGCGGATCGGGTGTATGCCGCGCAGAACCGCGCCGACCTGTCCCGGCGCGACCAACGGGATACGCCGTTCGCCAGCAGCTACAACTCCGGCATCACGTCGCGCGGCCTGGGCACGCTGTTCGGCTTCGACAACCAGGTGTCCTCTTGCGTGAGCAACTCCACCAATTCAACTGCCGCCGGGGCGGTGGTTGATCCCGGCAGAGGGCCGACGTTCGAGCCGACCGTGCGCTGATTCCAGCGGTTGCCGGACGGCGACTCGGGCCGTAAACCCGCCCGGCCCCCCTCAACCTCGGCCTGACGCATCCAAGGAGCCGCCGCATGAGCAAGATCATCCGCACCGAGCCGAACAAGGTGCTGGCCAAGGCCGTGGAGTATCACGGCTTCGTTTTCTGTCAGGGCGTGACCGCGCCGGACCTGAGCCAGGACATCACCGGGCAGACCGAGCAGGTGCTGGCCGAGATCGACGCCATCCTGGAAACCCATGGCACCGACAAGACCCGGCTGCTGCAGGCGCAGATCTGGCTCAAGGACATCCGCGACCGCGAGGCGATGAACGCCGTCTGGTCCGCCTGGCTTCCCGAAGGCGGCGCGCCGGCCCGCGCTTGCGTCCAGGCGCACATGGCCGATCCGCGGCATCTGGTCGAGATCATGGTTACAACATGTAAATAATTGCTTCCCGTCAGTGCAAGACAACCGGCAATGGCGGAGTCGCAGGAATGTATGACCTAAAAGCGCGAGTCGTGGGCGCCGGGGCCTAGTGTACCTAATCGGCAACGCAACATCATATTCTGTTGCAATATAGTTTCACTACGCTGTTATTAGGATATCAGTCCTTTATACGGTGGTCGTCCACAACCTGTTTCTGCCAAAATCTTGCGAACATCGCCCTCGTCCGCCGCCGCGGGTTGTCAGGTTTCGTCTGCTGCCGCTAACCAAAGTTCACATTTGAACAAGTTTTGGCGAGCGTGAGGGCACAGCACATGGCGACACCGACCTCTGGACGATGGGCAGCCATGGGCATTGTTTTGGCATTGTCCGCCCCGCTCGGCACCCATTCGGCCGAGGCAGCGCAGGACTGGTTCACCTATGCGAACACGGTCACCGCCAAGACCGTGCGGCCTGGCGCGGCAACCTATGGCAGCCGCGGCCCGCGCTTTCCGGCCGCGCGCTATGTCCGGGGCGGCAACACGCTGCAGTGCGTGCCATATGCACGTGAGAAGTCCGGGATCGCGCTGATCGGCAACGCCGTGACCTGGTGGGCCAAGGCCGCCGGAACCTACGAGCGCGGCAGCCGGCCCGAGATGGGCGCCGTGCTGAACTTCCGCGCCACCGGCCGGATGAGGCTGGGCCACGTCGCCGTGGTGTCGCGGGTGATCGACAGCCGCAACGTGCAGATCGACCACGCGAACTGGTCGAGCCGCGGCGCCATCAGCCAGAACATCGGCGTGATCGACGTGTCGCCGAACAACGATTGGTCCGCCGTGCGGGTCGCCTTGCCCCAGGGCAACGACTACGGCAGCGTTTATCCCACCTACGGCTTCATCTACGGCCGCCCGGACCGCGGCGCCATGGTCGCCAACACCGGCGTCACGCCGTCCCCGGTGCCCACCCTCGCCAGTGCGGAGACTCGCCCGGCGAACGAGCGCGTCCTCGCAAGCCTCGGCGCCAACCCGGACATCGAGGTCGCCGAGGCCGCGGACGAGCCGCAGCCGGGCACGCGGCGGTCCGTCGCCCGCGCGCCCCGCCGTCCGCTGGTCCTGCTCGGAGGCGGGCAGAGCGGCAACCGCCCTTACTTCTGAGGCCGTTCAGCCGGCGTCGAACAACACGCCTGCCACGGCGCCGGCGGCAAGCAGCGCCAAGGGGTGAACCCGCGTCGCCAGCAGCGCCGCCGTGACCGCGGCCGTGATGCCGAACGTGAGGACCCCCTTGGCCGTGGCCTCCACCAGCAGCCCGGCGCCCGCCATGACCAGCCCCACCGTGACCGGCACCAGCCCGGCCTGGATGCGCCGCCGCCACGGGCGTTCCCGGAAGCGGTGCCACGCGCCGGCGGTCAGGCCGGTGAGCAGGCTGCTCGGCCCGATCATGCCGAGCGTCGCCGCCAGTGCCCCCGGCAGCCCCGCCACCTGCCAGCCCACCGCGGTCGCGACCAGCATGTTGGGACCCGGCGCCATCTGGGCGAGCGCGAACAGCGCCGCGAACTCGGACCGCCCCATCCAGCCGTGCTGCACCACCAGCCGCTGCATCTCCGGCAGCACGGCGCCGACCCCGCCCACGGCCAGCAAGGACATCTGCGCGTAGCCGAGCGCCAGGGGGCCGAGTTCTCCGCTGGGTCCGCTCACGCGGCGCCGCGGCGCTGCAGGATGAGGGCGACGGGCACGAGGGCCAGCATGGTCGGCAACAGCGGCAAGTGGGCGACCGCGACCGCCGCGAACGCCACGCTTGCGATGGCCAGGTCCAAGGGCCGGCTGCGCAACGGCCAGGCGATCTTGCACGCCGTCGCCAGGATCAGCCCGGAGGCCGCCGCCGCCAGCCCGGCAAAGGCGTGCCGCACGGTGGGCAGGGCGCCATAGCGCGCATAGGCGCTGCCCAGCCCCATGACAATGGCCATGGGCGCCGCCAGCAGCCCGGCCAACGCCGCCAACGCCCCGGGCGCGCCACGGAACCGCGCGCCGACCGCGACCGTCAGGTTCACGGCGTTCGGCCCCGGCAGGAACTGGCACAGCGCCAGCAGTTCGTTGAACTCGGCCGGGGTCAGCCAGCGTTGCCGCTCCACGATCACCCGACGCACCATGGGCAGCGCGCCGCCGAACGCCGTGACGCCCGCCGCCAGGAACGCAAGAAACAGGGCACGGCTGCCGGGCGGCGCGGCGCGGGGTGGGGTTACATCCATGCCGCACCGTAGCGGCGGCGGCACCGCGGCAACAAGCCGAGGCGAGACGATGCCGGGCCGATGGGCTATGGTCTCGAAAAAGGGAACGTCCGGCATGTCAGACTCTGCCCAAAGCTCCGCCCAAGCTTTTCTTGCCGCCCGCGACCTGCTGCTGCGGCATCGCCGGGACATCGCGGCGGCGCGGGAAGCGTTCCGCTGGCCGGTGCTCGACCGGTTCAACTGGGCGCTGGACTATTTCGACCGCATGGCCGCCGGCAATGACGTGCCGGCGCTGCGCTTCGTCGCCCCCGGCGCGCCGGAAACCAGCATCAGCTTCGCGGCGCTGTCGGCGCGGTCGAACCAGGTCGCCAACCACCTGCGCGCGTCGGGCATGCGGCGCGGCGACCGCATCCTGCTGCTGCTCGGCAACGTGCAGCCGCTGTGGGAAGCGATGCTGGCGGCGAGCAAGCTCGGCGCCGTGGTGATCCCGGCGACCACCATGCTGACGGAGGACGACCTGCGCGACCGCTTCGAGCGCGGCGGGGTGCGCCACGTGATCGCCGCCGGCGAGTTGGCCCCGCGGTTCGCGGCCATCGCAGGCGACTATTCCCGCATCGCCGTGGGCGGGGCGCCCGGCTGGCAACGCTTCGAGGACGCCTACAGCGCCGACCCGGCGTTCACGCCGGATGGGGACACCCGGGCCACCGATCCGCTGCTGCTCTACTTCACCTCCGGCACGACTTCCAAGCCGAAGCTCGTGCTGCACAGCCATCAGAGCTATCCGGTCGGGCACCTTTCAACCATGTACTGGATCGGCTTGCAGCCTGGCGACGTGCACCTCAACATTTCCTCGCCGGGCTGGGCGAAACATGCGTGGTCCAGCTTTTTCGCGCCCTGGAACGCCGGCGCCACGATCCTGATCCTGAACCAGCCGCGGTTCGACGCCGGGCACCTGCTGACGGTGCTGGACCAAGCCGGGATCACGACGTTCTGCGCGCCTCCCACGGTGTGGCGGATGCTGGTGCAGGCGGATTTGTCGGCGCACCCCGTGCACCTGAGAGAGGCCGTGGCGGCCGGAGAGCCGCTGAACCCGGAGGTGATCGACCGGGTGCAGGCCGCCTGGGGCGTCACGATCCGCGACGGCTACGGCCAAACGGAAACCACCTTGCAGGTCGCCAACACGCCAGGGGCGGCGGTCACGCCGGGTTCGATGGGCCGGCCGCTGCCGGGCTACGACGTGCGCTTGGTCGATCCCGATGGGGCCGAGGCGGAAGAGGGCGAGATCGCGCTTAGCCTTGACCCGCCGCCGCTCGGCCTGATGCAGGGCTACTTGGGGGAGGACGGCACGCTGCGCCCGCCGGAGGGCGGGTTGTATCGCACTGGCGACGTGGCGCTGCGCAACCCGGATGGCACGCTGACCTACGTGGGCCGGGCGGACGACGTGTTCAAATCGAGCGGCTACCGCATCAGCCCGTTCGAGCTGGAAAGC
>CAXSAZ010000036.1:0-38469 GCA_964235485.1 uncultured Acetobacteraceae bacterium | reverse complement strand
CCGGCATCCACGTCGCCGAAAGCCCAGCCGCACTGGGAAGCACAATGGTGCGGGCTTTGCGAAAGTAAAGCCGCCGAACTGGCAACGCGCATAAGTGCGACCGGAACAAGAAGGGAAATGTTCGTGAGCATGTCAACTGTCAGTACGCCCTCGCACACGCGCTGGTTGCAGCTCGTGTTCGGGTTGGTTTGCATGATGCTGATCGCCAACCTGCAGTACGGCTGGACGCTGTTCGTCCAGCCGATCCACGCGGCCCGCGGCTGGACCGTCGCGGAAATCCAGATCGCGTTCAGCATCTTCATCGCGCTGGAGACTTGGCTCACGCCGGCCGGCGGGTGGATGGTCGATGTGCTCGGCACCCGCCGTGGGCCGAAGGCCACGGTCGCCTTTGGTGGCGTGATGGTCGGCATTGCATGGGCGATCAACGCCTATGCCGACTCACTTTCCCTGTTGTACCTGGGCGCCGCGATCTCCGGGATCGGGGCTGGCTTCATCTACGCGACCTGCGTTGGCAACGCCGTCAGATGGTTTCCGGATCGGCGCGGCCTGGCTGTCGGCATCACCGCGGCCGGCTTCGGCGCCGGCGCGGCGGTGACGGTGATCCCCATCAAGCACATGATCGAAACCAGCGGCTATGCCCACACCTTTCTGGTATTCGGCATTGCTCAAGGCGTCATCCTGTTTGCGCTCGCCTGGCTGCTGCGGGCGCCTGAGCCTGGCGAGGTGCCCGCGGGCGGGTCGAAGAAGATCCAGCAGTCTTCCCGGAGCTTCACGCCGCGTGAGATGCTGGCAACGCCGCTGTTCTGGGTGCTGTATGCGATGTTCATCATGGTCTCGTCGAGCGGCCTGATGGCGGCGGCCCAGCTTGCGCTGATTGCCGAGGACTTCGGCATCAGCCAGACCATCCTGTTCCTTGGCGCCTCGACACTGGCGGTTGCGCTGGTGGCGGACAACGTGGCCAACGGGGTGGCGCGGCCGTTCTTCGGCTGGGTTTCCGACCAGATCGGGCGCGAGAACACGATGGTCATCGCCTTTGGGCTGGGCGGCGTGTCCTACCTGCTCCTGGGATCGGTCGGCAGCAGCCCGTGGCTGTTCGTGCTGTTCGCCGCGCTGATCTTCTTCACCTGGGGCGAAATCTTCAGCCTGTTCCCCTCCACCTGCACGGATGCGTTCGGGCCGAAGTATGCGACCGTGAACACCAGCCTGCTTTACACGGCAAAGGGAACGTCCGCGCTGCTGGTCCCGTTGGCCAACCTCATCAAGACCTCGACCGGCAAGTGGCAAACGGTGTTCCTGGTGGCGGCCATCATGAACTTCCTGGTCGTGTTCCTCGCCATGTTCGTCGTGAAGCCGATGCGCCGGGTGCAGGATGCATCGTCCGAGCGGCGCCTCGCGCAGGAAGGCATAACGTCGTCGTAGCGCCGATGTCCCCCATCGGCACGACGGCATCAATGGCCACCAAAGGAAGAGCATCATGACAAAGAAAGCGGAGCAGGGCGAAGCAACGCCGGCCGTGGTGCCGGGCTACGGCGAAGCGGATGGCGAGGCCGCGTCGATGGACAAGGCGGCGCACGGCGGCAAGGCCGACGCAGCCGCGCCGGACGCGGCACCGCAGCCCGTCCCCGACAGCGCAGGCCCCGTGGGCTACGGCACGTCCGAAACGGACGTGAAGAAGCGGATCGCCGAAACCGCGTCGCGCAAGGCGGCGCCGGACGCTGCCGGGTAGCCCAGGCCCGCAAAGGGCCTGTCGCGTCCGCCTCCACGCCTGCTGAACAAAGGTCGAAACGGTCCGTGCGAACAAAGGGGACGATATGGGCATCCCGGAAACGATGAACGCCGTGACGATGCGCGGGCATGGCGGGCCGGACGTCCTCGTGACCGAAGCCCGTCCCGTGCCGCGCCCGTCCGCAACCCAGGTGCTTATCCAAGTGGCGGCGGCCGGCGTGAACGGTCCCGACATCATGCAGCGCAAGGGGCTTTACCCGGCGCCGCCGGGCGCGTCCGACCTGCTGGGGCTTGAGGTCGCAGGCACGGTCGTCGCCACGGGCGCCGAGGTGACGGCATGGGCGGTGGGGGACCAGGTGACGGCCCTCACCGACGGCGGGGGCTACGCGCAGTTCTGCGTCGCCGATGCCCGGCACTGCCTGCCTATACCGGGGGGCGTTTCCGTCCAGGACGCCGCCGGGTTGCCGGAAAGCTTCATCACCGTGTGGAGCAACCTTTTCCTCGAAGGCGGCCTGAAGGCTGGCGAGAGCCTGCTCGTCCACGGGGGCGCCGGCGGCATCGGCACGGCGGCCATACAGCTTGCAAAGGCGTTCGGCGTCCGGGTCTTCGCGACCGACAGCCCGGCGAAGCGGTGCGAGGTTTGCGCCGAACTGGGCGCCGACCGCGTGATCGACTACGCGGAGGAGGACTTCGTGTCCGTGGTGCGCCAGGAAGGCGGGGCGAACATGATCCTGGACATCGTCGGCGGCGACTACATCGAGCGGAACATCAAGGCAGCCTCGCCTGGCGCACGCATCGTGCAGCTTGCCTTCGCGCTCGGGTCGAAGGTCGAGATCAACCTGATGCCGGTCATGCTGAAGCGGATCACCTACACGGGGTCAACGTTGCGGACGCGGCCGCCGGAGTTCAAGGCGCGCACGGTTGCCGAGCTTCGGGACAAGGTTTGGCCCAAGATCGCGGAAGGCCGCATCAAGGTCGTGACATCCGAGGTGGTGCCGCTGGCGGAGGCTGCGAGGGCGCATGAGCTGATGCAGAATGCGGCCCATACTGGGAAAATCCTGCTCAATCCTAATATCTGAGTTGGATGAGGCGGATGGCACGCCGGAGCAGGTTTGGAAAGCATCGGCCGGACTGCTCCCGCCCAGCGCCGGCTCAGTCGGATGGTCCAAAACGGACATTGGGACGGCTAGGGCATTACGGTCCGTTTGGCTACGCGGATGTCAGGCCCAAGCCGAATATCGTACGATGATGCGGAAGGGAAGTCGATGCAGGATGCGACATCAAACGTCAGGCGTTTCGAGCACCCGGGGCGCGGGGGCCGCGCACGCTCCACGCCGAAGGGCCGCGAGGTTCAGCCCCAGGCCAAGCACGAGATCGCCACCCTCCTCGGCAGCGCGTCGCGTCAGCGGGACATGCTGATCGAGCACTTGCACTTGATCCAGGACACCTACCACCAAATCTCCGCGCCCCATTTGGCAGCGCTCGCGGACGAGATGCGGCTGGCCTATGCCGAGGTGTACGAGACCGCGACGTTCTACGCGCATTTCGACGTGGTGAAGGAGGGGGAGCCTGACCTGGCCCCTACGGTGGTGCGCGTGTGCGACACCGTGACCTGCGCCATGTTCGGGGCGGAGGCGCTGTATGCGGACTTGAAGGAACGCCAGGACAGTGGCGCCCTGCCGGGTGCCCGCGTGGTGCGCGCGCCCTGCGTCGGCTTGTGCCACCACGCGCCGGTGGCGGAGGTCGGCCACAACTTCCTGTTGGACACCAGCGCGGACACCGTGGCCGCGGCCGTGGCCGCCGGCGACACGCACGCGCACGTCCATGCGGATTACGTGGACTATGACGCCTACGTGGCCGGCGGGGGCTATGCCCTGCTGGGGCGCATCCGCTCGGGCGAGGTGTCCATCGAGGAGGTGCTGACCAAGCTGGACGAGGCCGGGCTGCGCGGCTTGGGCGGCGCGGGGTTCCCGGCTGGGCGCAAGTGGCGGGCGGTCCGCAACGAGCCGGCGCCGCGCATGATGGCGGTCAACGGCGACGAGGGCGAGCCGGGGACGTTCAAGGACGGCCACTACCTCGGCATGGATCCGCACCGCTTCCTGGAAGGGATGCTGATCGGCGCGCACGTGGTCGAGGCGGCGGACATCTACATCTACCTGCGCGACGAGTATCCCGTGCAGCGCGCGATCCTGACCCGCGAGATCGCCAAGCTGCCGCCGGGCGGCCCGGCGATCCACCTGCGGCGCGGCGCCGGGGCGTATATCTGCGGCGAGGAAAGCTCGATGCTGGAAAGCATTGAGGGCAAGCGGGGGCTGCCGCGGCACAAGCCGCCCTTTCCCTACCAGGTCGGCCTGTTCGGGCGCCCGACGCTCATCAACAACATCGAAACGCTCCACTGGGTGCGCGAGCTGATCGAGCGTGGCGGCGCCTGGTGGAACAGCCACGGCCGCAACGGGCGGACGGGCCTGCGCAGCTATTCCGTGTCCGGCCGCGTCAAGCAGCCCGGCGTGAAGCTGGCCCCCGCGGGCCTCACCGTGCAGGAGCTGATCGACGAGCATTGCGGCGGCATGGCGGACGGGCACAGCCTGGCCGGCTACCTGCCCGGCGGCGCGTCGGGCGGCATCCTGCCGGGGCACATGAACGACATTCCGCTCGATTTCGGCACGCTTGAGAAATACGGCTGCTTCATCGGGTCGGCGGCCGTCGTCATCTTCTCCGAAGCGGACGACATCCCGGGCGTGGTGCTCAACCTGATGCGATTTTTCGAGGACGAAAGCTGCGGCCAGTGCACCCCATGCCGGACAGGGACGCAGAAGGCGCGCATGTTAATGGAGCAGGGTGCCTGGAACACGGACCTGCTTTGGGAACTCAGCCAGGTCATGCTCGACGCCTCTATTTGCGGCCTCGGCCAGGCCGCGTCCAACCCGCTGACTTGCCTTATCAAGTATTTTCCGCACTTGCTGACTGCCCGGAGGGCCGCAGAATGAGTAGTTCGACAATGACCGAGGGGCCGCAGAACCTGGACGGCACCACGACCGAGACGCAGGGCCTGGCCTTTGAGTTGGACGGGGAGCGCGTGTTCGCCCTGGCGGGCGAAAGCATCTGGGACGTGGCCCGGCGGATGGGCACCGAGATCCCGCATCTGTGCCACCGTCCCGAGCCGGGCTACCGCCCTGATGGCAACTGCCGGGTCTGCATGGTGGAGATCGAGGGGGAGCGCGTGCTGGCGCCGTCCTGCAAGCGGATGCCGGCCGTCGGCATGAAGGTGCGCAGCCAGACGGCGCGCGCCAAGAAGGCGCAGTCCATGGTGATGGAACTGCTGGTGGCCGACCAGCCCGCCCGCGCGACCTCGCACGACCCGACCTCCCCGTTCTGGAACTGGGCCGACAAGACCGGGGTGACGGAAAGCCGCTTCCCCGCCGTGGAGCGTTGGACGCACGATCCCAGCCATCCCGCCATGCGCGTCAACCTGGACGCCTGCATCCAATGCAACCTGTGCGTCCGCGGCTGCCGCGAGGTGCAGGGCAACGACGTGATCGGCATGGCGTTCCGCAACGCCGGCAGCAAGGTGGTGTTCGACTTCGACGACCCGATGGGCCAATCCACCTGCGTCGCCTGCGGCGAGTGTGTGCAGGCCTGCCCCACCGGCGCCCTGATGCCCGCCGCCTACCTGAACGAGGCCGAGCAGCGCGTGGCCTGGCCCGACAAGAAGGTGGACAGCCTGTGCCCGTATTGCGGCGTCGGTTGCCAGGTCACGTATGAGGTGGTGGACAAGAAGATCGTCTACGCCCAGGGCCGCAACGGCCCGGCCAACAAGAACCGGCTCTGCGTCAAGGGCCGCTTCGGCTTCGACTACGTTCACCACCCGCACCGCCTGACCAAGCCGCTGGTCCGCTTGGACAACATGCCCAAGCACGCCAACGACCAAGTGGACCCCGCCAACCCCTGGACCCACTTCCGCGAAGCGACCTGGGAGGAGGCGCTGGACCGCGCCGCCGGCGGCCTGTCGCGCATCCGGGCCGAGCATGGCCCCCGTGCGCTCGCCGGCTTCGGTTCCGCCAAGGGATCGAACGAGGAAGCTTACCTGTTCCAGAAGCTGGTCCGCACCGGCTTCGGCAGCAACAACGTGGACCATTGCACCCGTCTGTGCCACGCCAGCTCCGTCGCGGCGCTGATGGAAGGGTTGAACTCGGGCGCCGTGTCCGCGCCGTTCAGCGCGGCGCTGGACGCCGAGGTCATCGTCATCATCGGCGCCAACCCGGCGGTGAACCATCCGGTGGCGGCCACCTTCATCAAGAACGCCGTCCGGCAGAACGGCGCCAAGCTCATCATCATGGACCCGCGGCATCAGCAGTTGACGCGCTACGCCCATCGGCACCTGGCCTTCAAGCCCGGCGCGGACGTGGCGCTGCTCAATGCCATGCTCCACACCATCATCACCGAGGGCCTGACCGACCGGCAGTATATCGCCGGCTACACCGAGGGCTACGAGGAACTCAAGGAGCGCATCCAGGACTTCCCGCCCGAAAAGATGGAGGCCGTTTGCGGCATCCCTGCCGCGACCATCCGCGAGGTCGCACGGCTGTATGCCACGGCGAAGACCAGCCTGATCTTCTGGGGCATGGGCATCAGCCAGCACATCCACGGGACCGACAACTCGCGTTGCCTGATCGCGCTGGCGCTGGTGACGGGCCAGATCGGCCGGCCCGGCACCGGGCTGCATCCGCTGCGCGGCCAGAACAATGTGCAGGGCGCCAGCGACGCCGGGCTGATCCCGATGGTGCTGCCGGACTACCAGTCCGTCGAGGACCCGGCCATCCGCGAGCACTTCGAGACCTACTGGAACAGCCCGATCGACCCCGTGCGCGGCCTCACGGTTGTTGAGATCATGACCGCGATCCACGAGGGCAAGATACGCGGCATGTATGTCGAGGGGGAGAACCCCGCGATGTCCGATCCGGACCTGAACCATGCGCGCGGCGCGCTGGCGAAGCTGGAGCACCTGGTGGTGCAGGACCTGTTCCTGACGGAAACGGCGTTCCATGCGGACGTGGTGCTGCCGGCGTCGGCGTTTGCGGAGAAGTCCGGCACCTTCACCAACACCGACCGCCGGGTGCAGATCGCGAACCCGGTGCTGGAGCCGCCTGGGGAAGCGCGGCAGGACTTGATGATCATTCAGTCCATCGCCCAGCGCATGGGCCTGCCCTGGAACTATGCCGGGCCGGCCGAAGTGTTCACGGAGATGGCACAGGTCATGCCGTCCTTTGCCAACATCACCTGGGACCGCGTGGTCCGGGAGGGCGCCGTCACCTACCCGGTCGATGCCCCGGACGTGCCCGGCAACGAGATCATCTTCTACGCCGGTTTCCCGACCGCAAGCGGCCGTGCCAAGATCGTTCCCGCCAACGTCGTGCCGCCCGACGAGGTGCCCGACGCGGAGTTCCCGATGGTCCTCTCCACCGGCCGCGTTCTGGAACACTGGCACACCGGCTCCATGACCCGGCGCGCGGCCGTGCTGGATGCCATCGAGCCGGAAGCGGTGGCGTTCATGTCTCCAAAGGACCTGTGGCGCCTGCGCCTCGTGCCGGGGGACCGCATCCGGTTGGAAACGCGGCGCGGCGTGGTGGAGGTGAAGGTACGTAGCGACCGGGACGTGCCGGAGAACATGGTGTTCATGCCGTTCTGCTACGCGGAGGCAGCCGCCAACCTGTTGACCAACCCGGCGCTGGACCCCTTCGGCAAGATCCCGGAGTTCAAGTTCTGCGCGGCGCGGGTATCGGCGGCGGTGGTGTCCGTTGCCGCGGAATAGCTGACGTTTTGGCTCTCCGCCGCCAAAGCCTTGGGCGCGTCGCGGAGAGGGTAGGGGCGGCGGGAAGGCGCCGCCCCGCTACCATGGCCTAGTACTTTCCACCCATTACAAGTCGAGCTTTGAAACACAGTATGCCTGCTGCAAAACCAAAAATGTGAGGAGCGACTTATGAAAGTCTGTGTTTATGGTGCCGGCGCGATCGGCGGCTACGTTGGCGCGCAGATGTCCCTCGCGGGGGCGGATGTCAGCCTGGTGGCCCGCGGCCCGCATCTGAAGGCGATGCGCGAAAACGGCCTCAAGCTTCGCATCGGCGATGAGGAGCGGATCGCAAAGGTGACATGCACAGACGACCCGGCCGAGCTTGGGCCACAGGATTTCGTGTTCGTTTCCTTGAAAGCGCATTCGATCCCCGGCGTGGTGGACGCCATGCAGCCGCTGCTCAGCAACCACACGAGCGTCGTCACCGCGGTGAACGGAATCCCATACTGGTACTTCCACCGCCATGGCGGCGACCTTGAGGGCACCACGCTGGAAGCCATCGATCCCGGCGCCCGGCAGTGGAACGCGCTGCGTCCGGAGCGCGCCATCGGCTGCATCGTGTATCCCGCGACGGAAGTGGTGGAGCCGGGCGTGATCCAGCACGTTTATGGCGACAAGTTCCCGCTCGGGGAACCCAGCGGCGAGAAGACGGAGCGCGTGCAGCAGTTGAGCGCGATGATGGAGGCGGCCGGGCTCCGGGCGCCCGTCATGGAGAACATCCGCGACGAGATGTGGCTGAAGCTGTGGGGAAACCTGTGCTTCAACCCGATCAGCGCCCTGACCCATGCCACGCTGGACGTCATCACGGAAACACCGGGCACGCGCGCTGTGGCCAAAGCCATGATGCTGGAAGGGCAGGCCATCGCCGAGCGGCTGGGCGTGCGGTTCCGGGTGGACGTGGAACGCCGCATCAACGGCGCAGGCGCGGTGGGCGCCCACAAGACCTCGATGCTGCAGGACCTGGAGCGGGGCCGGGCCATGGAGATCGATCCGCTGGTGACGGTGGTGCAGGAGTTGGGACGGCTGACCAACATCCCGACACCGACGATCGACACGGTGCTTGCCTTGGTGCAGCAACGCGCTTCCGTCGCGGGCCTGAGCTAGATGACGCATTGGCTGCGCTTCGAGCGCGACGGGACGACCGGGTTCGGGACCTTGGACGGCGGGGTCATCGCGGTTCACCAGGGCAGCATGTTCGACGCCCCTACGCCCACGGGCGAACGGGTAATGCTGGACTCGGTTCGGCTGCTGGCGCCCGCGCAGCCATCGAAGATGATCGCGTTGTGGAACAACTTCCGGGCTTTGGGCACAAAGCTCGGTCTTTCCGAGCCTGAGGAGCCGCTGTTCTTCATCAAGGCCGCGTCGTCTTACGCCGCCCCGGATGCCACGATATACAAGCCTGCGGACTACGCCGGCAAGGTTGTCTTCGAGGGCGAGCTTGCCATCGTCATCGGCACGACCTGCCGCAACGCTTCGCCGGAGGAGGCCGGGGCTGCGATCTTCGGCTACACCTGCGTGAACGACATCACGGCGGCTGACATCCTGCAGAAAGACCCCAGCTTCGCGCAATGGACACGGGCAAAAAGCTATGACGGCTTCAGCCCGTTCGGCCCTGTCATCGCGACAGGTTTGAAGTCTGAGGAATTGGTAGTCCGAACAGTGCTGAATGGGACGGAGCGGCAGAACTACCCGATCTCCGACATGGTTTTCCCAACGCCCACCCTGGTCAGCCTGCTGTCGCGGAGCATGACGCTGATGCCCGGCGACGTCATCTGCTGCGGCACCTCGCTGGGCGTGGGCGTGATGCGGGAACCTCGCAACACTGTCGAAATCATCATAGACGGGATTGGCAGTTTGCGTAATTATTATGTGGAGAGCAATGCAGGCAGAGGTTGAACCCGTTTGGTCTCAGCAAGGCCGCAAAGTGTGGTGATCCGGTGGGCAGTGTGGGCGGCAGTGGTTTGTGTCGTTGTCATGCCGGTGGCAGGATATGCCGAGCAGTTCACGCTTCAGGTCGGCCGCCCTGTGGTGGCGGTTGGCGGGCGGATGTTCCTTTATTCTGAAGATGGCCAGGTGCTTCGGGACGGCACGGTGACGCCGGCGGGCCTCGCACTCTGCGCCGCTATGAAGATATCACCGGACCGCCCGTGCGAGTGGGACGTCATCTTGGACGCATCGCGGAGCCAGACCGATCCGGCGCTCTGGGTGGGTGAGTTCAGAACCAACAGCGACGGGACCGTCCCTGAGTCTTGTTGGCAACCGGTCCTTCTCGAAACCTATTCGACGGGCGGCAAGGCCGATTACGTCTATGGATGCCGCGTTCAGCATATATTCGACGTAATCACGCCCGAGATGATCGAGAGGCTCGCTGCCGCTGCAAAGCGGCTGCAATCCGCAAACCCGAAGACGTTGGCTCAGCACCGGGCTGCGGTCAGCCTGATGTCCCTCACCGAAACCCTGGAAAAAGCGGCACAGTGACGGGGACGCGCAGTCCCGTCACGATCCGCTCGGCGGTTTCGGCACTGCTGTTGTGCGTCGTTGGCGATGCGGCGGTGGGCCAGGCCGCGGAAATCTCCAGCTTCGATGTCGGGAAGATGACTCTTCCGGCCGAACTGTATCGGCAGTCGCAGGGGCCGGGCATTGTCACCACAGAGGGGCGGGCGCTCTGTGCCGCCATGAAGCTGCCGCAGGAGTTCCCGTGCAACGCGAACACCATCCTTGACGCTGCGCGACAGCAAACCGACCCTGCGCTCTGGGTCGATACGATCATCAGCGGCAGCGATCAGAACGCGCCCGCATACTGCCGGAACCCGGTCCTCCTTGAGACACCGGCCAAGGACCGCGGCGCCGGCAGCCATGTTCTCTGCTGCCATTCCGCGCCCGAGTCCGATACGGTCACGCCCGAGATGATCGACCGGCTCGTGGCCGCTGCGAACAAGCTGCACGCCATCAATCCAAAAACCCTGGCGCAGCATGAGGAAGAGCAGGGCCTTGTTCGCTATATCGAGTTCCTGGAAGGTGGAACCAAGTAAAGCCGCCATCGCAGTCGCCAACTCTGAATAGAGCCGGTCCTGGCGCAAGTCGACCGTGGCTTCTGCGAATCGTCAAAGTCAGCTTTTGGACGGCTTGGTTGAATGACCGTCGGTTGCCGATGGGTTTCACCCATCCTACGGCGTGGACCGCGTAGGATGGGTGAAACCCATCAGCGACCGCATACGGGTCGATCAATAATGCCGCCGTATCATCCCCGCTGCGCCCGAGGCACTTTCCGGCTGGCATAGGACCGCCCTGGCCGCGCCCCCGACGTGCGCGCCTCCGCCCCGGCCGTCGCCGGTTCGATCCGGTTCCCGCCCTCGCTGGTATGGCGCACTGCCGCGGCGAAACGGTCCGCACTCCCAGCCGCGATCTCAAACCGCGTGTCCGTATCGAAAATCCGGATCGCGCCGATGTCGGCCTTGGTCACGCCGCCCATCCGGCAGATGATCGGGATCAGCCACTTGGGATCAGCATTCTGCCGCCGCCCAATGCTGAGCCGAAACCAAGCGCCGCCATCCACGGACCGCTGCGGCGCGCGGGGTTCGCGCACGAAGCGCTCACCGGGTTCGCGCACGAAACGCTCGCCGGCTTGCCGAGGCGCCGCGACCGGGGCCGGGTCGAACTGGTCCTCCGGCGCCGGCAGGCGGGCGCGGTAGCTGCGGACCAGCGCCGAGGCGATCCACTCCGCCGGACGCCCTTCCAGCAGCAGTCGGGCCAGCGCCAAATCCTCCTCCGCCGGCTCTTCCGCCAAGATGGGATCGGCCAGCAGGCGCTCCTGGTCGCGCCCGCGGATCAGCTCGGCGGAGGGCGGATCGCTCCAGCCCGCATCCACCCCGGCGGCGGCGATCAACTGCTCCGCCCGGCGGCGCTTCGGGAACGGCACCAGCAGCACCGACGTGCCCTTGCGCCCCGCTCGCCCGGTCCGCCCGCTGCGGTGCAGCATGGTTTCCTTGTTGGTCGGCAGGTCCGCATGGATCACCAGGTCGAGGTCCGGCAAGTCCAGCCCGCGCGCCGCCACGTCGGTTGCGACGCACACCCGCGACCGCCCGTCGCGCAGGGATTGCAGCGCGTTGGTGCGGTCGTGTTGGCTGAGTTCGCCGGACAGCGCCACGGCGTCGAAGCCACGCTCGATCAGGCGGCCATGCAGCCGCCGCACGCCCTCCCGCGTCGCGCAGAACACCAGGCTGGCCCGCGCCTCGAAGTAGCGCAAAACGTTGACCGCCGCGCGCTCCGCGTCGTGCGGGGCCATGGTCACGGCGCGGTACTCGATGTCGCCGTGCGGCTCGTTGCGCCCGCCCACGTCGACGCGCAGCGCGTCCCGCTGGTAGCGCCGGGCGAGGGAGGCGATCTCCTTTGGGATGGTCGCGGAGAACAGCAGGGTGCGGCGCTCGCCCGGCGTCGCGTCCAGGATGAACTCCAGGTCCTCGCGGAAGCCGAGGTCGAGCATCTCGTCCGCCTCGTCCAGCACGGCCACGCGCAGGCTGCCAAGGTCGAGCCGGCCGCGCTCCAGGTGGTCGCGCAGCCGCCCCGGCGTGCCGACCACGATGTGGCACCCGGCCGCCAGCGCCCGCTGCTCCGCCCGGCTGTCCATGCCGCCGACGCAGGACGCGATGCGGGCGCCGGTCTGCGCATACAGCCAGGCCAGCTCGCCCTTCACCTGCATCGCCAGCTCCCGCGTGGGCGCGATCACGAGGGCGAGCGGCGCTGCGGGCCGGTCGAACCGCTCGGCCTCCCCCAGCAGCGTGGGCGCGAAGGCGAGGCCGTAGGCCACGGTCTTGCCCGAGCCGGTCTGCGCGGACACCAGGAGGTCGCGCCCCTGCGCGTCCTCCCCCAGAACGGCCGACTGCACGGCGGTGGGTTCGAGGTAGTCGCGCTCGGCCAGCGCGCGGTTGAGAGCCGGATTGACGGTCGGAAAGGACATGTTCTTACCAATGGGCCGCGCCGAAGCGCGGCGTGAGAATGCAGTTTAGCTGAAAACCGCCGCAGGTGCTGGACATTGCGGCGCACGCCAGACCAGCGCACGCCGGGCGGGTCGCGGGACGGTCAGACGGCCCATTCCCCGCGGCGCATCACCGGCACGGCCTGGCCCGCCGCGTCGATGCCGTCCACGTCCACCTCGCCCCAGCCGATCATCCAGTCGATGTGGATCAGGCTGCTATTGGCGCCGCGCTCCTCCAACTCGGCCTCGGACGCGACCGTGCCGCCTTCCAGGCAGGTGCGGTAGGCTTGGCCGAGCGCGATATGGCTCGCGGCGTTCTCGTCGAACAGCGTGTTGAAGAACAGCAGGCCGCTGGCCGAGATCGGCGAGGAATGCGGCACCAGCGCCACCTCGCCCAAGCGCCGGGCGCCCTCGTCGGTGTCCAGCACCTTCTGCAGCACCTCCTGCCCGGCGCGCGCCTGTGCATCCACGATGGCGCCGCCCTCGAAGCGCACGGCGATATCCTGGATCAGCGTGCCCTGGTAGGACAGCGGCTTCGTGCTGCGTACCGTGCCGTCCACCCGGCGGCTGTGCGGGGTGGTGAACACCTCTTCCGTCGGGATGTTCGGGTTGCAGGTGATGCCGTTCTTCGCGGTCTCCGCGCCGCCCAGCCACAGGTGCCCGTCGGACAGGCCGACGCGCAGGTCGGTGCCGGGGCCACGGAAGTGCAGGGCGGCGAAACGGCGGGCGTTGAGGGTGGCGGTGCGGGCGCGCAACGCCGCGTTGTGCTCGGCCCAGGCGGCAACCGGGTCGGGCGCGTCGATGCGGGACGCGGCGAAAATCGCGTCCCACAGCCGGGCCACCGCCGCGTCCTCTGGCAAGTCCGGGAACACCGTGCGCGCCCAGGCGGGCGTGGCGAAGCTGGCGATGGTCCAGTTGATGCCGAACCCGGTGATCAGCTCCAGCGCCGGGCGGTAGGCGGCGGAGCGGGCGCGGTTGGCGCGGGCCACCCGGGCAGGGTCCTGCCCGGCGAGCAGGGACGGGTTCTCCCCCGCGATGGCCAGCCGCGCCGCCCCGCCGCGGAACGCCGCCGCCATGCCGTCGAACAGCCAGGCGGCGGCCGTGTCGAACGCCTCGTTCGGCGCGTGCTCGAAGCGGGCCAGGGTGGTGGCGTCGTCGTTCAGCAAGGTCGTGACCAGGGACGCGCCGGCGCGGTAGGCGTGCTCGGTGATGCGGCGGACCAGCGGCACGGCGTCGAGCGGTGCGGTGATGAGCAGTTCCTGGCCCGGCGCCAAGCCCAGGCCGACGCGGACCGCCACCTCGCCCAGCCGGTCCAGGCGCGCGTCAAAGGTGCCGGGCTGCGGGCGAAGGGCGACGTTCATGCGGGTGCTCCTTGGAACTGACTCTGGGGATGGGCTTGGGAAACGGCGCGCGGGCGCACCGGGAACCCGGCGACAAGGTCAGTTGGGGCACCTCCGGCGAGGAAACGCGCGGAACAGTGGAGAAGAAGGTGACAGGTGCCATGAAGGTCAAGGGTCACACGGCGAAAGCCACGAGGGAAGAGCCGCAATTCGTGGTGAAGTCCGCCTTTGGCAAGACCGCCGTGCACAAGCCGGATGACCTGAAGAAGGGGTGACCCGCCGCATCCGGGGTGGGATTTCGCGCGGTTTCATGGAATGATCGCGGCAATGCCCCAGAAACGCCCCAGACAAGGATCGCCCCGCGTGCTGCCCATCGCCCGTCTGCTCCTCGGCTTCGCCTTGCTGTCCGTGGCCGCCTGCGCGGCCCGTCCGCCCGCCAACGACCCGGACGCGGTGGCCGAGTACAAGCAGTTGGATGACCCGCTGGAGCCGACGAACCGGGTCTTCTACAAGGTCAACGACGCGATCGACACCTACGCGCTCCGGCCCGTCGCGGTGGCCTACCGCGACTACGTGCCCGGCGCCGTCCGGCGCCCGATCCGCAACGTGCTGAACAACCTGGGCCAGCCCGCGAACTTTGCCAACGACGTGCTGTCGGCCAAGCCGCGCCGGGCGGGCGACAGCCTGATGCGCTTCCTCATCAACACCACCGCGGGCGGCCTGGGCTTGTTCGACGTGGCGGCGGATTGGGGCTATCCGGACCACTCCAGCGATCTCGGCCAAACGTTTGCGCTGTGGGGCGTGGAGTCGGGGCCGTACCTGTTCCTCCCGATCATCGGGCCGTCCAACCCGCGCGACGCCGTGGGTTTCGGCGGCAACACGGTGCTGGACCCGCTGACCTGGGCCACGTTCGGCGGCGACACCGCGGCCAACCTCGGCCGCTACGGCGCCAACGCGGTGGACACGCGCGAGCGGTTCATCGACCCGATCGACTCCGTGAAGCGCACCGCGCTCGACCCTTACGCCACCTTCCGCAGCGTGTCGCGGCAGAACCGCGCGGACGAGATCGCGAAAGCGAAGGAGGACCTTCCGGCCACCGTGCCGGCCTGGTTCCCGCAGCCGGCGCGATGAAGGGGGCCCGGCCAGCGAATGAACTTGCGACCAGGAGTCAGGCGCGAGGTCTCCGGCATGGACGCTGTAGCTCCCCATGTCGTGTTCTAGGCTGATTGAACTAACGCCCGGCATGTAGACGCGGGCACCGCTTTCGGTCGCTACCTACTGATGTGTGTGCAGGTTATCTATTCACATTCGAGGAAATCTGCGATGCCCGTCATCAATCTTGGCCAGAAGCTCGACACCTTCGCGGACCACTGGTCTCCCAAGATCGTCAGCACGTTCGACGGCCACGACGTGATGGTCGTCAAGGTCAAAGGGGAGTTCGTCTGGCATTCCCACAAAGACACCGACGACTTCTTTCTTGTATTGAAAGGCCATTTGACGATCCAGTTCAGGGATGGCGAGGTCCAACTGGCCTCTGGGGATCTCTACGTCGTGCCGAAGGGGGTGGAGCATCGCACGGTCGCACCAGAGGAGGCGCACCTCCTGCTCATCGAACCGCATGGCACGCCCAACACGGGCGACATGACGAGCGCTGCGGCGAAGGAGACGATATAGCTCCACCATCGAACGCCGGTGGTCGAAGCCATGGCAGGATCAACCAGGGATAGGCTTCATGCTCGACATTGAAAGAGACCTGGCTGACAAGGCTGCCGCTGCTGGCTTCACCCAGCAGGGCGCAGTCGAGGTGGCCCGCTTCATCGGTGCACTGACGCGGCTGGTCGATCCGCGCCGGGCACTCGAACTCGGCACCGGGATGGGCCTGACGACCTACCACATCCTGAGCAACCCTCTTCCGAACGGGGTGCTGGACAGCGTCGAAAGCGACGAAGCCCTGATCGAGGTTGCTAGGGACGCAATCGGCGGGGACGGGCGCCTGAAACTGCACAACAAGCTGGGCGAAGATTTCATCAGTGAAGCGCTCGGATTGGAGGGGTATGACCTGATCTTCGCGGATACGTGGCCGGGAAAGTACTTCCTGCTGGATGAGGTACTGCGGATGGTCAGGCCCGGTGGGATTTACATAATCGATGACATGAACCAAAGCAGGGACTGGCCGGACGGGCATGAGGAGAAAGCGCGAATTCTGTTGGCGCATCTCCAAGGTCTCGAAGGATGGAGCTTTTCCTACTACACGTTCGGAACCGGCGTCGGCATTGGCCAGAAACACTTGAGCACGGACAGATAGCTCATTCCAGCAGCCCCGCTTCCCGGAAGCTCAGCCAGCGCGCATTGCCGATGATCAGGTGGTCGCGCACCGTGACCCCAAGGGCGGTGGCGGCTTCCTGGATTTGCCGGGTCATCTCCAGGTCGTCGCGGGATGGGGTGGGGTCGCCGCTGGGGTGGTTGTGCACCAGGACAAGGGCGGACGCCGCAAGCTCCAAGGCGCGGCGCACCACTTCCCGGGGATAGACCGGCGTGTGGTTGACGGTGCCGGTCGCCTGCACCTCGTCAGCCTTGAGCATACCGTGGTCGTCGAGGAACAGGATGCGGAACTGCTCGACCCGCTCCCGCGCCAGGGCGGTTGTGAGGTAGGCTTTGAGCTTGTCCCCGTCTTCCAGCACGGGCTGTCCCGTCACCCCGGCCCGCGCCAGGCGCACGGCGGCAGCGTGCACCAGCTTGATGGCGGCGCGGCTGTGGGTGCCGAGGCCGGGCACCTGGCGCAGTTCCAGCTCCGGCGCGGCCAGCACGGCGGCGAAGCTGCCGAAGCGCCGCAGGGCGGCCTCCGCCGTGCTGCGCCCGTCGGTCGGCAGCACGAAGCCCAGCAGCCGGGCCATCAGCTCCGCATCCGCCGAAGCGGCCGGCGGCGCGGCGGACGGGACGGCGGGCGCCGGCGGGCTGGCGGGCGCGGGCTTGGGGGCAGGCGGCGGCGCCCTCACGGACTGCGCGAGCGCCATCAGCTCGGCCAGCGCGTCCATCTGGATCGGGGCCGCCCTCGCCTCGCCGAAGCCGCGCACCGGGCGCAAGGGGCTGGAGTCCCACGCATCGTCATGCCCGTCGCCGAAACCCGGCGCGTCGTCGAGCCTGCGCCGTTGCGCGAACGTTTCTTCAAACGTGTCCGGCGCTTGGCCGCCGGGTGTCGCCTCGGCATCGGCGGGCGGCACGGCCCGGTGTGCCGACAGGGCCTGCTCCGCGGTTTGGCGCACCTCCGCCAGCAGCGCCTCCCAGGTCTCGCCGGCCTGCGGCGTGCTGGTGCCCGCCGGGAACACCCGCGCCGCGACCGGCGCGGTGCGCGGATGCACCTCGACGCTGATCCACCCCGCGCCGGGCAGGGTGCCGACCGCGCCCACGACGGCGGCAATCGCGGCCTCATGGCCCAGCCCGGGCGGCAGGTCGCCGGGGTTCAGGTCGATCATGGCGTCAAATGCCAGCGGCGCCGGGCTGGGCGGTCCGCCGTCCTTGCGTCCGAACCAGGACCGCCAGCCCACCTACCGGCCCTTTCGCTGCCGAAGGCTGACCCAATCGCTCCGGCCGATCACCAGCAGATCGTGCAGCGTCACGGACAGCGCCGCGGCGGTGCGTTCCAGGCGGGCGTACAGCTCCCGGTCCTCGGCCGTCAGCTTCGGCGCCGCATCGCCTCGGTTGCGCACCAGGATCACCGCCGTGGCGTGCCGTTCCAGCGCGTGGCGCAGCATCTCCCGCCCGAGCGTGGCCGCGTCGGCATCCGGCGGCCAGCGGTGCTCCCCGAGCAACTGGTTGCGGTTGTTGAGCAGCAGCGCCGTCAAGCCCGGCGGCTGCAGCGAGCGGGCCGGCACGTCCAGATACTGCTCCAGCGCGGTCCAGTTCCCCAGGACCACCCGCTCCACCCGCTCGGCGCGCGAAAGCTGCACGGCGGCCTCCGCCACCAGCTCAAGCGCCTCGATGGCCCGCTGCGGCAGGCCGGCGTCGCGCAGCATGGCTTGCCCGGCGGTGATCACCGCGGCGAGGCTGCCGAAGCGGTTGATCAGCCGCTTCGCTTCCGGCTTGGTGTCGCGGCGGGGAATGCCGAGGAACAGCAACATTTCCAGGATCTCGTAATCCGCCAGCGCCGCCGCGCCCGCCAGCAGCCGCATCCGCATCCGCGCCCGGTGCCCTTCCGGCCCGGTGCTGCTGAACTGAGGGGCGCTTGTCCGATCCACTCCGGCTCCGCCTTACCTGTTGCATGCGCGCAACGATTAAAGCACGCAGCGGTACTCAACTACAAGGCGATTAGCGTTCTGGGTGAATAATACGGACGGCTTGGTTGAATGACCGTCAACCGTTGATGGGTTTCACCCATCCTACAGCATTGGCTGCGTAGGATGGGTGAAACCCATCAGCCGCAAAGGTCCCGGCCGCCGTCAGAAGCCTTCCCGCACCACGTCCCGCGTGAAGTAGCTGAGGATCAGGTCCGCCCCGGCGCGCTTGAAGGCGCCCAGCGTTTCGCGCACTACCCGTTCCTCGTCCAGCGCCCCGGCCTGTGCGGCAAACTTGATCATCGCATACTCGCCGCTGACCTGGTACGCCGCCAGCGGCAGCAGGGTCCGTGCCCGGATGGCGGCCAGCACGTCCAGGTAGGCCAGACCGGGCTTGACCATCAGCATGTCCGCACCCTCCGCCTCGTCCTCCAGGCTTTCACGCAACGCTTCCCGGGCGTTCATCGGGTCCATCTGATAGGTTTTCCGGTCGCCGCGCAGGTCGCAGCCGGAAGCGGAGCGGAACGGGCCGTAGAAGGCGGAGGCGAACTTGGTCGAGTATGCCATCACCGGCACGCCCTCGTGCCCGGCGCTGTCCAGCGCCCGGCGGATCGCGCCGATTTGCCCGTCCATCATCGCGGACGGCGCGATCACGTCCGCACCGGCATCGGCCGCCACGACGACCTGGCGCGCCAGGTTCTCCAGCGTCGCATCATTCAGCACCTGGGCCTCGCCTGCATTCTCGCCGACCACCCCGCAATGGCCGTGGTCCGTGTACTCGCAGAAGCAGTTGTCGGTCATCACCACCAGGTCCGGCGCGGCGTCCTTGGCGGTGCGCGTCATGCGCGCCAGCAGGCCGCGGGGATCAAACGTGTCGCGCCCGGCGGCGTCCTTGTTGTGGCTGATGCCGAACAGCATCACGGCGCGGACACCGTCGCGGGCGGCTGCCTCCACCTCGCGCGCAAGCCTTGCTTCGGGGATGCGGGACACGCCCGGCATCTCCGGGATGGGAACGGGCGCGTCGATCCCTTCCTCGACGAACAAGGGCAGGATCAGGTCGTTGGCCGTCACGGCGGTTTCCCGCACCAGGGAACGGAGCGCATCCGTGCGGCGCAGGCGGCGCAGGCGGGTGGTGGGGAACATCGGTCCTCGCGGCGTCAAGCCGCGGGACACTCCCCGTGGCGCTCCCGCTTTATCGCCCGGGCCGTGCCGGTTTGGCTAGGTCACTCAGGACCGGCGACGCCGCCCAGGTGCTCGTTGCGCTTCGCCTGGCTGGCGCGGACCCGCTTGAGCTGCCAGATGCCGACACCGACCACGATGATCAGCGTGACGAAGGACAGGACGACGGGCAGTGAGAATGAGTCTTCCACGTTTAGCTCCCTTGCATATGATTTGTGTTGCGACGTGAAGCCCAGGCTTTGCGAGAGGTTGCAGGCTATTCGGCATGTAGCGCAGGTTTGAGCGCGGCAGTCCGACCTGCTACCGTCGGTTCGATGCAAATTTGCCCCGAACCGCGCCGGATCACCGCCTGATGCAGGTCGCCTTTCCCTTCTCCGCCATCGTCGGTCAGGACGAGATGAAGCAGGCGTTGCTGATCGCCGCCACTGACCCGACGGTGGGCGGCGTGCTGGTGTTCGGCGACCGCGGCACCGGCAAGTCCACCGCCGTGCGTGCGCTCGCGAGCCTGCTACCGGGCATGTCCGTGGTGACGGGATGCCCCTACAACTGCGCGCCGGGGGGCGAGGCGGGGCTTTGCGTGCAATGCGGAGACGGCGCGCCGGGCGACGCGCCGCAGCACATGGCCGCGGTGCCCGTGGTCGATATGCCGCTGGGCGCGACGGAAGACCGGGTGGTGGGCGCGCTCGACCTGGAACGCGCGCTGACCCGCGGCGAGAAGGCGTTCGAGCCCGGCCTGCTCGCCCGCGCCAACCGCGGCTTCCTGTACATCGACGAGGTGAACCTGCTGGAGGACCACTTGGTGGACCTCTTGATCGACGTGGCGGCCTCCGGCGAGAACGTGGTGGAACGCGAAGGCTTGAGCATCCGCCACCCGGCGCGCTTCGTGCTGGTCGGCAGCGGCAACCCGGAAGAGGGCGAGCTGCGCCCGCAACTGCTCGACCGCTTCGGGCTGTCGGTGGAGGTGCAGACGCCGGACGACATCGCCGCGCGGATCGCCATCGTGCGCCGCCGGGATGCGTTCGACCGAGACCGCGCCGGCTTCGCCGCGGAATGGCAGGCCGAGGACGCCCGCATCCGCGAACGGATCGAGGCAGCGCGGCACCTGCTGCCCGCGGTTGAGGTGCCCGATGCGGTGCTGGAGGACGCGGCCCGGCTGTGCATGAGGCTCGGCACCGATGGGCTGCGCGCGGAGTTGACCCTGCTGCGCGCCGCGCGGGCCTTGGCGGCGCTTGAGGGCGACGCCGATGCCGGGCGGGAGCATTTGCGCCGGGTCGCGCCGTCCGCGCTGCGACACAGGCTGCGCCGCGACCCGCTGGACGAGGCCGGGTCAACGGTCCGGGTGGCGCGGGCGATCCAGGAGCAGTTCGGCGCATGACGGACGGCGCCCCGGAGGGCTGGACCGATGCGGCCTGGCGCGACGCGGGCTGGGCGGCGGCGCTGTTCGCCGTTGATCCCGCGGGCACCGGCGTGGCGCTGCGGGCGCTGGCCGGGCCGGTGCGCGTGCGCTGGCTGGCCTCCCTGCGCCGCTTGATGCCCGATGATCCCCTGCGGACGGTGCCGCTCAACGTGCCCGATGCCCGGCTGCTGGGCGGGCTGGACCTCGCGGCGACGCTGGGGGCGGGCCGGCCCGTGACGGCGCGCGGGCTGCTGGCGGAGGCGGAGGGCGGCACCGTGCTGCTGGCGATGGCGGAACGCTTGTCCGCCGGCACCGCGGCGCGCATCGCGGCCACCATGGACGGGGCGGCACGCATCGGCGTCGTCGCGCTCGACGAGGGCATGGCGGAGGACGAGCGCGCGCCCGGGGCGCTGCGCGACCGGCTGGCTTTTCTGGTGGACCTTGCGGGCATCGGCGCGCGGGTCGCCGATGGCCCACTGCCCGGCGCGTCGCCCGTCGCGGCGGCGCGGCTGCTGCTGCCGCGGGTGCGCGCGGACGTCGGCGTGATCGAGGGGTTGTGCGAAACCGCGGCGGCCCTGGGCATCGCGTCGGTGCGGGCGCCCTTGCTGGCATTGCGGGCGGCCCGCGCCGCGGCGGCGCTGGACGGGCGGGACCGGGTGGAGGAGGCGGACGCGGCGCTCGCGTGCCGGCTGGTTTTGGCGCCGCGCGCCACGGTGCTGCCGACCGCCGAGCCGCAAGGGGCAGACACGCCGCCGCCCGAGCCGCAGGACCCCGCTGACGCCGCGCCGAGCGAGGCGGACACGGAGGCCACCAGGCCCGACGCCGCCCTGCAGGACATGCTGATCCAGGCGGCAAAGGCGGCGATCCCCGCCGGGCTGCTGGCGCGGCTGCAAGCGGGGGACAGCCCGCGCGCCCGTGCGCCGGCCGGGGGCGCCGGCCCACAGCGGTCCGGACGGCGCGGGCGGCCCGTGGGCACCCGGCCCGGCGATCCCCGCGGTGCCCGGCTCGACCTCCTCGCCACCCTGCGCGCGGCGGCGCCTTGGCAACGGCTGCGCGGGCGCGGCCCGGCGGGACGGGTCGAAATCCGGCGCGACGACTTCCGCGTGGCGCGCGTGAAGCAGCAGACGGAGGCCACGGCCATCTTCGTCGTCGATGCCTCCGGCTCCCAGGCGTTCAACCGGCTGGCGGAGGCCAAGGGGGCGGTCGAGCTGCTGCTGGCGGACTGCTACGTGCGGCGGGACCGGGTGGCGGTGCTGTCGTTCCGCGGCACGGCGGCGCAGGTGCTGTTGCCGCCCACGCGCTCGCTGGTGCGGGCGAAGCGCAGCCTGGCCGGCCTGCCGGGCGGCGGCGGCACGCCCTTGGCGGCCGGGATCGACGCGGGCTTCCTCCTGGCGGACGGCATCCGGCGCCGGGGCGGCACGCCGACCCTCGTGCTGCTGACGGACGGTCGGGCCAACGTGGGGCAGGACGGCAAGGGCGGGCGGGCGCGGGCGGAAGCGGACGCGCTGGCCGCGGCGCGGCAGGTGCGCGCGGCGCGGCTGGCGGCGTTGCTGGTCGATACCTCGCCGCGTCCGCACCCGGCCAGCCAGCGCCTGGCCGCCGCGATGGACGCGCGCTACGTGCCGCTGCCCTACGCCGACGCGGCGGCTTTGTCCCGGGCGATCCGGGCGTGAGCGACCGGCGCGGCTGGGCGCGTGACGGGCGGGACTGGCCGAACCGGGACGCCAGCCGTTTCGTCCGCGCCGCCGGGCTGATGTGGCATGTGCAGGTGATGGGATCGGGGCCGGCGCTGCTGCTGGCGCACGGCACCGGGGCCGCGACGCACTCCTGGCGGGCGCTGGCGCCGCTCTTGGCCCGGCACTTCACCGTGATCGCGCCCGACCTGCCGGGCCACGGTTTTACGGAAAGCCCCGCCACGGCGCGGCTGTCATTGCCCGGGATGGCGAAGTCGCTGCACGGATTGCTGCAGGCGCTCAACATGCGGCCCGCGCTGGCGGCGGGGCATTCGGCCGGGGCGGCGGTGCTGACGCGGATGACGCTCGACGGGCAGATCGCGCCGCGGGGGCTGGTCAGCCTGAATGGGGCCTTCGTGCCGCTGGAAGGGGTGCCGGGCCAGGTCTTCTCGCCCTTGGCGCGGCTGCTGGTCGGCTTGCCGCTGCTGCCGCAGCTTTTCGCGTGGCGGGCCAAGAGCGACGGGACGGTGCGGCAAATCCTGGAAGGCACCGGGTCGCGCATCGACGCGCGGGGCGTCGCGCTGTACGGCCGGGTGATCCGCAACCCCGCCCATGCCGCCGCGGCGCTCGGCATGATGGCGCGGTGGGACCTCCATCCGCTGCTGCGCGACCTTCCCCGGCTGGAAGTGCCGCTGCTCTTGGTCGTCGGCGCGAACGACCGCGCCGTGCCGCCCGCCCAGGCCGAGCGGGTTCGCGCGGCCGTGCCCGGGGCCTCGCTGGTCGCCATGCCCGGCCTCGGCCACCTTTCCCACGAGGAGCGGCCGGAGGACACGGCGGCGCTGATCCTCCAATTCGCCCAGACCGTGGCGGGAGTGCCCGCATGATCCCTGCTTTGCCCGCCGACCACCCGCTGCGCATCCAGCTCAACGACGAGGTGCACGCCCGCCCGCCCGAGTCGCTGGTGGCGCCTGCCCGGGTGACCTACCTCGCCTTGTTCTCCGACCCCGAGGCGCGGGAGGGCGGATACAGCGCCGTTTGCGCGCTCGCGGAACGTTTCGGCGCGGCGCCGCCGTCCCCGCGCGCCAACCATTTCAGCGCCGATCTCGGCCCGTTCCGCGTCAAGTGGGAGCGGCATACCGAGTTCCACCGCTACAAGTTCATCGTCTCAGGCGCCGGGACGGACCCGTTCGACGACCCAGCCATCGCCGCCGTGCCCGCGGATTGGCTGGCCAGCCTGCCCGGACAGGTCATGGTCGCAACCCACGTCGCGCTGCTGCCGCAAGACGCCGACGAGGCGCAATCCCTCGCGGCGGCGCGGCGGCTGTTCCCCGGCGTGCTGGTGGGGTCGGCGGTCAGCGGCGGCGCGGCGGCGGCCTTTGCCGACTTCCGGGTGCAGGCGGACGGGTTCAGCCATGTCTTGGTGCAGGACCGCAGCATGACGCCGGCCCAGGCCGGGCGCGTGGTGCAGCGCCTGGTGGAGATCGACACCTACCGCATCATGGCGCTGCTGGCGCTTCCAGTCGCCCAGGCCCTGGCGCCCGAGATCGCCCGGTGCGAGCGGGAAGTGGCCGAGATCACCGCCGCCATGGTCACCGCGCCCGACCAGGACGAGCCGGTGCTGCTGGAACGCCTGACCCGCCTCGCCGCAGCCATCGACAGCCGCCAGGCCGACAACCTGTTCCGCTTCAGCGCCGCCTTCGCCTATGACGACCTGGTGCAGCGCCGGGTGCAGGACCTGCGCGAGGTGCGGCTTCTGGGGCTGCAAACCATGCAGGAGTTCACCGCGCGGCGTCTGGCCCCGGCGATGAACACCTGCCGCTCCGCGGCGGGCCGGCAGGAGGAGCTGTCGCGCCGGGTCGCGCGGGCCACGCAACTGCTCGCCACCCGGGTCAGCGTGACGCGGGAACGGCAGAACCAATCGCTGTTGGAAGCGATGAACCGGCGGGTGCGGCTGCAATTGCGGCTGCAATCCACGGTGGAGGGCCTGTCGATCGCGGCGGTCACGTACTACATCGTCGGGCTGATCGGCTACGCCGCCAAGGCGTTCAAGGCCGCGGGCGGGCACATCGACCCGGAACTCGCCATGGGCCTCAGCATCCCCGTGGTCGCCGGGCTGATGGCGCTGGGCCTGCGCAAGATGCACCAGGCGGTGGCGCATGAGTGACGCCTTGGCGCGCGGCTAGGCGGCGTCTTTGGGCGAACTGTTCGCAAGCGGGCGGGTGTTCGACCTGATCCTCCTCGGCATGGCGCTGGAGGGTTTGGGCCTGGCCGTCTATCACCGGGCCACCGGCCGCGGCGTGCGCCCGGCGCGGCTGCTGCCGAACCTGCTGTCCGGCATGTGCCTGCTTTTGGCGATGCGGGTGGGCGCCGGGGGCGCGTGGTGGGGCTGGGTGTCGCTCGCGTTGCTGGGCGCGCTGGCGTTCCACCTAATGGACTTGGGGCGGGCATGGCGGTGAGCGGCGCCGTCCCAAAGACCGTGCCGCAGGATGGCCTGCCGCCGGAGCGGCAAGACGGCTTGCCGCCGGGCGCGCAGGACGGCCTGCCGCCGGGCCGCCGGGGTTGGGCGGTGGCGGCCCTCGTGCTGGCGGTCGGCATGGCGACGCTCGACACCTCCATCGCCAACACCGCGCTGCCCACCATCGCGGCCGACCTGCTGGCCAGCCCGGCCTCGTCGGTCTGGGTGGTGAACGCCTACCAACTCGCCTTGGTGGTGTCCCTGCTGCCGTTCGCCTCGCTCGGCGAGATCTACGGCTACCGCCGGGTCTATACCGTGGGGCTTGCGGTGTTCACCGTGGCGTCGCTGGCCTGCGCCGCCAGTTGGTCGCTGCCGACGCTGACCGCGGCGCGGGTGCTGCAAGGCCTGGGCGCCAGCGGCGTCATGAGCGTGAACACCGCGCTGGTGCGCTACATCTACCCGGCGCGGATGCTGGGCCGCGGGGTGGGGTTCAACGCGCTGGTGGTGGGCGTGTCCACGGCGCTCGGCCCCACCGTGGCCGCGGCGGTGCTGTCGGTCGCGTCGTGGCAGTGGCTGTTCGCGGTCAACGGCCCCGTCGGCGTGGCCGCCCTGGTACTGTCAATGCGATACTTGCCGGAAACGCCGCACGCTGCGCACCGCTTCGACGCCCGCAGCGCGCTGCTCAACGCCGTCACCTTTGGGCTGCTGATCTTCGGCATCGGGGAAGCGGCGCACAGCGCGCCCGGCCCGGTGATCGCCGCGGTGCTGGGAGGGGCGGCGGTGTCGGGCTTTTTCCTGATCCGGCGCCAGCTCGGTCTGGCCGCGCCGATGCTGCCGGTGGACCTGTACCGGCGGCCGATGTTCGCGCTGTCGTCGCTGACCTCCGTTTGCTCGTTTGCGGCGCAGGGCCTCGCCTTCGTGTCGCTGCCGTTCTACTTCCAAACCGTGCTGGGGCGCAGCGCCGTGGAGACCGGGCTGTTGCTGACCTCCTGGCCCGTGGTCACGGCCGTCATGGCGCCGGTCGCCGGGCCACTGTCCGACCGTTACCCGCCGGCGATCCTGGGCGGCATCGGCATGGCGACACTGGCGGCGGGCCTGTTCCTGATGGCGACGCTGCCGGCGCACCCGGACGACCTGAGCTGCGTGTGGCGCTTGATGGTCTGCGGCGCCGGGTTCGGGTTCTTCCAGTCGCCGAACCTCAAGGCGATCATGTCGAGCGCGCCGCCGGAGCGCAGCGGCGGCGCCAGCGGCATCGTCGCGACCTCCCGCCTGGTGGGGCAGTCGGTCGGCGCGGCGTTGGTGGCGCTTTGCTTCGGCGTTTCAGTCCTGCACGGCCCGGCGCTGGCGGTCAGCTTGGGCGCGGGCTTCGCGGCGGCGGCGAGCCTGATCAGCTTTTCCCGCCTGGCCGCGTTGCGGCCGTGACTTCCGCCTGACTGCGCGGCTTTGAGGAACGGCTACACCGGCTCCAGCACACGGACACGCTGCGGCGCGTCGGCGCGCGGCAGCGCCATGGGCTTTGGGATCAAGCAATCCGGCAACGGCTTGAGCGGCTTGAAGGCGTTCGGCGTGAAATCGGGCGGGGGCGGCGTCGGCGCCGGAGGGGGCGGGCCGTCGCCGCCCCACGATCCCCGCGGCGGGCGCCGGGTGATCAGCAATTCCCGGCAGGCGAAGGCCAGGGGCACGCCGAAAGTCAGGACACCGCTCAGGATGACCTGGGTAGAAGCCTCCATAGCTGTCCCCCATCAAACCGCACCGAAGCACTTACACGGGCTGGTGGCGATGCGGCTCCGGAGTCCGGGCTTCCGCGCACGCAGGCCGTGGGGAAATCTAACGCCGCCGCGGCCCGGGCTGCAAGGATCGGTTGCAACAAAAGCGTGTAACTTCAGTCGGTGCGGCAGGCAAGGCTAGGGCGCCACCACCCGCTGCAACTGCTCGCCCAAGCCCTCGATGCCGAGTCGCATCGTTTCGCCGCCCTTGAGGAACACCGGCTCCGGCTTCTTGCCCATGCCCACGCCCGGCGGCGTGCCCGTGCTGATGATGTCGCCGGGGTGCAGCGTCATGAAGTGGCTGACGTAGCTCACCAGCTTGCGCACGTCGAAGATCATCGTCCTCGTGCTGCCGTCCTGCATACGCTGCCCGTCCACGTCCAGCCACATGTGCAGCTTCTGCGGGTCCGGCACCTCGTCCTGGGTGACCAGCCACGGCCCGGTGGGGCCGAAGGTGTCGCAGCCCTTGCCCTTGTCCCAGGTGCCGCCGCGCTCCGTCTGGTACTCGCGCTCGCTCACGTCGTTGCACACGCAATACCCGGCGACGTGCCGCATCGCGTCGTGCTCCGGCACGTAGCTGGCGCGCTCCCCGATGACGATCCCGAGTTCCACCTCCCAGTCCGTCCTCTTCGACCCGCGCGGCAGGCGCACGTCGTCGTTCGGCCCCCCAAACGCGCCGAGCGACTTCAGGAACACGATGGGTTCCTTGGGAATCGCCGCCCCGGTCTCCGCCGCGTGGTCCGCGTAGTTCAGCCCGATGCAGACGAAGTTGACCGGGCGCGGCACGCAGGGGCCGATGCGCCCGGGCGGCACAACGGGCAGGCTTGCCGGGTCGAGCGCGGCGAGGCGGGCCAGCCCGGCGGGCGACAGCGCCTCCGCATCGAAATCCCGCACGGTGCCCGACAGGTCCCGATATTGCCCGTCCGGCCCGACCATGCACGGCGTTTCGGCGCCCGGGGCGCCCACGCGCAGCAGCTTCATTGTCGTTTCCTCCGTCCTGCGGCCCGGCGGGCCGCGCTCAAAGCGTCCAGCCACCGTCGATGACGACCGTTTGTCCCGTGATGAACTGCGCCTCGTCCGACCCGAGATACACCGCGAGCGCCGCGATCTCCTCCGGCGTGCCCAGCCGGCCCATGGCTTGGCGGGCGATGAACCCGGTCCGCGCCGCTTCCACTGACCCGGCGGCGGCGGCGTTGGCGGCGATGCGGTCATCGAGGCTCGGCGTTTGCACGGTGCCGGGACAGATGGCGTTGCAGCGGACGCCCTGCTTCACGAAGTCCGCCGCGACCGACTTGGTGAGGCCGATCACCGCCGCCTTGGTCGTCCCGTACACGAAGCGGTTCGGCGCGCCCTTGATGCTGCTGGCGGCGCTCGACATGTTGATGATCGAGCCGCGCCCGGCCTCCACCATGCCGGGCAGGAACACGCTGATCGTGTAAAACATGCTCCGCACGTTCAGCTCGAAGGCGTCGTCCCACTGCGCGTCCGTGGTGTCCAGGATCGTGCCCTGATGCACGAAACCCGCGCAGTTGAACAGCACATCGATTGGCCCGGCTGTCTTCGCTACCTGCCTGATGTCGTCGAGCTGCGTCGCATCTACCCGGTGCACGGCGATGCTATCGCCGGCGATCTCCGCAAGCTTTGCCTCGTTCAGGTCGGTCGCGATCACCCGCGCGCCTTCCGCCGCATAGGCCAGCGCAGTGGCGCGCCCGATGCCTTGGGCGGCTGCGGTTATGAACGCGGTCTTGCCGGCCAGCCTGCCTGCCATGGGTGCCGCCCCGTTTTAGTGGTTGTTGCGGCTTTCGCCGCGTTCCTCGACGATGTTGAGATACAGCGTCGCCGGCTCCAGGCAGGCGCCCGTCGCGTGCTGGCCGACCATGCTGCGGCTGATCTGCTCCCAGGGCGTCTTGTTCTCAAGCTGGGGCTTGGTCCACTTGCTGCGCCGCGCGTCCAGTTCGCCCTCCGGCAGCAGCACATCGACCTTGCGGCTGTTCAGGTCGATGCGGACGCGGTCCCCGGTGTGCAGCAGCGCCAAGCCGCCGCCTACCACGGCCTCCGGCGACACGTTGAGGATGGAGGGGCTGCCGGAGGTGCCGGACTGCCGCCCGTCGCCCATGGTCGGCAGGGTGTGCACGCCGGCCTTCAAGAGGGCTGCCGGCGGCTGCATGTTCACCACCTCGGCGCCGCCGGGGTAGCCGACGGGGCCGCAATTGCGGATCACCAGGATGGAATGCTCGTCCACGCCGAGGTTCGGGTCCTCGATCCGCTCGTGGTAGTCTTCCGGCCCCTCGAACACGACCGCCTTGCCCTCGAACACGTTGGGCTGGTCCGGGTCGGACAGGAAGCGGCTGCGGAACTCGGGGTCGATCACGCTGAGCTTCATCACCGCCGCGTCGAACAGGTTGCCCGACAGCACCGCGAACCCGGCGCTTTCCTTGAGCGGGTTGCCGTAGGGGCGGATCACGTCGTGGTCCACCGCCGGGCGCTTCTCCAGGTTTTCGCCCAGCGTCTTGCCGGTGCAGGTCATCACGTCCGTGTGCAGCTTGCCGGCGTCCAGCAGTTCCCGCATCACCGCCGGCACCCCGCCCGCGCGGAAAAAGCCTTCGCCCAGCACGCGCCCGGCCGGCTGCACGTCGGCCAGCAGCGGGATGCCGTCGCCAAACCGCTGCCAGTCCTCCAACGTGTGCTCCACGCCCATGTGGCGCGCGATGGCGATCATGGAGATCGGGCAGTTGCTGCTGGCGCCCAAGGCGGCGGCGGCCACCACGGCGTTCTCAAACGCGCGCTTGGTCATGATGTCGGAGGGGCGCAGGTTCTCGTGCACCATGCCGACGATGCGGTGCCCCGTGTGGTAGGCCATCCAGCCGCGCTCCTTGTGCGGCGCGGGGATGGCGGCGCAGCCGGGCAGGGACATGCCGAGCACTTCGGCCAGGCTGTTCATCGACAGCGCGGTGCCCATGGTGTTGCAGTGCCCGACGGAGCCTGCGGATGCCGCCACCATGTCGATGAACTCCGCGTAGCTGATCAGCCCTTCGGCCAGCAGCTTGCGTGCTTCCCACACAACCGTGCCGCTTCCTGCGAGCCGTCCGTTGTACCAGCCGTCCAGCATGGGGCCGCCCGACAGCACGATGGCGGGGATGTTCACCGTCGCCGCCCCCATCAAGCAGGCCGGCACCGTCTTGTCGCACCCAGTCGTCAGCACCACGCCGTCGAGGGGGTAGCCGTGCAGCACCTCCACCAGGCTGAGGTAGGCGAGGTTGCGGTCCAGCGCCGCGGTGGGGCGCTTGCCGGTTTCCTGGATCGGGTGGATCGGGAACTCCAGCGGCACCCCGCCCGCGTCCCGGATGCCGTCCCGCACCCGGCTCGCAAGGTCCACCAGATGCCGGTTGCAGGGCGCGAGGTCCGAGCCGGTCTGCGCGATGCCGATGATCGGCCGGCCGGATTGCAGCTCGCCCCGCGTCAGGCCGAAGTTCAGGTAACGCTCCAGATAGAGCGCGGTCATGCCGGGGTCGCTCGGCTCGTCGAACCAGCGGCGGCTGCGCAGGCGGTGCGCGGGGGAGGGGGTATCGGTGGTCATGGGGGCGTTCCCTGGGGTCTTGTTGCGGGCAGGGTGGGGAAGTCGGGCGGGGGTGTCAATTGCGGCGGGTCAGCCTTCCCAGTTCTCAATGCGCAGGCCCTCCACGCGGGAGAACTCGCCGGTGTTACGGGTGATCAAGAGGAGGTCGCGTGCCCGGGCTTGCCCGGCGATAAGAAGATCGTAAGGACCAATCGGCGTTCCCACCGCCGCCAGGGCCGCCCGGATCGCGCCAGCCTGCCTTGCGTCTTCCTTGTCGAACTCCACGACCTTGAACCGAAGAGATTCCGCACGGTCCAGATTGTATGTCGTCCGTTGGCTTTTAAAGGCGCCAAAAAACAACTCGTGCATTGCAATGGAGGAGATGCCGAAGTCGTTGGGTTTGTGCCGTTGCACGCGCCTGCTCAGGGCCGCTTTGCGGGCTAGAAGCCCGATTACTGCATTCGTGTCCAACAGGTACTTCAATCAAAGAAGTCAAGCGCTGGCCGCTCCTGCTCCCCCGGCGCCTCTTCCACCGCTGCGGCGAAATCCTCGTCAACCGGTCCGGCCAGGCGTTCAAGCCAGTCCCAATCGTGAGCCACCGGCTCCAGGATCACCGACTGGCCATGCCGCCGGATGCGGACCTCATCCGTGTCGAAACGGAACGCTTTAGGGAGCCTGACCGCCTGCGAGCGGCCCGACCAGAAAACCTTTGCCGTACTCATTTCGGTGCCTCGCGAACATAGCAAAAGTATATACCATTTGGGGCAGAAGACAAGCATTCGATGGCGCAACGTGGGGCAGGTTTCCACACCTCAGCGCCCTTAATACATCTCCGGCGTAATCACGTTCTGTGGACTGTTGCTCATCAGCGCCGCCCGCATCGTCTCGGCCGACTTCACCCGGATGTCCCAATGCGCCTCGGGCGTGAGATACGCCGAGTGCGGCGTGATAATCAGCCGGCCCTCCACCCAGGCTTCCCGCGCGCGGTAGGCCCGCAGCAGTTCCGGCACCGGCTCCACCGGCGGTTCCACCGGCAGCACGTCCAGCCCGGCGCCGGCCACCCGCCCGCCGCGCATCGCTTCCGCCAGCGCGTCCACGTCCAGCACCGGGCCGCGCGCCGTGTTGACCACGACGGCGCCGGGCGGCAGCAGCGCAAGCTCGGACGCGCCGATCATCCCCGCCGTGTCCGGCGTCAACGGCACATGCAGCGACAGCACGTCCGCCCGGCGCAGCAGGTCCGGCAAGCTGGGCGCCCGCGCGACGCCCAATGCCAGCTCCGTCCCGTTGCGCAGGCCGGGATCGAAGAACGCGACCTGGAAGCCGAGCGCCTTGGCCCGCAGCGCCACCGCGGTTCCAATGCGCCCCAGGCCCACGATCCCGAACCCCTGCGCCCCCGTGCGGCGCAGCAGCGGATCGTCCACCGCGCGCCACGGCGCCGGCGGGTCGCGACGCTGCGCATCATGGTGCAGCAACAGCCCCCGGCGCAGCGCGAGCGCGAGAGCGATGGCATGGTCGGCGACCTCCGTGGTGCCGTAGTCCGGCACGTTGCACACCAGCACGCCGCGCGCCGCCGCGGCGGCGCGGTCGATCCGGTCGTAGCCGACGCCCATGCGGACCACGGCGCGCAGCCGGGTGAAGCGCGCGAGGTCTGCCGCGGCGAGGTGTTGGCGGAACAGCATCAGCCCGTCCACCGCGGCGCAGTCGGCGTCCGAAAGCTCCGCCAGCACCGTCGTGTCCCGGCGCAGGATGGTCGCTTCGGGGCCGAAGATGCGGCGCTCCTCGCTGTCGTCGGGATACATGGCCTCGGGATACAGGATGGTGGTCATCGGCGTGGCGCCCCTGGCATTGTCGGCAACGATGGTTAAGACCGGCCCGGGCTGGCGGCAAGGCGCGGCAGCCAGGCGGCAGGTTGCCAACACAACATGCCCGGGAGCAGTCTTGCCCCGATGTCGAAAGGACACCGCGGATGAACGGCGCCGAAAGCCTCGTGCACACCTTGCTGGCCTGCGGGGTCGATACCTGCTTCTCCAACCCCGGCACCAGCGAGATGCACTTCGTGGCCGCGCTCGACCGCATTCCCGGGATGCGCTGCGTGCTCGGCCTGTTCGAGGGCGTGGTGACGGGCGCGGCCGACGGCTACGCCCGCATGACGGACCGCCCGGCGGCCACGCTGCTGCATTGCGGCCCCGGCCTGGCCAACGGCCTCGCCAACCTGCACAACGCCCGGCGCGCCCATTCCCCGGTCGTGAACCTCGTCGGCGACCAGGCGACCTACCACCGCCCGTTCGACGCGCCGCTGACCGCGGACACGGAAGGCTGGGCGCGCCCCGTCTCCGCCTGGACCCGCACGGCGACGCGCGCCGCGGCCGTGGGCAGCGATTGCGCCGCCGCCGTGCAGGCCGCCCGTTGTGCGCCCGGCGGCATCGCCACGCTGATCTTGCCTTCCGACACCTGCTGGGACGAGGGCGGTGTCGTGGGCCAGCCCTTGCCGGTGCCGGACGCGCCCCGGGCCTCGCCCGACGCGGTTGCGGGCGCCGTGCGCGTCTTGCGGTCCGGCGAGCCGACCCTGCTGCTGCTGGGCGGCGCCGCGCTGCGGGCGGAGGCGTTGGACATCGCGGGCGGCATCGCCGCCGCCACCGGCGCGCGCATGACGGCGCAAACCAGCAATGCCCGCATCGCTCGCGGCGCCGGGCGCACGCCGATCAGCCGGGTGCCGTATCCCGTGGATCAGGCCCTGGCCGCGCTGGCCCCGTTCCGGCGCTTGATCCTGGTGGGGGCGCCGCCGCCCGTCAGCTTCTTCGCTTACCCGAACAAGCCGAGCCTCATGGCGCCGCCCGGCTGCGAGGTGCACGTGCTGACGCGGCCCGAGCAGGACCCGTTGGACGCCCTGGCCCGCGTGGCGGAGGAGTTGGGCGCGGCACCCGTTGCGCACCGCCCGGCGGCCTCGCGTCCCGCGCCCGCCCGCGGCGCCGTCACGTCGGAGGCGGTGGCACAGACCCTGGCCGCGTTGCTGCCGGAGGGCGCGGTGGTCGTGGACGAGAGCATAACGGTAGGCCGCGCCTTTTACCCCGGCACGCAGGACGCGGCCCCGCATGACTGGCTGCAGCTCACCGGCGGCGCCATCGGCGAGGGCATCCCGATGGCGACCGGGGCGGCCATCGGCGCGCCGGGCCGTCGGGTGGTGGGGCTGCAAGCGGACGGGTCGGCGATGTATACGCTGCAGGGCCTATGGACGCAGGCGCGGGAACGCTTGGACGTGACCACGGTGATCCTGTCCAACCGCAAGTACGCGATCCTGCTGGGCGAGTATCAGGGCGTGGGCGCCAACCCCGGGCGCACCGCGCTCGACATGATGGACCTCGGCAATCCCGACCTGGATTGGGTGCGGCTCGCCGCCGGCATGGGCGTCGAGGGCGGGCGCGCCGACACCATGGAGGCGTTCGCCGACCTGTTCGCGCAGGCCAACGCCCGGCCCGGCCCGTTCGTGATCGAGCTGGTGGCCTGATGCCGGCGCCCGGCGGTCAGCGCGAGTTGGGCGGAACCGCGGTCTCGCTCTTGGCGGGCGCCTGCTCGGTGGCCTGCCCGGCCTTGACCGGGTCGCCGTTGGCCGCGCCGGTAGCCGGGGTATGGCTGTAGTCCAGGTAGGCCAGGCGCACCGCCCGGAACGGATTGCCGGTCACCAAGGTGGCCCCGATCACCGCGATCACCGCCGAGGCGACGATGGCCTGCGCCGTCGGGTTGAAGCGGGTGGCGTTGTTCTTGGGCAGGGTGGAAGGCTTCACGGCCATGACGGTGCTCGCTTGCAGAGGGATGGGCCTATATAGGCGGAACGGCGAACAGGGCAAATAAAACTTGACTTGCCAATCTCCCGCCGCTACGTGCCCGCTCTCACTCGGAACGCGGGAGATTGCCGGCTGCCGTCATGGCCGCCGGCCATCGGCATGACCGCGATCCTCCGTTTTCAGGAGGCCCAGCCATGGCTAAGAAGATCGTCGGCTACATCAAGTTGCAGATTCCGGCCGGGAAAGCCAACCCGTCCCCGCCCGTCGGCCCGGCGCTCGGCCAGCGCGGCCTGAACATCATGGCGTTCTGCAAGGAATTCAACGCCGCGACGCAGGGCATGGAGCCGGGGACGCCGACGCCCGTGGTTATCACGGCCTTTGCCGACCGCACTTTCACCTTTATCACCAAGACCCCGCCCAACACCTACTTCCTGAAAAAGGCGGCGGGGATCACCAAGGGGACGACCACGCCCGGCAAGGGCGCCGCCGTCGGCCGGGTCACCACGTCGCAGTTGCGGGAGATCGCGGAAACCAAGATGAAGGACATGAACGCGAACGAAATGGAGGCCGCGGTGCGGATGCTGGCCGGCAGCGCCCGGTCCATGGGTCTCAGCGTGGTGGAGGGCTGACGATGGCAAGCAGCAGCAAGCGCCTCAAGGCAGGCTACGAGACGTTCGACCGCAGCAAGTCCTACGCGCTGGACGAGGCGATCCGGCTCGCCAAGGCCAACGCCCGGGCCAAGTTCGACGAGACCATCGAGTTCAGCATGAACCTCGGCATCGACCCGCGCCACGCGGACCAGATGGTGCGCGGCCTGCTCAGCCTGCCGAACGGCACTGGCAAGACGCTGCGCGTCGCGGTGTTCGCCCGCGCCGCCAAGGCGGAGGAGGCGCTGGCCGCCGGCGCCGACGTGGTGGGCGCGGACGACTTGGCGGAGAAGGTGCAGGCGGGCGAGTTCGGCTTTGACCGCTGCATCGCGACGCCGGACATGATGGCGCTGGTCGGGCGGCTGGGCAAGATCTTGGGGCCGCGCGGCCTGATGCCGAACCCCAAGCTCGGCACGGTGACGATGGACGTGCGCGGCGCGGTGACGGCGGCGAAGTCCGGCCAGGTGGAGTTCCGTGCGGAGAAGGCCGGCATCGTCCATGCCGGGATCGGCAAGGCGAGCTTCGAGGAAGGCAAGCTGGTCGAGAACATCCGCGCCTTTGTCGATGCCATCCAGAAGGCGAAGCCCACCGGGGCCAAGGGCACCTATGTGCAGAAGGCGTCGGTCAGCTCCACGATGGGACCCGGCGTGCGCGTCGATGTGGCCAGCTTGTCGGCCTAACCGCGCTCAAAGAATTCGCCGGCTCAGCCGCAAACGGCCTTGCCGTTTCGGCGGGGCCGGTGGCTAGGGGCGGCGCGAGCCGTCCCGAACCTGTCCGAGACTGCACGTCGTCCCATCAGGGACAGTAAAGGGTCCAGGCCCGCGCGCAGGAGACGGGGAAGCCGAGATGATCCGGGGCAGGCATCCTGTTCCGGCCGATTGGCGGTTCCGGCTGACGAGGCCACGGCGCACACCGCGCGCACGGGCCGGACAGGGTGACGGCATGGCCGCCCGGCCATGCTGGGACCTGTTCCGACGCGGTCCAAACGCGCCGGAGCCAAGAGGAGTTTATTGTATGGACCGTGCGGAGAAGCGGGAGTTCGTGGCCTCGCTCGGCCAGGTGTTCGCGGAAACGTCGATGGTCGTGGTGGCCCAGAACAAGGGCCTGACCGTGGCGGAGGTGTCCGACCTGCGGCGCAAGATGCGGGCGTCGGGATCGACCTACAAGGTCGCCAAGAACCGGCTGGCCGTGCTCGCCCTGGACGGGACCCGGTTCGGCGGCATCAAGCCCATGCTGAAAGGCCCGACCGCGCTGGCGTGGTCGCAAGACCCGGTGGCTGTGGCGAAGACGGCCGTTGATTACGCCAAGACCAACGAGAAGTTCGTGGTGGTCGGCGGCGCGCTGGGCGCCCAGATGCTGGACGCAGACGGGATCAAGGCGCTGGCGGACCTGCCGTCGCTCGATGCGTTGCGGGCCAGGCTGGTGGGGCTGATCCAAGCGCCTGCTACGCGGGTCGCGGGCGTGCTTGCGGCGCCGGCCGGGCAGCTCGCCCGGGTGTTCGGAGCCTATGCCAAGAAGGACGAGGCGGACGCGGCGTGATCCCGCCCGGGACCCGTCGCGAATGTCTAAGCTGATGTGAACGCGAAGCCCGGCATCGGGCTTGCATGGAACCGCCCAAGGGCTAGATAAGGAAGGTACGAAATGGCTGATATGACAAGACTGGTGGACGAGCTGTCGGCGCTCACGGTGCTTGAGGCGGCAGAGCTGTCCAAGATGCTGGAGGAGAAGTGGGGCGTGTCCGCCGCGGCGCCCGTTGCCGCCGCCGCGCCGTCCGGCCCGGCTGCAGCCGCCGCCCTGGTCGAAGAGCAGACGGAGTTCACTGTCGTGCTGGCAAAGGTCGGCGACAAGAAGATCAACGTCATCAAGGAGGTCCGGACGATCACGGGCCTCGGGCTGAAGGAAGCCAAGGACCTGGTCGAGGGCGCGCCGAAGCCGGTCAAGGAAGGCGTGAACAAGGACGAGGCCGAGAAGCTGAAGAAGCAGTTGGAAGAGCAGGGCGCTTCTGTCGAAGTCAAGTAGCCAAGCCGATCCGGCGGCGCCCACGACGGCGCCGGGTCATTGAGCGGGAAAGCGGGTGGAAGCCAGGGTCGGTTTCCGCCCGCTATTCTATTGTTGCACGTCGGGGTTGTCCCGCCCCCGGAATACGGACGTGCCAGCCGAGCGACGGAGCCGGGTGCGTGTAACGCCACCATCGGGCGCATGAAATTTCAGGTCAAGGACGGGCGATGAACGCGATCACCAAATCGTTCACGGGACAGAAGCGGATCCGCAAGAGCTTCGGGCGCATCCCCGAAGTCGCGCCGATGCCGAACCTGATCGACGTGCAGCGCGCTTCCTACGAAGCGTTCCTCCAGATGAACGTGGCACCGGACAGCCGGACGCCCACGGGCCTGCAGGAAGTGTTCAAGTCGGTGTTCCCCATCGACGACTTCGCCGGGCGCGGGCGCCTGGAGTTCGTGCACTACGAACTGGAAGAGCCGAAGTACGACGTTGAGGAGTGCATCCAGCGCGGCATGACCTTTGCCGCGCCGCTCAAGGTGATCCTGCGGCTGATCGTCTGGGACCTGGACGAGGACACCGGCGCACGCTCCATCCGCGACATCAAGGAACAGCCGGTTTACATGGGCGACATGCCGCTCATGACGGACAACGGCACCTTTGTCATCAACGGGACCGAGCGCGTCATCGTCAGCCAGATGCACCGCAGCCCCGGCGTGTTCTTCGACCACGACAAGGGCAAGACCCACAGCAGCGGCAAGTACCTGTTCACCGCGCGGGTGATCCCGTATCGCGGCTCCTGGCTCGATTTCGAGTTCGACAGCAAGGATTTGGTTTACGTCCGCATCGACCGCAAGCGCAAGCTGCCGGTGACGACGCTGCTTTACGCGCTGGAAAGCACGGCGACCGAGGCGTTGCGCGCGGCCCGCGTGGCGGCGGGGGAGACGCTCGACATCGGCGAAATCCGCGGCATGGACCCCGAGGAAATCCTTAACTACTTCTACGACCAGGTGGTGTTCACCCGTACGCCCAAGGGCTGGGCGCGCCCGTTCGAGGCGGACGCCTACCGCGGCATCACCTTGGCCGAGTCGCTGGTCGATGCCGACACCGGCGAAGTCGTGGCGGAGGCGGGCAGCAAGCTGACCGCGCGCACTGCGCGCAAGATCGCCGAGAACACCCGCACCGTGCTGGTGGGCCGCGCCGACCTGCTGGGCCGCTTCGTCGCTGTGGACATGGTGAACGACGAAACGGGCGAGATCTTCGCCGAAGCCGGGGAAGAGTTGGCCGAGGCGCGGCTGTCTGCGCTGGAGGACGAGGGCATCGACCGGCTGCCGACGCTCGCCGTCGATCAGTCGAACGGCCCGTGGCTGCGCAACACGCTGGCGGTGGACAAGAACAGCAACCGCGATGATGCGCTGGTGGATATCTACCGCGTGATGCGGCCCGGCGAGCCGCCGACGCCTGAGACGGCTGAGGCGCTGTTCCGCGGCTTGTTCTTCGATCCCGACCGCTACGACCTGTCCGCCGTGGGCCGGGTGAAGATGAACATGCGCCTCGGCATGGACGCGGAGGACAGCGTGCGCGTGCTCCGCAAGGAGGACGTGCTCAAGACCGTCAAGATCATGTGCGAGTTGAAGGACGGGCGCGGCACCATCGACGACATCGACAACCTCGGCAACCGCCGGGTGCGCTCGGTGGGCGAGTTGATGGAGAACCAGTATCGCGTGGGCCTGCTGCGCATGGAGCGGGCGATCCGCGAGCGCATGGGCAGCGTCGATATCGACACGGTGATGCCGCACGACCTGATCAACGCCAAGCCGGCAGCGGCGGCGGTGCGGGAGTTCTTCGGCTCCTCGCA
>CAXSAZ010000035.1:0-39642 GCA_964235485.1 uncultured Acetobacteraceae bacterium | reverse complement strand
CGCATCACGCACCGCTTCGCACACGCCAGCTCGTAGGGGGCGTTGAGCAGTTACCAGGCGGGGGTGTGGAGGCGGGAGAAACGTTTGAACAGGCTGCAATACGAGAACTTAAGGAAGAGACCGGCATCCAGGTCGCGAGCGTTGGTGTCCAGGTAGGGCAGCGCGAGTTCGTGCTTCAACTGCCTGATGGAGAGCACGTCCTGTCTGATGAGCGGTTTTTCGTCGTTAGGACCAGCAGTGCATCTCTTTCACGCGATGGGTGGACAGTTAGAGAGACCCAGGTCATGGCTGACCACAGATGGTGGTCACAAGACGATTTGGCTCAGACCTTAACAACCGTTTGGCCAGAAAATCTCTTAACGATGATCACATGTTTGGACCCATAATCCATTGCGCACAACAAGAGGTCATTTCAGAGACGGGTAACAGGATCGGGCAGCGCCGCCATTCGATCAGACTCATCCTTCAGCCGCACCCCCGACCCGCCAGTCGCACGCATTCGGTCCAGCAGGAACGCCAGCTTCCACGCGGCCTCCTGATACCCCAGCCCGTCCGGACGGATGTTGGATACGCAGTTGCGCTCCGCGTCCGTCGTGCCGGCGGCGGGCGCCCAAGTCAGATAGGCGCCCAGGCTGTCCGGCGCGGACAGGCCCGGGCGCTCTCCGATCAACACCAACGCCGCATCGGCGCCGAGCGCCCGCGCCACCGCATCCCCCAAAGCCACCCGCGCCTGACGCGCCACGACCAGCGGCGCCAAGGCCCAGCCACCCGCGCGCAACGCCGGCAACAGTGCCGCCAGCACGGGCGCCGCGTGGCGCTCGACCGCCAGCGCGGACAGCCCGTCTGCCACCACCACCGCCAGGCCATGCGCCCCGGCGTGCGGCGCGAGCGCCGGGTCGGCGTCGTCGTCCAAAGCACGGCCCAAATCCGGGCGCAGCAGAAAACTGCGCCGGTCGGCAGCCCGGCTGCGCACCGCCACGACCGGCAGGCCCAACGCCTCCAACGCCGACACCGCGCCCAGATCGTGGTGCACCGCGTCGCGCGCCCGGGCATGGGCCAGGCGGAACTCCAAAAGCGGCGCGGTGCCGAGCGACGCCCCGCTGCGTCCCAGGCCAATCCGCGCAGCGGTGAGCGCGCGCAGCGGCGTCCAGGCCGGGTCGGTCATGCGGCGGCCAGCAGAGATTGGAACCGCTGCGACAGCCGCGCCGGCCCGCCCGGCGGGCGCACGCGGCCAGCCCCGTCCAAAAGGCCCTGCTCCCCCAGCCACGCCTCGAACTCCGGCGCCGGGCGGCGGCCCAGCAGCTCGCGCATCGCCAGCGCGTCGTGGAAGGAGGTGCTTTGGTAGCCGAGCATGATGTCGTCGGCGCCGGGCACCCCCATGACGAAGTTGATGCCGGAAGCCGCCAGCAGCGCGAGGAGGGCGTCGGCGTCGTCCTGATCCGCCTCGGCGTGGTTGGTGTAGCACACGTCCGCCCCCATCGGCAGGCCCAGCAGCTTGCCGCAGAAGTGGTCCTCCAAGCCCGCCCGGGTGATCTGCTTGCCGTCGAACAGGTATTCCGGCCCGATGAAGCCCACGACGGTGTTGACCAGCAGCGGTTGGTAGCGCCGGGCGACGGCGTAGGCCCGGGCTTCCAACGTCTGCTGGTCCACCCCGCCATGCGCGCCGGAGGACAGGGCGCTGCCTTGCCCGGTCTCGAAATACATGGCGTTCAGGCCGGGGTGCCGCTCGGTGATCGCCGCGTGCGCCTCGTCCAACAGCGCCAGGGTGATGCCAAAGCCGGCATTCGCGGCCTCCGTGCCGGCGACCGACTGGAACACCAGATCGACCGGCGAGCCGCGGCGCATCAGCTCCATCGTGGTGGTCACATGCGCCAGCACGCAGCACTGCGTCGGGATCGCTAGTGTTTGCCGAACCTCGTCAAGGAGGGACAGCAGCGCGTGGGTGCGCTCCGGGCTGTCGGTGGCCGGGTTCACGCCGATGCAGGCGTCGCCGGAGCCGAGCAGCAGGCCGTCCAGCACGCTAGCCGCGATGCCGCGCGGGTCGTCCGCGGGGTGGTTGGGCTGCAAGCGGGTGGACAGCCGCCCGGGCAGGCCGATCGTGCCGCGGAAGCGCGTCACCACCTGCGCCCGGCTCGCCGCCACCATCAGGTCCTGCAGGCGGCACAGCTTGCTCGTGGCGGCGACCATCTCCGAGGTCAGGCCCGGCGCCAGGGCGGCCAGCGCCTCCGGTGTCGCAGCGTCCGACAGCAGCCATTCGCGGAACCCGCCCACCGTCAGGTGCCGGACGGGCGCGAATGCCGCCGCGTCATGGGTGTCCTGGATCAGCCGCGTGACCTCATCGGCCTCATACGGCACGACGGCGGTGGTCAGGAACTCGGTCAGCGGCAGGTCGGCCAGCGCCCATTGCGCCGCGACCCGGCGGGCCTGGCTGTCCGCCGCAAGCCCCGCGAGCTGGTCGCCGCTGCGCAGCGGGGTCGCTTCCGCCATCAAGGCGGCCAGACCCGGGAAACAATGCCGCTCGCCGCCGACGGTGGCCCGAAACATGGTCCGCTCCCTGCGTGGTCCTGGGCGAGCATAGCCCGGTTGCGGGACGGCCGGGTAGCGTTACAGCAGCACCGCCTGCGGCGTCGGCGCCGGCGGGGCATGGTGGCGGCGGTCGCGCTCGTGCCGGGCGGTGAAGCGCACGTCGCGGTCGCTGTTGCGCTCCAGGGTGGCATCGAGCGCCGCGTCGTCGAGGTCCGTCCAGCGCCGGCCGCGATGCGGGCCGAACGGCACCCGGACCAACAGCGCCGGCTCCCGCGACCAGGCGATGAGCTGGTCCAGCCCGGCCTCGTTCAGCATGTCGCGCAGGTGGTGCGCCGTCACGTAGGCGTCCGGCCCGGCCCGGTGCGCCGGCAAGCCCAGCGCGCGGTCCAGCCCGGCCGGCATCCGCTCGTAGCGCATCCCCTGGTTCGAGTGCGACGGCAGCTCCGGCCACAAACGCAGCGCGCACTTGTAGGTGCAAATCCAGGGCAGCCCGCCGGTCAGGGCATCGACGCACCAGCGCCGCTCGAACTCGATCCGGTGCGCCGCCAGCGCCACGAGGCCGGACGCGGCCAGGATCGGCGCCGACACGACGGGCCAGGGCGGGCTGCCGGCCACGTCGGCGTCGATGATGTGGTGGACGGCAGCGGTGCGGGACGGGATCGGGCGCTCCGGGTTGACAAAGCGCGCCCCGCGCTCCGGCGTGAGCTGCCAGCCCGGCCCAGCGTCCGCCACGTCCTGCCAGCCGATCTCCACCACGCCGTCGTCGGGCGGGCGGGAACCCGTGGTTTCGAGGTCGATCACGCGGATGGTCGGGTGCATTCCTGGAATATGGGGAGCCAGTGCCGCTGTGCAGCGCCCCGATTGACAATCGGCAGCCGGAACAAGCAGGGTCGCGTCCCATTGCGGACGGAGTTTAGCACTTGCAGGACATCACGCGCCGCCGGGTGATGGGGGGAAGCGCGGCGCTGGCCGCCGGGGCGGTGCTGCCGACAGGGACGCCCACCGGCTCCGCCGTGCGCCGCGCCGCGCAGGACTTGGCGAAGCAGCCCTACCGGGAGCCGGACACGGCGCTGCCCGCCGCCGCCGGGTCGATGAGCTACGAGCAGTATCGCGGCATCCGCTTCAAGCCGGAGCGCGCGCTGTGGCGCGGGCAGGACCTGCCGTTCCAGGTGCAGTTCTTCCCGCGCGGCTTCCTGTACCGCCCGGCCGTGGACATCTACGAAGTGCGGGACGGCCAGGCCGCGCCCGTCCCCTACGACCCCGACCTGTTCGACTACGCCGACCCGGCAGTGCGCGTGCCGGACCGCCTGGGCTTCGCCGGCTTCCGGGCGCACGCCGCGATCAACCAGCCGGGCCAGTTCGACGAGTTCTGCGTGTTCCTCGGCGCGAGCTACTTCCGCGCGGTCGGGCGCGGCCAGGATTACGGCCTGTCCGCCCGCGGCCTCGCCCTCGGCACGGGGACGCCGCGGCCGGAGGAGTTCCCGCGCTTCCGCGCCTTCTGGCTGGAACGCCCGCAGCCTGGCGTCGGCGCGCTGGCGATCCACGCCTTGCTCGACAGCCCGAGTGCTGCCGGCGCCTTCCGCTTCACGATACGCCCCGGCGAGACCACGACGGTGGACGTGGAAAGCGTGCTGTTCCCCCGCCGCGACATCACCGAGGCTGGCATTGCGCCGCTGACCAGCATGTATGAGTTCAGCCCCCGCGACCACGCCCGGCCCGACGCCCAGCGCCCGGACGATTGGCGCACCGCCGTGCACGACAGCGACGGCCTGGCGGCCCTCACCGGACGGGACGAGCGGCTGTGGCGGCCCCTGCTGAACCCGGCCGCGGTGCAGTTCAGCGCCTTTCTCGACGCCAACCCGCGCGGCTTCGGGCTGCTGCAGCGCAAGCGGGAGTTCCGCGACTACGGCGACCTGGAAGTGCCATACGGCCGCCGCCCGAGCCTGTGGGTCGAACCCATTGGCGATTGGGGCGTGGGCGCGGTGGACCTCGTGGAAATTCCGACCAACAGCGAATACAACGACAACATCGTCGCCTTCTGGCGCGGGCGGGACGGGCTGCGCGCCGGCGGGGAGTACGGCTTCACCTACCGCCTGCATTGGGGCGCCGACGCGCCGGGCAACCCGCGGGTGGCGCAGGTGGCGGAGATGCGCATGGGCGCGGGGACGGCGCCGGGCACGCGGGTGTTCGTGCTGGATTACTTGGGCGGCGCGGTGAAGGCGCTCGCGCCCGACGCCCCGGTGCGTGCCGAACCCGGCAGCAGCGCCGGGCAGGTGAACGTGGGCTACTCCGGTTCCAACCCGGAAACAGGGGGTTGGCGGGTCAGCCTCATGTTCGACCCGGGCGGCGCTCCGGCCGCGGACCTGCGCTGCACCCTGCGCGACGAGACCGGGCCGCTTGCAGAAACCTGGCTGTATCGCTGGATCGCCTGACGCGCTTCGGCTCTTTTTTTCGTTCCTGTTCGCTTTTCGTTAAGCAATTTCGGCGAAACTGCGTGCACTCCGGCAAAACCCGGGGTTGTGAACCAAAGCGGGCCGCGTCGATTGGATCGCGTGCGGGCCGCCAGGATGAAAAATCATGGCTTTGAACTCAGTCAACACGAACATCGGCGCGCAGGTTGCGTTGGCCTCGCTGAACAACACCAACACGGAACTCCAAGCGTCGCAGAAGCGCATCTCCACGGGCCTGCGCGTGGCGGACGCGACGGATGACGGCGGCGCCTACGCCATCGCGCAGCGCGTGCGTTCGGACGTGGGCGCGCTGACCAGCGCGAACGAGCAGCTTGGCAACGCCAAGGGCTTGGTCGGCACGGCGGTCAACGCGCTGGGCAAGCTTTCCGACAGCGTGAACTCGGCCAAGGCGATGCTGGTCAAGATCGGCGACGCCAGCCTGCCCTCGGACCAGCGCGACCAGTACATCGCGTCCTACAAGACGCTGGTGAGCCAGGTGGCGGACACCGTGGACGGCGCGACCTACAACGGCCAGACCCTGCTGGGCAAGACCGACGGCACTGCGACCGGCGCCGACGTGAAGGTGGTGGGCAGCGAGGACGGCAGTTCGCTGACCATCTCGGGCGCTGACAACAGCGGCCTGGCCGGCGCGCTGGCGAGCCTGATCGGCCTGACCTTCACCCGGTCGGCCGGAGCGGACACGTTCGGAGGCACTGCCGCCCAGACCACGGCGGCGACGGCGCTGAGCGGCACGGCGTTCAGCACGGCGCAGAAGGGCGTTTCGGACCAGTTGAACAAGACCGGCGCCGACTCGAACCGGCTGGACGCAAGGATCTCGTTCAACAACTCCAAGATCGACAGCCTGAATGCCGGGCTGGGCGCCTTGATCGACACCGACCTGTCGAAAGAGTCGGCCAAGCTGCAATCGCTGCAGATCAAGCAGCAGCTCGGCACCCAGGCGCTGTCGCTCGCCAACCAGGCGCCGTCAAGCCTGGTCAGCCTGTTCCGTTAAGACTGCCCGGCGGCGGGCAAAACGCCTGCCGCCGCACTGCCTTCACATCGAGGCCCTCAAACATTCGGGAAGCCCCCATGACGAACCTAGTCCTAGAACTGCACGCCGGCGAGGCGATCATCGTGAACGGGGCCTCGTTCCGTTTCCGCACCCGCAGCCGGATCGAGCTGACCACCCGCGCCAGGTTTCTGTTCGGCAAGCAGATCATGGCCCCGGAACATGCCGATACCCCGGCGCGGCGCATCTACTTCGCCCTGCAGCTCGCCTATATCGGCACGGACGAAGAGCGTGCCCGCGGCCTGGCGCAGGCGCGCGCCACCATCGCCGACTTCCGCGCCGCGACCACCTCCGGCTTGGCGCGCGAAGTCCTGGACCGGATCTTGGCCGCCGTCGAGGCGGACGAGTGCTACGCCGCCCTGAAGCTCGCGCGGCGGATCATCCGGCATGAGGACAGCGTGCTCGGCCGCGGCGGCGCCAAGCCGCAGACCACCCTGCAATAGGAAGCGCCGCCATGCTGCAGTTCCAAGCCGCCCGCGCTTACCGCGCCGCGTCCGCTCATCGCGGCCCGCGGGAGCAGGAGGCCGACGTGTTCCGCCGCGTGACCGGGGCGCTCCGTGCGGCCCAGGACGGCACGTCGATGGACCAGGTCAGGGCACTCGCCGACAACACCCGGCTGTGGATCATGGTCGGCGACCTGCTGCGCGACTCCGCAAACGGGCTGCCAGAAGCTTTGCGGGCCTCGGTTATCTCGGTCGGGCAGGCGGTGCAGCGGGAAATGCGCCAAGCGAAGCCTGACTTCGCGTTCCTGATCACGGTGAACGAGGAAATCACCGCCGGGCTGTCCGGGCGGCCGTGAGCGGCGCGATCAGCGGCATCAACCTCAGCCTGCTGTACGGATCGTCCTCGTCGGGCAGCGTCTCGGGCGGCAACCCCGTCCTTGCCTTGGCGCAGGCGGAGAAGAACCAGGCGAAGCAGGTCGCGGCGGAGGCGAAGAAGCCCGAGGTGCAACGCGACGTAGCCGCCTTCCGCAAGGCCGTCGCCGGCGCCAAGGACGTGAAATCGCTGCTCGCCAACCCGACCGTCCAGAAAGTCCTGCTGACCGCCAACGGCCTGAAGGACCAGATCGGCTCCACCGGCCTGGTGACCAAGGCCCTGACGTCCAAGCTCAGCGATCCGAAATCGGTCGCCAACGTGCTGTCCAACCCGGCCTGGAAAGCCGCGGCGGCCACCTACGATTTCGCCAACAAGGGGCTTACGGTCCTGAAGGACCCCAAGGTGCTCGACACCGTGGCCAACGCCTATGCCGAGATCAGTTGGCGCAAGTCGCTCGACGCGGCCACGCCCGGACTGTCGGACGCGCTGACGTTCCGCGAAACGGCGGCAAGGGTGAAGAACGCGGTTGACATCCTGGGCGACCCGGTGCTGCGCCGGGTCGTGACCAAGACGCTCGGCATCCCGCAGGAGATCGCCTACCAGTCGCTAGAGGCGCAGGAAAAGGCGATCAACAGCAAGGTCGATGTCAAGCAGTTCAAGAACAAGGACTTCGTGGAGTCGTTTGCCAAGCGTTACCTGGTGGCGGCGGCCGGCCAAGCCTCGTCTGCGGGGCCTGCCGGGCTTCAGGCTTTTGGGCTGGTGGTGTAGCGGCTGATTGTTGGCAGGGCGGGGCGCCCGGGCCAGGCGCCCCGGCATCGTCAACCGCGCGGGAGGTAGATGCTGTTGCCGACCACGATGTTGGCAAGAACCGGCTTCTGATCCGCGTAAACCGGCAGGCCCTGCTCGAAGCCGCGCGGCATCGAGTTGGCAGTCTGCGCTTCCTGCTGCGACCCTGTGCTGGGCACGGCGTCAGCCGCGTAAAGGTTCATCGCCGAACCTGGCCGGGCCACGAGGTTCGGAAAAGCGTTGGAGCCGGTGTCCACGCGCCGCAGCGCGATGGTGGCCGTTGTGCCGTTGCCGCGCATCGGGAACGGGTCGCCGTTTCCCTCGCCGGCGAAAGCGGGCAGGGCCAGCACGGTGGCGGCAATGGCGGCAAGCAAGGTGGTCTTCATGGTTTCAGTCTCTCCTCCAAACAGGAGGTCCGTCGGGATAGGCGGGCCTTCAATCCTGTGTGGCGGGCCTCCGACGGGAGACGCCGCCCACAGGACGGCAATTGGGCGCAGCGCGAGCCATGTAGAATGCTGCGTCTGCTCACAACATTTATGCCGGGAAGTATGGGCCGCTCAGGTTTCGCCATAGGTCGAGATCGCCGGGTCGAGGCGGAACTCGTCCAACAGGAAGTCGATGACGACCCGCGTCCGCGGCGCCAGGTTGCGGCGGGACGGGTAAACCGCTTGGATCGCCACCCGCTCCGCCTGGTATCGCTGCAGCACGGGCCGCACCCGGCCGGTTGTCAGGTCGTCGCCGAACACCCAGGCGGGCGCGAGCGCGAAGCCGAGGCCGGCCGCCACCGCTTCCCGGATGGCTTCCGTGCTGTCCGTGCGGAACCGGCCGGCGATGCCCACGGCCACGGCGCCGCCCGGCCCGTCGAACCGCCATTCGTTCGGCGTGGCGCCTTGCAGAAAGGCGATGCAGGAGTGCCGCGCAAGGTCGGACGGGTGGGCCGGCGTCCCGTTGCGCTCCAGGTACTCGGCGGACGCCACGACGGCCCGGGCCGAGGAGCCGATGCGCCGGGCCACCAGGCTCGCCTCCTGCACGGTGCCGCCGCGTATGGCGAGGTCGATCCCCGCCGCGATCATGTCGGTGACGCTGTCCGACATGTGCAGCTCGACGGACAGCTCGGGGTAGCGGTCCAGCAGCCGGCGCATACGCGGCGCGACGTAGAGCCGTCCGAACATCGCCGGGGTGGCAATGCGGATCAGGCCGCTCGGCGCGCCCTGGCGGCGGCCGACCGCGGTTTCCGCCTCCTCCACGCAGTCCAGCACCCGGCGCGCATGGTCCAGCAAGTCGCGCCCGTCCTCCGTCAGCATCAGGCTGCGGGTGGTGCGCTGGATCAGCCGGGCGTCCAGGTGCTGCTCCAGGGCGCTGATCTGGCGGGACACGGCGGGCTGCGTCGCGCCCATTTCCCGCGCCACCGCGGAGAACGACCCGGATTCGGCGACCCGGATGAAGGTGCGTAGGCCGGCAAGCAAATCCAACGCTTCAAGTCCCTGTGCATGAATGTTATCGGGTTCGGCGACTTCTCAAACAACTCCGCATAAGCCATCTTCGCAGTGACGAACACGTCGGAGGCAAGCGATGATCGAGGGGCAGCCATCCCTGTGCGAGCAGCTTCAGCGGTTCTACCAAGGTATGCAGAGCCGTATGGCTCCGGCGGACCTGGACGCCTGGTGCCAAGCGGAAGCGCAGATGGCCGCCCTGGGGGCGGATCGGGCGATGCTGCAGCCCGGCAACGTCGCGCCGGAGTTCTCGCTCACGGATCAGCACGGCATCGCCGTCAGCCTGGCGGACCGCTTGGCGCTCGGCCCGGTCGTGCTGCTGTTCATCCGCGGCGGCTGGTGCCCGTTCTGCACCCTGGCGCTCCGTGCCTGGCAAGACGCCTTGCCGCGGCTGCACGACGCGGGCGCTGACCTCCTGGTGGTGTCGCCGCAGCGCGTCGATGTGTGCGGCATGGTGGCGGAGCGCGACCTGCTGGCCTGTTCCGTGCTGTCCGACCCCGGCAGCGCCGTGGCGGACCGCTATGGCCTCACCGTCGAATTGCCTGAGATCATCCGGCCGCTCTACCTCCGGCTGGGGCACGACCTGCCCCGCATCAACGGGACCGGCACGTGGCGCTTGCCGTTGTCCTCCACCCTCGTGGTCGCGCCGGATGGCCGGATCGCCATGGGCGGCGGCGACCTGTCGCTGAAGCGGCGCATCGAACCCGATGCCGCGATCGAGGCCGTGCGCCGCCTCCCGGCAAAGCAGCCCGCGCTGTCAGACCGGGTTCCTAGCTGAGCGGCAGGCCCACGTAGTTCTCCGCCAGCGCCGCCGAGGCTTTCCGGCTGCCCACCACGTAATCCAGTTCCGCCAACTGCACTCGGCGGTCGAAGTCGGACGCGCCGTCGAAGCGGTGGAACAGCGTGGTCATCCACCAGGAAAACCGCTGCACTTTCCAAATGCGGCGGAGCGCCGCCGCGGAGTAGCCGGCAAGGCCTGCGTCGTCCCCCGCCCGCACCCACCGCTCAACGGCGCGGGACAGCAGCAGCACGTCGGCGACCGCGGAGTTCATGCCCTTCGCCCCCGTGGGCGGCACGATATGCGCGGCGTCCCCGGCCAGGAATAGCCGGCCGCACTGCATCGGCTCCGCGACGAAGGAGCGCATGGGGGTGACGGATTTCTGAAAGATGCGCCCGGTCTGCAGCGTCACGCCGTCGCAGGCCAGGCGGCGCGACAGCTCCGACCACACGCGGTCGTCGGACCAAGCCTCGATGTCCTCGTCGGGGGCGCATTGCAGGTACATGCGCTGCACGGTGGGCGAGCGCATGGACAAGAGGGCGAAACCGCGCTCATGGTTGGCATAGACCAGCTCCTCCGAGCTGGGCGGCGCTTCCGCCAAGATGCCGAGCCAGCCAAACGGATACACCCGGTCGAACCCGTGCCATGTGCCCGACGGCAGCGACGGTCGGCACACCCCATGGAACCCGTCGCACCCGGCGATCAGGTCACAGTTCAGGGTGTGCGCCTGCCCGTCCCGGATGTAACGCACGGCCGGGCTGCCGGCCTCGTAGCCCTGCACCGCCACGTCCTCGCAGTCGAACAGCAGGGGGGCGCCCGTGGCGTGCCGGGCGGCGATCAGGTCGCGCACCACCTCGTGCTGGCCGTATACCATGACGGAATGGCCGACCAACGCTTGGAAGTCGATCCGGTGCAGCTTGCCCCCGAACAGGAGCTGCGTGCCCTCGTGCGGCAGGCCTTCCCGCCTCATGCGCTCGCCGAGGCCGGTCTGCTCCAGCACATCGACGACGTGGTGCTCCAAGACGCCGGCGCGGATGCGGTTCTCGACGTAGGGACGGGACCGCGCCTCGATCACCACGCTCTCGATACCCGCAAGGTGCAGGAGGTGGCCGAGCAGCAGCCCGGCGGGACCGGCGCCGATGATCGCGACCTGGGTGCGTTCCTGCATGGCTGGGCGATAGGCTTTGCGCTATGCGTCGTCAAGGATGGGAGCCGCCGGCCCGATGCGCGACACCGTGATCGTTTTTGCCCGGGCGCCGCGCCTCGGCACCGTGAAGCGGCGGCTGGCGCGGGACGTGGGGGACCGGGCGGCGCTGCGGTTCTACCGGGGCAACCTGGCCCGGCTGCTGCGGGAGCTGGCGCGGGACCGGCGGTTCCGCACCGTGCTGGCCGCGACGCCCGATCACGTCCGGATGCGTTGGCCGGCGCGGGTGCCGGTGGTGGGGCAGGGGGGCGGAAACCTCGGGGCGCGGATGCATCGGGCCTGCGCGGGGCGCCGCCGGGTGGCCATCGTCGGGACGGACATCCCGGCGCTCCGTGCGGACGACGTGGCGGCGGCGTTCCGGGCGCTGGGGCGGGCGCAGGCGGCGTTCGGCCCGTCGGAGGACGGAGGCTATTGGCTGGTGGCGCTGTCGCCGCGTCGCCCGGCGCGGCCGTTCGCGGGCGTGCGCTGGTCCACGGCGTTTGCCCTGGCCGACACGCTGGCGAACTTCGCCGGGCGGCGGGTCGAGTTGCTGCGGGTGCTGCGGGACGTGGACACGGGGGCGGACCTTTGACGAGGCCAGGGCCGGCTCACCCAGCCCCATCCACACCCTTCCGCGCCAGCACCGCCCGCGCCCGGCGTGCCACCAGCAGCGTGACCGCGGCGGTGGCCGCAAGCCCCAAGGCAACCAGCGCCCAGCGCAACGCCCCGCCTGCGTCCGACGCCGCCCGGCCGGCCATGCCGAGATAAACATACAGCAGGCAGCCCGGCGCGATCCCCAAGCCGGTCGCCGCCACATACGGCCAGAAACCGATGCTGCTCGCCCCGCAGGCGTAGTTCTGCAGGCTGAACGGCACGAGCGGGCTGAGGCGCAGCAAGGCCACGACGCGCCAGCCCTCCTCGCCCACCGCGCGGTCGATGGCGCGCAGGCCCGGCCGGCTCGCGATCAGCCGGGCGACCCGGCCGCGCAACAGGTGGCGCGACACAAGGAAAGCGAGCGACGCGCCGAGCGTTGCCGACACGAGCGCCAACGGAAAGCCCCACAACCCGTAGATCAGCCCGGCGCCCACCGTGAAGGGTGCTGCCGGCAGCAGCACGACCAGCGCGCCCGCATAGGTCACGGCGTAGATCAGCGCCCCCCAAACGCCCAAGCCGCCGATCCACGCGGAGAACGCCTGCACCCAGGCCTGCACCGGGAACAGCCACGACAACGCGAACAGAACCGCCATCGATGTCATCGGGGGCGGCCCAGAGCTTCAGCGGCTACAGGCCGCGCCGCCCAGGACGCAGAACCGGGCGCAATGCGGGTGGTTCAGCGGCACGGGGCGGGACGCCTCGGCGAGGGTGTGGCCCATCTCGAACTCCGGCTCGTACGGCAGCAGGGTGCAGGCGATGACGGACGGGCGCGCGGCCTCCCGCCGCCGCACCACCATGCGGGAGGAGGCGCACATGACGGAGGAAGGCGCCTTGCCGAGGAGGCCCCAGCAGGCTTCGGTGATCTCCGGCACGTCCTGGTTCGCGTCCATTTCGGGAAACAGCATCAAGCGCACCGGGTCGGCGGCGTCGATGGGAACGGCGTGCTCGGCGAACAAGCGGGCGAAGCCGGCGCGGATCTCGGCCTCCGGCTCGCCGGAGAACAAGCGGCCCGCCACGTCCAGCGCGAAGCCGCGCCCGGCAAGCCAGCGCAGGCCATCGAGCGTCGGCGCCCAACTGCGCGGACCGCGCTCGGCTTCGTGCTGCCGGGGGCCGTAATGGTCCAGGGACACGCGCAGGCGCAGCCGGTCGCCGTGCCGGGCGCGGAGCGCGTCGAGGCCAGGCGCCGCCTTCATCATCGGCCGCATGGCGTTGGTCAGCACCAACGCCTCCAGCCCGCGGGACAGCGCGTCGTCCAGCATGGGCAAGAGGTCCGGGCACAGGAACGGCTCGCCCCCGGTGAAGCCCACAGTGCGGACCGGCAGGGCGTCGCGCCCGATCTCGTCGAGAAAGGCGCGGACCTCGGCTTGGGTCAGGGTGGCGAGGCGGTCGTTGCGCGGCGAGCTTTCGATGTAGCAGTTGCGGCAGGTGAGGTTGCACAGCGTGCCGGTGTTGAACCACAGCGTTTCCAGCCCATCCAACGCCACATGGGCGCGCGGCTCGCCCTTGGCAGTGGTGCGGGGGTTGCGGAACTTGGCTGGGTCGAGCGTGGGGGCGTGCTGGAGCATGAGGGGTATCTAGGTGCGACCGGGGCGGAGGGAACCGTGACGGCGGTGGCGCCCAGGCCCCGGCACGGCTGTGCAGCTTCGCTTGCGGAAGCCGCCCAATTCGTTGCAGATTAACCTCCATATAAGGCTTCGAGCAAATTTTGAGGATGCCCGCAGCGTGACGACCGACCAAGGGACGCCAGGCGATTCGGATCAGGAGCTGGCCGGCAAGCTGGCTCGGCTCGCCGAGCTTGAGGCCGCGACATCGGTGCTGCGCCACGACCTGCGCGGGATGCTCGCGCCGGCGCTTCTGGTGGTTGACCGGCTGCTTGCGCACTCCGATCCCAAGGTGGCGAAGGCGGGGGAAACCGTGCTGAAGGCAATCGGGCGCGTGGAGGAGCGGCTGATCGCGATGCGCCTTCCTGCAAAGGAAAAGCGCCTCGGGTAAGAGGCAGGAGGCGGCGTAGCCCGCGCGGGTGCCCGGCCGCGCTTACCCGGCGGCGGAGTCCGGCCAGAACGCCTCGTCCATCGCCTGCTCGAAACGGTACGGACAGCTCCAGGGCAGCATGTCGCGAAGAAGGTTCATCTCCAGCTCCGCCCGCAGCACCGCATCGCCGTAGGCGTCGGCCATGGCCTCGTCGATCCAGGGCTTCAGGCTTGGATTTTTCTTGAGGTGACGGGCAAGCTGACGGCGCTGCTCCTTGATCGTCAGCTCCCAACTCCTGCCGCGAAGCTGTGGTTGATGCGACCACTTCAACAGGTGCAGCAGCAGCACCGAAAGGCGGCTTGTCAATTCATGGCGTTCACCGCGCCCCAATGCCTCGATCTCCTCGGCGATGTGCTCCGCGTCGATGTCGGACAGGCGGCCGGCCCGCAGCAGCGCGGCTTGCTCGTCCGCCCAGGCATGGAAATCCAGCTCGTAAACCGTGTTGCGCTTGCCGTCACCGTCCATGCGGCGCTCCCCACCCTTGCCGGGCCAACTTGAACGCGCCGGTCAAACCCGGACCAGCTTCACCCGCTTCCCCGCCACGCCCAGCGTGATCGACCCGGCCTTCAACGCCAGCGCGTCCGCGCCGAACATCTCGCGCCGCCAGCCGTGCAGGGCCGGGATGTCCGGCGCCGCCTCCGTCGCCAAGCGGTCCAGGTCATCGGACGACGCCAGCAGCTTCGGCGCCACGTTGTGCTCCTCGCACTTGGCCGCCAGCAGCACTCTCAGGAGCGACACCAGGGCGGGCGAGGCGCGCGGGCCGTCCTTGGCGCGCGGCGCGTCCGGCAATGCCGCCTCCGGCAGCGCCGCCGCGTCCTGCAGCGCCGCCACCAGCCCGGCGCCGCTCCGCCCTTCCGCGAAGCCGCGGGACACGCCGCGCACGCGGGCCAGCGCCTCCGCGCTGGTGGGGGCGGTGGCGGCGATCTCCAGCAGGCTCTCGTCCTTCAACAGGCGCTGCCGGGGGATGTTGACCCGCTGGGCTTCCCGCTCCCGCCAGGCCGCGGCGGCGCGCAGCAGGCCCAGCATCCGGCGATTGGCCGTGCGCGGGCGCAGCCGTTCCCACATCGCTTCCGGCTCCGGGCGGTAGGTGCCGGGCTGCGCCAGCACTGCCATCTCCTCTGCCACCCAATCGAGCCGCCCGTCCCGTGCCAGCTTGTCCTGCAAGCGTTCATAAACCTGGCGCAGGTGGGTCACGTCCGCCGCCGCGTAGGAAACCTGCGCCGGGGACAAGGGGCGGGCGGACCAGTCGCTGAACCGGTGCGCCTTGTCGATCTGCCCACCGGTCAGCGCGCCCACCAGGGCGTCGTAGCCAACCTGGTCGCCGAAGCCCGCCACCATCGCCGCCACCTGGGTATCGAACAGCGGCGCCGGCACGCTGCCGAAGCGTTCCAGGAAGATCTCGGCGTCCTGCCGCGCCGCGTGGAACACCTTGACCACGCCCGGGGCCGCAAGCAGCGCGCCGAGCGGTGCAAGGTCAAGGCCCGGCGCCAGCGCGTCGATCACCGCCACGTCCTGCGCGCCCGCCAACTGCACGACGCACAGCTCGGGGTAATAGGTGCGCTCCCGCATGAACTCGGTGTCGATGGTGACGAACGGCTCGGCCGCCAGGCGTTCGCACAAGGCGGCGAGCGCGGCCGTGTCGGTGACAAGGGCTGGGTCGGCAAAGGCGGGGTTGGATCGCGACATTGCGTGTATGTAAGGGCCGCACCTTGACACCGCAAATGCCCGCGGTTTGTGTGCCGCATCTTTTGGGAACCATCGCCATGCACGCCTATCGCACCCACACCTGCGGCGCCCTTCGCGGCCCGGACGCCGGCCAAACGGCCCGGCTGTCCGGCTGGGTGCACAGCAAGCGCGACCATGGCGGCCTGCTGTTCATCGACCTGCGCGACCATTACGGCATCACGCAATGCGTGATCCCTTCGGGCACCCCCGCCTTCGACACCGCCGACGCGCTGCGGGTCGAGAGCGTCGTCACCGTCACCGGCCCCATCGTGCCGCGCAGCCCGGCCACGGTGAACCCGCGCCTGCCCACGGGCGAGGTCGAGCTGCAAGTCCGGGAGATCGCGGTGCAGAGCGCCGCCGACGTGCTGCCGATCCAGGTCGCGGGCGACCAGCAGTATCCGGACGAGCTGCGCCTCAGGTACCGCTTCATCGACCTACGGCGCGACAAGGTGCACCGCAACTTGATGCTGCGCGCCGGCGTGATCGCCAGCTTGCGCCGCCGCATGATGGAGCAGGGGTTCACCGAGTTCCAAACCCCCATCCTCACCGCCAGCAGCCCGGAAGGGGCGCGCGACTTCCTGGTGCCGTCGCGCAGCCATCCCGGCACCTTCTACGCCCTGCCGCAAGCGCCGCAGCAGTTCAAGCAGTTGGCGATGGTGGCCGGGTTCGACCGCTATTTCCAGATCGCGCCCTGCTTCCGCGACGAGGCGAGCCGCGCCGACCGCAGCCCCGGCGAGTTCTACCAGCTCGATTTCGAGATGAGCTTCGTCACGCAAGAAGACGTGTTCGCCGTCTTGGAGCCGGTGATGGCCGGGGTGTTCGAGGAGTTCGGCGGCGGGCGGACCGTGACGCAGCCGCCGTTCCCGCGCATCCCGTATGAGCAAGCCATGCTGGAATACGGCTCGGACAAGCCGGACCTGCGCAACCCGCTGCGCATCGCTGATGTCACGCGGCACTACGCCGGGTCGGGCTTCGGCCTGTTCGCGCGCATCGCGGCGTCGGGCGGCATCGTGCGGGCCATCCCTGCGCCGGGCGCCGGGTCGCGCCCGCGCGGGTTCTTCGACAAGCTGAACGAATGGGCGCGGGAACAAGGGGCGGGCGGCCTCGGCTACATCATCTTCGAGGAGGACGGCGGGCGCGGCCCCATCGCCAAGAACCTGGAAGCCGAGCGGATCGAGGGCATCCGCGCCGCCTGTGGCCTGCAGCCCGGCGACGCCGTGTTCTTCGCCGCCGGGCAGCGGGACGAGGCGGCGAAGTTCGCGGGCCAGGTCCGCACCCGGCTCGCGCAGGAACTGGGCCTGCTGGAGCAGGACTGCTTCCGCTTTTGCTGGGTCACGGACTTCCCGATGTACGAGATCGTGGAGGAAACCGGGGCCATCGACTTCAGCCACAACCCGTTCTCCATGCCGCAGGGCGGGCTGGAGGCGCTGAACACGCAGGACCCGCTGACGATCAAGGCGTTCCAGTACGACATCGTGTGCAACGGCATCGAGCTGTCCTCGGGCGCGATCCGCAACCACCGCCCGGACATCATGGTGCGCGCGTTCGAGATCGCCGGCTACACCGCGGCCGACGTGGAAGCGCGGTTCGGGGGGATGCTGGCGGCGTTCCGCTACGGCGCGCCGCCGCATGGCGGGTCGGCGCCGGGCATCGACCGCATGGTGATGCTGCTGGCCGACGAGCCGAACATCCGCGAGGTGATCCTGTTCCCGCTGAACCAGCAGGGGGAGGACCTGATGATGGGCGCCCCGGCGCCGGTGGATGCGAAACGGCTGCGCGAGCTATCGCTTCGGCTCGACCTGCCGCCGCAGGCGAAACCGCAACCCTGAGGCCCTGGCTTCCAAGGCCGCATCAGGATTGCCGCATCCGAACCGACGCTGTTGCAGGCAACGGATCGACGCGATGCGGCAGGGCCTGCCCGTCAATCGTCGTCGCGGCCTCGGTCGGGAACTGAACCATTGCGCATTCCGCATCCCGCTCGCAAATTCCCCGTCACCCCCTGCGACGCAGGATCCGAGTAAGCAACAGCGAGGCGCGCCCGCCATGTGTCCCCAAAGCCGCTGCTCCCCTCGCAGAGCGACCCTGCGCCGCGGCATAGGCCTGGAAGCTGCTGTCCGGGCTGCCGGACCCGGGAGGCGCGCGTGAAGCGTGGCGCCGTCGTTCTTGGGCTGTGCCTGTTCTTTCTCGGCGGATGCAGCGCCGTTTACCCCGACCACCCGCCGGTGCCGCCCATCCGGACGGAACGGGTTCCGGCGCCGCCGCCGTCCTCCGTCGTCTTGATCTGGCAGCCCGGCCATTACGATTGGAACGGCACCAGCTATGTCTGGATCCCCGGCAAGTGGGTGGCCCGGGACGGCCACGGCACGCTGTGGCAGGACGGATACTGGCAGCAGAACAACCAAACGTCGGTGTGGGTCCCGGCCCACTGGATTTAGCGCCGCGGCTACGGCTCGGGGTGGAACACCCGGACGCCGTTGGCGTCGGCCGAATATGAGCCGATGTAGCGCGGCGGCGGGCGGTCCGGCGCCGTCCAGGAGCCGAACGCCGGCTGAGACGACGCCCATTCATCGTCGCGCGGCGACAGTGCAGCCTGGTCCTGCGCTTCCCTGAGCCGGCGCATCCGGTTGTCCAGCGCCGCCGCCGCCGCGGCGCGCGACGGGGCAGCGGAGGCATTCGGCCGTCCAAGGCTCCGCGTCAGACCGGGCGGCGGCTCCAACGACCGCGGGTCCTCGGGCAAGCCGGACCTGGGCTGCGACCGCACGGTGACAACGGGGCTGGGCGCCGCCGCGGGCGGCGTGGCCTGCCCGCCGGGCGGCAACCCTGGGCCTGCGCCCTGCGCTCCGCCGGCCGTGACGGGCGAAGGCGGGGGCGGCGGGGTGTCCGGTGCCGCGCGGGCCGGCTCCGGCGCCATGCGGGCCGGCTCCGGGTCGGCGCGGGACGCGACGCCAGCCCCGGGCGTCCCCGGTGCGGAGGAAGCCTCCGGAAGCGTCGGCGGCTGAACAGATGCCGCCTGCTGGCTTGCTGCCGGCCTGTCGGCGGGGGCGCCCTGCCCGCCGAGCACGAAGCCGGCCGCGCCGCCCAATCCAAGCAGGGCCAGCCCAAGCAAAGCCAAAGTGCCGAGCGGCAAGGCCCGGGAACGCTTGCGGACGGAGACCGCCGGCCCCCATGCGTCGGGAAGCGGCGCGGCGGCTTCCCCCACCCATGACGGCGGGTCGTCAGGGACGGCGGGCGGCGGCGGCGCGTCCTCGGTGATCGGCGCGGCCAAGGCCAGGACCGGGCCGGCCGTCAGCCGCCCGTGGAGGTGCGCGAACTCCTGGGCGTCCAGGGTGTCGAGGAACGCCCGCGTCCCGCAGAAGACAAGCTGCAAATGCGGCGCGGCGCGGCTCGCGAACTGGATATAACGGAACGCCGAGTGCGGAAGGGCCTCGGCATCGCCGACCAGCAGCACGATGCAGTCGCATGTCCCGTCGAGCATCGTCAGCGCCTGGAAGCTTCGGGCAAGCGCCGCATTGTCCGGCATGGGCGCGGCCGGGCTGCTTGGCAGCACCTCCGCCGCCCAAAGGGTCCGGATGCGCTGGCCGGACAAGCAATCGGCCACCAGGTCCAGCAGCACGCGCCCCCCGTCGCCCGGGGCGATCAGGGCCGCATCGGCGCCGCGATGGAGCCGATCCAACAAAAGGCGGAGTGCGTCCGGCTGGTTGACCGGCTGGGCTGCGCTCGACATGTACACGGTGATTCTTGCCTTCGCTGCGTTCTTGTCTCCTGCGACATAAAGGGGCCGAGTCCGCCGATTCCAGACGCGGCCCTGCCGAGGCTGGCCGACGTTCCAAGCGGCTGGACGGTTCCGGGCCGCAACACCGCCACACTGTGCCCGCCTTGCAACAACGGAGGAGGAATGCGCGGCCTGTTCGCCGTTTGCGCCAACAAGGAACAGCTCATCGGCGTAATGACGGCACACGCGGCTGCAGCACCGGCCGGTATAACTGTTGAGAGATGGCACATGCCGCTTCGCGCGACCTTGCTGACGGCGACCCTGCTGACCGCCCCCTTGCTGGGAGCGTCCCCTGCCGCTTGGGCGCAGCCCATCGACGGGGTGTATATCGGCGTCGGCGTCGGCGCCAATTTCATGCAGGACGAGCGGGCGCGCTTCGCCGGCGTCGCCGGGTCGGGCGCCGGCCTGGCCGACACGCGGCTGCGGTTCGATCCCGGCTTCCGCACCCTGGCCAGCGTGGGCTACGGCTTCGGCAACGGGCTGCGGCTTGAGATCGAGGGAGATTATTTCCGCAACAGCCTGTCCCGCGTCGAAGCCGGCCGACCGATCTCCGTGCGGGGCACCGAGGAAAAGTATGGCGGCTTCGTCAACGCCTTGTTCGACCTCAACTCCAACCTGCTGGGCCTGGGTTCGCTGCCGTTCGCCATCACGCCCTATTTCGGCGTTGGAGCGGGCTACCTGCAGTCGCATAATCAGGACGTGCAGATCGCCAGCCCCGGCCAGTTCCTGATTCGCAGCACCGGCAGCGGCGGCAACTTCGCCTATCAGGGCATCGTGGGGTTTGCGTTCCCGATCGAGGTGGTGCCCGGCCTGGCCGTCACCGCCGAGTACCGCTTCACCGGCATCGCCGCGAACCGCACCGCCCAGGGGCAGTACTTCGCGCCAAACGTCGCCGGCCGCGAGCGGATCGCGGCGCGCGACGAGTTCAACCACAGCATCATGGCCGTGGCCCTGCGCTATGCGTTCAACTACCCGCCGCCGCCCTCGCCGGTGCCGGTCGCGCCCCCTTCCACCGCGGCGGAAGCGTCGCGCAGCTACCTCGTGTTCTTCGACTGGGATCGCGCCGACCTTTCCGACCGCGCGCGCCAGATCGTCGCCGAAGCCGCCGCTGCGTCCACCCGGATGCGGACCACCCGCATCGAGGTGCAGGGCAACGCCGACCGCAGCGGCACGCCCGCCTACAACCAGGGCCTGTCGCTGCGCCGCGCGCGCACGGTGGCGGCCGAGCTGGTCCGCCTCGGCGTGCCGCAGTCCGAGATCGCCGTGCAGGGCTTCGGCGACACCCGCCCGTTGGTGCCCACGGCGGCCGGGGTGCGCGAGCCGCAGAACCGCCGTGTCGAGATCATCTTGCAATAAGCGGGCGCGGGACTGCTTCATCCGATCGCTCCGGCGAAGCCCTGGCGCAGCGGGGCGGACGGGCCTATGTCCAACAGCGGACCAGTTTCGGAGCAACCGCAGTGCGCCTGCGCCTTCACGCCGCCCTTTCCGCTTCCCTCATCTCCTTGGGCGCCCTGAGCCTGCCGGCGCTCGCCGCCGACCCCGTCCCGCTTGCCGCCCACCGCGCGCTGTATCGCCTCAAGATGGACAGCGCCCGCGGCGACGTGCAGGCGGCGACCGGCTCCATGGCCTACGAGATCACCGACGCCTGCGACGGCTGGGCGACCCGGCAGCGCCTGTCGCTCGACATCACCAACAACGACGGCCAGGAGATCGCGCTGGTGTCGGACTACGCGACCTGGGAAAGCAAGGACGGCTTGTCCATGCGCTTCCGTATGCGGCAGACCACCGACACCGCAGTGACGGAGCAGGTGGAGGGCGACGCTTCCCTCGACAAGACGGGCGGCCCCGGCACCATCCGCTACACGATGCCGGAGGAGCGCACGATGCCGATCCCGCCCGGCACCGTGTTCCCCATGGCGCACACCGCCGCCATCATCACCGCGGCCGAGGCCGGCAAGCGCTTCATCACCCTGCCGATCTTCGACGGTACCGGCGACAAGGGCACCCAGGACAGCTCGGTGGCGATCACCAGTTGGAACCCGAAGCCGACGGAATCGTCTTATCCGGACCTGGCCAAGCTGCCGAGCGGCCGGGTGCACATCGCCTTCTTCGACCGCGGCAAGCCCACGAACGACTCCAAGCCCGCCGGCAGCCCGGATTACGAGGTCGGCATGAAGTACTGGGCCAACGGCGTCGCCGACGACCTGACGATGGACTTCACCGATTTTGTGATGCAGGGCAAGCTGAGCGAGTTCTCGATCCCTGAGCCGCATTGCTGATACGTCCCCATTGCTGACACGTTCCATGCCCGGCCGCGCCGTCGTCACCGGGGCGACGGGCGGGCTGGGCTTCGAAACGGCGGCGGGCCTCGCGCGGGCCGGGGCGCACGTGGTGCTCGCCGGGCGCGACGCCGCGAAGGGGGAAGCGGCGCTGGCTCGGCTGCAGCGGGAGGTGCCTGGCGCTTCCGTCGGGTTCGAGATGCTGGACCTGGCCAGCCTTGCCTCTGTCCAGGCTTTTGCCGGGCGAGTGCTGGCGGCGGGGCCGGCGCTCGATACCCTGGTCAACAATGCGGGCGTCATGGCGCCGCCTGCCCGGCGCACGACTGCGGACGGGTTCGAGCTGCAGTTCGGCGTCAACTACCTCGGCCACTTCGCGCTGACCGCCCGGCTGATGCCGGCGCTGTTGCGGGCGGAGGCGGGGGCGCGCGTGGTGCAGGTCAGCAGCGTGGCGCACCGCCGGGGCCGCATGGCGTGGGACGATCTACAGGGCGAGCGCCGCTACAACGCTTGGGCGGCGTATAGCCAGAGCAAGCTTGCGATGCTGATCTTCGCGCTGGAGCTGGCCCGGCGCGCCAAGGCCCAGGGCTGGCCCCTGGTAAGCATCGCGGCGCATCCGGGCTGGGCGGCGACGGACCTGATCGCCAACGGCCCCGGCGGCGGCGGGCCGAGCTTGAAGGGCCGCCTGCTGGACGCGGGGTTCCGCTTATTCGCGCAGTCGGCCGCGGACGGGGCGCTGCCGTTGATCCACGCCGCCGCCTCGCCCGATGCGCAGGCGGGTGGCTACTATGGCCCAAACGGATTGGGCGAGATCAAGGGGCCGCCCGGCCCGGCGCGCGTCATGCCGCAGGCGCGGGATGCCGAGGCGGGAAAGCGGCTGTGGGCGGTTTCGGAAACGTTGACCGGGATCAGCTTCCTGGCTTGACCGCGACCTTCGCTTCGATGCTGTCCCAGATCGCCGCCGCCAAGTCGGTGCCGTCGAACCGGGCGATCTCCTGCAAGCCGGTCGGCGAGGTCACGTTGATCTCGGTCAGGCAGTCGCCGATCACGTCGATGCCCACGAAGATCAGGCCGTGGTCGCGCAGGTACGGGCCGATCCGCCGGCAGATTTCCTGCTCGCGCTCGGTTAACGTTGACGCTTCGGGCCGGCCGCCGACGTGCATGTTGGAGCGCGCCTCGCCCGCCGCCGGCACGCGGTTCACCGCGCCCATGGGAACGCCGTCCACCAGGATGATCCGCTTGTCGCCCCGGCGCACCGCCGGCTCGTAACGCTGCACCATCAGCGGCTCGCGCGACCGGGCAAAGTGCATTTCCAGCAAGGATGCCAAGTTCTCGTCGTCCGGCTTGATGCGGAACACCCCGGCGCCGCCGTTGCCGAACAGCGGCTTCACGATGATGTCCTGATGCTTCGCGCGGAAGTCCCGGATCGCCTCGGGGTCCCAGGTGACCAGCGTGGGCGGCATCAGGTCGGGGAAGTGGGTAACGAGCAGCTTCTCCGGCGAGTCCCGCACCCATTTCGGGTCGTTCACCACCAGCGTTTGCGGGTGGATGTGCTCCAGCATGTGGGTGGCCGTGATGTAGGCCATGTCGAATGGCGGGTCCTGGCGCATCAGCACGGCGTCCATGCCCGCCAGGTCGATCATCTCGGCCGGGCCGAGGCGGTAATGGCTGCCGGCCACGCGCTGCACCTCCACCGGGCGGGCGCGGGCCAGGAGGCGCCCGGCGCGCGACTCGCCCTGGCCCTCGTGCAGCGACATGTGGCGCACGTCGTAGTGCCACAGGGCGTGGCCGCGCTTCTGCGCTTCCAGCATCAGGGCGAAGGTGCTGTCGCCGTCGATGTTCACGGTCTCGATCGGGTCCATCTGGACCGCGACCTTCAGCGGGCTGGTCATGCTGCGCCTCGTTGTTGCCGCCCGCTCCCTATCAGGTGTTCAGGCCGCGGGCACGCCCTTGCTCGTTGAATATTCAAAGTGCAGCGCCGTGTCGGGGTGCACGATGGGGTGGATCGCGTGCGCCGCCATCGCGCCCTCGCTGAACCCTTGCAGGATCAGCTTCAGCTTGCCCGGGTAGGTCGCGATGTCGCCGATGGCGAACACGCCGGGCACCGAGGTTTCGCAGGTGGCCGGCGTGACCTGCACGTGGCTGCGCTCCAGGTCGAGGCCCCAATCGGCGATGGGGCCGAGTTCCATGGACAGGCCGAAGAACGGCAGCAGGGTGTCGGCGGCAAGCTGCCGGGTTTGCCCGTCCAGGGTTGCGACCTCCACCGCCTCCAGGGCGCCGCCGGCGCCGTGCAGCGCGTGAAGCTGGTACGGCACGACCATCTCGACCTCGCCCCGGGTGGCGGCGGCGTCAAGCTGGGCCGCCGTTTCCGGCGCTGCGCGAAACTTCGCCCGGCGGTGCACGACGTAAACCTTGGCCGCCACGTCTTTCAGCGACAGCGCCCAATCCACCGCGCTGTCGCCACCGCCGGCGATCACCACGCGGCGGTCGCGGAAGTCCTCGCGCCGGCGGCAGGCGTAGCGGACTGCGCCCGTCGCCTCGAACGCCGGGAGGCCGGCGAGCGGCGGGCGGTTCGGGCCGAACGCCCCGGCGCCGGCGGCGACCACCACCGCCTTGCAGCGGATCTCGTCGCCGGAGTCGGTGCCGAGCACGAACCGCCCGGCCTTCCCTCCGAGGCGCTCCACGCGGCGTCCCAGCAGGCGCGGCACGTCGAAAGGCGCGATCTGCTGCTCAAGGTTCGTAATCAGGTGCCCGGCCGCAATCGCCGGGTGCGCCGGGATGTCGTAGATCGGCTTCTCCGGATACAGCGCGGTGCATTGCCCGCCAACCTCTTCCAGCGCGTCGATCAGCGCGGAGCGCAGCTTCAACATGCCGCACTCGAAGGCGGCGAACAGGCCGACGGGGCCTGCGCCGATGATGGCGACGTCGGTTTCGATGGGGTCGGGCATCCCATGAAGGTAAACACGGTGGCCGCCACATCAAGCCATTTGCCGAACGTTGCCGAAAGGCGCAAAAATACCGGCGTGCCGTCCGTCGCGATCTCCCTGCCCAGCCTTCAGGCGACCGAGGCGCTGGCCGGCCGCATCGCCGGCCTGCTGCGGCCCGGCGATGCCGTGCTGCTCGAAGGCCCGCTCGGCGCCGGCAAGAGCGCCCTGGCCCGCGCGCTGCTCCGCGCCCTGCTGGGCGACCCGGCGCTTGAGGTGCCAAGCCCGAGCTACACCCTGGTCCAGCTTTACGACGCGCCGGTCGGCCCGGTGCACCACTTCGACCTGTGGCGGCTGGACGGCCCCGGCGCGGTGGCCGAACTCGGCTGGGACGACGCGCAGGATGGCGTTGTGCTGGTGGAGTGGCCCGACCGGCTGGGCGGCCTGCGCCCGGACCATGCCTTGACCATCACCCTCAGCCTGGCGGACGGCGACGCCCGCCGGGCGGTGCTGTCCGGCTGGCCCGGGCGGCTGGAGCAGCTTCCATGAATCTCCGCACGATCCCGCCGCATGTGCCGTTCCTGGACGCGCTGGCAGCCTACTGGCTCGGCCGCGCCGGGCCGGACCCGCTCGCCACGGCGGCGGACCCGCTCGCCACGGCGGACGGCCTGATCCTGCTGCCGACCCGCCGCGCTGCCCGCGCGCTGAGCGAGGCGTTCCTGCGCCAGTCGGACGGCCGCCCCATGCTGCTGCCGCGCATCGCCGCCCTGGGCGCGCTGGACGAGGCGCCGTTGGCGCTCGCCGGGGCGCTGGACCTGCCGCCGGCGGTGGACGGGGCGCGGCGGCTCGCGGTGCTGACCCGGCTGGTGATGGCGCTGGAAGGCCAGTTCGGCGCGCCCGGCACCGCCGACCGCGCCTGGCAGCTCGCGACCGAGCTGGCCCGCCTGCTGGACGAGGCGCACCGGGCGGAGGTGCGCTTGGCCGACGCGCTGCCCGCCGCCGCCGAGGCCGGCTACGCCGAGCATTGGAGCCGCACCATCGAGTTCCTGCGCATCGTGACGACGGCTTGGCCGAACTGGCTCGCCGACAACGGCCTGCTGGACGCGGCGGAGCGCGGCATCAGGCTGCTGGATGCCCAGGCGCAAGCTTGGTCCGAGCAACCGGCGGAGTACCCGGTGATCGTCGCTGGCACCACGGGCGGCATCAAGTCCGTGGCCCGGCTGATGCGCGTCGTTGCCGGAATGCCGAAGGGAATGGTGGTTCTGCCGGGCCTCGACCTCCGGATGCCCGACGCTGTATGGGAGCAGCTTGACCCCGGCCATCCGCAATGCGGGATGCAGCGGCTCCTCATCAATCTCGGCGCGACGCGCGGCGACGTGCAGCCGTGGGACGAACCGGAGGGCGTGCCGGCCGTCTCGCCCGGTCGCGATGCCGCGCTGTGCCAATCCTTGATGCCCGCGCAGGCGCTGGGCGGCTGGCGGGTGCGCGCATCCCCGGACATCCATGGCCTGACCCGGCTGGAAGCGGCGGACCAGCAGGAGGAGGCGGTCGCCATCGCCCTCGCGCTGCGCCACGCGCTGGAACAGCCGCACGCCCGCGCCGTGCTGGTGACGCCGGACCGGCAGCTTGCGGTGCGCGTGGCGGCGGAACTGGGACGCTACGGCGTGATCGTCGATGACAGCGCGGGGGAGCCGCTGTGCGATACGCCGCCGGGCACGCTCCTGCGGCTCTTGGCCCATGCGGTGGCGGACGGCCTGGCCCCGGTGGCGCTGCTGTCGCTGTTGAAGCACCCGCTGGCGGCGCTCGGCCTGCGCCCGGCGGCGGCCCGGCAGGCGGCGCGCCGTTTGGAGCTTGCGTGCCTGCGCGGCCCGGCGCCGGCGCCGGGGATCACGGGGCTGCGTGCGGTGCTGGATCAGCAGGCGGCGGACCCCACGGTGCTGGACCTGCTCGACCGCCTGCACACCATGATGCAGCCGATCTTCCGCATCGCCAACCGCACCGACGCGACCCCGGGCGAGGCGTTGGCGGCGCTGATCGAGTGCGCGGAGGCTTTGGCAGAAACGGACGAGTTGCCCGGCGCGCTGCGCCTGTGGTCGCGGGAAGAAGGGGAGGCGCTGGCAACCCACCTCTCCGCGCTCGCGGCGGCGCTGCCGGTCCTGCCGCCGCAGCCGGTCGCCACCTTGCCGGGCCTGCTGGACGCTTCCATGGAGGGGGCGGTGGTGCGCAGCCGCCGGGCGCTGCGCGGGCGGGACGGGGATGAGCACCCGCGCGTTGCCATCCTGGGATTGTTGGAAGCGCGGCTGCAATCGGCGGACCTCCTGGTGCTGGGCAGCCTGGCGGAGGGCGTTTGGCCGCCGGCGACTGATCCCGGCCCGTGGATGAGCCGGCCGATGCGCGCCGCCGCTGGGCTGGAAAGCCCGGAAGAGCGGGTGGGCGAGCTTGCGCACGACTACGCCATGCTGGCCTGCGCCGCGAAGGACGTGATCCTGTCCTGCCCGCGGCGGCGGGACGGGGCGCCCACGGTGCCGGCCCGCTGGCTGGTGCGGCTGGAAGCCTACCTTGCCGGGCACAGGACGGCGCTGCCCGCCCATCCCGCCGCGGCCTGGGCGCGCTGCCTGGACCAGCCGGCGGGGGAACCGCAGCCCGCGCCGCCGCCGCAGCCCCGCCCGCCCGTGGACAAACGGCCGCGCCGCCTGAGCGTGACGGAGATCGAAACCTGGCTGCGCGACCCCTACGCGATCTACGCCAAGCACGTCTTGCGGCTGCGCGCCTTGCAGCCGTTGGAGCAGTCGGCCGACGCCGCTGATTACGGCAGCATCGTCCATGCGGCGCTGGCCGACTTCTTGACCAACCTGCCGCCGACCTACCCGCGCGACGCGGAGGCCCGGCTGCACGCCGCCATGAACCGGGCGCTGGACGCGGCGGGGCTGCGCCCGGCGCTCACCGCCTGGTGGCGCCCACGCCTGGCCCGCATCGCCGATTGGGTGGCGGAGGCCGAGCGCAACCGCCGCCTGCGCGGCCCGATGGCGCACGTGGCGTCGGAGGTGGAGGGCAAGTGGGCCGTGGTGCCCGGCGACCGCCCCTTCGTGCTCAGCGGCCGGGCCGACCGCATCGAGCGCCGGGCGGACGGCACGCTTGCCATCCTCGACTACAAGACGGGCGCGGTGCCCACGACGGGGCAGGTCGAGCAGGGCTTGGCACCGCAACTGCCACTGGAAGCCGCGATGGCCGCCGCCGGGGTGTTCGGTCCGGACGTTGCCGGCCGAACATCCGAGCTGACCTATTGGCACCTGTCCGGCGGCCTCGATCCCGGCAAGGAAACCCGGCTGTTCCAGCACGACGCCGCCCGCACCGCGCAGGAGGCGGAAACGGCGGAACGCGCGCTGGTCGCCCTGATCGCCGCCTTTGACGACCCGGAGCGCGCCTACCTGTCCCGCCCGCATCCCGGCGCCGCGCCCCGGTTCTCCGACTACGCGCAGCTTGCCCGCGTCGCGGAATGGGCCGCATTGGAGGACGACGCATGAACGTCATCGCTAATGTCGGCCTTCCCACCGCCGCCCGGGAACGGGCGGAGTTCGAGCAGCGCCAAGCGTCCGACCCGGCGGTGTCCGCCTTTGTTGCCGCCTCCGCCGGGTCCGGCAAGACCAAGCTGCTGACCGACCGGATGCTGCGCCTCATGCTGTCCGGGGCGGACCCGGCGCGTATCCAATGCCTGACTTTCACCAAGGCGGCGGCGGCGGAGATGGCGCTGCGCTTGCAGCACCGGCTGGGCCGTTGGGTGACGCTGGATGATGACGCGCTGGACGCGGACCTCAAGGCCCTGCAGGCGCCCACCGGGGAGGAGGCCCGGACGGCGGCCCGCGCGCTGTTCGCCCGGGTGCTGGATCTGCCCGGCGGCATGAGGATCGGCACCATCCACGCCTTCTGCCAATCGCTGCTGCGCCGCTTCCCGTTGGAAGCCGCGATCTCCCCGCACTTCCGGCTGGTGGAGGATGCCGACGCCCGCACTGCCATGGACCAGGCGCGGGAGGGCGTACTGGCCGGGTTCCCGGCCGATGCCCTGCTGGAACTGGCGGGCCTGACCTCGGCGGAAGGGTTTGCGCGGTTGGTCGCGGCGCTGGACGCGCGGCGCGGGCTGCTGGACCCGGTGCTGGCGATGTCGGAGCCACAGCGGGTGGCGGCGATGCGGCGCGCGGCGGGCGCCGGGGCAGGGGACGAGGCGGCGCTGCTGGCGGAAGCGGTCGAGTGGCCGGAACGGGAGGGCGTCGTCGCCGCCTTGCGGCTCGCCCAGGCGCATGGCACCGCGGCGGTGCAGCAACGGGCGGAGCGCCTGCTCGGCTGGCTCGGCCTGCCGCCGGAGTTGCGGCGGGAGCATTGGAGCGAATGGCTGGCGGACCTACTGACCGGCGCCGGTGCGCCGCGCGCCGCGAGCGGCTTTGCCGGCAAAGCCCTGGACGCCAAGCATCCGGAGATCATCGAGAGGGTGGCGGCCGAGCAGGCGCGCGTGCTGGCGGTGGAGGACCGGCGCCGGGCGCTGCGGGTGGCGTCGGCGTCTGCGGCGCTGCTGTCGCTGGCGGCGCCGGTGCTGCGGTCCTATGCCGGGCGCAAGGAAGAGGGCGGGCTGCTGGACTACGGCGACCTGATCGGCCGCACGTCCGACCTGCTCCGGGACCCCGGGGCGGCTTGGGTGCTGTACAAGCTCGACGGCGGCATCGACCACCTGCTGCTGGACGAGGTGCAGGACACCGCGCCGGAGCAGTGGCAGATCGCGCATCGGCTGACGGAGGAGTTCTTCGCCGGGCTGGGCGCGGCGGCGGCGGAAGGGCGTCGGCGCACCTTCTTCGCGGTGGGCGACCCCAAGCAGAGCATCTACTCCTTCCAGGGCGCGGACCCTGCGGAGTTCGAGCGGTCCCGCGCCGCCATGGCCGCCCGCGTCGGCGAGGATTGGCGGGATGTGACGTTGGACGTGTCGTTCCGCTCGACCCCGCCGGTGCTGGCCCTGGTGGACGCCGTGTTCGCCGACCCGGAAGCGGCGCGCGGGGTGGCCGATGACGGCCCGCTGCGCCACTTCGCGGACCGCGCGGGGGCCGCGGGCCGGGTCGAGCTTTGGCCGCTCACGCCGATGCCGGAAGCGCCGGACGCCGAGCCGTGGACCGTGCCGGAGCGCAACATGGGCCTGGTGTCCGCGCCGCAGCGCCTGGCGGACGCGCTGGCGGGCTGGATCGAGAACGCGCTGCGCCGCGGGGAGCGGCTGGAAAGCCGGGACCGGTCGCTGACGCCGGGCGACATCCTGGTGCTGGTGCGGCGGCGCGACGACTTCGCGAAGTCGCTGGTGCGGGCGCTCAAGGCGCGCGGCGTGCCGGTGGCCGGGCTGGACCGCCTGATCCTGGGCGAGCAGGCGGCGGTGCAGGACATGCTGGCCCTGTGCGACGCCGTGCTGCTGCCGGAAGACGACCTGGCCGTGGCCTGCGTGCTGACCAGCCCGCTCGGCGGCTTGTCGGATGACGAGCTGATGCGGCTGTCGATGGGGCGGCGGGGGACGCTTTGGGAGGCGCTGCGGGGCCGGGCAAAGGAATGCGCGGCGTGGCGGGACGCCTGGACCTTGCTCTCCACCCTGCAATCCCGTGCCGATTTCGTGACCCCGCACGCCCTGTTGTCCGAGGCCTTGGGGCCGCTCGGCGGGCGCGCCCGGCTGCTGGCCCGGCTCGGCCCGGACGCCGCGGAGCCGCTGGACGAGTTGCTGAACGCCGCCCTGGCCCACACCGCGCAGCACGCGCCGTCCTTGCAGGGCTTCGTCCATTGGCTGCGCCGGTCGGGCGCCACGGTGAAGCGGGAGGCGGAGGGCGCGGGCGGCACGGTGCGGGTGATGACGGTGCACGGCGCGAAGGGGCTGCAAGCGCCGCTGGTGATCCTGCCGGACACCACGGCGCTGCCGCCCAAGGAGGAGCCGTTCGGCTGGCGGCCCGACCCGCAAACCGGGACCGTGCTGCCGCTGTGGTCGCCGCGCAAGGAGTTCCGCTGCGCGGCGGTGGACGAGGCGCAAGCGGCGGAGCGGGACCTCAAGGTGCGCGAGTATAACCGCTTGCTCTACGTGGCGCTGACCCGGGCCGAGGATCGCCTGCTGGTTTGCGGCTGGGACACCCGCAAGGAGGTGCCGGACGAGAGCTGGTATCGCATGGTCGAACGCGGCTTCCACGCGGTGGGTGCCGAGGCGGGCGCTTTCGACGCGGTGCCAGGCGCCTGGGCGGGCCAGCGCCTCGTGCTGGACAACGCGCAAACCGCGCCGCGGCCCAGCACGCCGGTTCGGCCGGCCGAGGCCGCGGCGCCGCTGCCGCCTTGGGCGGGCCGCCCCGGCGATTGGCGCCCGGACGCGCCGCCCCCGGAACCGCCGGTGCCGGTGCCGCTCGCGCCCAGCCGGCCAGACGGCGCGGCGCTCGGCCCCGTCCCGAGTTCCGCCTCGCCCCTGCTGTCGCGCGCGGAGGCGGGGCAGCGCTTCCTGCGCGGGCGGCTGGTGCACACCCTGTTGCAGCACCTGCCCGACGTGCCGGAAGCGGACCGGCCCGGCGCGGCGCGGGCGCACCTCCGCCTCGCCGGGTTCGGCCTTTCGCCGGACGAGGCGGAAGCGTTGGCGGGGCAGGCGCTGGCCGTGCTGTCCCACCCGGAGTTGGCGCCGCTGTTCGGCCCCGGCAGCCGGGCGGAGCAGCCGCTGACCGGCGCTGTCGGCGACGTGGTGGTGAGCGGCGTGGTGGACCGCATGGCCGTGCTGCCGAACGAGGTCTGGGTGGCGGACTTCAAGACCAACCGCGCGCCGCCTGCGGACGTGGCCGATACCCCCGTGCGCTACCTGCGCCAGTTGGCCGCCTACCGCGCGGTGCTGCGCGGCATCTACCCGGACCGGCCGGTCCGCTGCGCCCTGGTCTGGACGGACGAGGCGGCCGTCGTTCCCATCCCCGGGGCGCTGCTGGACGCGCACCAGCCCGGCGCTTGATCGGCCAACGCTTGATCGGGATGTCGCCGCGCCCCAACTTCTTTGCAGCAAGCAGGAGCCATCCATGAGCGAGAACACCGTCGCCGTCGGCGACGACACCTTCAAGAGCCAGGTGCTGGAGTCCAAGGAACCGGTGCTGGTCGATTTCTGGGCCGAATGGTGCGGCCCCTGCAAAATGATCGCCCCGGCGTTGGAGGAGATCGCACAGGAGTACAAGGGCCGCGTGACCGTCGCCAAGGTGAACATCGACGACAACCCGATGTCGCCCAACGCTTACGGCGTCCGGGGCATCCCGACGATGATCCTGTTCAAGGACGGCAAGCCCGCCGCGACCAAGGTGGGCGCCGCGCCGAAAAGCGAGCTGAAGCGGTGGGTGGCCAGCCAACTCGGCTGACTTCCGAGCGTCAGGACAGCGGATACTCGTAGCGGATGAAGCCCGAGTGCTTGGCGATGCGGTCGTAAAGCAGCCGGGCCGCCGCGTTGCCGTCCTGGGTCAGCCAATACAGCCGCGCACTGTCCCGCTCCCGGGCGTGCGCGGCGACTGCCTCGATCAGCGCGCGGCCGGCGCCCTGTCCGCGCACGGCGTCATCGACATAAAGATCCTGGAGGTAGCAGACCGGCGCCACGGTCCAGGCGCTGCCGTGAAACAGGAAATGGGTGATCCCGACGATCCGTCCATCGACCCGTGCAGCCAGTCCGTGCAGCGCCGTGCCGTCCAGCAGGCGGCGCCACGTATGCTCGAATACGTCGTCCGGCAGGACCGTTCCGTAGAACGAGAGGTAGGCGCGCCAGAGTTCAGCCCACCTTGGACGATCCTGCGGTGCAAGGCCGGTAATCTCCATCGCCCGTCAGCCTCCAAGCATCAGCGCCGCTCGCCGCCCTCCGGACCATAAAAAATGATCCAGGTCGCAAAGTCTTCTGAAAACTCCTCGAAACGGTGCACCGTGCCGGCCGGGACGAACAGCGCATCGCCGGGGCCGAACCGCACACGCTCCTCGCCTTGGATCAGCAAAGAGGTGTCGTCAAAAGGAAGGCTTTCCACGGCACGCATGAACACCCCGGTGCCGGACGCGATGATATAAAGCTCGTCCCGGTCGTGCGGCGTTTGCGGGTCATGCTCCTTGGGGGCGAACCAACGCAGCTCCATGGAGCCGTGGGCGAGCAGGAGGGCGGTGGAACGTCCGGCGTCGCTGGGCGTGGTCCTGGCGTCTGCAACCGTGACACGCAATTTCCCCGGCGCCGGCGCTTCGGGACCGTCCATGACCAGCTCCACGATGTCGGAGGACGCGGGACTAACCGCCTAGACCATCAGTGTTGGGACGTTCTGCCTGACGCCAAGACCCCATTGCATCTTATTCCTCACCATCGGACTTCAAAACTTCGCCGGCCAAGTACAAACTTCCGCAGATCAGCACGCGGGCGGGCGAACACGTTGGCAACTTCTTGAGCGCCTCGGCGACCGTGGGGCCGGGCACCGCGACGCCCCCGGACGCCACAACGATGGCCTCGACCGGCAGGGCCAAGTGCTGTCCGGGTTCCTGCACCGCGAAGACCTGCGCGGCGTGCGGCAGCAAGGGCCGCAGGAACTCGGCGGTGTCCTTCGCCTGCTTCATGCCGACGATCAGGTAAAGCGGGCGATCCGCCCAGCCCGCCGCGTGGCGGGCCAGGGCCTCGCCGGCGCCGGGGTTGTGCCCGCCGTCCAGCCACACTTCCCAATCCGGCGGCGCCAACCGGGCCAGCCGCCCGCCGAGCCGCTGCAGCCGCGCCGGCCACTCGGCCCGCGCCAGCCCGGCCCAGGCGGTCTCCGGCGTCGGCCCCAAGACCGGCCCCAAGACCGGCAACGTCGCCCGCAACGCCGCCACGGCGATGCCTGCGTTGTCCGTCTGGTGGGCGCCGGGGAGCGACGGCCGCGGCAGGGCAACAGACCCGTTCCCATCGGTGAACCGCAGCCCGGCGCCGGCCTCGGCGATCTCCCAATCACGGCCGCGCGCCAGGAGCGGGGCGCCGGCGCGCTCGGCGGCGTCCGACAAGGCCTTGAAGGCCTCGGCCGGCTGCGCGCCCGTCACCAGGGGAACGCCGCGCTTCGCGATGCCGGCCTTCTCCGCCGCGATTGCCGCCAAGGTGTCGCCGAGCAGGTCCCGGTGGTCCATCGAGATGGAGGTGACGGCGCAAGCGGCCGGAGCGCGGACCACGTTGGTCGCGTCGCCCCGGCCGCCCAGCCCGACCTCGAGAATGCAGAGATCCGCCGGCGCTTGTGCGAACAGGTGGAACGCCGCCGCGGTGATCACCTCGAACACCGTGATGGGGGCGCTGCCGTTGACCTGTTCGATGTGTTCCAGCGTTTCCGCCAGGGCAGTATCGGACACCAGGCGCCCAGAAATACGAAACCGCTCATTGAACCGTACCAAATGGGGCGAAGTATAGACATGGACGCGCAGCCCGGCCGCTTCCCCCATTGCGCGCAGAAAGGCGCAGGTGCTGCCCTTGCCGTTGGTGCCCGCCACATGGATCACCGGCGGCAGTTGGCGCTCCGGATGGCCCAGTTGCGCCAGCAGGCGTTCCAGCCGGTCGAGGCTGAGGTCGATGAGCCGCGGATGCAGGCCGTGCAGCCGCTCGATGATCGGCTCGATCCGGTTGCGGGGAAGGACTTCGCTCACGCGGCGGCCGGCTCCGGCAGGGGTTGGAGCGGCGGCTCCGGCTCGGCAGGCGCTTCCAGCGGCACGCGCAACAGGCCGATCAGCCGGGCCAGGGTGTCCCGCATCTCGGCGCGCGGCACCACCATGTCGAGGATGCCGTGCGCATGGAGGTACTCGGCGCGCTGAAAGCCGTCCGGCAGGGTTTCCCGCACTGTCTGCTCGATCACCCGGCTGCCGGCGAAGCCGATCAGCGCGCCGGGTTCCGCGATCTGCAGGTCGCCCAGCATGGCGAAGCTCGCGGTGACGCCGCCGGTCGTGGGGTCGGTCAGCACCGTGATGAACGGCAGCCCGGCTTCCTTGACCAGGCGGGTGGCGATGGTGGTGCGGGGCATCTGCATCAGGCTGATGGCGCCCTCGTGCATGCGGGCGCCGCCGCTCGCGGTGAAGATGACCAACGGTGCCTGTTGCAGCACTGCGAGCCGGGCGGCGGCGACGATGGCCTCGCCCACCGCGGCGCCCATGCTGCCGCCCATGAACTCGAACGCCTGCACCGCCACCACGGCGCGGTGGCCGCCGATGGCGCCGTGCGCAACCAGGATCGCATCGTCCAGCCCGGTCTTCTCCCGCGCTTCCTTCAAGCGGTCGGCGTAGCGTTTGCTGTCGCGGAAGCGCAGCGGGTCCAAGGGCACGCGCGGCAGCTCGATGCGGGTGAAGCCCGGGTCGGCGTCGAAGGTGTAGGCCAGGCGCTCCGCCGCGGTCGGGCGCATGTGGAAGCCGCACGCCGTGCAGACTTTCAGGTTGCGCACCAGGTCGCTGGCGAACAGCATCTGCTGGCATTCGGGGCACTGCACCCAAAGGTTGTCCGGCACCTCCCGCCGGCCCAGCAGAGTACGGATCTTCGGGCGGACATACTCGGCGAGCCAGCTCATGCCCTGTTCCCCAAGCGAGCCGTGGGCGTCCAGCTCCAGACGCAGGCGGTTCGGGCTGGCGCAATATCGTCCAACGTTTTCTCCTCGGTCGAGCGCCAGTCATACCGTACCGCCCGGCGCCGGTCACGTCCCGCGCTTGGGGATACGCAGCCGCGCCGGGGCAGAGTAGAATGCGGTATGCTTTACATGAATGCCGGCCTCGCTCCCCGCCGCCCTTTCCAGCCGCACGCCGAGCCGTCGGAGCCTGCGCCCGTTTGGATCGACCTGCTGCGCCCGACCGACCAGGAACGCTCCGCCGCGGAGCGGCTGACCGGCCTGCGGGTGCCGGCGGAGGCGGACCTCGCGGAAATCGAGAGCAGCAGCCGGCTGTCGAGCGACAACAAGACGCTGTCCCTCAGTATGCCGATGATCTACCGCTCGGTGGACGGGCTGTCGAAGGTGGCCCCGCTCGGCTTCGTGCTGTCGCCGGAGCATCTGATGACGGTGCGGTTTGCCGACATGCCGGTGTTCGATCAGTTCGCCGAGCGGTTCGTCGGCAGCAGCGCGCGCTCATGCAGCATGGCGGCGTTCCTGGGGCTGCTGGAGGCCATCGTTGATCGCCTGGCGGACATCCTGGAGCACGTGGGCGCGGACCTCGACACCATCTCGCGCCGGGTGTTCAGGCCGGAACGCGGCGGCACGCCGAACGCGGCGCGGACGGACATGCAACTGCGGGCAACGCTGCGCGCGGTGGGCACCGCCGGGGAGCGCGTTTCCAACGTCCGGGACAGCCTGCTCGGGGTGAACCGCATCGTGCTGTATGTCAACGAGGCCGCCGCGGACTGGATTCCCGGACACCTGCGGCCCCGGTTCAAGACACTGCGCCAGGACACAGCGTCGCTGGCGGACTACGACAACCAGTTGACCAGCAAGGTGCAGTTCCTGCTCGACGCGACGCTTGGCTTCATCAACATCGAGCAGAGCAACGGCATCAGGATATTGACGGTTGTTTCCGTATTGGGCGTGCCGCCGACGCTGATGGCCAGCATCTACGGCATGAACTTCAAAATGATGCCGGAACTGGAATGGCACTACGGCTATGCTTACGGCCTGGCGGTGATCATCCTGAGCGGGGTGCTGCCGTTCCTGTGGTTCAAGCGTCGGGGCTGGATCTAGCCCGCGCGTTCCTGACGAATGCCTGGATCAGCCCGGCATCCTTCACGCCGCGGCTCCGCTCCACGCCGGACGACACGTCAACAGCCGAGGCGCCGGAGATGCGCACGGCTTCCGCCACGTTGTCGGGGGTGAGGCCGCCGGCCAGCAGCCAGGGCGCCGGGGCGGTCCAGCCGCGCAGCACGGACCAATCGAACGCCTGGGCGTTGCCGCCGGGCAGCGCGGCGCCGGGCGGCGCCTTGGCGTCCAGCAGCAGGGCATCCACGCCGCCGCCGTCAATCGGCAGGTCGGCCGCGCCGCCCACGCCCGCCGCGGCCCAGACCGGCACCCCGAACCGCGTCCGGAGTTCGGCGGCGCGTTCCAGCGTGCCGTGCACCTGCAGCACATCCAAGGCCAGGGATGACAGGGCCTCGGCTACGTCGTCATCGGAGGGATCAACGAACAGCCCGACCCGTGCCGGGCCGTGGGGACGGTGTGCCGAAAGCGCGGCAGCCTCCGCCGGGGTCACGGCGCGCGGGGAGGGCGGGAAGAACACGAAGCCGATGTAGTCGGCCCCGGCATCGGCGGCGGCGTCCAATGCCTCCGGCGAGTTGATGCCGCATATTTTCACGAGCGTTGTCATGCGATCTCCGAAGCGATGGCGGCAGCGGCGGCGGCCGGGTCGGCGCTGCCGGTGATGGGACGGCCGACCACGATCCAGTCGGCGCCGGCATCCACGGCCTCCCGCGGGGTCACGGTGCGCGCCTGATCGTCCAGCCCGGCGCCGGCAGGCCGGATGCCCGGCACCACCAGGATCGGGCGCGATCCCAGGGCGTCCCTCAACATGGGGGCTTCCTGCGCGCTGCACACCAGCCCGTCCGCGCCGGCCTCCATCGCCAGGCGGGCCAGCCGCAGCACTTGCTGACGCGGCCCGCCGGCGACGCCGGTGGCGTGCAGGGCGCTGCTGTCAAGGCTGGTCAGCACGGTGACCGCGAGCAGGATGGGGGGCTGGTCGGCGGCGTCCGCGGCGCGCCGGGCCGCCGCCAGCATCGCGCCGCCGCCGCCCGCATGGACCGTCAGCATGGCCGGGCGCAGCGGCAGGACGGCCCCCACGGCGCCCGCAACGGTGTTGGGAATGTCATGCAGCTTCAGGTCCAGGAACACCGGGCGCGGCGTGATGCCGCGGATGCCCGCGGGACCCTGCGCCAGGACGAACTGCAAGCCCAGCTTCAGGATGCCGCAATGCGGCGCCACCGCTTCGGCCCACCTCGCCGCCTGCTCCGCGTCCGCGGTGTCCAGGGCGACGATCAGCCCGGCCATTACGCGCCGGGCGGCGGCAAGGCCATGGCGGTGCCGGCGGCACTCCTGGGCTGCGCCCTGAGCGCCCGCACCTCGGCCTCAAGCTGCCGCACGGTGCGCTCGGCGTGGCGGGCACGGCTGGCGGTGACCAGCCCGGCGCCCCAGGTCATGAACGCGCCGATGATGAAGAACAAGCCGGACGCCACCAAGATCGTGATCGACAACGGCGCGTCGATCACGATGTCGGTGGGCCATAGCCCCAATTGGACCACCTGCTGATTGGACAGCGCGAAGGCCACCAGGATGATCAGCACGGGTACGGCGAGCAAAAGGCGCATGGGCTAGGCCATCACACGTTCGGCGCGCGCAGGCGCACGGGCCGGCTTGCCGCCGCGGTCCACCCGTTCCCGCAGCTCCTTGCCGGCCTTGAAGAACGGCACCGCCTTCTCGTTGACCGGCACCGCCTCCCCAGTGCGCGGGTTGCGCCCGGTGCGGGCGTCCCGCCGCTTCACCGTGAAGGCGCCGAAGCCGCGCAACTCGACCCGTGTGCCGCGGGCTAGGGCGGCGGTGATCTCCTCGAAGATGGTCGAGACGATCAGCTCCACGTCCCTGCTGAGCAAGTGCGGGTTGGCGGACGCAAGCTCTGCGATCAACTCGGATTTCGTCATTGCCTCGATTGCCGTAGTGCGTTGGAGTTGTTGGCCCGCTTGCGGGAATGCTGGCCAAACGATGCCGGACCCACCGCCGCGCGTCAACCGAACGGCGCAACTTGGTTGTGTATATCGGACATGTTGAAGGAGCTGGCCGGCCCAAAATTCTTCCGTCAAGCGATTGTTCATGCAACAAAGGCAAGCTGCCGCCGGGGTGCGGCAAACTGGCCAGGGCAAAGCCTTTCTCTCACCGCGGGAACAACCAGATGGCACGGCCGAGCTACATCGAATTGCCCGTGGTGGACACCGGCGAGGCAAAAACGTTCTACGCCAGCGCATTCGGGTGGGAGATGACCGACTTCGGCCAAAGCTACGCCTGCACCATGACCGGCGATGTCGATGTCGGCCTGCAAGGCGATGCCAGTCAGGCGACAAAGGGCGTGCTCGTTGTCATCGCAGTGGAAAGCGTCGAAGCCGCGCTTCGCTTCGTGACCGATGCGGGCGGCACCGTCACCCGGCCGATCTTCGCGTTCCCCGGCGGGCGGCGCTTCCATTTCCGTGACCCCAGCGGCAACGAACTCGCCGCCTACCAAGCGGACTGACTACTCCGCGGCCCCGCCCTGCCAGAGTGCCCAGGCCCCGGCCTGTGCCACGGGCGGGGTGAACATGCCCGCGACGGCCTGTTGCACGAAGCCGGCCAGCGTCGCCCCGACCGTGCGGTCATAGAACCCGCCGGGCCTCACGTCCGCGGCGGGCACCGTCAACGGCACGCCGCGCTCCCGCGCCAGCCATTCCCGCGCCTCGGTCTCGCCGCCGATCTCGTCCACCAGGCCCAGCTTCTGCGCTTGGCGGCCGGTATAAGCGCGGCCGTCAGCCAGGGCGCGGACTTGGGCGGCGTCCATGTGCCGTGCCTCTGCCACCATGCCGACGAACTGGTCGTACATGTCGGCGACCAGGCCGGCCAGGTAATCCCGTCCCTGCGTCGTCAGCCCGCGGGTGAAGCTCGGCTGGTCTTTCAACGGCCCGGAGGTGATCGCCTCCGCGGACACGCCCAGCCGACTCAGCAGGCCAGACGCTTCCCCGGTTTGCAGAATGACGCCGATGGAGCCGGTCAACGTCGCGTCGCGGGCGAAGATGCGGGCCGCGGGCAGGGCCACCATGTAGCCGGCCGACGCCGCGGTGCCCCGCATCACCGCCACCACGGGCTTGGCCGCCGCGACCCGCAACAGGGCAGCGCGTAGGCTTTCGCCCCCGGCCACGGAACCGCCGGGACTGTCGATGGACACGATCACCGCGGGCACGGTGCCGTCCTTGGCCAGCGCCGTGACGCGCTCGATCAGCTTGCGGTCCTCGGTGATGACGCCGGTGACGTTGACGCGGGCGACGTGCTGGCCCAAGCCGCCGGCCCGCGGCGACACGACCGCGATCAGCGCCGCCGTGCCGGCCGCCACCGCCAGCACCCGCCAAAGGTTCAGGCGGCGCTTGAGGCGCCGCCTGTCCAGGATCAGATCGGTTTCGAGCGACAA
>CAXSAZ010000034.1:0-40187 GCA_964235485.1 uncultured Acetobacteraceae bacterium | reverse complement strand
CCGCACCATGTGGCCAGGTGCTGCAAGTTGACGCCCCAATGGTGCGAGCCGCCGCACGCCTCCAATGCCACAAGCGTCGGCGGCAACTTGGTGAAGAATGCTTCCAGCTCCGCCCGCCTCATGTTGCGGCGCAGGACAGTCTTCAGCCCCGCGCAAACGCTTCGCGTTTCGCTGCATCGGCCAGCACGGCGCCGAACCGCACGCCGCCCGCCCGCACCCGATCCAGTTCCGCCAACGCGATCTCGCCCTTGCTCGCGGGCGTCATCAGCCGGTCCGCTTCCCGGGCCAGCACCGTCCACAGCGGCCCATCGTCCCAGGCAGGGCTTGCGAAAAGTGCTGCAACTGATCATGCCCCGGCAAGCCAAGCCGGGCCGCCATGGGCTGCAAGCTCTTGCGCTCGCCGGGTCCGAGCCTTGTGTTTCTGCTTCGGAATGTGGTGACGGCGGTCCTGGTTCAGCTTGAAAGGCAAGATGGGTCATCTGGAATCAAGTCAGGCCAGAGCCTCCTACGCCGCGCCGGTCCCGTACGCCACTGGGCGGGTCCGTGCAACAAGGTCCCTCGCGGCCCTGCCAAACCGCATCCGATCCATCGCAACAAGAGCTTGCTTGCAGGTTCAGAAACGGCCTCGAAACAGTAACCTGACGCAGTAGGAGTAGAGCCTGGTGTGGATGGCCGCCTGATCAGCGTGCTTCTGCGGCTTTCTTGCGCCACAGCTCCCAAGGGCGGTCCACCAGGGCGGCGTTGGTTGCCATCGCCCGTGCGGCCTCCTGCTCGTTCAGGAACGTGACGTCGCCCAGGCGCAGGGCCTCGCTTTCCATGCGGGCGTTGACTTCGGTATAAACGGCGCGGAACACGGCCTGACGGACCGAGGGGCCGACCGCGACGGAGCCATGGCCGCGCATCAGCATCACGGGATGGTCGCCCAGCTCGGCCGCCAAGGCGTGTCCCAGCTCGCGGTTGCGGATCAGCATGTCGGTTGCAGGCCCCGCGGCGTCGCGGATTTCGAACACGGGCGCCCCGGCCCCCAGGAAGCCGCTCATGTGGTAAAGCGGCCGGAGGGGGACGCGGCTGACGCCGAAGGGGATCACGGCCGGGGAATGGCTGTGCACGACCGACTTCACCTCAGGGTGCAGCCGGAGGATCTCGCCGTGGATGAACCGCTCCAGATAAATGGCCCGTCCCTTGGGGTCGATGGGGGTGCCGTCCAGGTCGAACTCCATGATGTCGGCGGGCGTGACCAGGCCCGGCGCCATGCTGCGGGACAGCAGGAAGCGGTTCGGGTCCCGGTCGTGCCGGGCGCTCACGTGCCCGAAGCCGTCCACCACGCCCTGGTCGAACAGGATGCGGTTCGCGGCGACGAGATCCTCGATCAGGGCCGGGTCGGCGGGGCCGGCAGAGGCGGGTGCCGCTTGGGCGCGGACCAGGCGGGGCATCAGCGCGGCGGCAGCGCAGCCACAGAAGATCCGGCGTCCTATCATGTTTGCTCTTTCCTTCTTGTCCGACCGATATAGGCCATGGGCGCAGGCGGGTTCCGCCCGCAGCCTTCAATGTCCGGCCCAAGCGGCGGGACGAGCAGAACAGCGGCGGGCCGCCCCGGCGCCGAAAGGAACTGGCAAGGATGGCAAGCCCAGATCGGACCATCGGCGTATTGAAGCTGTTCACCCTGGAGAAGCCTACGTGGGCCGTCGAGGAAGCGGCCGAGGCGCTCCGGGTGTCGCCCAGCAGCGCCTACCGCTACTTCGCGGCCCTGACCGAGGCCGGGCTGCTGACGACGGCCAGCAGCGGACGCTACGTGCTCGGGCCGGCCATCATCCAATATGACCGGCAGGTCCAGCTCACCGATCCGCTGCTGCGGGTCGCGAAGCCCGTGATGGCCGACATCATGCGCTATGCCCCCGCGGACAGCACCGTCCTGCTGTGCCGGCTGTTCCGCGAGACGGTGCTGTGCATCCACCAAGAGGTTCAGGCGGCCAGCCGGACCAGCGTGAGCTACGAGCGGGGCCGCCCGATGCCGCTGTTCAAGGGAGCGACCTCCAAGATCATCCTGGCCCACCTGCCCTCGCGCGACCTGCGCCGCTGGTACGAGGGCCACGGCCCGGAGATCGGTGCGGCGAAGCTCGGCGACACCTGGGAAGCGTTCCGGACCAGCATGACACGGATGCGCAAGGCCGGCCACGCCGTGACCCATGCCGAAATCGACCGGGACTGCATCGGGATCGCGGCGCCCATCCTCGACGACCACCGCCGCGTGTTGGGCAGCCTCAGCTACGTGATCCCGGCCTTCGAGGACCGGGCGGTCGCTCGCCTCGCCTCCCTTGCCATGGGCGGCGCACGTGAGGTCGAGGAAGGGATGCGAACTGATGCTGACGCTCCGGAACCAGAAACCCAAGGCAAGGCGGCCTGAACCAAACTTGGCTCGTATTCCAGCATGGTGCGAATCAGGGTAAAAGAGAAGCTCAGTTTTCTCGAATAGAAGGAATAGCTGGTTGAAGCTCCTCGCCGTTGGCGCTACAAGCGGGTCAACGAAGGGGAGGGCTTCAGCAATGTCCACGGCCGTCGGCGCAGGCACGTTCCTGCACCACATCCAGCTTCAAAGCCGCGATCCGGCACGGCTGGCGCAGTTCTACGCCGATGCGATGGACATGGCCGCGCGGCCGCTCGGCGGCGGCGACTGGATCTGCGAAGGCCCGCTGCGCCGCGTGCTGTTCACCGCGGGCGAGAACAGGACGTTGGGCTACGGCGCCTTCGGGTGCCGCGACGCCGAAGGGCTGGCCGCGCTGCGCGAACGCGCCGAACGGGAAGGCCTCGACATCCTGCGCTCTCCCAGCCCGCTGTTCGGATCAGGCGCTTTCGCCGTGCGCGATCCCGACGGCAACCCGGTGGTGTTCGGCCTGGGCCAGGAGGAGGAGCCGCGCAAGGGCCTCCGCGGCCCGTTGCAGCATCTGACGCTGGCCACCCGGGACCCGGGCGCAATCGAGGCGTTCTACTGCGGCAAGCTGGGCTTCCTGCCATCCGACCGCGTGGCGGCCGCGGACGGGACGGTGAACACGCTGTTCACGCGCTCAAACCATGAGCACCACACGCTGGCCTGCTTCCGCCAGGACCGGCAGGGCGTGGACCACCACAGCTACGAGGCCGGCGACTGGTCGGTCATCAAGGACTGGTGCGACCGTATGGGCGACCTGCGCATCCCGATCATGTGGGGACCTGGCCGCCACGGGCCGGGCAACAACATCTTCATCTTCGTCGAGGACCCCGACGGCAACTGGATCGAAATCTCGGCCGAGCTGGAGGTGATCCATGACCGCCCGGCGAGGCAATGGAAGCACGAGCCGCGCACGCTGAACTCCTGGGGCCGCGCGATCATGCGCATCAAGGAGGACGAGGGGACGGAGCGCCAGCTTCCCACCTCCTGATCCGATCCGTCCTCAAAACCGGACGCCGGCGCCCGGCTCCGGCCAGCGCCACAGCCAAAAAGGGCAACCATGAAACTGGCGACATTCCGCATCTCCGGCTCCGCGACCTGGGGCCTCATCGAGGGCGAGGAGGCCATCGACATCGGCGCCGTCCTGCGTGACCGCCTGCCGGACCTGAAGTCCGCCATCGCCGCCGGCGCGCTGCCGGGCCTCGGCGCCCATGCGGCGCAAGCGCAGCGTTGCCCGCTCTCGGCCATCGAGTGGCTGCCGGTGATCCCCAACCCGGACAAAATTCTCTGCGTCGGCCTGAACTACGAGACGCACCGCAAGGAGACAGGGCGCACGGAAGTGGAGAACCCCACCATCTTCGCCCGCTTTGCCAACAGCCAAACCGGACACCTGGCCCCCATCATCCGCCCGCGCGTGTCCACGGACCTCGACTTCGAGGGCGAGCTTGCGGTGATCGTTGGCAAGCCGGGCCGCTACGTTTCCCAGGCCGATGCGCTCGGACACGTGGCCGGCTACGCCTGCTACAACGATGGCAGCGTGCGCGACTTCCAGCGCCACACCCACCAGTTCACGCCGGGCAAGAACTTCCCCGGCACCGGCGCCTTCGGCCCGTGGATGGTGACGCCCGACGAGCTGGGCGACCTCGGCCCGCTGCGCCTGCAAACCCGCGTCAACGGGGAGGTGGTGCAGGAAGCGCGGATTGAGCAGATGATCTTCGATATCCCGCGCCAGATCGAGTACTGCTCCTCCTTCACCCGCCTCGAACCCGGCGACGTCATCGCCACCGGCACGCCCGGCGGCGTCGGCGCCAAGCGCCAGCCGCCGCTATGGCTCAAGCCCGGCGACACCGTGGACGTGGAGATCGACAAGGTCGGCCTGCTCCGCAACGGCGTTTCCGACGAGGCCTGAACCAACGATCCCGCGGGGTGGAGACGCGAGCCGATGGAGCCAACGCCCAAGCACTATCCCGTGGTCGTCATCGGCAGCGGGCCGATCGGGTTGACGCTGGTCAACCTGCTGGGCCGCCAGGGCGTGCGGAGCCTGATCGTGGAGCGGAACGCGACCACGGTGCAGGAGCCGCGCGCCGTCTCCATCGACGACGAGTCGCTGCGCACCATGCAGGCAGCCGGCGTGGTGGAGGACGTCGCGAAATTCATCGTGCCGGGCTACGGCTCGCACTACTACTCGCCGAGCCGCGTCTGCTTCGCCAAGGTGGAGCCGACGGGCCGGCCATACGGCTACCCGCGGCGCAACGCCTTCCGCCAGCCGATCCTCGAGCGGCAGCTCAAGGACGCGCTCGCCCGGTTCAGCCATGTCGATGCGCTGTACGGCTGGCGGCTGGACCGCTACGGGCAGACCGCCGACCGGGTCACGCTCGACCTGATCGGCCCGGCGGGCGAAACGCGGCAGGCCACCTGCGACTACCTGGTGGGCTGCGACGGCGCTGCGAGCCGGGTGCGGGAGCAGCAGGGCATCAGGCTCGAAGGCACCACCTTCGACGAGCGCTGGCTGATCGTCGATCTCGAAAACAACGAGAACACGACGGAGCACACGGAGGTGTTCTGCGACAAGCGCCGCCCCTGCATCACCCTGCCCGGGCCTGACCGGACCCGGCGGTTCGAGTTCAAGCTGCTGCCGGGCGAGACGGACGAGAACCTGCTGGACCCGGCGGTGATCGCGCGCCTGCTGCGCACGCACGGCGCCGACCCGGCCGCGACGATCCGGCGCAAGGTGGTCTATCGCTTCCACGCCCGCGTGGCGCCGCGCTGGTCGGTGGGCCGCGTGTTCTTCGCAGGCGACGCGGCGCATTTGACGCCCCCCTTTGCCGGGCAAGGGATGAACAGCGGCATCCGGGACGCGCACAACCTCGCCTGGAAGCTGGCCGCCGTGCTCGACGGACGGATCGGCCCCGGGCTGCTCGACAGCTACGAGCAGGAGCGGCGCGACCACATCTGGCAGATGGTGCACTTGGCCTTGCGCATGGGCCGGGTGATGTCGCCCCCCAGTTGGCTGCGCGGCTTCCTGACCCAATCCGGGTTCCTGGCGCTGAATGTCTGGCCGCCAGCGCGCGATTACGTCGCGCAGATGAGGTACAAGCCGCCGCCCCGCTTCAACGCAGGTTTCCTGGTCCCGGACGGCAAGGGCCGCCGGACGCTGATCGGCCGCCTGCTGCCGCAGCCGGCAGTGCGCATGGCCGACGGGCGGCAAGTGCTGCTGGACGAGGTGCTGGGCAACCGCTTTGCGCTGCTGCTCCGCACGGCCCGACCGGCCGAGGACTTCGCAAGGCTTCGCCAGCCGGTCTGGCGCGCGCTCGGCGCGGCGCGGGTGGCGCTGCTGCCGATAGGCACCGCGGCCCAGGCTGCCGACGGGGTGGAGGTCGCGACCGAAATGGACGGTGCCCTCGGCACGGCCCTGGCCGACTACCCCGGCCATGCGCTCCTGTTGCGGCCGGACCACTACCTGGCCGCGGCGATCCCGCTCGACGACGCCGAGGGCACGGTCCGGGCAGTCGAGGCCCTGCTTGCGGCAACCTGGACCCGCGCGGACCACGACGCCGCGCCGTCAGACCAAGGGCAGAAAGCAGCCTGACCACCCCGGCTATCACACCGAGCACGTACAAAAACCAAGAATAATCAGGAGGACACGATGAGCCAAACCGTACGGGAAATGACTGTCAGCGAGGTGGTTGACAGCCAAGCGCCGAGCCGGTTCCAGATTGGCACCATCGTTATGTGCGGCTTCGTGGCCGTCCTGGACGGCTTCGACACGCAGAGCATCGGCTTCCTGGCGCCGTCCATCGCGGAGTCCTTGGGCGTGCCGCTCAAATCCTTCTCGCCGGTGTTCGTGGCCGGCTTGCTCGGCCTGATGTGCGGCGCAAGCGTTCTTGGCCCGATGGCCGACCGCTGGGGGCGGCGGTGGATGGTCATCCTTTCGACGCTGTGCTTCGGCCTGTTCTCGGTCCTCACCGCCCACGCCACATCGTTCAACGCGCTGCTGGTGCTCCGCTTCCTCACCGGCATCGGCCTTGGCGGCGCGATGCCAAACGTCGTGGCCCTGACCGCGGAATACTCGCCGAAGCGGCTGCAGAACATTTTCGTGTCGCTGCTGTTCACCGGCATGCCTTTGGGCGCGGTGCTGGGCGGCCTCGTCGCGTCGGCGCTGCTGCCGGTTTGGGGGTGGCAGTCGGTGTTCTATGTCGGCGGGCTGCTTCCCTTGGTCATGGCCGTGGTCCTCGTGGCCAGGCTGCCGGAATCCGTACGGTTCCTGATCGCGCGGAACAAGGACCCGGCGCGCGTGGCCGCCATCATGGCGCAGGTCGCCCCGGGCTTCGCCGACGTTGGCCGGGTGCGCTTCGTGCCGGGTGCGGCGACCCCCGCGGGGTTCTCGGTCAAGCACCTGTTCACCGAGGGACGGGCGCTCGGCACGGTTCTGCTGTGGGTGCCCTATTTCATGAATTTGCTGATCATCTACTTCGTCATAAGCTGGCTGCCGGCCGTGCTGCGGCAGGCGCACATGCCGATCGCCGCCGGCGTGACCGCGATTTCCTTGTTCAGCCTGGGCGGGATCCTCGGGTCGCTCGCGCAGGGCGTGGTGATGGAAAAGGCGGGCGCCAGCCGCGTGCTGGCCTCCGAGTTCCTCGCTTCCGTGCTGCTGATCGGCTCGCTCGCGGTGCTGCCTGCGTCCTTCGGGCTGGTCACGGGCGTCGCCTTCGTCCTCGGCATCACGGTGCAGGGGGCGCAGGCGGGGCTGAACGCCCTTGTCGCGGGCTACTACCCGACGGCGATCCGCTCGACCGGGGTGGGCTGGGCGCTTGCGGTCGGCCGCATCGGCTCGATTGTCGGACCGGTCCTGGGCGGGGTGATGCTGTCCCTGGACTGGAACCTGCAGCAGATTTTCCTGGCTGGCACGGTCCCGGCGCTGTGCGCGGGTGCTGCGATCCTTGCGGGGTCGAGGCTCCGCCCGGCCTCGCCCCGCACCGCCGCGGTGTGGAGCAGCCCGCGCCATCGCGCTGAGCGCCGTCCCGAAACGGCGCCACAAGCTCGGCCGCGTGTGTGACGATGCGGCAGGCGCGTCACCGGGGCAGCGGGCAAAACGCGCCCGCGGCCGGCGGCCGAGTTTGCTGCCACAATTGATGGTTGATCTGGACCGCTTGGGGCGTACGGCTGCCCCACCGCATCATCGCATGGCCGTCCGGCACCGCCTCGGCATTGTGCGGGACGACCTCGGCTTCAACGAACGCTGGCTCGTGATTGATGTCCGCAGGAAACGCCCCACCGCTCGTGTCGCGGCCGACGACCTCCGCTTCCCCAACGGCGCGCGATCACGCCCGACGGCTTGCGGGCGAAACTGTGGCGAGCGGCTCGACGCGGCGTTGCGCGCCTGAACGCTGGGCATATACGGGGCTGCGTCGCACCGATCAGCCTGATCTCCGCGTCAGCCTACCTCGGCTTATCGACCGGCGTGACCATTCTCATGGCCGCAGCCGACCTTTGCATACCGGTCCCCGTACCCCGCTCCCAGCGTACGCCACGCTTGCGGGAAGCGGCCCTGCTTGCGGTAGGAGGCGATGAACCGGAAACGATCCGCGTCGGCGTCCGGGCCGGCCGCGGAGGTTGCGCTCAGTTGCATGATCGGCGATCCCGCCCCCTTGTAGGCAGGCCAGGGCGGCAGGCCTGCGCCGTTCGGATCTCCCCCGCGCGCGAAGTTCGTCCAATACGCCATCATCAGATCGGCCATCCGGCGGTCGTCCTCGCCCGGCGCCGTTGACTGCGGAGCGAAGCGCTGGGGCGTGAGGGTGCCGAAGACAAAGGGCAGTTCCGCCGTGTGGGACGCAATGGGCGAGTACGGCGAAGTATAAGAGAAGTGGTAGGCATAAACGTTCGCGCTGTTCGGCCGCCGGCGCAGGCTCAGCATCTCCCAAACCTGCTCGGAGATGATGAGGTCGCCGTCCAGCAGCAGGGAGGATGCCTGGGCCTGATCGGGGCTGGAAGCCGGGTAAAGCGTCTCGAACAGCGGCAAGCACTTGGTGCCGAACAACTGCGCTGCCGCGGCGTTGAAGGCCTGAGGCGTCGCGTAAGGCAACGCACGCGGCTCGAAAAGGAAGTACTCCGCCGAGTTCCAACCGCCGAGCAGCGGCACGTCCAACTGCTGGCCACGTGCGAACACGGCTGCCGGCGAGTCCCGCAGCACCTGCCCGTCCACACTTGGCGCAAACGCCGTGATCCCGGGATCGGTGGCGGCATCCCACGCCGCGGCCGCGTTGACCTGATCGGCCGGAACGGCGCGGATATCCTGGCCGGCGAACTGCTCGGCAAAGGCGCGCCCTTTCGCGAGCGCCTCCTCATGGGTGGCAAGCGACCCGTGTTCGCTGTCCCAAAAGGCGCCGCTCTCGGCGATGGCGCGGGAGAACAGGCCACGCGATTTCGGAGACGCCAGAAGGATGCCCACCGAATGCGCCCCGGCCTATTCGCCAAACAAAGTGACCCGGCTTGGGTCGCCACCGAAGCTTGCGATGTTCTGCCGCACCCAGCGCAGCGCGGCGAGCTGGTCCTGCAAGCCGTATGCTCCCGATCCCCCCGCTTCCTGGTCGAACGCGGGATGGGCGAGAAAGCCGAACACGCCCAGCCGGTAGTTCAGCGAGACCACCACCACGCCGCGGGCGGCCAGGTTGGAGCCGTCATAGGTCGATGAGGCCGACGAGCCGAACTGGAACCCGCCGCCGTGAAGCCAGACCATGACCGGCTTTGCCGCGCCGCCATCCGGGGCAGGCGTCCAAACATTCACCGTCAGGCAATCCTCGCTTTGCGAGGAGCTGGCAACCGGCGCGGAGCCTGGCGCCGGCGCAGCCAGGCAGGCCGAGCCGAAGCTGGCGGCCGTGCGGATGCCGGCCCAGGGCGGCATGGGCTGCGGCGGGCGCCAACGCAGCGGTCCCGTGGGTGGAGCGGCATACGGGATGCCTTTAAAAGCCGTCACCCCCTGCGCATTGGGCGCGATGCCCTGGACCCAGCCGGTCGTCGTCGAAACCGGCGCCGGCTGCGCCCACGCCGCACCCGTGGCCATAACAGCCGCCGCCGCGGCCCGTGCAAGCGTGGAAGCGACCCGTCGAATGGAGCGAGGGACAGACGAGGAAGCGCTTCCCGCCGCCCGGCCTCTCGCCAAGCCGGCTTTCAGGCTTGACCGTGCTGCCCCAAGATCCTTCAGCATGGTGCTCCGTTTCCGTCCCATTCGTGCCGTCACTTCGTAGAATCCCTCGTGGTGAATGTGCTTCCGGCTGACATCAGAACGGCTTCAGGCTCGTGCCGAGCAGCCTTCCAAGCGAGACCACAGCGAAGAACCCGGCCTCGAATCCGTCGCGCGGACGGCCCGGCGGGACCGGCGGATAGTAGTTGTCGGGGTTGACGAAGTATTGCACGATCGGCCGGAACGCGATGGCCGGGGTCAACTGGACGTTGCCCACCACCTCGAAGGAGAACCCGTCGCGGGGCTGCTCCGGCCCAAAGCGCCCGCCGCGGATCAGCAGCCGCTGCCGCCGGGTCTCGCCGTCGGCTTCGACCTGGCTCAGGCGCTGGTACTTGGTCTGCAGCCCGAGCGCATCGAACGGCCGGCCGGGAATGAGGCCGGTGAAGTTGACGCCGAGCATCGCATCCATGTCGATGGGCTGCGGCTTGTCCACGGCCACGTCGAGCGAGCCATAGACCGCGATGTTCGCCGGCGGCCCCACGTCGCGCCGGGCGCCCCGCCAGAGCACCTTCTGCCCTTGGAAGAAGACCACGCCGCCGCCGGGATAGTTCGCGGCCTGCAGCAGCGCGGTGGCCGGCGCGCCGGTGCCCTTCAGGTTGGTCCGCCCGGTCCGGGTGTTCCACAGGAAGCCAAGCTCAAGGTTGGACGGATAGGCTGCGTTGCTGAACTCGCTGCGCTGGCCGACCTCGGCCAGGATCTGCGCGCCGCTCGACTGGTGCGTGGCGAACACGCGGTTGCCGTAGTTGGTGGTGGTGCGGTAGTTGTCCTCGAACGCGCCGCCCTGCACGTACCAAGTCGGCGTCACCTTGTAGGTGGCCCGGCCGCCCCACGTCGGATAAGGCGTGGACGCGAAGTCGCCGTTGACCTGCACCGTGGTGGAGTAGTGCGTGAACGGGTCCAGCGAGTTCGGCAGGAAGAAGTAGTTGTATACGTTGGTCCGCCCGAACTCAAAGGAAAGCCGATCGCCGAAGAGGCGCTGCTCGTAGGTGAGCAGCGACAGCAGGTTGGTCTGGGTGAACGGCGTGGTCTGGAACCCGGTCAGCACGCCGCCGGCTTGGGTGATGATCTGCGGAATGCCGCTGCGCAGCCCGACGAAGGTCATGCCGACATGGACGTTGCCGCCCGGCAGGTTGACCAGCTTGCCGAGGTCGAAGTCGGCGGCCGGCCGGAACGCGCCCAGGTTGGACGTGTGCCCGGTGTCCACGCCGGCGCTCGGGTTGGCGATGAGATGGTCGAAGGCGATGCCGTGGAGGTCATGCCGCGGTTGAGCAGCGTCTCGCCGAACCCGGGGAACAGCCCGACGCGCGGCGGGGGCGAGGTGAGCGCCGGAATTTGCTCCAACGTTTGGTCGCCGGTCGTATTGTCGCCTGGGCGCGGCGACACGCCTTCGGGGCCGGTCTGGCCGGCTACCCCGGGCGGGAACACTTGGCTTGGCCCGCGAAAAGGAACCTGGGCCACCGTGATGGGCGCAGGCTCGGCCGTGCCGGCCGTGAGCGGCGATACAATGGCGAGGGCCAACGCTGCAGCCAAGGTTCTTTGGTGCACTCCTGTTTTCCTCCATTGATCGGTTTTGACCGGGGCGCGTGGGCCGCGCCACTCATTGTGGGTCGGGTCCGAGCCGGATCTTACCGGGTTGCCTCTGGCGCCGGCGGCGGACGGGCCTGGTCCGCTTCCCGCATGAAGGCGTCCACGACGGTGTTGAACTCCTCGGCGCCCGCGAGCTGCACGAAGTGGTTGGGCGAGCGCACGACCACGTGGCGGCCGCCCGTCAGCTTGGCGGCAAGCCCGCCCACCGCGTCGAAGAACGGGCTCCAGCCGCCGGTTATGACCAGCACCGGAACGTGCGCCCGCGCGACGGCCTCGGCGGCGGCGCGCAGAACCGGCGGGGGTGCCATGCGCCCTTGCAGCAGCGAGCACCCGAACCGCGTCGCAAGCTCAGGGTCCGCCTCAAGGGCGGCGACCGCGGTGTTCGAAGCGTTGCCGCCCTGCTCCACCGCGCCCAGGCTGCGGCCAAAGGAGAGCGCGTAGGCCCGCGGTGACTGCGCGGACAGCAGCATCCCGCCCCAGCGCATCGCGTCGGCCTTGAGCGCCGGGTCCGCGTCGATGCCAGGGTCGCCCATCAGCAGCGATTGCAGCGCCGGCTCGACCAGGACCAGGGACCGGACGGCGCCGGGCCGGCGGGCGGCGGCCAGCAGCGACTCCGCACCGCCCCAGGAATGGCCGATCAGGTTGGCGCCGTTCCCCAGCATGTCCGCGATCCAAACGGCGTCCGCTTCCATGTCGTCCACGCCGCGCGACGGGCTTTGGCCGAAGCCTGGGCGGTCAACGAGTCGCAGCCGCCACCCCCGCTGCGCGAGCGCCTCCTGCTTGGCAAACGTGCTCGGCCCCCCGCCCAGGCCGCCCTGCACGCCGCCGTGCACGATCAGCACCTCCGGCCCGGTCGTGCCCCATTCGGTGACGTGGATGGGGAGCTTGGCCGCTTCCGCTTCCGGCAGGCGCGGCGGGGCCGGGGGGCACTGGGCGAGCAGCGCCGCGCGGTGCTCAAGTACGTTCGTCATGGACATGGCGGTCCCTTTCGCTGGCTCGGTGGTTGATTGGCCTCGCGATGCGTTCGGCGCGCAGGCGAGGGCGAGCGCCGTCAGTCCGACGGCGGCGGTTCTGAGCATCGCTTGGTTCCTCGAAGAAGCGTTGAACGCCGGTCAGCGCCTCCGGATAAGGGCGAGGGCGCTCATCCGCGCAGGCGTGGGAACAGGTCGAGCGCGTTGCCGTGCAGGATGCGGGTCCGGATGGCATCGTCGAACACCGGCGTGCGGTCCAGCTCGCCCGCGAGCTGCGTCACGATGGGAAGCGGGGTGAACGGCCAGTCGCTGCCGTAGAAGATGCGGCCGGGGTCGGCGATCTGCAGCAGGGCGGGCGCCAAGCGCGGCAACGGGTAGCCGGCGAGGTCGTAGTAGAAGCTGCGCAGGGTCGCGAAGAACCGGTCCGGGTCGAGCGGCTCGGGCAAGCCGAGCGCGGGCGAAAGCCCTGCGATGCGGTCGGCCAGCACCGGCACAGCCGCGCCCGCGTGCGGCACGATCAGCCGGATGTTCGGGAAACGGTCGAACGTGCCGGTGAGCAGCATGTTCGCGACCGCCCGGGTGGTCTCGAACATGAACTCGATCATCGGCCGCGGAAAGCCGAGCGACAGGGTTTGGCAGCACGGGCAGGTCGGCGAGGTCGGGTGCATGAACATCACCGCGCGCCGCCGGTTCAGCTCGGCGTAAAGCGGGTCGAGCTTGCGGTCGCCCATGTAGATCCCGTGGTGGTTCGTCTCAACGACGACCCCGTCGGCGCCAAGCGTGTCGAAGGCGTAGGCCGCCTCGGCCAGCGCGCCGTCGATGTCGGGCAAAGGCAGGGACGCGAACAAGCCGAAGCGGCCCGGGTGGTCCTTGGCAGCCTTGGCGCCCTCCTCGTTCACCGACCGCGCGAGCTTGCGGGCGGCGGCGTCGTCGCCGAAGTGCACGCCCGGCGAGGAGATGGACAGCATGGCGGCGCGGATGTTCAGCCCGTCCATCATGGCGATCGCAGCGCCCGTGTCCCAGCGCGGCAGGCCGGGCATCCCGTCCGGATGCTGGTGGCCGGCGGCCTCGGCCGCGCGCCGGTACTCCGCGGGCAGGTAATGCGCGTGCACGTCCACGCGCGGCAGGAGCGCCTGCCCGCCCACGGGCGCTGCATGTGCGCCGAGAGCGGTCATCGCGGCGGCGCCGAGCAGGCCGCCCATCGCGGCGCGCCGGCCCAGCCGGTTGGGTGGAAACATGGCATGTGAACTCCGGATGCAGGACAAGCGGAAGGGGGCATGGCGCTACGGCGCTGCGCTGCCCGATGCGGTCGGACAAGCACCCGATGGGGAGGCCGGAGATGCCCCAGGCGACAAGACGCCGCTGACCAGGCCGAGATCCTGGTCGCTGAGGCGCATCTCCCGCGCGAGCGTCGGGAACATGGCCGCGCTCATGGAGCGGTCCAGGCTCACCAGCCCAAAGCCGAGGCACAACAGCGCGACCACCTTGCCTCGTAGCGCCTGTCCCAAGCGCCGGGCGGGGCGCTCATCGCCTGCATCCCTCGGCACGCTTCGGTTCGAGCTGCCGCCGACGTGGCGCCCCGTTACCGATCATGCGGCCGGCTCGGCTTGGCGGACCGGCCGGTCCTGGTGCCCGCCGCCGATGCCCGAGATTGCGGGAACGGAAACGCCGTTTTCGGCGAGCGCGGCGAACAGCACGTCCACCAGCCTCGAAAGGCCGCTCGCCTCGGACACGCCCCCGAACACGTAGAAGTCCGGCCGCGTGATCATGCCCGCCGCGCCCCCGTGCGCGTCGAGAAAGGCGGCATACTTGCCGTCCATGTCCACGGCGAGGTTTCCGCAAGGCTCGGCGGCAGTTTCTTCGCGCGGCGCTGCCGCGACGCCGACCACGTGGGCGCCGAGCGCCGCCAGGGCCTGGAGCTGATCCGGGCGCAGCAGGTCCGCCGGGTCGGCGTCGCGCAGCACGACGCACCAGCCGAGGCCCACCACGTCGTCCCAGCGCCCTTCCCGCCCGCGCCAGCGCACGGCGCCGTGCGGCGACAGCAGCCCGGCGAGCGGCGCGGGCAGGCCGTCAGCGCCGTGCGCCAGCAGCCCGGCCGTGAGGTGCGGGAAAGGCGGCGGCGGCTCGGCCGTGCCGCTTTTGAAGGCGTGGTCGCGCTCGGCCGCCTTTGCCGGGTCGGCGATGCAGATGATCTGGCCGAGGTAGATCGAAGCGTTGATGACCGCGCTCGCGTGCGGCTTGCGCTCAGCCGTGTAGGTGTCCAGCAGCTTGTCCGTCGCCTGGCCATGCAGCAGCGCGTCCAGCTTCCAGCTCAGGTTCCAAGCGTCCCGGATGCCGGCGCACATGCCCTGGCCCATGAAGGGCGGCATGATGTGCGCCGCATCGCCGGCCAGCAGCACCCGGCCGCGGCGCCAGGTGTCGGCGACCAGGGAGCGGAAGGTGTAGATGGTGTGGCGCACCAGATCGGCCTGGTCGGGCGTGACCCAGGGCGACAGCAGCCCCCAAACGTTGGCCTCCCCTTCCAGGTCCTCCTTTGTCTCGCCTGGCAGGCGCATGAACTCCCAACGGCGGCAGACCACTCCGTCGTGCACGCCGCCCGGCACGATGGTCGTCGGGCGCTCGGGGTTGCAGTACTGGCCGCAGTCCGGGATGTCGAGCGCGACGCCGGGCTTCAGCTCCAAGTCCGCGATCAGCCAGTCCGCCTGGAAGCCGCGGTCCTCGCGCCCGATCCCCAACGCCTCGCGCACGGGGCTGTTGGCGCCGTCCGCGCCGACGAGGTAGCGCGTCCGCAGGGTGCGCGTCCGGCTGCCCTGGACCTCGCGCAGCCCGACCTCGACGTGGTCGCCCCGGTCCACCAGGCTGGCGAACTCCCAACCCAGCACCAGGTCCACGCTTTCCTGCCGGCGCACCTCGGCCCGGAACTCCGCTTCCAGGCTGGGCTGGTGGATGAAGTTGGCTTCCGGCCCGCCCGAGACGGAGCCTGCGCCCCAGTCGATGGCGAGCAGCTCCTCCCAGTCCGCGTTGAACCATTGGTAGAGCGGCGCCGGCTGGGACACGCGGTCGAGCTGCTCGCCCAGGCCGAGCGCCCGCAGGATGCGGGCCGCCTCGTGGTCCACGCACACGGCCCGTGGCAGCGCATACGGCTCGGACCAACGCTCGACCACCGCGACCCGGTGCCCCAGGCGTCCCAGCATGATCGCCAGCACCTGGCTGATCGGGCCGTAGCCGATCTGCACGACATCATAGGAAGGCTCATCCGGCACGGCGTTTCCTTTGGTTTCTTGGTTGCACGGTTCCTATGCGCTGCCAGCCCGGCAGGAGGCGACGCGCTTTGCCGCGCCGCACACGCGGAGACCGCGTCAGTCCATGGCGGCCGCAGGAAGCTGTGGCTCGGCCGATGCTTCATGGTTGAAGGCGAAATCCTTGGGCGGCTCCGGCCCCCACAAGTAGAAGCTGTTCTCGATGGGGTGGGACTGGCCGCTCCACTCCATCTCGACTGGGATGTAGTCGATGTCGCAGGAGTACTCGCTGTAGCTGCCCCAAGGGTCGCGCACGTAATGGAAGTAGTTGGAGCCGAGCACGTGCCGCCCGAGGCCCCAGCCCTTCGCATAGCCGCTGTCGGCCATGGTCATCGCGCCGAGGCCGATGTCCCCGATGGACGGCACGTCCCAGGAGCAATGGTGCAGGCCCGGCGCCTCGGACTTGGCAAACGCCACCATGTGGTGGTCGCTGCCGTGGACGCCGTGCATGAAGGCGATGACGCCGCCGGACTCGTCGGACAGCCGCAGCCCCAGCACGTCGGCGTAGAACTTGACCGACGCCGGAACGTCGCGCACGAAGATCAGGATGTGCGCGAGCCGCCGGGGGCGCACGTCAGGCGTGGTGCCCCGGATCGGCGCCCCGCGCCGGCCTGCTTCCGCGATCAGGTGGTCAACCGTGGACTTCGCGTCCGGCGAGGACTTCTCGGCCACCCGCAGCTCGATCAGCAGGCCATTGGGGTCCTTGAACCAGATGCCGTTGCTTTCGAAGCCGGGCGGCGGATCGAGCCGTTCGATGCCGGCCTGCTGCAGCCGGTCCTGGAACCGCGGCACGTCGTCATCGAAGATGCCGAACGACAGGTGGCCGAGCGCCTTGCGCGGCCCTTCGCTGAGCCGCCCCCAACGGTGCGGGTGGCCGAAGGTGTACAGCCCGAGGCCGTTCCCTTCTTCCCGCACGTCGAGGCCGAACTTGGTGTAGAACCGCCGCGCCTGCTCCAGGTCGGGCACGGCCATGTTGAAGCAGTTCATCGAGTGCGCGCCGAGCGCGTCCGGGCGCCGCGTGGGCGCGATGTAGTGTCCGATTTGCGTCATGGTTGCTTCCCCGTTTCGCAGCGCCTTGCCGGCCCCGCAAATCCTCAGAACGTTGGCTCGCGCGCCCGACCCAGCGCGCGTCAGGAGGGGGCGTGCGCCACAGTTTTGACCCCGGCGGCGTCCTGATCCACGACCGGGTTGCGCAAGACGCCCAAGCCCTCCAGCTCGATCTCGCACACGTCGCCGGGCTTCATCCACAACGGCGGCTTACGCGCGAGGCCCACGCCGGACGGCGTGCCGGTCACGATCACGTCGCCGGCCTCCAAAGTGAACGCTTCGCTGAGCACGGACACCAGGGTGGCGACGTCAAAGACCAAGTCATCGGTCGAGGCGCTCTGTACGACCTTGCCGTTCAAGCGCGTTTGCAGCCGCAAGCCCCGGCAGCCCGGCGGCAACTCGTCCGCCGTCACCAGCCAGGGGCCGAAGGCGCCGGTGCCGTCGAAGTTCTTGCCAACCGTCCATTGCGGCGCCTTGAACTGGTAGTCGCGGATGGAAGCGTCGTTGAACAGCGAGTAGGCGCACACGTGGTCGAGCGCCTGCGCCTTCGGGATGTCGTGCCCGCCCTGGCCGATCACGGCGACGAACTCGCCTTCGTAGTCGAGCTGCTCGGACACGCGCGGGCGGATGATGGGCGCGCCGTGGCCGATCAAGCTTGAATTGAAACGGCCGAACACCGTGGGGTAGTCCGGCACCTTGAACCCGCTCTCGGCGGAGTGGTCGGCGTAGTTGAGCCCGATGCAGATGATCTTGCCCGGGGCGGGCAGCGGAGGCAGCAGCTCGACGGCGCCGAGATCAATTTCCGGGCCGGCCTGCAGGCTGCGTCCGGCAGCCAGGAGGTGCCCGCTCCCGCGCGCGGTGAGGCTGGTCAGGCTGCCGGGATGCTGGCTGTCGGTGACAGCGAAGCCGCGGAAAGGGCCGTTCCCCTCGGCGGCGGCGAGACCTTCGACGCCGTTCTGCCGGTACGCTGCGAAGCGCATGGGTTTCCTCCTCTGCTCGGTGACCGCCGCTTCTCGCAGCGAGCTTGGCGTCTAGGTGCTCTCAAAAAACCCATGCGTCAACATATAATCTATTTTCGGATGGCACATGGTTTTTCAAGTCGAAGCGCGCTAGGTTTGCGTGATGCCCCGCATCGCTTCTGCCGGTTCCAGCCTCACGCAAGACGCTTATGAGCGCCTCCGCGCCGACCTGCTCGCCTGCCGGTTGCGGCCTGGGGCAAGGCTGAAGATCAACGAGCTGTGCCAAGCCCTTTCCGTCAGTCTCAGCGCCGTGCGCGAGGCGCTGGCCCGGCTTACGTCCGAGGGGCTGGTGGTCGCCGAACCGCAGCGCGGCTTCCGCGCCGCTCCGATCTCGGTGGAGGAGCTGCGCGATCTGACGGCGGTGCGCACCGACATCGAGGGGCTGTGCCTGGAACGCGCCATCGCCGCTGGCGACGTGGACTGGGAGGCGCAGCTCGTCGCCGCCTTCCATCGCCTGTCCCGCACGCCGGAACGCGAGCCGGAGGATCCGGACCGCATGAGCGAGGCATGGTCGGTGGCTCACGCCGCCTACCACGAGGCGCTCGTCGCCGGGTGCGACAGCCCGTGGCTGCTTCGGCTGAGGGCGACCCTCTACGCCCAGAACGAGCGGTACCGGCGCCTTTCGGTTCCGCTCGCCGAGGTCGCGCGCGACCTCAACCGCGAGCACCAGGATCTCGTGGAAGCCGTCCTCGCCCGCGATCCCGCGCGCTCCAGGGCGCTGATGGCGCAGCACCTGGAACTAACGACCCGCGTGCTGCTGAAAGGGTCCTCGCTGGCGCTCCTGCCCGCCGCCTCCCCCGGGCGCGGCACGCGGCCTGCCGCCTTGGCGGCGTAGCCGCAGCCGGCGTTGTGCTCCTGGTCAGCTCGCGATGCAGACCGGTGGGGTCACGACCGCCCTTTCCTGCGTGACGAGCCTCTCCATCATGCGGCGCCACCGCGTGACGCCCCCATCGGTTCGCGGTTCGCCGCGCCGATCACACTCGAACCAAGCCTGCGCCGCGTCCTCGTCGGGAAACACGTCGAAGGCGACAAGCGAAAGGGAGCAGCGTTCCGTGTTGCGAGATTACGCCGGCTGGATACGTCCGTTAACTTGATGGCTCCGCTCGCGATCATCCTGCTTCATGTCCATCAGGCGTTTCTCTGAAACCACGTTGACACTGTCAACTTTCACCTTACGTTGATGTTGTCAACATAAGGACGATCGTCATGCCCACCGTTCTCGTTACCGGGGGTCACAAGGGCCTCGGCCTCGAAGCCGCCACGAAGATTGCACAAGCTGGTGAGTTCGACATCGTGCTCGCCGGCCGAAACCCGGTCGAAGTGGACTCTGCCGCACGCGATCTCGGCGCAAAGTATGGCACGAACGTCAAAACCGTGAACTTGGACGTGTCCTCCCTCGCCTCGGTTCGTGCGGGGGCCAAGGTCGTCCAAGGCCTCGTCGCCCAGGGCGTCATTGCGCCCCTACACGTCCTGATGCTTAACGCTGGCGCTCAGTTCATGGGACCGGTCGAATACAGCGTTGATGGATACGAGAAGACATTCGCGACCAACTGCCTCGGTCACTTTCTGCTGCTCAACCTCTTGCTCGACGATGTTCAAGCCGGTGGCCGCATCGTGTTCACCGCCAGCGGCACGCACGATCCCGAAACGATGGATGGCAAGATGGTCGGCAAAGCGGTCGAGCCGGACGCCTTCGTGCTGGCGAATGACGGCAAGGAGGGCAAGCCGGTCTCCGGCGGCAAGCGCTACGCGACCTCCAAGCTATGCACGATCCTTTATGCCTATGAACTGGACCGTCGGCTGCGAACGGCCGGGTCGTCCATCCAGTCGATCGCCTTTGATCCCGGCCTCATGGTCGAGACCGGCCTCATCAGGTCGGCACCGCCGGTCGCGCAGCAGGTGATGCGTACCGGCTTCGCCGCATGGCTGTTCAAAACGCTTGGAGTGACGATGGGCAGCATTCCCTTCTCGGGTGATGCGCTCGCCAAGATCGCCGTTGGTCCGGCATTCGCCGCCGCATCGGGTCAATACATCCAGTCACGCAACGGCCGGCTGATCGAGGCCCGGTCCTCGAAGACGACGCACGACGTCGCGCGTGCGCGCAAATTGTGGGCCGACTCCGAGAAGCTCGTCCATTTGCAGCCGCGGGATGTGGGAAAGCCATAGGGAACGAGCGGAGGCGCTGAATGAGCACGCACGACAAGCTGGTCACGGAAGCGGCGCGCCTGTTGGATGCAGGAGGTGAGGCGGCCGTGACCTTGCGCGCCGTTGCCCAAGCAGTCGGCGTCTCGCACAACGCGCCGTATCGCCACTTCAAAGATCGGAGCGCCCTCCTGGCGGCGGTCGCTGAGCGCGATTTCGAGGTGCTGACAGCCACCTTCGAGCAGGAGCGGATGAGGAACGGAACACCGATCGAGCGGCTGAAGCAGGCGTTGGGTGCGTTCACCCATTATGGACGGGATTATCCTGCCCGCTACCGACTGCTGTTCAGCGATCCCGCGATTGGGGCTGCGGAAGGCTCGCTTGAAGCGGTTGCACTGAAAGCGTTCACGGCATTCGCTTCCTTGGTGGAGGATTGCCAAAGCAAGGGGGAGTTGCCCCAAGGACCGACGCCTGCGCTGGCCGGGCTCATCTACGCGACAGCCCACGGGCTGGTCGACCTCGCGGCGGGAGGACGCATTCGCGAGCAGAAAGGGCTCGCCGGCCCCGATCAAGGCCTGGCGCTGTTGCTTGCTTTGTTGGGAACAGGTAACGCAGGCAATTGACGATCCTCTGATGCAGCCGCTCTGAACACATCAGCGGCATTTACGCTTGTACCTTGGGCAAGTGCGGCTTGAGGTTGCGGGCGAGAAGGCTGTCGAGCGTGCGGTCCGACAGGAGCCGGGTGAGACGGATGATCATCGCGGTGCCGCGACCAACGGTGTAGCGGGTACGAGGCCGATTGCTGGTAACCGCATCCGCAATGACCCGAGCTGCCTGTTCGGGGGACGCTCCCCCGGGAACGGATGCTTTGGCCTGCGAGATGACGGCATACATGAGCGCGGCGTATCGGCCACGCTGTTCGGTGGTCATCTCGCTGACGATATGATGACCCCGGACATCGACGTGTCCAAGCATCCCGGTCGTAACAGCGCCCGGCTCGATCACGACGACCTTTACGCCGAGCGGTTCGACCTCGCGACGCAACGCATCGCTGACCGCTTCAAGGGCGAACTTCGTGGCGGCGTAGGGGCCATAGGTCGCCATCGCCACCTTGCCGCCCACGGAGGATATGTTGACGACGGTTCCGCGGCTCTCGATGAGCGCGGGCAGCAATGCCTGCGTCATCGCGACGTGGCCGAAGAGGTTCACGTCGAACAGCCGCCGCCACTCGGACAACGGATACGTTTCCAAGGGCGCATTGACCGCTATGCCTGCGTTGTTGACCAAGGCGCGAACTCGACGCCGCCTAGGGTCGTCGGCGATGCGCTGCACGAGTCCGGCGATCCCGGCCTCGTCCGTGACGTCGAGCATGACGGGTTCGAGGTTCGCGGCCCGAAGCGCATCGGCGTCCTGGTCCCGACGCACACCGGCGAGAACGAGAAAGCCGCGCTTGGCGAGTTCGCGGGCAGTGGCGGCGCCGATGCCGGTCGAAGCGCCTGTCACCACGACGATTTCACGGCCGGCACCTGTTTCACAGCTCGTATTGCTCATGGCATCTGTCCAGTCGCTTTTGGATGTCAGGACTCCGACACTGGGCGTGTATATCCATTGATGGGCCAAGCGTCTGACATTTTGCGGCGCAATCATCACAAAACGGCGCCTCCGGCCCAGCGGCAAACGCCTCGCGTTTCCGCGAGATCACCATGCGCAAGGTGAACGGGTGGCAGACCTTGGGCGAGACGCTTGCCGCTCCTGCTCCCGTTGACCTCGCCGCCTAACCCAACCAACTATCAGCCCGCCGGAGACACGCCGCTCAGCCAATTCCCGCACAAATCGCTGCGGCACCGCCGACATCGACGGTGCTGCCGTAATCGTAGAGCGGCACGGCCCCGATGTCCCAAACCAGCGGGTTGGTCCAAAAGTCCGTGCCGCCCACATAAATTTAGTTCGTTATTTTTTCATTCCTTGTTGTTTCGATATATTTGAATACTACAGCGCGTTCAGGAAGCTGACGAGGTCCTGCACCTCCCCCGGCAGAAGCTTCATGTCGAAGCGTTGGTTGTAGAACGAAACGACTTCCTCAAGGCTTTTTGCCGATCCGTCGCTGAAATACGGTGCCCGCGACGACAAGGCGCGCATCTGCGGCACGGCGAACCGGCCGATGTCTGCGCACTTGCCGTTGACGAGGGCCAGGCCAGGATCGTTGGTATACACCGTGCTGCCGTTGAACGGCGTGGTGAACCCGGCCTTGCAGGTCAGCTTGAACACAGGCAGGTCCGGAGACGGCATCGGCCCTTTATGCGCGCTGGACCCGCCGCCGACGCCGATGTCGACGGTCGCCACCTTGCCGAACAGGTTGTTGCCGCCATGGGCCTGGTTGTGGCAGGTCGAGCATGTGCCGGACACCGCGTTGCTCGGCGGCGCGTTGCCCAGCGGGATGTCGTTCAGCCCGGCGACGTTTGACATGATGAACTGGCGGGCATTGAACAGGTCCTGCCCTCGGGCAATCGCCGCCCGCTGCTGCTGCGCCTGGGTGCCAGCCGCCCCGGCCCAGGTCGAGTATTCCGTGAAGGCGACGTTGGACGGCGCCCCTCCGGTGCCGGCCGGCGCGGCGGCGAGCGCCACGGCGCCGCCTTGCGCTCCGGACGCCGCGAGGTCGCGCGCCACCGCGTCGAAGGATTGCGCGCTGAAGAAGCCGGTCTCGAACGCCACCATTTCGGCGACCTGCTGCGGGGTAGGCTCATTCTGCGCCTGCGCATGGCCCAGCGTCGCGCTGCGGGCCTGGCTCGCCAACGTCGGCTCGCGGGTGTCCCACATGATCGCCGGGCCGTTCGCCGGCGCGCCGGGCGGCGTTGCGAACGCCGCGACGAAGCCCAGGTTGGCCGACATCCGCGGGCGGCGATAAACCGAGAGCATCTGCGCTGTCTCGCCCTGAACAGTGTCCTGGCTGAAGCTCGGGTCCGTGTTGCACCCATACGGGTCGCTCACAACGGTTGCCGTGTACTCCGCGCCTGCCGGCACCGGCAGGAAGATCCGGAAAGCGCCGCGCTGCAGCAGCACCGAGTGCGCGGCCTGGAAGGCTTCTCCCTTGCCGGTGTGGGGCGGAAGGTTGTTGGGGCAGTTGGCGCCATCCACGCCGGCGAAGATGGGGTCGGTGCCACGGGTCGCCCGGTAGCGCGCCGCGATGTTGGCGACGCTCACGCTCATGCCGCTCGGCGGCTGGTGGCAGGTGGCGCACGTCCGTCCGTTCGTGCCCAACGAGGCGAAAAAGGCGTTGCCCGCCGTCCCGACCGCCCCCGCAGGCTGGAACGACTCCACGCATCCCGCCGGGTCGGCGTTCGCGCCCTTTTGCGGCACGGTCGCGGGGAAATTTCCCTTGTCGTACGCATTGGCCGCGTTGCAGGACTGGTTCGCCTTGGGCACCGGCCTGCGCGCAGCGCCATTCGTCTGCGCGTCGTCCGGCGTCAGGTTGGTTGAGGGCGTGACCTGCTCCAGACTGGTCGTCGAGTCTTGCTGGGAACTGGTCTCCGGCACGGCCGGCACCCCCTTGAAGCCGGGCGCCGTCAGGGCGGAATGGTAGTAATGCCGCAGGTAAGGCGGGACCTCGTCCGGCAACCGGCTGATCCCACCGTCGGCCCCCAGGAGGCGTTGCGCCGCACCGGACAGGTCCGTGGAGGCCGGAGGCAGTTGGCTGACCGCCTGGTCGGCAGCTTGGAGCCGTTGGGCCGCACTGGATGTGTCCGCCCCGGACGCGGGATCGGCGGCGGGCGCTTGCTGCGCGACCACCATGGGCACCGCACCGGGAAGCATGACCGCCATTCCCGCAGCCAGCAGCAGCGTTCGCTTGGTGCGGGCTGGCAGGGTTGGCTTCTTGGCCTTGTCGTCGTCGGCGTTGAACTTCATGGCACCTTTCCTCCTGTGGTTCTCGGTTCAGCCTTGCCGAACCGGCGTCGGTCGGCGTTCAGCCAGGAACTATTCGGGACGCCCCGGCGCGCAGCCCGGTTCGGACCGGGCGATGGCCGCTTCGGCACGCGGGAGCCATTCCATGGATCTCGGCTGCGGCGCCACCGGGCGGCGCGACGCGCCGTCAAGCTTCGGTGGCCCACACCAAGATCCTCCAAGGCTTGTCCTCAGGAACGAGCGCGATCTGCACGATTGCGAACCGCGTGAACCGGGATGCGGCCGGCCCTGCCGCTTCGGCGGTGATGGCGACCGTAAGCGACTCCGGCCCTGCGCCCTGGCTGGACGACGCACGGATGCCAACCGCCGCCATCGCGGCGCGCGCCACGGGGCCGGCGTGCGCCGGGTCGAGGTCCCCTTCGCCCCACACCGAAACGTGCGGCAGCAGGAGGCCGAGCAGGGCAGGGGTCATGCCCAGCACGTCGCCGAGGTCGCGCGGGTCGCGGAACGCCGCACCCGGCGGGCCGTAGCTTCGTCCGGCAGCAACGTAGTCCGCCGCCTTTGCGCCACGGGGCCGGGCCTTTTGGTCCGGCGAGCGCCAATCGACGATGGCCGCCGCCAGCGAGGCTGCCTGGTCCGGCAGCACGCCCAGCTTGTCCAGGAGAGCGGCCAGCAACTCCGGCCACGCCGTGTTCACGTTGATGCGCCCAGCCAAGTCCTCGACGCGGTAGTCAACGCTGGCTTCGGGCAGTGCGGCGTGATGCCGGCCTTCAAGCAGCCAGCGCTGCCACCCTGCTCCCAAGAGGTGGAACACGGCTTCATGCACCGCCGCGTCCGCCGCCGCCTCGGCGGTCGCCGCGTTGCGCAGGTTCGTCGCCACCTGCATCTCGACCCGGCCCGAAGCCGCAATGCGGGTTCCCAGCAAGGCAAGGAGCACCATGCTCCAGAGCACGATCAGCAGCGCGAAGCCGCGGTCGTCCGACCTTGGGCTTGCCGTGACGGGCCGCAGACCGCCAACAGGTCGCGGGCCATGCGGAGGACCGGCCCGCCTGCTGTCGCCACACGGTTGAAGACCAGCCATCAGGCCCTCGGAGCTTGCGGCGTTCGGGCTTGCTGGGATGCGCTCGAACCCAGGGCTTTCTTGGCGCATCGACCGTCCTCGGCTTGCAAGCGCTGTTCCTTGTGAACAGGCGCTTGATGCTGCCTGCTTTCAAAAGCCGCAGGTGTGACCCAGGTCACATCTCGGCTTTGAGGCGGGAGGTGAGTTCGATTGCCTCGTGGCTCCTCCTGTCTCCCCGACATGCTCGAAGCTGGAACAGGCGAGCCGGACGTGATACAGCCGATGACCGAGCGCCACGCTGGCGACCGTCATGCCGAGATCGGCCATGTCGGTGAAATCCGACAACGCCGTCAGCGTCCCGGTCTCCCGGGCAACCCAGGCTCGGCACGAAGGGCCGGCCCTTGAACGGAAGCAGCCGGACGAGGAGCGCGGCGCCCCGGGAGGAACATGCTGGCCGCACTCGGTTTCGCGACGATCGCCGTTTTCCTGTTCGCGATCATGACCAAGCGCCTGTCGGTGCTGGTGGCGCTGATCCTCATCCCCACCGTGGCCGGGCTGCTGGCCGGCGCCGGGCCGAGCCTGGGCAAGATGATGCTGGACGGCATCGGCCGGGTCGCCCCGGTCGGGGTCATGATCATCTTCGCCGTGCTGTATTTCGGGCTCATGCTCGACGTCGGCCTGTTCGAGCCCATGATCAAGCGCTTGCTGCGCTTCGTGAAGGGCGACCCGATCCGCCTGGCGCTTGCCACCGCCGTGTTGACGATGGCGGTCTCGCTCGACGGGGACGGCGCCACCACCTTCCTCATCACCATCTCGGCCATGCTGCCGCTTTACCAGCGGCTCGGCGTGAACCGGCTGGTGCTGTCCGGCATCGTCTGCCTCGGCGCGGGGGTGATGAACATCCTGCCCTGGGGCGGCCCCACCGTGCGCGCCATGGCCGCGCTGAAGGCGGACGTGTCCGCGATCTTCAACCCCGTCGTGCCGTCCATGCTCGTCGGCATTCTCTGGGTCCTCGCGGTGGCCTACATCCTGGGCCGGCGTGAGCGCGCGCGCCTCGGCGGCGGCCAGCCCGCTCCGGCGGCCGTGTTGCTCTCGGCCGCGGCCAGCCTGGCCGGGGAGAGTGGGGCGGGCGGGGCCGTCCACGCCCACCCGGGCGAGCGCAGGATCGCGCTCGAACGGCCCTGGCTGTTCTGGTTCAACACCGCCCTGACCGTGGCGCTGGTCGCAGCGCTCCTGATGTCGCTGATGCCGCTGCCGATCCTGTTCGTGCTCGCCTTCGCGATCGCGTTCCCGGTCAACTACCCGAACTGGGACGAGCAGCAGAAGCACCTCGTCTCGCACGCCGGCAGCGTGGTCACGGTCTCGACGATGATCTTCGCCGCTGGCATCTTCACGGGCGTGCTCAGCGGCACGAAGATGATCGAGGCCATGGCCGCCGCGGCGGTGTCCGTGATCCCTGCCGGCGCCGCGGGCTACCTGCCGGTGGTCGCGGCGGTGACCGGGATGCCGCTCAGCCTCGTCTTCACGCCCGACGCCTACTACTTCGGCGTGCTCCCCGTCTTGGCGCAGGCGGCGTCGAGCTTCGGCGTGGACCCGGTCCTCGTCGGCCGCGGCGCCATCCTGGGGCAGATGACCACCGGCTTCCCGCTCAGCCCGCTGACCGCCTCCACCTTCATCCTGATCGGCCTGAGCGGCGTCGACCTCGGCGAGCACCAAAGGTTCATCTTCCCCTGGGCCTTCGGGACCACGCTCGTGATGACCGCCGTCGCCTTCGCCACCGGCGTGCTGTCGGGCTGAGCGGGCGGGCTGAGCGGGCCAGCAGGCGCACCAGTGTGATACCTCGGGGAGCAACGCGATGAAGACGATCAGGATCGGTTCCGGCGCCGGCTACTCCGGGGACCGCATCGAGCCCGCGGTCGAGTTGGCCGAGCGGGGCGGCCTGCACTATCTCGGCTTCGAGTGCCTGGCGGAGCGCACCATCGCGCTGGCCCAGGGCGAGAAACTGCGCGACCCGGCGGCCGGCTTCGACCCGCTGCTGACGGCGCGTATGCAGGCGGTGCTGCCGGCCTGCCGGGCGAACGGGGTGCGCGTGGTGACCAACATGGGCGCGGCCAACCCCGAAGGCGCGGCCCGGGCCACGGCGGAGGTGGCCCGGCGCCTGGGCCTGCCCGGGCTGCGGATCGCCGCCGTGGGCGGCGACGACGTGCTGGACGTGGTGCGAGGGGGCCAGCACTCCCTGCTGGAGCGGCCCGGTGCCGTGGCCGACCTCGGGGGCAGCATCCTGTCCGCCAACGCCTACATGGGCGCTGGCGGCATCATCGAGGCGTTGCGGGGTGGCGCGGATGTGGTCATCACCGGCCGGGTCGGCGACCCGGCGCTGTTCCTGGCCCCGCTGATCCACGAGTTCGGCTGGGCGATGGACGACTGGGACCGCCTGGGGCGCGGCACCGTGGTCGGGCACTTGCTGGAGTGCGCGGGCCAGATCACCGGCGGCTACTTCGCCGACCCCGGCCACAAGGACGTGCCAAGCCTCGCGCGCCTCGGCTTCCCCATCGCCGAGGTGGAGGCGGACGGCTCGGCGGTGATCACCAAGGTCGAGGGGTCGGGCGGCCGGGTGAGCGTCGCATCCTGCAAGGAGCAGCTATTGTACGAGCTGCTCGACCCTGCCGCCTATCTGCAGCCCGACGTGACCGCCGACTTCTCCACCGTGCGCTTCGCCCAGGTCGGGCCGGACCGGGTGGCCGTGTCGGGCGGCGGCGGGCGGCCCCGGCCGGAAACGCTGAAGGTCTCGGTGGGCTACCGCGACAGCCACGTGGGCGAGGGCCAGATCTCGTATGCCGGGCCGGGGGCGCTGGCGCGCGGGCGGCTCGCGCTGGAGATCGTGCGCGAGCGCCTCGCGCTCACCGGGGTGCGCATGACGGAGGCACGCTTCGAACTGATCGGCGTGAACGCCGTGCACCCGGGCGGCGGCCAGGCCGCTGGGCCGGCGCCGGGCATGGATCCGACGCCGAGGGAGGTGCGGGTGCGCGTGGTCGGGCGCACGGAGAGCATGGCCGAAGCCGCGCGGATCGGCAACGAGGTGGAGACGCTCTACACCAACGGCCCTGCGGGCGGCGGCGGCGCGTGGAAAAGCGCGCGCGAGGTGGTCGCGGTTGTCTCCACCCTGATCCCGCAAGACCGGGCGCAGGCCCGGGTGTCCTACGAGGTGGCCTGACCATGCAGTTGCGCGAGCTGGCCCACGCCCGCACCGGCGACAAGGGCGACACGTCCCAGATCTCGGTCATCGCCTATGACGAGGGCGATTACGCCTTCCTCGCCGAGCACGTCACCGCCGAGCGGGTGCGCGCGTACTTCGCCGCCCTCGGGCCCGGCGAGGTGACCCGCTACGAGCTGCCCGGCCTGGGCGCGCTCAACTTCGTGCTGTCCGGCGCGCTCGGGGGCGGCGTCACGCGCTCGCTGCGCCTGGACGCGCACGGCAAGTGCCTCGGCGCCGTGTTGCTGGAGCTGGAGATCCCGGACCGGCAGCGGCCCGCCTCGGAGAACCCGGCATGAAAGCACCCGTCATCGCGGGGCTGGCCGCATCGCTCGCCGTCCTGCCTGGCGCCGCTTCGGCCGCCTCTCGTGGAGTGTTGGGGCGCTTGGGTGATTACGGTTCCGTCGTAGCTGCCTCCATTGCTGCTTTCGGCAGCCCAGGGCGGAGTGCAGGCGGGCGGAGTTGTGCCAGCCCTCGATGAAGCCAAAGCAGGCCATGCGGGCCTTTGCTTGCGAGGCGCGGCCGTCCCGCGTATGGAACCACCCGGCCAGAGGCCGGCTTCAACAAGCCGGGCGAGCACCGTCGCGGGTTTCGTCAGCTTCCCAGATAAGCCTCCCGGATGCGCGGATGGTCTGCCAAATCCTGCGCCGGGCCTTCCAGCACGATGGAGCCGTGTTCGAGCAGATAGGCCCGGGACGCGACCGACAGCGCCATCGCCGTGTTCTGTTCCACCAGCAGGATCGTGACTCCGGTGGCGCCGATCTCGGCCAGGCGGTCATACACTTCCTCGGCGATCAGGGGCGCAAGGCCGAGCGACGGCTCGTCCAGCAGCAGCGCCTTGGGCCGCGACATCAAGGCGCGGCCGACCGCCAGCATCTGCTGCTCCCCGCCCGAGAGCGACCAGCCATATTGGGTGCGGCGTTCCTTCAGCCGGGGGAACAGGGCGTAAACCCGGTCGAGGTCGCCGGCGCTGGACTGGCCCGGCCGCTTCCAAGCCGCGGTCGCGACCTCCAGGTTCTCCAGCACCGTAAGCCCGGGGAAGATGCGCCGGCGCTCGGGCGCATGGGCCAGGCCGGCGCGCACCCGGCGCTCCGGCGACAGCCCGGCCATGGTGGCGCCCGCAAAGGTGATGGCCCCGGCGCGCGGCCGGATCAGCCCCGACAGCGCCCGCAGCAGCGTCGTCTTGCCGGCGCCGTTGGAGCCGAGCAGCGCCACGCACTCGCCGGGTTCGACCCGCAGGCTGACGCCGCGCAGCGCCTGCACCGGGCCATAAGCGACGTCCAGCCCCTCACACGCGAGCATAAGCGCGCCTGCGTCCGAGATAAGCCTCGATCACCCGGGAGTCGCCGCGGACCTCGGCGGGGCTGCCTTCCGCGATCTTCTGGCCGAAGTTCAGCACGGTGATGGCGTCGGCCAGCCGCATGACCAGGCCCATGTTGTGCTCGATCAGCAGCACGCTGAGGCCGTCGGCGCGCAAATGCTGCACCAGCGCGATCAGCCCCTCGACCTCGCCAGAATTCAGCCCGGCCGCCGGCTCGTCCAGCAGCAGGATCTTGGGATTGCCGATCAGCGCGCGGGCGATCTCGATCTTGCGCTGCCGGCCATAGGGCAGCGCGCCCACCGGGCGGGCGGCGTCGGCGCCCATGCCGAGCTGGTCCAGCAGCGCGTGGGCGCGGTCGCGCATGAGGGCTTCTTCGGCGCGGAAGCGCGGGGTGCGCAGCACGGCCGCCGCCAGCCCGCTGCGATACGCCCCGGCGGCGCCCACCAGCACGTTTTCCAGCACCGTCAGCCGGGTGAACAGCCGGCCGTTCTGGAACGTCCGCACCATGCCGGCGCGGGCCACGGCCGTGGCGCTGCACCCCGACAGCTCCCGCCCTTCGAGCAGGATGCTGCCAGCCGACGGCCGGGTGGCGCCGGACAGCATGTTGACGATGGTGCTTTTGCCGGCGCCGTTGGGGCCGATCAAGGCCCGTACCCCGCCGCGGGGGATGGCAAGGTCAACCGCGTCCACGGCCTTCAACCCGCCGAACGAGCGCGACAAGCCGGTGACGGTCAGGATGTCGTCCGGCGGGGCGATGGCCACGGCCGGAAGATCAAGCGTGGCGGTGTGCAAAGCGCCTCCGCATCTGGCCGGCGAGTCCGGCCAATCCACTCGGCAGCAGCACCAGGACCAGGATGATCCCCGCGCCGAATACCGTCAGATACGCCTGGCCCACGAAGCGCAGCCATTCCGGCGCGAAGCTGATCAGGATGCAGCCGGCCACGGCGCCGGGGATCGACACCTCGCCGCCCACGATCAGCATGACCAGCAGCGTGATGGCGCGCACCCCGTCGAAGTCGCTGGGGGCGATGTAGTTGGAATAATGCGCATACAGCGCGCCGCTGACGGCAGCGTAGGCGCCGCACAGGACGAAGGCCAGCAGCTTGATCCGCACCACGTGGACGCCGCTGGCCCGGCACGCCAGTTCGTCGTCGCGCACCGCGACCATGTCGCGGCCGAAGCGGGATGCGCGGACGGCCCAGGCGATCAGCGCGGCCAAGGCCACGAAGCCGAGCGCCAGGTAATAGAACCGCCCATCGGAGGCGAAGGCGAAGCCGCCGATCGACACGCCGGGAATGCCGCTCACGCCGTCCTCGCCGCCGGTCAGGCCGATCCAGTTCTTGATGACGATCTCAAGCGTCACGTTCAGTCCAACGGTCGCGAGCGCCAGGTAATGGCCGCGCAGCCGCAGCATGGGCGCGCCGACCACGGCACTCAGCGCCGCGCCCAGCACGATGGCGACCGGCAGCGCGGACCAGAACGTGAAGCCGGCCCGCGTCGTGAGCAGCGCCGCGGCATAGGCGCCGATGCCGACGAAGGCCGCTTGCGCCAGGTGGATCAGCCCGGCCCAGCCGAACGCGAACACCAGCCCCAGCACGGCGATCGACGAGATCAAGGCGAGGTCCAGCACACGCAGGCTATAGGCTGGCACCAGCGACGGCACCGCCAATACGACCAGGGCGCCGAGCAGCAGCGGGATGCGTCCGATGAGGGGCCGGGTCATCCGCGGTCCCCGATGCGCTCGCCGAACAGGCCCTGTGGCCGGACCAGCAAAAAGGCGATCATCAGCAGGAACACCAGCGCGTCCTTGTAGTCCGACGATACGTAGCTGGCGCCGAAGATCTCGGCCGCGCCCACCAGCAGGCCGCCGCAGATGGCGCCGGGAATGCTGCCGAAGCCGCCGATGACGGCGGCGGCGAAGGCTTTCAGCGCCAGGCTGTCGCCCATGTTCACGTCGATGAACCACATCGGCGACAGCAGCACGCCCGCGATGCCGGCCAGCGCCGCCACCAGCACCCAGGTGAAGCCGTACAGCCAGGCGACACGTATGCCCATGAGCCTCGCGGCTTCGGGGTCCTGCGCCAGCGCGCGGAACTGGCGGCCGACGAAGCTGTGGTGCATCAGCAGGAACACGCCCACGATCAGCGCCGCGGTGACCGCCACCACGAACACGGCATGTAGCGGCACGATGGCGCCATGCACATGCAGCAACCCGTCGCCCACGGGCGATGCGGCGCGGGCCGGCAGCGGCCCCCATACCAATTGCGAGATGTTCTGGATCGAGATGCCGACTGCCACCGTGCCGATCACGACCGTGACCGCGGGCTTGCCCCGCAACGGCTGGAACACGGCCGCGAAGAACGCCAGCCCCACCATCGCCATCACGAGGAACGTGCCGAGATAGGAGAACGCGATCCCCGCCTGCGCATAGGCCAGGGACGACGCCCCCACCAGCGCGCCGACCACGACAAGCTGGCCGGTCGCGAAGTTCACGACCCCCGTTGCCTCATAAGCAAGCTCGAAGCTCAAAGCGATCACGGCATAGATGCTGCCGATTGCGAGTGCTCCCACGAGCAACTGGAGGAACTGCTCCATTTCAGGCCGGCTGTGGCGGGAAGGTCGCGACCAGCCTCAAATCCTTCGTGCCCGTCGCGAAGTTCGCCAGCGCCACGCTATGCGCCATGTTGCCGCGCTCGTCGGTGCTGAAGGTGCGGGTCACGCCCTCATACCCCTTCACCGCCACGAAGTGGTCGCGCAGCTTCGCCTTGTCGGTTCCGACCCTGCGCAAGCCATCGGCCAGGATCATCGCGACGTCGTAGTAGCAGGAGCCGTACGGGTCCGCGCGCATCTTGAAGCGGTCGAGGAACTTTGCCGCATACGTGGCGCTGGCCGGGTTCCGCGCCGCCCCGATCACGGCGTCGATCAGGCTGTAGATGCCCTCCACGTCCGCGGGCGTCACGAGGTCGAGCAGCGACGGGTTGACAAAGGACGTGTTGCCGATCAGCGGCGCGGTGATGCCCAGCGTGCGGCGCTGCGTCAGCACCAGCGCGCCGTCGCGCACGTAGGAAATGGCGACCAACGCCTGCGCGCCCTTGTTCTTCAGCGCCAGCAGTTGCGCCGAGAAGTCGTTGTCGCGGGCGCCATAGGTTTCGCGGCCCACCACCTTGACCCCGGCGCGGCCCAGCGCCGCCTCCACCGAGTTGGCCTGCGCCGTGCCGTAATCGTCCTGCACCTGCAGGATGCCGACGTCGCGCGCCTTCATGCGGGTCGCCAGCGCCTCGCCGGTCGCTTCGCCCGCCAGGTTGTCCTGCGGCCGGATACGGAACATCCAGGGGTTCTTCTTGTCCGCGATGTCGACGCCGCCGCCGGCATACACGGTGGGGATGCCGGCCTTCGCCACCGCCTGCTCCACCGCAAGGTTCTGGATGGTGTAGCTGCTGAGGAAGATGAAGGCCGGGTCTTGCTGCTGCGCCAGCTTGATGAAGGCGTTGACGGCGACGCTGTTGGATGCCTGGGTGTCCTCGAACGCGATCCGCAGCTTCCGGCCGCCGATGCCGCCCCCCGCATTGATGTCGTCCTGCGCCATCTGCAGGCTGTAATAGTATTGCAGGCCGGAACCTGCGAGCGGCCCGGTGATCGGCACGGTCGCGCCCACCACGATGTCGTCGGCTGCCCGGGCGACGTGCGGGGCGGCAAGGGCAGTGCCGGCGAGCAGGCCGAGAGTCCGGCGGCGGTTCAGCATCGTCAACTCCTTCAAGCGGCAGTGTTGCGGGCGGCACGCAGGGCGGCGAGATCCATCAGGTCGGCGTATTTCTGTCCCATGTCGAACAGGCTGGCCTCGTGCGGGCCTATCGCGCGGTCGCCCACGCAATCCGTCATCACGATGGGCCGGAACTCGTGCGCGCAGGCGTCCACCACGGTGGCGCGCACGCAGCCGCTGGTGGTGCAGCCGGCCACCAGCACCGTGTCCACCCGGCGGAATGCAAGCCACCCGGCCAGCCCGGTGCCGAAGAACGCGCTGGCCTGGCGCTTGCGGACCACCAACTCGCCGGGGGCGGGCGTCAGCTCCGGCACGATCTGGCTCAGCGGGCTTGTTTCCGTGAGCGTCAGCAGCGGCGGGACCTTGGCCGCGAACACGCCGCCATCCGCGCCGTCATCGGCATACACGACGCGGGTGTGGCAGACCGGCCAGGCCCGCGCGCGCGCCAAGGCCAGCAAGTCCCGCGTGCGCGCAATCGCCGGGCCGATGTTGCCGCCGCCGAAATGCGCGGGGTCGGTGAAGCCCGCCACGAAATCCACGATCACCAGCGCGGGCGCCTGGCCCAAGCCCAGCCGCTGCGCAAAGCCCTGGCGGCGGTAGATGTCCAGCTCGTCACTCATTCTGAGGCCATGTCCTGTTCGGCGCGTGCAGCCCATTCCCGCTCGAACGCCCAGGCGTCGGGGAAGCCCATCAGGTCGCACATCCGGCCGAAGCCGTAGCTTTCGGCAGCCGGGAGCGCCGTGCTGTCGCCGTGTCCGTGCAAATGGGTGAAGACGCGCTCCAGCGCCGCGGTCGCTGCAAGGAAGCCGAGCGCGGGGTAGATCGCCATGTTGTAGCCGAGCGCCTGCAGCCGGGCCGCCGGCAAGATGGGGGTGCGCCCGCCTTCGACCATGTTGGCGAGCAGCGGCGCCTCGATCTCGCCGCCGATGCGGGCCATTTCATCTGCGGTTTCGGGGCTTTCGACGAACACGATGTCCGCGCCGGCCGCGGCATACAGCTTGCCCCGGGCAATCGCTTCATCGAGGCCGAGCGCCGTGCGGGCGTCCGTGCGGGCGATGATCAGGAAGTCGCGGCTGCGGCGGGCCGCGGCCGCGACCTCGATCTTCAGCGCCATCTCGCGGGCGGGGATCACGCGGCGACCGGGCGTGTGGCCGCACTTCTTCGGCGTTTCCTGGTCCTCGATCTGGATCGCGGCGACCCCGGCGGCTTCGTAGCCCAAGACCGTGTGCCGGATGTTGAGCAGGCCGCCATACCCGGTGTCGGCGTCGGCCACGACCGGCGTTCGGCACATGCGGGCAAAGGCGCCGACGCGGCCGACCATGTCGCTGTAGGTCGCAAGCCCCACGTCGGCCAGCCCCAGATGCGAGGCGACGGTGCCGAACCCGGTCGCATACAGCGCCGTGAAGCCCATGGTGTCGGCGAGGCGGGCGGAGATCATGTCGAAGATTCCGGGTGCGACGACGAAGCGGCCGTCGTCGAGCGCGGCACGGAGGCGGGGGTCAGCCAAAGGCGGCATCCTTTCGGGCAAGCTCGGCACGGATTTTCTGCCTGGTCAAAGGCGAGCGGCCCCGACACGTCGTTCAGCATGAGGATGTCGGGCGCAACCGTGGCAATCCCGCCGGCACGCACCGCGCCGCCGCCATGGGTCGCGACGATGATCTTCTCGACAACGGTGAGGGGGGTTTGTGCACACGATTGCGCCACGCTATCCAGCGCGGAGCCTGGCTTGCAACAGCAAAGTAAAGGGTAAACCACTTTTTTCTTTCGCGGGCATATTCCAGTTGCGATGCACACGTGAGCATGTATCGTGGCGCCGGCGGGGGGAACGATGGCTGACGGCGGCATCGGGCGGGAGCGTGTGACCGTGATCACATTGGCGCAGCGTGCAGGGGTTTCGCCATCCACCGTGTCGCGGGCGCTCAAGGGCGATCCGCGCATCTCGGTCGAGACCCGGCGCCGTATCGAGGCGCTGGCGGCCCGGGCCGGCTACATGCCCAGCGCCATGGCGCGCACGCTGTCCGGCGGGCGCAGCGGCCTCGTGGGCCTCGTGCTCGGCTCCAACGCCAACCCGTTCTATGCCGAACTGCTGCAGGAGGCCGTGACCCAGGCCGCCGAGCGCGGCTTGCGCCTGCTGCTGCTGCACGCCGGCGCCGGAGCGATGGAGGACCGCACGGCGGAGGCGCTGATGCACTACCAGGTCGATGGCTGCCTGATCACCTCGGCCGAGCTGTCGTCGCGCGCGGCGGTCATCTGCGCGGACCACAAGGTGCCGGTCGTGATGGTCAACCGCGTGCCGGACCTGCATGGCAGCGCCGCCACCTGCGACAATTTCGGCGGCGGGCAGGTCCTGGCCTCGCTGCTGCTGGACGCCGGGCACCAGCGGTTCGCAATCGTGCGCGGCAACACGACCGCATCCACCAGCATGGAGCGGGAGCGCGGCTTCGCGAGCCGGGTGCAGGAGGGAGGCGGCGGCGCCAGCCTGCGTTTGGACGGGCTATCGACCTATGACGGCGGCTTCGCGGCCGGGCGGGTGATCGCCGAGATGCCGGAGGCCGACCGGCCGGACGTGGTGTTCGCGGTTGCCGACATCATGGCGATGGGCGTCATGGACGCGCTGCGGATCGCCGGGTTGGGCGTGCCGGACGACGTGTCGGTGGTCGGCTTCGACGGGATCGCGGCCGGGGCCTGGCCGGCTTATGGCCTCACGACGGTGAAGCAGCCGGTCGCGGCGATGGTCAGCCGCGGGCTCGATCTGCTCGCGGCCCGGCTCGGGTCCGACGTGCTGCCGGACGAGGTGGTGTCGCTGCGGGGCGAACTGATCATCCGGCGGTCGGCGCGGCTTTCGGCGTGATGGGCGGCATGGAACGCAACAACGGAGTTCGGCGATGGCCGGGTCAATCGACATCGTATGCAACCTGTTCACGCCCGACGAGGTGCGGAACGGGCAGACCGGCCTCGATGAGGACTTCAAGTCCCAGGTCCGCATGTCGGACGCGATGCGGAACGGCGTCACGATTGAGGATTACCTGGTCAAGATGGACCGGTCCGGCATCGACCGCTCGCTGCTGATCGCGGTGCGCTGCGGCGATCTGCGGATGCGCGGATCGTTCGAGATCCCTTATGCGCGGGTCGCCGAGGTGTGCGCAGCGCACCCAAGCCGGTTCTCGGGGCTGGCGGGGGTCGATCCGTTCCGGGGGATGCAGGGGTTGCGCGACCTGGAAGCGGCGGTGAAGCAGCACGGCTTCGTCGGCGCGCATCTGTATCCGCACTGGTTCGGCCTCGCCCCCGACGACGCCAAGTATTACCCGTACTACGCCAAGTGCTGCGAACTCGACATCCCGATCATGATGCAGGTCGGGCAGAACCTGGTGTATTCGCGCGAACGCCGGTTGCCGAGCGTCGGCCGCCCGATCTGCCTGGACAAGGTCGCAATCGACTTTCCGGAGCTGAAGCTGCTCGGCATCCACATCGGCGTTCCTTGGACGGACGAGATGATCGCGATGGCCTGGAAGCACGAGAACGTCTTCATCGGCGTCGATGCCTACGCGCCCAAGCACTGGCCGCCGCAACTGGTCCGCTACCTCGACAGCTATGGCCGGGACAAGGTGCTGTTCGGGACCGACTGGCCGGTGATCGACCCGGAGCGTGCGGTTGCCGAGATCGACGCGCTGCGGCTGCGGCCGCTGACCATGGCCCAGTTGATGCGGGACAACGCGCTGCGGGTGTTCCGCCTGCCCGAAAGCGCCGCCGTGGCGAAGGCGGCCGAATAGATGCGGACCGCGACGCTGCCGCCCAGCTATCGCGCGATGACGATGGCGTCGGGCATCCGCGCCAACCTGGCCCGCGATCCCGGCAAGGCGGCGCTGATCTGCGGCGGCCGTCGCCTGACCTACGCGCAACTGGCCGGGCGGATCGACAAGGTTGCCGCGCTGGCCGGCGGCCTCGGCCTGGTCAAGGGCGACCGGGCCGCCATCGTGGCCACGAACTGCCTGGAATACATCGAGATCGTGGACGGGCTGGCGGAGGCCGGGGTCGCGGTGGCGACGCCCAACCCGAAGCAGACCGCGGCCGAGCTGGGCTACATCCTGAACGACTGCGGCGCCCGGGTCGTGTTCGTGAGCGCCGGCGCGGAGCCGCTGGTCCGCGCCGCCGATTGCCCGGCGGTCGAGCGGATCATCGTCATCGGCCCGGATTACGAGGACCTGCTGGGCCAGGCCCGGCCCGGGGCCTTGCCGCCGGTCGAGGAATGGGATGCGTTCGCGATCCCCTACACCTCCGGCACCACCGGCAAGCCGCGCGGCGTCGTCCTGCCGCACCGGGCGCGGGTGCAGGTCGGGTTCTGCATGGCGTCGGAATACGGCTGCTACGGGCCGGACGACCGGTTCCTCGCGATCACCCCCATGTTCCACGGCGCGGGCTACAGCTTCGCCCATGCCTCGGTGTTCTTCGGCGGCACCTGCGAGATCCTGCCGGGCTTCGAGCCTGAAACGACCTTGCGCGCGCTGAGCCAAAGCGACGCCACCGGCACCTTCATGGTGCCGACGCTGTTCAATGCGATCTTCGCGCTGGGGCAGCCAATCCTCGACCGCTGGCGCAGCATCCCGCTGCGGGCGCTCATGTCCAACGCCGCGCCGCTGCCGCAACGGACCAAGGAGGTCATCATCGACTATTTCGGCGACGGCCTGCTGCACGAGCTGTACGGCTCGACGGAAGGCGGCATCGTCACCAACCTGCGGCCGAAGGACCAGTTGCGCAAGGCGCAGTGCGTCGGCCATCCGTTCATGATGAACGAGGTGAAGCTGCTGGACGACGACGGCGAACCCGTTTCCCGCGGCCAGGTGGGGGAGCTGTTCAACCGCTCGCCCTGCTTGTTCCTCGGCTACTGGGACAACCCGGCCGCAACGGCGGCGTCGATGCGCGACGGCTGGTTCTCCGCCGGCGATCTGGCCTGGCAGGACGAGGACGGCTGCTACTACATCGTCGATCGCAAGAAGGACATGTACATCTCCGGCGGCGTCAACGTGTTCCCGCGTGAGGTGGAGGAGTTGCTGTTCCGCCTGCCGGGCGTGCAGGAAGCCGCCGTGGTCGGCGTGCCCGACCCGTATTGGGGCGAGACCGGCAAGGCGTTCCTGGTCATGCGCCCTGGCGACGCCATCGCGGCCGACGCGGTGATCGCCGCCTGCAAGGAAAGGCTCGCGGGATACAAGGTGCCGCGCCACGTCGCCTTCGTGGACAGCCTGCCGCGCAACGCCGCCGGCAAGGTGCTGAAGACCGATTTGCGACAGCGCGTTTGATGGACGCGCCCGTCCTCCAGGACCTGGCCGGCCTGTTCCGCGACGCGGGGATCGAGGCGACCGACGACCCGGCCGAGTGCGCCTTTGCGTCGGCGGACATCTCCGGCCCGGCGCCGCAGCCTGCCGGACTCATCCTGCGCCCGGCGGATCAGGCGGAGGTCGAACGCCTCGTGCGGCTGGCCCGGCAGCACGGCGTGGCGCTGTTCCCCCGCGGCGGCGGCTGGTCCTATACAGCGGGATACCGCCCGGCCGGCGGGCGCAGCGCCATGGTCGAGACCGCCCGGCTGCAATCAATCGCGGTCGGCGAGGGTGTGGTCGAGGTGGGCGCCGGGGTGACCTGGAGCACGCTGCACACGGCGCTGGCAACGCAGGGGCTGCGGGCGGCGAGCTTCGGCCCGCTGTCGGGCATCGGCGCCACGGTCGGCGGCGGCGCGGCGCAGAATGGCGGCTTCTTCGGCAATGCCGGGCATGGCGCGCTGGGCGACGGCACGGTGTGCGGCGGGACGCTTGTGGACGGCACCGGCGCACCGGTTCGGCTCGGGCTGGACGACCGCATCGACGGCATCGTCGCGCCGCAACCGCTGGTGGGCGATTGCGGCGCTTTCGGCATCCGCACGTCCGTGGTGCTGCGGACCGTGCCAATGCCGGAAACGACCGGCTTTGCGTCGTTCGACTTCGCCGACGGCGCCGCCGCGGTCGCGACGTTGGCCGGGCTGGCGGGGCAGGCGCATCTGGGCGAAGCCTATGTCTTCGATCCCGGCACCCACGCGAGCCTGGCCAAGACCGGCTTTTCAGTGATCGAGAGCGCCGGGATCGCTTCCGACCTGCTGCGCGGCGGCGGCGGGCTGTTCTCGCGGCTGGGCGGCCTGGTGCGGACGGCGCGCGCCGGCAAGGCGTTCGTCGCCGACCTGCAATGGTCGCTGCACGTGTCGTTCGACGGCGGCGCCGCCGAGGTGGAAGCGGCGCAGGACGCGGCAACCCGGCGCGCCCTGGCCGCAGGGGGCGAGATCATCCCCGACGTGATACCGCGCGTGACCCGCGCCCGTCCGTTCCGCCCCATCAAGGCGCTGCTGGGGCCGGATGGCGAGGCGTGGCTGCCCTGCCACGGCGTGTTTCCCGCGGCTCGCGGCACGGCAGGCCTCGCCGCCGCACAAGCCGAGCTGGCCCGCTCGGCGGACCCGATGGCGGCGCACGGCATCCGCGCCGTCCTGCTCGGCGTGCTCATGGGCGGCCGGGTGGTCATCGAGCCGCAATTGTTCTGGCCCGACGCGCTGGGGCCGGCGGTGCGGCGCATGGCGACGGCGGAGCAGGTGTCGCGCCACGGCGCGCGCCCTGCCAACCCGGCTGCCCGCGATGCGGCGCTGGCGCTCCGGCAGCGGCTGACGGACGTGCTGGACGGGGCAGGCGCCGCGCATTTCCAGCTTGGCCGGTCCTACCGGGTGCCGGACGGCGCGCGGCAGGCGCTGGCGGCGCTGAAGGCGAGGCACGATCCGGACGGGATCATGAACCCGGGCGTGCTCGGGCTTTAAGGAGGGCTGGCGCATGGATATCGGCGTTTTCATTCCGATCGGCAGCAATGGCTGGCTGATCTCGACCACCTCGCCCCGCTACAGGCCGAGCTGGGAGCTGAACCGCGACGTGGTGCTCAAGGCCGAGCAGTACGGCTTGGATTTCGCGCTCAGCATGGTGAAGCTGCGCGGCTTCGGAGGCGAAAGCGAGTTCTGGGACCATTGCTTGGAAAGCTTCACGTTGATGGCGGCGCTGGCGGCGGTGACGACGCGGATCAAGCTGTTCGCGTCGGCTGCGGTGCTGACGCAGGGCTGTTCAACGCTGTGAAACAGCGAGCATTCTGAGCAGGTTCTTGAGGCC
>CAXSAZ010000033.1:0-41441 GCA_964235485.1 uncultured Acetobacteraceae bacterium | reverse complement strand
TCGCATCAAACTGCGGAAACTCTACCCGTCAGTTGAGAGATGACAGGCTACTAGGTCATGGGAGTTGACAAGCGCTAGCGAACCAACATAGAACGATTTGGGTTGCCTTTTTGTTCTATGTGTGTTTTATTTTGCCCGACCGTTCCATCGGGCACGAAAGAGCTTTGTCATGCTGACGCGCAAGCAGCACGAGTTGCTGACCTTTATTGATGCCCATCTCAAGGCGACCGGGTTCTCGCCCAGCTTCGAGGAAATGAAGGAGGCTTTGCAGCTCCGGTCGAAGTCTGGGATTCACCGCTTGATCTCGGCTTTGGAGGAGCGAGGCTTCCTGCGCCGGCGGCACCACCGTGCCCGCGCACTTGAGGTCACGCGGCTGCCAAACGAGGCCGGGCGGGAGCTTACTGCCGCCGTGGTGCCGACGCCGTTCGCGCCCAACGTCATCCGCGGCGATTTCTCGGGCCGCTTCCCCGCCGTGCGCGCGGCGAACGAGGCCGCGGCGGTGCACCTGCCGCTGTATGGCCGGATCGCCGCCGGGTTGCCGATCGAGGCCTTGCGCGATCAGGGCGCGCAGATCGAGGTGCCCCTGGCCCTGCTGGGCAACGGCGAGCACTACGCGCTTGAGGTTGCGGGCGACTCCATGGTGGAGGCGGGAATCCTCGACGGCGACACGGTGGTGATCCGCAAGGGCGATGTGGCGGAGAATGGCCAGATCATCGTGGCGCTGATCGACGATGCGGAGGTCACGCTGAAGCGGCTGCGCCGCCGGGGCAACTCGGTTGCGCTGGAGCCGGCCAACCAGCGTCACGAAATCCGCATCTTCCCCGCCGACCGGGTCAAGGTGCAGGGCAGCTTGGTCGCATTGCTGCGGCGCTACTGATCATTCGGCCGCCGCGGGCGGCAGTTCGTCCGGCGCCGCCATGGGAAGGTTGGGCACGGACCGGCGCGGCTTGGGCGGTCCCGGCACCCAGGGCCGGTCGCCGCGGTAAGCGCGGTCGGACAGGATGCGCGGGGTGGCCCCGGTCATCCAAATGGCCACAGCACCGTTCCGCCACACGCTGAACCGGTCCACGTAGAGGATGCCGGCCGGGCACTCGTCGCGGGCCGGCTCGGCGGACACCAGCAGGTCGACGCCGGTGCAATCAGGCTGCTTGCGGCTGCGCAGGACCATAACCTGCTGCCCGTTGCGCTGGACGCGGCAGGCGTCGGCGTTGCAGAACGCAGGCTGCCCGGTCTGCAGCGGCACGAGCGGCCCGGCTGCGAGCTGGTTCTGCCAAGCCTCCTGCACGAACTTGGACGCGCCGGACTGTGACATCAAGTAATATCGGTCAGCCCGGATGGCGATCAGCCGCGCCTCGGAGGAGAGCAGGATGTCGGGCGCCGGTGCGGCAAGGGGCGACAGCAGACCCGCCAGCATGACCGGAACCGCCGCAAGCCGCAGCCGAGACCGCCACAACCCAAGCCAGGCCAGGCCCAGGCTGAACACGCAAAGACCCCAGGCCGGCATGTGAGGGACCGGCAAGGTGGCCGACGGCCAGGCGGACACGGTGCGGCCGATCCACAGGAGGCCGTCGATCCCCCATCCCATCGGCACCAACGCAAGCGACTCGAAGCCAAACGGCATCAGCAGCAGCGCCAGAAGGCCGAGCGGCATCACCCAAAACGCCGTCAGCGGCACCGCAGCCATGTTGGCGACGATGAAATAAAGCTGGAAGTGCCCGAAGTGGTAGGCGCCGAACGGGGCCGAGGCGGTCCCCGCCAGCAAGCTCGTGAGCACCAAAGCCACGACATGCGAAACGACGCGCCGTTTCCAGCCCTTGCCGTGCAGCCGGGCCAGCAGCGGGCGCAGCGCTTCATAGCCGGCGATCAAGGCCAACACGGCGGAGAAGCTCATGCCGAAGCTCGCGCCCACGACCTCGTGCGGCGAAAGCAGCATCACCGCCACGGCGGCCAGCGCCAGCCCGCGCATCGACAGCGCCCGGCGGCCCACCACGAGGCCCAGCGTGACCAAGCTCGCCATGGCGAAGCTGCGCATGATCGGTACCTGCGCCCCGGCCAGCAGCAAGTAAGTGCCGCCGACAACCAGCGCCGCCCCCGCAGCGATCGCCTTGGTCGGCCAATGCAGGGCGGCACGTTCGGACAACGCCAGCAGCAGCCGGGTCGCGCCCATCGCCACGCCCATGATGATGCTCATGTGCAGGCCCGACACGGACAGCAGGTGCGCCAGGCCGGAGTCGCGGAACGCCTCGCGGTCTCCTTGCGAGATCGCCGTCGTCGCGCTGGTCAGCAAGGTGGCCGCCACCGCGCCGGCCGGACCCGGCAACCCCGCCATCGCCTGCCCGGCGATCCAATCGCGCACGCCTCGCAGGGTCGCCGCGCCGCCGTGGGGGCGCGCCCGTTCCAGCAGCTCGGACGGGTTCAGCGCGTAGCCGGACCCGCCCAACCCGGAGAAGAACGCATCTCGTTGCAGGTCCCAAGCGCCGGGAAAGGCCGGCAAAGCGGGCGGCCGGACCAGCGCCCGCACCCGCACCCGGTCCCCCGCGCCGATTGCGGCCATGTCCAGCCGGTGCAAGCGGACCCGCACCAGCCGCGCCAGCGGCGGCGCATCCGGCCCCAGCCGCACGTCGGACAGCGTAACCCGGCGCCCGTCCGGCAGCAGGTCCACGCCGCGCACCGTGCCGGTCAGGACCACGGCCCGCGTCGGCAACGGCTCGATGGGCAATGCGCGCCAGGTCGCGAGCTGGCCCGACAGGAAGCCAAGCGCCGCGAACAGGCCCGCCAGCGCCACGGCCCGCCCGACAGGCGCACGCCAGCCGATGACGAGGGCCAGGCAAGCGCCCAGCGCCGCCGCCGCCCCGGCCCAAGCGTTCGGCTCCGCCTGCAAATCGAAGTAGGCGACCACGCCCGCGCCCATGCAGACCGAGAGCCACGGCACGAAGCGCCCCCGCTCCGCCTCGACCCAGCTTTGCCACCGGGTTTGCAGCCATGTTGCCTGAAACGCGCCGACCGCCGCGATTGCCTGTTGCACGAGGCCTCCTTACGATATCGTAGCAATCTGTGGCTCTCGACGCCACCTTCCGGCGTGTTAGACAGCGCCCATGACCGTCCGCACCCGTTTCGCTCCCAGTCCCACCGGCCAGCTCCACATCGGCGGCGCCCGCACGGCGCTGTTCAATGTCCTGTTCAGCCGCCACCACGGCGGCGAGTACCTGCTGCGGATCGAGGACACCGACCGGGAGCGCAGCACTGCGGCGAACACGCAAGTCATCCTGGACGCGCTGGACTGGCTCGACCTGTCGCCCGACCAGCCCCCGGTGTTCCAGTCCACCCGGCAGGCCCGCCACGCCGAGGTGGCGCAGCAGATGCTGAGGAGCGGCCACGCCTACCTGTGCTTCTGCACCGCTGAGGAACTGCGGGAGATGCGGGAGCGCGCAATGGCCGAGGGCCGTCCGCCCCGCTACGACGGGCGCTGGCGCGACCGCGACCCGGCGGAAGCGCCGCCCGGCGTCAAGCCCGTCATCCGGCTGCGCGCCCCACAGGAGGGCGAAACGGTGGTGGAGGATTTGGTGCAAGGCAGCGTCCGCGTCGCCAACAGCGAGCTGGACGACATGATCATCCTGCGCAGCGACGGCACGCCGACCTACCTGCACGCCGTCGTGGTGGACGACCACGACATGGCGATCACCCATGTGATCCGCGGCGACGACCACATGACCAACACGTTCCGCCAGATCCAGATCTACCAGGGCATGGGCTGGGACCTGCCCCGCTTCGCCCATTTGCCGATGATCCACGGCCCGGACGGCGCCAAGCTGTCGAAGCGGCACGGCGCCGTCAGCGTGCTGGAATACCGCGAGCAGGGCTTCTTGCCGGAGGCGCTGTGCAACTACCTGCTCCGCCTCGGCTGGGGCCACGGCGACACCGAGGTGCTGGGCCGCGAGGAGGCGGTCCGCTTGTTCGATCTGGACGGCGTCGGCAAGGCGGCGGCGCGGATGGACTTCTCGAAGTTGCAGCACATCAACGGCGTGTGGCTGCGCCGGGCCGATGATGACCGACTGACGCGGGAGGTCGTCGGGCGGCTCGCCGCGACGCACGGCTTGCACGCCGATGCCGTCGGGACGGCCCGCATCCGGGCGTTGATGCCGGGGTTGAAGGAGCGCGCTAAGACGTTGGCCGATCTCACGGAAAGCGCGGCCTTTCTGCTGCGGTCCACCCCCTTGCCGTTTGAGCCGAAGGCGTTGGCCCTGCTGACCCCGGACAGCAAGGAAACGCTTCGGCGAGTTGCCCCGGTGCTCGCCGCCACCGACTTCACGCCCCCGGCGCTGGACACGGCGCTGCGGCAGTTCGCGGAAGCGGCCGGCCGCAAGCTCGGCCAGGTGGCGCAGCCGCTCCGCGCCGCGCTGACCGGCAGCACCATGAGTCCCGGCATTGACGAGACGCTCGCCGCCCTCGGCCGCGAGGAGGCATTGGCCCGCATCGCGCTCGCCGCCGCCTGATGCGCTACCCGCACCGCCACCTGCTGGCCATCGAGGGGCTGCACCCGCCGGAGATCGCCGGGCTGCTCGACTTGGCCGAGAGCTACGTGTTGCTGAACCGCTCCGGCAAGACGCAGCGCGACCTGCTGCGGGGCCGCACGCTGATCAACCTGTTCTATGAGGACAGCACGCGCACGCGCACGAGCTTTGAACTCGCGGGCAAGCGGCTGGGCGCGGACGTGATCAACATGTCGGTGTCCACCAGCAGCGTGAACAAGGGCGAGACCCTGCTTGACACCGCCGCCACGCTGAACGCCATGCGCTGCGACCTGCTGGTGGTCCGCCATGACCAGTCGGGGGCGCCGAACCTCCTTGCGCAGAAGGTGTCGTCCGCCGTGATCAACGCGGGCGACGGCACGCACGAGCACCCGACGCAGGCGCTGCTGGACGCGCTGACGCTGCGCCGCCGCCGAAGCACGCTGGAGGGCTTGCTGGTGGCGATCTGCGGCGACGTGCTGCACAGCCGGGTCGCCCGGTCGAACATCCACCTGCTGGGCACCATGGGCTGCCGGGTGCGCGTGGTCGGGCCGCCGACCCTGATCCCCGCCGCGGCGGCGGCTTTGGGCGTCGAGGTGTTCCACGATATGCAAGCCGGTTTGCAAGGCGTTGATGTCGTTATGATGCTCCGCCTGCAGCGGGAGCGTATGGCGCGCGGCCTGGTGCCCAGCGCCCGCGAGTACTTCCGCTTCTTCGGGCTGGACGCGGCCAAGCTCGCCTTCGCCAAGCCCGACGTGCTGGTGATGCACCCCGGCCCGATGAACCGCGGCGTCGAGATCGACAGCGCCGTCGCCGACGATCCCGTGCACAGCGTCATCGGCGAGCAGGTGGAGATGGGCGTCGCCGTCCGCATGGCCGTGCTGGACGTGCTGTCCCGGGGCGGCCTCCGCAATGGCTGATCTGCTGTTCACCAACGTCCGCCTCCTCGACCCTGCAAGCAGCCTCGACCAGCCCGGCGAGCTTCTGGTGCAAGGCGGCCTGATCGCCGATTTCGGCACGACCCTCGGCCGGCCCGACGTGCCGACGCTTGACGGGGACGGCGCGATCCTGTGCCCGGGCCTGGTGGACATGCGCGCGGCTTTGGGCGAGCCGGGGTACGAGTATCGCGAAACCGTCGCCTCTGCCGCCGCCGCAGCAGCATCGAGCGGCATCACCACCCTCGCTGCCCTGCCCGACAGCCTGCCCGCCATCGACGACCCAGCGCTGGTCCGCCTGTTGCGCGCCCGCGGCGAGGAAACCGGCAGCCTGTCCATCCTGCCCTACGGCGCCGTGACCCGCGGCTGCCATGGCAAGGAAATGGCGGAGATCGGCCTGCTGCGCGAGGCCGGCGCCGTCGCCTTCACCGACGGCCGCCGTGCAATCGGCGACGCCCGGCTGATGCGCCTCGCCTTGTCCTACGCCCACGGCTTCGGCGCCCGCATCGTGCAGCACCCGGAGGACCCGGCCCTGGCCGACGGCGGCGCCGCAACAGAGGGCGAGCTTGCGACCCGGCTGGGCCTGCCGGGCATCCCCGCCGCGGCGGAGGCCATCCTGGTTGCCCGCGACATCCGCCTCGCCCAGCTCACCGGCGGCGCGCTGCACTTTGCCCACGTGTCCACGGCGGAGGCGCTGGCGCTGATCCGCCGGGCGAAGCAGGACGGCATCGACGTGACCTGCGACACCGCGCCGCCTTACTTCGACCTGAACGAGACGGCCATTGGCGACTTCCGCACCTACGCCAAGCTGTCCCCGCCGCTGCGGCCGGAAGCGGACCGGGTGGCCGTCTGCGCGGCGCTTGCGGACGGCACGGTGGATGCCGTCGCTTCCGACCACCAGCCGCGGGATGCCGACGACAAGCGCCTGCCCTTCGCGCTGGCCTCGCCCGGCGGCGCGGGTCTGGCGACCCTGCTGGGCGTGACGCTGGCCCAGGTGCATGGCAACGGGCTGCCCTTGCTGCGGGCGCTCGACCTTCTCACCGCGCGGCCCGCCCGGGTGCTGGGCGTCGAGGCCGGGCGTCTCGCAAAAGGCGCGCCGGCCGACTTATGTCTGTTCGACCTTGAACGCATCTGGAAGGTGGAGGCCGGTCTGTTGCCCGGCAAGGCGCCGAACACGCCGTTCGACGGCCGCGCATTGGAGGGCCGGGTGGTCGGCACCTGGAAAGCCGGACAGCGGGTGTTCGGATGAACGACGCCCTCATGGCGGTTGCGGTCGCGGCGGCGTCCTACCTGATCGGGTCCATCCCGTTTGGCTGGCTCCTGTCGCGGGCAGCCGGGCTGGGCGACATCCGGGCCATCGGATCCGGCAACATCGGGGCGACCAACGTGCTGCGCACCGGGCGGCGCGACATCGCGGCGCTGACCCTGGCGCTGGATGCAGCTAAGGGCGCGGTTGCCGTGCTGGCGGCAGCGCAATGGGCCGGGCCGGGCTGGGCGCTGCTCGCCGGGGTGGCGGCGGTTGTAGGCCATTGCACGTCGGTCTGGATGCGCGGCCAGGGCGGCAAGGGCGTGGCGACCGGCCTTAGCGTCATCGTTGCAACTGCCTGGCCGGTCGGCCTGGCCTGCTGCGCTGTCTGGCTTGCGACGGCACGGTTCAGCCGGCTTTCTTCCGCCGCGTCGCTCACTGCCCTTGCAATGGCCCCGGTGTTGATGCTGCTCTGGCAGGGTCCCGCGGCCGGGGTGGCGATTGCCCTCGTGAGCGCCGTCGTGTTCTGGCGCCATTCCGGCAACATACGCCGCTTGCTGGCCGGCACCGAGCCGCGGATCGGCCAAAAGCGATGACCGAAGCCGAACTGCTCAACCGCTTGCGCCTCGCCCGCACGGATGGAGTCGGGCCGGCCACCTACCGCCGCCTGCTGCAACGCTTCGCCACGGCGGCCGAGGCGTTGGACGCATTGCCCGGTCTCGCCAGCGCCGGCGGCCGTGCGGCACCGCCCGCGATCCCGACGCTCGGCACCGTGCGCCGGGAAATGGACAGCGTTGCCAAGCTCGGCGGGCGCATCCTGGTGCTGGGCGGGCCGGACTACCCGCCGCTGTTGGCGCTGATGGACTCGGCGCCGCCCGCGATCGCCGTGCTGGGCGACGTGGCGGCGCTCGACGCGCGGGCGGTGGCCATGGTGGGCGCGCGCAACGCTTCCGCCAACGGCCAGCGGGTGGCGGAGATCCTGGCGGCCGACCTCGCCTTGGCCGGGCTGGTCGTGGTGTCCGGCATGGCGCGGGGCATCGACGCGGCGGCGCATGGCGGCGCGCTCAGCACAGGCCGCACCGTGGCCGCCATCGCCAGCGGGATCGACATCGCCTACCCGGCCGAGAACAAGGCGCTGCAGCGGCGCGTGGCGGAGGGCGGCGCGGTGGTGGCGGAAGCGCCGTTCGGCACCGCCCCGCAAGCCCGGCACTTCCCCCGGCGCAACCGAGTGATCGCCGGGCTGTCGCTCGGCGTCGTGGTGGTGGAGGCCGCGCCGCAGTCCGGCAGCCTCATCACCGCGCGCATCGCCCAGGACGAGGGCCGGGAGGTGTTCGCGGTGCCCGGCTCGCCGCTCGACCCGCGGTGCCGCGGCTCCAACGACCTGATCCGATCCGGCGCCCACCTGACGGAAAGCGCGGCGGACGTGCTGGCCAACCTGCCGGACCACCCGACCCGGCAGGGCCTGGCGCGGTCGCCCTTGTTCGCCCGGGGCCAGCCGCCCGGCATGGCGGAGCCGCCGGCACAGGGTTTCGGCGCCGTTCCGGACCCCGAAGCGGTACGCCGCCGGGTGATGGAGTTATTGAGTCATTCGCCTACGGCAGTTGACGATCTGGTGCGGCGCTGCCAGTTCTCCGCTTCGGCCGTGCTTGCGGCGCTGCTTGAACTGGAGCTGGCCGGGCGGATCGAGATGCTTCCGGGCAATCAGGCCGTGCTGGTCGGATAGGTCTCGCTTTTTGCTTCATGTTCGTGTCCTACGCCTTTGTAAAGGATGCCATGACTGACGTTGTCGTCGTCGAATCGCCCGCCAAGGCCAAGACCATCAACAAGTACCTCGGCGGCGGCTACACCGTGCTCGCGAGCTTCGGCCATGTCCGCGACCTGCCGCCCAAGGACGGCAGCGTGCGGCCGGACCAGGACTTCGCGATGGACTGGGAGGCCGACGAGCGCGGCAACCGCCAGGTCGCGGCCATCGCCAAGGCGCTGAAAGGCGCGCACACGCTGTATCTCGCCACCGACCCGGACCGCGAGGGCGAGGCGATCAGTTGGCATGTCCGCGCCATGCTGGAGGACAAGAAGGCGCTCCGCGGCGTCAACGTGCGGCGCATCACCTTCAACGAGATCACCCGCTCTGCCATCCAGTTTGCCATCGAGCACCCGCGCGAACTGGACCAGCCGCTGATCGAGGCCTACCTGGCCCGGCGCGCGCTGGATTACCTCGTCGGCTTCACCCTGTCCCCCGTCCTGTGGCGCAAGCTGCCCGGCAGCCGAAGCGCCGGGCGGGTGCAGTCGGTGGCGCTCCGCATGGTGTGCGAGCGCGAAGCCGCCATCGAGTCGTTCCGGCCGCAAGAATATTGGACGGTTGAAGCGCACTTCCTGACCCCGGCCGGCGCCCCGTTCACCGCGCGGCTGACCCATCTAGACGGCAAGCGCCTGGACCAGTTCGACCTCAACACGGAGGCGCTGGCCCACGCCGCCAAGGCCGCGGTCGAGGCGGACGCTTTCACCGTCGCGAGCGTCGAGCGCAAGCGGGTCAAGCGGCACCCGCCCGCGCCGTTCACCACCTCCACCCTACAGCAGGAAGCCAGCCGCAAGCTCGGCATGGGCGCCCAGGCCACCATGCGCTGCGCCCAGCAGTTGTATGAGGGCGTGGATCTCGGCGGCGAGACGGTTGGCCTGATCACCTACATGCGGACGGATGGCGTGCAGATGGCCCGCGAGGCCATCATGGCAATCCGCGAGCATGTGGGCGAGGCTTACGGCGCAGCCTACGTGCCCGCGACCGCCCGCGAGTACTCCAGCAAAGCGAAGAACGCCCAGGAAGCGCACGAGGCGGTGCGCCCCACCGACGTGTCGCGCACCCCGGCCGCCGTCGCGCGCTACCTCAGCGCGGAGCAGCACCGGCTGTATGAGCTGGTCTGGAAGCGCGCCGTCGCGTCGCAGATGCAGTCGGCGGAGCTAGATCAGGTGGCGGTCGATGTCGCCGGGCCGCGGACGCGCCTGCGCGCCACCGGCTCCATCGTCGCCTTTGACGGGTTCCTGAAATTGTATCGGGAGGATGTGGACGATGCGCCGGAGGGCCACGCCGCCGCCGACGAGAGCCGGATGCTGCCGCCCATGCAGGAACGCGACCCGCTGACCCGCGGTGACGTCAGCGCCGACCAGCACTTCACCCAGCCGCCGCCGCGCTACTCGGAAGCGAGCCTGGTCAAGAAGATGGAGGAGTTGGGCATCGGCCGCCCGTCCACCTACGCCTCCATCCTGACGGTGCTGCGCGACCGCAACTACGTGCGGCTGGAGAACAAGCGCTTCGTGCCGGAGGACCGCGGCCGGCTCGTCACCGCATTCCTGACCAGCTTCTTTGAACGCTACGTGGACAGCAACTTCACCGCGTCGCTCGAGGAGCAGTTGGACGATATTTCCGGCGGCCGGGCGGAGTGGCGCGCGGTGATGCAGGCGTTCTGGGAGCAGTTCTCCCGCGCCGTGGAGCAGACGCGCGACTTGAAGATCAGCGACGTGATCGACGCGCTGGATCAGGACTTGGGGCCACACTTCTTTCCCGCACGCAACGACGGCACGGACCCGCGGTTGTGCCCGGTTTGCCATGCCGGGCGGCTCGGCTTGAAGCTTGGCCGGCATGGCAGCTTCATCGGCTGCTCCAACTACCCGGGCTGCCAGTACACCCGGCGGCTCGCCATCGACGGCGGCGAGGATGCCGGCGAGACCCTGAAGGAGGGGATGCGCGAACTCGGCCACCATCCGGAGACGGGCGAGGCCGTGACGGTGCGCCGTGGTCCCTACGGGCTGTACGTGCAGCAGGGCGAGGCGAACCCGGAGGACAAGAAAAGGAAGCCGCGCCGCACGTCGCTGCCGAAGGGCGTCGAGGGCGACCAACTGACGTTGGAGCAGGCGCTGGGCCTGCTGTCGCTGCCACGCCTGGTCGGCATCCATCCCGACCGGCAGGAGCCTTTGGAAGCCGGCATCGGCCGGTTCGGCCCGTTCATCCGCATGGGCAGCATCTATGCCTCGCTCGACAAGGATGACGACGTGCTTTCGGTCGGGCTGAACCGCGCCGTGGACGTGATCGCGAAGAAGCTGGACAGCGTGCGGTCGCTGGGTCCGCACCCCGCCGACAAGGAGCCGGTGATGGTGCGCAAGGGGCGGTTCGGCCCCTATGCCCAGCACGGGCTGCGCGTGGCCAACCTGCCGCGCGACATGGCGATGGACGATCTGACGCTGGACGATGCGGTTACCCTGCTGGCAGAAAAGGGCAAGGCGCTGAAGGCGAAGCCCGGCCGCAAGGCGAAGGCCGGGGTGGCCAAGGCCGCGAAGCCCGCAGCAGCGGACGGGGCGAATGCAAGGGCGAAGCCGGCGGCCAAGCGGTCAGTGTCCAAGACCACGAGCAAGACCGCAAAGAAACCAGCCGCAAAGCGGCCCGGCACCGCGCCGTCACGGACGGGGATCACCCGCTCGGCCGGCTGACGTGGCGCGCCGGATGCGGACCGCGGCGGAGGAGGGCACGCTGCCGTCGCGAGAGGCCGTGCGCCAGTTCATCCGCGCTGCCAACGGCCGGGTCGGCAAGCGGGAGGTGTCCCGGGAGTTCGGCATCGGCCCCGAACTGCGCGTCCCGTTGCGCGCTTTGTTGCGGGATCTTGCAAAGGAGGGCGCCATAGCACCAGCCGGACACCGCCGTTTCAGCCCGCCAGGCCGCTTGCCGGACCAGATGGTGGTGCGCGTCACCGGCACCGACCGGGACGGCGACGCGGTGGCGCGCCCGGTCGATTGGACCGGCGACGGCCCGCCGCCAATGGTGCTGATGGCGCCGGAACGCCGCGGCCGCCCGGCGCTGGCCCCCGGCGAGCGGGTGCTGGCCCGGCTCAGCCCCATCGGACCCGGCAAGTACGAGGGCCGCACCCTGAAACGACTGTCGGACGAGCCAGGCCGCATCCTGGGCGTGTTCCAAGCGCCCAACCGCCTGGTGCCGACTGACCGCCGGGCCAAAGGCGAATGGCTGATCCCGCCCGGCGAAACCGGCGGCGCCGAGCCGGGCGAGATCGTTGCCGCCAGCCCCCTGCCCCACGCCGGCTTGGGCCTCAAGCCCGCGCGCATCACCGAGCGCCTGGGCCGCATGGGCGACGCCCGCGCCGTCAGCCTGATCTGCATCCACGGCCACGACATCCCGCAGGACTTCCCCGAGGAGGCGCTGCACGACGCCGCCCGCGCCCGCGGCGTCCCGCTCGGCAAGCGCGAGGACCTGCGCGGCGTGCCGCTCGTCACCATCGACGGCGAGGATGCCCGGGACTTCGACGACGCCGTGTTCGCCGAGCCGGACGGCGACGGCTTCCGCCTTCTCGTCGCGATTGCCGACGTGGCCCACTACGTGCGACCGGGCGCGCCGCTGGACCGGGCCGCGTGGACGCGCGGCAACAGCGTGTATTTCCCCGACCGGGTAGTGCCGATGCTGCCGGAGGCGCTGTCGAACGGCTGGTGCAGCCTGCGCCCCAAGGAGGACCGCGGCTGCCTGTTCGTCGAGATGCGGATCGATGCCGCCGGGCGCAAAACGGCGCACCGGTTCGGCCGCGGCTTGATGCGCAGCGCCGCCCGGCTCACCTACACGCATGTGCAGGACGCGCACGACGCCGGGCACGACCTGGATTTGCCCGGCGTGCTCCCGCCGCTCTACGCCGCGTTCCGCGCCCTGCTTGGCGCCCGCGAGGCCCGCGGCACGCTCGACCTCGACTTGCCGGAGCGCAAGGTGGTGCTGGAAGAGGGCCGGGTGGTATCGGTCGCGCCGCGCCCGCGCCTCGACAGCCATCGGCTGATCGAGGAATTCATGGTGCTCGCCAACGTCGCCGCCGCCGAGGAACTGGAAGGCCGGCACCTGCCCTGCATGTATCGCGTACACGCGCCGCCGTCCGACGAGAAATTGGAGGCGCTGCGCTTCTTCCTGCACGGCATGGGCATCAGCCTGGCGCCCGGCAACGACCTGCATCCGCGCGACCTCGACCGCGTGCTGCAAAAGGTCGCCGGCACCGAGCAGGCACCCTTGGTGAACGAGGTCATCCTCCGCAGCCAGTCGCAGGCCGCCTACAGCCCCGACAATATCGGGCATTTCGGCCTCAGCCTGCCGCGCTACGCCCATTTCACCAGCCCGATCCGGCGCTACGCCGACCTCCTGGTGCATCGGGCGCTGGTCAGCGGCTCCAAGCTCGGGCTGGGCAGCCTTGCCCCGGAGGAGGCGGCGCGGTTCCCCGACACGGCCGAGCACATCAGCGCCACCGAGCGCCGCGCCGCCCTGGCCGAGCGCGAGGCCATCGACCGCTACCTCGCTGCCTTCATGGCCGACAAGGTGGGGGCCGTGTTCGCCGCCCGCATCTCCGGCGTGCAGCGTTTCGGCCTGTTTGTCACCCTTTCGGAGTCCGGGGCGAGCGGGCTGGTCCCCGTGGCGGCGCTGCCCGACGACTACTGGATGTATGACGAGGCCACCCACTCGCTGTCCGGACGTCGCACCCGCATGACCTACCACCTGGCCCAGGACGTGGAGGTGCGCCTGTCGGAGGCGAGTCCGGTGACGAGCGGGCTGCTGTTCCAGATGGTGTCGCCTGCCCGCGCCGCCCAGCCAGAGCCGCAGTCCCCGTTGCGTGGCGCCCGCGGCGGGGAGCGCCGGTCCCGACGCGGATGAGGCTGGCGCTTGCCCTATTGTTTCTGCTCATGGCGGTCCCGGTTCGGGGGCAGCCCGGCGGTTCGGCCCGTGCGGAGTTCCCAAGCAGCCTTGTCGCCTCCGTGCTGACGGCCTCGTTCGAGTTCCTGGAACCGCGCACCTTGGAGCCGGTGCCGGTGCGGCAATTGGCGCTTTGGGGGCTGCGCGGCGTCACCTCCATCGACGCCGGGCTGACAATAGAGGACCACGGCGTCACCCTTGATCTCAGGCAGGCCAACCGCAGCGTCCATCAATGCGCGATCCCGCCCGAACCGACCATCGCCGCGTGGGGACAAGCCGGGGCCGAACTCATGTCCGCAGCCTGGGACGTGTCCGAGGTCGTGCGGGCCGCCGGGTCTCAGGCCTTGATCACCAGCTTCTTCGACGAGCTGTTCAACCACCTTGACCGTTATTCCCGCTATGTGCCGCCCGGTGTCGCCGAACTCGACCGAGCGCGCCGGTCCGGGGTCGCCGGGATCGGGCTGGTGCTCGCGCAGGTCGGCAAGGCATTCGTGGTGCAGAGCGTGAACGCCGGCGGGCCGGGCGCCGAGGCCGGGATCATCAAGGGCGACAGCATCCTGGCCGTGGACGATCAGCCGACGCTCGGCGCGGACCTGGCTACCGTCTTGTCCTGGATCGCCGGGATCGACGGCACCGAGGTCGGCATCACCCTGCGCCGGCGGGACGGCAGCACGCAGGTCATCGACCTTGAGCGCGTGGTCGTGCCGCCGGAGACGGTGTTTGCCGAGCAGGTCGGCGCGGTGCTGCTGGTGCGGGTCGCCGGGTTCAGCAGCGACACGGACCGGCGCTTGGGCCAGGAGTTCGAGCGCTTTTTCGCCAAGGGGCCGGCCTCGCGACGTCCACGCGGCGTGGTGCTCGACCTCCGGGGCAACCGCGGCGGCCTGTTGCGGCAGGCCGTGGCCGCGACCAGCCTGATGCTTGAGAACGGCCTGGTGGCGGTCACGGCCGGCCGCAATCCGGGCGCCACGCATGAATGGCAGGCCGTGGCCCACGATGCGACCGAGGGCGCGCCCATCGTGGTGCTGGTCGATGGCCGCTCGGCGAGCGCCGCCGAGATCATGGCCGCCGCTTTGGCCAACGGGGGCCGCGCCGTGGTGGTGGGCAGTTCCACGCTTGGCAAGGGGCTGGTGCAGACGGTCGCCACGCTGCCGGACGGCGGGGAGCTTTTCGTGACCTGGAGCCGCGTGCTGGCGCCGTTGGGCTGGCCCATCCAAGGCCTGGGCGTCCTGCCGCAGGTCTGTACCAGCCAAGGGCTGGATGCCACGACGCAGCAACTGGCCAGCCTCAACCGGGGCCGCCTGCCTTTGGCGGACGCCTTGGCCCGGCACGACGCGGCCCGCGCCCCGCTTCCCGGGTCCGAGATCGTCGCCCTGCGCAGCGCCTGCCCGGCCGCCGAAGGGCGCGAAGCCGACATGACGGCCGCCCGCTACCTGTTGGAGCACCCCGCCGCCTACGCCGCCGCGCGCCGGTCACGGCCGCAGTTCGGCGCGTTCAAGCCTTGAACGGTTGCGTCTCCTGGGGATCGCCAGGCTTGACCCGGCAAGTCCGCATGAGCATGTTCCACACCTCATGCCGCCCGTTCCGGGCGCATCTCGTTTTAGGAAGCAGGCTGTGGCCAAGACCAACACGGTTCAGATCAAGCTCGTGTCCACCGCGGATACCGGCTATTTCTATGTGACCAAGAAGAACGCCCGCACAACGACCGGCAAGCTGGAGCTTAAGAAGTACGACCCTGTGGCGCGCAAGCATGTGCCGTTCAAGGAAGCCAAGATCAAGTAGGCTGCCGCGGGCCGTAATGCGGCCACGTTGTGCCGGCACGCCGTATTGGCGCTGCTGTGTTCGGAGTTGGCTAAAAAGATTGTCGATCAGGCACTCAATCGTACAAGTGCGCCGTTAACCTTGTCGCAAGGTTTGTCGTGGAAAATGTGACACGAAACCAATCGTGAGACGGGCATGATCGCCGCAAACCACACGACCACGCGGCGGATGCCTCCGTCAGCTTGCCCGTTCCCGGTGAATAGCCATGCGGAGGCAGAAAGCCGCCGGTGGCTGGAGCGCGAGTTGCAAGCTGCGACCGCCGCCGGGACGTTCGTTCTGCATTACCAGCCTCGGTTCTGCCTGGCGACGGGAGAGATCGTGGCCAACGAAGCGTTGGCCCGGTGGCCGCACCGCAAGCAGGGCCTGATTCCGCCCGGCGTCGTCATCCCGGTCGCTGAGCGAACGGACCTGTTCGGCGCCTGGGTGCTGGCACAAGCTTGCAGGGAAGCCGCGTGCTGGAACACTGCCCGCCTTTCCGTGAACGTTTCAGCCCGGCAGTTGCAATCGGGCGCCCTGCCCCGCCAGTTGGTGGCGGCGCTTGAGCAATCCGGCCTGTTGCCAGACCGGTTGGACCTGGAATTGACGGAGCCGTCGCTGGTGGACAGCAGCACCGACACGCTGCTCGCCTTGTCGGCGATCCGCGACCTCGGCATCGGCTTGGTGCTGGACGATTTCGGCGCCGGTCTTGCCAGCTTGTCCATGCTGAAGCGCCTGCCCCTTACCGCGCTGAAGCTGGGCCGCTCGCTGGTGCGCGGGCTGCCGCTGAGCCGCGAGGATGCGGCGACTGTCCACGCGGCCATCGAGACCAGCCGTGCCATGCGCCTGACCACCATGGCCGAAGGCATCGAAACCGAGGCCCAGCGCGCCTTTCTTTCGGGCATCGGCTGCGCCGAGGGGCAAGGCTGTTTGTTCAGCCAACCCTTGCTGGCCGAGCAGCTCCACCCGATGCTGGGCGTTGCCCGCTCTTGACGCCTGCGGCTTGCGGTCCGGCGCGCTCTGCGCCAGCGTCGTCCCATGAATAGTCAAGCTGCCCCACCTGTCGCAGACATCGAAGCGGCCATCCTGGCGCTGACCGCCCAGCGCGGTCCGGCCAAGTCCATTTGCCCGAGCGAGGTCGCCCGCGCCCTCCGGCCCGATTGGCAGACGCTGCTGGGCGAGGTGCGCCGGGCTGCCTGCCGGCTGGCCGCCGCCGGGCAGATCGACATCCTGCGCAAAGGCCGTGTGATCGAACCTGCCGGCGTCAAGGGCGTGATCCGGCTCCGCGCGGCGCGGCCGGGCGGGGGAGACCGCTGATGCGGGCGCTCAAACTCGTCCTGGACGACGCTTGGCGGCTGGCCCTGCCCTATTTCCGGTCCGAGGAAAAATGGGCGGCGCGCGGGCTGCTGCTGTCGATCATCGTGCTCAACCTGACACTGGTTGGCGCGAACGTCGTGCTGAACTACTGGAACGGCGCGTTCTACGACAGCCTGCAGAACAAGAACTGGGGACTGTTCATCCAGCTCCTGTTCACCTACCGCACCGGCGAGGACGGCTTCATGCCCGGCTTCGTGCCCATCGTGGCGGTCCTCATCCCCCTGTCGATCTACCGCACCTACCTCAACCAGTTGCTGCAGATCCGCTGGCGGCGTTGGTTGACCGACCACCTGCTGACCGATTGGCTGTCCGACCGCGCCTATTACACCATCGGCCTGACCGCCGACCCGGCCGGCCTCGGCACCGACAACCCGGACCAGCGCATCGCCGAGGACCTGCGCAAGTACGTGGAGGACACGCTGCGGCTTGGCCTGGGCCTGCTGTCGAACGTCGTCAACCTGTTCAACTTTGCGCTGATCCTTTGGACGCTGTCCGGCGCTGTGACGCTGCTGGGGATCACCATCCCCGGCTACATGCTGTGGGCCGCCATCTTCTACGCCGCCATCGGCAGCGTGCTGACCCATTACGTCGGGCGTCCCCTTGCCATGCTGTCTTTCCAGCAGGAGAAGGTCGAGGCCGATTTCCGCTTCTCCCTGGTGCGCCTGCGGGAGAACACCGAGGGCGTGGCGCTCTACGGCGGGGAAGGGGCAGAGAAGGCCGGCCTCATCGACCGCTTTGCCGCCGTGTTCGTGAACTTCCGGGCCATCATGCAGCGGCAGAAGCTGCTCAACGCCCTGACCAACGGCTACGAGCAGGCGGCGGCAATTTTCCCAATTGTGGTCGCCGCCCCGCGCTACTTCTCCGGCGCGATCCAGCTCGGTGGGTTGATGCGCACCGCAGGCGCTTTCGCCCGTGTCCAAGGCTCGCTGTCATGGTTCATCAGCTTCTATCCGGACTTGGCGGCGTGGCGCGCGACGGTGGCCCGCCTGGCCAACTTCCAGCAGGCCATCGTCGTGGCGCGCGGACTGGCCAACCACGGCGCCCGCCTCCGGTCCGGCACGGGCGACGGCATCGCGGCGGCCGACCTTTCCCTCGCGTTGCCCGACGGCACGCCGCTTCTCGCCCATTCCGGTATGCTGTTCCCCAAGGGCCAATCCACCGCCATCTCCGGCCGGTCCGGCAGCGGCAAGTCCACGCTGTTCCGCGCCATCGCCGGCATCTGGCCTTATGGCGGCGGCAGCGTCGAGCGACCGCCGGGCCGCTACCTGTTCCTGCCGCAGCGGCCCTACATTCCGCTCGGCACGCTGCGTCACGCCCTGACCTACCCCAGCACGGACAGCAGCAGCTTCGGCGATGATGCGATCCGCCAGGCGCTGGCCGATGCCGGGCTGGCATCGCTGGCTGCGCACCTCGACGACGACCAGCCCTGGGCGCAGCGCCTGTCCGGCGGGGAGCAGCAGCGGCTCGCCGTCGCCAGGGCGCTGCTGCTGCGCCCGGACTGGTTGTTCATGGACGAGGCAACCGCAAACCTCGACCCCGAAGCCGAGAGCGAACTCTACGCCAAGCTCCGCCAGCAGCTTCCGGACACCACGATCATCTCGATTGCCCACCGCCCGGCCGTCGCGGCGCTGCACGACACGGCCCAGGTGTTCCGCCGCCTGCCGGGCCAGCCCGGAACGCTCGAGCCGCTTACGAGGCGTGCCGCCGAGTGATCTCCAGCACCGCCGCGCCGTAACGCTGCAGCTTGGACGCGCCGACGCCCTTGATCTCGCCGAGGTCGTCCAGGTCCACCGGCGGGGCGCTGGAGATTTCCCGCAGCACGCTGTCGTGGAAGATGACGTAGGGCGGCACGGACTGCGCCTTGGCCTCCGCCGCCCGCCATTGCCGCAGGGCGTCGAACAACCCGGCAGCGCCAGGGGCCGTTGCGGCCTCCGCCATGCCGGGCGGAAGCGGCGTGCGGTCGCGGCGGCCCGGCACCGGGGTCCGCGCCGGCTCCGGCTCGTCGCGCAGCATCAGGGTCGTCTCGCTGCGCAGGATCGGCCGCGCCTGCTCGGGCACCAGGGACAGCGTGGCATACTCGCCGCTGTCGGTGCGCAGCGCGCCGCGGGCGATCAACTGCCGGATCACCCCGCGCCAGAAGCCCGGCGGACGGTCCGACCCGATGCCGTAGGTCGGCAGCTCCTGATGCCGGTGCTTCAGGATCATCGGCGTTTCCTGCCCGCGCAGCACGGAGATGATGTGCATCGCGCCGAACCGCTGCCCCGTGCGGTAAATCGCCGAAAGCACCTTCTGCGCCGCCACGGTCCCGTCGAACAGCGCGACCGGGGAGGTGCAGGCGTCGCAATGCCCGCAGGGACCCGGCAACGTTTCCCCGAAGCACGACAGCAGCGACCCGGTGCGGCAGGCGGTCGTCTCAGTCAAAGAAATCATTGTTTCCAGCCGCTCGCGCTGGATGCGCTGCTGCGCTTCCGGCGCGCTGGACTGGGCGAGCCAATGCCGGGCGCGGGCGATGTCTTCCCCGCCATACAGCAGCAGCGTGGCGGCCCGCTCCCCGTCGCGCCCGGCACGGCCGATCTGCTGATAGAACGCTTCCGGGCTGTCCGGCATGTCCAGGTGCACCACGAAGCGCACGTCAGGCCGGTCGATCCCCATGCCGAATGCGATGGTTGCCACCATGATGACCGCCTCGCCGCTGCGGAACCGGGTCAGCGCCACGCGCTTCTCCATCGCCGACAGCCCGGCGTGGAACGGCAGCGCCGTGAACCCGTCCGCCTTGAGCCGGAGCGCGGTCCGCTCGGTCTTGTTGCGGCTGCCGCAATACACGATGCCGGCCTGGCCCTTGTGGCGGGCCAGGAACGCCGCCAACTGCTTGGCCTCGCTCTCCTTGGCCTGCGCCGCGATGTGCAGGTTGGGGCGGTGGAAGCTCGCGGTGAACATCTCCGCCTCGTCCATACCCAGCGCGTGCAGGATGTCGAGGCGGGTGCGCGGGTCGGCCGTTGCGGTGAGCGCGATGCGCGGCACGCCGGGGAAGCGCTCCGCGACGCGCGCGAGGCCGCGATACTCCGGGCGGAACTCATGCCCCCAGGCCGACACGCAATGCGCCTCGTCGATGGCGAGAAGGGCGATGCGCTGCCGGGTCAAGCGGTCGAGCGTGCCGGGCATCGACAGCCGCTCCGGCGACACGTACAGCAGGTCCAGCCGGCCCGAGTCGAGATCGGAGGCAACCGCCCGCGCGTCGTCGATCTCGACCTCGGAATGCAGCGCCCCAGCCGCGATGCCGAGCTGCCGGAGGGCCGCGACCTGATCGTCCATCAGCGCGATGAGCGGCGACACGACGATGGCCGTGCCGGGCCGGCACAACGCCGGCACCTGGTAGCACAGGCTCTTGCCGCCGCCGGTCGGCATCAGCACCAGCGCATCGCCGCCGGCTACCACCCGCTCGATGGCCGCTTCCTGCAGGCCGCGGAACGCCGGGAACCCGAACACGCGGCGCAGCACGTCGCGCGGCGCGATCCGTCCCTCCACCATGTCATGCGCCGGCATCGCGGGCCTAGTTGATGTCGATCTCAACCCGGCGGCTCTCGATGCCCGGGTCGCCCCCGACCGAACCCTTGGGCCGCAGCGCGATGCGGCCGGGAGCCACGCCCTGCGCTGCCAAGCGGTCGGCCACGACCTGCGCCCGCAGCTTCGATAAAGTCTGGTCGGCGTCGGCCGAGCCGATGCGGTTGGCATAGCCTGCCACCACGACCCGGCGGCCAGGCCTCGCCTGCGCGGCACGCCCGGCATCGGCGACCACGCCCTGCGCCGCCTCGTCAAGCTCTGCCGAGAGCGGGGTGAAGAAGACGACAAAGGACGGCTCCTCCGGCCCGGCCGGCGCCGTGGTGCACGCCGCAAGGCCCGCCAGCGCCAGTCCGAAGACGGCAAAGCGAGGCGGCATCGCCGGACGTGCTGCAATCTTTGAGAGTGTCATAGCGGTCCCCTGCGCAACCTGCGCGTTTCCTAAGTGCCTGCCCGGAGGCGGCGCAGTCAACCGTTCAGGCCGCAGCCGCCACGGCGCGCCCCGCCGAAAGCCGGAAGATGCGGTCCAGGCGCTCCACCCCGATCAGGCGGTGGACGATCAGGATCACCGTCCGACCGGGGGCCACGTCATTAAGCGTCAGGAGGAATGCGCGCTCGGTGGCGAAGTCCAGCCCCGTCGCCGGCTCGTCCAGGATCAAGATCGGCGCCTGCGACAGCAGCGCCCGGGCCAGCGCCAGCCGCCGCCCCTGCCCGCCCGAGACCTGCAGCCCGCCTTCGCCGATCCAACTGTCGAGCCCCTCCGGAAACCCGCGCACCGTGTCGGCAATCCCGGCCCGGTCCAGCGCGGCCCAAAGCTCGGCGTCGGTCGCGTCGTCGTGGGCCAGCGCCAGGTTGGCCCGCACCGTGTCGCTGAACAGATGGGTGTCCTGGCTCAGCCAGGCGATGCGCGACCGCACGTCCTCCGCACGGAGGTGCGCGACATCGACGCCGCCCAGCAGCACGCGCCCGGCTTGGGGCGCCGCCACCTTGAGCGCCAATGCGGCCAGGGTCGATTTGCCGGAGCCGGACGGCCCCAGGATCGCCACCCGGCTGCCGGCCGGAATGTCCAACGTGAGGCTGTCCATCACGGCCGGGCGGTCCGGGCGCCAGCGGAAGCCGATGCCCTCGAACCGCAGCGAGGTGCCGCTGGGCAGCGGCGCCGGATCGGGGGGATCGCCCGCGCCGGCCCCGGTTGCGGCCCCGGTGATGCGACCCGCCGCCGCCGCCGCGTAGCCGGCCAAGGCGCCGGCGCGCGGCATCCCGCCCACCACCTCGAACGCCGCCAAAGTCAGGAACAGCCCGGCGACCACCGCGCCGGGCGCGACCCCGGGCGACAGCAGCACGACCAACAACGCCGCTTGGCTACAGGCGAACGCCGCCGCCTGCGCCCACGACGCGCGGCGGCTCACCTGGCGCTGCGCTTGAAACAGCGCGGCTTCCCGCGCCTGGACTGCCGCCAACATGCGGCCTTCCGCGCCGTAGGCCCGCACCTCCCGGATGCCGTCAATGGCGTCCAAAACCGCAGACCGCAGCCCGGCCGAGGTTTCCGCCAGCCGCCCGCCCGCATCCAGGGTCAGCCGAGCCGCCACCCAGGGCAGGACAATGGCCGAAAGCAGGAACAAGCCGCCAACCAGCAATGCCGCCCCGGCATGACCCGGCGCCAGAATGCCGACAAGCACCGGCAACAGCAGCATGGCCGCAACGCCGGGCACGATGATCCGCAAGTACAGGCCATCCAACGCCTCGACATCGCCGACCACCCGGCCGAGCGCGTCGCCCGAACGCATGAAGCCAAGCCCGCCCGACGACTGCCGGGCCAGGCCGCGGAACAGCCAAACGCGCAGGCCCGCCAAGGCCCGGAACGTGGCGGCGTGGGTCAGCATACGCTCGCCGTAGCGGAACACGACCCGGGCCACGCCCAGCCCGCGCACCACGCTCGGCAGGAACAACAGCGCCGCCAGCCCGGCGGCCTCCGTCCCTGTCACGGGACGCAGCGCCATGCCGCCGGCCGCGGTCGCAAGCGCCACGCTGGCGGCAACCGTCAGCAAGGACGCCAGCAACCCGGCCAGCAGCCACCCCGAATAACCGCGCCAAAGCGCCAGGATGGGCAGCAGCGCGCCCAGGCCGCGCCGGGTCGTCATGCCACGCCTTGGACCGGCCGTGTCCGGCCCTCGGACAATTCCAGCGTCCGGCCCCCGAAAGCGTGCGCCGCCGCCGAGTGGCTGGCCAGGATCACTGTGCGCCCGAGCGCCAGCCGACGCAGGCTGTCCAGCACATCCGCCTCGGTCGCCGGGTCGAGGTGCGCCGTCGGCTCATCGAGCAGCAGCAGCGGGGCGTTGCGGACAAAGGCCCGTGCAATGGCGACGCGCTGCGCCTGGCCGCCGGACAGGCCATAGCCGCCCTCCCCGATGGGCGTGTCCAACCCTTCGGGCAGCGCCGCCGCGAAGGATCCGATGCCCGCAGCCTGGGCGGCGTCCTCCACCTCCCGGTCGGTCGCGTCCTCCCGCCCGAAGCGGATGTTGTCGCGGATGCTGCCGGCGAACAGCACCGGGCGCTGTCCGATCCACGCCGTCATGCGGGCGAGGGCCGAAGGCACGATCGTGCCGATGTCGGCGCCGTTCAGGGTGACGCGCCCGCTGTCCGGACGCACAAAGCCCAGCAGCAGCTCGATCACGGTCGATTTGCCGGCGCCGGACGGCCCCACCAGCACGGTCGTTTCCCCGGCGGGCACCCGGAAGCTCAAGCCGTCGAGCACGGCGCCCCGCGACGGGTCCCAGGTGAAGCACACATCGTGGAAGGCGACCGTCACGCCCGTGGCCGCCACGGTGCGGATTTGCGGCGGCGCCCCGGCAGCCTCCGGCAATTCCGGCAAGCCCGCCAACTGCTCCGCCGCTCCCCCGGCCTGCAAGCGGTCCTGGTAGGCAGCGGCAAAGGCGCGGAGCGGCGCGAAAAACTCGGCCACCAGCACCAGCACGAAGATTGCCGTCACCGGGCTGGCCCCGTTGCGCCATACCGCCGCGTAACGCCCGGCCAGCAGCACCAAGGCAGCCGCCGCGGCGCAGTCCAGCGCCGCCGACGACAGAAACGCGACCCGCAGCACCCGGAGCGTCCGGTGGCCCAGGTCGTCCGCCGCCGCTTGCAGGCGCTGCGCTTCCTGCTCGGCGCGGCCGGCGAGCACGATGGTGGCGACGCCGCGAACCCGGTCGAGAAAGCGGGCCTGCAGCCGGCCCATCGCCACGAACTGCTGCTGCGACGCCGCCGCCGCGCCCAGCCCCGCCAGCGCCATCCCGACCGGAACCAGCAACCCGGCCGCCCCCAGGATCAACGCGCCCCAGGGATCGACCAGCAGCACCGCAAGCCCCACCAGCAGCGGCGACGCCAACGCCAGCACCGACGCGGGCAGCCAACGGGCGAACAAGCCCTCCAACGCCTCGATGCGGTCCACCGCCAGGGCGGCAAGCTCGCCGGACCGCGCGCCGCGGAGGAAACCTGGTCCCGCGCCGAACAAGCGGACGAACAGGTCGCTGCGCAGCCGCCGCCGCGCCGCCACCCCGGCCGTGAACGAGAAATCATCCGACACGACCAGCAAAACGGCCCGCAACATCGTCAACCCGGCGAACAACAACGCCCATGGCGCCTCCGACGCGCCGGGCTGCAAGGGGTCCATCGTGATCGCATCGGCCAACAGCCGCGCGAGGCACCACGCCTGGCCGATGGCTGCCAGCGTTCCCAGCACGCCGAGCATCGCCACGGGCCGAACCGCCCGCCGACCCGCAGCTATGTTGCGCGTCATCCAGGCACGGCCGGGCTTTGGCAGAGTTGTCACCGCGCTTTCCCGCTCCCGCCCGTTGCCGCCGCTAGGACGCCAGCGCCCGGCGGGCCGTCGCCGCCAGCCACTCGGCAGCGACCGGCAGGATGGCGTCGTTGAAATCGTAGCCAGGGTTGTGCAGCTCGCCGCCGGGCCGGGTCGGGCCGTTGCCGATCCAGGCGAACGCGCCCGGCTTCTGCTCCAGGTACCAGCCGAAGTCCTCGCCTGCCATGCTGGGCGGCATGTCCCGCCGCACGGGCAGGCCCAACGCGCCGGCGCAAGCAGCCGCGAGGTCTGCCTCCGCCCGCGTGTTCACCGTGGCGCATATGCCATGCTGGATATCGACCTCGACCGCCACGTCGGAACTCGCGGCGATCCCCGCCGCCACGCGGCGGATGCCGGCTTCAACGAGGTCACGGACCGCCGGGCGGTGCGTGCGGAGGGTGCCGGACAGCACGGCCCGGCTCGGGATCTGGTTCGATGCCACCCCGGCGTTCATCGTGCAGATCGAGACGACCGCGCATTCAAGCGGGTCCACGTTGCGGGATACCACTGATTGCAGCGCCACCAGGAGATGGGCGGAGGCGAGCAAGGGATCACGCGAAAGATGCGGCATCGCGGCGTGCCCGGCATGTCCGTCCACGGTGATCTGAACCCGCGAGCCGGCCGCCATCACGGCGCCGTCGTGCACGGCAACGGTTCCAGCCTCAAGGCCGGGCCAATTGTGGTAGCCAAAGATGCGCTCCATCGGGAACCGGTCGAACAAGCCGTCGGCCAGCATGTTCCGCGCGCCGCCATAGCCTTCCTCGGCGGGCTGGAACACGAAATGGACGGTGCCCGACCAATCGGCGTCCCGCGCCAGCAAGGCCGCCGCGCCCAGCAGGCTGGCGGTGTGGCCGTCATGGCCGCAAGCGTGCATCACGCCGGCCGTCTCGGACGCATAGGGCAGGGCCGTCGTCTCGGTGATGGGCAGGGCGTCCATGTCGGCGCGCAACCCGACGCTGCGGTTGGACGGCCCGCGCGTCAGCGTCGCGACGACGCCATGGCCGCCCACGCCGGCGGTGAAGGGAACGCCGAGGCTGGCCAGCGTGCTGCAAACAAAGGCCGCGGTTTCCCGTTCCTGGAGCGACAGCTCGGGATGCCGATGCAGGTGCTGGCGCCATTGCGGGAGGGCTTGCTGCAAGCTGGAATCCATTCGCCACACTCCATCTTGATATGGATGTGCCGTGTGCCCGTCATCCGCGCAAGATGCGGCTATGCCGGCGACTTGCTGGCCAGCGTGCCGAGCAGGGGGCCGTCAAGGCGTTTGCGCTGCAGCGGCAGGTGGATCTTGTATCGGGTGCCATGGCCTTCCTCGACCTGCAGGGTGGCGCCGAGTTGCCGGGCGAAGCCCCGGATCAACTGGATGCCAATGCCGTCGCGGGTCCCGGCCTCGGTTTCCACCCGGCCGGCGGGGATGCCGACGCCATCGTCGAAGATTTCAAGCTCGGCGTGGTCGCGGTCGGCTGTCAGGTAAACCGAGATGCTGCCGCGCCGTCCGCCGGGGAAGGCATACTTCACCGCATTGCTGACAGCCTCGGTGACGATGAGCGCAAGGGGGACGGCTTGGTCGCTCGACATCTTGAGTTCCGGGGCCTCGATCTCCAGCCGCAGCCGCTCCCCAGCTTTTTCGCCCATCGCCTGGAACAATTGGCTGCACAGCTCGATCAGGAACTCCCGCATGTTGATCGTATGCAGCTCGCCATGGGCGTAAAGATGGCGATGCAAGGTCGCGAGCGTCCGCACCCGGTCGCGCGCCGATTGGAATTCGGCCCGGGCCTCCGGCTGGCGTATTCGGCTGGCCTGAAGGTTTAAAAGGCTTGCCACCACCTGAAGGTTGTTCTTCACCCGGTGGTGGATCTCCTGCATCAAGAGTTCCTGCTGGTCGATCGCCGCCGCGAGGCGGCTCTGCTGCCGGTGCAACGTGAGCGTCGCCCGTTGGAACGACACGGCGAGTTGCCTGAGTTCGCGCGTGGCCAGCATCCCTTGTGGGTCCTGGCGCCGCCGGAACACCGTTTCAGGCCGCCACTGACTCACCGACTCGTGAAGCGACGCCAATGGCCGCGATATCAGGACCATGGCCGCCGCCCCCATGCCGGCCAGTCCCAGCAGCCAAGCCCCTAGCACGGTGGCCAGCGATCCCGTCGGCAACGCCACGGCGAGCAATGGCAGGGTTGCCGCAAGGTGAACGCAGAACACGCGGATCGCAAGCGTGTTCCACGCCTTCCACCAGCGCCTCATTCTGCAACCGGTCTGCGAAACCGGCATGAGATCACTTCTTCCGATCTTCCTCAATCAGCTTGAGCAGCTCGTCAGGGATCGGCTCCCGGGCAATATCATCATAAAGCTGATGTAGGCCTCGATGCAGCCAAACATCAAACGCGGCAACCACGGGCTTGGCCTGCTTTCGCGATGCTTGCGGCTGCTTGGACTTACGCTGGGTCATTCTGCAATGGTTCATGCCCGTCCAACCCAGAAGCTCGCACCTCTAACCAAAAACAATCAGAAGGGTTTCAGCGGGTATTGCGGGAACGGGTCCAATCACCGTGGCGCGGCGGCAAAGCCCGGGTTCTCATCGCCGACATGGCCCACCTCAAGGAGGCGCGTCGCACGGGCGCCAACGCGGTCCTTACCTTTTGCGTCGGTTTCCCCGAGCAGCCACGCTTCAAGCTGCCGGCGCGCCCGGAACACGCGGCTTTTGGCCGTGCCCACGGCGCATCCCGTCGCCTCCGCCAACGCCTCGTAGCTCATGCCGTGTACCACCACCATCAGCAAGGCTTCCCGCTGGTCAGCCGGCAGGCGGGTCATCGCCCGGCCCAACTCCTTGAGCGCCAGACGGTCCTCATGCGCCGCCTCGGTCGCGAAGGTGGACTGCGGCACATCGTCGATGTCGGTGGTGTCGCGCCGCTTGCGCAGGTTGGAGATGAACCGGTTGCGCAGGATGCGGTGCATCCACGCCGGGAAGTTGGTGCCCGGGATGAAGCTCGCATGGGCGGACAGGGCGTTGCAAACGGCGTCCTGGACAAGATCCTCGGCGGCCGAACGGTTCCTCGTCAGTGCCAACGCTTGGATGCGCAGCTTGGGAAGGATCGAGATCACTTGGTCGTGGAAGGAGGGGGTCATCGATCTGCCTTTTTGCCTCAGTGTGAACCCAATGGCTGGGGATCGCCGGGCGTTGCACCGCTCTTATCACGAGACCGTGAGCAGATCAGCCGGGATCGGCCTTGCTGCCCTCCATCAGCACGGCCAATCCGCTGCGCGCCCGGGACAAGCGCGCCTTCATGGTGCCGACCGGGACACCACAGATGGCGGCGGCTTCCTCGTGCGACATCTCCTGGGCGCCGACCAGGAGCAGCGCTTCCCGTTGCGAGGGGGGCAGGCGCCAGATGAGCTGCTGCAGGTCGGTGATGTCCGCTTGGGCGACCTGTTGCGGGTCGGCGGCCTCCGTTTCCTCGAACCGCGCCTGCAGCGCGGTCGCTTCCCGCTTGCGCCGGCGGGCCTGCTCGTAGAACTGGTTGCGCAGGATGGTGAACAGCCAGGCCTTCAGGTTGGTGCCGGGCTGGAACTGGTCCATCGCGCCGAGGGCGCGCACGATGCTGTCCTGCACCACGTCGTCCGCCGCCGCACGGTCCCGCAGCAGGAACCGCGCAAAGGCGCGGAGGTCCGGCAGCAGCGCCACGATTTGGCGTCGGATGTCGGCGTCGGCTATGTCCATCTGCGCATCACTTATCAACTCGACTGCCCGCCTCATCCCGCTTATCCGGTCCACACAGCATCAGTGCACGCCGCTTGTGCATGAAAGGGACGACTCATGGCCAATCTATGTCGCGAGGATCTGGTTCGGGCGCTGCCCTATGCGCGCCGCTACGCCCGCGCGCTCACCGGGAACCAGGGCCGGGGCGACGCCATGGTTGCGGACAGCCTGCGCGACCTGCTGGGCGGCCAAGCCGCGCTCGGCGACGCCCGGCACAGCCTGTATCACGCCATCACGCGCCGGTTCGACGGCCTGAACACGCTCAAGACCAACTTCCTCACAGGCGGCCTGTCGCAGGTCCAGCGCCAGTTGCTGCTGCTGACCTCGCTCGAGGAGGTGCCGATCCAAGCCGCCGCCACCATCGTGCAGCTCCCCATAGGCGATGCGGAAACCCAGTTGGCCGAGGCGCGCGCCCACCTGCGGGCTGGTGCCGCGACCGATGTGCTCATCATCGAGGACGAGCCGATCATCGCCATGGACATCGAGGAGCTGGTGCAGAACTGCGGACACAATGTCGTGGGCGTCGCAACCACCGAGGCCGAAGCGGTGAAGCTTGCCGAGCTGCACAAGCCCGGCCTGATCCTCGCCGACATCAACCTCGGGATCGGCGGCGACGGCAGCTCGGCGGTGGCGCGCATCATGCGGCACCATTACGCCCCGGTCATCTTCGTGACCGCGTATCCAGAGCGCCTTCTGACCGGGGAGGACCTCGAACCCGCCTACGTCATCACCAAGCCGTTCGAGCCGCTCACCCTCGCCATTGCGACCTACCAGGCCGTGACCGGGGGCGTGCGCCTGGATTGACGGAGCCGCCGGCCGTCCCCGGTACGGCGGCGCCATCCAACAGTCGGCAATCAAACCCGGCGGGCGCGGCAACTAAGTGCCTGCGCCCGCGATGCAGCAGCAATTCTCCGGCGACCCAGGAGTGACAGCCATGCACACCCCCCTGCGCGCGGGTCATTCGATGACGCCGGCCCGCGCCCCCCGCATCTGCCTGCTGGATGGCGACGCGCAGCGTCCGGACCTCGACCGCGCGGCCTCGCTCGGGTTCGACCATGCGCTGCTTGCCGCGGCGCCGGCGGACCTGGGCGCATGGGCTGCCGCGGCGCGGCCGCTCGGCCTGTCGCTCCTTGTTGATATCCACGTGGACGAGATCCCCGTCGGAGCCGCCGCCGGGGACGGCCTGCCCGGGATGTTCGTCGTGACCCCGGCGCCCACCGTTGACCCCCGGCAGCCGCCAAGGAGCGCCGAAGCCGCCATCGCCACCGTGACGGACGCCCAGGACGCCGAGCGGCTCGCCGAGTGGTGGGCGCCGCGCGTCGCGGATCTGACGGCGGCCGGCGCGGCGGGCGTGCGGCTGCTTGGGCTGGCCGGTCTGCCGGCGGCGTCCGTCGCGCCTTTCCTGGTCCGCTTGCGCGGGCTGGCCCCCGGTGCGGTCCTGTTTGCTTGGACGCCGGGCCTTGCCTGGGACAGCGTGGCGAGCCTGCCGGATGGCACGGTCGATTACGTCGCGTGCTCGCTGCCGTGGTGGGACGGGCAGGCCGACTGGCTTTGGCGGGAGCTCGACCTGCTCCGGCGCATCGCCCCCGTCGTCGCGCCCGCGGGCGAGCACACCGGTGCCGTGGCGGCGTTGCTCGCCGATGGCTGGATGCGCCGCTTGTCGGACGAGGACGGCGCCGAGGTCAAGCGCTTGAACGCTTTGCGGGCGCAGCCGGCCTTCGGCACCGGGGCTGCCCGCTTGCTCTACAGCTCCGGCCAGGCGGTAACGGCCCTGCTGCGGATGGATGCCGCCGACGCGCGCCAGGCCGGGCAGGCGGCGTTGTACCTGCTCAACCCGGACACGGCGCCAGCCGCGGTCAGCGGCGCGGCGGTGCTGCCGGACGCCGGGTCGTTCGGGCCGTGGCTGTCCGAGGCGTCGGGCGAAGCGTTCGACCCGGCATCGTCGCTGCTGCTGCCGCCGGGCGCCCTGATGGCGTTCACGGCCCCTGCCCTGCCGCCGCCCAGCCCGCAGCCGGCCAGCAGCGCCGAGCAGGCGGCCCGCCAGCCGCGCCTGGCCATCGAGGCGCCCTCGCCCTGCGTCGATGGCGGTCGGTTCCCGTCGCGGCGCACCGTGGGCGACCTCGTTGAGGTCGAGGCCGACGTCATCGCCGACGGCCACGACAAGCTGGCCGTCATGCTGCACTGGCGCGGCCCCGGCGAAACGGATTGGCACGAGGTGCCGATGCGGCTGCTCAACAACGACCGGTGGACGGCCGCCTTTCCGCTCCGGCAGCTTGGCGTGCACCATTACAGGGTGCAGGCTTGGCGCGACGCCTACGCCACCTTCGCCGACGAGCTGACCAAGAAGCACGCGGCCGGGGTACCGATCGCGCTGGAGTTGCGGGAGGGAGCCTTGCTGGTGTCGCAAGCCGAGGCGCGGGCCGGGTCCGCCGCCAAGGCGGCGCTGGCGGAGGTCGTCAAGACCCTGGGCCAGCAGGACGCGGACGCGCAGCGGGAAACCCTGTTGTCGCCCGAAGTGGCCGCGCTGATGGCCAGCGCCGACGACCGCCCGCTCGCGGCGGTGCTCGACCCGATTCCCGTGCAGGCCGAACGGGTCGCGGCGGGCTTTGCCTCATGGTACGAGGTGTTCCCGCGCTCGATGAGCGACGATCCCAACCGGCATGGCACCTTTGCCGACGTGGAGCGCCATCTGCCGCGAATCCGCGACATGGGATTCGACGTGCTGTATTTCCCGCCGTTCCATCCCATCGGCCGGACCAACCGCAAGGGCCGCAACAACACGCTGACGCCGGGTCCGGACGATCCCGGCAGTCCCTACGCCATCGGCTCGCCCGATGGCGGCCACGACGCGCTGCACCCTGAACTCGGGACGATTGAGGATTTCCAGCACCTGCGGGCTGCCGCGGCCGAGCATGGGCTGGAGCTTGCGATGGACTTCGCCATCCAATGCTCGCCGGACCACCCCTGGCTGAAGCAGCACCGCGATTGGTTCAACTGGCGGCCGGACGGCTCGATCCGCTACGCCGAGAACCCGCCCAAAAAATACGAGGACATCGTGAACGTCGACTTCTACGCGCCGGGCGCCGTCCCCGGCTTGTGGAACGCGCTGCGCGATGCCGTGCTGTACTGGGCCGGCCAGGGCGTCCGCCTGTTCCGGGTGGACAACCCGCACACCAAGCCGTTCCCGTTCTGGGAATGGATGATCGCCGAGGTGCAGGCCCGCTACCCCGACTCCATCTTCCTGGCGGAAGCGTTCACCCGGCCCAAGGTGATGTACCGCCTCGCCAAGGTCGGCTTCTCCCAATCCTACACCTACTTCACCTGGCGCAACACCAAGGCGGAGTTCCAGGAATACCTGACCGAGCTGACCCAGGGACCGCCGCGGGAGTTCTTCCGGCCGCACTTCTTCGTCAACACGCCGGACATCAACCCGGTGTTCCTGCAAACCTCGGGCCGCCCCGGTTTCCTGATCCGCGCCGCCCTGGCCGCCACGCTGTCGGGCTTGTGGGGCGTTTATAACGGGTTCGAGTTGTGCGAAGGCACGCCGATGCCGGGCAAAGAGGAGTATCTGGACAGCGAGAAGTACGAAATCCGCGCCTGGGAATGGGACCGGCCCGGCAACATCGCGGCGGAGATCACGGAACTCAACGCCATACGCCGGCTCAACCCGGCGCTGCATTCGCACCTGGGCGTCACCTTCCTGCCGGCGAGCGGGGACCAGGTTCTGTTTTTTGAGAAGGCGACGAAAGACCGATCCAACGTTTTGCTTATCGCAATCAGCATGGACCCGCGGTTCTCACAATACGCCGAGCTCGCTATCCCGGCGGCCTGCGACGTGACCGATTTGCTCGGAGGGCGGCAGTTCCGCTGGACGGACCGGACGCAACGCATCACGTTGACGCCGGATCGGCCCTACGCCATCTGGCGGATTCGTAACGTAACCGAGTGAGAACGATCATTAGCACCTCCCTCATGCCGGACGCCCCGCTCGCCGCAGCCCCGCCTGCCCCGGCGCGCCCTGTCCCATCCGCCCCCGCCCAAACCCTGCCCACCCTCGATGATCCCTCCTGGTACAAGGAGGCGATCATCTACCAGCTCCACCTCAAATCGTTTTTCGACGCCAACAACGACGGCGTGGGCGACTTCCGCGGCTTGATGGAGAAGCTGGATTACGTCGCGGAATTGGGCGTCACGGCGATCTGGATGCTGCCGTTCTACCCCTCGCCCCGGCGCGACGACGGCTACGACATCGCCGACTACCAGGGCGTCCACGCGGACTACGGCAACCTGGACGACGTGCGCCGCCTCATTGAGGCCGCGCACGCCCGCGGGCTGCGCGTCATCACCGAACTGGTGATCAACCACACCTCCGACCAGCACCCCTGGTTCCAGGCGGCCCGCCTGGCCCCGCCGGGCAGCCCGGAGCGCGAGCGCTACGTGTGGTCCGACAGCGACGAGAAGTATGCGGGCACCCGCATCATCTTCATCGACAGCGAGACCAGCAATTGGACCTGGGACCCGGTGGCCGGGGCGTACTACTGGCACCGCTTCTACTCGCACCAGCCCGACCTCAATTTCGACAACCCGGCCGTGCTGGAAGACGTGTTCTCCATCATGCGGTTCTGGCTGGACCTCGGCATCGACGGGCTGCGCCTCGACGCCGTGCCGTACCTCGTGGAGCGCGAGGGCACCAACAACGAGAACCTGCCGGAAACCCACGCGGTCCTGAAGCTGATCCGCGCCGAGATGGACCGCTACGCGCCGGGCCGCATGTTGCTGGCCGAGGCGAACCAGTGGCCGGAAGACGCCCAGCAGTATTTCGGCGAGGGCGACGAGTGCCACATGTCGTTCCATTTCCCGCTGATGCCGCGCATGTACATGGCCATCGCGCGGGAGGACCGCTTCCCGATCACCGACATCATGCGGCAAACCCCGGAAATCCCCGGCAACTGCCAATGGGCGGTGTTCCTGCGCAACCACGACGAGCTGACGCTGGAGATGGTGACATCCGGCGAGCGCGACTACCTGTGGAACACCTACGCCGCCGACCGCCGCGCCCGCATCAACCTCGGCATCCGCCGCCGCCTCGCGCCGCTCTTGGAGCATGATCGGCGCCGCATCGAGCTGATGAACGGCCTGCTGCTGTCCATGCCTGGCACGCCCGTGATCTACTACGGCGACGAGATCGGCATGGGCGACAACATCTTCCTGGGCGACCGGGATGGCGTTCGCACGCCCATGCAATGGTCCATGGACCGCAACGGCGGCTTTTCCCGCGCCGACCCGGCGCAACTCGTGCTGCCGCCGATCATGGACGCCAACTCCGGCTTCCAGGCGATCAACGTCGAAGCGCAGGCGGCCAACCCGCATTCCCTGCTGAACTGGACCCGGCGGATGCTGGCGGTCCGCCGCCGCCACCGGGCGTTCGGCCGCGGCACGCAGCGCTTCCTGTATCCCGGCAACCGCAAGATCCTCGCCTACCTGCGCGAATGGACGGCGGAGGACGGGCACACCGAGGCTATCCTCTGCGTCAGCAACCTGTCCCGCACTGCCCAGGCGGTGGAACTGGACCTGTCGGCCTTTGCCGGGCGTGTGCCGGTCGATATCGTCGGCGGCTCGGTGTTCCCGCCGGTTGGGCAGCTCACCTACCTGCTCACCTTGCCGCCTTATGGCTTCTTTTGGTTCCTCCTGGCAGCCGAGGCGCAGTTGCCGTCCTGGCACGCGGCCCCGCCGGAACCGCTACCGGAGTATGCAACCTTGGTTATGCGCGCGGGCCTCGCCGACGTCCTCAACATCCAAGGCCGCGGCGTGCTGGAGCGGGAAGCGCTGCCGGCCTACCTGCCGAAGCGCCGCTGGTTCGCCTCCAAGACCGAGCGGCTGGAAGGTGTGCGCCTGGCCTACGCCGCGCCCCTGCCCAGCACCGGCGGCGGCGTGATGTTCGCGGAGGTCGAGGCCGCCCTGCCCGGCCGCGCCGAGCGCTACGTGCTGCCGCTCGGCGTCGCCTGGGAGGACGAGATGTCGGGCGCGCTGGCGCAGCAGCTTGCGTTGACCCGGGTGCGCCGGGGGCCGCGGGTCGGCTACCTGACGGACGCCTTCGCATTGGACGCCATGGCGCGCGGCATGATCGCCGGCCTCCGGGACGGCGCGGCGGTGCCGCTCGACGACGGCGAGCTGCGCTTCGTCCCGACCTCGCGGATGGCAACGCTCACCCTGGCCGACGACGCGGAAATCCGCCGGTTGTCGGCGGAGCAGTCCAATTCGTCCCTCATCGTCGGCGACGCTTTGGTGCTGAAGCTGGTGCGCCGCGTGCTGGCCGGGGTGCACCCGGAAGCGGAGATGACGGGCTACCTGACCGAGCGCGGCTTCGGCAACACTGCGCCGCTGTTCGGCGAGGTGGTGCGCATCGGCGCGGACGGCACGCCGCACACGGTGGGCCTCGCCCAGGGCTTCGTCCGCAACCAGGGCGACGGCTGGACCTACACGCTCGACTACCTCGCCCGCGTGGTCGAGGAGGCGGCGCTGATCGGGCCGGCGATGGGCGGCCAGGACGCGGAAGCCGAGGCGACCGACATCTTCGCGGCCTACGAGGTGTTCGCCCGCAACATCGGCACCCGGCTCGGCGAGCTGCACGCGGCACTCTCGCAGCCGACGGAGCGGCCCGAGTTCCGTCCGGAGCCGGTTGATGACGCGATCCTTGCCGAATGGGCCGCCGGTGCCGTCGAGCAGATCGAGAGCGCGATGGGGATGCTGCGCGACGTGAAGGAATGGCCGGACGCGACCGCTGCCCATCAGGCCGCAACCCTGCTGGACCATGCGGAAGCGTTGTCCCAAGCCGCGGGGCGCCTGGCGCAGCAGGGCCAGGGCGCGCTCAACACCCGGGTGCATGGCGACTTCCACTTGGGGCAGGTGCTGGTCGTGCAAGGGGACGCTTACATCATCGACTTCGAGGGGGAGCCGGCACGCACCATGGAGCAGCGCCGGGCCAAGTCGTGTTCGTTGCGCGACGTGGCGGGGCTGCTGCGCTCCTTCGACTACGCCGCCGCGGCAGCCGCGCCGGGCCGGGTGGCCGCGTCGGAAACGGCAACGGAGCGACGCCAAGCCATCCTGCAGCAATTCCGGGAACGTGCCTCCGCGTCGTTCCTGGAGGCCTACGGCGCCGTGCTCGCCGCCGCCGAGCCGCGCTGGGTGCCGCCCGAGGCGGAGCCGTCGCTGCTCGACCTGTTCCTGCTCGAAAAGGCCGCCTACGAGATCAAGTACGAGGCGGCGAACCGCCCGACCTGGATCGGCATTCCTTTGGGGGGCCTGTATCGGATCGCCGAACGTTTGCTGTCCCTGGAAGCAGCGGCATGACCGTGCCCGATGCAGGCGCGGTCGAGGCGGTCGTGCAGGGCCGGCACGGCGACCCGTTCGCCGTGCTCGGCCCGCACGACACGGCGGACGGGTGCAGCGTCCGAGCGTTCCTGCCGGGCGCCAGCGGCGGCGTGGTGATCGGCCGCGGCAACGGGCAGGTCCTCGGCACCCTTCAACTGCTCCACCCCGACGGGTTCTGGGCCGGCGACATCCCGGCGCGCGTGCCCTACGACTTGCAGTTCGACACGCCGCTCGGCCCGTACAAAACGGCCGACGCCTACGCCTTTTCCCCGACGCTCGGCCCGCTCGACCTGCATCTGCTGGGCGAGGGCCGGCATCGGGACCTCGGCCACGTCCTCGGCGCGCACCCGGCCGAGATGGACGGCATTGCCGGCGTGCGCTTCGCCGTTTGGGCGCCGAATGCCAGCCGCGTTTCGGTGGTGGGCGATTTCAACTTCTGGGACGGCCGCCGCCACCCGATGCGCCGGCACGCCGGGGCCGGCGTTTGGGACCTGTTCATCCCGGGCATCGGGGCCGGAGCGATCTACAAGTACGAGCTGCTCGGCCCCGGCGGCGAGATGCTGCCGCAAAAGGCCGATCCGGTCGCCTGGGCGGCCGAGCTGCCGCCGCGGACCGGCTCGATCGTCGCCTCCGCCGCGGATTGGCGCTGGACCGACGCGGCCTGGATGCAGCGCCGGGCGGCGGCGCAGTCGCCCTCCGCGCCGATCTCGACCTATGAGGTGCACGCCGCGTCCTGGCTGCCCGCGTCGCTTGAAGGCGGCGCCGGGTGGGCGGCGCTGGCCGACCGCTTGACGCCGTACTGCGCCGGCATGGGCTTCACCCACATCGAGCTGCTGCCGATCATGGAGCACCCGTTCGGCGGCTCCTGGGGCTACCAGCCGCTCGGCCAGTTCGCGCCAAGCTCCCGCCTCGGCCCGCCCGAAGCCTTCGCGAACTTCGTGGACCGCTGCCACCTGATGGGGGTCGGGGTCATCCTGGACTGGGTGCCGGCGCACTTTCCGACCGACCCGCACGGCCTCGCCCGCTTCGACGGCACGCCGCTTTATGAGCACGGCGATCCCCGCGAAGGCTTTCACCAGGATTGGAACACCTACATCTTCAACCTCGGCCGCAACGAGGTGCGCGGCTTCCTGATCGCCAGCGCGCTGTTCTGGCTGGAGCACTACCACGCGGACGGGCTGCGCGTGGATGCCGTGGCCTCCATGCTGTATCGCGACTACAGCCGCAATGCCGGCGAGTGGGTACCGAACAAGTATGGTGGGCGGGAAAACTTGGAGTCGGTGGCGTTCCTGCAGGAACTCAGCCGCGCCGTCGGGGAACGCTGCCCCGGCGCGCTGCTGATCGCCGAGGAAAGCACCGCCTGGCCCGGCGTCACCCGGCGGGCTGACGAGGGCGGCCTCGGCTTCGACTTCAAGTGGAACATGGGCTGGATGCACGACACCCTGCACTACATGCAGGAGGATCCGGTCAACCGCCGCTACCACCACGACGAGATCACCTTCGGCCTGGTGTACGCCTTCTCCGAGCGCTTCGCCCTGCCGCTGTCGCATGACGAGGTGGTCTATGGCAAAGGCTCGCTGATCCGGAAGATGCCCGGCGACCCCTGGCAGAAGTTCGCCAACCTGCGCGCCTACTTCGCCTTCATGTGGACCTACCCCGGCAAGAAGCTGCTGTTCATGGGCGGCGAGTTCGCGCAGGACCGGGAATGGAACCACGACACCGGCCTGGACTGGGACCTGCTGGACCAAGCGCCGAACGCTGGGATGCAGGCGCTGCTGCGCGACCTGAACGGGGCCTATCGCCGGATGCCCGCGCTGCACCAGGGCGACTGCGATTCCAGCGGCTTTCAATGGGTCGTGGTGGGCGACAGCGCCAACTCGGTGTTCGCCTTTCTGCGGCTGCCGACCGATGGCGGCCCGGCGGCGCTGGTCATCTGCAACTTCACCCCGGTGCCGCGCTACGGCTACCGCATCGGCGTGCCGCATAACGGCGCGTGGAAGGAAGTGCTGAATACCGACGCATCGGGCTACGGCGGATCGAACGTTGGCAACAGCGGCGCGTTGCAGGCTGATTCGGTGCCCTCGCACGGGCACCTGGCCTCGCTTTCCCTGACACTGCCGCCTTTGGCGACGCTCATCCTGCAGGCATGACCCATGCACCACGCCCACCCCCTCCCGTTCGGCGCGACGCTGCTCCCGGACGGCCAGACACGCTTCCGGCTGTGGGCGCCGTCGAGCGAAACCGTTTCGCTGGACATCGAAGGGCAGGAACCGCAGCCGATGCGGGCGCAGGAGGGCGGATGGCACGAGGCGACGCTCGCGGCGCCGCCGGGCACGTGCTACCGGTATCGCTTGCCGGACGGCTTGGCCGTGCCGGACCCGGCGTCCCGGCTGCAAGCGCCCGACGTGCACGATCCCAGCGTCGTCGTTGACCCCCACGACTACGAGTGGCGCAACGATTGGCAGGGCCGGCCCTGGCACGAAGCGGTGGTGTATGAAGCCCATGCCGGCGCCATGGGCGGCTTTTCCGGCATCCGGCAGCGGCTGCCGGAGCTGCAGAAGCTCGGCGTCACCGCCGTCGAGATCATGCCGGTCGCCGATTTCCCCGGCGGACGCAACTGGGGCTATGACGGCGTGCTCCCCTTCGCGCCGGATACCGCCTACGGGACCCCGGCCGAGCTGAAGGCGCTGGTTGACGACGCGCACGGCCTTGGGCTGATGGTGATGCTGGACGTGGTGTATAACCACTTCGGCCCCGACGGCGCTTATCTGCACGCTTACGCGAAGCCGTTCTTCCGCGAGGACATCACGACGCCCTGGGGCGCCGCCATCGACTTCAGGCGGCCAGAGGTGTGCGACTACTTCACCCAGAACGCGCTGTATTGGCTGATGGAGTACCGCTTCGACGGTTTGCGCTTCGACGCGGTGCACGCCATCTCCGAGGAAAGCTTCCTGCGCGACCTCGCCCATACGATCCGGGCGACGGTTGAGCCGGGCCGTCAGGTGCATCTGGTTCTGGAACACGAGAACAACCGCGCGGCCCTGCTCCGCACTGGCCCGGAGGCGGAAGGCTTCGACGCGCAATGGGCGGACGACTTCCACCATTGCATGCACGTCCTGGTGACCGGGGAAAGCGAGGGCTATTACGAGGACTTCCAGGACGCGACATCGCTCCTGGCGAAGTGCTTGGCCGACGGCTTCGCTTACCAGGGCCAGGTGTCCCCCCACCTCGGCCGCCCGCGCGGCGAGCCGAGCGGGCATCTGCCGACCACGGCCTTCGTCATGTGCCTGCAGAACCACGACCAGATCGGCAACCGCGCGATGGGCGACCGCCTGACGACCTTGGCCGACCCGCAGGTTTTGCGTGCCGCCACCGCGCTGCTGTTGCTGTCCCCGTTCGTGCCCATGCTGTTCACCGGCGAGGAATACGCCGCCCGCAACCCGTTCCTGTTCTTCACCAGCCACAACGAGGACCTGGCCAAGCTGGTGCGGGAAGGGCGGCGTGCCGAGTTCAAGCACTTCGCGGCGTTCCAGGACGAGGCGCGGCGTGCGGCGATCCCCGACCCCAACGCGCCCTCGACGTTTGACGCTTCGGTGGCCGACAAGGCCGACCCCGCCGCCTTCGCCTTTATGCAGGACCTGCTCGCGTTGCGGCGCAAGCACGTCGTGCCGGGCATCCCGGGCTGCCGCAGCCTGGGCGCGGAGGCGATCGGTCCTGGCGCTGTGCAGGCCGCGTGGCGGCTGGGCACCGGCGAGCGGCTAGCGATCACCTTGAACCTGGGACAGCAGGCGTCGTCCGGGGTGTCGTCCGGCAACATCGTGTTTGCCCACCCGCCCGGCACGGCCGCCACGATGCCGCCCGGCAGCATCGTCGTGCAGGTCATGCCGGGATGACCGACGACGCGCTGCTCCGGCTTGCCGAACACGCCGGCGTCTCGCCGCGCTGGAAGGACGTGCACGGCGAATGGCACGATGTCGCGCCGGACACGCTGCACGCCGTGCTGGCGGCGCTCGGGCTGCCGTCTGCGACGCCGGCCGATCTGGAAGCGAGCCTCGCAGCCGTCGACGAAGGCTCCTCGGCCCTGCCGCCGCTGGTGACGGCGGAAGTTGGGCAGCCGGTCACGCTCGGCATCGCGCCGGCCCGCTTCCGTCTGGTGCTGGAGGACGGGACGCTCCACGAAGGTACGGCCGAGGAGCGCGACGGCGCCGCCGTGCTGCCGGCCATCGACGTGCCCGGGTATCACCGGCTGACGCTGGGCGTGCAGGAAACGGTGCTGGCGGTGGCGCCGCGGCGCTGCTTCACGGTGGAGGATGCGGCGCCGGGCGCCCGGCCTTGGCTGCTGGCCGCGCAACTCTATGCGTTGCGCCGGCCCGGCGATGCCGGCCTCGGGGATTTCGGCGCGTTGGAGGATTTGCTCCGCCCCGCCGCGGCGCACGGGGCGGCCGGCCTCGCCATCAGCCCGGTCCATGCGCAGTTCTCCGCCGATCCGGACCGCTTCAGCCCATACTCGCCGTCCAGCCGTATGCTGCTGAACGTGCTGCACACCCGGCTCGACGTGCCTCCGGACGCCGAAACGCAGCGGCTCGAAGCCGCCGACTTCATCGACTGGCCCGCCGCCACGCGCAAGCGCCTGTCCACCCTCCGCGCCATGTTCGACGCCGCTTCCCCGGCGACTCTGGACGAACTGGTGGCCTACCGCGCGCAACAGGGCGACACGCTGGAAACGCACGCCCGGTTCGAGGCGCTGCACGCCCACCATTTCGGCGCCGACCCGACCCGCTGGCATTGGCGGGACTGGCCCGAGCAACACCGCAGCCCCGGCAACCCCGCCGTCGCCGAGTTCGCCGCCGCCCATGCCCCGGAGGTGGCCTTCCACGCCTTCATGCAATGGCGGGCCAACCTCAGCATGGCGGCGGCGCAGCAGGCGGCGCGCGACGCCGGTATGCCCATCGGCCTGGTGGCCGACCTCGCCGTGGGCGCCGACTCGGGCGGCAGCCATTGCTGGAGCCGGCAGGCGGAGACCCTGCTCGGCCTTTCGGTCGGGGCGCCGCCGGATCTGCTCAGCCCGCAGGGCCAGAAATGGGGCTTGGCGGCGTTCTCGCCGCGCGGCCTCGTGCTAAACGGGTTCGGCGCCTACCTGGAGATGCTGCGCAGCACGATGCGGCACGCCGGTGGGGTCCGCATCGACCACGCGCTCGGCCTGGCCCGGCTTTGGGTCGTGCCGGACGGCGGTTCGGCGGCGGACGGCGCCTATATCTCCTTTCCCATCGAGGACATGCTGCGGCTCATCGCGCTGGAGTCGCACCGTCACCGCGCCATCGTGCTGGCGGAGGACCTCGGCACCATTCCGGAGGGGTTCCAAGACCGGCTTGAGCAGGCTGGAATGCTCGGTATGCGCGTGCTGTGGTTCGAGAAGCACCACGACCGCTTCACCTCGCCGCGCATCTGGACCAAGGGTGCCACGGCGATGACCAGCACGCACGACCTGCCGACCGTCGCCGGCTGGTGGGCCGGGCGCGACCTCGAATGGCGGGGCCGGCTGGGACTGCTGGGCGACGAGGCGAACCAGCAGCACGAGCAGCACCTCCGCGCGCGAGACCGTGCGGCGCTGTGGGACACGATGCTCGACAGCGGCGCGGCGCAGGCGGACCTGCCGGGTCCGGACCAATCGGACCGGATCGCCGACGCCGCCGCGCGCCACATCGGCGGCGCCGCCTGCGACGTGGCGGTGCTGCCGCTTGAGGATGCCCTGGCGCTTCCCGAGCAGCCGAACCTGCCGGGCACGCTCGATGAGCACCCGAACTGGCGCCGCCGCCTGCCCGGCTTGGCCGGCGCCCTGCTCGACACCCCTGCGGTGACCGCCCGGCTTGCCGGGCTTGCCGACGCCAGAAAGCCCAAATGAAGCCTCTTTCCGCGACCGCCCGCCTGCAGTTCCACCGCGACTTCACCTTGGACCACGCGACGGCCTTGGTGCCGTATTACGCCCGGCTCGGCGTCAGCCATCTGTATGCGTCCCCGCTGCTCACGGCGCGCGCCGGATCGACGCACGGCTACGACATCGTGGACCACGACACGATCAACCCGGAGCTCGGCGGGGAGGAGGCCTTGCGCCGGCTCGTGGCGGCGCTCCGCGCGCAGGAGATGGGCCTGATCCTCGACATCGTGCCGAACCACATGGGCGTCGGCGGCAACGACAACGGCTGGTGGCTGGACGTGCTGGAATGGGGCCGCGCCAGCCCGTATGCCGAGTATTTCGACATCGACTGGGACCCGCCCGACCCGTCGCTGCGCGGCCGGATGCTGGCGCCGTTCCTCGGCAGCTCCTACGGCGAG